>NZ_RBXD01000001.1:332500-1628220 GCF_003634825.1 Flavobacterium sp. 123
GCGCCCTATTCAGACTCGCTTTCGCTACGGATCCGTGGCTTAACCACTTATCCTTGCCAGCAACGTTAACTCGTAGGCTCATTATGCAAAAGGCACGCCGTCACCCCACGAAAGGGCTCCGACCGCTTGTAAGCGTATGGTTTCAGGATCTATTTCACTCCGTTATTCACGGTTCTTTTCACCTTTCCCTCACGGTACTGGTTCACTATCGGTCTCTCAGGAGTATTTAGCCTTAGCGGATGGTCCCGCCAAATTCAGACAGGGTTTCACGTGCCCCGCCCTACTCAGGATACCACTATCCTTTACACTTATTACTTATACGAGGCTATCACTCTCTTTGGCTCTACTTTCCAGTAGATTCTAATTCTTTGTGCAAGAAATGTCGTGGTCCTACAACCCCAACATTGCCGTAACAACATTGGTTTGGGCTAATCCGCGTTCGCTCGCCACTACTTACGGAATCACTTTTGTTTTCTTCTCCTCCGCCTACTTAGATGTTTCAGTTCAGCGGGTTTGCCCACCTATCGGTGTACTATGTCTTCAACATAGTGGGTTGCCCCATTCAGGTATTTACGGATCGTATCGTGTGTGCCAATCCCCGTAACTTTTCGCAGCTTATCACGCCTTTCATCGCCTCTGAGAGCCAAGGCATCCCCCATACGCCCTTATTTTGCTTATTGTACCAATCGTAAAATCAATTACGACCGTTTTGTTTCGATTTACTATTAAATAGTAAATCTGCTTTCTACTTTTTAATATTTTCTTATCTCAATATGTCAATGAACTTTTTTTAGTCGAATGTCAATAGTCGAAAGTCGTCAAGTGAAACACTTTGAACTTTATGACTTTAGGCTTTATGACTAAAATCGTGGAGAATATCGGAGTCGAACCGATGACCTCCTGCGTGCAAGGCAGGCGCTCTAGCCAGCTGAGCTAATCCCCCATTTCTAATTTTAAATTATGAATGTTGAATTTTGAATTAATGGTAATTCATACTCATACTTCTAAAATTTCCGTTTATCTTAAGTTAAATAGTAGTCCCGGGCAGACTCGAACTGCCGACCCCTACATTATCAGTGTAGTACTCTAACCAGCTGAGCTACGAGACTCTGTTTTACTTAAAATTTGTATTATTTGAACTAACAGCAAGAGTAATATAACGCACTATTAAATGCACTTCAATTTTTTGTCTTCTTTCTTGAAAGTGTTACTTGAGTAACTAACATTCAAGCTCTAGAAAGGAGGTGTTCCAGCCGCACCTTCCGGTACGGCTACCTTGTTACGACTTAGCCCTAGTTACCAGTTTTACCCTAGGCAGCTCCTTGCGGTCACCGACTTCAGGCACCCCCAGCTTCCATGGCTTGACGGGCGGTGTGTACAAGGCCCGGGAACGTATTCACCGGATCATGGCTGATATCCGATTACTAGCGATTCCAGCTTCACGGAGTCGAGTTGCAGACTCCGATCCGAACTGTGACCGGTTTTGTAGATTCGCTCCTGGTCGCCCAGTGGCTGCTCTCTGTACCGGCCATTGTAGCACGTGTGTAGCCCAAGGCGTAAGGGCCGTGATGATTTGACGTCATCCCCACCTTCCTCACAGTTTGCACTGGCAGTCTCGTTAGAGTTCCCGACATGACTCGCTGGCAACTAACAACAGGGGTTGCGCTCGTTATAGGACTTAACCTGACACCTCACGGCACGAGCTGACGACAACCATGCAGCACCTTGTAATTTGTCTTGCGAAAGTTCTGTTTCCAAAACGGTCAAACTACATTTAAGCCTTGGTAAGGTTCCTCGCGTATCATCGAATTAAACCACATGCTCCACCGCTTGTGCGGGCCCCCGTCAATTCCTTTGAGTTTCATTCTTGCGAACGTACTCCCCAGGTGGGATACTTATCACTTTCGCTTAGCCACTGAACTTGCGCCCAACAGCTAGTATCCATCGTTTACGGCGTGGACTACCAGGGTATCTAATCCTGTTCGCTACCCACGCTTTCGTCCATCAGCGTCAATCCATTAGTAGTAACCTGCCTTCGCAATTGGTATTCCATGTAATCTCTAAGCATTTCACCGCTACACTACATATTCTAGTTACTTCCTAATAATTCAAGTCAGACAGTATCAATGGCCGTTCCACCGTTGAGCGATGGGCTTTCACCACTGACTTATCTAACCGCCTACGGACCCTTTAAACCCAATGATTCCGGATAACGCTTGGATCCTCCGTATTACCGCGGCTGCTGGCACGGAGTTAGCCGATCCTTATTCTTACAGTACCGTCAAGGTTCTACACGTAGAACTGTTTCTTCCTGTACAAAAGCAGTTTACAATCCATAGGACCGTCATCCTGCACGCGGCATGGCTGGATCAGGCTTGCGCCCATTGTCCAATATTCCTCACTGCTGCCTCCCGTAGGAGTCTGGTCCGTGTCTCAGTACCAGTGTGGGGGATCTCCCTCTCAGGACCCCTACCCATCGTAGCCTTGGTAAGCCGTTACCTTACCAACAAGCTAATGGGACGCATGCTCATCTTTCACCGATAAATCTTTAATATATAAATGATGCCATTCATATATACTATAAGGTATTAATCCAAATTTCTCTGGGCTATCCCTTTGTGAAAGGTAGATTGCATACGCGTTACGCACCCGTGCGCCGGTCTCTAGTTCCGAAGAACTATACCCCTCGACTTGCATGTGTTAAGCCTGCCGCTAGCGTTCATCCTGAGCCAGGATCAAACTCTTCATCGTATATTGTTTGCTTAATAAATTAAGCTAAGTATTATGCGACTCAAATCTCTAGTGGTTAATTCTAATCTTACGATTCTATTACTCTTATTATTTGTCTTGAAATCTCTTTCAAAACGGCTGTCAATTCAATATGTCTAGGAACGTGTCTTCTTATTGTTTCGCTTGTATCTCAAAGCGGGTGCAAAAGTAGAAATTCTTTTTTAACTGGCAAGAAATTTTTGAAGTTTTTTTAGAAAAATTTTATTTTTCGTTTCTCCTCTTTTTCTTATCAGCATTTCAATGAACTTCGCTACTTTAGCGGGGTGCAAAACTACAACCTCTTTTCTAATTCCACAAGCTTTTTTTAATCTTTTTTTTATTTCTTTCGAAATTTAAATTCTTAATCAATCTTGTCATTTTATCGAAGAACGTCTGCGTCATTACTTCACCATATTCTTATTGTTATAAGTGTTCAGTGAACTTGTTTGCGGGTGCAAAAGTACAATACTTATTCACTTCTACAAGCTTTTTAAAACCTTTTTTTTGCCCTTTTTAATCCTTTATCCTTAACTCCCTGATTACTCGTTTTTTGCAATGTAATCTTTTTTCGGCTTCAGTAAAGACTTTCTTACTTATAGCCAATTATAATCCTGTTCGGATTGAAAACACTATAATAATGTATCAGACTTAAACCGTTTCATTTATTCTAAAATCAATAATAATACCCAAAATTCAACACCTGCACTATATATAAAGAACGCTAAAGACAAAAATCTATAGATTGTATTTAATTCTATTTCTAAAATAGACCTTATATATAATAGATAGCCTTCAAAAAAGCTTATTGTTATAATTTATAAAACTAAGCTATGACTGATTTTATTGATTACTCCCATCAAAAAAAATAAACAAACCCCTAAAAAACAATATTTTACGTGTAAAAAAACCATTTATAAATAGTAAGAAAGGCAATAATTGATTAAATTTACTGTATAAATCATAGCAAAAAGGGTATCCTACAACTCTTACATTTTATAGCCCCAAACCAGAAAATACATTTAAAAGAAACTCTTTTGGCCTTTTATAAGCCAAAACAGCATGTCTATACTATTATTAAAATATATACAACATGGAAAATTACAAGTATATTCTGTTTTTTAACCAAATTGATATTAATTCGATTGGTGAAGTTGGGGGAAAGAATGCTTCCCTTGGCGAAATGTTTAATCAGCTAAATCCGACAGGTATCAATATCCCTAATGGATTTGCGCTTACTGCAGATGGTTATCGCTTTTTTAGAAAAACGAATAATCTAGAGAAACCACTGGAAGATTTATTACTCGCATTAGATACAAAATCATATTCCAATCTTTCTTCAATTGGAGAAAAGGCAAGAAACCTTATTCTATCCGCTACTATTCCGGAAGTAATTAGTTCTGAAATTTCCTCCGCATACGAATCTTTGAGTAAACGCTGCGGTACAAATAGCCTTGGTGTTGCCGTAAGAAGCAGTGCAACATCTGAAGATTTACCAACGGCTAGTTTTGCTGGACAAATGCAGTCTTTTTTAAATATTATTGGAAAAGAACAACTATTAGATGCCGTACATCATTGTTTTGTATCCTTATATACTGATCGTGCAATAAAATATAGACACGATATGGGTTTTGCTAAACTTGACATAGCTATTTCTGTTGGAGTTCAACAAATGGTCAGAAGTGACAAAGCTTCATCTGGAGTTGCATTTACTATCGATCCTGATTCTGGTTTTGAAAACACAATCATAATTAATGGCTGTTGGGGACTTGGGGAAAATATAGTACAAGGAACAGTTACCCCTGATGAATGGATGGTATTCAAGCCTAGTTTGGAAAATCCTGAATTAAACCCAATCCTAAAAAGACATTGTGGAAGAAAAGAATTTACAATGATTTATGCTGAGAATTCCAAAAGCTCTTCTGCAAACAATACAATCATTAATAGTAATACTTCTGAAGAAAAAGGAAATCAGTTTACATTAAGTAACATAGAAATAATTCATTTATCACAATGGTGCTATAAAATTGAAAAACATTATAAGAAAGCAATGGACATTGAATGGGCCAAAGATGGATTTAACAACAACCTATATATTGTTCAAGCGAGACCGGAAACCATTCACGGAAAAAGAAATAAAAAAGTACGAGAAATATATAGTCTGAAAGAGAAAGGTCCAATTTTAACTCAAGGAATTGCCCTTGGTAATAAGATTGCTTCCGGCAAAGCACGTATTCTCAATAATCCTCAAGAAGGGAATCTGTTGAAAGAAGGCGAAATCATAGTTACCGATTTGACAAACCCAGATTGGGATCCAATAATGAAACTAGCTTCTGCTATAATAACCAACAAAGGAGGCCGAACTAGTCATGCCGCTATTGTAGCTAGAGAACTAGGTACAGTTTCCGTTGTAGGATGTGGCGATGCAACTATCAAAATTAAAAACGGACAGCAAATTACTGTTTCCTGTGCTGAGGGAAAAGATGGATATATATATGACGGAAAACTAAAATGGGACGTTAAAGAACAAGATTTCAGCAAACTTGAAATGCCTAAAACAGCTCCAATGCTCATTCTTGCTGATCCTGAAAAGGCTTTTGAATTGAGCCATTATCCCAATCAAGGTGTAGGCCTAATGCGAATGGAATTTGCAATTTCAAATACTATAAAAATTCATCCTTTAGCGCTATGCGAACCCGAAAAAATAATTGATCCTAAAATTGCTGCCGAAATAGCTGCATTAACTAGAGGCTATGATGATCCTAAAAATTACTTTGTTGACAAACTAACTGAAGCCGTATCAATAGTTGCTGCTGCTTTTTATCCAAAAGATGTGATTGTGCGAATGAGCGATTTTAAAAGTAATGAATACGCAAATCTAATTGGTGGAAAATATTACGAACCTGATGAAGAAAATCCTATGATTGGTTTTCGGGGTGCTTCCCGTTATTACAGCAAGTTTTACAGAAAAGGTTTTGCTTTAGAGTGTGAAGCTATGAAAAAAGTCCGCAACGAAATGGGATTTCAAAATGTAAAACTTATGATTCCCTTTTGCAGAACAATTGAAGAAGGTAAAAATGTACTTGCCGAGATGGCAAAAAATGGTTTAGTACAAGGAATTAATGGATTAGAAGTATATGTAATGATTGAAATTCCGAGTAATGTTCTACTTGCTGATGAATTTGCCAAATTATTTGATGGATTTTCTATTGGATCAAATGATCTAACACAACTTACTTTAGGTCTAGACCGAGACTCCGCATTAGTAAGTTATTTATTTAGTGAAGAAAATCCTGCGGTTAAATCTTTAATAAAAGAAACCATTCGAGTAGCAAAACACTTTGAAATAAAAGTTGGATTATGTGGTCAAGCACCTAGTGACATTCCAGAATTTGCTGATTTTTTAGTTCGTGAAGGAATTGACAGTATCTCATTTAATCCCGACGCTCTAATAACAGGAATTGAAAATATTTTAGAAGCCGAAAAAAAATTAAACCATAAAAGGAAAATTCTAATGTAAAAAACAATAACTATGGAAACAACATTCAGAAATAAAGTCGTAGTTGTAACAGGTGGTTCGTCTGGAATAGGAAAAGCGACCGCACTTAGCTTTGCGCAAAAAGGGGCTACAGTTGTATTAGTGGATTGGATAGAAAATAGCGAAACAATGAGCCTTCTCAAAAAAACTGGGGAGAAATTTCTATTCATCAAATGTGATGTATCTAAAGAATCAGACGTAAAAGCAATGATAGAAAAAACTATCGAAACATTCGGCAGATTGGATTATGCTTTCAACAATGCTGGTATTGAAGGAAAATCAGCTCCAACCCAAGATTGCACAGAGGAAAATTGGGATAAAGTTATTGGCATCAACCAAAAAGGGATTTGGTTGTGCATGAAATATGAAATTCCAGAAATACTAAAACAAGGCAAAGGTGCAATTGTCAACTGTGCTTCTGTTGCAGGTTTAGTAGGATTTGCAGGATTACCAGCCTACGTAGCGTCAAAACATGCGGTTGTAGGATTAACAAAAACTGCCGCTTTAGAAAACGCAAAACTAGGCATACGAATCAATGCTGTTTGCCCTGGAGTAATTGCCACTCCTATGATAGACAGACTGACACAAAACAATAAAGAGGCCAAAAAACAATTTGTAGGTCTAGAACCTGTTGGTCGTTTTGGTCAACCACAAGAAATAGCAAATGCCGTTATCTGGTTATGCTCAGACCAAGCTTCTTTTGTAACTGGACATGCCATGGCAGTTGATGGCGGTTTTGTAACACAATAATTTATTAACTTAAAACTAATACATCATGCAAACGTACGAAGTAAACCTAAAATGGACCGGAAGAAGAAAAGGAGTTCTAAGTTCTCCTATTTTACCTCAAAGCATAGAAGTCGCAACACCACCCGATTTCCCTAAGGGAATGGAAGGAATTTGGTCACCAGAGCATTTACTAATAGCCTCTATAAACAGTTGCCTTTTAAGCACTTTTTTGAGTATTGCAGAAAATTCTAAACTAGAATTTGTAAGCTTCGAAAGTAAATCGACTTGTCATGTTGATCTAATTGACGGCAAATACACCATAACGGAAATCATATTAAAACCAAAAATCATCATTCCGTATGCGCAAAAACCAGATAGAGCTAAACACATTTTAGAAATGAGCGAAAAATCATGTCTTATTTCAAGTGCTATCAAAGCTCCAATACTATTACAATCAGAAATATATGTAGAACATAGTTTAATGGCAGTTAGTGATCCGTATTAATGCATAGAAATTAGTAAAATAAGACCTTAATAAAAAGTAGATAAAAACAAACATCATGAAAGGCTCTTTAAAACTCGGAAAAATTGCAGGAATCGGAATATTCATCCATTGGACCTTTTCCATACTTATTGCTTTCGTCCTATTTTTGAATTACAAAACGGGTTACAATGCACTCCAATCAGGATGGACTGTCCTATTTGTCTTGGCTATTTTTGCTACGGTCTTATTACACGAATTAGGCCACGCATTAGTGGCTAAAAAATACAATATTGAAACAAAAGACATTACTCTTTTGCCTATTGGCGGTTTAGCACGATTAGAAAGACTACCTGAAAAACCGATAGAAGAATTATTTGTAGCGGCTGCAGGACCTTTGGTAAACATTGCATTAGCTATTATAATCTCTGTCTTTATTCAGGTTCCTGAAACTTCCCGAGATCTTTTATCCCAATTATCAAATGGGGTAAACGCAACTAATTTTTTCCTAAACTTTTTAATAGTCAATCTATGGCTTGCTCTTTTCAACCTGATTCCTGCTTTTCCAATGGATGGTGGAAGAATCTTGCGAGCGCTATTATCTTTTAAATTAAAAAGACATGTTGCTACCAAAATAGCCGCTCGAGTAGGGCAACTTTTGGCAATTGGGTTTGTAATTTTAGGTTTTTTTTCGAATCCTTTCTTGATATTTATTGGACTATTCGTAATCTATGGTGCCCAAATGGAATCCGAACAAGCAGAAGCAAAATTTATGCTCAAAGAATATACTGTTCGCGATGTTCTAATGAAAAATTATCAAGCTATCGATGCGAATCAAACAATAGAAACGGCTATCACCTTATTGCTTGACAGCCAAAACAAAAGTTTTGTTGTAACTCAAGACAAAGATGTAGTGGGGACTTTGAATCGGGATGAAATTATCATCGCTCTTGCCAATAAAGGCGAAAACCAAACTATTAGTTCGGCTATGAACAAAAACTTAATTTTTGTTGATGTGAATACGCCGCTAGGAAATGTCTTTGAGCAGATTTATGGAAACAAATTAAATTTAATTCTTGTTACGGAAAACGAAAAATTTATTGGAACTTTAGATACTGAAAATATTTTAGAATTTATTCTAATAAAAGAAGTTAAAACTAAAAAAGCCGATGCTAATTTCTGAAAAAACTAATTCTATAATTGAAAGCATAACACTTGTTCATAGCGGTGAGGATTATTTTTCACGTTTAGAAGAAATTATCAATACTTCTCAATTTGAAATACACTTTCAGATTTATCTATTTGAAAACGATGAAACTGGTCAAAGAATTATTAGTGCTTTAAAGAAAGCTGCTGAAAGACAAGTAAAAATCTATCTTTTGTTAGATGGCTTTGGTTCGCTTACTTTTCCAAATGAAATAATAAATGAGTTAAAACAAAAAGGAATTAACTTCAGGTATTTTTCTCCTTTATTTTCAGCAAATTCCTTTTATCTAGGCCGAAGATTACATCAAAAAGTAATTGTAGTAGATGCAAAAGTGGCATTAATAGGCGGAATTAACATTGCCGATAAATATCATGGCACAAAAACAGATGCCGCTTGGTTAGATTATGCCATTCAAATAAATGGAAAAATTGCAAAACCTCTAGCAGATCTCTGTGAAGCGATTTATTTTAAGACACAAAAATTTCAGAGAAAAAAAATACTTCCTGTTTTTCAAGAAAAATACGAAGCCCGAGTTAGCATACTTCAAAACGATTGGTTAAATCGAAAAAACGAAATCTCAAATGCCTATGTTAAATCGATTAGCAATGCCACTAAACAAGTAACCATTGTAGGAAGTTATTTTCTGCCTGGACGAAAACTAGCCAATGCACTGAAAAAAGCATCCAAAAACAACATAAAGATTCAATTGATTTTATCGGGCGTTTCAGATCTGCCCATGACAAGACGAGCTACTCATTATTTTTATTCTAAACTTCTTTCACACAACATAGAATTATATGAGTGGAATAAATCTATTTTACATGGAAAAGCAGCTGTTATTGATCAATCCTGGACAACCGTAGGTTCTTTTAATCTCAATAATTTAAGTTCTTATGCTAGTATTGAAATGAATGTTGGAATAGATTCAGTCCTTTTTTCAAAAATGTTTCAAAATCATCTTGATGAGATTATTTCACAATGTCAAAGAATAACTCCTGAATCATTACAATCAAGCAACAGTTTAATTTCAAAACTAACAAACGGAATTTCCTATTATATTACAAGAGCAATTGAAATTATTATGACTTACCTACCCTATAAAAGATTCCATAATTTATAGTTTGCTTATTTTCTAGTCTAGATTAAATTGAATTGTTACGCAAAATCTAATATTATATAAACAATACTGTTCATTAATTCACAATAATTGCCCCCCTTAATAAAGCTCTTAATCAGGGCTTTTTTTTATTTAAACTACTGAAATAAAATTGCTTACATACTTATTTTAACAAAAAATTGCTTAAATTTGATAGTATAAATACTCGCTATAAGTGAGATATTTTATCCTTCTTAAAATTTAAATTTTATAATCTAAATAGTAATTATAAAAACTATAAAAATGGCTTTCATAGACTATTATAAAATATTAGATGTAAGTAAAACTGCAACGGAAGCCGAGATAAAAAAGGCTTATCGAAAAATGGCCAGAAAATACCATCCAGACCTCAACCCCAATGATAAAGAAGCTGAAAAAAAATTCAAGGAAGTCAATGAAGCCAATGAAGTATTAAGTAATGCCGAAAATCGAAAAAAATACGATGAGTATGGCGAAAATTGGCAACATGCTGAACAATATGAAAAAGCCAGACAACAGCAGCAATATCAAAGAGCGGATCAAGCGAGTGGTTTTGAAGGTGGCGGAGATTATTCGGATTTTTTCGAATCTGTTTTTGGGGGACGAACTTATAGAGGTAGCAAACGAACTTCTCAATACAAAGGAGAAGATTTTAATGCCGAATTACACCTAGACCTAAAAGATGTTTACACAACGCACAAGCGTACACTAACTGTAAACGGAAAAAATATTAGATTGACTATTCCATCAGGGGTCGAAAATGGACAACAAATAAAAATCAGCGGACAAGGCGGTGACGGAATAAATGGTGGGCCAAAAGGCGATTTATACCTTACTTTTAATATTGCAAATCACACCCATTTCAAAAGAGATAAAAATAATTTATACAGCACTGTAAATATTGATTTATATAAAGCTATTCTTGGTGGAGAAGTAACCGTCGATACGTTTGACGGAAAAGTTAAATTGAAAGTAGCTCCAGGAATTCAAAATGGCACCAAAGTAAAACTAAAAGGAAAAGGATTTCCTGTTTATAAAAAAGAAGGTGAATTTGGTGACCTATACATCACCTATCATATAGCAATCCCTACTTCTATTTCTGAAAAAGAAAAAGAATTATTTGAAGAACTCGCTAAATTAAGAACCTTATGAACCTAGATAATCTTATTCCTGTAGCCACATTATGTACTCATTATAATGTTGAAATGCCATTCTTTGGGCAATTAAACGAAATGGGGTTAATACAAATTCAAATCATTGAAGAAACCCAATACATTCATCCTGATAGAATTTATGAAATCGAGAAAATGATACGTATGTATCAAGAATTAGATATCAATATAGAAGGAATTGATGTGGTAATGAACTTATTGAAAAAAATAGATGATTTACAGAACGAATTAATCGCTGTTAAAAACAGATTGGGTATATATGAAAGCTAAAATTTGCAATCATACTATCTTTTACTAAATAATAAAAGTAAAAATCAACAACATGAATTGGCATTTAATCCCTATTTCGGAAATAGCCCAGTTGTTGAATTCAACTCCTTCCGGTATTGATCACGATACCGCATCACAACTCCTTGTGCAACACGGAAAAAATGAAATCGAGGACAAAAAAAAGAAAACCATTCTTCAAATGCTTTTCCATCAGTTTTTTGATTTCATGATTCTTATTCTGATTGTAGCAGCTATTATCTCGGGAATTCTAGGAGATCTTACAGATACCATCATTATCATAGCCATCATAATTATTAATGCTATTGTTGGACTCATACAGGAATATCGGGCAGAAAAAGCGATGGAAGCACTAAAAAAAATGATTGCTAATAACGCTCGTGTTTTACGACAAGGCAAAATGATGGATATTCCTGTTTATAATATTGTACCAGGCGATGTTGTGGCACTTGAAGTTGGAAACAGTATTCCTGCTGATGTTCGATTTTTTGAAACCCATCAACTAGGCGTGGATGAATCTTCCCTTACGGGAGAATCTAATAATGTATATAAACATTCTGATATCCTTCCTGAAACAGAATATTCCATTGGAGATTTAACGAATATGGGGTTCAAAGGAACCTTCATAACTACGGGTCGTGCATTAGCCTATGTTGTTGCTACTGGTATGAATACAGAACTCGGACGGATTGCAAAAATGATTCAAAGCGAAGAAGTTACAACTCCTTTACAAAAACGACTTACTGCTTTTGGCAAAAGATTATCAGTAGTCATTCTTATCATTTGTGCTATTGTTTTTCTAATAGGCTGGCTTCGGGGAGAATCTGCTTTAACTATGTTAATCACCGCAATTTCTTTAGCTGTAGCTGCCATACCCGAAGCACTCCCCGCCATGATCACGATAGCGCTAGCTTTTGGCGCAAAGCGATTAGTAAAAAGCAATGCACTGATTCGTAAACTGCCTGCAGTGGAAACCTTAGGATCTATAACACACATTTGCACGGATAAAACCGGGACACTCACCTTGAATAAAATGACTGTGGAAGAAGTTTATGAAACTTCAGAAAAACACCACTACCTCAATTACTCAGATGAATCTGCCCTACTTCAAGCTATGGCGTTGAGTAATGATGTTTCAAAAGATAAAAATGGAAATTGGCTAGGAAGTGCTACAGAAATTGCATTGGTAAAATTTGCTTCCAATAAAAATTTAGAGAAAAACTATTTAGAAGAGAAATATCCTAGAATTGCGGAACTACCCTTTGATTCTACTAGAAAAGTCATGACAACTTTACATCAACTCGATGATGGAATACTAGTGATTACAAAAGGTGCTGTGGATGTTTTACTTAATAAATTAGCAAATCAATCCCAGACTAAAATTTCGGAAATTGAAAAAAAAGTAAACGAAATGGCAGAAAAAGGATTCCGAGTATTAGGATATGCTATACGAATACTTCCTTATTTGCCTGAAGAACTAAATACTGATGAAATAGAATCAGACTTAACATTAATAGGTTTTGCCGGAATGATTGACCCGCCTAGAGATGAAGCCAAACAAGCGGTATCCGAATGTAAAAAAGCAGGAATAATTCCAATCATGATTACTGGAGATCACAAATTAACAGCAAAAGCTATTGCTGAAATATTAGGAATAATTACTACCAAAGAAGATTTAGTACTAACAGGAACCGAATTAGCAAAATTAAGCCCTAAGGAATTTACTCAAATCATAGATCAAGTTCGGGTTTATGCACGAGTAAATCCAGAACAAAAATTAAGAATCATTACTGCTTTGCAAGCCAAAAACCATTTTGTTGCGATGACAGGCGATGGCGTAAACGATGCTCCAGCGCTTAAAAATGCCGACATAGGTATTGCTATGGGAATAAATGGCACCGAAGTTTCTAAGGAAGCAGCACATATGATTTTACTTGATGACAACTTTGCCACTATTGTTGTAGCTATAAAACACGGACGAAAAATATTTGACAACATTCTAAAATTCATCAAATACATCATGACTGGAAATTCAGGAGAAATTTGGGCAATTTTATTAGCTCCTCTTTTGGGTTTACCTATACCCCTTTTGGCAATCCACATTCTTTGGATTAATTTAGTTACTGATGGATTACCTGGATTAACATTGGCCTCCGAGCCCGCAGAAGCAGATATTATGCAAAGACTTCCTAGGAATCCAAAGAAAAACATCTTTGCTGGCGGCATGGCAATTCATATTTTATGGGTTGGTTTTTTAATGGGGGTCGTAACTTTAGGGATTCAAGCATGGGCAATACACAATCAAGGCACACACTGGCAAACTATGGCTTTCACCGTGCTTTGTTTCAGTCAATTAGGTCATGTATTAGCAATACGTTCGGACTGGAAATCTTTTTTCAAAATAGGTTTATTTGCTAATATACCCATGTTAGTTGCTGTATCAATAACTGTTGCCTTGCAATTACTTATTATTTACTTGCCGTTTTGCAATGAAATTTTCAAAACATCTCCCCTAACTTATTTTGAATTAGCTATAACACTAGCCGCATCTAGTATCGTGTTTTGGGCTGTAGAAATTGAAAAATGGATTAAAAAACAGCCTAAATAAATTGATTTTTTTATCCCTATAAAAATTCTTTCTACAAAAAAATTAGAAATCTACTTCCTAAATATTCTATTTCTAAAGAATTTAAAAAAGCTTTTCTTTCGACAAAGCGACAAAAAAATGACATAAAACGCTTCTCAAATATCAAATTATACGTATAATAATTGTATATTTGAGAAGCTATTTCTTATTAAAAATTAATTCATTTACTCATGAATAGTATTTTTAAAATAACAGAATTCTTTACTACTTTTTTACTTGAAATAGGCGAGTTATCCCTTTTTGCTGGTCGTTTTTTCAAAGAATCTTTCAAACGTCCTTTTGAATTCAGAGAATTTATTCGTCAGTGCTTTTATATGGGAAACCGTTCTTTGCTCCTTGTTGCGGTCACTGGTTTTATAATAGGTTTAGTTTTTACATTACAATCTCGTCCTACCCTACAAGAATTTGGTGCTGTTTCCTGGATGCCATCCATGGTAAGCATATCCATTATACGAGAAATAGGGCCTATCATTACGGCTTTGATTTGCGCTGGCAGAATTGGTTCTGGAATTGGAGCTGAACTAGGTTCTATGAGAGTAACAGAACAAATAGATGCGATGGAAGTTTCTGGTACTAATCCATTTAAATATCTTGTAGTTACCCGAATTATGGCTACAACCTTCATGCTTCCAATATTAGTTTTTTTTGGAGATGCCATCGCTCTTTTTGGTTCATTCATGGTCGAAAATGTAAAAGGAAACGTATCCTTTTTGTTGTATTACAATCAGGTATTTGAAGCGTTGGAATTTGGCGACTTAATTCCAGCAACTATAAAGACTTTCTTTTTTGGATTTGCCATAGGACTAGTAGGTTGTTTTAAAGGATATTATTGCAAAAAAGGGACTGCAGGTGTTGGATTAGCGGCAAATTCTGCCGTGGTTTACACTTCCATGCTATTGTTTATTATTGACTTTATTGCCGTTTTTGTTACGGATATATTTTACGATTTATAAAAAATAATTATAATCATGTCAGCAACAAATCAAAAAGTAATCATTGAAATCAAAGACTTGAAAAAAAGTTATGGGAACAATCATGTGCTTGATGGTTTTAATATGAACTTGAATGAAGGGGAAAACTTAGTTATCATGGGAAAATCGGGTTCTGGTAAATCCGTAATGATAAAATGTCTGATTGGATTAGAAGAACCAGATGCGGGAACTATTGAAGTAATGGGACAAGACATTAATAAGCTTGACCATGAGGAATTAGATGAACTAAGAACCGAAGTTGGTTTCTTATTTCAAGGAAGCGCTCTTTATGATTCAATGACCGTTCGAGAAAATTTAGAGTTCCCTTTACGACGACATACCAAAAAGTTTGGCGTAATAAAAGACACCACTCCATTAGTAATGGAAGCCTTAGAAAATGTAGGATTAGGACATACCGTTAATTTGATGCCAGAGGAACTTTCTGGAGGTATGAAGCGTCGAATAGCTTTGGCCAGAACATTAATTCTCCAACCAAAGATAATTCTATACGACGAACCAACTACGGGACTAGATCCAATAACAGCAAAGGAAATTTTGTTATTAATGATTTCGATTCAAAAAAAATACAATACTTCGGCGATTATAATTACACACGATGTGGATTGTGCCAGAGTAATTTCAAATAGAATGATTTTATTGGTTGATGGCATCAATTATGCCGAAGGTACTTTTGAAGAATTATCTGCTTCAACCGATCCTAAAGTGCAAGCTTTCTTTAAATAAATATAAAAATGGAAAAAACAACATCACAAAAAATACGACTTGGTCTTTTTGTAATATTAGGGTTATTAATTTTTATAATAGCTGTGTACTTCATTGGTGATAAACAAAAAATGTTTGGAAAAACAAATCATCTTACTGCTGTTTTTAATAACGTAAACGGATTAGAATTAGGTAATAATGTTCGGTATTCAGGAATAAACGTAGGTACCGTTCGAGGAATCGAAATGATAAACGATACCGCTATTCAGGTGGATATGATTATTGACAAAACTATTTTTTCCTATATCAAGCAAGACGCTGTTGCTATTATTGGTTCAGATGGCCTTGTTGGTAATATGGTTATCAATATTATTCCTGGAAAAGGCGATGGTCTTAAAGTTAAACCAGGCGATAAAATCAAGTCCATGAATCGGATTCGCACGGATGACATGCTTCACACACTTGGTGTAACTAATAAAAACGCCGCTAATCTTACTGCTGATTTACTTAAAATAACAAATGACATCAACAATGGAAAAGGAACTATAGGCCTATTAGTTCGAGATACTGTTTTAGGAAAAGATTTAAAAGAGACCATGCGTTATATAAGAACTGCAGGGAAAGGAACTTCTGAATTAGTAACTAAATTAAATAATCTTGTAAGTTCTTTAGATCAAAAAGATAACCTAATTGGGGTTATAAAAGATTCGGCTGTTGCCAATGATGTAAAAACTATTATCCGAAATTTAGAAAAATCAAGTTCTCAAATTGATAAAGTAGTCAACAATTTAAACAGTACCATTTTAAATGTTAAAGATGGAAAAGGCAGTTTGAACTATTTAGCAAATGATCCCGAATTAGTCCGAAAAATCGATTCTACTATGACAAATATCAATCAAGCAAGCTTTCGTTTGAATGAAGATTTAGAAGCCCTAAAACACAATTTCTTATTTAGAGGTTATTTCAAAAAACAAGAGAAAGCCAAATTGAAAGAACAAAAAAAGGAATCCGATAAAAAATATTAATTGCCAATACTATAAAAGGATATTGGTCAAAGTTTACTTAAATTGTTTTCAGAGCCTGAATCAATGTGTCAATATCTTCTTTGGTATTATAATGACTGAAGGAGATTCGCAAACTCGGTTTTTTTAAATCTTCATTTGAAAGCATTTCTGCCAAAACATGTGAGGGTTTTACACTTCCAGATTGACAGGCACTTCCGCGAGAAACAGCTATTCCTTTCATGTCCAAATGAAACAGAATCATCGATGTTTTATCTTCGGAAAAAGGCAAAAGCACATTCAAAACAGTATAAAATCCAGCTGCAGTTCCATTAATTTCAAAAGCAGGAAATTCAAGTTCAAGTTGGCTAATCAAATACGTTCTCAAAGCTGAAATTTGTGCGCTTTCTAATTCTAAATTTGCATACGAAATTTCTAGAGCTTTAGCCATTCCGGCTATTTGATGTAGAGCTTCTGTTCCCGCTCGCAATCCTTTTTCTTGTTCTCCGCCAAAAAATAAAGGTTGCAAACCTGAATTTTTACGTACAAAAGCAAATCCAACTCCTTTTGGCCCATGAAATTTATGAGCGCTAGCTACAATAAAATCAGCAGGGATTTTTTGTAAATCAATATTCGCTTTTCCTATAGACTGAACTGTATCCGAATGAAAAAGTGCGTTATGCTGTTTGCAAATAAGTCCAATTCGTTCTATGTCCAGAACGGTTCCTGTTTCATTATTGACATGCATCAAACTCACCAAAGTTTTAGTTTCCCGCGAAAGCAATTCTACTAAATTAGTAGTGTCGATAGCACCATTTGGCTTAACCGCAACATAATCAACTTGAATGCCAAATTCTTCTTGCAAAGCCATAACCGTATATAAAACGGCATGGTGTTCAATCTTGCTGGTAATAATTCGTTTAACTTTCAAATCTTTAACCGCAGAACGAAGTATCCAGTTATTTGCTTCGGTTCCACATGACGTAAAAATAAACTCTTGAGCCGAGATATTAAAATGCTTCGCAATTGACTTTCGGGATAACTCCAAAATACTTTTGGCATTTCGTCCAAAGCTATGTGTTGATGATGGATTTCCGTAGTCATCAGACATAACTTTAGTCATTTCATGAATAACCTCAGCACGAATGGCTGTAGTTGAAGCGTTATCGAGATATACTTTTTTCATTAATAAAATTATTTAGAATCGGCTATTTCAGACACTATTGTTTTTGTTTTTCTGGAGAAAATTAATTTCTCATTAAAAATAAGTATAGAAACCAAAATTAAAAAATAAGCAATCAATTGAATTATGTTTACTTTTTCTTTGTAATATAATATGGCAAGTAAAAAAGTAATTATTGGATTGATATAAATCATAATTCCTACCGCCGAGGAATTAATTCCATTTAATGCGAACAAATTTAAAAACAAGGGAATTATTGTAAATAACACTACAATAACTAAAAGACAGCTATAAAACAAAGGATCTACAGGAACTGCCCCACTATAATTTGGGTAAAAAGGGAGTAAAATTATTGCCGTAAAAAGCAATTGAATACTAAGAATCAAGAACTTATCAATTTCGGTATTTTTTCGCTGGCTTATTAAATACAATGAATAGGTTGCCGCTGTGATTAAACTATAAAAAATATCCTGAAAATGATTAAACGACAGTAGAATACAACTAAAAGTGCTTATTAAAACGGCTATCCATTGCCATTTACTTAGTTTCTCTTTTAATATAAAAAAAGCTAAAACAGTTGTCAAAATTGGACAAATTAAATAAGCCAAAGAAGCTGCTTTGACACTAACGTGATTCATTATATAGATAAAAACAAACCAGTTTAAAGCTAGAAAAACACCTCCGCCCAAAGTCAAATTAATTGTACTTCGTTTTTGGGTTTGCGTCATTTTTTTGAAATGATTCCAGTTTTTTTTCAATAGATTTCGGCGGAAAGTAACGTTTATAAAAAACATTAAAATCACACTGAAAAACACCCGATAAAACAAGATATCTAAGGAAGGATAATTATGCAAAGGCTTTAATGCTAGACTAAAAAATCCCCAGATAAAGAACGCTAAAAATGCGGAGAAATAGTATTTATTTAGTCTCATATTCGGTATAAATTAGCACAAAGATAATGATTTCTACTGGCTTTGAAATAAACTCCTCCTAGCATAGCGATTCATTTAGAAATCTATTAAACGCGAATGAAGGTGAAAAAGCTAAATTCAATGTTAAATTCAATGATTTTGAATTAGGAATGTAAATCAAACGGATTAAAAATTCTATTTTTGTTCCAAATTTTATAAAAATGAAAAAAGTTGTAAGCCTGTTGTTTTTTTTATTTGTTTTGAATAGCTGTGATGACGGTAATTTGGTTCAAGAAGATATTACTTTTGAAAATACAGCAACACAAAGTTGTAGTACAAACAACATCATTTACAAACTGAAAGACAAAGAAGCTTTAATTCTTGAAATTCCAGAAAGCTCTTTTATAAATGAGCCAACTTTAGAAGGATCTCCAAGAATAATAAATATTAGCAGCACAAATCGTGTTGTTTACCGCTTTTATAATGGAGCTGTTTCTGCAAATAACATTTGTGAAACTATTCCGCCAGCAACGCCAATAGTTACTGACCAATGGAATGCAACTAATGGTACCATACAAATAATCACATCCGCTGTAAAAAAAACGGATGCTGTAACAGGTAGAACAAAAATTACCGGTTACAACCATAACGTTGTATTTAAGAACATTACATTCGCTAAAAATAACGGAACGCAGGCCTATGAAACATTCCCTTTTGGTGATTATGTAACAACCGCTACTACACTACCTTTTGGTTTTGATGAAACAGTAGAACAATGTAGCAGTTCAAAACAAATATACAACTACACCAGTAGCGAAGCTTTGACATTAGACATCGATCCTGATTTGATTAAAAATGAGATCACTCCTTTAAATTCTCCTAGAACAGGAGTAATTGGTACTTCTATAAACAAGCTTGTGTACCGTTTATATTCAAATGGAGTATTGACGCCGGATTACTTTTGCAACGCTACTCTACCAATTCTTCCTTCAATAAGTCAAGAATGGATTGCAGAATCTGGTGTGACTAACGTAAGTGGTATAGTGGAAGTAACTACATCAAAAGTTCTTGAAACTTATGTTCACACAATAGTTCTTAAGAAGGTGACTTTCACAAAAGGCAATAGTGATTTTACGCTTGGAGATAGCTATACTTATGGTGAATTAATAACTACAAATTAGGCCTTTTTTTAAGTCTAAAAAAACAGATTAAAACAACCCTTTTATAACATAAAAAAACGTCAGTATATAGAAATTATACTGACGTTTTTTTATTGATTTTAATCCTCAAAAAATCGGATTATTTACTGTTTTGTTTTATAAAAACTTCTGTAGCTCCAAGTCCATATTTTTGATAATTGGCATCTTGAAAAGCAATATTATCATAACGCCCCAATAAAAAATCAAGCTCCGCTTTTAAGATTCCTTCACCAACACCATGGATAAAAACAATCTTTGGAATTCGATTTTTAATAGCAAATTCAATGTGGCGTTTTGCTGTTTCGGATTGTAACGTTAGAATATCATAATTAGACATTCCTCGTTTATTAGGAACTAATTTTTCGATATGCAAATCAAATTCTGGAGCCGAAATTTCGTTCTTATCTTTTCGTTCTTTAACAAAACTTCTAGGTTTAGGACTCTCTTTCATCTTATTTAATTCACTTGTATCAATTCTTCTAATAGAATCCATTAAGTTACTGGAATCGTTTACTTTAATTAATTCATTGACAAAAAATGTCATCACAAATCCGTCCTCAGTTTCGATGGTTACCTGCTTATCTTTGACCGATAAAACAACCCCATCAACTGCTTCATCAAGCACTGAAACTTTATCTCCTTTACTAAACATTATCATCTTCTTTATCTGGATTTTTACTTGGTGTCTTAGCGCTTAATTGCATCATTCCGTACATAAAAACAGCAATAGCAATTACCATAACATAGACATTTTTATCATTCGTACTTTGCTCATAAAAAGCAATTACTATAGCAATAATCATCATTGGAATTATAAACTTTTTCATCTTTCTAAATTTCAGAATTCAAAAGTAATGAATTTAAAATAGCCCTCTTTATTATTTCAATCGTTTCTTTTTTTTTCGTAAAATTGTAGAAAGAAAAACCATTGGATTTAGAAAAATATATGATGCCCTGCTTAAGCAAAACACTCTTCGGAATAGAGTGTTTAGGATGTGGTTTTCAACGTGCTTTACTCCTGCTTTTTAAAGGCGAATTTTCAATGGCTTTTCAGATGTATCCGGCCATTTATAGCAGCATTCTTTTTTTAGGATTTTTAGGATTTAGTTTTTTAGAAACTAGTAGAAATTACAAAAAAATACTTCTTGTATTAGGTAGCGTAAATGGGCTTTTTATGATCATCGGTTATTATTATAAACACTTTTAAATACACTCGAATCAATCTCCTGAAATTTGAAAGTAAATCAAAACCAAAGCCGAAACCGTCATAATAATTAAGGCTGAAAAACCAAGAAAATTTGATCTTCTGCTATTCGTAAAATCTCCCATTACTTTTTTGTTATTACAAATATGGAGAATAATAGCAATTAATACAGGAGCGGTCATACCATATAAAATCGCGGTATAAATCAATGCTTTTATTGGCGAAATACCAATGTAATTTAAAGACAATCCTAGAATCAATG
Organism: Flavobacterium sp. 123; assembly: GCF_003634825.1. Taxonomy (NCBI): domain Bacteria; kingdom Pseudomonadati; phylum Bacteroidota; class Flavobacteriia; order Flavobacteriales; family Flavobacteriaceae; genus Flavobacterium; species Flavobacterium sp. 123. The sequence continues at coordinate 353,918 of NZ_RBXD01000001.1, forward strand.
AAATTGCAATCACAGCATAAAATGCTTTTGCTTCATGAAACTTTTTATCTAAGCCTTGCTCCCATCCAAAAGTTTCTGTGATAATGTAAGAAAGCGAACCACTAAGCACCGGAATTGCTAAAAGTCCCGTTCCTATAACTCCAATAGCAAAAAGCAAATAGGCTAAATCTCCTGCCAAAGGCTTTAATGCCATAGCGGCTTGCTCAACGGTATCTATCTGATGAATTCCTCCATTAAACAAAACAGTTCCCGTTGTTAGAATAATAAAATACATCACTAATCCTGAAAAAGACATTCCAAAATCAACATCTTGCTTCATTTCATGAATGATCTTCTTATCAACCATCAAATGTTTTTTCTTATGATTCATTTCTTCGACTTCCATTGTAGCTTGCCAAAAGAAAAGGTATGGCGAAATAGTTGTTCCTAAAATCCCAACAATGATGCTTACAAATTCCTTGTTAAACGCAATAGTTGGAATAAAAGTAGCTTTTGCAATTGCTAACCAATCTTGTTTGTATAAAAAAGGCACAATCAAATAAACCAAAAGAACAATGCACAAGTATTTTAAAGTAGCTGCAATTTTTTGATAAGGCAAATAAATAATTAAACCCAAAAGAATTATAGTAAAAACAACACTAAAATAAGTAGCTTCGATAGAAGGAAATAATAAATTACCAACGGCTCCCATTCCCGCTATATCTGCACCAATATTCATAACAATAGCTGGAAAACTAAACAACAACATCAGGTATAAAACAGGTCTAGGATAATTTTTCTTCAAAGCACCAGTCAAACCCAACGAAGTAACTAAACCAATTTTAGCACACATTTGTTGAATAGAAGCCATTAACGGGAATGCTATTATTCCGGTCCACAAAGTTGAAAGCCCATAAGCAGCACCTGCTTGCGAGTAAGTAGCAATCCCTGACGGATCATCATCACTAGCACCTGTGATTAATCCTGGACCAAGTATTTTCCAAAAACGTTTCAGCTTATTTGTGATTTTTTGTCTGTTGTTCATCCTAAAAATATTTTGTTATTCAAAATTAGAAAAACAGTCTGGCATTCAATTAATAACAGTGTTTCTCTTGCTAATTTACGGATTTAAAATCATTTTTTTACCAAAAACACCAAATGAGAAAATCATCCATATAAAACATTCAACACAATTGTAATTACAGCAAAAGCATTCTGAATTTGACTCTATAGCTACCAAATAACTATGAAGAAGAAAAAAATAATCCTCTCCAAAAACAAATTTCTCATCCTTAATAAAACATTCCTTGAAAATTTATTTCAACTTTCTCTAAAAACACCTTACTTTTACTGCTTTGATTTACTAATTCAACTTTATAATCGTGACAAAAAATCAGATTATCCAAGATATTGATTCTTTAAAGAGTCATTTTTCTATCAATTACAGCATCAAAACCAAGACAGAGGCTTTTACTGAAAAACTTTTCTATACCCTGTTTGATGCTAATGCTCACTTAGACGAAAGTATAAACGAGCTAGAAACTCTTTTTAAAGAAATTTCGGCAATCGCTTGTAAAAAGACAAACGCATTGTGTGATTCAAGCTGGAATAAATATGTTGAAAAACTACCTTCTGTACTTGAAAAACTCAATGAAGACGCCGCTTACATTCTAGAAAACGACCCTGCTTCAAACAGTATTGAAGAGGTTTATCTTGCTTATCCTGGATTTTATGCCATTGCTATTTATAGACTAAGTCATGAATTATATTTACTTGATTTATTGCTGTTTTCAAGATTAATGAGTGAATATGCACACCGTATTACAGGTACAGATATTCATGCAGGAGCTACAATTGCGTCTCCTTTCTTTATAGACCACGCAACAGGTATTGTAATTGGTGAAACTACTGTGATTGAAAAACATGTGAAAATCTACCAAGGAGTAACTTTAGGAGCATTAAGCATTACCAAAGAAATGAAAAACTCCAAAAGACATCCTACAGTTGAAAAAAATGTATGTATTTATGCCAATGCAACCATTTTGGGAGGAACGACCACGATTGGAAAAAACAGTATTATAGGTGGAAATTCATGGGTTACCAAATCCATTCCTGCAAATTCAATTGTAACAAACACCACTACCACAGAAGTAAAAGTAAAAGAGAAACATTAGCATGAAACCCAGAAAATTACTAGAATTAATAGGGAATACTCCTTTGGTGGAGAGTAGAAATTTAATTAAAAATCCAAACGTAAAACTATTACTAAAGCTCGAAGGAAATAATCCAGGAGGTAGCGTAAAAGATCGTGCGGCTTATTATATGATTGCTGGTGCATTAGAAAGAGGTGAGATTAAAAAAGGGGATAAATTAATTGAAGCAACTAGCGGAAACACTGGGATTGCTTTAGCCATGATAGCGCAATTATTCAATATAGAAATTGAATTAGTTCTTCCTGAGGATTCAACCATAGAGCGTACTCAAACCATGCGTGCTTATGGCGCAACTGTAATACTAACCCCTGCTAGTACTGGAATCATAGGTTCAAGAGATTATGCAGACAAAAAAGTTGCCGAAGGTGGATACATCATGCTGAATCAATTTGCAAATGATGACAACTGGAAAGCGCATTACAAAACAACTGGCCCAGAAATCTGGAATGATACTGAAGGAACTGTAACGCACTTTGTTTCTGCTATGGGAACAACCGGAACTATCATTGGAACTTCGACTTATTTGAAAGAGCAAAATCCTAATATCCAAATTATTGGTGCTCAACCAAGTGAAGGCTCACAAATCCCTGGAATCCGAAAATGGCCTCAAGAATATTTACCTAAAATTTTTGATGCCTCAAAAGTAGACACCGTAATTGAAGTAAGCGAACAAGAAGCACGCATCATGACCAAAAGATTAGCCCTTGAAGAAGGCGTTTTTGCAGGAATGAGCAGCGGAGGTTCTGTCACTGCAGCTATAAAGATTGCCGAAAAAATGGAATCTGGAGTAATTGTCGCCATTATTTGTGACCGTGGAGATCGTTATTTATCTTCGGATTTATTCGATTAAGTAACGATGCTAAAATAGCAGTTCATTTCAATAGAAAGCTTTAAAAAAATAAGTCTTTTTTTTTTAAACCATATAAGGTAATTTAAGTTTCAGTAGATACTATTTAACATACAATATACTTATATGGTTTAAATATTATTTCCCTATCTCATAGTGTTTATCATTTAAGTTTTAACCTATAATGTTTGAATTATATATTTATAACAACCATATTTTTAATTTTTACCTTACTAGTTCACAACATTTCCTGTAATAACATTTTTTATATCTTTATAAGCTAATTAATTTTAAATTTGGCTTCAAATGAAAAATACAATATTAATTTACTACATTCTATTTTTATTATTATTCATGGGAGGAAAAGTAAAAGCTCAAGACTGGCCTAATTTAAATAAATACCAAAACGAAAATACAAAACTTGCTCCTCCAGAGCCTGGTAAAAAAAGAATTTTATTTATTGGTGATTCCATAACTGAAATGTGGTCCACTACAGATCCTTCGTTTTTTTCAGGGAAACCATATATCAACAGAGGCATCGGAGGACAAACCACACCACAAATATTAGTTCGTTTTAGAGCTGATGGCATTGCATTACAACCAGCCGTTATCGTTCTATTAGCTGGTATAAACGACATAGCAGGAAACACTGGCCCTTCGACCATAGAAATGATTAGTGGTAATATTTTTTCGATGGCTGAACTTGCAAAAGCAAATAATATCAAAATCATTCTTTGCTCCGTATTACCTGCATATGATTTTCCTTGGAAACCTAACCAAAATCCCGCTGAGAAAGTAATTGCGCTCAATAAGATGATAAAAGAATATGCTGACGCTCACAACATCATATATTTAGATTATTATTCTGCTCTAGTTGATGATAGAAAAGGATTAAAACCAATTCATTCTGGTGATGGAGTTCATCCTAACAAACTTGGATATGAAATAATGGAACCTCTTGCTGAAAAAGCAATAGCTAAAGCCCTTTCTAAAAAATAAATTATACCCATAAAAACTAAAGAAAATGAACTATCGTAAACTAGGTAAGACTAATTTTAATATTTCCGAAATAGCGCTTGGTACTTGGCAAGTAGGCGGAAAATGGGGTTCGCCTTTCAATGATAAAACAGCTGATGAATTAATTAATACAGCTATTGATAACGGAGTTAATTTTATTGATACTGCTGATGTTTATGAAAATGGACTGAGTGAAACTGCCGTAGGTCGTGTAGTCCGCTCGCGTTCAGAACGCATATATGTGGCTACTAAATGTGGCCGCCATATTAATCCGCATGTAAATGAAGGATACCAACCTAAAGTTCTACAAAAATTTGTTGAAGACAGTTTAAAAAGAACTGGTTTGGAAGCTTTAGATTTAATACAACTACATTGTCCTCCTAACGAAGTGTTTTATCGCCCTGAGATTTTCGAATTATTTGACCGATTGAAAGAGCAAGGTAAAATTCTGAATTTAGGAGTAAGCGTAGAAAAAGTAGAAGAAGCTTTGAAAGCAATCGAATATCCGAATGTCACAACGGTCCAAATTATTTTTAACCTTTTTCGTCAACGTCCAGCCGAATTATTTTTTAAAGAAGCGAAAAAACGTGACATCGGTATTATTGCAAGAGTACCTTTGGCTAGTGGACTTCTTACGGGGTTGTTTAATTCAAAAACTACTTTTGAAAGCCAAGACCACAGAAATTTTAATAGAGATGGTGCAGCTTTTGACAAAGGAGAAACTTTTTCAGGAATCAACTATGAACTCGGTTTAAAAGCTGTTGAAGCTTTAAAAGCTTTATTTCCTGAAGCGTCAAATTTAGCTCCTATAGCTTTGCAATGGATTTTGAGTTTTAATGAAATTAGTTGTGTAATACCAGGAGCTTCAAAAGAAAGCCACGTACTATCAAATCTATCCGTGAATGATTTGCCTGAACTTACCCCTGAAAAAATTATGGCTATGAATGAAATTTACAACCATTACATTAAACCCGAAGTGCATCAGCTTTGGTAAAATAGTAACCGAGTCTCTTTTTATTTATAAAATATTTAAATCTCTTCAAAATAATAATGTTCAATAAATCTAATTTCAAAGAATGGTTTGATCGGTATAAATATGCAGAATTGTCTGCTACAACAGCCGCATTGACAAGTTCCCAATTTAGTAGAATATTTGATGGTTTAACCACAGCATACTTAATAACATTTACTGAATATGTCGCCTTTTATGGAGTCATTTTATTCATCGCTTATAAAAAGATAGTTGAGAACAACAAGCAGTTAAATAAACCTACGGCTTTTAAAGAACTGGTGCTTTTAATTCGGAATTTAATTTTAGAATTTGGCTACCCTGCTATTTTAGATTTTTTCATAATTCGTCCTTTTTGTATGTATTGGATGCCAATACTAAGCGGAAATTATTTCGCTGGAATACTTCTTGGCAAAATAACCGCAGATTCCTTTTTCTATTTTCTGGCAATCGTCAATTATGAACTGATTAAGAAAAGACAATAGTTTTGTTACTTGTATATAAATAAAATGCAACTACCAGATAAGATAGTTGCATTTTTATTTAGATTTTAAAGTTTCTTTAAACTAAAGTAGCTGTTGATGAAATTTCTGCATTTAATAATTTAGAAACTGGGCAGTTTTTTTCTGCTTTGGTAACCAATTCCTGAAAAACCTCATTTGAAATTTCTTTTATTTTAGCATTCACTGTCAACTTAGAACTTTTGATAGTTCCTTCTATAAGCTCAATAACACATTCTGTTTCAATACTTTCTACTTCAAAACCGGCTTCTCCGACAAAAGCAGAAAGTTGCATACTGAAGCAACCCGAATGTGCAGCAGCCACAAGTTCTTCTGGATTAGTCCCAATTCCTTCATCAAAACGGGATTTGAAAGAATATTGCGTATTTGCTAATGCTTTACTTTGTGTCGTTAATTTTCCAGTTCCTGCTTTAAGCGAACCGTTCCAAACTGCAGTGGCATGTCGTTTCATAACTAACTGATTTATAGTTTACTCAAATTTAATTCTTTTAAATAAAATCCCCTTTTATAATAAGTTATTTTAACAAAAATTTAAACGAAAATAGCTCCAATATTCTCAAAATCTCCTTTTATGAACTTATAAAATAGTACTCCTAAAACAGTATTTGAAATGAAAATTAAGATTAGGATTTAATAAAAAACACCTCTTATCAAAAATATTTCCCAATTTGAATTTATAAAACCATTCAAACCCTTATTTTTGCGCTATGGCAAAGAAAAATACAGACAAAGTTGTCTTTCATCAAATAAAAGTCCTTGATGCTGGTGCAAAAGGCGTATCCGTAGCGAAAGCTCCAGACGGAAAAGTAGTGTTTATCCCGAACGTGGTTCCTGGTGACGTAGTTGATGTGCAAACTTTCAAAAAACGCAAAGCGTATTATGAAGGAAAAGCAGTGAAATTTCATGAGTTTTCAGAACATAGAATTGAGCCTATTTGCGAACATTTTGGTGTTTGTGGAGGTTGTAAATGGCAGAATATGAAATATAGCCAACAATTGTTCTACAAACAAAATGAAGTAAAAAATCATTTGCAACGCATTGGAAAAATAGACCTTCCTGAATTTGAACCCATTTTAGGTTCAGAAAAACAGTTCTTTTATAGAAATAAAATGGAATTTTCGTTTTCAAACAGCCGTTGGTTAACCGAAGATGAAATCAATAGCACTGAAGATTTAGGAAACAAAAACGCATTGGGTTTTCATATTCCAAAAATGTGGGACAAAATCCTAGACATCAGCAAATGTCATTTACAGGAAGATCCATCTAATGCAATTAGAAACGAAATTAAAGCTTTTGCAAACGCAAATAATCTGACTTTCTTTAACCCTAGAGCACATGAAGGTTTGCTTAGAACATTGATGATTCGTACTGCTTCAACAGGAGAAATCATGGTTTTGGTTCAGTTTTTTGAAAATGATAAAGCAAATAGAGAATTACTTTTAGATCATGTTTATGCTACATTTCCACAAATCACTTCCTTACAATATGTGGTAAATAACAAAGCAAATGACACTTTATATGATACCAATATTAAATTATATAAAGGACGTGATTATATTTTAGAAGAAATGGAAGGTTTAAAATTCAGCATTAATGCTAAATCATTTTACCAGACTAACTCGGATCAAGCTTATGAATTGTATAAAATAACACGTGATTTTGCAGGATTAACAGGCAATGAAACTGTTTATGATTTGTATACTGGAACCGGAACTATTGCACAATTTGTATCTAAAAATGCCAAAAAAGTAATTGGTGTGGAAAGTGTTCCTGAAGCAATTATTGATGCTAAAGCAAATGCAGAACGAAATAATATTACCAATTGTGAGTTTTATGTTGGAGATATGAAAGTTGTTTTCAACGAAAGTTTCATTGCGCAACATGGAAAACCTGATGTTATCATAACTGATCCACCAAGAGATGGAATGCACAAAGATGTAATTGACCAAATCTTGAAAATAGAGCCTTCAAAAGTGGTTTATGTAAGTTGTAACTCCGCTACACAAGCAAGAGATTTAGCTTTAATGGACGAAAAATACAAAGTAAGCAGAGTGCGACCTGTAGATATGTTTCCACAGACGCATCATGTTGAAAATGTAGTACTTTTAGAAAGAAGATAAGATTATTAGTCACATTTGATGATAAAAAATAAATAGTACATGAAAAAAATAACCTTATTGTTATTAATCGCTTTGTTTTCTTTTTCGGGTTGTGAAAAGGATGATATTTGCGATGCCAATACCTCAACTACACCCAGATTGGTCCTAACATTTTATGACATCAACAATCCAAGTGTTTTGAAAAGTGTGACTAAGTTAAAAGTCGTTGGCGAAGGAATGACAGAAGGTATTGTTTTCAATGCTACTGCTACAGGTGATTCAAAATATTTGACTAGTGCAAATACTATTTCTATTCCTTTAAAAACAGATGCGGATACAACAACCTACAGTTTTACCTATAATTATGGGAACTCGAATCCTGCGTTAGTATTTGTGGATACAGTAACCATTAATTACTCTCGCAATACTATTTATGTCTCTAGAGCTTGTGGTTACAAAACTGTTTTTACTTTAAGTCCTAGCAATGCTATAATTCATACTGCTGTACCTAGTTCTTCAGACACATGGATGCGATATATTTCGGTTGAAAAAACTAACATAGAAAATGAAAATGAAACACACCTTAAAATATTCTTTTAGTTTTTTTCTCTTGTTAACTATGTGTTTAATTAATGCACAAGAAACAACCAAAACTAAACCTGAGACAACTCCAATAACCCGAACAGAAGAATTACTGCCTGAACCTCCAAAGAAAGTAACAAAAGCACTTCCTGTAGAGAAGAAAAAAGACAGTATTCCGCCAAAAACTTACCGATATGGGTTGCGAGTTGGTGTTGATTTATTCAAATTAACACGTGCTTTTTATGATCCAAATTACAAAGGAGTTGAATTTACAGGTGATTATCGAATCACAAAAAAATACTATTTGGCCGCCGAAATAGGAAATGAAAACAAAACCACCGAAGATGTCCGATTGAGCTCAACAGCCAAAGGAACCTACATAAAAGCTGGCTTTGATTACAATGCCTATGAAAATTGGTTGGATATGGAAAACATCATTTCGATTGGAATGCGTTATGGGGCAAGTACCTTTAGCCAGCAATTAAATAGCTATAAAATTTACAATCCAAATCCATATTGGGGTGAAGTTCCTGTAATTTCTGCTGGAGATAAATTTAATGGTTTAACGGCAAGTTGGTTAGAAGTAGTCGCGGGAGTAAAAGCGAAGGTTATTAATAATGTATTTGTGGGTTTTAGTCTTCAAATGAAAATGTTAATTTCGAATAAACAACCTGACAATTTTGAAAATCTTTATATACCTGGCTTTAACAGAACGTATAATGGTAATTTTGGAGTAGGTTTCAATTATTCTGTTTCCTATCTAATTCCTATTTACAAGAAAAAAGTTGTTTCTGAAACTCCAATTCTAAAAACTCCTGAAGTAAAATAACATTTTAAATCACAAAAATTACTGCATAAAAAAAGTGCCCATTTAGTTTTAAATGAGCACTTTTTCCTTTTTAGATAACTATCCTATTTCTTTAATTCCTTTTATAAAAATCCATTTCATAAATAGTTTTTCACCATCTCTGGTTTTAACTGCTTGAAATTTTGGAGACAAAAGAGTTCCTATTATAAAAGCAGCTAATGAAATATAAAATCCAGTTAAAGGAGTATAAACAGCTACTAAATATCTAAAAGAAGTGAATAAAATAGCAAAACAACCCAATTGGTATAGAAATGCTCGTACTTGTAATTTAGTCATTTTCTGGTTTAAAATTTAAGTATATAATTATTCTTTATCAGTATCCGATGCTATTTGAAACTTAGTTCTCTTGCTACCTTCGTACATTTCATACTTTACTAATCTAGCTTCTAAACTAGCATTAAAAAGTTTTATTTTACGAGAAGGTTTCAATCCTACAAATTTCAATGCTTCAAGATTTGCAGTAATGAACCAAGCATTAGTTCCTGGGTAATTTTTCTTTAATGTATCACCAATATTCTTGTAGAATTCTTCCATGTGAATATCCAAACGCTCATCATAAGGTGGATTAAAAACCATGTGTAATTTTCCTTGAGATGTTTTTTCAGTATCAAAAAAGTTCTTTTCTTCAATCGAAATATATTCGTCAAGATTTGCATTTCGCACATTATCTTTGGCTTTTTGAACTGCACTTGGTGCTTTATCATATCCTTTTATCGTATAATGAAACTCTTTTACTTTTTTCAATAAACTAGTCACAATCTGGTCAAATAAATCATTATCCCAATCGTTCCATTTTTCGAAAGCAAATTCTTTTCGGTTGATATTTGCTGGAATATTACATGCAATCATAGCTGCTTCAGCAAGAAAAGTTCCTGAACCACACATAGGATCTAAAAAATCACCTTGACCTTCCCAGCCCGAAAGTATTAAGATTCCAGCTGCTAAAACCTCGTTTATCGGAGCAATATTAGTTGCTGTTCTATACCCACGCTGATGCAATGAATTTCCGGATGTATCTAAGGCTACCGAAACTTGGTCTTTGTCAATATGAATGTTGATTCTTAAATCAGGATGTGCTTTATCAATACTTGGTCGTTGCCCAGTTCGTTCTCTAAACTGATCGACAATAGCATCTTTACATTTTTGCGAAACAAATTCAGAATGATTAAAATGCTCCGAATGAACCGTAGCATCAATCACAAAAGTCTGGTTGGAATTAATATATTTAGACCAATTTACTCCTGAAATTCCTTTATACAGCGCTTGTTCATTATTTGCTCTAAAAGAATAAATCGGTTTTAGAATTTTTAAAGCAGTACGCAAAGCTAAATTTGCTTTGTACATAAAACCTTTATCTCCTTTAAAACTAACCATTCTAACGCCTTGTTCTACTTCTTGTGCGCCTAAAATTTGTAATTCTTTTGCTAGTATTTCTTCAAAACCAAAAAAGGTTTTGGCAATCATTTTATAATTATTTTCCATTGTAAAATCAAGTATTCGTTGCAAAAATACACTAAATTTGCGGTACTTGAATTAATTGAAAACGAATAAATGTCTGAAGAACAAAATCCAGTAATCCTAAACCAACAAGAACCAACTGAAAATTGGTTTGCTTCTTGGTTCGACACACCGTATTACCACATTCTATATAAAGAGCGAAACTATAGAGAAGCCCAGATTTTTATGGATAATCTAACCCATTATCTGAATCTTCCTGAAAAAGCAAAAGTACTTGATTTAGCTTGCGGAAAAGGGCGACATTCTATCTATTTAAACCAATTAGGATTTAATGTAATTGGTGCTGATTTATCCGAAAATAGCATAGCTGAAGCCAGCAAAAACAGTAACGAAACACTTCATTTTCAGGTTCACGATATGCGGGAGACTTTTGAAGATAAATTTGATGCTATTTTTAATTTGTTCACTAGTTTTGGTTATTTTGAAAATGACGAAGACAACTTGACTACTCTAAAAGCCATCAAAGAAAGCTTAACTGAATATGGATTTGCAGTAATTGACTTTATGAATGTCAATCAAGTTATTGATACTTTAGTCCCTGAAGAAATCAAAACAGTTGATGGAATAGACTTTCATATCAAGCGTTATGTCGAAGACGGTCATATTTATAAAGAAATTGACTTTGAAGACAAAGGTCATAAATTTCATTTCACTGAAAAAGTAAAAGCCTTAACACTCAAAGACTTCGAACTAATGATGGAAGAAGCTGGGATTTTCTTACTAGATGTTTTTGGTGATTATAAATTAAAAAAATTCCATAAAGCTGATAGCGAACGATTAATAATGATTTTCAAATAATGAATTACCTTTTACCTTTACTTTCCGTAATTTTAGGCTATATTTTTGCTTTGGTTATCAAACCAAAAGACAAAACTAACCTTAAATTATTACTAGCGTTTAGTGGTTCTTTTTTACTATCTATAACTGTAATTCACTTATTACCTGAAGTATACGAAACGAGTAACCACAGTATAGGAATATTTATTATGCTTGGTATTTTATTCCAAATCATCTTAGAATTTTTCTCAAAAGGAGCGGAACATGGTCATGTACACGGTCAGAAAAAAATGCTTCATATTCCTTGGCTTTTATTCATAAGCCTTTGCATACATGCCTTTCTAGAAGGGTTTCCTGTAAGTCACCATCATGATTTAGCCATTGGGATAGCCATTCATCATTTTCCTATTGCCATTATTCTGACCACTTTTTTTGTCAACGCAACGCTCAATAAAAAAGCAATATTTTTGTTCATGGCAACCTTTGCTTTAATGACACCACTTGGAACTATCGCTTCTAATTATTTGCCTATATTGAATGACTATTATCCTGAAATAACAGCCATAGTAATTGGAATATTATTCCACATTTCATCCACTATTATTTTTGAAACTACTGAAGGACATAAATTCAATATCGCTAAAGTTTCTATGATTATTTTTGGAATTGCTTTGGCTTATTTTATTTAAACCGCAACTGTTTTTTGTTCATTAAAAAATAAAAAAATGACTTTTACTAAAACTACCGAACAATCCTCAAAATATGAACATTTAGAAAAAATGTCCGTTCAGGAATTACTTTCTAATATCAATCAGGAAGACAAAACCGTACCACTTGCCGTAGAAAAAGCTTTGCCAGAAATAGAATCTCTAGTTGATGCTGTTGTTGCAAAAATGAAATTGGGTGGACGTTTATTCTATATTGGAGCAGGAACTTCGGGACGTTTAGGTGTCGTTGATGCTTCAGAATGTCCTCCTACTTTTGGCGTTCCTTTTGATTTAGTAAACGGAATCATAGCTGGTGGAGACAAAGCGATTCGTAGAGCTGTAGAAAATGCAGAAGATAACAGAACGCAGGCTTGGATTGATTTACAAGAACATGGGATTGCTGAAAATGATGTTGTTATAGGAATTGCCGCATCAGGAACAACACCTTATGTAATTGGTGGCTTAGAAGCATGTAACGAAAATAATATTACCACAGGAAGTATTTCTTGTAATGCAGGAAGTCCAATTTCTAAAACAGCAAAATTTCCAATTGATGTTGTGGTTGGCCCTGAATTTGTAACAGGAAGTTCCCGAATGAAAGCTGGAACTGCGCAGAAATTAGTTCTTAATATGATTTCAACTGCGACCATGATTCAACTTGGAAAAGTCAAAGGAAACAAAATGGTTGATATGCAGTTAAGCAACAGCAAACTTGTAGATCGTGGAGTAAAAATGATTATGGGAGAAATTCCTGTTTCCTATGACGAAGCTTCTGATTTATTAAAAAAATACGGTAGCGTCAGAAAAGCTGTTGCTAATTTTAAAAGCTAAACAACGATGATTCATCATATAGTAATGTGGAAATTAAAGGATGTTGCAGAAGGCAAAAGCAAAGCCGAAAATGCAATTATTCTAAAAGAAAGACTTGAAGGTTTAAAAAAAGATATTCCCGAAATAGTTGAAATCCGCGTAGGAATAAATATTGAAAGTGAATATTCAAACTTTGATGCGGTGCTACATTCGTACTTCAATTCGTTTGAAGCATTAGAAAAATATCAAAATCATCCCATACATAATGTTGTTGCGGAATGGATTGGTAAAATTAGAGATTTGAGATATTGTGTGGATTATGAATTTTAAATATTAAAATATGGCAACTAATAAAGAGCTATTAGCCAAAGGCGTTAAATATTTATCTGGTGCATTGCCATTACTATTTATTGGTCCAGCAATAATTCATAATGCATTTATGAATAAACAAAACGTATGGCATTATCTGGTATTAGGAATAGGAATCCTAACGTGTATTGCAGCTGTTTATTTTATGTATTTAGGATTAAAAACAATTATGAAAAGCTTATTTAACGACTAATGGAAAGTTTACTTCACGTTCAAAAAACTTTTGAAAAAGTCAATTATATCGATAAGAAAATAAGCAATCGTGAATTTGAAGATTGTGTTTTCAAAAACTGTGATTTTTCGAATAGTAATTTTTCTAATAATACCTTTATGGATTGCGAGTTCATTGATTGTAATTTATCAATGACTGAATTATCTAATACAAGTTTAAAAACGGTGCATTTTAGAAATTGTAAATTATTAGGCATACAGTTTAACACCTGTGCTGATTTTATGTTTGCCGTTTCATTTCAAGAATGTGTGTTGGATTATAGTTCTTTTGCCAATAAGAAAATGCCGAAAACCAAATTTAATTCTTGTTCCTTGAAAGACGTTAGTTTTATTGGGACGAATTTAATGAATTCTGTTTTTGAAAATTGCAATCTAGACAATGCTATTTTTAACGAGACACAACTTGCTGGAGTGAATTTTACAACAGCGTACAATTATAAAATTGATCCTGAATTCAACCCGATGAAGAAAGCTAAGTTTTCTGCTCAAGGGATTGCGGGACTTTTGGACAAATATGATATAAAAATCGAATAATTAATTAAAGAATAAAAAGCCATTTGTGCAGATAACCCCTAGCCCTGATTGTAGCGGCATCCTTTTATAGGCTTTTTAGACTATAAAAGATACAGCGAAAAGCGGGAAATAGCTCCTAAAAACTATGAAAAAAATTGCATTTCTTATCCTCCCACTACTGTTACTAATGTCCTGTTATGATGCGGAACATAATTGCAAAGATTTCAAAACGGGAAAATTTAAATTTGAGTATGAAGTAAACGGTGTCAAAAAAACAACTTTTTTTGTTCGTAATGATAGTTTAGAAATTGAAACTTTTGACGGCAAAACAGATACGGCATCCGTGAGATGGTTAAATGATTGCGAGTATGTTTTGCGAAAATTACATCCAAAAAACATGGCTGAGGAAAAACCAATTGGTATGAAAATTTTGACAACCTCAAAAAATTCTTATACCTTTGAATTTGGTATGGTTGGCGATGATGCGAAACAAAGAGGAACTGTCACCAAAATTTCTGATAATTAAAAAATTGATTAACCCATAACTAAATAACATGGAAGTATTTTTGAATCCCGATGCATGGATAGCCTTATTAACATTGACTTTTCTAGAAATTGTATTAGGAATTGACAACATCATTTTTATATCAATTGCTACAGGGAAACTGCCTGTTGAAAAACGTAAAAAAGCAACAAAAATAGGAATGTTCCTTGCTATGTTCATGAGAATCGCGTTGCTATTTGGTATCAATTTGTTAATTCAAATGAAGAAACCTTGGTTTACAATTGATTTAAGTTGGTTTTCCGCAGGAGTTACTGGACAAAGTATAATTCTATTACTTGGAGGATTGTTCCTAATCTATAAAAGTACCAAAGAAATCCATGAAAAAGTGGACGAAAAAGGACACGAAGAACAAGAAATCAGTAACGCTGCTACAAAATCATTTCAAAATGTACTTTTACAAATTATTATGATTGATTTGGTTTTCTCTTTTGATAGTATTCTTACTGCAGTTGGGATGACAAACGGAGTTCCTGGAGCTATATATATTATGATTACTGCTGTAGTTGTATCGGTATTAATTATGATGCAATTTGCGGTTCCTGTAGGGAATTTTGTGAACAAACACCCATCCATTCAAATTCTTGGATTATCCTTTTTAATCCTTATTGGGTTTATGTTACTTACTGAAAGTGCACATTTATCAAATGCTTTAATCTTTGGAAACCATGTAACGCCAGTTCCAAAAGGCTATTTATATTTTGCCATCTCTTTCTCTTTATTAGTAGAGGTTTTGAATATGAAAGTAAAGAAAAACAAATAATTTTTATACTATAAAAAGCTCCTTCACGGGAGTTTTTTATTTTTATATCCTATTTTACAAATTAACCTAGTCGCAAATAATCCCCATGAAAAATACCATTTCCCATAGAGTTGCTGACTTTCTAAAAAACTTTCCGCCTTTCAACTTTTTACATCAAAAAGATATTGAAAGCCTTTCTGAACAAATATCAATTATTTACAAAGAAAAGGATTGTTTAATCTTTGCCGAAAATGAAGAAACGCATACGTCTTTTTATGTGGTTCACAAAGGTGCGGTAGCGCTTAGAAAAGGACCAAATCATGACGTTTTGGATATTTGTGACGAAGGAGATATTTTTGGGCTGAGACCACTTATAGCTAATGAAAACTATAAAATGGAAGCCATAACTTATGAAGAAAGTATTCTATATGCCATTCCAATAGCTATTTTTAAACCCTATGCACTTGAGAATAAAGCAGTAGGTAATTTTTTGATAGAAAGTTTTGCTTCGAATACACGCAATCCATATTCCAAAAGCCACAGAGGAAAACTATATGGAGATACCATTGGAAACGAAACTTTGGATAGTGATACAAAATTATTGGATTTACAACCTGTAAAATATTCGAAAAAATTAATTACTTGTTCTTCTTCAACTACTGTAAAAGAGGTTGCCGAAATTATGACCAAAAAAAATGTGGGAGCAATTCTTGTTGTAGAAGACACACTTCCCATAGGGATCATAACGGACAAAGATTTAAGAAACAAAGTGGTAACTGGTAAATTTCCAATTACTACAACAGCGGCAACAGTAATGACAGCTCCTGTAATTACTTATCCTAAAAAAATGACTGTTACTCAGGCTCAAATGGCCATGATGAAAAGCAATATCAGTCATTTGTGCCTTACAAAAGATGGCACAACAAATTCTAAAGCAGTAGGAATATTATCAAAACATGATGTTATGGTCTCGCTTGGTAATAATCCAGCGGTATTGATAAAAGCTATAAAAAGAGCTAAAAAATTCAAAAATATAAAACCAATTCGTGCAAGTATAATGCACTTGCTACAAGGATATTTAGATCAAAATATCCCTATTACTTTAACTTCTAAAATAATTACAGAACTAAATGATGCCTGTATCAAGCAAGTTATAGAAATAGCACTTCTTAAAATGAAAACACCTCCGCCAGTAAAATTTGGATGGTTAGCATTAGGAAGTCAAGGCAGAAGTGAACAGTTATTGCATACAGATCAAGACAACGCCTTAGTATATGAAGATGTTGCCGAAGAACTAAAAGCGGAAACTAAAGAATATTTTTTGAAATTGGCAGCTTATGTCAATAAAGGACTTTTTGAAATTGGATATGATTATTGCCCAGCAGAAATGATGGCTTCTAATCCAAAATGGTGTTTAAGCCTAAGTGAATGGCAAAATTTAGTTTACCATTGGATTACAAACCCTGGCAAGAACGAAGTTTTATTATCTTTTATATTTTTTGATTATAGCCTATCCTATGGAAATAGTGAACTTGTAAACAAATTATCCGATTTTATTTTTGAAAATGTAAAAGCAAATCCTGTATTTTATATTCATTTAGTAAGTGGCGCATTGCAAAGCCCATCTCCTACTGGATTCTTTAGACAGTTTTTATTAGAACAAGACGGTGCTCATAAAGATTTTTTTGATATAAAAAGAAGGGCTTTAATGCCACTTACAGATGCTGCAAGAGTGTTAATTCTATCACATTCTGTGAAATCAATTAGTAATACACCAGAGCGTTTTGAAAAATTAGCAGATTTAGAACCTAGCAACAGAGAGTTATATTTTGCTTGTTCCTATTCGTACAAAGCATTATTAAAATTCAGAACAAAACAAGGACTTCAACATCATGATTCTGGCCAATATATTGCTCTTGATGCTCTTTCCAAATTAGATAAAATAAAACTAAAACGCACTTTCAAAACAATCAAAGAATTGCAGGAACTTATTACTATCCGATTTAATGCTTCTAACCTATTATAATGGCACACATTTTTGACAAAACGAAACAGTTTATAGCGGCACTTTTTGGCAAAACCAAAGAACCAATTGACGAACAATTACTTCAATCTATTGAATCGACTCGCTTTGTTGTTTTGGATACAGAAACAACTGGTTTTGATTATACAAACGACCGAATTCTTTGTATTGGAGCATTAACTTTACAAAACAGTGTAATTTCTGTTGGAGATAGTTTTGAAGTTTTTATAGAACAAGAACATTATAACCAAACCACAGCACAAATTCACGGAATATTAAAAGATTGTATTGCAACTAGACCTACTGAATTAGAAGCTTTACAGCAGTTTTTAGAATATCTAGGTGATTCCATTATTATTGCACATCATACTATATTTGACGTCACTATGATTAATAAAGCCTTAGAGCGAAACGGATTACCATTGCTAAAAAACAAAACTTTGGATACTGCCATACTTTATAAAAGAACTTTATTATCCTCCTATTTATTAGAACGAAAAGACAATTATAGCTTAGATGATCTGGCGGACAAATTTGATATTTCTAAAAAAGACCGCCATATCGCCATGGGTGATGCGTATATTACGGCTATTGCTTTCTTGAAGATTCTAAACAAATTAAGCGAAAAAAAAGAAATTACATTAGTTCAATTATTCAAATAATACCATAAAAAAAGCTCCTGAAAAGGAGCTTTTTTACTATTCTAAAGTTAATGTTATCTGACCATCATCGTCAAGTTGAATATCAGAATCATCAACATCCATTTCTGTTTGAACTTGTAAGTCTTCTGGAATAACTTCTTCGGGAGCTTCGTATGGCAAAGAATCTAATAAATTAACCTGTTTCAATTTATCCGTTGTTAATTGATTACCAAGCGCTTTAAATCCTTTTACAGCGATAAAAGACTCAATATCAACAACCATGTTTTCTTTTTGAACTCCTTTTATTTTGGTGAAAACCAATTCTGCAACTGGACGATAATCCGTAGAAACTATTTCGAGTTGTGAATTTGGGTTTTCAGTTATAAAACTTTCTTCTTTATTTTCGGTTTCTGCCAAAAAGCGTTTGATATAATAACGTTCTTTTTCGCCATCAAAATAAATCGCTGAAATAGGTTTCTTAGGAATCCATTTTTCTAACACAACCATATCTTCATCAAAATGGGTCGATAATTCTGGTGTAATTACTTTCAGTTTCCCCGATTGAGAAACCACCAAAATTTTATCATTTGGTCTAAATTCTCCTAATAATTCCCCTCTTGCATCAACATTCAATCGTTGCACCGTATCATCGTACCAAATTTTTCTTGGTAACAAAGTAGAAATTCCTTTCTCTTTCAATTCAATTTTCTTGATTGGATATTTAGTAACTAAATTTCCTTTAGAGGCACGACCTTTAATAGCTAAATTAGCAAAATCAATATCAAATTTAAGTTTCTTAACGCTTCCTACCTGACGCAATAAAATCGTGATTACCTCAGCTTCGCCATTTGGATTGCAAGAGAAATACAACACTTGTGACCCTGCAGTTTCATTTGTTAAATCATAGGCTTTATCACGTGTTACACCAGAAACATTGAAACGCTTTATATAAGATGGTCCTGATTTACCATCGCGATAAATCATATTATAAATGGTGCGCTTATCGCTTTTGTCAAAAATAGCTACATGGATAATATCTTTACCAACAAAAGTTTTGGCATCAACTTTTGTAATCATCATTTTCCCGTCACGCATAAAAACAATAACATCGTCAATATCCGAACAATCCGTAACATATTCATCTTTTTTCAAGCTTGTTCCCACAAAGCCTTCTTCTCTGTTTACATATAATTTGGTGTTTCTTAAAACTACTTTTGTAGCCTCAATATCATCAAAAATTCGGAGTTCCGTTTGACGCTCACGTCCTTTTCCGTATTTCTCTTTTAATCGTGTAAAATAAGCGATTGCAAAGTCAACTAAATGCTCTAAATCATATTTTACTTGTTCGATATCACCTTCAAGTGCTTCAATTTTATCTTGCGCTTTATTACTGTCAAATCTAGAAATACGCATGATTCGGATTTCCAATAAACGGGTAATATCATCTTGAGTAACTTCGCGTTTCAAATGTTTAATATGCGGTTTCAATCCTTCGTCAACGGCTAAATAAACGCCTTCTTTCGTAGTTTCTTCCTCAATTAAACGATACACTTTTTTCTCAATAAAAATACGTTCCAAAGAAGCAAAATGCCATTGTTCTTCTAATTCGGCTAATTGTATTTCTAATTCGCTTTTCAGCAAACTAACGGTTCTGTCAGTTGAAATTTTCAACATTTCAGAAACCCCAATAAAAAGCGGTTTGTTATCCTCAATTACACAACCTAATGGCGCTACAGAAGTCTCGCAAGCAGTAAAAGCAAATAACGCATCAATGGTTTTATCTGGTGAAACACCTGGAAAAAGATGAATTAAAATCTCAACATCGGCTGCTGTATTGTCTTCAATCTTTTTAATTTTGATTTTCCCTTTATCATTCGCTTTCAAAATACTATCAATCAAACTGGATGTATTTGTTGAAAATGGAATTTGGGTAATCGCTAAGGTATTTTTATCTATTTGCGAAATTTTTGCACGTACACGTACCCGTCCTCCTCGCATTCCATCATTATAATTTGACACATCCGCTATACCGGCAGTCATAAAATCTGGATATAAAGTAAAAGGCTTTCCTTTTAATATTTTTATAGAAGAATCAATTAACTCATTAAAATTATGAGGTAAAACTTTTGTCGAAAGTCCAACTGCAATACCTTCCGCACCCTGCGCTAAAAGCAATGGAAATTTCACCGGAAGATTATTAGGTTCTGCTCTTCTTCCATCGTATGAAACGCCCCAATCCGTAATTTTTGGGCTATATAAAACCTCTAAAGCAAATTTTGACAAACGTGCTTCAATATAACGTGAAGCAGCTGCGCCATCTCCTGTTAGAATATTTCCCCAGTTCCCTTGACAATCTATAAGTAATTCTTTCTGACCTATTTGCACCATAGCATCCCCAATACTCTGATCCCCATGAGGATGGTATTGCATGGTATGCCCTACAACATTGGCTACTTTATTGTATCGACCGTCATCTAACTCTTTTAGAGAATGCATAATTCGGCGTTGTACCGGTTTGAATCCGTCTTCAATAGCGGGAACTGCACGTTCTAGAATTACATAAGAGGCATAATCCAAAAACCAATCTTTATACATACCAGTAACTTTAGTAATTGTATCCTGGCTGTCCTCGTCTTCGTTATCGTAAAAATGCTGTCCTTCAAAAGATTTTCCTTCATTTTGATTTTCATCAAAAGTATGATCGTCTTCTTGGCCTTCTGCGTTTGTAATATCGTCTTCCTCGTCTTTCATTTATTCTAATTCGAAATTAAAATTCGATTTTATTTATATGCTTTTAAACTTTTTCAATTACGTCTGCTTCAACCTTCAGATTCTTGATGATAAAATCTTGTCGGTCAGGTGTATTTTTACCCATATAAAAAGACAGCAATTGTTCAACCGATGTATTTTTGTCCATCATAATAGGATCTAAGCGAATGTCTTCACCAATAAAAAACTGGAACTCATTTGGCGAGATTTCTCCTAATCCTTTAAATCGTGTAATTTCAGGCTTAGGTTTTAGTTTTTCAATTGCATTCTTTCGTTCTTCATCGGAATAACAATAAATGGTTTCTTTCTTGTTTCTAACCCTAAAAAGTGGTGTTTGCAAAATATACAAATGCCCTTCTTTGATTAGTTCTGGAAAAAACTGAAGAAAAAACGTTATCAATAACAATCGGATGTGCATTCCATCAACATCGGCATCCGTTGCAATAACAATATTGTTGTAGCGTAATTTTTCCAAACCATCTTCAATATCCAAAGCAGCTTGCAACAAATTGAATTCTTCATTTTCGTACACAATTTTTTTGCTCATCCCGTAAGAGTTCAACGGTTTTCCTCTCAAACTGAAAACCGCTTGTGTATTAACATCACGCGATTTTGTTATGGAACCTGAAGCAGAATCTCCCTCGGTAATAAAAAGGGTACTTTCTAAATTTCTAGGATTCTTAATATCTGGTAAATGTGCCCGACAATCTCTCAATTTCTTGTTATGCAAATTGGCTTTTTTGGCACGATCTGTAGCTAATTTTCGAATACCTGAAAGTTCTTTTCTTTCGCGCTCCGCTTGCAGTATTTTTCGCAAAAGCAAATCAGCTGTTTCCGGGTTTTTATGCAAATAATTGTCTAAATTATTTTTGACAAAATCATTTACAAAAGTACGCACTGATTGCATTCCCGGCTCTGAACCCATATCCGTCGAACCTAATTTGGTTTTTGTTTGTGATTCAAAAACAGGTTCCATTACTTTAATACTAACCGCACTTACGATTGATTTTCGGATATCCGAAGGTTCAAAACCTTTATTATAAAATTCCCGAATAGTTTTCACAACTGCTTCCCGAAAAGCAACTAAATGTGTTCCTCCTTGGGTAGTATTTTGCCCATTTACAAAAGAGTGATACTCTTCGCTATATTGAGACTTACTGTGTGTCATGGCTACCTCAATATCATCTCCTTTTAGATGAATAATGGGATAAATCATATCTTCAACAGAAATATTTTCATCCAATAAATCCTTCAATCCATTGTCTGAATAATATTTTTCGCCATTATAAATTATGGATAAACCCGTATTTAGGTAACAATAATTTTTAAGCATTTTGATTATATATTCATTTCTGAATTTATAATTTTTAAAAATAGCTTCGTCTGGGATAAAAGTTACTTTCGTTCCTTTTCTTTTGGTTGTATCAATGATTTCTTCATCAAGAACTAGATTTCCTCCCGAAAACTCAGCTGCTTTTTGTTTATCATCACGAACAGATTCTACACGGAAATAGTTAGACAAAGCATTTACTGCCTTTGTCCCCACTCCATTCAAACCAACTGATTTCTTAAATGCAAGAGAGTCATATTTCCCTCCTGTATTCATTTTAGAAACCACATCAATTACTTTTCCAAGGGGAATTCCACGACCGTAATCGCGAACTGAAACTGTTTTGTCTTTGATGGTTACTTCGATGGTTTTACCTGCACCCATAACAAACTCATCTATACAGTTATCGAGTACCTCTTTTAACAGAATATAAATACCATCATCTGGTGAAGATCCATCTCCAAGTTTCCCAATATACATTCCGGGACGCATACGGATGTGTTCTTTCCAGTCGAGCGAACGAATATTATCTTCGTTGTATTGATTTTGATCGGACATTTTAAATTTTATCGAATTTGACTACGTTCAGTTCGGTCTTTGCTTTTTGCATTAACCTCGGGTGTGCTAATATAGTGCAATTTGATAAAATTATGAAGCAGGTGAAATCAAAGTTATTAAGAATGATATTGACATTTTTTAATTCAAAGATTGAAAAATCACATCTGCCTAAAAACTAAAAATTCTGTATACTATCTTTCAGCTGTTTATCTAAATCTGGATTAGAAATTCTACCTTTCTCAACATCAAAATTATCATTGAAACTAGGCAAAGAAAACGTTGCTTTTACGATTGCTCCATAACGTGGAAAAGCATTTTTAGCAATTTCTAGAACCGATGCTCCTCCTCTTGCCCCTGGCGAAGTAGCCATAAGCAACATGGGTTTATCCTGAAACACTTTCGCGCCAATTCTAGAACACCAGTCGAAAACATTTTTGAAAGCCGCAGAATAATTTGCATTATTCTCAGCCATAGAAACCACAAGTATATCTGCGCCTGCAATTTTATCCAAAAAAGCTTTCGCTAATGGATGTTGACCAATGGTCACTTCAATATCAACACTAAAAATTGGCATTTGAAAATCGTTCAAATCCAAGACTTCCACTTCTGCATTTTCAAAAAGACTAGCTGCATAAGTAGCTAATTTTTTATTGATGGAATTTTTACTAGGGCTTGCGCCAAAAGCTATAATTTTCATGACAATTTGTTTTAGTAA
Organism: Flavobacterium sp. 123; assembly: GCF_003634825.1. NCBI lineage: Bacteria > Pseudomonadati > Bacteroidota > Flavobacteriia > Flavobacteriales > Flavobacteriaceae > Flavobacterium > Flavobacterium sp. 123. Next base: position 377,318 of record NZ_RBXD01000001.1, read on the forward strand.
GATTAATTATTTCGCACTTTCTTGTATTCTAATTCTTCCCCTAGCTTTTTCAAATTTAAAATACTTTTAAATTCATTTCTGGAAGATTTAACAATAAACGAAGAAGAATCAATCATTGTTGATTTTACTTTTGTCAATGAATCAATTCTTTTCAAATCTTCTTCAGAATATATATATTTGATTTTAAGAACATTATTTACTAGACGAATTGCATTTATTTTCCAAAAAATGGAATCTTTGTAATTAAGAACCAATTGACCATTAAATCGCTTTGCTTTTTGAGTATTTGAAAAAATAAAAAAAGTATCAATTTGTTTATTTGAAAATTCAACTGAATCTTTAAAGTATTTAAAATCAAAAACATCTCTGTTGAATTTAGAAATATATTTATTACCTACCTTATCAAAATTTAGTTTTATAGAATCAAAATCTTTTTTATGAAATCTAAACTTGTCATAATACTCCTTTAAAATTAAGTTTTCTTGAACATTAATATAGACCGAGTCTTGATTCATAAACAATCCCTTGAATTTATATGGGATTTTAGACAATTCAGAATCATTTATGGGCTGAGGATTTTCGAAATAAAAATTGAGTCCACTAGGCACCGCTTCAACTTTTTTACAAGAAAGAAATGCAAATAATCCTAACGCTATAAAATATTTTTTCATTTTATGGTTTTCTTTAAACTAAAAGTACTAAAAAATGAAACGCAAAAAAAATTGCATAAAAAAACCTGCAAAATTTCTCTTGCAGGCTTTTCATATAGATTTATGTTAGTTATACATTAAAACGGAAATGCATTACATCACCATCTTTAACCACATATTCTTTTCCTTCTACTTTAAACTTTCCAGCTTCTTTACATTTAGCTTCAGAACCATAATGAATAAAATCTTCATACGAAATTACTTCAGCACGAATAAAACCTTTTTCAAAATCAGTATGAATAACTCCTGCAGCTTGTGGCGCAGTTGCTCCAATATTAATAGTCCAAGCACGTACTTCCTTCACACCTGCGGTAAAATAAGTTTGTTGTTTCAATAGTTTATAAGCCGCACGAATCAAAACAGATGCTCCTGGCTCAGTCAATCCCATATCTTCTAAAAATACTTGACGTTCTTCATAACTTTCTAATTCTGTAATATCAGCTTCTGCTCCTACCGAAAGTATAATAACTTCAGCATCTTCATCTTTTACCAATTCACGAACCTCATCTACGTATTTATTTCCGTTAACCGCTGAATTTTCATCTACATTACAAACATACAACACTGGTTTTGCTGTAATCAATTGGAATCCTTCCATCAATAATTCCTCGTCATTACTTTGAGGAATTACAGTTCTAGCAGATTTTGCTTGCAAAAGCGTTTCTCTTATTCTGTCTAAAAGTGCTTTTTCGGTTTGCGCTTCTTTATTTCCAGTTTTAGCAGCACGATTTACTTTTTCTAAACGTTTTTCTACGTTTTCAAGATCTTTCAATTGCAACTCAATATCAATTGTTTCTTTATCACGAATTGGATTTACATTTCCATCAACGTGTACAATATTATCATTATCAAAACAACGCAAAACATGAATAATTGCATTACACTCTCTAATATTTCCAAGAAATTGATTTCCTAATCCCTCCCCTTTACTTGCTCCTTTTACTAGACCTGCAATATCAACAATATCTACAGTTGCCATTTGAACACGTTCTGGCTTAACTAATTCTTCTAATTTAGCCATCCTAGAATCTGGTACATTTACCACACCTATATTAGGCTCAATAGTACAAAAAGGAAAGTTTGCACTTTGCGCTTTTGCATTAGACAAACAATTAAATAATGTTGATTTTCCAACATTTGGTAATCCTACAATTCCTGCTTTCATGATATTTAGTTTACAAACAGCAGTTTCCTGCTAAAAGTTTTAGTACTTACTTTAAAATTTTGCAAATATAAGATTAAAAAAATGCTAGATGGCATAATGACTATATTTCTGTTACGAATATCTGTTTTTAGCATTATCAATTCAATAGTAATTCTCCCGTGAATTTACATAGTACATAAATTCTATTATTGATTTTAATTTATTCGCAATATTTACAAAAAAATAAAGCTCTTGCCAATGTTTTGTTAAAAAAAATCTATCTTGCACTAAAATTAAACCAAACCAAACCCAAAAATCTAACGATTATGAAAAAAATCACAGTACTGTTTTTCTTACTAAACATCAGTTTACTTTTTGCACAAAAAGAAGTATCTGGGGTAGTAAAAGATAATTCCGGCGTTACTTTACCCGGCGTAAATATCATCGAAAAAGGAACAAAAAACGGCGTTTCAACTGATATTGATGGAGCTTACAAAATCAAAGTGGCTGACGGAGCTATTCTAGTATTTAGCTATGTTGGATACAAATCAATTTCAAAAGTAGCGAATGAAGCTACTATTAATATCACGCTATCTTCTGAAGGAGGAGAACAAGAATTAAAAGAAGTTCAAATTGTAGGTTCTAGAAACACCAAAAGAACTGTTGTAAACTCAGCAGTGCCTATTGATGTTATCAATATGAAAGAGCTTACTACACAAAGTGGAAAAATTGAAATCAATCAATTGTTGCAATACATTGCTCCATCATTCAACGCTAATAAACAATCTGGTTCTGACGGTGCGGATCACGTTGACCCAGCTTCATTAAGAGGAATGGGACCTGACCAAACATTAGTTTTAATCAATGGAAAAAGAAGACACCAATCATCGCTTGTTACTATTTATGGAACTCGTGGTAGAGGAAATACAGGAACTGACTTAAATGCTATTCCAGCTGCTTCTATTAAAAGAATCGAAATTTTGAGAGATGGTGCTGCTGCACAATATGGTTCTGATGCCATTGCAGGAGTTATTAATATTGTATTGAATGACAATATTGATGAATTAACAGGTTCTGTGACATACGGAACTTTCAACACAAACTCAAAAGGAGATTTTCTTCCAGGTACTGTTAACAAAACTGGTTTTAGATTAGATGAAAACGGAAATGGAAATACTTACGGAAAAAACAAATCTTTTGACGGAAATACAGTAAAAATTGGCGCTAATTATGGTGTTGCAATTGGAAAAAACGGTGGTTTTGCAAACTTCACTACTGAATATTTTAGCAAAGAAAAAGTGTTACGTCCAGGATATGACTTCAGAAAAGGTTTTGGAGAAGCTTCAATGGATAGTTATAATTTCTCTGTGAATATGGCTGTGCCAATTTCAGAAAAAGCTAAATTCTATGCTTTTGGCGGAAGAAACTACAGAGATACCGATGCTTACGCTTTTACAAGAAATAGCGGTAATGCTAATGTGGTTGAATCTGTTTATCCAGGTGGATATACTCCAAGAATTACTTCTATAATACTTGACAACTCTATCACTGCTGGAGTAAGAACAGAAACTGCTAGTGGATGGAATGTTGACATCAGTAATACTTTTGGTAAAAACCTTTTTCATTATACTATAAAAGGTACTATGAACCCATCTTTACTAGAGGCATCTCCTTTAGAATTTGACGCTGGTGGTCATAGCTTATCTCAAAATGTAACTAACTTTGATTTATCAAAAAATTATGATACTGTATTAGAAGGAATGAATTTAGCTTTTGGAGCAGAATTCCGTACTGAGCAATTTAATATTTTTGCTGGAGAAGAAGGTGCATACACAACTTATGATGAAAACAGACAACCTATAACTGATCCTACTACACAATCACCTCCTATCGATCCTATTTCAGGAGACCCAAGACCAGGAAGTTCTCAAGGTTTCCCTGGATACAGTCCTAGCAATGTAGTTAACAAAAACCGTAGCAACCTATCCTTATACACTGATGCGGAATTTGACATTACAAAAAGCTTCATGGTAAGTGGTGCTGTTCGTTTTGAAAAATACAGTGATTTTGGTAGTACTGTCAATGGAAAAGTAGCTTCAAGACTTAAAATTACAGATAACATCAATTTAAGAGGTTCTGTTAGTACAGGATTCCGTGCTCCTTCATTAGCACAATCTTATTATGGTTTACACTTTACTAATATTGACGCAGGTGGAGCAACTGAAATTTTACTATCTCCAAACAATAGTCCAGTAACTAAATCTTTTGGAATTCAAAAACTAAATGAGGAAACAGCTGTTAATGCTTCGTTAGGACTTACTTCTACTTTTGGCAACTTCACCGCTACTGTAGACGGATACATTATTAATGTAAAAGACAGAATCGTTTTAACAAGTTATTTCGATGCTTCTTCAAAAGGATTAGGAGTAGATTTAGCACAATTTTTTGCTAATGCTGCCGATACAAAAACTATAGGTTTAGACGTAGTTCTTGCTTGGAAGAAAAAATTCAACAACTCAAACTTTGGCGCAACTCTTGTTGGAAACATAAACAACATGAAAATTGCAAAAGTTAACAATGGTAACCTAGATGCTGAAACTTTCTTTGGCGCACGTGAACAAGCTTTCTTATTAGCATCAGCTCCAAAAAGCAAATTTGGTTTAAATCTTAACTATTCAAACAAAAGATTTGATTCAGGAATTGCGTTCACCCATTTCAGCAAAGTAGTCTTAGTTGATTATGGAGGAGAAAACGATGTGTATACTGCTAAAACTTCTACAGATTTAACTTTAGGATATCAATTATCTAAACAATTAAAATTAACAGTAGGTAGCAACAACCTTTTCAATATTTACCCTGACAAACAAGATGAGCAAGGTAATACTGAAGCAGGAGGATACTGGGATGCCGTTCAAATGGGATTCAATGGAGCTTATTACTATGCTAGATTAGGATTTACTTTCTAATCCTAGTAATTTATAAAACAAAAAAAATCCTGAGCTAACGCTCAGGATTTTTTTATATAAATAGTTTTTTTTAATCTATTCGTTGTGTAAAAAAGCTTGTCTGTTTAACAGGGTTTCTTCTGATTCCACATGATTTTCATCAGGAATACAACAGTCAACAGGACAAACAGCAGCACATTGTGGTTCATCATGAAATCCTTTACATTCTGTACATTTTCCAGGTACAATGTAATAAACTTCGTCAGAAATAGGTGTTTGAGCAGCATCTGAATCTACTTCAGTGCCATCTGGCAAAATTACTTTTCCACTAAGTTTTGTTCCATCTTTATATCTCCAGTCATCAGCTCCTTCATATATTGCAGTATTTGGACACTCTGGTTCGCAAGCTCCACAATTGATACATTCATCTGTAATTATTATTGCCATCTTTATATTAGTTATGAGTTATGAAATTACATGCTTGTTGCAAAAACCATTGTTTACTATTTTCTGCTTTGACTTGTAACTTATTATAGCTTATTTTTGTGCAAAATTACAATCAAAACTATTCATAAGCAAACATTATGACATTAGAAACAAAAAAAAGTGTTTTTGTGGCATTAGGAAAATTTTTAAAACAGTTTTCTGAAAGCAATACAATTAAAAATTCCAACGTTTTAAACAACGATTTATTTTTTGATGATTGTATCAAATTAATTCATTTATCACAATCTCATAATGGGTGGTACACTCCTGAACAAGTTTATTTTTCATTACAATCTTGGGCCGAAGCCTTAACAGAAGAAAATCTAAACGAATGGATTTCAAGCTATGATTTCAACACTGTTACGCCTAAAAATATTGCCTTAATTCTAGCTGGAAACATACCGCTAGTTGGCTTTCATGATTTTCTGTCCGTACTAATAAGCGGTCATAGTGTATTAGTGAAAACATCCTCAAATGACCAGCACCTTTTGCCTTTTTTAGCAAAATACATTATTGCTATTGAACCAGAGTTTGCTAACAAAATAGCTTTCTTAGAAGGAAAATTAGAAAATTTCGATGCCGTTATTGCAACAGGAAGCAATAATACAGCACGTTATTTTGAATACTATTTTAAAGACAAACCTTCAATTATTCGCAAAAGCCGAAATTCAGTTGCTATACTAAATGGAGAAGAAACTAAAGAACAATTAATCGCTTTAGGAGAAGATATCTTCAGATATTTTGGATTAGGTTGCCGCAATGTTTCTAAGTTATTTGTACCGAAAGGATATTCATTTGATACTTTTTTCGAAGCTATTTTTGAATACCAAGACGTAATACATTATGAAAAATACGCTAATAATTACGATTATAACAAAGCGGTTTTCTTGATGAGTAATTTCAAATTGCTTGATAATGGTTTTTTGACCATAAAAGAAGATTCTAGTTATGCTTCACCGATTTCTAGTGTTTTTTACGAATTTTATGAAAATCTTGCCGATTTAGAAAAACGATTAGAATCAGAAAACGAGCAAATTCAATGTATAGTAAGCAATAATCACATAAAAAATAGTATTCCGTTTGGAACAACACAAAGCCCAAAATTATGGGATTACGCAGATAACCTAGATACTATTTCGTTTTTGTTAACAATAAAGTAAAAAAATGTTTAATTATTTCGAATTATTTAACGCTTTTTAAAGTCCTATTACCGAAATTTGCATTTTTAAATTTTGGACATAATCTACACCATGAAAAAACACAACTACAGCGCAGGACCTTGTATTTTACCACAAGAAGTTTTTGAAAAATCAGCACAAGCTATATTAAACTTCAATAACTCTGGATTATCGATCTTAGAAATATCACACCGAAGTAAAGACTTTGTTGCGGTTATGGATGAAGCTAGAGCATTAGTTATTGAACTATTAGGATTAGAGGGCAAAGGATATCAAGCTCTTTTCCTAGCAGGCGGAGCTAGTTTAGAATTTTTAATGGTTCCTTATAACTTGATGAAAGAAAACGGGAAAGCAGCCTATTTAGATTCTGGAACTTGGGCTTCAGCAGCTATAAAAGAGTCTAAGTTTTTTGGAGAAACTGTTATTGTAGCTTCATCAAAAGATCAAAATTACAACCACGTTCCTAAAGGATATACAGTACCTGCAGATGCGGATTATTTCCACTGCACAAGTAACAATACTATTTTTGGAACTCAAATGAAAGAATTCCCTTCTGTTAACATACCTGTTGTATGCGACATGAGTTCAGATATTTTTTCACGTCAATTAGATTTCTCTAAATTTGACATTATCTATGCAGGAGCACAAAAAAACATGGGACCTGCTGGAACAACTTTAGTAGTTGTTAAAGAAGAAATTCTTGGTAAAAACGGAAGAAACATTCCAAGTATGTTAGATTACTCTAAACATATCAAAGCAGAAAGTATGTATAATACTCCACCTGTTTTTCCAGTATACGCTTCATTGTTAACTCTACAATGGTTGAAAAACCTAGGAGGAATTGCTGCTATTGAAAAAATAAACAATGCTAAAGCTGCTTTGCTTTATGCTGAAATTGATAGAAATCCATTATTCAAAGGAGCTGCTGCAGTTGAAGATCGTTCTAATATGAATGCTACATTCTTATTAAACGACGAAGCTCATGCACCTGTTTTTGATGCCATGTGGAAAGCAGCAGGAATCTCAGGATTACCTGGACACCGTTCAGTGGGTGGTTACAGAGCATCTATGTACAACGCTTTACCATTAGAAAGCGTACAAGTATTAGTAGACGTAATGAAAGAATTAGAAAAATCAATTTAAATATTCAAAAATTGAATGATTGAAAGATTTGAAAAAATCAATTTTATCACTCAATCTTTACATTAAAACAATCCAGATTGAATCTTTAATTTTTTAAATAATTCAATCTTTAAATTAAAAAAAATGAAAGTATTAGCAAACGACGGAATTTCTAAAAGCGGAATTCTAGCTTTAGAAAAAGGTGGATTTGAAGTTATAACTACTAAAGTAGCTCAAGAACAAGTAGCTAATTTTGTAAACGAAAATAATGTAAGTGTTGTTTTAGTTCGTAGCGCAACAAAAGTTCGTAAAGATATTATTGATGCTTGCCCAGGTCTTAAAATCATCGGTCGTGGTGGTGTAGGAATGGACAACATTGATGTTGATTATGCAAAAAGCAAAGGAATTCATGTAATCAATACTCCTGCTTCATCATCAGAATCTGTAGCTGAATTAGTTTTTGCTCATTTATTTTCTGGTGTTCGTTTCTTACATGATTCAAATAGAAATATGCCTCTTGAAGGAGACACAAACTTTGAAGGTTTGAAAAAAGCATATGCAAACGGAATCGAATTAAGAGGAAAAACTCTTGGAGTTGTTGGTATTGGCCGAATTGGTCAAGCAACTGCAAAAATGGCTCTTGGTTTAGGTATGAAAGTTATTGCTGCTGATAGTTATATTGACAAAGTAGACGTAAAAGTCGAGTTCTTTGATGGTCAATCTATCACAACTACTATCGTTTCTCAACCATTAGAATCTTTATTCAAAGAAGCTGACTTTATTACTTTACACGTTCCTGCTCAAGATGGTTACATCATCGGTGAGAAAGAATTAGCTATCATGAAAGATGGTGTAGGTATTGTAAACTGTGCTCGTGGTGGTGTTATTGATGAGGTAGCATTAGTATCAGCTTTAGATAGCGGAAAAGTATTATTTGCTGGATTAGATGTTTTTGAAAACGAACCAACACCTGCAATGGCACTTTTAATGCACCATAAAATCTCTATGACTCCTCATATTGGAGCTGCTACTGGAGAAGCACAAGATAGAATTGGTACTGAATTAGCACAACAAATCATCAGCCTATTAGGATAAATAGTTGTTGCTGAAATATAAAAAGTAAATAGTTACATATCGTTTACTATTTCCTTTTTTTTTGTTTAGATTTGGATTCTAATCTAAATTCCCCCAATATGTTTGAACAATTAACACAATTAGCACAACAATTTGGAAACGAATCTGTTGTAAAAAACAATGCTATTCCAAATGAGCAAAACGAAGCTGTAATAAATGAGGCTAGCAGTTCTATTTTTTCTGGATTAAAAAACTTAATTTCAGAAGGTGGAGCGGATCAAATTGCAGGCTTATTCAAAGGAGATAGCGCTCAAGACAGTACAAATCCTGTAGTTCAAAAACTATCCGAACAACTAAACAATAGTTTAGGAGAAAAATTTGGATTAAGTGAAGAAACCGCTTCAGGAGTTACTAGCAGTTTAGTCCCTCAAATTTTAGGTTCACTTGTTGGAAAAGCAAAAGACCCAAATGATTCTAGCTTTCAAATTTCGGATATTATCGGAGCTATTTCTGGAGATAGTAGCCAAAGTTCTGGAATAATGGATACTATTTCAAAATACGGGAGTCAATTTGGCTTAGACCAAAATGCAGATGGAAAAGTTGACATTAGTGATGCTATGTCTGCCGTAACAAAAAATAGTGATGGCATTGGAGGAATCCTTGGTAAAATTTTTGGTAAATAATAGTACGATGAAATTGCAATGAAAATCACCTTCCAAACGAAGGTGATTTTTTTGTTAAATAACTAATAATTAAGTATTTATTTTTGTAAATTTATATCTAATTAGTTTGTCATGAAAAATAGTATTTACATAGTAGCAGTTATTTTATTTTCTGTTTTAAGTTGTAAAACGCCTCAATCTGGTTTTTCGAAAACAGACAGAGCAGTCGCTGATAAAAATGACACCATCCGAATTGCTAATGATGAATTAGAATACGAGGTAATCATAATTGATCCTGGTTTTAACACTTGGCTTAATACCGTTGCCTTACCAAGAGGTTTTTATTCACAGTCCTATTTAGAGAGTAAAAACCAATTCTACATAAGCGAATGGAACAATCGAGTACTGCAACCACAACGATACAATCCTAATTTATACGAAATGACAATCAGTTACGATTCAAATATAAATTATGGATATGAAGTGAATTATTTAATATATAATTATATGATTTATTTCCAAAACACCTATAAACAAAAACTCTACGGTCATGTTCCTCCTAGATAATGTTTATTATATTTGTATACATCATAAGTAAAGATGGAAAACTTAAAAAAACGCTGGGGAATTAATTCCAATATTCAATTAACAATTATATTTTTTGTTTTTGCAATTACAGGTTCTGCATCAGCATGGTTATCAAAACCTATTTGTTTTTGGTTAGGAATCTTAAAAGAAGATTTAGGTCATTTTTTCACACCCGTAAGATTATTACTTATTTTTCCTTTATACCAAGTACTTTTAATTTCAATAGGGTTTATTTTTGGGCAATTCAAATTCTTTTGGGCCTTCGAAAAAAAAATGTTGAAGCGAATGGGAATGGGATTTCTTTTTAAAGAATAGATGAAATTTAGTCATTAGGATTCTTCTTCATAATCAAATAATTATAAATCCAAGTAATGGTAAAGCTTGGGATAAAATCTGAGAATGGTAAAATTTCTTCCAGAAAAGTAAACCCTCCAGCCACTTTCCCCAAAGTTCCTTTATACATCCAAGTCATTAAAAAACCAGCCAGAGGTGCCCAAATCACATCTGAAAACTCACCAATTCCAGGTATAGTAAACGAAAGCATCCCAATACAATCAAAAGCAATCCCTAAAATTAACTTCTTATTTCTATTATTTTTGACTTTAGATATACTTTCAATTTGTACTGATTTTTTCATGATGATACTTTTAAAATTCAACTTGCAAAACCAATGCCAATTACTTTTTTAGTTTATCCGCAAATCCTTTTTTAAGTTTAGCAATCTTAGGAGTTATAACGTAACTACAATACGACTGCTCTTTATTTCGATTGTAATAATCACTATGATAGGTTTCTGCAGGATAAAATAATGTTGCTGGCGAAACTTTGGTAACAACTGGTTTCCCAAAAGTATTTTGTGTGTTCAGTATAGAAATATATTCCTGAGAAATCTCTTTTTGATTTTGATTATGATAAAAAATCTCACTTCTGTATTGCGTTCCAACATCATTTCCTTGACGATTTAATGTAGTGGGATCGTGAGTCGCAAAAAATATTTCTAATAATTCTCCAAAAGTGATTATATGAGGATCAAAGGTAATCTGAATTGCTTCGGCGTGATCTGTATCTCCATTGCAAATGTCTTTATAGGTTGGATTTACCGTTAGTCCACCTATATATCCAGAAACAACTGACTTTACCCCTTCTAATTCCAAAAAAACAGCTTCTGTGCACCAAAAACATCCTCCTGCCAAAGTTGCTATTTCAAATTCTTGTTTCATTTCCATTCTATATTTCTATTGTTAGTATTCCATCTAAAACGTATCCTGTTTTTAATATTTCAAAGTTATCCAAAATAAATTTGCTAATTCCCTTTACTCCTTCTTTTATTAAATTCAATGAGATCATTTTATTATCGATAGAATCTTTGTTTCTTTGTAAAAATAGTTTCAAATGATACAGGCAAAAAACATACACAAATTTTACGAACAACTCGAAGTCTTAAAAGGCGTTGATTTACATATCGCCAAAGGAGAAATTGTTTCAATTGTGGGTGCTTCAGGAGCTGGAAAAACTACTTTACTACAAATTTTAGGCACATTAGACAGACCTTCTTCTAAAAACGAAACCGAATTAATTATTAATGGTGAAGATGTTTTAAAAATGAATGACAAATCATTATCTAAATTTAGAAATTTAAATTTAGGCTTCATCTTTCAATTTCATCAGCTTTTACCTGAATTCACAGCACTTGAAAATGTTTGTATTCCTGCCTATATAGCGGGTAAAAAACCTTCTATAATTGAAAAAGAAGCCAAAGATTTATTGAACTATTTAGGATTATCACATCGTATAAATCACAAGCCAAATGAACTATCAGGTGGTGAACAACAGCGTGTTGCTGTAGCAAGAGCATTAATCAATAAGCCCGATGTTATTTTTGCGGATGAACCTTCTGGAAACTTAGACACGCATTCTGCTGAAAATTTGCATCAATTATTTTTCAAATTAAGAGATGAATTTGGACAAACTTTTGTGATTGTAACACATAATGACGAATTAGCGAATATGGCTGATCGAAAACTAATAATGGTTGACGGATTAATAAGCAACTAAAAATGAATGCATCAGAACTTAAAACCTTCCTGGACGAAAAAGTTGAATTATACAATAATCCCAACTTCATAGAAAGTGACCCAGTTCAAATTCCACATTTATTTTCATTAAAAGAAGACATTGAAATAGCCGGTTTTCTTAGCGCTACAATTGCTTGGGGAAACCGTAAAATGATTATAAAAAACTCCTATCGAATGATAGAATTTATGGGAAACTCTCCATATGATTTTGTTATGTCACATCGAGAAAATGATTTAGAACGATTGGAATCCTTTGTACATCGCACTTTCAACGGTCAAGACTTTGCTAGTTTTATCAGGAGCTTGCAACATATCTACGAAAACCACAACGGATTAGAAAGTATTTTTACCAAACATCAAGAAACAAATTCGATGCAAAAAAGCATCCATGAATTCAAAAAGACGTTTTTTGATATTGCACATCCCTACCGAACTCAAAAACACATTTCAGATCCATTGAATAACTCCGCAGCAAAAAGGATTAATATATCTATAAGGGTAATTTGTGTGGTTGTTTTATTTTGCTTTTTAATTTGACCGTGAAAGGGCTGTTTTTGAAATTTCAATTACAAAAGTGCTGGCTATGAAAAGCTATTCCATATATGTAATTAATCTTGTGAATCTCGTTTTGGAAAGAAATGACGTATTATTGTAGGTACGGAATAAGTTAACATTATGTCAACAATTCCTAATATTACATTGTTTTGCCATGGTGATTCTTGAGAAATTTTTACCAGTAAGAGAATAATAGATGCCGAATATAGACCCAAGATAATAGATGAAATAATAATCTTCATCCATATATCTGCCATGTCTCTAAACAAATTAACTGATTTCTGTGTCCTATTTCCCATTTTCAATGTATTGGTAATATTCCACAATATTTAATTTGTCAGTATCAAACTCAAACTTGTCAAAACCTTCCAGTTCACACGTCCTACAAATTATCGTTTCAGGAATTTCACTTTTTTTATCATAACTTTTTATTATCCGCCCACATTCTTGATTGCTACATTCAATACTTATTCTTTTTTTAAGGACACCTTGGCGAACCGCTACTTCGCATAAAAATTTTGCCCATCGAGTTGGAATATTGAAAAAACTTCGAATGTTTTCAACAAATATTCTATCGGGGTCAGTATTTTCAACTATTGTAGCTTTGCGCTTTAAAAATTTATCAAACATATTAGTTCTTAGAGAGTACCAAATCTATTAAATCTGACGTTGCTAAATGTTGCCTAGGGAATACTGCAAAATTAAAAATTCCTTTTGTCGGGTCAACTACAAAAGCATCTACACTGTGATTTTCTTTTAAAACTTTAAACGTTGTAGTTCCGACTGGGTCTTTTATTATATTTAAGTATTCAGGATGCATATCTCTTTTTAACAACAAATCCTCATGTAATGCCTCTGTTCTAACCGACTTTGCCATTCTCACCTTCGCTTTGGATGCATCTATGTCGTCAGTATGCCACAAATCCTTGATTCCTCTATTCAAATCACATGGTGACAATTGGATGTTGTGGGGTCTAGCAGATTCTGTAAAACTATTTAAAATATCGATATCTTCTGTGTTTTTTTTAACTCCAACTATTTTGTTATCAAGTAATGATGAAATATCTCGTTCCAAAATATTAATTGCAATAATAAAGCGAGTACCTCGCCTGCGAATTTGGACAGGAAGCAGATAGTCAATCGACTCTTCAGCTTTCGAATCCTTATTATAAAAATCAACAATAACAGGGAACATCAAATTGTAAATTTGCTGACCGCCAGCAGTTGAAGTTGATTTGAAATATGGATGAGTCGATAAAAAATTAGCGGGAACACTACCACGAAAATCATAAATATAAACGTGTTGTTTTAATAGTGAGAAGTTGTCAAACACTGTTTGAGTTAGAGTTGCAACATTATTGCTTTCCATTATCCGATTGATTAAATTAGGCTGGGTTTCTTTAAATTCGTTTAAATTGAAAATCGATTTTAATGCGTTTACGGAAAATGCCTTGAGCAATCTCTTGTATTGTTCTGATATGGTATTAAAGGGATTCCCGCTCATCGTCTAAAAAAAATTAAATTTATAATTGCAATTTTATGAAATATATCATGGGAATTTGATTACCAAAACCTTGTTTTATAATTTTGTTATTAACATTTTAATTAAAATAATAAATTTACCTGTTTAGATGCAAGACATATTCATCAATTTATAGAAGTAAAGTAGGTCATTATTCCCCCCGACAATAATATTTGCTTTGATAAAATCAAAATTTCATTATGACAGAAATAAAGTTCTCAGTGTATCAAAAAGAATTAATTAAAGCTAATATTCCTTCTGAAGAAATATATGACTTTAATTCTAGCCCTATTAAACATGTATATCAACGATATTTTGATTGGTGTGTAGATAATATTAATGATTATAGTGAAAAATTTGGGCTTGAACCTGCTTATTTTTATTTTTGGGACACACATGAAATCAATGCACAAGCTGGTTATGTAAATGGAAAATACATTATCCGATTCTCTAAGCCTTACATGGAAACTTTACATAAAAAATTAGGTCGAAAGGGGCAGTTTTTTGGTAAGACTGATTGGTCAGGTTTTAATAATTTGCAGAAATCACTTATAGATAGTTTAGAATATTTAATGTTCCAAGCATCAACTATTTTTACATTTTATCACGAATTTTCACATTTGGTGCAAAAGCAAGGTGGAGCTTTTCTGATGAATGAGCATCCGAAGAGTGAATTTTACTCATTTAATCATCATTTGCTTGAATATGATGCAGACTTAAATGGATGCCAATTCGTATGTATTTATATGCAACAATTTTTCGAAGATAATTTAAAAAAAGAGTTTCAAACTGAGGCGAACTTAAAAAGATTAATGTATCTCGGAATATCTAGTATTGTAATTACTTTTCTATTATTTCTTCATGGAGAAATGTATCCATTTAAACCTGAAAACATAGACACTTCTTTTTATACGAAAAAATCGACTCATCCTCATACATTTATACGTACAAAATATATTATAGAACATTATGTTAGAATTGCAAAAGTAAATGGTGTCGTAATTGACTTTAGCGATACTGCCCGAAATGTTAGTGTTATGTGTAATGAGTTTTTAAAAGATTCCAATATCTTCAATGACTTTATAACTGGTCAACAGGACAATTTTGATGAAATAAACAGTTATGTGAATGAACTTGATACGGCTCAGAAGGCAAGCCCTTTTTGTATTAGACATAAAATAAAGTTGTTTGGTTTTTAATTAAATGTAACCAGATTATTATTATCAAGAACTATTGCATCTACCATTCCAGTAACTGATTCACCTGCTTCAAAATCAATGAAATCTTCTTCAGTATATTCAATTCCCTTGAAATCTAAGAGTGCTTTCTGGTCTTCAATATCTTGTAATTGTTGTGCTTCATTAGTAGCCTTTCCACGTGCATAATACATCCAATGCCATTTTGTAGAAAACCAATCTGTAGTAAAGGCTGAGTATTCCTCAAAACCCTTATATTTGATAAGTATAAAGAAATAGCCTCCTTTTTCCAGCTTAGAATGATTTACTGTTATACTTTCAACTAAAGTATGTATGAGTCGTTTTGTATCATCAAATCCAGCTGTAAGTTTATATTCATTAACAGTACTTTCAACTCTAATTTTAGCAAAATTTGAATCAGATTCAAGTATTTCTAATTTTAAAATTTCAATATTGTTTTTTAAATTATCAATAACCTTTAAATTCCTTTTATACTGTTCCCTAATTGATTCATCATCTTCTAACTCATCATCATCCAACCAGCTTAAATGTTTTTCTTTTAGCTTAGTTTTCTTTTTAAGCTCTTCTTCATATTTGACTAATTTATTCTTTAGAACAACTCCATTATCGTTATTAATGGGTAGGTTTAGTAACAACTCTTTCAAGTTTTTGTTTACAAATAAATGCTGAATAATGAAGTTTTCAAATCTTACGATTGATATACCTCTTGACTCTGGGCATTTTCCTTGATGGATGCATTTGTATGCTGAATCTTTATTAACAATTCTTTTTTTACCACGATATTCTTTTCCACAATGTCCACAAACAATCAAACCATTTAATAGATATTTGAACTCGCTCCGTTTGCCTACCTTTTGTTTATTGTTTACAAGATTTCGATTAACCTTATCAAATAAATCTTCAGATATAATTGACGGAACACTTGCTTCGATTCTTTGTTTATTACCTTTTGGTTTTTTATTCCAAACACGAATCCCTTTATAAACAGTATTTTTTAACATGTCATATATCACATTTCCACGCCACTGTATTGAGGATTTCTTGAATACAATTTCTTCACCAGTATATGCATCATAACGAACAAAAGAATCTTTTTTACTGACATTTTGAAACTTGGTTGGTATATTGTCAGCATTCAAGATATTAGCAATTGTATATGTTCCATTTCTTGCAAGACTTAAATCAAATATTCTACGGACAACATCTGCTTCTGTTTGAATAATTTGATACATCCCATCAGCACCTTTTTCATATCCATAAGGTAAAGCACCATGTGTTTTGCCTTCAGAAGCCCGTTTGTCAAATGTAAGATTAACTTTTTCTCTTGTTTGTTCAGCAAATAACTGATTGGCTAAAGATTGAATACCAGTAACAAATTTTATTGCAGGGTCAGTTAAATCTGTTTCAACACCCTTTGGATAAAATTTAACATCTTTTTTGTTAACTTGAAATTGAAAAATATTCCAAATATTTGAATTTCTTTCAAGTCTCGATTGGTCAAATACATATACAGCTGTTATTTTGTCCTTTTCAATATCTTTCATCATTTTTGCAAACGATGGTCTATCCTCAACTTCATCTTTAGTTCCAGAAATGCCAACATCAGAATAAATCTTATATTTCATTCCAAGTCTAAGAGCAACTTTCATCCCTTCAGCCGTCTGAATTTCAATAGAAGTATCTTTTCCAATAGCTTTATTCCCAGAAATACGTGTATAAATACCTAACATGTTTTTTTACAAATATATTCAATTAATTAATAAGGGTAATTAAGGTAGTTAAATAAAAAAGAAATTTTATTCAACTTTTATTAATGGAACCGCTCCAAGTCTTTCTTTTAATATTGACTGCATAATGTTTAGTGTTACCATCTCATGTTCACTTGGAACCAATAATCCATCATGCATTGTGTAAGGTATAATTGAATTATTGACCAACTCTTTACAAATTTCATCTATAAAAATTTTACTTTCTATTTTCTGAAGTTCTATCGCAAAATTTGCATGTTTTTCCTTTTTTATCTCCGCTATGATAGAATAAACTAGAGGAAATTCTTTTCTAAATACGTTCTTTATCTCTGTATTGTGAGAGTTTTTAGAATAGGCTATCTTCATCCAAATCTCTTTACATTCATTTCTAGTCAAACCATAAAGACCTTGTAGCCACTCATACCATTTTCCTGAAGTGGTGATTGAAAAATAATTATCAATTTCTTTTAATAAAGCTTCAGATGCTTTTTTACGATGTGATTGGAGTAAAATATTAAATAGAACAGGCTGGGAATTAGAAAGGTCTAAATAGCTCATATTCTCGTAACCAACAATAAACGGTCTCAAATCTGAAGCCATATTGGTTAGGTTGGTATCCAAACGTTTGTTTGTATCATTACGTTTAAAGCGAAGTGTTTTATTGAGACTTCCATTATGAATTGCATTTACACTTGAAATACGAGAGGAATAGCGTTTGAATGCAGAACCTTTATCTTTATCATTTTTAGCTTCAGATAGCTCTTTTAAATAACGTTGTTCACTATGTTCAATTGCTTCTTCATATTGTATTGTTAATCCTTTTCGATAATGGCTCCCCATTTTTTTAATATGTTTAGGGGCATTATTTATATAGCTAGAATCCGACTCATAATCCTTAGTCAAAAACTTTTTATTTGTTTTGGTAATTGGTACTTTAATCTTGTACCATAAATTAAAAATCCTATTTTTTTGATTGGCATCAATACCATCAACAGCAAGGCTTTCCAGTGATATTTCAATCTTATCTCGTAAACAATAGGTATCTATAACCGCTCCTATAGACTCTGCTGGAATATCATTTTCTCTACATAGAAAATTTATTTTAGATAAATAAGTTTCATTTGATTGTAAATAATAATGAGTTGTTCTTCCTTCAAAATAAAAATCATGCCAAATAACATTATGAATAATTAACCATGTCATGTAATTATTATAATCATTGCCATATTTGGTTTTAAGAAATCTTGAATCCATTGGTATGCAATGAAAAGGATAATCCTCTAAATTTCTATTTTGATTTGATTTTGAAAGTATATCATTAATGACAGCTAATCCAACAATAATTTCGGATTCTTTATTGTCTTTTAATGGTATGTGATGTGCTGTCAGAAATAGTACTTCAACTACTTCTTTAGGAAGTAAAAAACTTCTGTATTTTGTATATTTGTTCATAAAATAGTATTCTCACTTTATATTATAATTTCTCTCATTTTTTTTTAGCAGGGGTGAGAACCAGAAAAAGCTACCTTTCTGGAACCCTGCAAATGGCAATACTACCATTATTAATAAATATACTAAATGGAAAATAATTGTCAAGACTTAAACAATAAAAAAAAGAATACTTTTTTTGTACCAAAACTGTACCTTAAAGCTATTATACACCTCCCTTATTTCCCTATACGCTCCTGTAAACGTTCCCTCACCACATATTTCCAATCATTGATTTCAGACCTTCCAGAGCACATTTCAGTCAATTATCACTGGATTAAAATGATAATGTCTTCAAACTCTCAACAAATTCTGAAAATAAAATTTTTAAACCTACAAAATCAAACCTTTAATCAGTTAATTCTAACTAAACTTTGAATCAATTCTCCTCGTTTATAATAGACTCTATTGCCAATACCGTAAGCCATTAATTTTCCTTTTTTCGTCCAATTCCAGAGACTAGTCAAGCTAATTTTTAGTAATAAGCAAGCTTCTTCCCTAGTTAATAACTCTTGTGGATTTTCTGTTGAGGTATTTTTTCTAAACTCATCTAGTTGCTCACTTACAACTTTTCTAATTAATTCCTCCAAATCCTCTGGAGTCAAATTATGTAACATGATTGCGTTTTCCATTTTATTTGTTTTAAATTAATATGTTAAATATCAATATTTTAGGGATTTATCACCAAAAAAGTGATAAAAAAATTCAAAAAAACATACAAAACACACTACATTTATATGCTTACATCCAAAAAATTATTCTCAATTTAAACCTTGATAATGAATATTATAGACAACAAAAGTAGATTGTTACTTGAAGAACTTCAGAATTTAATCACTCCAAATTCAAATATTTACATAAGTTGCAACCATTTTACTGCATTCGCCTTATTTGAATTAGTTGACATATTCTCAAAGTCAAAACAAATCAATTTACTGTTGAGTAATAATTTTGATGCTGAAGATGATTTTCGATTTATTCAAAATGAAAAGGAAAATAAAATAAATCTTTTATTAGACCGAAAGTACCGAATAAACCAAGTACTTGGGCTGATTGATGATAAAATTCAAATTAGAAAAGGTGGAATTGGTAATCAAAATATTCTGATTGTAGAAAATGATGGGATTTCTAATTGTTTCTTCTTAACACCATTAGACCTTGATTCAGTATGTTTGGGAACTATCAATGATGAGAATTTAATTTTTATAAATAATATTGAAGATACCCAAAATCAGTATCTATCTTATTTCAATGGAGCTTGGAACAGTAGTAAGATAGTTTTGAATGATGCAGTCAAAGCATTATTAGAAAAAGGAACTAATACTATTTCAGCTGAAGCTATTTACAAGTACAGTATTCGTGAAATATTTCATTATTCAACGGTCAATGAAAGAGCCGATGAGAAGTTAGAAAAAACAGGATTTAAAAATTCTAAAATTTGGAGTTTGTTGTACAACTTCCAAAAAGATGCAGTAATAGGTGCTATTGATAAAATAGAAACGTATGGTGGATGTATCATTGCTGATTCTGTTGGTTTAGGAAAAACTTTTGAAGCTTTAGCAGTCATTAAATACTATCTTTTAAGAAATGACCAAAGGGTTTTACTTCTAGCCCCTAAAAAATTAAGAGAAAACTGGACAGTTTATACCCTAAACGATAAAAGAAATATTCTAGCAGAAGACCGTTTAAATTTTGATGTTTTAAATCATACCGATTTGACCAGAGAAAGAGGTAAATCAGGTGACATTGATTTAGAGACTATTCATTGGGGAAATTACGATTTGGTTGTTATCGATGAATCCCATAACTTTAGAAATAATCCCAACAAAAGGGACGGAATGACTCGTTATAAGCGTTTAATGAATCAGGTGATAAAAGCGAATATCAGAACAAAAGTCTTGATGTTGTCTGCTACTCCCGTAAATAATAAAATGAACGATTTGAAAAATCAAGTCGCTTTTATTACGGAAGGAAATGACCGCTATTTTAGTCAATATGGTATTGACAGTATCAGTCAGGTAATGAAGGATGCCCAAAGAAAATTCACCTTATGGTACAGAAATGGAGACCCAAATAATCTTGATGTGAATGGATTAATGGAAAGCTTGGATGGTTCCTACTTTAGAATATTAGACATGTTAACCATTGCGAGGTCTCGTAAACATATTGAAAAATACTATGATATGTCTGATATTGGTAACTTTCCAAATAGATTAATACCAATAACCAAAACACCTGAAATTGATACTAAAAATCAATTTAGTGATATAGGGCAAATCTATGATGAAATTAGTACGCTAACTTTAGCATCCTATACACCTCTTGCCTATGTAAGAGCTGATAAAAGAGAGGAATACGAAGCCAAGTACGACATGGAAACAGGTACTGGAAGCGTTTTTAAGCAAGTTGACCGTGAGCAGAGTTTAATTTATTTGATGCGTGTAAACCTTTTAAAACGTTTAGAAAGTTCCATTCATTCTTTTGGATTAACGGTTGAAAAATTAATCAATTTTATAGATTCCAACTTAAAACAAATTGAAAATCATCAATCAGGAACTTTAGATTTCGATTTAGACATCAACAATATTGATATTGATGACACTGAATTAGAAGACTTATTAGTTGGTGGTAAAACCAAAGTATTGATTCAGGATTTAGATAATATTGCTTGGAAACAAGACCTGAAACAAGACAAAGCTGTTCTGGTTAAATTAATGGGAAACATCAAGTTGATTGATGTGGAACGAGATGCTAAATTGCTAGAGCTTAAAAATATAATTGAAGAAAAACTACATAAACCAATCAATGATAATAACAAGAAAGTAATTGTGTTTACTGCTTTTGCCGATACTGCAAATTACTTGTATAACGAATTGCATCATTGGTTAAAAAAAGAACATAGTTTAAACTCGGCTTTGGTAACTGGTTCTGGAACCAACAAGACCAATATACCAAAGGGAAAAACCGATTTGAGTACCATTTTGACTAACTTTTCTCCCCTCTCAAAAAAGAGAGCTGAAATTTATCCTGATGAAAAAAATGAAATCGATATTTTGTTTTGTACCGATTGTATTTCTGAAGGGCAAAACCTTCAGGATTGTGATTATTTGGTAAACTATGATATTCACTGGAATCCAGTTCGTATTATTCAACGCTTTGGGCGTATTGACCGTATTGGTTCTAAAAATGATAATATCCAATTGGTAAACTTTTTCCCAAGTATGGAACTGGATAGTTTTATTGATTTGGTAGCTCGTGTTCAGGGAAGAATGGTGATGCTCGATGTTTCGGCTACTGGAGAGGATAATATTATTTCTCAAAATAGCCGTGAAATGCAAGATTTGGATTATCGCAAACAGCAATTGAAACAATTACAAAATCAGGTTATTGACCTTGAAGATGTTCACGGAAATATATCAATTACCGATTTAACTTTTAATGATTTTAAGATTGATTTGGAGAAAAGCACCGACTCAGAATTAGAAGAATTGAAGCATATCCCAAAAGCATCTTACGCAATAGTAAAGTCAAATCTTGAGCATGTAAAACAAGGTGCTATTTTCTGTTTAAAAGGCAATAGTGAAGACTTTGCTTCTAAACTTAAAAACAACATCTTATATCCCTTCTTTTTGGTTTATATTAGTATAGATGGTGCCGAAATCCTCAAAGCTTCTCAAACCAAAACGGCTTTAGACTATTTTAGAAAATTAGCCATGGGTAATGATAGAATTATTCCAGAATTAATTGCCGAATTTGACAAAGAAACCAAAGCAAACAAAAGGATGGAAGCCTATGCTAATTTGCTAAAAACAGCTATTCAAGAAGTCATTGGTGTACAGGAAGAAGTAGGACTGGATTCACTGGCTACAGCTGGTGGAACTACATTGTTGAGTTCAGTTATCAGTCAGGAAGAAAATTTAGAACTAATCAGTTATTTGATTATTAAATAAAGAATGAGTTTTAACTATAACAAAATATTAAACATCCCTGAGAGGGCAATTGTTAGTAAGAAAATAAGCAAAGCTTTCTTTATTAGAAACTTTGAACTGAGTTCTGCTGATAAAAAAATATTGAATGAAATTATTACAATGGAATGGTTAGCGAGTATCAAACCATCCAACACTAATATTGCTTTATTCAAAAATGAAACTTATGTTTTTGAAGAAATTCAAGTAATGACATGTACACTATCTGGAAACCTTATCAAAGGTACGATTGATAGAGTCATTAATTTATTCCAGAAACATATTCCCTATCCCATTGTTTTGGTGATTGAAAATGCAGATGAATTTGTAGTGAACGTTTGTGACAAAAAAATCAATCAAAATGACAAGTCAAAACGAACTATTGAAGCTTTTATCAACTCACCCAATGTTTCAAAATTATATAAAAATGAATTAGTTGGTGCTTTCTTTGAAGGCTTGGATTTTGCGATATTAGACAAAACTAACTTAGAAACAACATATAAAAGCTACACCAGTGCTATTGTGCAATTTCAAACAGCAATGGTTACAGGAACCTTCAACCAACGTAGTTCAGTAAGAACCGAAGACGACCTAAAACATTTGGAAACTATCCAAAAAATAGAAAAAGAAATCCTTACTTTGTCAAACCAAATAAAAAAAGAATCCCAACTCAATACCAGAGTTTCTTTGAACATAAATATTCAGAAGAAAAGAAACGAAATTGAGTATCTTAAAACATTATTAAACATACTATGAGCTTAGAAAAAATTACAAAAGGAGATGAACTTACTCAAAGTTTAGATATAGTAAATGATAATATTGCACGCCTGAAAGAGCTTTTTCCTGAAGTACTTACGGAAGGCAAAATTGATTTCAAAGTGTTACAAGATATTTTGGGAAAGGAAATTGAAGATGAAGAAGAATATTACCGTTTTACATGGGCTGGTAAAGCTCAAGCCCGTAGAGAAGCACACAAACCCAGTACAGGAACACTAAGACCCGCCAAAGAAGAAGGTGTAAACTGGGATTTAACCGAAAATTTATACATAGAGGGTGATA
This sequence comes from Flavobacterium sp. 123, assembly GCF_003634825.1. Lineage (NCBI taxonomy): Bacteria > Pseudomonadati > Bacteroidota > Flavobacteriia > Flavobacteriales > Flavobacteriaceae > Flavobacterium > Flavobacterium sp. 123. The sequence goes on from NZ_RBXD01000001.1 coordinate 400,856, forward strand.
ATCTTGAAGTATTAAAACTGTTGCAAAAAAGCTACAATAATAGGGTCAAAATGATTTATATAGACCCACCATACAATACAGGTAAAGATTTTGTTTACAAAGATAATTACAAGGACAATCTAAAAAATTATCAACAAATAACCGAACAAATTGATGATGAAGGAAATAAGCTTTCAACCAATTCTGACAGTGATGGTCGTTATCATTCTAATTGGTTAAACATGATGTACCCTAGATTAAGATTGGCTAGAAATCTTCTTAAAGACGATGGTGTTATTTTTATAAGTATAGATGAAAACGAATATGAAAACTTAAAAAAAATTGGTGACGAAATTTTTGGTGAAGATAATTTTATTGGTTCTGTAATTTGGAAAAACAAATTTGGTTCGGGTGCAAAAAATATTGGTTTTATAGGTGTTCATGAATATATTGTTTGTTTTTCAAAGAAAAACATCCTCAATGTAACTTCTGAATTAAGTGATTCAGAAGTAGCAAAACATAATAGAAAAGATTCTAAATTTGAAACTAGGGGTGGTTACAGAATTCAACCACTTATGACAAAAAGCATGGATGATAGACCAAATTTAGTTTATCCAATATTATATAATGGAAAAACTATTATGCCAAATAAGCAATGGGTATGGTCTAAAGATAGAATGATGAAATCAATTGAAAATGATGAAGTTGAATTCATGGAAAAAGAAGATGGAAGTGTAACTGTAAATTCTAAACAATATATTAGGGATGAAAACGGATTTATGAGAAGAGGAAAACCGACTACCTTTTTTGATAAAGTATACACTCAAAATGGAACTAAAGAACTATTCGATTTATTTGAGCAAAAAATTTTCGATTTTAACAAACCTGTCGATTTAATTAAATATTTTATTAATTTTCAAATTAATGATAATAATTCAAAATTTGAAAACGACATTATACTCGATTTCTTTTCTGGCTCTTCTACAACCGCCCATGCCGTAATGCAACTAAATGCTGAAGATGGTGGAAATAGAAAGCACATACAAATTCAATTACCAGAACTTTGTAATGAGAAAAGCGACTCTTATAAAGCTGGGTATAAAAATATTGCTGAAATTGGAAAAGAACGTATACGTAAGGCAGGAAAATCAATTATAAATAAGCAATCAGTAATTGTTGCCGAAAAGAAAGAGATATTAGCCAAACTTGAAAACGAACAAAGTTTAATTAAAGATGATGAAAAAATAAAAAAACTTCAAGATGAAGTTAACAATTTAGAATTAATCATTAAAAATTTAGATACTGGTTTTAAAGTTTTCAAACTAGATAGTTCCAATATAAAAGGATGGGATGGTAATCCTGATAATTTAGTTGATAGTCTATTTGATTCTCAAGATAACATCAAAACAGGTCGTACAGAAGAAGATGTATTATTTGAAATTTTATTAAAATACGGTTTAGACTTAACCTTACCAATCGAAGAAAAAATAATAGAGGGTAAAAAAGTTTTTAGTGTAGGTTTTGGAGCCTTGTTTATTTGCTTAGCAGATGGTATCACTAATAAAGTAGCAGAAGGAATAGGTGCTTGGAAAGAAGCATTAAAACCAGAAAGCTGTAGAGTAATATTTAAAGATTCTGGTTTTGGTGATGTGGAAAAAACAAACTCTGTTCAAACATTGAAACGTTTTGGTATTAACGAAATCAAAAGTATATAAGTATGAAAATACAATTTGATAGTACGTTAAACTACCAACAAGAAGCCATTGAAGCTATTGTAGATATTTTTAGTGGTCAAGAAAAATGCGATTCTAACTTTACAGTGTATTCGCCAGAATTTTTAGCCAAACAACAAAATATTGGTTTTACTGATATAGGTTATGGTAATAGATTACTATTGACGGAAGGACAAATTCTTGAAAACACTCAAAAAATCCAATTATCAAATGGATTGAAGCCTTCAACAAGAGCTGAAATAGATAGAAAACATCTTGATTTTACTGTTGAAATGGAAACTGGTACAGGTAAAACTTATGTTTACTTGAGAAGCATAGTTGAACTGTATAAAAAGTATGGTTTTTCTAAGCATATCATTGTAGTTCCTTCCATCCCAATCAAAGAAGGGGTTTACAAATCATTACAAATTACGAAGGAACATTTAAGAGAACTGTATGATAACATCAACTACAATTTCTTTGTGTATGATTCTAGTAAATTAAATGAGGTTCGAGATTTTGCTACCAATGACCGCTTGGAAATCATGGTTATCAACATTGATGCTTTCGCAAAAAGTTTTGATAATCCTGATGATTTAAAGAAAACAGCAAATATTATCCACAGATACAATGATTCATTAGGATACAAACCACTGGATTTAATTAAAAATACCAATCCAGTTGTTTTTATAGATGAACCACAAACAACCATAAGTACACCAATAAGAAAGAAAGCCATCCAGAGCTTGAATCCTTTGGCAATAGTAAAATACTCAGCAACTCACCGTAAGGATGAGAAAATCAACATGATGTATAAGCTGGATGCAGTAGATGCTTATGAAAAGAAGTTGGTTAAACAAATTGAAGTTGGTTCTGTTCAAACAGAAGGAATCAACAACAATGCTTATATCAGATTGGTTGAGGTAAAAGTCTCAAAAGGTTTTCCAGTAGCAAAATTGGAACTGGATATTTTTAAAAATGGAAGTATTTCGAGAAAAACGGTTCTGGTAAAACAGAATGAAGATTTAGAACAAATTACTGACAGAGCCGAATACGAGGGCTACATCATCAAAGATATTTATGCCGTAGCTGGAAATGAATACATTGATTTCACCAGTAAAGATGAAGTTATAAAGCTAGGTGAAGCCATTGGAAATGTTGATGACAAGCAAATAAAAACAGCTTTAATCCGCAAGACTATTGAGGAGCATTTAAACAAAGAATTGGTGTTGAACCCTCAAGGAATCAAAGTACTTTCTTTGTTTTTTATTGACTCTGTTGGTAAATACCGCCAATATGATGAAGATGGAAATGTTGCCAATGGTGAATATGCAGAAATCTTTGAAAAAGAGTATTTAAAGTTAATTGCTAAGCCAAAATACGCTAGTTTATTTGGAGAAATAAAAGATGTCGAGGTTGAGGCAAATCAAGTTCATAATGGTTATTTCTCTATTGATAAAAAAGCTAAAAAAAGTAATTCTAAAGATAAATACGAATATTTCAAGGATACGAAAGGGAATACCAATGCTGATGAAGATACCTATAATCTAATCATGCGTGACAAAGAAATGCTTTTGAGTTTCGATTCAAAATTACGTTTCATATTTTCTCATTCAGCATTAAAAGAAGGATGGGATAACCCAAATGTATTCCAGATATGTACTTTAAAAGATGCTGGTGGTTCCGAAATTAGAAGAAGACAAGAAATAGGTCGTGGTTTACGTTTATGCGTAAATCAGTCAGGAGAACGTGTATATGGACATGAAGTGAATACTTTAACGGTCATGGCTACAGAAACCTATGCTGAATTTGTAGATAATTTCCAGAAAGAGATTGAAAAAGAAACGGGGATAACATTCGGTATTCTTGAAAAACATAGTTTTGGAAATATTGTCGTTGAAATTAATGACGAAGACACCGTTTATCTAGGTCAAGAAAAATCAGAGGAACTTTTTAAGCATCTTGTAAGCCAAGGTTATATTGATGCAAAAGGAAAAGTACAAGACAAGCTTAAAATTGATTTAAAGAATGAAACGGTTGATATTCCTGAAGAATTTAAAGAACAGGAACACGTGCTAAATCAAATTATCAGTACATTAAAAGAAACTGCTGGAAGACTCGAAATAAAAAACGGAGCAGATAAAAAATTAGTTACCGTAAATAAACGAATTTTAGACAGTCCAGAGTTTAGAGAATTATGGGAGAAAGTAAAATTCAAAACTACATTTTCAGTAAACTTTGATTCTGATTCATTGGTTAAAGAATGTATTAATGCAATCAATGACCGTTTAAAAATCACAAGAGGAAAACTAATTTATACAAAAGCCTCTATCTCAATTAATGCTGGTGGAGTTGATGCTACAATAAGTCCTAATAGTGAAACAACAAGTATCAAAGATGAAGTAGAAAGATTACCAGATATTGTAAGCTACCTTCAGAATGAGACCCAGCTGACCAGAAAGTCAATAGTAACCATTTTAACTGGAATCAATAAATTGGATTATTTCAAAATTAATCCTCAAAAATTTATTGAAGGCTGTATCGATATTATCAACGAACAAATGAATTTACACATCATTGATGGTATCAGTTACAAGAAAATTGGTGATGCTGAATACTATGAACAAGAACTTTTTGAAAATAAAGAGTTGTTTGGCTATATGAAAAGTAATTTGAAAGAGAGTTCAAAATCTCCTTATAATTATGTTGTTTATGATTCCAATGTGGAATCTAATTTGGCAAAACAATTTGAAAACAGCGATAATATTTCTGTTTATGCTAAACTTCCTGACTGGTTCAAAATCGATACCCCACTTGGAACCTATAACCCTGACTGGGCTATTATGTGGAAAGACCAAGATGATGAGAAATTGTACTTTGTAGTAGAATCAAAAGGCAGTACAGGACTTTTCGATTTAAGACCAAAAGAAGCTGGAAAAATAAAATGTGGAAAACGGCATTTCAATGCTATTGGTAGTAAGATGATTGTTGCTACTGAATTAGCTGATGTTGAGGATTATGCTTTGAGTAAATAAAAAATGGATATTAGAGCTTTTTTAGATTATGATACACCCCCATGCTCGAGAGCAAATGGGCATTTTCAAGTTATTGAACTAATTGAACTAAAGGATGAAAATGAAATTGATATTTCACATCTTGCTACTAACGGAAGAATTTACACTAGTATAGAAGAATTAAGACGACAATTAGATATGGCGTATGGAATGCCTATAAGTCAAATTGACGTTATTGAAGAAGATTAAATTAAATTCTCGTTTTTTTTAATGAGAAAATCAATTTAGTATTTGACCTTTTACAGCAGAAAATAATAAGCCTTGTGAATCTAACTAAAAACCAAAAATATTAAATCAAAAAAATGAATAGTACAAACCCTTTTGAAAGCGAATTAGTTAATTGGAAAAATTTATTTCAAGATTGTAATATTAACTTCTTAATTGGCTCTGGACTGTCAAATCCTTTTTTCGGAACATTAGGTCAAATTGAAGTTTGGTTAACAAAACTAGAGGAAAACCATTCAATTGAACAAGATTTAAAAGATTTCATAAAAGCTTCATTATATGGGAGTTATTATCAAGTGGCAATGAGAGATAATGTCGATGTATACAAAGCTAAAGATTTGGAAGATATTATTGTTGAAAAACCTAGTACTAAGAATGAAATGCTGTCGAATACATATAAGGGCTACAAGGATTTTTTAAGAACATTAAATCAGATACTATATAATAGAAGAAGTAATACTGTAAATAAACAAGTCAATCTTTTCACAACTAATATTGACATTTTTTTTGAGAAAGTTATTGATGATTTAAACCTGCATTATAATGATGGCTTTAATGGTATTTTTAGAAAAAGATTTAGCTTAAGCAATTTTAAAAAATCATTTTATCAAAAAAGTTTACATTATGACAATATTGCTGAAATACCAGTTTATAATTTATTAAAAATACACGGCTCGATTACTTGGCGATTAGTTGGTTCAGAAATTCAATTTAAAGGCATAGCATTAATAAAGTCTATAAATGAATTGCTAAATGAATCTGAATTGTTAGATATAGTACAATTGGATAATGATATTTGGAATTTAGAAGAAAGATGTACTACAATTGATGATATAATTAAAGAAGCTGAGAAATTAAAATCGATACCAGACGTTTCCGAATTTATTAATGAGTACGAAAAATTGCAAGTAGTAAATCCTACTAAAGAAAAATTCAAGGATACTACTTTTAATAAAACCTACTATGAAATGTTACGTCTTTATGCAAATGAACTTGAAAAAGAAAATTCAATATTATATATTATGGGATTTTCAATGGCTGATGAACATATAAGGGACATTACTTTTAGAGCAATCAAATCAAACCCCACATTGAAGGTTTTTATTTGTTCATATACTGAAAGTGCTAGTGATATAATTGCAAACTTAAAATCAGACAACGTAGATTTGAAAGACTTTCATAATGTCGAATTAATAAACCCATTTGATGGTTTTACAATTCATAAGTTTAATGAGCATATACTTTTTCCTCTTTTACAAAGTATTAAAACTAATTAATTATGAAAGAGGATTTACAAAAAGATTCAATTTTCAAAGTTGGAAAAGTAACTTCTGTTGAAGGAAGAACAATCAAAATAGAAGTTGATAAAGCAAAAAACAGTTCGCATCTTTTGTACAATGGAGAAACAATTAGAAATATTTCTGTAAATAGTTATATTAAAATTACAAAAGGGTTTGTCAAAATAATAGGTAAGGTTGACGGTGAATTCATTATTGAAGATAAAATCTATTTAGATAAAAATTATACTAGTGAAAGGAAAAAAATCAAAAGAGTCCTTATTGTTCGGTTGATGGGTTTCTTCAGTAGTAAAGGTTTTGAAAGAGGAATTAAAGAACTTCCATTAATTAATAATGAATGTTTTTTGTTAGATAAACAGGAATTTCAAGAAGTTCATAAATTCGTAAAAAAGGGTGATTTGCCATTAGTAGTTGGTACACTTACTCACGAGTCGGGACAAACAGTTGAAATTGGAATTAGTGAATTATTTGCAAGTCACATAGGTATTTTTGGGAATACGGGAAGCGGAAAATCATATACTCTAGCAAAAATTTACAATAAACTATTTACAATATTTGAAAAAGAGCCTAAATTTAATAAGAACGCTAAATTTTTATTGTTTGATTTCAATGGAGAATATAATAGTGATAACAGCATAATACCAAATAAGAAGGTATACAACCTCTCGACAAGAAGTCATACACATAAAGATAGATTAGTATTCAACGAAACTGATTTACTTGATAAAGAATTATTTTCAATACTTGCAAATGCGACTGAGAAAACACAAAAGCCTTTTATTTCAAGAACAATTGATTTCTACAAAAAAACATTAAGTACAGATAAAGGTATTGAGTATTTTAAAAATGTTTTTCGTAAAAGAGTAATAGAAGTCTATAAAATGGCAGACAAGGAAAAAGCTTTTTTACTTTTAGATTATTTTAAAAGCATTATACCTCCAATCTACGATGAATATGGTATTGAGATTGACCCTGCATCAGATGTTGATTTTCATAATAGAAGTCAAGAATTTACTTTAAATGGTGTTTTTTTACGTACAAATCCAGAAGTTATTAAAAAGACATTACTTTATGAATCTGTATCGAATTATGAATTTCCTATTAATTTTATTTCTAAGATAATTCACTTTCTGTATTTCCAACTTGTGTATGATGTTCTTAGTAATCGAGCACAAAATGAACATATTGCTCCTGTAATTAATAAGTTAAATAGTTTTCATAAAGACATTGAAAAAGTAATAGAAATCAAAAGTGAAGAAGAAGCTGATTTTTGGGATAATAATTTTTTTTGTGTAGTTAATTTAAATGAAACTAATACTTATTTAAAAAAGACAATTCCATTATTAGTTTCCTTCAAACTATATGCAGAACATAAAAAAAGTAATTCAAAAAAGAAAGAAAAATCATTGAATATCATTATAGATGAGGCACATAATATTTTATCATATGCTTCTGATAGAGAAAGTGAAACGTGGAAAGATTATCGACTTGAAACATTTGAAGAGATAATAAAAGAAGGTAGAAAGTTCGGAGTATTTTTAACAATTGCAAGTCAAAGGCCTTCGGATATATCTTCAACGATTATTTCTCAACTACATAATTTCTTTTTGCATAGATTAATTAACAACAATGATATTATAGCAGTAGAAAAAACTATTTCATATTTGGACAAAGTATCCTTTGAATCGTTACCTATTTTACCAACTGGAACTTGTGTTATAGCTGGACAGTGTATTCAAGTTCCTGTAATGGTTGACATATCTGAAATGGATAAAAAGTTTGAGCCTGATAATAAAACAATAAAACTAGTTTCGAATTGGATATAAACACATTTTGTGTAATCCTTAGTGGAATAAAAAACCTATTTTGAAGTTGCTGTTTTAAATTAGCAACAATTTTAATTCTTTATCATAAATCATTTTAAAACCATTTTGTAATTTGTGATATTCATAAAAAGGTTTCGTTAATCTTCTATAGCCTTCAGGTAAACTAGTGTCAAGCATACCTATTAAATATTGGTCTTTATCAATCAGGTGCACAAGAAAATATGTTGTAGTGTTGCCTGAAAAATAATATTTATTTTTTTGACGAGGATTCTTTTGAATTATTGAAAATTTTATAAGTTGATTTATTAATGTATCTACTAAGTATAAAGGTTCAATATTTTTGATATCAATATTTTCTTCTTTTCCGTTTTTTCTAATTGTAATATAATCATTGTCGGACACACCAGATACTCTGATAATTTCGTTATTTATAGCATCAACAACTAAACTTCCAATTCTTAATTCTTCTATTTCTACCATAATTATTTATGTAATATTCATTAATTTTTATTTCCGTTAAGAACTTTAAGACTTTTTTCAAGCAATTTTTTAGCCTCGTCGATTTCCATTTGAGAAACAGCAGTACCTTTTGTTGGAATAAACATTTCTCTAATATCAACATCTAAAGCTTCAGCTATCTGCAATAACAAATGTATTGTAGGTAAATTTTTTTCTGAGTTAATATTACTTATCGTAGTCATTGACACCCCAACTTTACTTGCCAAATCTTCACGGCTCATTCCTTTTTGAGTCATCAACTCCTTTAGTCTTAGAATTTCCATACTTATACTTTTTTACAAATATAGCAAAAATAAAGTATAGCTTAACTTTTTAAAAAATAAATGAAGTATTATTTGTTTTTTAATAAAACAATGCTTTACTTTGTATTGTATTAATGAAGTAACACTTGATTTATGAAAGCAACTGAATTTAAATCCGAAATTAAAGATATCAAAGAAAATTTGAGAGGTTTAACTCTTCAGTTAGTTACTAAAAATGGTTATAGACCATATTTTAACCTAAAAGAGTTTGGTAATGCAATCTTAGAAGAAGAGCAAAAAGGAAATGATTTTCGTATCAACCAAGTTTGGACTAAAGCTGGAATCGTTGGAACGAAATCAATTAAAGCTCTTGCTGAATTAATCAAATCAGAAACAATTACTGCTATACAATTTGAAAGCTTTTTCAATTTCAGTACAACAGAACAATACATCAGAAGCTTTGGAGCATTAGACTAACACTTAAAAAAGAAAAACATGGAAACTACAACAAGAACAATGGAAATAGCTCAAACAATTTTAGACCAAATTAAATATGCTGACAGAAGTGCCTTAATGGCTTGGGGAGCTAAAAACTTTTCAGCAATCAGTGAAAGTAAAGATTATGAAGGTGGACTAGCTTTTCAAGTCAGTGGTTTAGTTCATAAGGGATGGGTGAAAGTTTGTCTAAGATGGGTTGATGATTACACAATAATATTCATCAATAAAAATCGTGAAGTAGTTAAAACTTTTGAAGGAGCTTATTGTGATATGTTAGTTGAGGTTATTGATTGGATTGAAGGTAGGTAATTCCTTTTTTGACTTGTCCGTTTTAGAATTAGACCATGGTTCTTTTCTAAAACGGAAGTTGAAAGTGAAAACCCAACAAAACCGATTATAATGTTTTAAAACAATTCGGACTCTAAAACTAAAACAAAATTCAACCTAAATACCTAATATTATGAAATACTATTTTTATTCTCGCACATCAACTGTCCTTCAAAATTCTGCTAGACAAATCGAATCATTTAAATCGCATGAGGGATTTGATACTTCTAGATTGTTTGTTGAAAGGATTCAAGGAAATGTTCCATTTATGGAAAGACCAGAAGCAGTAAAGATGTTTGATGAAATTACAAATCAATCTGAAAGATGTACAGTAGTGGTAGACTCAACGGATAGACTTGGAAGAAATTTATTGGATATTTTGAATACAATATCTGTCTTCAAAAAAAATTATATCAATTTGAAATCTTTAAAAGAAGGATTTTCGACTTTTTTAGACAATGGTGAAGAAAACCCGATGGCAAATCTAGTTATTTCAGTTATGGGGTCAATCGGTGAGCTAAGTCGTAATCAAATCAAATCTAGGAGCATGGAAGGGATTAAAGTCGCTCAGGCACTTGGTAAATTTGCTGGTAGAAAGATTGGAGCAGTTCAGACAGATGAAAAACTCTTACAACGTCACCAAACCGTTATGAAAAAATTACAGAAAGGTTTATCGATAAGAGAAATTAGTGAGATTACAGGAGCTTCAAGTGCCACAATAATAAAAGTAAAAAAGGTTTTGACAAAAAGACTGTTAATTTAATTTTTCAAAGCTTCTAATAACAGGATAATCAGAAAAATTAGTGCAGAAAAACATTCTTTGAAATGTGGGGTTGAGAACTATTTCTCTCAATTAGGGCAATCTGATTTTTATTCTCATTTTATTATATCAGAATATACCCTAGTGAGTCTTAAATATTAGACAAAGCAAATATGGTGTACAGTGTGGCTTGAATCAAGAGCTTAATTATCTTGTAAGACATCCTTGGCGATACTGTAACTCGCAAGCAAAATTTAAATTTCATATGTTATGAAGGTTTAAACATTAGCCCACAGTTTCAAAGAACAGGCACAAATTTAATTTTTTGAAAGAACAATTGAACTTTTTTTTATATTTTTTTTCAAATTAATCCATTTCGTACACTTAACTCTGAATGTTAAGTCTAGGAGATTTTAATATAAAACCTCCCATTTCCTAATTACTAAAACCTATTCTCCAGAGAATCCATGACTCCACTTTAAAATAGGTATTTAAAAAATGTACACCTACGATTAGGTGTTTAAACATATTTTTATTTTTAAATCAACATTTTAAATATTATTGCTTTTCCAGAATTATCCAAAATCACTTCATAGAATCCAAAATCGCCAAAATTTTTTTTGGATTTTTTTCGAGTAAAAAAAATCGACTTATTATCTTCTCTTGAGATATTTATACTAAAAGAGAAATATGGAACAAAATGATTTAATTAGCATACCACCAAGTGTATTAGACCAACTTAAAAAAAACGTAAACAAGTACATCCTAAAAGACAAAAAACCATTCGGTTTTGATGAAGCGTTGAGGTATATAGCACTAGAAAAAGCAACAAAGTCACAATTAGCAAAGCTTAATTCATTTTCAAATCATCATTCACTATCCAATGATGAAGACAAACAGAAAATTGAGATATTGGATAGAATGATTGTATTTGCTCAGAATTGGACAAAACAGGATAATAGAAAAAAAGAGTTATCAAATAAAATCAGAACCACTACAGCCCATCCAACTGGAGCATCCACAAAAAACCAATCTGGAAGAAAAGTTGACAGACTTCAGCCCAGTCTTTCATCCGTAAAACTATATACAACGAAACAAATTAAAGACAAAGGATTAATGAATGAATGTTTTAGGATTATTGAAATTATTAAACTGATAAATTAAATCAGATGTCAAAGTCATTTAAATAGTATGATATTTTGAGAAAATATTTGACGACACTATCCTTTCTTGGTCTAGTAACCCATGATATTTCTTATTATTAGCATCTTTTCTTTCTTTTAAATCCTTTGGCAAGTTCTCGCAACTGGTTATAAAAAATAATAAAGTTAGCAATAAATATAATTTTCTTATTTTCCTGTTTTTTTACAACGACCACGTTTTTGAATCTTTGGTTTTTCTAATAGGTTATCTTTTTTAAATAATTAAATAGGTGTAATATCTTTTATAGAGTAAATTCATTTTTGTAATTGATTTATATACTTCAATTAAATCGTTTAATCTCTTTATCTTATCATTTATAATATAAATTTAAATCAATTCCAAACTTTAATAACTGTGCGTCATCCAGCACAACTGCTCTCCAAATACCTAATGAATAATCATCAAAGAATAAATTGTTATGTGTAGGGAGGAAATTATTTTTTGACCTATCAAATTCAATAGTTTTAACTAATACCCCGCCTTTTTTGTAAATATGATAACGAACGGTATTTGAGTTTTCTATAAATTCAGTTTTAAATGAATTTTCATTATAACGTAATAAATTATATTCTCCTTTTTTAAAAAACTCAATTGGTTTACCTAATTTATATAAAGCCTTAGCAAGCAATATTTTTTTCTTTTCATCATCGTATGTATAATAATAAGATTGTCCATCTGGAAAACCATCTAAAAAATTTGATTGAATCATTAAATCTCCTTTAGTGAAAATATTCATACTTTTTTTTGGGTCATAATAAACATTTCTACTACCTACTGGCTTTCCATTAACAAAATTTTCCTCTATTATTAAATCCTTCTCCGAGCATACCCATTTACCATCTGGAATTCCATTATGATAAAACTCTTTTCGAAAAATTATTTCTTTTACAGTACCATCACTTAATTTAGTATTCTTAGAGTAAGTCCATTCGCCTTCAGGTTTTCCCTCATTAAAATTACCTCTAACTATTATTCCAATCTCATCCTGAATAGCAGTCCAATGACCATTTGGTTTATATCCTTTCAAATCTCCCTCATACTTGATATAGTCAATTTCAGAACCACCAGGAACATCTTTGTAATATTCACCAGCAACAGTCCCATTTTTATACTTCTCGTACCACTCTTTCCAGTTCAAAATCTCCTTTTTTTCCAAATATTCTGCGAAATATCTATTCCCAAAATAATCAGCCCAGTGTCCTTTATATATATTAACCCATTTACCATCTCCATGATTATCAATATCGTAAAAACTAATATAAGAACCTATTTTAATACTATCTATTATTGTATTTCTTTCCAATAAAGCAAGTTCAATTCTGTCTAATTCAGGTTGGATATTGTTTGAAATTGTATCTGTAGAATTATCTTGGGAATAACAGTTCAAATTACCAAATAAAGCTAATATGTAAATAATTTGTTTCATTTTTTTTATACTGTAAGTTAAAATTTTAGATATCATAATTGCTGATAACCTTCATTTTGAATTAAATCAGGTACATTAGTGTAGATTATTTGATTTTTAATCATAATACAATGAATGCCAAAACAAGCTTTTTCATTATCTTCAATGCTATAAATCTCTTCAATTTTTTTTTCATGATTCGTTCCCATTGGGTTCTTTCTTAAAAAAAGAATCAAATGTTTTGATTTCCCACCTTGATTAGCAACTTTATTATAGTATATGGCAAAACCTTTAGTAATGTGACCAAAATAATATTCATATTTGTCAGGTTCGCCTAAATATATTTTAGCTTTTTTTAATGTTGCATCTGTTAGAGTTAATTGTATTTCGTCGAATGGCTTTGTATTTTCATTCTCACTGCTTATATTTTCTATATTACTGTTTTTCTCTCTAATTTGAGAATCAAAACCATATCGTTTTGACAAATCTAAAAGCGTTAATAATCCTTTAGATTTATTTGTATCCGTATCAAGAATAATTTCATTTTGAATTGAAAAGCCAATTCTCTTTAATTGGTCTTCAACTGATTTTTTTGTGGTTTTGACATCACTAATCCAATAATCTTCTTTTGTTATTTTTGAACCATCAAAATAAATTAATGCTTTATAATCAATTGCATTAGGGAAATTCAATTCTTTTTTTTGATATGCAAAAACGGTATTATCATCCTTAAAGTAATAATCTTCTTCTATGCTATAATTTTCACCATCCCCATCGAAAATATTCAATTTAATTATCCTACCATCTTTCAGCCAATATTTATAATTATTATTTATAACACTATCGGCATGTTTTTCAACAATACAATTGTTGATGCTTGAGAGTTCTTCTTCTCCATTAAATTTTGTTTCGTTATTTTCAGCTGGATTAACACTATTATCTTTCTTAGAATTGGATATGCATGATTGCAGTAAAAATAATATTGAAATAGATACAATAAGTTTAGTAGTAATTTTCATTTTTATAATCAACGTTTATTTTTTCGATTTAAAGATTCAGAGTGTATTTTTTACAAATATATACGATTATAGCATAAGTGCTATAATAATTTCATCTAAAATATCTTCATTTTGGACAGTGGAAAAGAATGATTCAAAATCTAGAAAATTAATCTTTGATGAAGAGGGTTTAAAGTTGTTGGCTAAACGACTAAAAGAAGTACGCTCAGAAAAAGGATTAACACAAGAAGAACTATCTCATCGTTCAGAAATAACATTATCTCAAATTGCTAGAATCGAAACTGCAAGAATAAATCCCACTGTCAGTACTATATTCAAAATTGCTAGAGGTTTAGAAGTTTCCCCTAAAGAGTTATTTGAATTTGAATTAACTGAGACTCCTAAATAAATATACTATATTTAAAATCCTTCAAAAATTCCTAATCCAAATAAAGCAAAATCATATTTTACAGGGTCTTTGGGGTCGAGAAGTCTTAAATTAGTATCTAATTCTAATAAAGCTTTACCATCATTTTGTTTTCTAGTAAGTAAACCTAGTTTTCGAGCTACATTTCCAGAATGTACATCAAGCGGGCAAGAAAGTTTTGATGGTGATAAATTATTCCAAATACCTAAATCTACTCCTGTATTGTCATTTCTGACAAACCACCTTAAACACATATTAATTCTTTTTGCAACTGAGCCTTTGTTTGGGTCTGCTACATGTTTTCGAGTTCGGGATTGATGTGGGATTTCAAAAAAAGCTTCATTTAGAGCATGAATAGCTGGTTGAAGTGAAGTCTCTGTTTGGTTGTCAATAAAAATTTGTTGTAACCCACCTTTTTTGGTGTATATGTGATTTAAAGCTTTTATGAAGTATTTAAAATCCTCCGAGTTAAAAGTTCGGTGTACGAAACCATCTAATTCTTCTAATTGATAATCCTTATGACTCATTACAAAATCATATGGTGAATTACCTAACAAGTCCATCATGCGATGTCCATTTTTAGTAATCATTTTACGATTACCCCAAGCTATAGTTGAAGCTAAAAATCCAGCAATTTCAATGTCTTCTTTTAAAGAATAGCGATGAGGTACGCTTATAGGGTCTGGCTCAATGAAGTCAATGGTATTGTATTGAAGGACTTTAGCATCGAGGAAGTCTTTTAACTCATTTTCAGGGACAACCATGTTTTACTGGTTTTAATGCTTTAATTAGAAGCAAATATAGTTCTTTATCATTTTAAAAATAGACTACCTTAATTACCCTTGTTTACATGTTCCTGCGCTGGATGATTAGACAAGACCATAAAGGAGTTGATTTAGGGATTTGGAAAAACATTTCTCCCGCTAAACTTTCATGCCCTTTGGATGTTCATTCTGGAAATGTAGCTCGTAAACTAGGGCTTCTTTCCCGAAAACAAAATGACGGTAAAGCTTTAGCAGAATTAGATTTAAACCTCAGAAAATTAGACCCAAATGATCCTGTAAAATACGATTTTGCATTGTTTGGATTAGGTGTCTTTGAAGGATTTTAAATTTATTCAAAAGAACTATTGCAACTAAAAATACTAAATTTTAAGCAACCTAATTTTTAAATAAATTTCACTACAAAACCATAAAATAAAAAACACTTTAAAATACTTTAAGTGAAATTATCTTGAAGAAAATTTCACTTTTTTTATGTTTTTATTTTAAAAAAAAGCGCAAAAAACTCGATTAAGTGCGTAAAAAATACGATTACAAAAATAAAAAACACCTCCTCTTCCTGATTTAAAAAATAAAAAAACTAATTAATATATTGACAATCAGTAGTATAAATTCAAAATTACTTGAAAATTATTATATTTTATTTTTATCTTTTTTAATTATTTATTTTTTATTTTTATTTCGAAATATTAAGTGCTGTTTTTCATTAGTCATAGTGTTAATTTTCCATAGTCCCATTTTAAATAACCTGATGATAAATCCCTAAAAAATGACAAACTACTTATGGTTTTTAACTAGAGGCGGCTTTACTATAAATTCCATTTTTTTTTCGGAATATTCTATTCAAAATGTTTCTGAGATACTACAGAATACATTATTTTATATTGAAAATTTATTTCCTACAGTTAAAGGACCTTATGATATATTAAGTTATATTATTATTCCTTTTTTATTGTTCATAATTATCTCACTAGTCATTTTATTGATTGCAAATCGCTATGGTTTTGAAAAAAAATTAATCTTAAAGAAAGAAATTGATAATAGAACAAATGACTTTCTTACTGAAATTATATTTTCAAATCACGAGACAAGCTACATAAAAGAAAAAATTAATGAATTTAAAAAGGAAATTCCCTTTAAGAAAAAATGGTGTAGAGACATTGTTTTAAATAAAATCATTACAATCAAAAGAAATATTAATGGGGTGAGTCCAAATCAAATGTTGTTGATTTACAAATATTTCGGATTTCATTATTACAGCAATAAGCTAATAAGAAGCCGCAGCTGGGAAAACAAATTACTTGGCATCTATCATTATCAAATATTAGAATACAAAATCAAAACTGGTTATATAAGGCCTAATATTTATGTGAAGAATAAATTTTTGAAGTCAAATGCACTAATTGCTGTAATTTCACTTTCTGATCAAAAATTTGATTTTTTAAGTAATTACAAGAAAAAAATATCAACTGCTGATGAGCTTAAAATTCTTGATATAATTTATCAAAAAAAATCCTCATTACCCCAAAAAATCAATGAATGGTTATATAATGAAAACACCTCTATAACCATATTAGCAATTAAATTAATGATTAGATATAGAGAATCCCTAAATATTTCTCAAATCACCTACTTATTAAGTCACTCAGACAAAACGGTACGAAAAGAAACCTTGCTTGCTATCAGAAATTTATATGTAACGGAAGCGAATAGCGTTTTGATAGACTATTACAACACTGAAATTCATAAAAGAAATAAAATTTCTGCTCTAAAAACATTTGGAGCTGTGGGTAATACCGAAACTAAAAATTTTATTTTAAGTCTACTACAAGAAGAAAAAGATTTAGAAGTGAAATTTGAAATGGTTCATTGTATTCATAAAATAGACAGGAACTTTTTCAAAAACTATACAGTAAAAGATGAATCCGAAAATGACATTGTTAGTAGAATTGTTTTACATGTTAATAATCCATACTTAAATTGAATACACTAGAAAACATCATAAAGAACTACGAAATTTATATTTCTTACTATTCAATAAGTTATATTATTTTCTATTTAGTTTTAGCCATATTATCTTGGACAGCAATCAAGAAATATTATAAATCTAAATACTTCTTATTAAAAGAAATATTAGTTAAATCGAATCATGCTATTGGGGTTTCTATTATTGCTCCCGCATTCAACGAAGAAGCTACTATTGTATATAATGTCAAATCATTACTCTTTCAGGAGTACCCTAAATTTGAAGTTGTTATTGTAAATGATGGAAGTACCGATACTACACTCGAAAAATTAATCCATGAATTTAGTCTTGTAAAAGTTGATTTCTTTTATCAGGAAAAAATAATAACACAAACCGTAAGAGGCCATTACAAATCAACTAATCCTATATATGCTAAGCTTTTAGTTGTAGATAAAGAAAACGGGAAAAGTAAAGCTGATGCATCAAATGCAGGTATAAATTCAGCAAAATATGGTCTTTTTGTATGTACTGATGTGGATTGTATTTTAAGAAAAGATACTATTTCAATGCTGGCAAAACCTTTCATCGAAAACACTGAAAAAGTAATTGCGACAGGAGCAGCTATACGAATTTCAAATTCATGCGAATTTAAAGATGGCATGCTCTACAAATCTCATTTTCCTGACAACTTTTTTGCTAGATTTCAAGAACTGGAGTACATACGCTCTTTCTTGTTTGGAAGAATGGCTTGGAGTAAAATAAATGGTTTACTTCTTGTTTCTGGCGGTCTCGGAATGTTTGACAAGGAAACGGTCATTGAAGCTGGTGGATATTGGCACAAATCTCTTGGGGAAGATATGGAGCTGATAACACGAATGAGAAAACTCATGCATGAGAAAAAAGAAAAATTCTTAATAATTTACATTCCTGAATCACTTTGTTGGACAGAAGTTCCTGCAAGCAGAACGGTGTTTTTAAGGCAGCGTGTGCGCTGGGCTCGAGGGCTAATCCAAACTCTATATTTACATAAAAACGTTTTTTTTAATCCGAAATATGGAAAAACCGGACTCTTAGTTTTCCCTTATTATTTCTTTTTTGAATTTGCGGTTCCTGCCATAGAATTTGTTGGATTGCTTGTATTGCTATTAGATTTCTTGTTTTTCAAGCTGAATTATCATTTTTTACTAATTGGAACCTCTTTTGTGTATCTGTTTTATATTACAATTACACTAGTTTCTGTGTTATTAGATCAGTTGATATACAAGCATTATACTGGAATCAAAGAAGTGCTTATTTTAATAGTTATGGTGTTTATCGAACCTTTTGTTTTTCACCCATTAAACGTGTATGCTTCCATAAAAGGATATTGGCATTTCTTTAACCAAAAAGAACAAAATTGGGGAACACAAGTTCGACAAGGTTTTAACATTTCAACAGAAAATTCATGAAAAAAGTATTATTTTTTATTTTGTCAGCTTTTATGTTTAGCCTAAATGTTTCTGCTCAAAAAATTGATACGGATAGTTTATTGGTAAAAACATCTTATGAATTAAATACTAACAAAAATTACGAAAAAGCGATACAGATGGGGCACTTAGGCATCAAAAAAGCTCCTGATTATCTTGATTTTCATTTGATTTTAGGACGAAGCTACATGTTAACTAAACAAGCGGATAGCGCCCGTTTTTATTTGAGTCATGTTATAGACAAAAATCCTAAATATAAAGATGCTTTTTTATATTTAACTAAATTGGAAATTGACGAAAAAAATAGTCCAAATGCAAATGCTACTGCGGACAAAGCATTGCAATTTTATCCAGAAGATAAAGATTTTTACATCTTAAAATTACAAGCAATATCTTTAGAAAATGAGGATGAAAAAACGGTTTCTTTTCTTACTAATTTGACTAAAAAATATCCAACCGATTCTGATTTACAACAGCAGTTGATAGAATTAAAATACAAATCTGTTTCAGATCGTCTTGGTATAAATTATAATATAACCACTTTTGACAGAGATGGAATAGGTCCTTGGCATTTGTTAGGGTTACAATATGTAAGGGAACGCAAGAAATTATCGCTTATTGGAAGGCTAAATTATGCTGACAGACATTCGCTTGGTAATAGCATTAATTCAGGCGTTCAATATGAACTTGAAACGTATTTTAAGAACAATAAAAAAAGCTATTCTAATGCAAATTTATCTTTTAGTAGCGCCACAGTATTTCCTAAATTAAGACTTTCGTATTCATACTATCATAATTTAAATAAAGGTTGGGAAGGTGATATTGGTATGCGATATACAAAAACAACAGATAAAAATTTATACGCTGGTGTTATTGGACTTAGTAAATATATAGGTTCTTATTGGTTGAATTTCAAATCATACTGGCAATCAGATGAAGACAAAATACATCCTGCATTTACTGCCACCGCTAGATATTATTTTGACACTAAATATGATTATTTTACAATATTAGCAGGATACGGAACATCTCCTGACGAAAGAGCTTTATCCGATCAATTGCAACAACGAATCTCTTTAAATTCATATCGAATTGGTGTTGGATATTATAAAATTTTATTTGATCATTTCTGCTCAGGCATACAAACAGGACTTAATCATCAAGAATATATCCCAAATAATTTTCAAAACGAAATTGATTTATCTCTTTCTATCCAATATAAATTTTAAAAATAATATCAAGCAAGAGTAAACTACTATACTATGAAAAAAATATTAATAATTGAAGATGATAATTTGATTATCAAAATTCTAGAATTCATTTTAGAAAGAGAAGGTTACGAAATCTTCATCTCAAAAGATGGCAATGATGGTATAAATAAAATAGGTGAAATTGAACCCGATTTGATTATTACAGATATTATGATGCCTTATAAATCAGGTTTAGAAATAACCGCATATTCTAAAAAAAACTATCCCACTATTCCTGTTATAATAGTTTCAGCATTAGGTAAAGAGGACTTAACCGTAATTGAAGGATTCAAATTAGGTGTCGATGATTTTATCGCTAAACCATTTAATCCTATTGAATTAGTCTTGAGAGTTAAACGTTTTGTTTAGTTATTGTTTTACCTAAAAAATACAACAATACAATAGCAGCGCCAGCATCCTCATAAAAATCGTATCTTTGCAAAAAATATAAGCAAATGACTACTTTTGAACAATTCAACCTTCCTAAATCTGTACAAAAAGCAATAGATGAATTAGGATTTAAAACGCCCACTCCTATTCAGGAAAAATCTTTTTCTGTAATAATGTCTGGACGCGATATGATGGGGATTGCGCAAACTGGAACTGGAAAAACCTTTGCTTACTTATTACCACTTTTAAAGTTATATAAATTTACACCTACTAATACTCCAAAAATCGTTGTTCTTGTACCTACGCGTGAATTAGTTGTACAAGTTGTTGAAGAAGTGGAGAAATTGACTAAATACATGTCAGTTAAAACATTAGGAATCTATGGTGGTGTCAATATAAATACACAAAAAAAAGCAGTTTATGAAGGGGTTGATATTCTAGTAGGAACACCCGGAAGAACCATGGATTTAGCTCTTGATGCTGTGGTTCGATTTGACGAAACTCAAAAATTAGTTATTGATGAATTTGACGAAATGTTGAATTTAGGTTTTCGAACACAATTAACTGCGCTTTTGGCAATGATGAAAACCAAACGTCAGAACATTCTTTTTTCTGCAACTATGACTGATGAAGTAGATGCCGTTTTAAATGATTTCTTCGACTATCCAGAAGAAGTTACTCTTTCTGCCTCTGGAACACCTTTGGAAAATATCAAACAAATTACGTATAATGTTCCCAACTTTAATACCAAAGTAAATCTCTTAAAACATTTACTAGCCACTAACGAAGACATGAGTCGTGTGCTAGTTTTTGTTAACAACAAGAAAATTTCAGACCTACTTCATGACCGAATTGAAGAAGATTTTGAAGGCCAGTTTGGAGTAATCCATTCTAATAAATCTCAAAATTATCGTTTGAGTACTATGGCTGAATTCCAAGAAGGAAATTTACGAGGACTTATCACTACTGATATCATGGCCAGAGGATTAGATATTTCTAATATCACTCATGTTGTCAATTTTGAAATGCCGGAATTACCAGAATTGTACATGCACAGAATTGGTAGAACTGGTCGTGCTGATGCAACAGGAACTGCTGTAAGCTTTATAACTCCTCGCGAAGAAGAAGCTAAAGTTGAAGTTGAAGTACTGATGAATATGGAATTAGACATGGAGCCGTTTCCGGAAGAAGTTGAAGTTTCTATCAAGTTAATAGAACCTGAAAAAGACAGACAACCCGTTAAGTTTCTAATGAAAAAAGTTAAACTGGAAGGCGAAGGTGCTTTTCATGAAAAAGACAAGAAAAACAAAAAAGTCAATCTTGGTGGTCCTTCAAAAACCAAGAAAAAAACGCATGGATCTGTCAATAGAAACATGGTAAAAACAAGAGATAAAAAAAGAAAAGACAAGAACAAATAATACTAAAAAAGGGCTAAAATTAAATTATTTTTAGCCCTTTTTTAATTTATGAAAATACTCCTATTCCTAATTTGGCGTAAATACTAAACAAACTGGCGCACATAAAGCAATTCTTTTTCCAGTATCCGTAAGCTTTCCTGTGGTTTTATTTCTTTTAAAAATAACTACTTCATTCGTATATTGATGTCCTACCAAAAGGAAATTTCCTGAAGGATCTATGGCAAAATTCCTTGGTCCTTTTCCTAATGAACTTGTTTGACCAACTAAAGTTAATTTACCCGTTTTTAAAATTTTAAAAATTGTAATCGTATTAGCTTCACCACGATTAGAGGCGTACAAAAATTTTCCATCAGGTGAAATATGAATATCGGCAGAACTAAAAACTCCTTTAAAATCTTTAGCTAAAATAGTTGTTTCTCCTATCTTTTTTAAGGTACCATTTGCATAAGCAAAAATGGTCAATGCTCCGTCTAATTCCTGCAATAAATATACAAACTTCCCATCTTTACTAAACGTCAAATGCCTTGGTCCGCTTCCTGATTTAACAGAAACACTATCTTTAAATTGTAAGGTTTCAGAAGTCGATTCAGGATTGTATTTATAAATATAGATTTTATCATTCCCTAAATTATTTGACAAAATATATTTTTTATCTGGCGAAAAATAGACCATATGTACATGAGGTCCTTCTTGTCTTTTAGTATTAATTCCTTTTCCAAAATGTTGAATTACCTGTTTCGATTTAGAAATACTACCATCCTCATTCTTGCCAAAAACCGCGATGTTTCCACCCGAATAATTAGCTACAATTACATTTTTATCATCATTAATTAGGTAACATGGATCTGCACCTTCTGCATTTTGTTTGTTCAACAAATCTAATTTGCCACTTTTAGCATCAAATGCAAAAGCGCTTACGGTACTTTCAGGTCCACTTTCATTTACGGAATACACAAATTTATTGTCCTTTGAAATTGTCAAATAACTAGGATTTATAACCTTTTCTGTTGAATTTTTGAAATTAAAATCAGCCGTTTCCGAATCAAAATCATAGACATAAATTCCTTTACTATCACAACTATTGGTATAGGTTCCAATAACTAAATTGTTTTTTTTGTTTTGTGCTTGCACGCTGGTTATAAGTATTAATAAAAGAGCAACATAGGTGTTTTTCATATTTTAAAATTTTATTGAAAAGCTAAAATACATAATATATTTAGAAAGAATCACATTTGTTTATCGCTTTGAAAAATTATAACAATACCATCTTAAACTGTCAACAAATTTGTATTTTTGGCTAACATATTTCAATGAAATACATTGGAAATAAATTTACTGAAGTAAATCTCAAAGCCAGAATGCATTTTAAACACCCCGAAATTTTATACTTTCTATTTCTGCTGATCGTTCCTATTTTGGTTCATTTATTTCAATTAAGACGTTTTAAAAAAGAATACTTCACGAATGTTCGCCTACTAAAACAACTTTCGATTCAAACTCGAAAAAGTTCTAAAATAAAGAAATGGTTGCTTTTAGGATGCAGAATGCTACTATTAACTTGCTTAATTTTAGCTTTTGCCCAACCTTTTTTTGACACAAACAGTAGTACAAACAATTCTAATGGAACCTATATTATTCTAGACAATTCCTTTAGTATGCAAGCCAAAGGCAAAAAAGGGGAATTATTAAAACGTGCCATTCAAGATTTATTGGAACAAACTCCTGAAAACAAACCGTTTTCACTACTTACAAACTCAGAAGAATATTGGGATACGGATATAAAATCAATTCAAAACACCTTACAAAATCTAAAGTATAGTGCTTCTCCTTTTCAATTAGGCACCATAATCACGAGATTAAAATCACATCAATCGGCTTTCAAAAAAAACATTATAATCATTACAGATGCTGTAGGACTTGATTCTAAACCGCTTAAAAATAGTGACAAAAATGATACTCATTACTTCATTATTCCAAAAGCAGAACAAAAAAACAATGCTTCAATTGATAGTGTTTTTATCCATCAAACTTTAGATGATTTTTATGAAATTACAGTTTCCTTATCTCGTTTTGGGACTAATAACAAACCAATTCCTATTGCATTATACAACAATAATAAGCTTATTGCCAAAACAATAACGCCTATCGACAACAAGAACAAAAGCATTAATTTTACCATTCCAAAACAAGCGTTTCATGGTTATGTTTCGATAATTGATAATGGGTTGCCTTATGATAACACGTTCTATTTTAGCATTCCAAAAACAAAAAAAATCAATGTAATAAGTATTGGCGAGCCCGAAAAAAGCAATTTCCTTTCTCGTATTTACACTTCTGACGAATTCAATTTCAACAACTTTAGCATTTATTCATTAGATTATAATAGTATCGATAAGCAAGACGCTATTGTTTTAAATGAACTGGATGAAATTCCGCAGGCGTTACAAACAACTTTGAAATCCTTTGTAGCAAAAGGAGGCAATCTGATCGTGATTCCTTCGGCAAAAACGGTAATACCAGACATGAATTCATTTTTGATGAATTTTGGAAACATCCAATTTAAATCTTTGAATTCTACCGAAAAATTAATTACAAAAATCCATTTTAACCATCCCCTTTTCAATGGTGTTTTCGAAAATAAAATTACTAATTTTCAATATCCAAAAACAAAAGTGTCCTTTTTGATATCCAGTTCAAATCCTGCCGTTTTATCGTATGAAGATCAAAGTACTTTTTTGAGTTCTATACCAACTAATGTTGCAAACGTAGCTGTTTTTGCTGCGCCAATAAATAGCATAAATTCAAATTTTCAACTGTCTCCATTAATTGTACCGACGTTTTACAAAATGGCGCAAAACAATCAAAATCAAGGCGTAAATTCGCAAATAATTGGCAATAGCAAGCCCTATCTAATTGACGCTTCTCTATCAAAAGATGCCGTTTTAACAATCAAAGGAGTTGAAGAACAATTTATTCCTTTACAACAAATTCTAGATAATAAAGTCCAAATGGTTTTTAATGATTATCCAAAACAGGATGGTAATTACACCATTTTCAATAAAAAAGAACCTATTGGAAACGTCAGCTTCAACTATAAAAGATCCGAAAGTGACTTGTCAAACGTCAATGAATCTGCGATTTCAGATTACAAAATAACAGAATCAATTGCCTCCGTATTCGATAGTTTACAAACCAACCAAACGGGCAATCAAATTTGGAAATGGTTTCTTATCTTTGCACTGTTATTTCTACTAAGTGAGATGGCAATTATACGATTCGTAAAATAAAAAACGAACTTCCAATAATTAAAAAACAATATGAAAATAATCATCCGAGAAGCAAAAATTATCGATCCTAAAAGTCCTTTTCACAACAAGACTTCAGATATTTTAATTGTTGATGGTTTTATAAAAAAAATAGGAACTGCGCTTTCAAATTCAGAAAATGCAGATGAAGTAAAATTACCTAATCTTCATGTTTCACAAGGATGGTTTGATAGTAGTGTTTCGCTTGGAGAACCAGGTTTTGAAGACAGAGAAACTATTTCAAATGGACTTGAAGTAGCTGCAAAAAGCGGTTTTACAGCAATTGCACTACAACCAAACGCTAACCCTATTATAGACAATCAATCACAAGTTAATTTTGTTAAAAGCAAAGCAAATGGTTTTGCAACCCAACTTTATCCAATAGGTGCCTTGACAAAAGAAAGCGAAGGAAAAGACATGGCAGAATTGTTTGATATGAAAAAGGCTGGCGCGGTAGCTTTTGGAGATTATAATAAAAGTCTAGATAATGCCAATTTGTTAAAAATAGCATTGCAATATGTTCAAGATTTTGACGGATTAGTAATTGCATTTGCTCAAGATGATAAAATAAAAGGAAATGGCGTTGCTAATGAAGGGATTGTTTCCACTCGATTAGGTTTAAAAGGAATTCCTAATCTTGCCGAAGAATTACAAATTGCCAGAAACTTATTTCTATTAGATTATACAGGAGGGAAATTACATATTCCAACTATTTCTACAGCAAAATCTGTAGCACTAATTAAAGATGCAAAAGCCAAAGGATTAAATGTAAGTTGCAGCGTTTCTGTTCACCATTTGACCTTAAACGATTCAATTTTGGAAGAATTTGATACCAGATATAAAGTAAGTCCTCCTATCAGAACTGAAACGGACAGACTTGCCTTAATTGAAGGTGTTCTTGACGGAACAATAAATATGATTACATCTGACCATAATCCTATGGATATTGAACATAAGAAAATGGAATTTGATAATGCAAAAAACGGAACTATTGGATTAGAAAGTGCATTTGGCGCTTTAACCAATGTGCTTCCTTTAGAAACAATAATCGATAAATTAACTGTAGGAAAAACAATCTTTGGCATTGAAAACCAAACTATTAAAGAAGGTGCTAAAGCCTCGATAACTTTATTCAATCCTGACGAAAAAAGTGTTTTTACAGAGCAATACATTTTATCAAAATCAAAAAATTCAGCTTTCCTTGGAATGGAAATGAAAGGAAAAGCATATGGAATTGTGAATCAAAACCAACTGATTCTTAACAAATAAAGCATGAAAAACAACGCAATTGAAGCTGGAAAAACTACAGCAATTACAAGTTATATTCTAGGAATTGGCGTATTTATAGCGATGTCAATGAATTCTGAAGATAAAAATGCATTTGCCTCTTTTCATATTCGTCAAGGATTAGGACTAACTTTAACTTTTATTTCATTAGGATTAATCATCAGTAATTTTGATAGTTTAATGATCTCAGCTCCTATGTGGATTTTTGTTTTTGTGCTTTGGTCTTATGGTATAACTAGTGCCATAAAAGGAGAAACAAAACCTGTTCCTCTTTTAGGAAACTATTATCAAAAATGGCTAATTAATATCTCCTAATTACAATGAATTTATCCCTAGAATATCTAATACGAGAACCCAAAATAAAACAAGAAAAAAATCCTTTGCTGCTTTTACTTCATGGTTACGGCAGTAATGAAGCTGATTTATTTTCGTTTGCTTCTGAGCTTCCAGATGAATATTACATCATTTCAGCACGGGCTCCTTATGATTTACAATATGGAAGTTATGCTTGGTATGCAATCAATTTTGATGCAGATCAAAACAAATTTTCAGATTTCGAGCAAGCTAAAGTTTCTAGAGATTTAATAGCAACTTTTATAGATGAGTTAATTAAAACCTATCCCGTTGATGTGAAAAACATCACCTTAGTTGGTTTCAGCCAAGGATCAATTCTAAGCTATGCTGTGGCACTTTCACATCCTGAAAAAGTTAAGAATGTAATTGCATTAAGTGGTTACATAAGCGAGCCTATTTTTGAAGAAAATTATAAAAACAATGATTTTTCAAAGCTTTCTATTTTTGCTTCGCACGGAACTGTAGATCAAGTTATTCCTGTAGAATGGGCTAGAAAAACAAAACCATTTTTGGATAATTTAGGAATCGAATCAACTTATAAAGAATATCCTGTAGGACACGGAGTAGCGCCTCAGAATTTTTATGATTTTAAAAATTGGTTATTACAACACTAAAAAAAAGGTTCTAATTAGAACCTTTTTTTTATTTCTGATACAATAAAGACTGATTAACTTCGAAGGATATACTTTCGTCATCATTGACAAAATATTTTAATAGAACTTCACCCCAAATTTCACCATCACTAAAATCAGCAATAATCCATCTGTGATTTAGAATTTTTACTTTATTTATAATAAATTTATTAGCCCCTATTTGATCTTGTCCCGTATACGGATTTCCCTTTGGATTAGAATTAAAATCCAATAATTTTTCCGTGACAAAAGGGATTAATTTTTCATATTGAATGGTCTTTTCCGAGGCAGTTGATTCAAAATAATTTTGTGCATTTTCGTTTTTTTCCAAAGAAAAATAATTAGCATCAGCAAGTTTAGCGGTTACTGAATTCAAACTATCTTTTAGTCTTGTAGTCACTCTTTTATATTTATTTTGCTCAAAACTAACTTCTTTACTTAAAAACATATACGTAAAAACAGTCATCAATAAAGAAAGAATAAAAAGATAGAGCAATAATGATTTTTTCATTTTAGGTGATTTAAATTGTAATTTCTAAATTATCGTAAGCCAGAAAAATATTTTCAGGCAACTTTTGTTGGACTTCTTCATGAAAGCCTAAAATATGACTTATATGAGTCAAAAATGCTTTTTTTGGTTGCACCAAATTTATAAAATCCAATGCTTCCTGCAAATTAAAATGAGTCTCGTGAAAAGTATCTCTTAACGCATTAATAACGAGAACGTCGAGGTTTTTCAATTTAGCTATTTCCTCATCTTCAATTGTTTTTACATCCGTCAAATAGGCAAAATTTTCTATTCGGTATCCAAAAACTTGTAAATTTCCATGCATCGCATTAATAGGAATAGCGATTTTATCTCCAATAGAAAATGGTTCATCATTAACAACTTCGATGGTTTTTACAGAAGGCGCTCCAGGGTATTTATTTTCTGTTTCAAAAACATAATCAAAGCGTTTTTTAAGATTATCAATCACTCGCTGATGACCATAAATAGGCATTTCTCCTTGTCTAAAGTTAAAAGGCCTAATATCATCTAAACCAGCCGTATGATCCGCATGTTCATGAGTAAACAGAATTCCGTCCAGTTTTCCACAATTAGAAGTGAGCATTTGCTGTCTAAAATCAGGTCCACAATCAATCACAAAAGAATGCGCATCCCAATGAATCCAAACAGAAACTCGGAGTCTTTTATCCTTAAAATCAGTACTTTTACATACTGGATGGCTACTTCCTATAATAGGGATTCCTTGTGATGTTCCGGTACCTAAAAAATATATATTCAACACTCTTGTTTTTTTTACAAAAATAGGGTTAAATATCTTTCTTTAGAAGCCTATTTTGTTAACTTTGTAACATTATCAGCCTATTTAAATAAAAATGGATACCAAAAAAATAAAACTCAAAGGAGACAAAGCCATAGAGCAAGTACCTTCAATTAAAGACAAGGCACTACGTATCAATTTAAACGAAAATATTTACGGGACTTTTGCCGAAATTGGTGCTGGTCAAGAAACCGTTCGACATTTTTTTAGATCAGGTGGTTCATCAGGAACAATTGCAAAAGCCATGTCAGCTTATGACAAAGATTTTAGTGATGCAATATATGGAGTTGAAGAAGACGGTCGTTATGTAACTGAAAGCCGACTTAAAAAAATGCTTTTTCATGAAGTTGATATCATGGAGAGAAGGCTTAACAGAGAGAAACATCCTAACAAAATGTTTTTCAGTTATGCTAATACCGTTGCTACTATTGATTTTGCTAAACAATTTAAAGGCCACGGCTGGGTAGGTATTCGTTATCAAATTGAGCCAACAGAAGAATACAACGAAATCATAATTCATATTCGGTTTAAAGAAACTGATTCGCGTTTACAACAAGAAACTCTTGGTATTCTTGGGGTGAACTTGATTTACGGAGCTTTTTACAAATACAACGATCCAAAAAAATTATTGCGTTATCTATATGATCATTTAGATAAAGACCAATTAGAAATTGATACAATCAATTTTTCAGGACCTCGTTTTGCTGATGTAGATAATCGTTTGATGAGTTTACAATTAGTAAAAAACGGAATGACTGATGCCGTAATGTTCAATCCAGAAGGCAAAAACATACTTCCAGCTGCTATTTTATACAAAAAAAACATACTTGCTTTTAGAGGAAGTTTCCGTCCTGTAACAAAGGTAAACATGGATATGTATGAGAAATCATTGAAAATGTTTTTGGAAGAAAATAAAGTTGAAAAAGAAAACACCTTAGTTATTTTTGAAATCACACTTTCAAATTTACGTTCTGATGGCGAAATTGACGAACGAGATTTTATGGATCGTGCGCAATTACTTTGTTCATTAGGACAAACGGTAATGATATCAAACTTTCAAGAATATTACAAAGTGGTTGAATATTTTGCAAATTATACCAAAGCTAGAATGGGATTAGCGATGGGTGTAAACAATTTAGTCGATATTTTTGATGAAAAATACTACCGCCATTTGAGTGGAGGAATTCTAGAAGCCTTCGGAAAATTATTCTATCGTGATATGAAAGTGTTTTTATATCCTATGTTAGGCGATAATGGCGAAGTAATAACATCAGAGAATCTTAAAGTTCATCCTAGAATGAAAGAATTATATAAATTCTTTAAATTTAACGGAAAAGTAGTTGATATTGATGACTACAATCCTGAAATTCTAGAAGTTTTCTCTCGTGAGGTTTTAAAAATGATTAGTCAAGGAAAACCTGGATGGGAAAGCATGTTGCCTTCTGGTGTTGCTGATATTATCAAAGCGCAACATTTATTTGGCTACGAACCTAACAATTTTTTGACCGTTAGTAATTAGATTCAAATTACAATTTAAACATAAAAAAAGCGAGGAAAGATTAATTATCTGTTCTCGCTTTTTATTTAAAATGTATTTATTTTAGTATCTGAGCAGCGTGGGCTTTAGTTTTCACATCGGTAATTACCTCATCTATAATTCCGTTTTCATCAATTACAAAAGTGCTCCTATTTATACCATCATATTCTCTTCCCATAAACTTTTTGGGACCCCAAACCCCAAAAGCTTCTATTACTGATTTATCCTCATCAGCTAATAATGGAAAAGGGAAATTATATTTATCTTTAAACTTTGCTTGTGCTTTTTGTCCATCGGCACTAACTCCTAAAAGGGCATAATTATTAGCTTGAAATCGTTCAAAATTATCTCTTAAATCACATGCTTCAGCTGTACATCCTGGTGTATTCGCCTTTGGATAAAAGAAAACAACTAATTTATGTCCTTTATAATCCGCTAATTGATGTGATTTACCGTCTTGGTCAAGTCCTGAAAAATCAGGTGCTTTATCTCCTTTTTTTAATGTTATCATCTTTTTAAATATGGTTTAAAGTTATTAAGTATGTCCAAATTACGATGTCGTTTTCTTTTATTTAATTATTGGAAAAACCATTAAAAACAAGAATTTACAACACAAAACTGAATTAGGCATCTAATAGAATTTATACTATTTTTACTGTATATAAAAATACAAAAATGAACAAACAGGAACGTGTAACATTTGTTATAAATACGTTAAAAGAATTATATCCTACAATTCCTATTCCATTAGATCATAAAGATCCTTATACGCTTTTAATAGCAGTTTTGCTTTCCGCACAATGCACGGATGTTAGAGTAAACCAAATTACACCTTTGCTATTTGCAAAAGCTGACAACCCATACGATATGATAAAAATGTCGGTTGAGGAAATCAAAGAAATCATTAGACCTTGTGGGTTATCACCAATGAAATCAAAAGGAATTCATGGTTTATCACATATTTTGATTGACAAATATGATGGCAAAGTACCACAAAGTTTTGAGGCTCTAGAGGAATTACCAGCCGTAGGTCATAAAACAGCGAGTGTTGTTATGTCGCAAGCTTTTGGTGTTCCTGCGTTCCCTGTAGATACGCACATTCATAGATTGATGTATCGATGGAATCTGACCAACGGAAAAAATGTAGTTCAGACAGAAAAAGATGCAAAACGCCTTTTCCCAGAAGAATTATGGAATGATTTGCACCTTCAGATTATTTGGTACGGAAGAGAATATTCTCCTGCACGAGGTTGGAATTTAGAAAAAGATATTATTACACGAACTATCGGTAGAAAATCAGTCTTAGAATCCGTAAATCAGAAATAATTTTCATAAAAAAATTCACTATTTACTTAACAATAAATAGTGAATTTAAGAATTTGCTTTTTCATTAAAAACAAAAAGTACTTTTCAATTTTAATTAGAGATAATCTCGAAAGTATTATTTTTAGTTTTTATAATATTTAGTGCTTTAGAGTAATTTAATAAAAACGAAACTACTTCCTTGTTGGGTTTCATTTTTTTAGCACCTGCAATTTTTTTAGAGTAAATTTTCGCCATATTACAATTTGATTAGAATTTCATAATACAACGCATTTATTCTTCAAATAGTATTAATTCGTTAAAATAATTTGATGTTTGTCGATAACTTTTCTCATATTCATTAACGCATAACGCATTCTACCTAAGGCAGTATTGATGCTAACACCTGTAATTTCTGAAATTTCTTTAAAACTCATGTCTTGATACATACGCATAACCAAAACTTCTTTTTGATCAGCTGGTAGTTCTTCGATAAGCTTTTTTAAATCTAATTCTACTTGTTCTGAAATTATTTTATTTTCAATAGTAAGTGAATCATCAGACATTATAGAGAAAATAGAAAACTCTTCTGTTTCTCTGAATAAAGGCATTTTCTTGTTTTTTCTATAATGATCTACAATAAGATTGTGGGAAATTCGCATAACCCAGGGTAAAAATTTACCTTCTTCATTATAGGAACTTGATTTAAGTGTTTTGATTACTTTAATAAAAGTATCTTGAAAAATATCATTTGATATATCTCTGTCTGAAATCTTAGAGTAAATAAATCCGTAAATTTTAGATTCGTGCCTTTTGATTAATTCTGCTAAAGCATTTTCATTGCCTGCAACATAATCTTGTACTAACAGGGCGTCTGTAAGTTGTAAAGTAGCCATAATTATACTTTTTAATTTAGTTAAAAATTCGGGGGTAAATTTTTTAAAAAAGTAATTTTTTGCTATAGGCTACTTATAGATTTTGGTTAGTTATTTGCCAAATTTAACAAATATTTATTTTAAGACACAAATAAAATTAAGAAAAATTAAGATTTTTTAAACAAATTCAATAAATAAAGGGATTTATTTGTGATAAATCGAATACATTAACAAGTTCTTTCAGAAAACCAAACAGATAATAAAAGGCGTAAAACAATGCTTTACGCCTTTAAACAAATCTTATTGATATACTTTAACATAATCAATTATGAAATCTTGTGGGAAAATTGAATCATCAACAGCTGGTCCACCAAAATTTCCACCAATAGCTACATTTAGAATAAAATAAAACGGCTTATTGAATGGCCAAGTATCTTCATTTTTGACTTCTGGTTGAAAAGTATACACCAAAACTTCATCTACATAAAACTCCATTTTATCTTTCGTCCAATCCAAAGCAAACACATGAAACCCTTCTTCAATAGTAGGGAATTTGGTTTTCTTAGTGTTTATAGTATTACCATGACTGTCTTGAGTATGCAAAGTGGTGAATACCATATGTGGCTCTTTTCCAATATATTCCAAAATATCAATTTCACCTGACTTTGGCCAACCAATCTGATCAATATTCTGTCCTAGCATCCAGAATGCTGGCCAAATTCCGGAACCAACAGGAAGTTTTGCTCTGGTTTCCATTCGACCATACAAAAAAGACCTTTTATCTTTTGTTGTAATTTTGGTTGAAGTATACTTGTTTAATTCTTTCTTGGCATGAATAATCAGGTTTCCATTCTTGATTTCATGGTTTTGGGTAGTATAAACTTGACGTTCATTATTACCCCAGCCACACAAATTAGGACAGCCATCGCCGAGCTCAAAATTCCATGTTGATTCATCCAAAGTTGGCTGATTGAAATTCTCTTCCCAAACCAGTTTCCTTTTAGTTTGTTGGGACCAACATAGGTTTGTAATACATATTAAAATTAAAAGTTTCTTCATTTTGAATTAATTAATAAATTGAAAATCAGCTTCCATAGTTTTCTCAGAATTCCCTCCTATAAAAACTTTAAAATCTCCTGCTTCGGCTTCCCATCTTGAATTAGCTGTAAAATATTGAATCGTTTTTTCATCAATTGAAAATACTACTTTTTTAGTTTCGTTTGGCTTTAGCTCAATCATTTCAAAACCTTTTAGTTCTTTTACTGGACGAGTTATACTTCCTATCAAATCTCTAATATACAACTGAACTACTTCTTTACCAGCTACTTTTCCAGAGTTTTTAACATTTATAGAAACCTCAATTTTTCCGTCTTTAGCAAATGTGTTCGAAGACAATTTCAAATCAGAATATTCAAATTTAGCATAACTTAATCCAAAGCCAAAAGGATAAAGTGGTGTGTTTTTTTCATCAATATAATGAGTCCAAAACACGCTATCTGGTTCATTCATGATAGGTCGTCCAGTACTTTTTGCATTATAATACAAAGGAACTTGACCTATATTTCTAGGAAAAGTCATAGGTAGTTTACCGCTAGGATTATAATCCCCGTATAAAACTTGAGCAATAGCATTACCACTTTGAGTTCCTAATTGCCATGCTTCTACAATTGCAGGAATATTTTTAGCTGCCCAAGGAATTGCTAATGGACGACCATTATTTAATACCAAAACAATATTAGAATTAACTTTATAAATCTCTTCTAATAACTCTTGTTGCACTCCGGGCAAACCAATATCAGCTCTACTCCTACCTTCTCCAGATTGCAAACCATGCTCTCCCAAAACCATAATAACTACATCCGCGTTTTTTGCCACAGCAATAGCCTCTTCAAATCCAGTCTTGTCTGTCATATTGATTTTGGTTTCCCAAATAAACTGAGTTCTACCTACTGCTACATCAGCACCTTTAGCAAAGCTAAGTTGGTTTCCTTTATATGCTTGTAAACCTTCTAAAACAGAAACTGCAGTATTATCATCAGCAGCGATTCTCCAGCTTCCTAAAGGACTCGTTTTATCATTTGCTAATGCGCCAATAAGAGCAATTTTTTGACCTGATTTTTTTAATGGAAGTAATTCATTTTCATTCTTTAACAAAACTATTGACTTTCTAGCCATGTCCAAAACCCCTTCTTGAATAGCTGGACTTCCGATAGTTTCTTTTTCACGGGTTTCGTCGCAATAACGATATGGATCATCAAACAAACCTAATTCAAATTTAACTTTTAAAATTCTTTTAGCTGCATCATCAATCAGGCTTTCTTTTACTTTGCCTTCTTTAACTAATGCTACTAAATGATCAACATAAGCACTTGATTCCATATCCATGTCTGAACCAGCATTCAAAGCAATTTCAGCGGCCTGTTTACTATCTTTTGCATAACCATGAGGAATCATCTCGTTGATAGAGCCCCAATCAGAAACTACAAAGCCATCAAACTTCCAGTCTCCTTTTAACACCTGTCTTTGCAAATATGAATTTCCTGTTGCCGGAATGCCATTCAATTCATTAAAAGAATTCATGAATGTTTTGACACCAGCATCAACAGCAGCTTTGAAAGGTGGGAAAATAGTATTTTGCAAAGTTGACTCGCTTACATCTACCGTATTATAATCTCTCCCTGCTTCTGCAAAAGCATAGCCTGCAAAATGTTTGGCGCAAGCCAAAATGTTTTTATTTGATTTTAAATCTCCTTGAAAACCTTGGATTCGAGCTACAGCAATTTTACTTCCTAAATAAGTATCTTCACCAGCACCTTCCATAACACGTCCCCAACGAGCATCTCTTGAAATATCAATCATCGGTGCAAAAGTCCAATTTAATCCTACCGATGAAGCTTCTTCAGCAGCAATTTCAGCCGATTTTTTTATCGCTTCTAAATCCCAACTTGCGGCTTCCGCCAATGGAATAGGGCTAATAGTTTTATACCCATGAATAACATCAAAACCAAAAATCAATGGAATCCCTAATCGAGTTTGTTCTACAGCAATTTTCTGTAATGCCCTCACATCTTTAACACCTTTTACATTTAGCATCGAACCTACTAATCCTTTTTTAAGGTCTTCGTATTTTTTTGCTGCCTGCCCTTCTTTTGGAGTTGGGCCTGTAATTTCCCAAAATCCATTATATTGATTGAGCTGTCCTACTTTTTCTTCTAAAGTCATTAACTTCATAACAGAATCAACTTTAGTTTCTAAAGTATTTTCTTTCGAATATGAAATTGGGGATTTCATTATTTTACTGCTACAACCTACTAGTAAAAAAGTGATTATAGAGAATGATGCAAAGGCTAATTTATATCTTATTTGTCTCATTTTTTTTATGCCATTAAAACTAAAAGGCCGGAAGATAACCGGCCTTCTAATTTTGTTAGAATTTATAATTTATTACTATTGATATACCCTAATATAATCAACCTCC
Organism: Flavobacterium sp. 123; assembly: GCF_003634825.1. Lineage (NCBI taxonomy): Bacteria > Pseudomonadati > Bacteroidota > Flavobacteriia > Flavobacteriales > Flavobacteriaceae > Flavobacterium > Flavobacterium sp. 123. The sequence continues at coordinate 436,716 of NZ_RBXD01000001.1, forward strand.
ATTGAAGATTGTGTGAATGTAGGATCAATTGTTCCACCAAAAGTTCCTCCCATAGCTACATTCAAAATTAAGAAAAAATCTTTATTAAATGGCACTGTATTATCATTTGCAAAAGAATGAAACAAAGTATCATCTACATAAAACTTAACTGAGGTAGGGCTCCAAACCGTTTTATAGACATGGAATTCAGTCGATGCATTAGTAATAGTCTTAGTCGAAGTATTTGCATTTCCACCTGAATGTCCAGGATAATGAAGTGTTCCATGAATTACATTTGGATCATTCCCTTTGTGTTCCATGAAATCAATTTCTCCACAACCAGGCCAAGTATTCGTTGCATAATCACTTCCTAAAGACCACACTGCTGGCCAAGTACCTCCGCCAACTGGCAATTTAGCTCTAAATTCTATTTTACCATAAGTAAATTCATATTTTCCTTCTGATTTTAATCTGGCAGAAGTATAATCCGAACCTTCTTTTTTGGCTGTAATTTTTAAGTTCCCACCTGTTACAATTACGTTGTTAGCGCTATTGGTATAGGTTTGCGTTTCACTATTACCCCAGCCGCCTGCGCCAAGGTCATATCCCCATTTTGTAGAATCAGGAGCACCATCAGTATTAAACTCATCAGACCAAACTAAATTAGTGTAATCAGTATCTGGAGTTTGGTTTGGAGGTGTTGTTGTAAAAATATGATACCAAGCCAAAGCTGGATTTCCTCCCATAACTGCCCTAACAACCATACGATTTGCAGTGATTGACAATATTTCATAAGAACTTTGTCCTATGTAGTATCCCATAAAACCACCATCAGCTATATTCAACATAGTTCCTCTAGTTTGAGTAGCGTGCTCTGGATTAGTTGTTATTACAGACTCAGATGGACTTAAAGTAACTGTTTTTAATCCTGTTGTTGCATAATCAAGACACGAGTCTTCACTTCCTGAACCGCCACCAACACTAAGAAATGCTGCATTGAAAAATGTTCTACCACCATTATCTAAATTAAACTTCAATTGATCTCCATCTAATGAAAATGTCAATACATTATCATACAAACAACTGCTATTTGGAGATCCTGCTTTTTCAAAAGCAGCCGCTTGATACCATACTGGATAATAATTTTGCGTAACATCTGAACTATTAGGACCAACTCCTAAGTGTCCCGTTTCAGAAGCTGACCAATACCATTTTTTAGAACTACCGCCTGTTAAAAGTTGTACTGCTTCATCATCTGTGAAATTACTCAAAATCTTAATTTCCAAAGTAGTATTAGTAGTTATTCCTCCTCTACCAGAAGCTATTACGGTAATAACATAAGTATTTACACCTGGTTTAGTAAAACGTTTCTCAAAAACACCGTTTGGTGCATTTTCAGAAGTACCATCAGAGAAAATATACTTGTACGAAATAGCATTATCTGCTGTACTTTTTAATTTAATTTTACCAGAACCATCACCGTCAGGAAAATCTGCTGATTGACCTACTATTTCCGCTGTAACTTCAAGATTTGTTGGTGCATCTATTGATCCAAAAGAAAAATTATCATCTTGACAATTGACCATCAACAGAAGTGCAAAAATGGATACTATATTTATAATTATTTTTTTCATGTTCTGTTTATTTAATTGGATTGTTTAATATCATCAAAGTAATAAATTGAGCCCGTGCCATTCACTCCAAAATCTGGGAATAATATTACTCTATCATACAAATTAGCGGTACTAAAACCAGTAGCAGCTGCCAAATCGAATGTTAATACTTGCCACTCATTTGCGACTGTTGTAGTTGCTTCTACCTCAACAAAAACAGTTGGATTTCCATTTCCATCTTTTGGAGATGTAGAAACTTCCATTTTGTATAATATTTTAGCACCTACTTTTGGAGACCAAACTGCCACTTTAACTTTTGTGCCTTTTGTAAAATCAATTGGAGACTCTAAATTCAAACTAGCTCCAGCCCAAACTTGCGCTCCTGATGTTTTTTCTATTTTAACTACTTTGTCAGATACATTAAGTCCTGTCTTGTCTGGATTTGTAATAACAGCAGCTGGTATTGGTCCATAACCCGCATCTCCAAAACCACTCCAGGTGTATGTCAAAGAACCAGCTTCAAAATCAATTGGCAATTCAATCAATTGTGAAGGTGTTTTATAGAAATAAATATTATCAATAAAAACACTTCCAGCAGCCCAAGGAGTTCCAACAAATTTTAATTGAAAAATATCAGCAACTGTCATTCCTTGACTTGTAAATGCAGAAATTGGAATATCAATACTCGTCCATTGATTAGCAACAAGATCTTTTACAACCGGTTTTTCTCCATTGGTTTTACTGATTAAAGAAGTTTCAATTTTTGCTAAATCAGCAGTCCAAACATCCATATGAAGATATTGCATATTAGAAACATTTATAGAAGTACCATCCGCTAATGCTATTCCCTGGTAACTTAAATTGATATAATTCAACATTTTATCACCATTCAAATTAAATTCAGCCCAACTACTGCCTTGACCTGCTTGTCCCCAATCTGGGAAATAATTTGTACCTGCAACATCTGTATATTTTGAACTATAAATAGCAATCACATCTCCTGCTTGTCTATTAGGCGGTGTAGGAGCTGATGTATTCGGTTTACTAACAAGAGTCACTGCAAAGTCCTCACTATACTCAATAGTTTTTATCGCAGCACTTTTTGCAACTACTCGTATAGTATACACTCCAGTGTTTTGATAAACATAAGAAACAGACTCTCCAATGTTAACCGAAATAGGATCTGGATTACCTGCTTCGCCAAAATACACATCATAAAACAAAGCAAAATCGGCAGTTGCAGTAACTGTTACTTTTTTAGAAACAGCCAAATCATTTGCAATAACAACCTCTAAATTTTCGGGTGCTTTAAATGACACTGTAATAATTTGGGTTACTTCTGTTCTTTTACCATTTAAAGTAACCCCAGTTGTTTTAACTTGATAAATACCTTCTTTATAGATGTGAGATATTGTTTCACCTGGATTAACATATCCTGATTCTGCGGTTCCATCACCATAATAGATTTCAAATCTTGTCACACCTTCTCCAGTAGGCAAGAACGTTACCTTTCCTGTGTTATCCTGCGTTACAGTGACTAATGTCGAAATATTTGTTGGAGCACCTATCGCATCTAAATTGATATCACTATTCTCATTTGAACAACCAATAAAAATGGTTAAAACAAAAAGACTTATTATTAATTTTAATTTTTTCATAATACTGTTTTTTAATATCCAGGGTTTTGTGCCCAATTTCCATTTGCGAATTGAATTTCCTCTATTGGAATAGGGAATAATTCATTTTTTCCTGCAACAAATCCATCAATTTCCTGAGCTGCTTTACCCGTTCTCACTAAGTCAAAGAATCGATGTCCTTCGCCTACCAATTCTACTCTTCTTTCTGCCCAAATAAAGTCAGTCAAAGCTGCTCCTGACGCAGAAATATCATGATTCACATCTCCAAAAGCACGACGACGAACTTGATTTAGATATCCTCTAGCTTTAGCATCATCTAATCCGCTTCTGTTGTAAGCTTCTGCTGCCATCAATAAAACATCTGCATAACGAATTGCTCTATAATTATTAGGATTCGTTAAATTCAAATCTCCTTGAGCATCAGCGCTTCTTTTTCTTGGAATGTATTTTCTATTAAAATATCCTGTGTGCTCATATCCTTCACCTGCCGAAGCACCTGTTGCTGCTGCCCAAGCTGCAATATCTAAAATGGTAACTGCTTCTCTGTTGTCTCCAACTTCAAATGCGTCTACCACTTCTTGCGTAGGTACATTAAAACTAAAACCTGAGGTAAATAAACTTCCTGTATAATTTCTTGGACCACTAAAACCAACAGCTACATTACCCTCGCTACATTGTAAACATCCAAATCCAGCACCTTCTTTATCCGTATATTGGACTTCGAAAACGGATTCTAAACCATTTTCTCCTTCATCTTCAAAAATTGTATTGTAATCTGTTACTAGTGAATAGTTAGAACTTGAAATTACTCTTTCTAAAGTACTTGCCGCTTGAGTGAACTTATCTTGATACAAATATGCTTTTCCTAAAAGTGCAAGTGCAGCACCTTTAGTTGCTCTACCTTTTTGTGAAGGAATTGCAGCTAAGTTTTCGGAAGCAAAAATTAAATCTGCTTCGATTGATGCGTAAACATCCGCAACAGGTGAACGTGGAATTGTTTTTTCCTCTCCAGCACTAAATCGTTTATCTCCATTCATCGGAATTGGACCAAACCATTTTACTAATTCAAAATGGTAATAGGCTCTAAGAAAACGAGCTTCAGCAATAATTTGATTTTTCCCTTCAAAATCTGTTCTGTCTTTGAACTCTAATATGTAGTTAGCTCTTTGTACTCCAGCAAACATCCAATTCCAAATGTCTCTCAAATTGCTATTAACTGGCGTGTGAATCATGTCATCGATTTGTTGAAAACCAATTACATCTGTTTGGCTTTCTCCACCAGCTAATGTATTATCTGATGCAATTTCCCCTAACAAAACATTCACATAACTTGATTGCAAAAGATCATAAGCAGCAATCAAAGCATTATCATAATCAGATTTAGAATTAAAATAATTCTCTGAATCGATAGAATAAACTGGATCACGATTTACAAATTCATCTGAACAGGAAATGGTGGTGGTTGATAAAATAGTTATCGTGGCTATGGTAATAAAAATATACTTTTTCATTTTAATATTAATTAAAAATTAATGTTTAATCCTAACATATAGGTTCTTGGTATAGGATAAAAACCATAATCGATTCCTCCGCCAATAGGAGCTCCATTAGATGCTCCTGGGTCAAAGCCTTTGTATTTTGTAAACGTATAAAGGTTGTTAACGCCGGTATAGAATCTCAGCTTAGTCATTCCTATTTTTTCGGCTGTTTTCTGATTTAATGTATACCCCAGTTGAATGTTTTGGATTCTTAAATAAGAAGCATCTTCAACAAAATAACTAGACAAAACATTGTTAGCTGTAGCTCCGGTTGTAACTCTTGGAGTAGCATTAGTCGTACCTTGACCAGTCCATCTATCAAGAACATAGTCTAAACGATTTGCGTCAGAAAGTGTTCTTTCATAATTTCTAATCATATCATTACCAACAGAAGCAAAAGTATATACTGCAAAATCTATATTTTTATAATTCAACTGTAGATTGAAACCCATTGTTGCTGTTGGAATTGGATCTCCAATATTTGATCTGTCTTTAGTATCAATAACTCCATCGCCATTTATATCAACATAACGAATATCTCCAGGCGCAGCATTAGCACCTAAAGCAATTTGAGAAGGATGCGCATCAATTTCTGATTGATTTTGAAAAATTCCATCCATTTTATATCCATAAAAATAACCTATTGGCTGACCTACTTCCATTCTTGAAGAAGCTGGCTGACCTACTCCAAATGATCCTCCTTCAATAAATCCTATTCCGTTATTTACTTCTAAGACTTCATTTTTAAGGAAGGTAATATTGTAGCCTGCACTCATAGAAAAAGTATCTGAAAATTTGTTTTTGTAATCAACAGAAAACTCTAGACCTGAATTTCGTACGGTTCCAGCATTAATAGTAGGAGAACTAGCTCCTGGAGCAGCATTCCCAGTAATTCCCGAAACCGGTATGTTTGGTATTAACAAATCAGCTCTAGTATCAATAAAATAATCGGTAACAATAGACACTTTGTTATCCAATAATTTAAGGTCTAAACCAACATCAAATTTTCTAGCTTCTTCCCATTTAATATTAGGATTAGGCACTTGACCTGTAGCGGTTCCTGTTGCTAAAGCACCATCAAAAACATAAGTTCCTTCACCTGTTAACTGAGAAATGTAACCATTATTAGGAATTTGATCGTTACCAAGGGTTCCATAACTAGCTCTTAATTTCATAAAGTTCACAACTTTAGCATCTCCATAAAAACCTTCGTCAGAAATCACCCAACCTGCTGTAAAAGAAGGAAAGTAACCTACTCTATTCCCTGGTCCAAATTTTGTAGAAGCATCACGTCTTAACATAGCAGACAAAAGATATTTTCCTTTATAATCGTATTGCATTCTACCGAAATAAGAAAGTCTTCTTTCGTCATAGCTATACGAGCCATTTGTTTTAGCTTCTAATACGCCATTGGCTAATGAAATATCAGCATAATCCCATGAATTATTTGGAACATCATATCCTGTAGCAAATAAACCATTACCCCATTGTTTGTATATGGTATTTCCTAGTGTGGCTGAAAAGTTATGACTATCCGCAATTTTTTTGGTATACGTTCCAAAAATATCAAAAGAGTAATCATTGTCGTTAACAGCTGATTGAGAAACAGAACTTCTTGCTACATCAAACACTTTTCCTCCATAACTAACTTGTTTTGCAAAATTTCTTGATTCACTATTAGAAGTATTGAATCCCATAGAACTCGAAAGTACAAAACCGTCAAAGAGTTTATAATCTAAACCAAAGTTTCCATTCAACTTTTTGAAATTATAATCATTATAAGTATTTGAAATCTGAGCTAATGGATTTATGATTTCTATCCCTAATCCTGTAGTACTTGGCACTAATGTATAATCACCATTAGCATCATAAGGAGACAAAGTAGCTGGAGTATTCAATGCATTAAACAACACAGAACCTAATCCGTTTTCATTCAATGATTTTCTATTGAAATATGTATAAATAACATTCGTTTTCAATTTCAATTTATCACTTAAATCAGCTCCTAAAGCGACTCTAGCCGTGTTTCTTAAGAACCCTGATTTACTGCCTCCTATAATCCCTTCTTGATCTAAGTGGGAACCACTGACAGCATAAGTTACCTTATCAGAACCACCTGTAATAGAAATATCATGATTTATTAAAGGTACACCACTTTTAAAAACCTCATTTTGCCAATTGGTTCCTTTTCCTAAACCTGACACAATTGGAATAGGGATTGCTTTTCCGCCATTAGCATAACTTTCATTAAGCAACAAAGCATATTCTGTTGCATTTAATGTTGGAAGCGTTCTTGAAGTTTCTTGAAAACCAGTATATGTATTGAAAGAAACTTTGGTCTTAGCATTTTTCTTTCCTGTTTTTGTAGTAACCAAGATGATACCATTAGCACCAATAGTACCATAAATAGCCGCTTGTGCATCTTTCAATACTGTAATAGATTCAATATCATTTGGGTTTAATAATCCTAGTTCACCTACATATCCATCAATAATAGTAGTTGGTCCATTTTGTCCGTTTGTTGCTATACCACGAATACGAATATCTAAAGCTGCTCCAGGAGCACCTGAAGTGGTGGTTACGTTCACACCAGAAACAGTTCCTTGTAAGGCTTGCTCTATTTTTACTGGTTTTAAAACATCCAATGTTTTACTATCCAAAACAGATACAGCTCCAGTTACCTGTCTTTTTTTCTGGCTACCATAACCAATAACTACTACTTCATCTAATACCTTCGAATCTTCTTTTAATGAAATAACAATAGTATTACTGCTTGAGGTTACTTTATATTCAAAATTTTTGTAGCCCACATAAGAAAATACAAGCGTAGTTCCTGACGAAACTCCTTTCAACATGAATTGTCCATCAAAATCCGTTATAGTACTTTTTTGGGAATTTTTAACTTGAACATTTACTCCAGGCAGAGGCAATCCCGAAGTTGTTTCTTTTACTACTCCGCCAATGTCATAACTTTGGGCAAAACCAAAAGTAGACAGAAGCAGAAAAATAATTAATAGATAATTTGACTTCATAATTTTGTGTTTTTTGTGAGTTATAAAACTAATCGTAACTACATAATAATAGATTAAGATGAACCTCAACAAAAAACATACAATCTAAAAAAAACTAGATTTTATTTTTTTTCTTAAAAAAAACCTAAGAATTTAAGACAAAATTAAGAAGCTGACTTTTCATTAGGAACAAAAAAACCACAACGATAACGGTATTGTTGTGGTAATGTATAGTTTTATAAGCTGTAAAAGACTGTTCCTATACAGCCATAATATATTCAACTAGTCCTTGTTCATGCGATAACTCCATTTTTTTACGCAAACGATATCTTTTTATCTCTACGCTTCGAACCGAAATATTCAGCAAAGGAGCCACTTCTTTAGAGGAAAGATTCAGTCTCAAGTAGGCACATAGTCTTAAATCATTTGGAGTCAATGAAGGATGTGCTAGTTTTACCTTTTTCAAAAAGTCCTTATCTGCACTATCAAAGGCCTCTTTAAAAACATTCCAAGAATCTTCTTCGGTTATATTTTTATTGATTGTTGTAATCACAGATTTGATGCTTCCACTACCTTCTTGTACGTTCTTTTTAAGATCATCTTTAATAAAAGTCAGCAATTCATTTTTGCTATTCAAACTCATAGTGGAAACCGCTAATTCTCTGTTTTTTTCATCTACAACATTAGACAATTGCTCATTTCGGATTCGCATTAATTCCTGACTATTTTCAAGCTCTTTGATTTCTAATAAAAGATTGTTTTCTTCTATTAATTTTTCTTTTTGTTTATGATAATAGTTTTTGTAGGCTTTATGAATAAAACGAGCTACAATAAATCCCAACATCAAATAAAGCAAAAGTGCAACATTCGTTGCATACCAAGGTTTTAAAATCGTAAACGAATAAACAGCTGTGTTCTCAAGTGGAGAATTTGCAAATTTTGCGCGCACTTTAAATGTATAATCTCCAGATGGTAGATTTTTAAAATTCACCGTGGATTTAGCGCCCCATTTGCTCCAATCATCCTGAAATCCTTCTAACAAATACTGGTATTCCGCATTAATATATTTATTAAATTCAGGGACTGTATAATTAAATGTTATGTTATTTTCATCGTATTTAAAACAACCCTCATCCTCAATAGAATTGTCTTTAAAACTCTCATTCAATTTATTTGTTTCAATATTAGATATTGTAACCTTATAATTTTTAAAACTTAAGTCATTAACATTTAACACATAATATCCATCCGTAGTTCCTATCAAATAATTGGTATTCGAAATTTGAGTAACATTTTCAAATCCCAACATCGAATTTGTTAAGGAAGCTGGTATAGGAATAACATTTTGTTTCAACTGATTGCTTAATTTTCCTAATGAAAAATAATGGATATAATTTTTTGAAAACAACCAAATTTTGTTTGAATCATCTACAATTAATTTACCCGAAGTATATTCATCTTTCTCAAAAACAGCACTTAACAATTTATCTTTTTCAAATTGTTTTGTTTTAGGATTCAATCTAAAAATACCCTCTTTATAGGCATAATAAATCGTATTATTATACTTATTCAAACTAGCATTTTTCCCTTTTGTGGGTGACGAAAATGTCTTTACAGATTTGGTTTTATAAAATTTACTATCTAGCTGTATAACAAAAATGCCTTTGTATTCATGGCTTACATATACTTCTAAATCATTTGTGATTTCAAAATAACGTGACGAGGAGTTGAATCCTCTTATTTTATTTCTAAAAACCCATTGATTATTGTTTTTCATCAAAACAGAAATTCCCGAATAATTTCCTTGAAGTAAAAACTCTTTATGATTGGGAACAATCTTAAAATTCCATGTGCCAGAATTTGGAAAAATATTTTTGGCTGTACCATCTTCTATTACAAAAGTCCCAGAATCATGACCACAAAACAAAGTCCCATCATATTGAAATAAAGACCAAACTTGTCCCTTGGTACCGTTTATAAATTTAAATTCATCATTAGACTGGTAATTTTTATAAAATAAGCCCTGGTTTGTACCAATGTATAACTTCCCATTATATAATCTTGAGGCATAAACCGTTCCTAAAATTCCCGTATCATCAACAAAACTTTTAATAGGTGACTGCAAATTGATACAGTTAATTCCATTGTCTAAACCAACCCAAAGATTCTTATCAGCATCCTCAAATAAAGATAGGGCTGTATTATTACTTAACCCTTTATTTTGAGAAATATGATATTTCATTTTCCCCTCTTTAGTTAAAATAAAAATACCATTAGACACCGTTCCAAGTGCAAAACTACCGTCAGAAAGCATTTGACTACTATATACACTACTAGCCTCTATTGCGGAATCTGCATCTGTTGAAAATTTAGACAAACCTGTCCCTACGAGTTTATAAAAACCATTCAACTGAGTCTGAATCAAAAGTCCATCATCAATAGAAAAAATATTAACGATTCGGTTTGTCTTCAAAATGGGATGATTTGAAATCAAACGACCTCGCCCATTCTCAATTTCGTAAAGACCGTCATTTATGGTTTGGAAATAAATAGAATTATTGGCTCTAAAAGATTTAACAATACTATTTCTAGGAGCGATAATTCTAATATTTCTGTTTTTGGTATCATAAATATAAATCCTATTTAAAGATTGAAAAATAACGAACTGATCGTACTTCAAAACATTCCAAAACTGTTCATCATCTAGAATTTTGCTTTTAATAGTTCTACTGAGTGAAGTATATTTTAATTTACCATTAACTTGTCTAGTCCAAAAACCAAATTCCATGTAACATCCGGTATAAATTCTATCATTTATAACTTTAACCGAACGAATAATTGTTTCATTAGGCGATGGATAAAGTACCCAGTTAGAACCATTGAATTCTAGAAGACCTTCGTTATTTGCAAAATAAACATAGTGATTTTGATCTTGTGAAATCATCCAATTCTGATTTCCACCTCCATATGTTATAGGAGCATATTTTACAATTGGAGGCAACTCTTGAGAAAAAACAAAAGAAGATATCAATAAGAGTACAAAACAAAAAAGGTTTTTCATTTATAATGGAATATTAATTTACTGTAAAACTAAAACTAAAAAAGTTTTCTTGTTGATGTAAAACCTATACATAAACTATACACATTAAAAATAGGTATTTTGAGCTTTCCTTTTTATTAAAAATGTATTTATCTATAAAATTTGTGAATTGTTGAACCCTTTTTCTCATCTGAAAATTGACTACTTTTGTAAAAATTAATTGTTTGTATGCAAATTGACCTTTCTAAACTAGATCCTAAGAAAAATATCATAATTAAGGGAGCGCAAGTTCATAATCTAAAAAATGTAGATGTTGCTATTCCTAGAAATAAACTAGTGGTGATTACCGGACTTTCAGGCTCTGGAAAGTCAAGTTTAGCATTTGACACTTTATATGCAGAAGGACAACGACGTTATGTAGAAAGTCTATCCTCTTACGCCAGACAATTTTTAGGTAGGTTAGACAAACCAAAAGTAGAGTATATCAAAGGAATTGCACCCGCAATTGCTATTGAGCAAAAAGTAAATACGACCAATGCACGTTCAACGGTTGGTACTTCTACAGAAATTTACGATTATATTAAATTGCTTTATGCTAGAATTGGAAGAACTTTTTCGCCAGTTTCAGGTCAAGAAGTCAAAAAAAATACCGTTTCTGATGTAATCAATGATGTTAAAAATTTTACGCTTGACAGCAAATGGTTACTCCTGGCTCCTATTCATCTCGAAGAAGGAAGACAACTGGAAGACAAACTAAAAGTGCTCTTACAACAAGGTTTTTCAAGAATTTTAGTTGGTACAGAAATGGTTCGTTTAGACGATTTACCAAGTTCTCTTGCTCACAAAGATATTCTTCTAATTATTGACCGAATAGTTGTAAAAGAGGAAGATGAATTTTACAACCGATTAGCAGATGCAGTTCAAACTGCTTTTTTTGAAGGAAAAGGAATTTGTTACCTACAAGAACTTAACTCAGAAAAAAGATACTCCTATTCAAACAATTTTGAAATGGATGGAATGACGTTTTTAGAACCAAATGTTCACTTGTTTAGTTTTAATAATCCTTATGGAGCTTGTCCAGTTTGTGAAGGATATGGAAAAATTATTGGTGTTGATGCCGAATTAGTAATTCCTAACACGACTTTATCAATTTACGAAAATGCTATTTTTCCTTGGCGAGGAGAAAGTATGAGCTGGTTTCGTGATGAACTAGTAAACAACGCCTATAAATTTGACTTTCCAATTCACAAACCTTTTTATCAGTTGACAGAGGAACAAAAAGAACTGATTTGGAAAGGAAACAAGTATTTTCAAGGTTTAAATGATTTCTTTAAAGAACTTGAGGAAAAGAATTATAAAATCCAAAACCGTGTAATGCTTTCGCGCTACAGAGGCAAAACTAAATGTAATTCCTGCAATGGTAAACGCCTACGCACAGAAGCATCATATGTCAAAATAAATTCTAAAACCGTTTCGGACTTAGTTGATTTACCTATAAAACATCTTGTTAGTTTTTTCAAAAACATCGATTTAGATGTGTATGAAAAACAAATTGCGAAACGTTTATTGATTGAAATTAACAATCGATTATCTTTTTTAACCGAAGTTGGATTGGATTATTTGACCCTAAATAGAAATTCAGCTTCACTTTCAGGGGGTGAATCACAGCGTATTAATCTAGCCACTTCATTAGGAAGTAGTCTGGTAGGTTCGATGTATATTTTAGACGAACCTAGTATTGGTTTACACCCAAAAGATACGGAGCGCTTGATAAAAGTATTGCTATCATTAAGAGATTTAGGCAATACCGTTATTGTGGTGGAACATGATGAAGATATTATGAAAGCGGCCGATATGATTATTGATATTGGTCCAGAAGCAGGAACGCTCGGAGGGAATTTAGTTGCTCAAGGTACCTATGAAGAAATATTAAAATCAGCTTCGCTAACTGCTCGCTATTTAAATGGAGATTTAGAAATTGCTGTTCCAAAGAAAAGAAGACCATTCAAGAATTTCATTGAAATAAAAGGCGCTAGAGAGAACAATCTTCAAAACATTGATGTTACTTTTCCTTTAGATGTATTGACTGTAATAACAGGTGTTTCTGGAAGCGGAAAAAGTACACTGGTAAAAAAAATTCTGTTTCCTGCAATGCAAAAAAAGCTTGATAATGCTGGTGAAAAAGCAGGTCAGTTTACAGAACTTGGAGGCTCTTTTTCGCAAATAAAACATATTGAATATGTAGATCAGAATCCTATTGGTAGAAGTTCACGCTCCAATCCTGTCACTTATATCAAAGCGTATGATGACATTAGAGAATTGTATGCTAAAGAAAAACTTTCTAAAATAAGAGGATATCAAGCTAAACATTTTTCTTTTAATGTCGATGGTGGAAGATGTGAAACTTGCAAAGGAGAAGGCTCTATTAATGTAGAAATGGTATTCATGGCTGATGTACAATTGCCGTGTGAAACTTGTAATGGAAAACGATTCAAAAAAGAAGTTCTAGAAGTCTATTTTGAAGGCAAGAATATCAATGATATTTTAACAATGACTATTGATGACTCGATAGCATTCTTTAAAGAAACTAAACAAAATAAAATCACACAAAAACTACAACCACTTCAGGATGTTGGATTAGGATACGTTCAATTAGGGCAATCTTCATCAACATTATCTGGTGGTGAAGCGCAACGTATTAAGTTGGCTTCGTTTTTAGTAAAAGGAGCTACAAAAGACAAAGCTTTATTTGTATTTGACGAACCAACAACTGGATTACACTTTCATGACATCAAAAAACTATTAGCGTCATTCGATGCATTGATAGAAAAAGGGCATTCGATACTTGTAATTGAACACAATCTTGATTTGATAAAATGTGCAGATTGGATTATTGATCTTGGACCAGAAGGTGGCGAAAATGGAGGTAAGTTATTGGCCACAGGAACTCCTGAGAATATTGTAAAAATAGATGAATCTATAACAGGAAAATATTTAAGAGAAAAGTTATAAACTATCCAATGTAGCAATCTTCTTGAAAAACATTTCCGTCTTCATCTAAGGCTACTAATATCTTTTTGGTTTTAGAAACATAGGTTAAATAAATCCATGGAATAAACCAAAGTCCAAAAGTAAAACAAGAAATCAAAAAATTAAATCCATGATTAATCTGTTTTCCTTTTTTGGATAAAATAGCAAAAGGCAATTTATCATTGAGTTCCTCTAGAATAAATCCTTTATGAATTTTATTCGCAATTGATTTAGAGAAATTTTGAAAACTCTCTTCATTTATTAATTGAGTCCCTTTCATAAACGTTGAATTTAGTTTGTTCCCATTTTTAAAATATCTATTTAAAGATACTTTACAAAAATAGGCAATACCTAAAGTTCATACCATACCCACTTTTAGTGATTTTATAAGTAAAAGAGTTTATTTTTGGATTTTCAATTTTTTGAATACAACATTCAATGCTTGATTTATTTCAGGAGAAATAACAAATTTATAGTTGACATAAACATATAATATTGTCACTAAAACGGACTTCATTCCTATAGCAATAATAGGATGAAAGGGAAATTTCCAAAAATAAAACAGTAAGAATATAACAAATGTTATCCCAATAGAATAGAGTGTTTGATTTGTAAAAGGATACAAATGCATTCGTTTGACAACAAAAAGTAATTTGGCTATACTATATAAAGTTATCGATAATAAAGTAGCAAAAGCAGAACCAATTATACCGTATCGTGGTATAAAAAACATATTTAAACTAATAGTTAAAAAGACTAGCATAAGTCCTAAAAACAAAACCATTCGGTAGTATTTTGAATTAAAAATAATAGCATTATTATTCCCTAATATCAAATCAAAATATTTAGAAAGCCCAATCATAAAAACAACCATAATCCCTCCTGCATATTCTTTTGGTACCAATTCGTATAATTGATCTATGTTTACAAAAATACATAGCATAACAAATCCTCCAACCATTTGAAGATTAATCGAAGTCTTTTTGTACAAATCATTAAGTTCATCATGTTTGTTTTCGTGCATCAGTTTAGCGGTAATAGGATACACGATTTGATGCATTGCACGACTTGGAACCGAGATTACCAAAGCAATATAAGTAGCAACTGAATAATACGCAATATTCTCAATTTTCATATATTGATTAAGAATCATTTTATCTCCATCCAAAAGTAAATTAGCCACACTTCCTGACAAAATGATATAAAAAGAATACTCCATTATACCTTTGACATTTTCTGGAATACTAAATTGAAAAACGGGTTTCTTAATATAAAAGGCATAAAACATAGTCACTAATAATGCCAATAAATATATACCCGCGGTCAAATATGTAAATTCAACTACAGTAATCCATTTAAGGTATACTGCTATTAAAGCTCCTAAAAACAAGAGTCGCAAACCAACTTCTTTAATGAAATTTCCAAAAACAGAATGCATATGTACTCTTGCCCAAGCATAGAAAATTTCAAAATAAGCCATACACAAGGCTATGAAAGGAATTAACCAAACAAAGGTTTTAACTACTGGATTTTCTTTCGACAAAAAGCTTGTTATATCATCATAAAAAAACAAGGATATTAAAACTAACGGAATACACAGCAGTAAAGGAAATAGCACTGTAAAAGATAAAAATTCAGAACGCTCTTTTTCCGTTTTATATTGCGAATAATATTTTACTAATGTGTTTTGCATCCCAATAGCAAAAAGTGGCATAATTACATTTGCCGAAGAAACTAAATAGTTCGATAAAGCATAATAAGTAGCTCCTAAAAAAACGGGATATAAATAAATTGTATTTATGGCACCAATCCCAAAACCAATGTATGTTATTATTGTATTCTTTAAAGATTGATTTAATACTATTCCCATTTTAGGATTTTAAGGTTTAAAATTGTGTTATTTCTGAATCAGTTTAGCCAATTCTTTCGTTAGATTTTTTCTGGAATAATGCTGTAATCCTATTCCGTTTACTTGCAATTTACCTTCTAAAAACTGGTTATAAAAGTCCAAAATTACACTTTTTAGTTTCATTTTTTCAGAATAGTCAAAGAATACGCCTGTATTTGTATTGGTTATAATTTCCGCAAAATCGGAATCCTTTGGGCCAATAGCCACTATTGGTCGGTCAGAAACCATATATTCAAATAATTTACCCGGAATAATACTTTTGGTATCCTGTGAATCAATTTCTATCAACAACAAAACCTGAGAATTTCTTTGATGAGCAATTGCTTCGGTGTGCGATACATACCCTAAATTATTAACATATCCATTTAATCCATATTGAGAGATGGTTTCTAAAACTTCCTGACTCACCGCACCAATTAATTTTATTTCTAAATGAGACTTAAAATCAGGGATTTCATGAAGTAATTCAACCAAACTTTCCCATAAAATCAAAGGATTTCTTTCGGATAGAAATGACCCAATATGAGCTAAACTAAATTTAGTATCTAAGGTTTGTTTTGCTACTTCTTCGGTATCATATCCATTGGTAATAACCGCAATTGGTTTACTAGTAATGGCTTGAAATTCGGTTTTTGTAGTTTTACTGGTAACGATAATTGTATCGGCTGAATTCAATACTTTATGCTCTAACGCCTTGTGTTTATTAGCCGCATACTTAGACAATCGCAATGCTTTATGATACCCAATCGTGGTCCATGGATCTCTGAAATCAGCAAACCATTTTACATTCAATTTTTCTTTTAATTCTAATCCAATAAGATGTAAACTATGAGGTGGTCCCGAAGTTACAATGGTATCAATATTATGCTCTAAAATGTATTTCTCTAAATACGAAACTGATGGTTTTACCCAAAAAATACGGGCATCCGGTATAAACAAATTTCCTCGAATCCAAAGAAAGGTTTTATCCAAAAAAGATTGTTTCTTTTTATTGGGAATAATTCCAGAACTGATTTTTTTGGTTTTATTCTTCGAAAAGAAAGAAGCCAATTGATAGGGTTCAAAAATTTTATGTTTTACTATAATGGCTTTATCCGAAACTTCATTTACTAATGCTTCATCAACAATAGGATAGGTTGGATTTTCTGGAATATATACAGTGGGCAGAATACCAAAATCTGGCAAATATTTTACAAACTTAAGCCAACGTTGCACTCCTGGCCCTCCTGCTGGTGGCCAATAATAGGTAATTATTAATAGTTTTTTTTGTTCCAAGTTTCAGGTTTACTATTTTTTAAATTTATAAGTTTAATTTTAAACTTATAATATGCACAGACTATTCACTAGTAAAAAATTGTTCAACAACAATTTTTAATCCTTCTTTTTATTTAGTTTTTCTAACTCTTCAATATCTAAAATATCTTTAGGACGATTTGTGGCTTTTTTAGCTTTTATCAAATTATCATAATCTAAAAAATATACTGGAATTTCTTTCAGGAAAACAATAGTTGAATTTTGCAGTAAATTATCAAATTTTTCATTTTCTAATCCTTTAATAGAAGTCATTACATCTAACCTCAACCCATAAGAAATAGTAAAATCTGTAAATCCTACAACAAATTGCATGGTTTCAAGTGATTCAAAATCTCCAATTCCAATTGCTGCAAAAGCAAGACGAAGATTTTTTCTATTTTCAATAGTATCTTCAATCAATAAATCAATATCACCTGTGTTTCTGGTATACCCATAAATATTTACTGCTAATCCGCCAATAGTTAGATAACGAACATTATATTCATTGAGTTTTTCCCAAATATCTAAAATTTCTTGAAGCATTATTTTTTCTGAATAATTCTTGGTGCTGTTTTTAAGGCATACGAAATCTCAACCAAAACCATAAATCGTTCTAATCTTTCAGCATATGTTTTTTGCAAATCAGAAACTTCAATTTCTTTTTGCATTAATTTATTTTCTTTTTTATGTAAAGATTTCATATTCAAATGTACAATTTTAGTAAAACAATCAGACTAATTCTCATTGTCTTTACTCTTTTGTTTTCCTCTTTGTTCAAAATAAATCCCACCTACTAACAATATCAAAATGCAAACAGAACTTATTAATGCAATTGTACTTCCTGTTTGAACTACTTGCGGTTCAAACTTAAATTCTATAGTATGATTTCCTGATGGAATTTTTAATGCTCTTAAAACATAATTAGCCTGAAAAACATCAGTTTTATTTCCGTCTATATAAGCATTCCAACCATTTTTATAATACATTTCAGAAAAAACAGCAACTCCTTCATGTGAATTAGTAGCAGAATATTTTAAATAATTGGGTTTATAAACATCTAATTTTATTACAGCTGAACTGTCTTTAACAAAGCTTTTAGGATCTGATTTAAATCTAGAACCAAACTCAAAATCATTTACAACTGCTACGTTTTTAGAATCTAAGTGATCTAAAGCTTTCATCTCATTATCAGCAGAATCCACTAATTCAATCTGTCTTACAAACCAGGCATTTCCATTAATTTCTGGATTTAAAGTTGGAAATTCTTTCCCTTCTTTATCGGCTTGAATTACATACTTAACATTAAGCATGTTCAAGATTTCTAAATTATTTTTAGCAATTTGATAATCAAATAATTGCTGCATTCTTCTTGGTTTCACTGCGCTATACCCTCCAATAGACTTATGGAAGTACGATGCTCTAGCGCTTGATAAATTACCCGAAACTTCAAAAACTCGGTAATGAGTTGTGTCCTGTAAAATCTGAGCATCAGTAGGTGTTTCTTGAAAAGGAACTGCAACTTCTCTTCCGCTTACAAAATCTTTTCCTGAAACATATCTTTTATCTACAAAAAACAAATCAAAAATCATCAAAAGTCCTACTACTATTATAGCGGTATTTTGAGCAAATCTATTTTTAATAAACAACCATAATATTCCTGCTGAAACTAAAATAAAGAAAGCGGAACGCAATAAATCAGCACTATAAAGACTTTTTCTGTCTGCTTTTAATGCATCGACAAAACTAGGTCCGTAGGTCTGTAAAAAATAGCTGTCACCACTTCCAGAGAAACTAAACATGCTTTTGCACAAAAACAAAATAACAATAACTCCCAAACCAAAAATTCCAGTTTGAACCAATCCCTTAGTTTGTTGTTCTTTTTCGGACATAAAAAAAGATTGCAATCCCATAATTGCCAAAACTGGAAAACATAATTCTAATAGAACTTGTATTGATGAAACAGCTCTAAACTTATTATACATGGGAACATGATCTATAAAAAAGTCTGTCAAAAGAGCAAAGTTTTTCCCCCATGAAAGTATTAATGCAAACATTGCGCCTGCAAAAAACACATATTTTATTTTTCGTTTGTCAATAAATAAAGCTAAAACTGCCAAAAAGAAAACCACAACCCCAATGTAAGCTGGTGCGGCAACAATAGGCTGATCTCCCCAATAGGTTGGTAATCCCGAAACAAAATCGCTTGCTTGTGCTTCTGGTACCCCTTGACCAATCATGAATTCATACATGCTACTATCTGTCCCTACTGCTTCACTATTAGAGCCTCCAAAAAGTCTTGGAGCAATAAGATTGAAACTTTCGGTGATTCCGTAACTGTACTCCGTAATATAATCTCTGGATAGCGCACTGTTTCCAACAATTTTAGAACCATCTGGATTAAAAGTCAATTCGCTTTTTCCACGCGTGCTAAAATCAGTATATTCTGTAGTCGCTAATAAATTAGTTGCATTTGCTCCAATAGCAAATATACCTGCCACGGCTAATACACCACAAGAGGTTAACAGTTCTTTATATTGTTTCTCTTTTACTGCTTGATAAATAAAATAACCTGAAAGTATCAATAAGAAAATCAATAAATAATAGGTCATTTGGAAGTGATTCGCATTAATTTCTAAGGCTGTTGCAAACAAAGTAATCAATCCTCCCAGAATATATTTTCGTTGAAAAACCAATATAAAACCAGCAATAACTAATGGCATATACCCAATTGCATGCGCTTTGGCATTGTGTCCGACACCAAGAATTATAATCAAATAGGTTGAAAAACCAAAAGCGATAGCGCCAAAAAAAGCTTTAAGAGGATCTACTTTTAAAACCAATAACAACCCATAAAACCCAATAAAATAAAGAAATAAATAATCTGCTGGGCGAGGTAGAAATCGCAAAGCATCATCAATAGCTCCGATATAATCGTGTGGGTATTTTGCTCCTAACTGATACGTTGGCATACCGCCAAAAGCCGAGTTAGTCCAGTAAGGCTCTTCATGATCTGAGGCTCTAAAATCATTTTGCTCTTTAGCCATACCTGTATATTGAGCAATATCTGATTGAAAGATTTGCTTGCCTTGCAATACAGGATAAAAATAGATAAGAGAAATGAGGACAAAACCAATTAGGGCTAGCGCGTGTGGATAGAACTTATTTATTATTTTCAATTTAAAACGGTTTGGATTAGAGTATCAACGAATAGTATAAACGACAAATTTAATCTATTTCTTCGTAATCAACGTAATCCCCTACTTTTTTGGTTTCGCGAGGATTTTTAGCATGGGTAGTATCATATATAACCTCATCCTTATTGGAAGATTTCTGCCAAGAACTATCTTGGGCATATTGTTGCTGTTGTTGAAAACTCTCTCCTGCTTTTTCTACTACTTTTTTAACGATTAATGGCAAAAATAATTTGGCCAAAAACTTAAAAATATAATAGAAAGCCATAATATAAAATATCGTTTCTATGAAACCCGTGAATGAGGCTGTTTGCATAATCAAATAATTTTTTTTCAAAATTAATAAATTCATCCCGAACCTTCGGGACAAAATTAAAATATCATTCTTAAATAAATAATAAAATATAGTACATTTGAAATGCGTTATTACTTTTTAACCCCTAAAAAAATAATATGTTCAAATTCAAAAGTACAGTTGTTGTTGCGCTTCTCATGATTCCAATGCTTAATTATGCACAACACACCGATGAAATAAACTCAAATAGACCTGGCGAAACAATGTCTGCTTTTTCAGTTGGAAAATCAGTTTTCCAAATAGAAACAGGTATTTACGGTATTACTGAGAAACATAATTTATTGAATTATGATGCCAATGGTTTTGGAGTTGATGCTACTTTACGATGGGGTTTATTTATGGAAAGATTAGAATTTGTAGCGGATTTACAATACCAAAATGAAAAAGTTAACGCCCTTTTTAGTAGCACAGAAAAATCTGCATTAAAGCAAACTGTCCTTGGCGCTAAATATCTGATTTACGATCCTTTCAAGAATTACGAAAAAAAAGTCAATCTTTATAGCTGGAAAGCCAACCACGCT
This sequence comes from Flavobacterium sp. 123, assembly GCF_003634825.1. NCBI lineage: Bacteria > Pseudomonadati > Bacteroidota > Flavobacteriia > Flavobacteriales > Flavobacteriaceae > Flavobacterium > Flavobacterium sp. 123. The sequence goes on from NZ_RBXD01000001.1 coordinate 457,833, forward strand.
TTTAACTGGCATCAGTTAATTCCTGCCGTATCAGTATTTGCAGGTGCTAATCTGACTTTTTCAGATAATCCATATTCTTTTTCTCCTGATGGAACTATTTCACCAAAAATAATGTTGATTACTCAAAACCATTTTGGTGACGGAACCTGGGTTTTTGTAACTAACATTATCGCTGATTACATCTCAACGGACTACCCTAGCTATGGTTATGTACTAACACTTACAAAAGGATTCAATGACAAATGGTCTGGTTTTATAGAAAATCAAGGTTATAAAAGCGATTTTTATAGCGATGCTATTGTTAGAACTGGTGCCGCTTATTTAATAAATAAAGACACTCAAATTGACGCTTCAATAAGCACTAATTTCAAAGATACTCCATCGATATTATATGGTGGCGTAGGTATTTCTTGGCGATATGATGCAAATTACAAAGAAGTACGAATGGATGTTGATAGTGGCGACTCCAATAAAAAAGCACTTCGACGAGCTAAAAAGACTAAAAGAGGATAAATCTAAATAAAACAAATGCTTCAAACCTTAAAAGCCCATTAATTTGGGCTTTTTTTTATGTCGCTTTTTTATTCTGTCAAAGTTAGTTATATTCGTGGCGTTGTCTTAAAACAAAACATTTTCTCAATGATTACAATACAAGAAGCTAAAACAAAAAAGGAGTTAACAGATTATATCAAATTCCCTTTTTCTTTATACAAAAACAATAAGTACTGGGTTCCGCCAATCATTGCTGACGAACTAGAAACTTTTGATAAAACAAAAAATCCTGCTTTCGAAAATGCTGAAGCTTACTTTTATATCGCTTATAAAGACAACAAAATTGTAGGTCGAATAGCAGCAATAATTAATTGGGATGAAGTAAACAACCAACAAAAAAGCAAAGTCCGTTTTGGCTGGTTTGATGTAATCGATGATATTGAAGTAACTAAAGCTTTGCTTGAAAAAGTATATGAATTAGGGCGCAAAAACAATTTAGAACATGTAGAAGGACCGATGGGTTTTTCTAACTTAGACAAAGTTGGTGTTTTAACCGAAGGATTTGAAGAGATTGGCACTATGATTACTTGGTACAATCATCCGTATTATGCGAATCATTTTGAGCAATTAGGATACGAAACCGAAAAGGAATACTTAGAAAATAAATTCCCTTTTGTCAACGTAAAATTAGAGTATTTCGACAAAGCACAAGAATTAATCAAAAGACGCTACCAACTCAAAGCGCTCAATTTCAAAAAGACCAAAGAGGTCATGCCCTATGTAGACAAAATGTTTGATTTATTCAATGCTTCGTATGCCAGTCTATCCTCTTTTGTGGCCATTTCGGATATTCAAAAAGAATATTTCAAAAAAAAATACATCAGTTTTATCAATCCAGAATACATTAAATTTGTAGAAGACAAAGATGGAAATTTAGTAGCTTTTGCTATAGTAATGCCGAGTTTTTCAAAAGCATTGCAAAAAGCAAATGGCAAATTATTCCCTTTTGGATTTCTTCATTTATTAAATGCCCGAAACAATAGCAAAGACGTAACTTTTTATCTTATTGGTGTACATCCAGAATATCAAAACAAAGGAGTTCACGCTATTATTTTCAAAGAATACCATACTACTTTTACCGAAAAAGGCATTGAAAACTGCATCCGAACACCAGAATTAGCTGATAATCATGCCATTCATTTGCTTTGGAAAAACTTTGATCCAAAAATTATCTGTAGACGAAAAACGTTCAAAAAATATTTATAAATCAATCCATAAAAAAACCCATCTTGAAAAAGATGGGTTTTTAATTTATTTTAAATCGGAAAATTTAAACTTATGAAACGTCAACTGTAGTACGTTCCGCAATTTCTTTATACGTTCCATTTTCTAATTTTTCTCTAATCGCTTCAAATGCTGCCAAAGTTTCATCAATATCAGCAATAGTATGTGAAGAAGTAGGAATCATACGCAATAAGATAATCCCTTTTGGAATTACTGGATAAACAACTATTGACAAGAAAATTCCATAATTCTCTCTCAAATCATTCACCATAATCATTGCTTCTGGAATAGAACCTTCAAGATAAACTGGTGTAATACAAGTATTTGTATCACCAATGTTAAATCCTTTTTCTTTCAAGCCGTTTTGTAACGCATTTACGTTTACCCACAACTTATCTTTTATTTCTGATGATTGACGCAACAATTCTAAACGTTTCAATGACCCAATAGTTTGAATCATTGGCAATGCTTTAGCAAACATTTGAGAACGCAAATTGTATTTCAAGTAATCAATAATATCTTTATCAGCAGCAACAAAAGCACCAATGTTAGCCATTGATTTTGCAAAAGTTGAGAAATACACATCAATATCATCTTGAACTCCTTGCTCTTCTCCTGCTCCTGCTCCTGTAGCGCCAAGAGTTCCAAAACCGTGAGCATCATCAACAAGTAAACGGAAATTGTATTTCTTTTTCATTTCTACTACTTCCTTCAACTTTCCTTGTTGCCCACGCATTCCAAAAACACCTTCGGTAATAAATAAAATACCTCCACCGTTTTCTTCTGCAAGTTTTGTAGCACGTTGCAAGTTTTTCTCCATGCTTTCTACATCGTTATGACGATACGTAAAACGTTTCCCCATATGCAAACGAACACCATCTATAATACAAGCATGCGCATCAACATCATAAACTATAACATCATTTTTAGTAACCAAAGCATCGATAATCGAAACCATTCCTTGGTACCCAAAATTCAATAAATAAGCAGATTCTTTCATTACAAAAGCCGCTAATTCTTGCTCCAATTGCTCATGGTATTTTGTGTGTCCACTCATCATACGCGCTCCCATTGGGTAAGCCGCTCCATATTCAATTGCTGCATCAGCATCCGCTTTACGAACTTCTGGATGATTAGCAAGACCTAAATAATCATTCAAACTCCAGTTCAAAATATCTTTTCCCTGAAACTGCATTCTTGGTCCTAATTCTCCCTCAAGTTTAGGAAAAACAAAATAACCTTCCGCTTGTGAAGCCCATTTTCCTAATGGTCCTTTATTGTTTTGAATTCTTTCGAATAAATCTTTTACCATGATATATTGAAGTATTATATTTTTTTTACAAGTTGCAAAAATAAATATTTATAATTTATTATACTCTTGAAAGCAAATTTATTTTCAAGGAGCAATTTCCTGCTATTCATTACAATCTTTTTTTCTAAAATCTTTTTTTCCAAAACTTTGCAGGAACTTCCTTTGGTCGTTCTGCAAAATCAGGAAAAAATAGCTTTTCTCAAAAAAAGGATTTCCATTTCTATCAGGGCTAGAGCGTTATTTTATCCAGAAACTTTGTACATTTGAACTACAATTTTCAATTGCAAAAATCAATCTCAATAAATTATGTCAACAGACAACAAAGAATTAAAACTTGCCGTCCTAATTGATGCTGACAACGTACCTTACAGCAATGTAAAAGGTATGATGGAAGAAATTACAAAATTTGGAACACCAACCACCAAACGCATTTATGCAGATTGGACAAAACCTAATGCAGGAGGCTGGAAATCAGTTTTATTAGAACATGCCATAACTCCTATCCAACAATACAGCTACACGGTAGGTAAAAATTCTTCGGATTCCGCGATGATTATTGATGCTATGGATTTATTATATTCAGATAAAGTTGATGGATTTTGCATTGTTTCCAGCGATTCTGATTTCACACGATTAGCCATTCGTTTGCGTGAATCTGGCATGAAGGTCATAGGAATTGGCGAAAAGAAAACACCCAATTCTTTTATTGTTGCTTGTGACCGATTTGTTTATATTGAGGTTTTAGACGGAGCCATCAAAAAGAAATTACCAAAACGCACATCTGATCCTAAAAAACTAACCGAAAAACCAGTAGAAAAATCACTTAACAAAATAGATATTCAAACTATTGAATTAATCGAAACTACAATAGAAGATATTTGTGATGATGATGGATGGGCTTTCCTTGGTGATGTAGGTAATCTTATTGTAAAGAAAAAACCAGAATTTGATCCTAGAAATTATGGCTTTTCAAAACTAACACCCATGTTGAAATCACTAACAGATATATTAGAAATAGACGAAAGAGATTCCGACAAAAAAGGAATCAAACATGTATTTGTAAGATTGCGATATAGTTAAACAAAAAAGGAGGACGTTTATAGTCCTCCAGTTGTTGATTTTGATTTACCATTATCTAACTTATACTTTTACTCGTATAGCTGACTATTGAGTTGTCTTGTTTTACTGTGAAAACCGACATACGCAAGTAATTAATCAAAACCACACTCAAAGATACAACTAAATACTTAAAAAACAACGATTTAACTATCATTTAACACAGCCTCCTGTTAGTCTCAAAACCTGACATTCTTAATTACCAAATTCCACTTTAAAACATTTGTTTAAAAATGTATCTTTGAAAACTAAATTTCAAAATCAACAAAATGCAACTCGTTTTCGCTTCTAACAACAAAAATAAAATCACAGAAATTCAAAGCATTCTTCCCGAAACAATCAAAATTTTAAGTTTAGAAGATATCGGTTGCTATGAAGAGATACCTGAAACTGCCGATACTATTGAAGGAAATGCTATTTTGAAAGCTAATTATGTTTCTGAAAAATACGGATTTGATTGTTTTGCAGATGATACTGGACTTGAAGTGGACGCATTAAATGGAGCACCAGGAGTGTATTCTGCCAGATACGCTGGAGAACAACGCGACGCAGATGATAACATGAATAAATTATTAGCAGCACTAAAGGATAGTTCAAACCGAAAAGCACAATTCAAAACTGTAATTGCGTTGAATCTAAAAGGAAAACAGGAATTGTTTACAGGAATTGTTCGAGGAGAAATTACTTTAGAAAAATTTGGAAATAAAGGTTTTGGTTACGATCCCATTTTTCAACCCGAAGAATACCAAGAAACTTTTGCCCAATTACCATTAGAAATCAAAAATAAAATAGGTCATCGAGGAAAAGCTACTCAACTATTAATAGCGTTTTTAAAAGCAATCGAATAATTGTTTTAAATACAACATTTTTTATTCAAATTTTTAAATTTATAGACGAAATTATACCCTTAAATTATAAATCCTAAATTCAAAATTTCAAATTTCAATTATAACTTTCTGATAATCAAATTATAATAAAACATTAAATCTTAAAATAGCATTAGTTTATATGGATTATAAACAGTAATTTTGCACCCTATTTTAAAAATACATATGAATAAATTTGAACAATTAGGATTGAGTGAATCGTTACTGAAGGCGATTTTAGATCTAGGATTTGAAAATCCGACCGAAGTACAGGAGAAAGCGATTCCCCTATTATTGGAAAAAGACACAGATATGGTTGCGTTGGCTCAGACAGGGACAGGGAAAACAGCAGCTTTTGGTTTTCCGCTAATTCAGAAAATTGATGCCAACAACAGAAATACACAAGCATTAATTTTATCTCCAACACGTGAACTTTGTTTACAGATTACTAACGAAATTAAAAACTACTCTAAATACGAAAAAGGTATTAATGTAGTAGCAGTTTACGGTGGGGCTAGTATTACAGAGCAAGCAAGAGACATTAAAAGAGGCGCACAAATTATTGTTGCAACTCCAGGTAGAATGCAAGATATGATTAACAGAGGATTGGTAAACATTTCTCAAATCAACTATTGTGTTCTTGACGAAGCTGACGAAATGTTGAACATGGGTTTCTACGAAGACATCGTAAACATCCTTTCTACATCTCCAGACGAAAAAAGTACATGGTTGTTCTCTGCAACAATGCCACAAGAAGTTGCTCGAATTGCAAAACAATTCATGCACGATCCTTTAGAAATTACAGTTGGTGCTAAAAACTCAGGTTCAGCAACGGTTTCTCACGAATTTTACCTTGTAAATGCACGTGATCGTTACGAAGCTTTGAAACGTTTAGCTGATGCTAATCCAGACATTTTCTCAGTAGTATTTTGTAGAACAAAACGTGATACACAAGCTGTTGCCGAAAAATTGATTGAAGATGGGTATAGCGCTGCCGCTTTGCATGGAGATTTATCCCAAGCACAACGTGATGGTGTAATGAAATCTTTCCGTGGAAGACAAATCCAAATGTTAGTAGCTACTGATGTTGCTGCTCGTGGAATTGACGTTGATAATATTACTCACGTAGTAAATTACCAATTACCTGACGAAATCGAAACGTACAATCACCGTTCAGGTCGTACAGGTCGTGCTGGTAAATTAGGAACTTCTATTGTAATTGTAACTAAAAGTGAATTACGTAAAATTTCTTCTATCGAAAGAATCATCAAACAAAAATTTGAGGAAAAAACAATTCCTTCTGGAATTGAAATCTGTGAAATTCAATTGTTGCACTTGGCTAACAAAATAAAAGACACAGAAGTTGATCACGAAATTGATAACTATCTTCCTGCAATTAATAATGTACTTGAAGGTTTATCGAAAGAAGAACTAATCAAAAAAATGGTCTCTGTAGAGTTTAACCGTTTTATCAATTATTACAAGAAAACAAGAGATATTTCTTCTCAATCTTCAGGTTCTGACAGACGTGAGCGTGACGATAGAGATGGAGCTCCAAGAGAAAATAATAATGGTGGTGCAACAAGATATTTCGTGAACATTGGTTCAAGAGATAATTTTGATTGGATGTCATTAAAAGATTACTTGAAAGAAACATTAGACTTAGGTCGTGACGATGTATTCAAAGTAGACGTAAAAGAAGGTTTCTCTTTCTTTAATACAGATCCAGAACACACAGATAAAGTAATGGAAATATTGAACAACGTACAATTAGAAGGACGTAGAATCAATGTTGAGATTTCTAAAAATGACGGTGGTGGAAGACGTGACCATAACGGAAGAAATTCTGGTGGAAGAAGTTCAGCTCCAAGAAGAGAAGGAAATTTTGCTCCAAGAAGAGAAGGTGGTTTTAGAAGCGATAGAAATTCCGCTCCAAGAGAAGGTGGTTTCAGAAGCGACAGAGGATCTGCTCCAAGAAGAGAAGGTGGTTTTTCATCAGATAGAGGTTCTAGAGAAGGTTCTTCTGAAAGAGCGCCAAGACGTTCGGAAAGCTTTGGTGATTCACCAAGACCAAGAAGACCAAGAAGAGACTAACATCTACTGTTAATTTTCTTATAATTATATAGAAACTACAAAATATTTAATCCTGATTTATTACTTTTAAAGTTTTAAATTAGCTTATGAAATATTTTGTAGTTTTCTTTTTTTTGGTTCTATCAGTAACTGCTGTTGCTCAAGATGTAGAACCTTCCCAAAGAGTTTCTGGTACTATAATCAATGATATTACGAATCAGCCTTTACCAAATGTAAACATTATAAATGTCAATAAAGTAAGAGGTGCAACTACAGATTCAAATGGATATTTTGAAATAAACGTACAGCCAAACGATACTTTACACTTTACAATTTTAGGATTTCAATCCCTAAGAGTCAGAGTTACAAACGATTGGATAAAAAATAAAACTACTAAAATCCGACTTACCGAAAAAGCAATTGCGCTTGAAGAAGTAGTCATAAGACCTTTTAACTTAACTGGTTATTTAGAAGTTGACACCAAATTAATTCCCACAAAAGAAAACTACCGTTATAGCATATCAGGATTAACACAAGGTTATGAAGCTGGCGAATATTCCCCTAATGCATTTGGAAGAGTTTTAGGATCCATATTCAACCCCGCTGATGTTCTCTATAATTTCTTTGGAAAAAACCCAAAAGAGCTCAAAAAACTTAAAGAAATGAAGAAAGATGATACTGTCAGAACGCTTCTGGAATCTAAGTTTGACAGAGAAATGATCGCCGTGCTATTAGGTGTTGATGTAAAAGAAATTGCTGAAATATTACAGCGCTGTAATTACTCTGAATCTTTTATACAGACTGCAAATGATTTACAAATCATGGATGCTATAAGCTCTTGCTATGAAGAATATAAAGTATTAAAAAAGAAATAATAGTTTCGTTTTAGAACCGTTCAAACAAAACAATTCCAAATTACTAAACTAATTTGGAATTTTTTATTTGTAGAAAACCATTTGCAAAAAAGAAATCGTTTACATTTACTTAAATAATAACGAATTAATATCTAAAAAAACATATCATGGCAAAAAGTCAAGACGCTAAAAAAACAGTAAAGAAAGAACCGCTTAAAACGGCTAAAGAAAAGAAAGAAGAAAAAAGAGAAAAGAAAAATAGTCCAAAAAGAGACTAAAATTTAGTGTTCAGTTTCGTTTTGATACTGAACACTATTTTTTTTAAATACCGAATACTGAATACTATTTAACTGGAATAGTAGCTAAAATTTCTAATACAAATTTCCAAAATTTCTGAGCTGATGAAATACTCGCTCTTTCATCTGGAGAATGTGCTCCGTGAATCGTTGGTCCAAAAGATATCATATCCATATCTGGATAATTAGTTCCTAAAATTCCACATTCTAAACCAGCGTGACAAGCAACAACTTTTGGCTTTTCATGATTTTGTTTTTCATAAATCCCTACCAAAACATCTAATATTTCTGATTTTGAATTTGGCGTCCAGCCTGGATAGGAACCAGAAAATTCTACTTCACAACCCATTAATTCAAAAGCAGAACGCAAGGCATTAGCCAAATCAAATTTTGAAGTTTCTACAGAAGAACGTGTTAAACACTGAATAGAAAGTTGTCCATCCCCTACTACCACTTTAGCAATATTATTAGAGGTTTCAACTAAATTATCAAAATCAGCACTCATTCTATACACTCCATTATGAGCAGTATACATGGCTCTAACAAAGTAAAACTGAGCAATTGAAGGCATTATTTTAGTTGGAACAGTTTTCAATTTTTCAAAAACCACTTCAAGATTTGGTTCAGTAGTTTTGAACTCCACTTTTATTTCATTAACAATTTGCTGCATATCAAAAACAAACGCTTCAGCATACACTTCAGCAATAATAACTTTCGCTTGACTTTCACGAGGAATCGCATTACGCAAACTTCCTCCTTTTATTTCAGCGATTTGTAAACCAAAATTATCAAAACCATCAAACAATAATCGGTTCATGATTTTATTAGCATTCCCTAAACCTTTATGAATATCCATTCCAGAATGTCCACCTTTCAAACCTTTAACGGTAATAGTATATCCTACTGAACCTTCCGGAGTTTCTTCCTCATCATATTCAGCAGTTGCTGTAACATCAATTCCTCCTGCACAACCAATATCAATTTCATCATCTTCTTCGGTGTCTAAATTCAAAAGAATTTGTCCTTGAAGAATCCCTCCTTTTAGGTTCAAAGCGCCTGTCATTCCTGTTTCTTCATCAATGGTAAACAAAGCTTCAATTGCCGGATGTGGAATATCTGTGCTCTCCAAAATAGCCATAATAGTAGCTACACCAAGACCATTGTCAGCGCCTAATGTTGTACCCTTAGCGCGTACCCAATCTCCGTCAACATACATATCGATTCCTTGTGTATCAAAGTCAAAAACGGTATCCGCATTTTTTTGGTGTACCATATCCAAATGCCCTTGAAGCACAATTGCTTTTCGGTTTTCCATTCCTGCAGTCGCTGGTTTACGAATGATTACGTTACGAATTTCATCTTCAAAAGTTTCTAAACCAAGACTATTTCCAAAGTTTTTCATAAACTCAATAACACGTTCTTCTTTTTTAGAAGGACGAGGAACCGCATTCAAATCGGCAAACTTATTCCATAGTGCTTTTGGCTCTAGATTTCTTATTTCTTGACTCATTTATATTTGTTTGAAGTTTAACATTTCTAAGCTCCAAAGTTACAAAGTTTATATTTCTAGCTGGTAAAAAAATATTTTTAATTACACTAAGAAGTATTGTAATTATATTTACAGTATTAAAATTTACAATGTGCAAGCAAAATATTTTCTCCCTTCTTTTTTAATTGTTCAAATAGTAGTTCTGCAGCTTATTCCATTCTTCCCAGAACTGACAGAACAGCTGTACAGCAATGGTTTATACCCGATACTTTCTAATTTTTCAAGAGTTATATTCGGAAAAATTCCATTCTCTATTGGAGACTGTATTTATTTAGTTGTCATTATTAGTAGTTTACTTTGGTTTTGGAACAAAAGAAAATCATGGAAATTGGCATGGAAAAACAACATTTTAAGCATTTTAAACTTCCTTTCTGTTTTTTATTTCTTGTTTCATTTGCTTTGGGGATTCAATTATTACAGGCAACCGCTTTTTGAAAAAATGAACATTCAAAGAGACTATTCTGATGCAGATTTATTAGCTTTCACTAAAAAAATAATCGCTAAAACGAATTTAATCCAACACCAAATCACGAAAAACGACAGCTCGAAAGTGGTTTTTCCCTACTCGCAAGAACAGGTTTTTGAAATGAATGTAAGTGGTTATAAAAACTTGGCTAAAGACTATCCTTATTTTACTTATAAAAATTTAAGCGCAAAAAAGTCTCTTATTAGCCTACCGCTAACCTATATGGGATTTGGAGGTTATTTGAATCCGTTTACCAATGAAGCACAGGTCAATTATTTGATGCCAATGTACAATTCCCCAACCACAAGCTCACACGAAATGGCACATCAAATGGGATATTCCAGCGAAAGTGAATGCAATTTTATTGGATTTATGGCTTCGGTAAAAAACGATAATTTATACTTTCAATATTCTGGATATAGTTTTGCTTTGAATTATTGTTTGGCAAATTGGCATGTCAGAAATGAAAAAATATTTAACCAATTACTAAAAACTATCCATCCAGGAATTTTGAAAAACTATAAAGAAAGTGAGGATTTCTGGAAGCAGTATGAAACTCCAATCGAAAAAGGATTTCATTTTTTTTATGACAATTTCCTGAAATTAAATCAGCAAAAAGACGGCATGGAAGGGTATAGTAAATTTGTGAATTTGATGGTTAATTATTATAAAAATAAAGATTTATAAATTTTAGTAGCGCTAGTTTATTAAATAGAAGAATACTTTTTAGAGAGTAAAATTTTACACCTCAAATAGTATTACTTTCTTTGTAACAAAATCATTTTTTAGGTTACTAATGTTTATATGAGTGATAATTTAGAACATTCTTTTGTAAAGCAATTGCAAGAAAACCAGAATATAATCCACAAGATTTGTCGATTGTATACTAATGGTGAAGATGCGCACAAGGATTTGTTTCAAGAAATTACCATTCAACTCTGGAAAGCATTCCCTAAATTTAGAGGAGATAGCAAGTTTTCAACTTGGACATACAGAGTAGCACTAAATACAGCAATAACGCTTTACCGGAAAACCAAACGATCTATAAATACTGTTGCGTTTGAAGGTCAAAAACATTTCACTACTAATATAGACTACAATTACGAAGAAGAAGAACAAATAAAACTCTTATATAAAGCAGTTTACCAATTGAATGACATAGAAAAGGCCCTCGTTTTTATGTATTTGGAAGACAAAGATTATACAGAAATTGCCACAACATTAGGAATTAGTGAAGTAAATGCTAGAGTGAAAATGAATAGAATTAAAGGTAAATTAAAAAAAATACTAAATCCATTAGAATCATGAAAGAGCTGGATTTACTAAAAAAAGACTGGCAAAAGAGTGAGGCCTCTTTTGAACAAGTAAGCGAAAAAGAAATTTACAAAATGATCCATAAAAAGTCCTCTTCAATCGTGAAGAGAATCTTGATTATTAGCATTTTGGAAGTTATATTATGGGTGTCAATCAATTTTGTTTTTAATTTAGATGATGATTTAAAGAAAATCAAACACGATGAATTAATTCAATATTTTGAAGTTTTGACGATTTTTAATTACGGTGTAATACTCGTTTTTATTTATTTGTTTTATAAAAATTACATCAATATTTCGGCTACTGTTTCGACTAAGCAGTTGATGAAAGATATTTTAAAGACACGAAAAACGGTTCAGTGTTATGTTTGGTACAATCTTGGAATGCTACTTCTGAGTTTATTTATTGGATTCGGAATTGCTTTTGCATATAATCCTGATGTAAGTATATTAAGAGATAAAATTGCTAACGACGGAAAAGTATTGGGAATCACAATAGGCATTCTACTTTTGACAATTGCTACTTTTTTTGGTATTTTTTGGTTGTTCTACAGACTCCTTTACGGAATCCTACTCCGAAGGTTGTATGCTAATTACAAAGAACTAAAAAAGATAGATTTATGATTTTATAAAAAAAGAGCTTATTTACATAAGCTCTTTTTTATTAATATTCCCATTGACGGGTTTTATCTAATTCTTCTTGTTCTTTTAACGCTTCAGCAGGAATTACTTTTAAGAAAGAAGGATGCTGCTCAATGGCAAATTCTACTTTTTCTACAATTTCCTCAATAGTATCGTTTTCATAGTCAATTTCCAATGGCTCCTTGATAATAAACGATTGAAGAATTCCCTTCTTTTTCATCCTAAGACCTTTTTTATCAAACGAACGACGAAATCCATCAATCACTATTGGAATTACAATTGGTTTATGCTGCTTGATTATATGAGCCGTTCCTTTACGAACAGGTTTAAACGATTTTGTAGTTCCCTGCGGAAAAGTAATTACCCAACCATCAGCTAAGGCAATCTTAATATTTTCAGTATCATTAGGATTTACATCTCGTTTTTCCGTTACATCAACACCTTTTGAGCGCCAAGTTCGTTCTACTGTTATAGCTCCAACATAAGACAAAATTCTAGGTAATAATCCTGCTTGCATTGTTTCTTTGGCAGCAACATAGTAAATATTCATTTTAGGTTGCCAAAGGTAACATACGTTTTTAATAGTGTCATCTCTACCGCTCAAACTCGCATTAAAAACATGAAACATCGCAACAACATCTGCAAAATAGGTTTGATGGTTTGATATAAAAAGTACGTTGTTATCTGGCAAAGTTCTTATGATTTCAGAACCTTCTATTTGCAATTCATTAAACCCTCGATAACGTCTATGTGTAATGGCTCCGAAAATTCGGATAAGCCATTTTTTTATAAATAGTATATGACCAAAAGGATTTCGCTTAAACAATCCCATATAATTAATTGTATTTTTTATTAACGAGCAAACATACGAAATTTATTCTTGTTGCAATTTACATTTTCACCTTCAACTATCCTAAAACCGATTATCTATAACTGATTTCAGAACTTCTTTTAATTCACTCAACATCATCGCAGTTGCTCCCCAAACGATGTGTTTTTCAATTTCAAAAGCTGGAACGCTAATATCATTCGCGTATGATGTTGTTAACTTTGTATCCACAATAATAGCATCGCTCAAAAAAACAGAAAGTGGTAATTCAATAATATCAGCCACTTCACTAGGATCAGGTCTGAAAGTGATTTGCTCTTTACAAATTCCTAAAAAAGGATGTACTATAAAATTACTTGGGGGAATGTACAACTCTGTAAATGTTTTTACAATCTCAATTTTATCCGGGTGAATCCCTACTTCTTCATGAGTCTCCCGCAATGCAGTAGTAGCATAATTTTCATCTTCTTGCTCAAATTTACCTCCTGGAAATGCTATTTGTGCCGAATGCACTCCTTTATATGAATTACGAAGAATTAAAACCAAATGTGTTTTGTCATTTTTAGGATAAAACAACATCATTACAGCAGCAATTCTTGGATTTTTATCCCCACTTTGATTCCTTTTCAAGCTTTCTATTCGTTCCAAAGGAGCCATTTTGATATGCGCATCAAAAGCTGGAAGTCTTGCTTCAATTAATTTGGGAACATACTGTAAAAATTCTTGGAAATCCATAATCAAAGTCTATTTTTGCAAACAAATAGCATATAAATATAGTTTAGAAAATACAATTTAACAACTTTTCTAGAACCAAAAAGTCACTAAAAATGTACAGTAAAGAAGAAACCCAACGATTAAAGCGTGAATTCTGGATTGCTTTCGCAGAAAAATATCCTCGAAAATGGCTATTATATGATACCAAAATCAAGGACTTCTCCTTTAAATTTTATGTTGATAATAAAAAAGCGCAAGTACTTATTGATATAGAACCACGAAACAATATTAAAAGAATTGCTTATTTTGAAAAATTAGAGGCTTTAAAAAACATTTTAGAAGAAGAATTCATTCAGGATTTAGTTTTCGAAAAAGACTTTACCCTTGAAAGCGGAAAAGTTATAAGCCGCATTTGGGTTGAAAAATTAGGTGTAGGCGTTAGCAATCGAAACTATTGGGATGCTATTTTTGATTTTTATAATGAAAAAATGAGTGCGCTAGAATTGTTTTATTTAGAGTACGATGAATTCATAAAAGATATCGAATAATATCGTCTCTTTTTTTTATAATAAAGTCGCTCTCGTTAGCGACTTTATCATTTGTTACATATTAAAAATATTGTACACTATAATTCGGTCATCATAATTAATATACAACTGCTTCCTATTGTCTTGTTTTTTTCTGGTTATGATTGAAAGAGTACAATCAACTCCATCATTATCTTTACACGTAAAAGTGTACACAATATCAGTATCATTTTCTGTCCTATCTTGATAATCAATAATTTCGAATAATTGAATAATTTGAGAATAGACAACAATTCTGCTTTTATTGGTATCCAAAGAAACTAAAATATTAACCAATTCTAAGTCTGACCATTTTCCCCATTTCCCTTTTTCAGTTTTTTCCAAAACACTAAAACCAGAGGTTTTAAATTTATAAACCTGACTGTATGATTTTTGAAAACCTAAACCTAAAAAAAGAAGTAGTATATATATTTTTGTTTTACTCATATCTAAAAATTAAAAATCAAATTGTATTAGTTCAACTTTAGCGGCTTGAAAGTCAGCTATCATTTCTTCTATAATGGCATTTACTGGTTTAATTTCATGTATTACCCCTGCAATTTGTCCTATTTCCAATTCACCTTCGACCAAATCACCTTCAAACATACCTCTTTTTGCTCTTGCACGACCTAATAATTGACTCAATTCTTCTTTTGTCGGACATTTTTCATACAAATGTTGTACATCCTGATAAAATTTATTTTTAATCAATCGTACAGGCGCTAATTCCTTTAGAGTAACTTGTGTGTCCCCTTCTTTTACATTTAGAATAGCATTTTTAAAATTTTCATGAGCTGAAGATTCAACTGATGCAGCAAAACGGCTACCTACTTGAACCCCATCTGCCCCTAGAATCATGGTCGCAAGCATCGCTCGGCCAGTAGCAATCCCGCCAGCCGCAATCAAAGGAATTTTTATTTTTTCCTTAACCATCGGAATCAAAGTGAGCGTCGTAGTTTCTTCCCTACCGTTGTGTCCACCAGCTTCAAAACCTTCGGCAACAATAGCATCAACGCCAGCTTCTTGAGCTTTTAAAGCAAAAGTGGAACTGCTCACTACATGAACCACTATAATTCCTTTTTCCTTCAAATAAGAAGTCCAAGTTTTAGGATTTCCAGCTGAAGTAAAAACAATTTTAACGCCTTCATCAACAATAATTTTTAGGATTTCCTCTATGTTAGGATACAACATCGGAACGTTTACACCAAAAGGTTTTGAAGTTGCTTTTTTACATTTCTGAATATGTTCCCGTAATACTTCAGGATACATAGAACCTGCTCCTATCAATCCTAATCCACCAGAATTACTAACCGCACTTGCCAATTTATATCCACTGTTCCAAATCATTCCTCCTTGAATAATAGGATATTTAATCTTAAAAAGTGTTGTAATTTTATTCATATAGAAATCAGAATTTTTAATTTTTAATTATTTTTCCAGTTGTAGCGTAAATATCGGATTCTAATTTATATAAATACATTCCTTTATTCAACGTTTTTAATGAAATGACAACGGATTGACCTGATATGTTTTTTTCTAAAACCTTTTGTCCCAAAATAGTATACATCACAAAAGTCCCTTTACTACCGTTAGTAGGAAGCACAATTGATACTAAATCATTAGTCGGATTTGGATAAATCAATGCGTCATTTTTAGATACCTGATCTACAGACAATCCATTAGACAAGGCCAAACTAAAATCAGGAATTCCATATCCATATAAATTGTTAGG
Organism: Flavobacterium sp. 123; assembly: GCF_003634825.1. NCBI lineage: Bacteria > Pseudomonadati > Bacteroidota > Flavobacteriia > Flavobacteriales > Flavobacteriaceae > Flavobacterium > Flavobacterium sp. 123. The sequence goes on from NZ_RBXD01000001.1 coordinate 473,937, forward strand.
ATTTGCAAATCGATCAGATACTTCTAGAATCAATTGTTTGATTTCAGCATTTGTCTTACTAGGAAAAGCCTGCCACAAACACGCTATCATCCCTGCCATTATTGGACTTGAAAATGAAGTTCCATTACCCGTTACTATATTTCCAAATTCATCCGAAACATAATCAGATTGTCCTTGAGCTACAACATCTGGTTTTATTCTGTTGTCATATGATGGGCCGATAGAACTAAAAGATGTAAGCATCTCCGTTGAATTTACAGCACCAACAGCAATTACTCCTGCCGCATCCGCTGGCACTGCAATATGTGAATCTGTATTAGGATCACCATCATTGTTAGAATTTCCAGCCGCAGCAACCACAATCATTCCCCGACTAAAAGCAATTACTGCTCCACGAGACATATAAGCTGTTGCGCCGTCCATTTCGCTGTAAGTATGACTGTAAGCTGGATTATCATAATCAAAGTATCCCAAAGATGTATTTATAATATCAACGCCTAGGCTATCCGCTTTTTCTGCTGCTTCAACCCAAAGTGATTCTTCAATTGGGTTTTCAGATGTGTCATCTTCAGTAATGAATAAATAATAGGAAGAATCTGGAGCAGTACCAATTAATGAATTCTCTTTGTAGCCTCCCATCAAAGAAAGCACTGATGTACCATGTGAATCACCAGTATAAAAATTAGAATCTCTCAAAACATAATTATAACCGCCTAAAATCTGATTGTTATTAATTAATCGTTGAAAAGGTTGGGTTGAATTTACACCTGGAAATCCAGCATCCATTATGGCTATTATTTTTCCAGAACCTGTATAATTTTGTTGATGTAAAACCTGTCCATTAAGCATCTGAATTTGATTGGCAGAAGTACCGTAAGCATAATCAACTTTGGTTTTTTGAATTTTATTGACTTTAGTTAACTTTTTTACAATTGGTTTTTTTCCTGTCTGATTGAGTGTTTTATCTGCAAAATCTATTCGATCAACAAATGTCAAAAGTGCCAACGAATTAATATCAGCCTGAGTTCCTCGAACATGAACCGAATTCAACCATTTTGATTTAGCTAAAACCGTTATTCCATTTGAATTTTTTATATGACTTATATATAATGGGTCAATTGGAATATCTTTCAAGTCCAAAACTATATTTTGGTTTGTCCTCCTATCCAAAGCTCTTTGCGTAAGCATTAATAAAGGAGAATCATAATACAGTTGAGCATTCGGTTTATCTTTAAAATAAACCCAAGCATCTTCTTGAGAAAAAACAGATATGGAAACAAAAAAAACAAGGGACAGTAGTAGTAGCTTTTTCATGTTCATAGATTAAGGGGTACTTCAAAGATAATAAAGTATTTAAAATCTATTTGTTAAAAAAGTCTGTTAATGACTTTTAAAATAACAACCTATTAAATTACACGAATGCTATTAATTCTTAAAAATAAAATTAAGATATAACTCCTGAGCCTATCAACTCGTCATTATCATACCAAGCTACAAATTGCCCTTCCGTTATAGCAGATTGAGGTTCGTCAAAAGAAATATACATGCCCGATTCAAATTGATGAAGTGTAGCTTTTTGTAACGGTTGTCTGTAACGAATTCTCGCCATAACATCCATAGTTTCTCCGTTTTTCAAAGCCAAATCTTTACGAATCCAATGTACTTCTGATTTTTCTATAAATAAGGCGCTTCTAAACAATCCAGGATGTTGACTGCTCAAACCGGTGTAAATAGTATTTGTGACAACATCAGTAGCAATTATAAATAATGGATCAGTAGTTCCACCCACATTTAAACCTTTACGTTGCCCAATAGTGAAATAATGAGCGCCTTGATGTTTCCCTACAACTTTACCCATATCTGGCGTGTAAGCAATCTTTTTAGCTGCAGCTACTACTTCTTCTTCAAGAGTTAATCCTTCTTGTTTTGGGGTAGTATATACCGAATTATTTTTATCAATTTGAACAATTAAACCTTCTTTCGGTTGTAATTTTTGTTGTAAAAATTCAGGCAAACGAACTTTACCAATGAAACACAATCCTTGCGAATCTTTCTTTTCAGCGGTAATCAAATCCATCTGAGCAGCTATCTCACGAACCTCAGGTTTTGTTAATTCGCCTATTGGGAATAATGACTTCGCTAATTGTTCTTGTGATAATTGGCAAAGGAAATAGGATTGATCTTTGTTGGTATCAGTTCCTGCAAGCAATTGATATACTTTTTGACCATTTACTTCAATTTCTCCTTTTTTACAATAATGTCCTGTTGCCACAAAATCAGCGCCTAAACTCAAGGCAATTTTCATGAAAACTTCAAATTTTATTTCGCGATTACAAAGAACATCAGGGTTTGGAGTACGCCCTTTTTCATATTCGTTGAACATATAGTCCACAATTTTTTCTTTGTATTCTTCGCTTAAATCAACTGTTTGAAAAGGAATTCCTAGCTTTTCAGCTACTAAGAGTGCATCATTACTATCTTCTAACCAAGGACATTCGTTCGAAATGGTAACCGAATCATCGTGCCAATTTTTCATAAAAAGACCGATTACTTCATACCCTTGCTGTTGCAACAAATAAGCCGCAACACTTGAATCCACACCACCTGAAAGACCTACAACAACACGTTTCATTTTCAAATAATTATAATTTTACAAGGGTGCAAAGTTACAAAAAAGATTCGCAAAAGTAGGACAGTTAATAAAGACTTAATTAGGACTTGCTTTTGTACTATTTTCAGAAAAACTCATGTCCATTTCTTTGATTAATTTTCCTTTTTCGAAGAATTGCCAAATACCCGTTTTTTTTCCATTCACAAAAAATCCACTTGAAGCCACATTTCCATCTGTATCTCTAAAAATGGCTTTACCATTGTAGTCATTATTTTTAAAAAATGATTCTTCTAAAACAATGCCTTTCTCCGTATACTTTTTATAAATCCCTTCTTTCAAATTATTTTTAAAATTCATTTCTTCAGCAATTTTACCATCAGGAAAAAAGACGGTTCGTAATCCTTCTAATTTTCCGTTTTTATAGTTTTCGATAGTCATTATTTTTGTTGAAGCGCGATGGTAATATTTCCATTGCCCTTCAAATAATTTATTCACGACTTTTCCTTCACTTACTTTATTTTTGCTTTGGTCGTAAAAAACAGTATAGGCTTCGTTATTCAAAGGGATGAATTCTCTTGTTGCTATAACATCTCCTGCTTTTGTATCGTCAAAAAACTTAAAAAGACCTACTTCTTTGCCATGCGAAAATACGCCTTGATATCGAGGTCTTTTGGACTCTTCATAAACACCTTTCCAAACACCATGCTTTTTGCCTTTTTCATCTAACTTGTTGAAATCTGTTTGCGATAGAATATTTTGGCTAAAAAAAACCAACATCAAAAGTGTAAAAAAACTAATCTTATATTTTCTCATTATTTCTTTGTGTTTTAGTATTACCATAAAATGATAATCTACTTTTTATTTTAGTTAACTTACTAATTACAGTTATTCCTTACCGTACTATTTCACAAATATACTACTCTATTCTTTTGAGTCGCTGCAAAAGTGATTGGCAATTCTGAATTATAGATCCAAATTGTCTGTTTAATAATATCGTTGATTTAACACCAGAAGTACTTACAATACATCATTCTTTAAAATGTTTAAGCATCTTATTATTATTTTTTAGAAATCATATATTAAAAAACCCAGTAAAAACATATAAATCTAATTATCAATACATTAAAACTAACTTATTACTAATAGAATAATAAATTAAACAAGCCTTAAAAAAATAATAAATTTTAATTTTGTTTATCATTTTTATAAAATAATTAAACAAAATAAAGAATCAATTTATTACTTTCGAAGAAACAAATAAACAATATAGACTATGAAAAATGTATCTAAAATTAGAAATTTAGCTATGATTGCATTATTTTCAATCTTAGTAGTATCGTGTGATAACGATAATGACAATGTTGTTGTAGATAACACTATAACTGGAAAAGCATCTGCGACGGCAAATTTAAGCATTTTGGTTCAAGCGCTTGTAAAAGCTCAATTAGCGACTACATTGCAAGGGTCTGGTCCGTTTACAGTTTTTGCACCTACTAACGAAGCATTTGCAACTTTTCTTGCAACAACTCCTTACGCAACAATAAATGATGTACCAAAAGAAGTATTGACTCAAATTTTATTAAATCATGTTGTTTCAGGTACTGTGAAATCAACAGATTTAGCCACTGGCTACATAAAAACTTTAGCTAAGGGTTCCGCATCAACCACCAACACATTGAGTATGTATGTCAACACATCTTCCGGAGTAAAGCTAAATGGAATTGCAACCGTTACAAGTGCTGATATTATGGCTTCTAATGGAATTATTCACATAGTAGACAAAGTTATTGACTTACCTACTATTGTAACTCATGCAGCAGCAAATGCAAACTTTAGTACTTTAGTTAGTGTACTGAATCGTTCAGGTGAGCCCAATTTTATAACTGCATTATCAGGCACGGATCCATTTACCGTTTTTGCCCCAACAAATGCAGCTTTTACTTCCTTAGATACGGAATTGGCTCCTGGAGGAATTGCAGGTGTTTCAGCAGCAAACTTGACTAAAGTTTTACAATATCATGTGGTAAGTCCAGCTAATGTATTAGCAGCAAGTTTAACCGAGGGACAAATAGTAACTCCAATCCTAACACCAGCTCAAACATTTACCATACAGCTAAGCGGTGGGGCAAAAATCAAAGATGCAAACAATAGGATTTCTAATATTATTATCACCGATGTACAATGCTCTAATGGAGTCATTCATGCTATTGACAAAGTATTATTACCCGTTCTCTAATTTTTAGAACAAAAAAAAGCTCTCGAAAACGAGAGCTTTTTTAAATTATTTTTTCTTTTGTTGAGCCGCTTTTTGCGCCTCAGCTTGTTCCATTACTTCTTGAAGTTTTCGTTGGAACTTACCTTGTTTTTTCGGCTCTTTCAATTTATTCTCTTGAATTTGAGCATGAATCTTATCACTATCGATAAAGTATCTTTTTATTACAATCATAATTCCAATTGTAATTAAGTTCGAAATAAAGTTATACAAACTCAATCCTGCTCCATAACTATTGAAGAAAATCAACATCATAATTGGCGAAATATAAATCATATATTTCATCATTTTAGCCATATCTGGCATACCTTCTTGTTGAGGAGCCGCCATCTGTTGATCTCCAGAAGTCATTTTCATATAGAAGAAAATAGCTATAGCAGCAAGTATTGGAAACAAACTAATGTGATCTCCATACATCGGAATGTGGAAAGGCAATTTCACTACTTGGTCAAAAGAAGATAAATCGTCTGCCCAAAGGAAACTTTTTTGTCTTAATTCAAAAGCAGATGGAAAAAACTGAAACGATGCGTACATAAACGGAAGCTGAATCAAAGCGGGAATACAACCTGCCATAGGATTCACTCCAGCTTTACTATACAACTTCATAGTTTCTTGCTGCTTTTTCATTGGGTCTTTTTTGAACTTTTCACCCAATTCTGTAATTTCTGGTCGCAATACTTTCATCTTGGCTTGTGACAAGAATGATTTAAAAGTAATAGGTGACATCGCTATTTTTATCAAAATTGTAAATACAATGATGGCAATTCCATAAGCGATATACGAACTTAAAAATCCAAATAATGGAATAAAAATAAATTTGTTAATCCATCCGAAAATCCCCCAACCTAATGGAATAATTTTCTCTAGATTTTTATCATATGCTTTTAAAGTCTTGTAATCAGAAGGTCCAAAATACCAACTCATTTTATAATCAACTTCGCCGTTTGTATAAGCTAAAGGCACAGTTGCTTTGAATTGTTTTACAAATACAGTATCCACTTTTTCATCAGCAACAAGATTATCAGACTGAAGTTTTGATTTCTCAAATGGTGTGTTCGTCAATAATATTGTGGTAAAGAAATGCTGTTTGAAAGCGATAAAATTCACTTTTTCAGGAGTCTCTTCTTTATCTTTTCCTGTTCCAGAAACATTGTTAAACTTATCTCCTTCATGCTCATAATTAAGCAGCGTATATCGGTTTTCGTAAGAGATACTTTTTTCTGTTCTGAATGTTTTTAAGCCCCATTCTAAATCTAATGGTTTTGAAGTGTTCAAAACTTTATTCAAATCTTGTGAACGAATATCAAAACCAACCATGTAGTCATTTGGTTTCAATATGTATTTGTATTCTAAAAAGGCATTTGCTCCCGCTTTCAATTTCATTGACAATACTTGATCTGCACCAACTTTAGTAATTGTTGGTTCAAAATACAAATCTTTAGTATTCAAAGTATGATTGTCAGCAGTGAACAATTGTAAATTCAAGTTAGAATTGTTGTCTTTTATCAATTCAACTAATTCCCCTGAACCTTTCTCAAATTTCTCAAATTTTTTCAGAATAGCTTCAACAATAAATCCTCCTTTATTAGCTACTTTCAATTTCACTAATTCATTTTCGATGATAGTAAAATCACCTTTCGCAGAAGGAAGTGTCGCAGAATATGCAAAATTACCTAAGCTTTTTTGTAGTTGAGCTAATTGTGTAGAATCGCCAGTTGTTGCAACAGCAATTGTAGCATTTGCGACAGCTTTGTTAGCTAGCTCTTTGGCTTTAGCCTCCTTAATTACCAATTCTTTTTTGGCTTTCTCAGCCGCAATTGCCTTTTCGTCAGGTTTATTTTTGTACATGATCCAAATCAAGATCCCAAAAATCAATACAAAACCTATAATCGAATTAAGGTCTAATTTTTTTTCTTCCATTATAATAGTAAAAAGGGTTAAGGTTTAAATTTCCAAAGTTGTTGAAAACTAATTCCTTTTGTTATTTTTTCTTTGCTTTAACAGCTGCTGCTACAAAACTCACAAATATAGGATGTGGATTAGCTACTGTACTTTTATATTCAGGGTGGTATTGTACACCAATAAAAAATGGATGATTTTCAATCTCAACAATTTCTACCAAACCTGTATCTGGATTAATTCCTGAAGCTATCAAACCTGCTTTTTGCAATTGATCTACATACTCACTGTTGTATTCATAACGGTGACGGTGACGCTCTGAAATAGTAGCTTTTCCATAAATTTTGTATGCCAAAGAATCTGATTTCAAATCACATTTCCAAGCTCCAAGACGCATTGTTCCACCTTTATCAGTGATTGTTTTTTGCTCTTCCATCAAGTTAACAACTGGATTAGAAGTGTTTTCATTCATTTCAGTTGAATTAGCATCTGCAAGACCTAAAATATTTCTTGAATACTCAATAATTGCCATTTGCATTCCTAAACAAATTCCGAAAAACGGTACTTTATTTTCTCGTGCATAACGAACGGTTTCAATTTTACCTTCAATTCCTCTTTCTCCAAAACCTGGAGCAACAAGAATCGCATCTAATCCCGCTAATTTTTCATTTACATTTGAGGCATCAATATATTCTGAATGGATTGAAATCACATTTACTTTAGTTTCATTCGCTGCACCAGCATGAATGAACGCTTCTAAAATAGACTTGTAACAATCTTGCATTTCTACATATTTCCCAACCAAACCGATATTTACGGTATGTTTTGGGTTTTTTAAACGCTTCAAAAACGTATTCCAGTTTTTCAAATCTGGAGCCGCTTTTTTAGGCAAATCTAATTTTTTCAATGCTACCACATCAAGTCCTTCTTCTAACATCAAGTTAGGGACTTCATAAATAGTTGAGGCATCAATAGATTGAATAACAGCTTCTCTCTTAACATTGCAAAATAAAGCTAATTTATTACGGATTTCATCTGAAATTTCGTGCTCCGTTCTACAAACTAAAATGTCTGCTTTTATACCACTTTCCATTAAAGTTTTAACCGAATGCTGTGTTGGTTTTGTTTTCAATTCCCCAGCTGCAGCTAAATATGGAACAAGAGTAAGGTGAATTACAATTGCATTATTTTCTCCTAAATCCCAAACCAATTGACGAACAGATTCGATATAAGGCAATGATTCAATATCCCCTACAGTTCCACCAATTTCAGTAATAACAATGTCATAATCACCTGATTTCCCAAGCAATTGCATTCTATCCTTAATTTCATTGGTGATATGAGGAACAACCTGAACTGTTTTCCCTAAAAACTCTCCTCTTCTTTCTTTTTCAATAACCGAAAGATAAATTCTACCTGTGGTAACATTGTTCGCTTGAGAAGTTGGAACATTAAGAAAACGCTCATAATGTCCTAAATCCAAATCCGTTTCTGCACCATCATCAGTCACATAACATTCTCCGTGTTCGTATGGATTTAAAGTACCTGGGTCAACATTAATATAAGGATCGAACTTTTGAATAGTTGTTCTATATCCTCTTGCCTGTAATAATTTCGCCAAAGATGCCGCTATAATTCCTTTTCCTAAAGAAGAAGTCACACCGCCAGTAACAAAAATATATTTCGTTTGATTCATTCTGTTGTTGTTTGTAATGTAGTAGTTTAAAAAACGTGGCAAAAATACAATTATAAATTGAAAAAAAGCTAATTTGAAAATGAGATAATTTCGAAAATTGACAAATGTGTGTCGTATTAATTTTCAAATTTTCAAATAGCTGAATTAAAGTGGTTTTGGATATCGTTTTTTTATATTTCGAATTAACTCCTCAAGGCCATTAAGCTTCAATTCATAGATTAATTGCAACTGTTGTCCTAGTTCGCCTTTTGGAAATCCTTTATTGCTGTACCAAACCACATAATACTCTGGCAAATCAATCAGATACTTGCCTTCATATTTGCCAAAAGGCATTTTGGTGTGGGCAAGTTTTATAAGTTGTTGTTGATTTTGTTCCAATGAATGTTTATCGTTTAAGGTTTAAAGTTCCATTTGCAAACTATAAACAGTTATTTGAATCTATGTGATTATTTCCAATTGAATGTAATGCGCTTTTCTATTTCCGTATTAAGACTCAAAAAAACGGGACAGGTCATAGCCGCTCTTTCTAAGATGGTTCTGTTTTTTTGATCTGCAGTTCCAAACATTTCAAAAACGATTTCTATTGCGCCAATTCGCCTAGGTTCAGCATTCATAATTTTTGTTACTTCAGCTACAGAACCTTTCAAATCAACATTCATATCTCTAGCTTTTATGCCCATTATTGTCATCATACAACTTGCTAAAGCATTTGCTACAGTATCTGTTGGAGAGAAAGCTTCTCCTTTTCCGTTGTTATCCAATGGGGCATCTGATATAATTTCTGTTCCAGATTGCAAATGAATAGACGAGGTTCTTAAATCGCCTAAATAGGTTACTTTTGAGGTCATTAATTGGCTTCTTTAGTGGTTAAATCTGTATCATAATATAAAACATAAACGCCTTTATTAGCGTATCCTCCCGTTTCCTTTTTATAATACTCAAATTTATTATCAACTTGTTCCGTAACTGATGAATCCGCCGCTTCCTGATAAGTCTTACCTTGAGACAATCGCATCATCGTATCAAAAGTCACGTCAAATCCTCGAGTAGCAAATGTGCTTGGAAAAATTTTGTTTTTCTTTTTATATTCTTTTTCAAAAATCAGCGCTTCAGGAGCATCATTTTCACGATTTGTAGCTGGATACATTAATTTTAATTTTGTCAAAGCCTGAAAATCAATCTCGTCTGTATCAAGGGTTTCGTTTGGTTCTAAAATGACCAATTGAACATTATACAAAGTCATAGAACTCAGTAAGGCAGCCATAGTAGTCTTAATCATCGCTGTGTTTGCAGTCTCCATAACGACATAGTTTACTTTGTTTTTAACCAATAAACTTTTCACACTTTCTGGCAAAAGACCTCCAGTGGGTGTTAACGGAACAAAGCGAACGTCTTTTTGATTTTCTTGAATATACTTTCTTATTGATTCTTTTTTCTTGTCAACTACAGCAATTATATTTCCGCCTTTAGATCGCATAAAATCAAAAACAGTGTTTCTGATGATAGCAACTGTTGGAATTGTTTGATATAAATTAGGAAAAGAAGCTCCTAAATCTTTTGACAAAGGCGAAATAACTGGCACTTGATTTTGACTTAATAATTCAGCTGTTTTTTCAACATTAGCTTGATAAAATGGACCAACAATTGCATCTGCATTTTGAAGATTATTATCTTTAATCAAAGAAACGATATTCGATGTGCTTTTTGTTTCCTGCGAATCTAAAATAGTTACATCAACATTAATTCCTAATTGCTTAGCCGAATCTATAGCGACTAATGCACCCGAATAAAAATCCAAAGTCATGTTCAAAAACTTATCTTTTTTCAAACGCGTAGCAGTAGTATTTACAGTATCTCCTTGAATTTTAGACATATTAAAAGGCAACAGCAAAACTACTTTTTTTCGTTCATTACTTGACTTTTTTACAGGTGTAGCAATTTCAACTTTATTATTCTCCTCAGAAAAAGAAGGTGCTGAAGGTGCTCTTTGAGATTCAATTTTCTCTAATTTTGGAGCAGTTCCTTTAATGATTAATTTGTATCCAATAGGCAAATTAGAAACAATTTCAGGATTTCGTTTTTCTAATTCTTCAATCGTAATGCCATATTGTTTCGCTATAGAATATTTTGTTTCTTTAGGAAGGACTTCATGATAAATCACTTTCTCTGGAATTGACGGAAGTGTTTTTATTTCATTATCTGAGGGAATTGCAAGAATTTGACCTATTTGTAAACCGTCTTTTTCAAGAAAAGGATTGGCTTTTTTTAAGGCTTCATCCGAAACATTGTATTTTTTTTCGATACCAAATAAAGTCTCTTTAGGAGCTACTTCATGTGTTTTGGCTTTTGAAATAGGTTTAGAGCTGACATTTGAAATTTGTTTGATTTTAGTATTGGGAATTAACAAAATTCTATTGGGCTGCAAACCGCTTTGTGCATCTGGATTTAACTGATAAATATCAAAAGGAGTTACCTTATATTTTTGAGCAATCTGATTAATAGTTTCCCCTTTTTCCACCTTATGAGTTAAATTCTTTTCTTGTGCAAAAAGACTGTAAGTAAACAATAAACCAACCATACAAATCGTAAAAAAATACTTCATCCTTTTATTTATAAAATTATTCAATTAATAACAATTGAACGGTATCAAATTTTATTCCAAAATCTGATACCGTCCTTAATAACCATTAAAAAACTAATGACTTTTTAATGCATAAAACTATTGTTCTATTCCCATTCTATTGTGGCTGGTGGTTTCGAGCTGATATCATAAACAACACGATTCACTCCTTTTACTTTATTGATAATATCATTTGATACTTTCATCAAGAAATCGTAAGGTAAATGTACCCAGTCAGCAGTCATTCCGTCAGTAGATTCTACTGCGCGCAATGCAACTACTTTTTCATACGTACGTTCATCACCCATAACACCAACACTATTTACAGGAAGCAAAATTGCTCCAGCTTGCCAAACTTTGTCATACAATCCCCAAGATTTCAATCCGTCGATAAAAACCTTATCTACATCTTGTAAAATTTGTACTTTTTCTAAAGTAATATCTCCTAAAATACGGATAGACAATCCTGGTCCTGGGAAAGGATGTCTTCCTAACAATTCTGGATCAATTCCTAAAGTTGCTCCTACTCTACGCACTTCATCTTTAAAAAGCATACGCAAAGGCTCAACAATTTTCAATTTCATATAATCAGGTAAACCACCCACATTGTGGTGCGATTTAATTGTTGCCGATGGTCCTTTTACAGAAACCGATTCGATAACATCAGGATATATTGTCCCTTGGGCTAACCAAGTAACATCTTCAATTTTATGTGACTCATCATCAAAAACTTCGATAAAAGCATTTCCGATGGCTTTTCTTTTCAATTCTGGATCTGTAACTCCTGCTAAAGCATCATAAAAACGTTGAGAAGCATCCACTCCTTTTACATTCAAGCCCATTCCTTCGTATTGATCTAAAACACTTTGGAATTCATTTTTACGAAGCAAACCATTATTTACAAAAATACAATACAGGTTTTTTCCGATTGCTTTGTTCAATAAAACCGCTGCTACAGTTGAATCTACACCTCCTGAAAGACCTAAAACGACTTTATCGTTTCCGATTTTTTCTTTCATTTCAGCCACGATTTCTTCAACGAAAGCATTCGGCGTAAAATTTTGTGGTACTTCGGCAATTTTGACTAGGAAGTTTTCTAACATTTTTGATCCATCTGTAGAATGGAAAACTTCAGGATGGTATTGAATTGCATAGGTAGTTTCGCCTTCAATTTTGTAAGCTGCAAATTCCACATCATGCGTACTTGCTAGTTTTACTCCATTTGTTGGCAAAGCTTTAATACTATCACTATGACTCATCCAAACTTGACTATTCTCAGAAACTCCTTCAAAGAAAATTTCATCTTCTTTTATATAAGACAAATTGGCTCTACCATATTCTCTGGTGTTTGAAGCAGCTACTTCACCTCCACTAAAATGAGATAAATATTGTGCACCGTAACAAACAGCTAACATAGGAAGTTTACCTCTAATTTGAGATAAATCAGGATGTGGTGCATCTTCTCCGCGAACAGAAAAAGGGCTACCTCCAAGAATTACTGCTTTATAAGGTGATAAATCACTAGGAAAGTGATTGTAAGGGAAAATTTCGCAGAATATATTTAATTCGCGAACTCTACGCGCAATAAGCTGAGTATATTGCGATCCGAAATCTAAAATAAGTACGTTGTGTTGCATGCGCAAAAATACTTTTTATATTCGGAATTGAAAAATTGAATTTTAAAAATTTTTATTTTTATTCTGTAAAGATTTTTTCAATTGCTATAAATATAAATTTCTATTGGAATCAATATTCTTTAAACTATACCATTTAACATAATAGCCACTATTTAAAAACAAATAGGCTGTCATAAAAAAGAACAGCCTATTTGTTTTTATTAAACTTCTTATTTAATAAATCCTTATTGTATTATTGCCTAATATGGTTGAATAATATCTCCAGTTACGTAATAACGTCTTTCACCGTTAACAATAGCCACAATTAGTTTAACGATACCGCCAGCAGGAATAGAAAAATCACCCGAGCCTTGTGGAGTTAAAACGCTATAAAATGATGCTTCAAATCCGGCGTAAATTAATATATTATTTGGATATGAATTAGTATTACTATTTATAAAAGTACATGTAAAACCATCTGATAATTGACTAAAATCATAACTGGTATTACCTGTTAAATAAATAATTTTTCCTGACTCCATGTCTGTTAATAGAGCTGAAATGTTTTGTCCATTTACTGTGGGAGCAATACTACTATCAATAAAAGGATCGCTCCAAGTTGAATTTCCTACGCCATCGGTTGTTAAAACCTGATTAGGCATACCAACTATGTTTGGATACGTAACAGCACCAGTGGTTAGTTGACCAGTTGTTTTAACTGCCGTAACTTGTTCATTACCTAATTGAATTGAATTATTACCAAGAACAGTTGCTCCATAACCTATAGCTGTAGCATTTTCAATCTCACCGGAACCGCCATTAGTATTTACACCTATCAAAGTATTATGAGATCCTGTGGAAAGAGCACTCCCTGAACCAAATCCAAAAGCGGTATTGTATGACCCTTCTGTATTTATTAATAGAGAACTTTGACCAATAGCGGTATTATATTCTCCAAATGTGTTGACAGCAAGTGTATTCCTACCTATGGCCATATTTGAATCTAAATTATTTCCTCCCTTATCTATAGTTATTCCATTAACTGTTAGTGAACCACTAATGGTAGTTTTTCCATTTTTTAAAACTACCAATGCATTACTTGGAGTTTCAATTGTGCCATTTCCAATCACAAACAAACGATCATTCGGGTCAAATAAAGATACTGAGCTTGGAGTATAATCCGTATTATGTGTTCCAACAACAGTTTCTACATAAGATCTAGCTTTAGTAAAGTATCCCATAGCAGTAGAAATATTACCACTAGCCAAGTTACCATCTCCCATTGTAGTAGCAATTTCTCCACTAGCTGTAGTATTATATCCCATCGCAGTAGACGTATTCCCAGTGGCTGTGGTAAGATTACCCATTGCAATAGAAATATTACCACTGGCAATACTTTTATTACCCAATGCAGTAGAAAATACTCCAATATTATCATCATCCCATTGCGTACCATTCACATAACCAGCTCTAAAGGCTGCTTTCTTAGGATACCACATCATTCGAGTTCCTTCACCAAGGGAAGATGCTGTGCCTGTACCAAAATTACCTGTTGCTAATAAACCATCAATACTATTAAACGTTTTTTTACCAGCAATAGTCTGGTCAGTTGTTAAATCCACAAAGTTTTTCTCAGCAGATCCTGTACCTCCATTTTCTACAGGCAAAATACCGCTGTAAGCCGAAGCACTTGATGTTTCCCAAGTTGCATTTCCAGCACCATCGGTTGTTAAAACCTGATTAGCTGTACCATCAATGTTAGGATACGTAACAGTACCAACTTTCAAGTTGTTTATGACCGCATCTTTTACGACAGCACCGTTTTTAGATAATCCTTGTGCCGCCATAAAATTTACTAGCACCAAACTTATAAAAACTAAAATATTTTTTTTCATGTATCTTCTATGTTAATTTTTATAATTAAACTTCATAATTTTTTTTTGTTTCTTATTTACTGATTGCTAACAACTCCGAGCACTATAAAACTAACCCCAACTCCGTACGCCGTTCCTTGTTGTTAAAAACTACGAACCAGTACGACTTTAAAATTTGCAGCAGCGTAAGTTTTGGTAATATTAGAAACAACACATGAGTTATCCCATACTATATCTATATTAGCACCGTTAGGGGTAGATGACATCATCATACCGAAGCCGGCACCAGTTTGGCAAATTTTCTGTGCTTCAGTAAAATTAGGCAAACGCCAATCACTATATCCATTAAGAACTGCGGTATTCGCATTTGGTATAGTAGTGCTTATTACGGTATTGTAACTCACATTACTAGCGTAAATACCCGTTCTTATAAGACCATGTTGTATTCCGTCACTACCTGGCGCACTAAGATAAAAAATTGTTCCTCCCTGATATGTATCTCCAACTACTTTAGGCGGCGGCAAAGGGCTATCCATAAGTTCGCCATAGCTACTTATACTTTTTCCAGATCCTATTTTACCATTACTATCTATAGACACTGCAGGATTCGAAATTTTACTTCCATTGATACTAATCCCATTATTTCTAGCAATAACACTATTAGACGATGTGGCAATCGCTCCTGTACAATTATTAGTATTGCTATAATTGATGCTCACTATTTTCGATCCGTTTGTCAACCACTTCAACACAAGTGTATTATCTGACGAAGTCCCTCCTGAAGTAATTGTATAATCTGTATTTATAACTCCTGGAATTGTCCAAATATAATTCGTTTGACCTGATTGCGTAGTATAAGTTACATCTGTATTAATTACTACTATTGCACCAGCTTGTGTAGTAAAAGAGGGAACTGGCAGAACATTAACAGCTACTGCTTGAGAAATACAACTCGTATTTACATTATAGCCTTTTCGGTTAGCATAATAGGTAGTCGTTGCAGTAGGTGCAACAGTAATAGACGAACCGGTACCAATAATAGGAGCAGAACTTAATTCTATAAAATCAAGATCTAGAGTAGCACCAGATAGTGTTGCATAATCATATCGAATCCCTGTAATATTTCCTCCTGTAGCCCAAAGAGCGTGTGTCGACATATCTACAGAAACCGTATGCCATTGATTGTCTGAAACCAATGTCTTATTTAAATATTTAGATCCTGTTGCAGTTACATCAGTACTATTCAAAAAAAACATTTGTGCTTCTCCTGCAGTACCCGAAACAACCCGATAGCGAAAATTAATATATTTATAAACCGTTGGGTCAAAAGAACCTAGATTATACATTTCGATTTCTGGATCTACACTGGTGGTAGTTACATTCAGTATTCCATTTAAGTTTGAATTTACTGTAGTCTGGTAGGTTACGGTTGGTTGAGTATTAAAACCTTGATAAAAAGCATCTCCACCACAAGCTCCTTCATACCAAACATCTACCCCATCCGTCCCTGTACTTCCTCCTGAAGATGTCAACGTTGTACTTGTACCAGCACATACACTAGCCGTTCCTGAAATATTAGTTGGAGCAGTTGTTGGTTGCGCAAAAATTGAGATTTCGTCAATACTACCTGATCGGATATTGATATCTAATTTATCAAATGCTGGAGCAAAACTTGTAGCCGAAGCATCAGAAATTGGTGGATTAGAATAATTAAAAGTAGATAAGTTAGGATTTACCCACATGTCTGTTTTATTCAAATTATAATCAATACGAACGATTACCATATTTTGCGCACTCAAACTTGCTGAAGAAGAACTTAAATTAGCGCTAGGGGAACAAATAGACATTAGAGATCCTGATTGAGCTCCAATTACACCTGTTAATACTGCTCCATTATAAAGTCTAATTGTTGGTGTTCCAAATCCTCCATTTGCTTCAAAAACAGATATGAATTGAAAGTAAACCACTCCTCTATCTTGCAATGGAAATGATCTTCCTATTGCAGCAATTTGATTACAAGTTCCTCCATAACAAGTGGCGTCAAAATCAGCTTTTAAACCAGAAGTTGTTAATCCCGAATAAGTAAAGCCAGTTGCTGAAATCTTTAAATATTCTTGGTTATAGGTTTTTACCCAACTACCGCTCCAACCAGCACCTCCGTTGGCATTCAGTAATGAAGTACCAGAGGTATAATCAAATCCTTCATAAGCAACAAGATTAAAACCTGATGGAGTTTGCGCTGTGACAGAAACTACCGTTAATAAAAAAATAAGACTAAAAATAATATTTATAGAGAACTTTGATAGTGAAATGTTTTGCATAATTTTTTTATTTAATTAATCTGTACCAAAAAGGTCAATATTTTTATTTTATTAACGTATCCAAGTAGAAAACCAAGCATCTGGACTAGTTGATTGTCTTCCCATTTTAGTATCAACATACCAGTGTACGCAACTTCCATAATTATTAGAATGGTACATTTGAGGCCAACCTGTGACATCAGGATCACAACAGTTATTCCAACACCATGAGCCTGAGTCTGTAGTAAATATTGACGTCGTTAAGCTTCCATAATGCCATGTTCCTGAACCGCCAGCAACAGTAGAACTACTTCTCAATGCTCCAATGGCTAATGGATCAGTTGATGTAGTTTTGTTTGCATATGAAGAGTATGAATTACCTGCTCTTAATTGTACCGTTGTGCAGTTATTAGCTAATCCAATTACAGTAGTACGAGGTAAATATCCTTTAGAAGAAGGAGATGTAAGACTACTAACTTCAAGAGAAGTAGAAGAATTTCCTCCAACATTCAATAATGTCCACCCTCCTCCATCTGTTGTCATATCTGCATATACTTGAAAAGGAGTCCCTGAATTGATATTTGGGTTTGTTATCCAATATACCCCATCTGGAGATGATGGGAATTCTTGTTTAATATCTAAGACACTTAATGCTGCTTTTATTGATGTGAGCCCGTCTTTAGGAAGCGGTTTATCAACACTTTTTCCAAATTTATTTTTTCCTTCTCCGGCACCTTCTTCTCCATGTAAATTAACAGCCTGTAAAACGTCTGACACTAATTTTCCATATTTATTCAATACTAATGGATTCATTGTTACTACAAAAGTCTTAGTTACCACACCACCAGAATTATCATCTAATGTGATAGTAATAGTTGAAGTTCCCAACTGTCCTGAAACTGGTGTTAGTGATAGTGTCCTACTCCCTGTATTTCCTTGTAAGGTTATATTACTATTCGGAATTAATGCTGTATTACTAGAACTGGCTGTTACTGTTAAATTATTTAATGGAGTTTCTTGATCATTAATAGTAAATGCAATTGGTGAAGGTGTTGCTCCTTCTACAATAGAAATATCACTAATTGATGAAATCGTTGGATTAACGTTTATATAACTCGTATTACAAGTGAATGTAGATCCCGAAATTAAGGCTGTTGTGGCTCCTCCCCAATCTTCCATTACCATAGAAGCTATATTTACTCCAGCATTCAAATAAGTAACTCCTGAAAAAGTTCCCATCGAAGTAAAACTATCGAATCTTGTCCCTATTTGTGTTCCTCCTGTAATAGTTGGTTTGACAGGATCAGTTGTATCAATTACTCCATTAATATAAAATGAAATGGCATTATCTCCCATACCAGAGAAATTCAAATCATAGAAACCCGATTGTGCAACATTAAATGTTTGTTGAACAATCCAATTGTAATTTGCTCCTCCTCCAATTAATGCAGAGGCATCAGACTTAGGTGCAATCCAATAATAAGTAGATCCAGAAACAGTATATCCGTTTACATCTAAATATACTGGTGCCAAAGAAGATGTTTTCGGAACATAAGCGTTATAAGGCAAGGTTTCTGAATAAGAATATCCTTGGGGCAAAGTGACTATTTTCCAATTGTTATCAAGAGCCATTGCCGAAATTGGATTTGTTCCATAACCTGAACCAATAATATTTCCGCCACAAAATGCAGCAGTTGTAAAACTCAATTCTGAGCCATAAGAAGTTCCTTGCGAATTAATCGCATAAGCACGAACATAATAAGTTGTACTGGTTGTTAATCCAGTTACTGCTTGGGAAAAAGCCCCTGTTCCAGAACCTATTACTACTTTAGTATTAGCAGTAGTTGGATTAGTTGTTAAACTATATACAACCCCTCGCTCTGTAACCGTTGCTCCACCATCACTAGTAATATTTCCTCCAAGTTGAGCACTTGTATAAGTGGACGAAACTGTAGTGGTTAAAGTTGCTGTTGTAATAGGTAAATTAAAAATTACCGAATAGTTATTCGATATTTTAAATGTATTTAGCGCATAATTTATATTAACAGAGAAAAGCAATAAAAAAGATAGTAATTTTAATTTCATAGTTTTCTATTTAAGAATATATATCAAGTCGAATGTCTATAACATTATTTATTGAATCAGGATATGCAAATAATTCATAATCTTTTATTGCCTTTCTGTTTCAAAATAACAAATCTATAGCAATGTATGCTATAGATTTGTCGTTGATATTATTTAGGGTATCCTATTGTTTTATAGAAAATTTTAGTAATAATAGTCAAATTGAACTCTTTCAGTTCCAGCTAAAGCATATGTTCCATTGTTAGCTGGAATATAGGTTAACGTACTTCCACTTATACTATAAGCAGTGTTACTAATTCTCACCCCATTGATATACATTTTTACTTTACTGTTTGCTGATGGTGTTTGTGTTAAAGCAAAACTAACCTGAGCTGCAGTTGCCGTAAATTCATCTGCCACTTCTCGTACAGTAGCTGCTGGGCTTCCCCATGCAATTGTTCCAGAACCATCAGTAATTAAAACTTGACCAGTTGTTCCGTCAGTATTTGGGTAAGTAACCGCTCCTGATGTAATTTTCGCACTTGTATTTATACTAGTAACTGATGTATTTCCTAATTGAACTGTGTTACTTGTTGCAACTGATGAATTATAACCAATAGCAGTAGCATTAGTTAAATTTGCCGAAGCAACATCTGCTCCTGAACCCAATGCAGAATTCCCAATTCCTGTTGTATTTGTTAATAAAGCTATATTACCAACAGCTGTATTATAATTTCCTGTTGTATTACCAAAAAGCGCTTTACTACCATTAGCTGAATTAAAAATACCCGAAGTGTTATTAGTTAGAGATAAATAACCACTACCTGTATTATCATTACCACCAATATTCAATTGTAAAGACTGGGCACCAAAAGCTGTATTGTTAAAACCTGTAGTGTTACTTTTAAGTGCATAAAAACCATTGGCTGTATTTTGTGTAGACGAAGTATTTGCCTGAAGAGCTCCTAAACCTGTAGCAGTATTTCGAGTTCCTGTTGTATTATTAGCTAAGGCACTACTCCCTAAAGCTGTGTTTTCTACACCAGTACCAGCACCACTACCTACATTAACACCACTAATAATCGCATTATTGCTAAATGTTTTAACACCTGCAACAGTTTGCGCAGTAGTTAAGTCTACAAAGCTTTTTGTCGAAGACCCTGTTCCCCCGTTTGCAATGGCAACAATACCTGAAACATTAGTTGCAGTTCCACTTGTAACTTGGGCATCAACATATGTTTTAACTGATTTTACACTTGGATATTTAGTATCTGATGCAGCGTCTGTCGTGATATTTGTACTTTTATTAATTAAAATTTCTTTCGTTGCTTCAGCTGCAATAGCACGATCAACTTCAGTTTGTAAATTTGTTGCTGACGTATTATCACCAAGAATTCTGTTCGATTTCTCTGTGTTTAAATTAGACGTAATTGTACTTTCTGCTGCTGTTGCTCTTGAAGTTTCGGCTGTTATTAAGGCCGAAGTATCTGTGAGTCCAGCTATGGCGCCATCAACATAAGTTTTAACCGATTTTACACTTGGGTATTTTGTATCTGATGCAGCATCAGTTACAATACTTACACTTTTGTTGGTTAAAATCTCTTTTGTTGCCTCTGCGGCTGTTGCTCTTGTTATTTCTGCAGCTAAGTTAGTTGTCAAAGTTCCTTCGGCTGTTGTAGCTCGTGTAACTTCTGTTGCCAAATTAGTTGTCAATGTAGCATCTGCAGCCGATCTTGTTGTAGCTTCGCTTGCTAAATTGGTTGTTAAAGTCGTATCTGCTGTACCTCTGGTTGTAGCCTCAGTAGCAATTGCTGTTGTATTTACTGCTTCGGCTGCTGTAGCTCTTGCTACTTCTGTTGCCAATGCTGTTGATCCTGTTGATGCACTAGCATCAACATAGGTTTTAACCGATTTTACACTCGGGTATTTTGTATCTGATGCAGCATCAGTTACAATACTTACACTTTTGTTGGTTAAAATCTCTTTTGTTGCCTCTGCTGCTGTTGCTCTTGTTACTTCTGCAGTTAAATTAGTCGTCAAAGTTCCTTCGGCTGTTGTAGCTCGTGTAACTTCTGTTGCCAAATTAGTTGTCAATGTAGCATCTGAAGCTGATCTTGTAGTAGCTTCGCTTGCTAAATTGGTTGTTAAAGTCGTATCTGCTGTACCTCTGGTTGTAGCCTCAGTAGCAATTGCTGTTGTATTTACTGCTTCGGCTGCTGTAGCTCTTGCTACTTCTGTTGCCAATGCTGTTGATCCTGTTGATGCACTAGCATCAACATAGGTTTTAACCGATTTTACACTCGGGTATTTTGTATCTGATGCAGCATCAGTTACAATACTTACACTTTTGTTGGTTAAAATCTCTTTTGTTGCCTCTGCGGCTGTTGCTCTTGTTATTTCTGCAGTTAAATTAGTCGTCAAAGTTCCTTCGGCTGTTGTAGCTCGTGTAACTTCTGTTGCCAAATTAGTTGTCAATGTAGCATCTGAAGCTGATCTTGTAGTAGCTTCGCTTGCTAAATTGGTTGTTAAAGTCGTATCTGCTGTACCTCTGGTTGTAGCCTCAGTAGCAATTGCTGTTGTATTTACTGCTTCGGCTGCTGTAGCTCTTGCTACTTCTGTTGCCAATGCTGTTGATCCTGTTGATGCACTAGCATCAACATAGGTTTTAACCGATTTTACACTCGGGTATTTTGTATCTGATGCAGCATCAGTTACAATACTTACACTTTTGTTGGTTAAAATCTCTTTTGTTGCCTCTGCGGCTGTTGCTCTTGTTATTTCTGCAGCTAAGTTAGTTGTCAAAGTTCCTTCGGCTGTTGTAGCTCGTGTAACTTCTGTTGCCAAATTAGTTGTCAATGTAGCATCTGCAGCTGATCTTGTAGTAGCTTCGCTTGCTAAATTGGTTGTTAAAGTCGTATCTGCTGTACCTCTGGTTGTAGCCTCAGTAGCAATTGCTGTTGTATTTACTGCTTCGGCTGCTGTAGCTCTTGCTACTTCTGTTGCCAATGCTGTTGATCCTGTTGATGCACTAGCATCAACATAGGTTTTAACCGATTTTACACTCGGGTATTTTGTATCTGATGCAGCATCAGTTACAATACTTACACTTTTGTTGGTTAAAATCTCTTTTGTTGCCTCTGCGGCTGTTGCTCTTGTTACTTCTGCAGCTAAGTTAGTTGTCAAAGTTCCTTCGGCTGTTGTAGCTCGTGTAACTTCTGTTGCCAAATTAGTTGTCAATGTAGCATCTGCAGCTGATCTTGTTGTAGCTTCGCTTGCTAAATTGGTTGTTAAAGTCGTATCTGCTGTACCTCTGGTTGTAGCCTCAGTAGCAATTGCTGTTGTATTTACTGCTTCGGCTGCTGTAGCTCTTGCTACTTCTGTTGCCAATGCTGTTGATCCTGTTGATGCACTAGCATCAACATAGGTTTTAACCGATTTTACACTCGGGTATTTTGTATCTGATGCAGCATCAGTTACAATACTTACACTTTTGTTTGCAAGATTTTCTTTTAATAAATCAGCATTAGTTCTAGCAGTAACTTCTGTTGTTAAATCTGTTCTTAAAACTCCTTCGGCATTGATTGCTCTGGTAGTTTCATTTGATAAAGCAGTGCTTATTGTTCCTTCAGCTGTTGTAGCTCTGGTGGTTTCAGCAGCTAAATTGTCCGTTAAGACTACATCTGCAGCTGCTCTTGTAGTAGCTTCAGCTGTTAAATTAGTAGTCAATGTGCTTTCGGCTGTTTGAGCTCTATTTTTTTCTGTTGCAATAGCTGTTGCATTTACACCCTCAGCTGTTGTAGCTCTGGTGATTTCTGTAGTTAAATTTTCAGAAATATTATTCTCTGCTGCTATAGCTCTAGTTCTTTCTGTATTCAAGTCAGTTGTTGCTGCAGATGTACTGGCATCAACATAAGTTTTAACCGATTTTACACTTGAGTATTTAACATCTGAATCTCCATCAGTAGTTACACTTACACTTTTGTTTGCAAGATTTTCTTTTAATAAATCAGCATTGGTTCTGTTAGTTGCTTCCGTTGATATAGATGTAGTCAAAACTCCTTCGGCATTGATTGCTCTGGTAGTTTCATTTGATAAAGCAGTACTTATTGTTCCTTCTTCATTAATCGCTCTTGTTGTTTCAGCAGCTAAATTGTCCGTTAAGACTACATCTGCAGCTGATCTTGTAGTAGCTTCAGCTGTTAAATTAGTAGTCAATGTGCTTTCGGCTGTTTGAGCTCTTCCTTTTTCTGTTGCAATAGCTGTTGCATTTACACCCTCAGCTGTTGTAGCTCTGGTGATTTCTGTAGTTAAATTTTCAGAAATATTATTCTCTGCTGCTATAGCTCTAGTTCTTTCTGTATTCAAGTCAGTTGTTGCTGCAGATGTACTGGCATCAACATAAGTTTTAACCGATTTTACACTTGAGTATTTAACATCTGAATCTCCATCAGTAGTTACACTTACACTTTTGTTTGCAAGATTTTCTTTTAATAAATCAGCATTGGTTCTGTTAGTTGCTTCCGTTGATATAGATGTAGTCAAAACTCCTTCGGCATTGATTGCTCTGGTAGTTTCATTTGATAAAGCAGTACTTATTGTTCCTTCTTCATTAATCGCTCTTGTTGTTTCAGCAGCTAAATTGTCCGTTAAGACTACATCTGCAGCTGATCTTGTAGTAGCTTCAGCTGTTAAATTAGTAGTCAATGTGCTTTCGGCTGTTTGAGCTCTTCCTTTTTCTGTTGCAATAGCTGTTGCATTTACACCCTCAGCTGTTGTAGCTCTGGTGATTTCTGTAGTTAAATTTTCAGAAATGTTATTCTCTGCTGCTATAGCTCTAGTTCTTTCTGTATTCAAGTCTGTTGTTGCTGCAGATGTACTGGCATCAACATAAGTTTTAACCGATTTTACACTTGAGTATTTAACATCTGAATCTCCATCAGTAGTTACACTTACACTTTTGTTTGCAAGATTTTCTTTTAATAAATCAGCATTGGTTCTGTTAGTTGCTTCCGTTGATATAGATGTAGTCAAAACTCCTTCGGCATTGATTGCTCTGGTAGTTTCGTTTGATAAAGCAGTACTTATTGTTCCTTCTTCATTAATCGCTCTTGTTGTTTCAGCAGCTAAATTGTCCGTTAAGACTACATCTGCAGCTGATCTTGTAGTAGCTTCAGCTGTTAAATTAGTAGTCAATGTGCTTTCGGCTGTTTGAGCTCTTCCTTTTTCTGTTGCAATAGCTGTTGCATTTACACCCTCAGCTGTTGTAGCTCTGGTGATTTCTGTAGTTAAATTTTCAGAAATGTTATTCTCTGCTGCTATAGCTCTAGTTCTTTCTGTATTCAAGTCTGTTGTTGCTGCAGATGTACTGGCATCAACATAAGTTTTAACCGATTTTACACTTGAGTATTTAACATCTGAATCTCCATCAGTAGTTACACTTACACTTTTGTTTGCAAGATTTTCTTTTAATAAATCAGCATTAGTTCTAGCAGTAACTTCTGTTGTTAAATCTGTTCTTAAAACTCCTTCGGCATTGATTGCTCTGGTAGTTTCGTTTGATAAAGCAGTACTTATTGTTCCTTCTTCATTAATCGCTCTTGTTGTTTCAGCAGCTAAATTGTCCGTTAAGACTACATCTGCAGCTGATCTTGTAGTAGCTTCAGCTGTTAAATTAGTAGTCAATGTGCTTTCGGCTGTTTGAGCTCTTCCTTTTTCTGTTGCAATAGCTGTTGCATTTACACCCTCAGCTGTTGTAGCTCTGGTGATTTCTGTGGTTAAATTTTCAGAAATGTTATTCTCTGCTGCTATAGCTCTAGTTCTTTCTGTATTCAAGTCTGTTGTTGCTGCAGATGTACTGGCATCAACATAAGTTTTAACCGATTTTACACTTGGATATTTAACATCTGAGTCACTATCCATCAAAATACTAGTGCTTTTATTAACCAATACTTCTTTAGTTAATTCTATCGCTTTCGCTCTTGTTACCTCTGCTGCTAAATTGTCTGTCAATCTACCTTCGGCTATAGTTGCTCTTGAAACCTCAGCAGCTAAATTTAATACCAAATTTGCATCTGCAATTTCTCTGGATGTAATCTCAGCAGTCAACTCTGTAGACAGGTTTTTTTCAGCAGCCGTTGCTCTATTAACTTCTACCAACAAAGCATTGGCTCCAGTTGTCATATTCGTGTCTACATACGATTTAACAGATTTTACTGTTGGATATTTCACATCTGAATTTCCATCTATAACAACACTGGAACTTTTATTTACCAAATCTTCTTTAGTAGCTTCAGCCCCAACGGCTCTACTTATTTCGGTATTTAAATTAGTTGTCAATGTTTGCTCTTCATTAGAAGCTCTAGCTACCTCCTCTGCTAATGCTTGAGAACCAATTGCTGAATTTGCATCAACATATGTTTTAATCGCATTTACAGTTGGATATTTTGTATTAGACTGACCATCAATTATAATATCAGTACTTTTATTAGTCAAATCTTCTTTTAAATTTAATGCCGTTTGATTAGCAATACTTACAGGCTTATTTATATCACTTGTATTATCTACATTTTCAAGACCAAGATTTGTCTTTGCACCAACAACTGTAATAGCATTTGTTCCTCCATTTTCTATTGGGACAATACCAGTAACATTTTCGGCATTTTTTGCAGAAAATGCAAAAGGTACATAAGTTAAAGGTTGGTCACTTATTTCAACAAAATTTAAGCATTGACCATTTATATCTAATGCTACTTTCAGATTTTTTTTGTTAACATCCCAGTATATGTCTGAAAATGTAGATGCATATCCTGCTGATTGATTTCCAGAACCGATAATGGTATTCACCATACCAAATTCATCTGTCGTAACATTTATAGTTTCTTGATATTCCGTTCTAAAGGTTGCGTCAACAATTGTAAATCGTAAACAAATGTCTTTATTTGCTAGTGGAGCACTAGAATTATCAACTCCAGGAACTTTTTCTCCATTTGGATCTAATATAACTGCTTGATACGTTATACCATTTGTTTGAGAATAAATTGCTGATGAAATAAATAGAAGTAAAAGTAAAGTTATCTTTTTCATAATTATTTTTTATTGATATTAAAATGTATACCAAATAGAATTTGATTGGTATTAAATGATAATTTTTGCGGAGAGAGATTAAATGGATTTAAGCTTTTTGAAAAACCATATCCCAGGCTTAAATAACCATAATCATTTAATTTGTATCTAGTCTGAAGTCTAATAAATGATAATAAAAGCATTCCTGAAAATTCATCTTGAGTTTTCAAATCATTTACAGCCCCATTTATAGTTTGCTTTCCATAAATTATAGTAGAAAAATTTAAACCACCATTTACTAATAATTGAAAATTAGTCGAAATTGGATAATTATAACTTATACCATTTTGAACTCCAACATATTTAGAATCCCAGCTGTAGCTGCTTACAGAAGATCCAGCTATAGCATTATAATCATCCAATGTTAAACTAATAGCATACGATACTTTTGGATATTTCAAAGGAATTGAATATCCTATTTCATAAGTAGAACCTGTTCCAACTTGAAGTTTAGTGGTCATAGATTCACCCGATGTTTTAAAAATATATTTAGTGAAATTATTCCCAGTCAAAAAATATGCCTCTTGGGAAAATAACTGAAAAGACGTAATTAGAGTAGCAATCAGTAGATAGTTTTTCATCATTTTTTAATAATTTTAGTATAATAATTCAGGTTGGCAGTACTTAATCGTACCAGATATTCAGAAGAGGATAAAGTTGTCAAATCAATAGTTAGAATTGTACTATCCGCTTTTTTCTTTTGTTCATAAACCAAACGCCCCAATATGTCAAAAATGTAAACAGATATAACATCAGTAATGGGCTTTGAAAACTGAAAATTTACACTTGTTGTAAATGGATTTGGATAAGTAATAGTCTTGATATCCTCAACAGAATCAATTTTATTAGAAGCAATGTATTTGCCCCATAAACTTTGTTGAAATCCTTGTATGACAACATACTTCTCGTTTGAAGAACTTCCAGTTATGCTCTGCTGACCAACAGTTTGCTTAACAAATAAGCCATTTGGTGCTTTTGTTGTTTGACCCTGAGAAGAAAGCATTTGATGATGCAAAACTTGTCCGTGGAAAGTGATTGAAAAAAGTAATATTAGGTACTTCATGAATTTTTTTGGCAATGGTACTATTTTTTTTAAATATTATTTTTTCCTTGTCAAAAAGCATGAAGAATATGAGCTTATTAGTAACAACTTCCCAGTTTTCATTAACTCAAATTTTCTATTAAAAAAGATTGTTTTTGGAATAAAAAAGAATGAATAAAGGTATAGACTACTAAAAATATAAATTTATAAAGCAAATATTTTCATTAATTAGTAACTATCTAAAAGAACCTATTATTTTATACTAATTTTGATTTTCGGCAAAAGCTACAACCTATATTTTGGTTTATTTACAATATAAATTATCTAACATCGAATTATAAAAATGATACTAAATTTAATCCTTTTAATTACTGGTTTAACTGGCTTTGTTACGGCTGCATTAGTATCCAAAAATCACAAATTAAATAGTACAATGAATATTTATATTATCTTAATAATCATAGCGATTTCAATTCGTTATTTTTTATTAGGTTTAGTATATTTTACATCAGACGAATCGTTTAAATCTTTTTGCTTGAGATATTCAAATTTTGCATTAATAATAATTCCTCTTTTTTATCTGTATTTCAAAAATTTATCTAGTAGTAACAAAGCATTCAAAAAGAAAGAATTTCTACATATCATTTTTCCGATATCCTTTTTTATTTTTATAGTCAATCTCCACCATTTCAAAATCGATTATAAAGGAATTAATTTAGTGCTCTACCTCATATTTTTCATGTATTCCGTACTTTATACCATCCTTTGTTATAAGTTACTAAAACAGAATATTTGGGTAAAAAAAGGCGCACTTAAACTAGTCAAAAAACAAAATATAATAAACAGTAAATGGACTTATTTTCTATTTTTTGCAATTGTGATTATAGTAATACGCCTTCTTGTAGCCATATTTTATGAATTGCAAAATGAAAACAATATGAGAGGATTTAGTTTTCAATGGATTTCAGCGATGATTTGGCTTCTTGTTTTATTTAAAATATTAGTATCCCCAGAAATACTTTATGGGTACACTATGATTCATAAAAAAATTGATAAAAACAGAAATGAAAATTTAGCCTTAAATCATATCTGGGATATAAATCCAAAAGTCGAAATAAATAATTTAAAACATATACAATTAAGAAATAAGATAGAGCCTAATATTTTAACATACATTGAAGAAATAGAAAAAATTTCTATTTCTAAAACTGTCTTTAGAGATCCAACAATAACAATTGTAGATCTAGCTAATAAGTTAGGCATACCTAAAAGCCATATTTCCTATTTATTCAAATACCATTGCACAATTTCATTTTCTGAATATAAAAAAATGGTGCGGATTCAAGATGCAATAAAACTTATAAACAAGGATTTTCTTAAAGAGAATACCTTAGATTATTTATCTAAGAAAGTAGGCTTTCTTTCTTATAATTCATTCTTTACAGGTTTCAAAGAAATCTCAGGTACTTCTCCATTTGAATATTGCAATACAGATAAAAGAGAAATTTAATTTCTAAATTCTTTTTATTCCAAAGTAATACAAAGCAATGATAAAAAGTGATTAAAATATATTGTAATTGGGGTTTTAAACCCATTTTTCAATAAATGGAATACAAGCACAACACCAACTTCTACTCTTTAATCATAATTATTGAACCTTTAAATCCTGCAGCTAGATTATCCCAGAAATTATTAGTTATCAAATTATTCTTATCATCATAAATTTGGATTTCGGCAGTATTTCCTCCACTTGTACCTGTATTTAAAGCCTCAAATTCAACTTTATTAATTCCTGGATTCAGGACTATTTTAATCTCTTTTAAGGTTCCTTCTAAAAATAACTCTGACCGAATAACATTATAATTCTGATATACTCTAAGCAAATCTCCATCTACATAAATGTAATCCCGATACTTTACAATTAAATATTCTGATTTAGTTTTATAATCCCCAAAATCAAAATTCTTTTTGAGCAGCGGCGCATTGTTTTCATTCAATGTTTTATTTAAATCTGCCACCATCTTTTCCTTATAAACATCACCAGGATTAACAAAATCATTTTTTTTAATCATCGAAAAAGGTTTGCTTTCCGTTAATTGATAGGATTTATTAGTATTTTGATTTAAAACAGATGGATTTTTAAAAACATTTGGACTCTTTATTGACGGAATATCCTTGCTTGCTGGAGGAATAACTTTTTTTGGTGTTGCTGGAAATTTAACAGGCGGAATCGCTTTAAATTTAGAACTAAATTCACTTTGAGCATTCCCATTAAATGCGAAACTAATAATACAAATAAATAATAATAAAGCCTGTTTCATATTATATAAATAGTGATTAATCTATTTTGATTTATTCAAACAAAAATCATACTACAAAAAGCAAAAATAGTATAATTATGCAGCAAGCATCCTTAATTAGAAATTTCTTAACAAAACATATAGCCATTTTTACAGAAACAAAAATTTAACAAATACATTTTATAGCGCTTACTATTTAACCTTTTTTAACCTTAAATGCGGTGCATTATTCTGCTATTTTTTATAAATTGCGAAAATTAAATCGCAATAATAATTCTGATTTAATGACTTAAAAACCAGTTTAAAATAAAATTTAAAAAAAATAAAATGAAAAGAGAAAACATCTTGACAGGATCTCCATGGGAAGATAAAATGGGTTATTGTCGTGCAGTTCGAATAGGAAATATCATTGAAGTTTCAGGAACTGTGGCAATTGTAGATGGCGAAAAAGTGAAGGCAGATGATGCTCATGCACAGACTTTAAATATTTTAGAACGTGTAGAAAAAGTCTTGGAAGACTTGAATGTAAGCATGAAAGATGTTATTCGCACAAGAATATTCACAACTGATATTAACTCTTTTGAAGCAGTTGCAACTGCACATGCAACATTTTTTAAAGATATTAAACCAACAACTGGTTTTTATGAAATCAGCAAATTAGTAGCTCCTGAATATTTAGTAGAAATCGAATTTACTGCAGTAGCTTCAGAAAAATAAAACGAATCCCGTTCAAACATAAAGCCACAAATTCAAAAATTCTTGAATTTGTGGCTCTTGTTTTTTATAAGTTTACCATAAAATGTTAAAGATTTCATCGTTTTAAACTATTTTTGGAATCGAAACTTACAAAAAGTAAAAAAGCGGTTATTTATATCAAATGAATTCAGAAAAAGCAAAAACAATACTCATTCTACTATTCAAATGGATTTTCATTTGTGTATTGGTTGGTATTTTTTCAGGTTCAGCTTCTGCTTTTTTTTTAGTCAGCTTAGAAAAAGTTACCCAAATTAGAGAGCACAATCAGTGGCTTATTTGGTTCTTACCAATAGGAGGTCTCGCAATAGGATTATTGTACCATTATCTAGGGAACGGAGTCGTAAAAGGCAATAATTTATTATTAGAAGAATACGAGAGTCCTAAAAAACCAATCCCTCTAAAAATGGCTCCATTAGTACTTATTGGCACATTAATCACTCATCTTTTTGGTGGTTCAGCAGGTCGAGAAGGTACCGCAGTACAAATGGGAGGCGCAATATCTGATCAATTTACAAGGATTTTCAAACTAGATAATTCTGACAGAAAATCACTTATCATTATGGGAATAAGTGCTGGTTTTGCATCCGTTTTTGGAACTCCATTAGCTGGTGCATTATTTAGTTTAGAGGTTTTATACTTTAGTAAAATCAATCTGAAAAGTGTTTTTTTATCCTTTTTTACCGCTTATATTGCTTATTTCACCGTTGCCTTTTGGAATGTAAAACATACGCATTATAGTATTCCTATTGTCCCTGAAATATCAATCACTAATTTACTTTTGATTATACCACTTGGAATTGCTTTTGGTTTAGCAGCCATGTTATTTTCTAAAAGCACTCATTTTTGGGCTAAATTATTTTCGAAAATTATTAGCTTTTCACCCTTGCGTCCTTTCATTGGAGGAACCATTTTTGCCATAACTATTTACCTAATTGGTACTACAAAATATATTGGTCTTGGCGTTCCTATGATTGTAGATTCCTTTTCAACACCAAATGCTTCTTATGATTTCTTATTAAAAATTCTCTTTACTGGATTCACCTTAGGAGCTGGATTTAAAGGTGGCGAAGTAACGCCTCTTTTCTTTGTAGGAGCCACTTTAGGAAGCGCATTATCTGTCTTTGTACCGTTGCCAATAGCATTATTAGCTGGAATGGGATTTGTTGCGGTATTTTCAGGAGCTACTCACACACCAATAGCTTGCACTGTAATGGGCATGGAACTTTTCGGGATAGAAAGTGGCGTTTTTATTGGCTTAGCCTGTTTATTTGCTTATTTTTCATCTGGAAATGTGGGGATTTATCATTCCCAAATTGTAAAAGGAGCAAAATATCATTTGTACCAAAAAATCAACCACAAGAAACTCGACCTTTTCTAAGATCGTAAAAACGTGTTAATTATTTAAATGATTTCAACTTTACATTAAAAAAATGTAATTTCGCAAACTATGAAAATACAAGACATTCAAGCGATAAAGTTGTTATTATCAACTCCGAAAAAAATTGCCATAATTCCTCACCGCGGTCCTGACGGAGATGCGATGGGTTCTACCCTAGGTTTGTATCATTTTTTATTAAAAAATAATCACCAACCAACCGTTATTTCTCCAAATGAATTTCCTGATTTTTTAGATTGGATTCCTGGCGCAAATACGGTTAAAATTTTTGAAAAAAACAAAGAAAACTGCACCAAAATTCTAGAAGAAGCAGAGCTAATTTTTACATTAGATTTTAATGCTTTGCATCGTGTAGGAGAAATGGAGCATACACTGGCAAAACTCAAAGTGCCTTTTGTGATGATTGATCATCATGAAAAACCACATGATTATGCCACCTATATGTATTCAGATACTTCGTTTGGATCTACCTGTGAAATGTTGTACAATTTCATTTCATTTCTTGACAAAAAAGAAGATATTGACGAAACAATAGGAACTTGTATTTATACCGGAATTCTAACCGATTCAGGTTCTTTTAGATTTCCAAAAACAACAGGAACAACACATCGAATCATTGCTGATTTGATTGATTTAGGTGTTAAAAATACCGTAATTCCAACTCTCCTTTTTGACAATAGTTCTTTCGGGCGTTTACAATTATTAGGAAGAGCTCTTCAAAATATGAAAGTCATTACGGAACACAAAACGGCCTTTACAACACTTACACAAGATGAACTTGATTCATTTGATCATGTTAAAGGTGATACCGAAGGGATTGTAAACTATGGATTAAGTATAAAAGGAATTATTTTTACTGCTATTTTTATCGAAAATAAAGAAGAAAAAATAATCAAGATTTCGTTTCGTTCTCAAGGTGATTTCAATGTAAATCAATTTGCAAGAGATCATTTTAATGGTGGAGGACATCACAATGCAGCAGGTGGAAAATCAGAAGTTTCAATGGATGAAACAATCGAAAAATTTGAAAATTTAATAAAAACCATAAGCATATAAACCCATGGGATACCGAAAGATTATTACAATCCTTTTTGTTTTAGCGGTAGTTGCTACTAGTTGTAAGCAAAGTCAAGAGGCGCGAAGACCTATTTCGCAGGCTTCAGGTACGTTTATGAAAAAATCAATCGAGCGAAACAAGAAATTAATTGCTGGTGAGGAAGGAAAGATTCAAGCTGTCATAAAAAGAAACTCTAAAACAAAATTCATCGCTTCCGCTAAAGGGTATTGGTATGCCTATTCCATCAAAAACATCAAAGACACCATCACTCCTAAAAAAGGGGATATTGCTTTTTTTGATTATGAGATAAAAGATTTAAAGGGAAATATCATTTATACTAAACAAGAAGTTGGTCCTCAAACGTATTATGTTGACAAACAAAATATCATGATGGGATTGCGTGACGGAATAAAAATAATGCATAAAAAAGAAAAAATAAATTTCCTTTTTACCTCACAAATGGGATATGGATATCATGGTGACGATAAAAAAATTGGTACTAATATGCCTTTATTATGCATCGTTACACTTCGTGATTTCAAGTCTGAAGCTGCCTATAAAAAAGAGCTTGAATTGAAAACCGAAATCACATCTCAAATAAAATCCCAAGATACTATAACACAATAAATATTTAGAAATGAAAAAAAGAATCGTATTCCTATTCGCTATCATTGCTTCACTTTATTCTTGCAAAGAAGAACATAACAATCTTCCTGATGGTCTATATGCTGATATTGAAACAAACAAAGGACACATCATTGTACAATTAGAATATGAAAAAGCGCCAATAACTGTGGCTAACTTTGTGACTTTGGCCGAAGGGAAAAATGAATTTGTAACCAATGAAAATTTAAAAAACAGACCCTTTTTTGATGGTTTAAAATTTCACCGTGTAATCGAAAATTTCATGATTCAAGGTGGTGATCCTCTTGGTACAGGTTCTGGTGATGCAGGATACAAATTCAAAGATGAATTTTCTGATATGCATTTTGACAAAGGTGGCGTTTTAGCAATGGCCAATAACGGTCCTACAACTAACAGCAGCCAGTTTTTCATCACTCACGTTGAAACTCCATGGTTAGATGGAAAACACACTATTTTTGGTCATGTGGTTGAAAAAGGAATGGATGTTGTCAACGCTATTAAGCAAGATGACTACATGGTAAAAGTAACTATTATTCGTAATGGAGACGCTGCAAAAAAGTTTGACGCTGCAAAAACATTCCGTGATTATTTTACTGTAGAAGCTGAAAATCAAAAGAAAAAATCAGCTATTGATGCTGAAAATAAAAGAATTTTTGATGCAAAATACAAAGTTGTTCGCGATCAAAAAGTAGCTTCTCTTTCTGCTTTGAAAGCAAAAGCAACAAAAAGTAAAACTGGTTTACAATACATAATAACTAAAAAAGGAACTGGTAAAAAACCAGCTGTAGGTCAGAACATATTCATTCATTATGCTGGTTTTCTTGAAAACGGAGAATTATTTGATAGCAGCATAGAAAGTGTTTGCCAAGCTTTTGGAACTTATGATGCTAACAGAGCCGCTCAAAAAGGTTACCAACCTATTCCTTTTCAAGCCGGTCGCAAAGACGGAATGATTCCAGGTTTTATAGAAGGATTAGAAAAACTATCTTTTGGAGACAAAGCCGTTTTATTTATTCCATCTAAATTAGGATACGGTGAAGCGGGCGCAGGTGGTGTTATTCCACCAAATGCTAACATCATTTTTGAAGTGGAATTAATTGAAAATCCACAACAATAAAAAAACTATTATTATAGAATTAAATTAAGACCCAATGAAATTTAAATTGCTATTCCTATTGCTTTTCGGAATGTTGAACATTCAGGCTCAAACTACCAAAAAAACAGTACCAGCCAAAAAAACAAGTACAATTACAGCGGTAAAAACTACTGTAAAACCAGCTCTAAAACCAGCTCTAAAACCAGTTGTAAAAGCACCAGCTGCTCTTGAAGGAATTTTTGTAAACCTGTCT
Source organism: Flavobacterium sp. 123 (assembly GCF_003634825.1). Lineage (NCBI taxonomy): Bacteria > Pseudomonadati > Bacteroidota > Flavobacteriia > Flavobacteriales > Flavobacteriaceae > Flavobacterium > Flavobacterium sp. 123. The sequence continues at coordinate 508,556 of NZ_RBXD01000001.1, forward strand.
ACAAACAAAGGAGACATTGTGATTCAATTAGAATACCAAAAAGTTCCTGTTACTGTAGCGAACTTCATCAGTTTAATAGAAGGTACAAACCCATTTGTAACAAATGAAAAACTAAAAGGGAAGCCTTTTTTTGACGGGCTAAAATTCCATAGAGTAATCAAAGATTTCATGATACAAGGAGGAGATCCATCAGGAACTGGTTCTGGCGGTCCAGGTTATGCTTTCAAAGATGAGTTCACGGATTTGAAACATGACAAAGGCGGTATCCTTTCTATGGCAAATTCTGGCCCAGCAACTAACGGAAGTCAATTTTTCATTACACACAAAGAAACACCTTGGTTAAACGGAAAACACACTGTTTTTGGTCATGTTACACAAGGAATGAATGTGGTTAACAGTATTGCACAAGAGGATGTAATTACTAAAATGGTTGTAATCAGAAAAGGAGCTTTAGCAAAAAAATTTGATGCCGTAAAAGTCTTTTCAGATTATTATGCTAACAAAGCGGAAGACGCTAAAAAGCAAGCTTTGATTGATGCAGAAAACAAAGCAAAACAAGCCGCTATTCAAGCAGAAAACAAAAGAATATACTTAGAGAAATACGGACCTGTAGTTAGTGCAAAAGCCGCTTATTTTGCTGCTGAAAAAGCAGGTGCAACAACTACTCCATCGGGACTTATTTACAAAATCACACAAAAAGGAACGGGTGAAAAACCAGTTGATGGTTCTACCTACTATTTTCACTATGCTGGCTATTTTGAAGATGGAACATTGTTTGACAGTAGCTACGAAGAAGTTAATAAAGCTTATGGAAAATACGATGCGAACAGAGCTGCTCAAAATGGATACCAAGCGTTCCCTATTGAAGCAGGAAGAAAAGATGGTATGATTCCTGGTTTTCTAGAAGGATTGAATCTAATGAATTTAGGGGATAAAGCAATTCTTTTTATTCCTTCGAACTTAGCTTATGGTGAGAGAGGAGCTGGCGGTGTTATTCCTCCAAACGCTACTCTTATTTTCGAATTAGAAACCATGAAAGCTGCCTCTAAATAGTAGAAAAAGAAAAAAATATCTTTACTAAAAAACCCGCTAAACATAAATTTAGCGGGTTTTTATTTCTTGTTTTTCAATTATTTTTTTCCGAATTTCCAATCAAATTCGTCTTTCTGATTTATGATTGCACCTATTTCAAATTTAACAACCTCATCAAATTCGGTTTGTAAAATAATCCAATTATCTTCATTAAAATAGTTTTCGAAGGTATCAAATTCTTCTTGAGTAAATTTAGTAATTCCGTTAGCTGCTAGGTCTTTTTTAATATCACCAATTTTTTTACCGATCACTTTTTTTCCAAACAACTCTAAATCTGAACTTGATGCCACAATATATCCTAACCTAAGTTCTTCTTCTTGATAGAAAGTCAAACGCATTTTGAGTTTATTGTAAGAAAAAATAACGTTGTCATCTTCGTCTTTATAATTTCGATCTGGCTTTCCGTAAATAGCACTAACGTCATTTTGTTTCATTCCGAAAAGGAGCTTATCGATTCCGTTTTTAAGGTTGATTTTCATATAGAATTATTTTGGTACAAAGTTCGCAAAGTTTTTTGCAAAAAGCGTTACGTTTTGTATTTAAAAAAAGATTTGATTTTATTCAAAAAAGCAGATATTAGCACTTCTTAAAACAAGCCGTATATTTTTATATGAAAAACATAAAATGCATAATTTTTGATTGTGATGGAGTTTTGGTCGACAGTGAAGCTATAGGCAATAGGGTTTTGTTGAACATGGCTTCAGAACATGGGCTTGAAATGTCACTTGAAGATGCCTATAAAAACTTCAATGGTCGCTCGCTAAAAGACTGCTTTCAACAAATAGAGCTAGCTATAAACAGTACTTTACCTGATGATTTTGAAACAACATATCGCAAAAAAAGTTTTGAAGCATTTAAAATACATTTAAAACCTGTAGAAGGAGTTATAGAATTTATCGACAACCTAAAAATCCCCTATTGTGTTGCTTCTAGCGGCCCTATCGAAAAAATTAATCTTAACTTAAAAACAACTGGACTTTTAGAAAAATTTGAAGATAAAATATTCAGTTCTTATCAAATTAAAAGTTGGAAACCAGAACCAGAAATCTTTTTATATGCCGCTCAAGAAATGGGTATTGCAGTTGAGGACTGTATTGTTATTGAAGATAGCAAAGCAGGAATAATGGCCGCTGTAAAAGGTGGCTTCAAAGTTTTTGGATTAGCAAATCATACCAATCCAAAAGAATTAGAAAATGAAGGAGCCATTGTTTTTCAAAGTTTTCATGAGCTGGCTTCCTTATTAGAAATGAATAATTAATACTAATATTCTATTTGATCTCTTTTAATTCTATCCAATAAGCCCAAATTATTTACATCTAAATTGTACATTTGCCGAATACTTTGCCCAACTATAAGTTCTGTTTAAGTATCTATTTAAAGACAATTCGCCCCCTTTTTTGTTTTTCAAAAAAAGATAAACACCCTAAAAACAACTATTTTTTACAACCATGAGTATCTTAAAAAGCATCAACGTATATAGAAGAAGTATCATGCGCGGTTTAACTAAAAACATAGGCGCTTCTGTAAATCAAAACCGTAATTTACCCGCAAGAGAAGAAATCAAACGCGTTTTAATTTGTAGACCTAATCAACGTTTAGGGAATTTATTATTGATTACACCACTTGTTCAAGAAGTAACAGCTACTTTCCCGGAATGTAAAATTGATTTATTTGTAAAAGGGGGTTTAGCACCTATAATATTTGAGAATTACGACAACATAAATCTTGTTATTGAACTACCAAAAAAGCCTTTCAAAAACTTAATTAACTATTTTAAAGTTTGGATAACAATCAAAAATCAGCATTACGATTTAGTAATTAATGTTGACCAAAATTCTTCGTCTGGACGATTATCGACTCAGTTTGCAAGTGCAAAATATAATTTTTTCGGAGACATTAGTGATGATAACAACATAAAAAACAGCGATTATGATCACATTGCAAAATACCCTATTTATAATTTTAGAAGTTATTTAGCTAAATTAGGATATCCAAAAAATGAAACTCCACTACCGTTTTTAGATCTTAAATTAAAGGATTCAGAAATTGCTGAAGGAAATAAAATTTTAAAAGATATTGTAAAAAATGACACCAAAACAATTTGCATTTTCACTTATGCAACTGGTAATAAATGTTATCCAGAATCTTGGTGGATTCCTTTTTATGAGAAATTAAAAAAAGAATATAGCGCTGATTATAATATCATTGAAGTTTTACCTGTAGAAAACGTTTCTCAAATAGGGTTTCAAGCCCCAACATTTTACAGTAAAGATATTCGCGAAATTGGTGCTGTAATTGCTAATACTGAAATATTCATAGGTGCTGATAGTGGCATTATGCATTTAGCTTCGGCAGTACACACACCTACTGTTGGTCTTTTTTCAGTTTCAAATCTAAAAAAATACCATCCTTATAATCCTAATAGTACCGCAATTGACACTAATCATAGTGATACGGATGAATGCATTAAAGCAATAAATAAAATTCTAGGAAAGTAAGCGGTTATTTCCAACAGAAGATTAACCCATAAAAGAGCACAAGTATAATATACTGATTTTCAGTTGTTATACTCGTGTTTTTTTTTTAATTTAGCTTTAGTTAAGGATTACAAATCCCAACAATCCCCAAATCCAGATTACGATCAATAAAAGATACGGTACTAAATCGCTGTTATCTTAGGTGTTTATATTTTACAAACCTGTTTTATTGGTGAAGAAAACCAAAATGAACATCAGGAATTAAAGAACACAAAACTGAGGATTATGGACACCGATATAAAAAGTGTAAGTAATAAACCGAAACGTACAAACTGGTTGCCTAAAGCGCTCCTTGTCTTGCTTGGGATTTTATTGATTGGGATTTTTTATCAATTTAAAAACGAAAATCGATTTGCTGTTGTTACTTTTTATGGAAATGGAAATGGATCCAATCAATCCAAAAACTATGGTTTAACACAATTTACCGCTACAAAAAATCTCAAATCATCCGTACTTGCAGAAAAAGGAGATCTATTAAGCTACAATGATATCATTCTCCTTTTTGATAAAGCAAAAAAAGATTCCCTTAAAGTAGATGATTCTAACAATTCCTTTGTCTTTGTAAACGGAAAAATAAACAGCATCATCATCTCAGAAAAAGTAGACTTGCTACCTTGGCTTCGCAGTATGGATCCGTACGCTATTTCGGATTTAAAAATGATTCATTTCCAATCAGAAATCAAAAACAACTATATTCCTTATTTAAAAAAAATAGCCCATTTGAAACCAAATACCGCTTTATCATTTGAAGAAAACGATTCTTTGAATGTGATGAAAAGCTATTTGAAAAAATCAGATTTTTTTACACCTGAATTTATTGTTGCACAACTTCCGGAGCGTCAATTGCCTCTATTAGCCCATTGGAAAACAATAAAAAATCTTTACATCAGCGTATCAGACTCTATTATTAGTTATTCTCTACCTGCTATGCCTAATTTGAAACAATGCGTTTTAAGTGGCGTAAACATCAGGTCAATAAATCCGATATTTTTTAACCAAAACAAACAATTAAAAAAACTAAGCATTATAGGTTGTCCAAGAAATTATACTTTTTTAGAACCACTTCCAAATCTCGAGCAACTTGCTATTAGTCAATATGATTGCGAAGATTACACAAACAATCTAGAAACCATTCAGAATAAATTAGCAAATTTATCGGTTCTAATCCTATCGGGAAATCACACTAATATTGATATTCTCTCTAAATATAAAAATTTGCATTGGTTGGGACTTCCAAGTAATACATCCCAAAAAGAATTTGATTCCATAGCTACTCATTTACAAAATTTGCAAGTCCTAGAACTAAAAGGAAGTCCTGCAATCAAAGACTTATCCTATTTGAAAAAACTACCCACACTCAGAGCACTTGTAATTAGAGACACTATAACTGATAAAAAAACTCTTTTAGCGTTAACCGAATTACGTTATTTATCCGTTCCAAAAACAAACATGAAAGACAGTACTTATGTCCATGAATTAGAAAAAGCATTGCCTGGATGTATTCTTGTTCCTAATAGTGGCGCTTGTGTTGGATCTGGTTGGTTGTTGTTATTGATTCCACTAGTGTTTTTATTCAGTGTCGTTTTTAATAAAAAGATTTTAAAAAGGTCCTTCAAAAAAAATTCGAAACTATGAATCCTTCTATTTACATCCGAAACCTATCTCAGCGAGCGCAAAAATCAGCACTTGCAGCTTTGTTATGTAGTGTAGGATTAGCCTTTTTTGCATACTTAAGCGTTTATCCATTTCCAACAAAAGCGATTGCATTAATTCCTCTTCTAATGACTGCATATATTATGAGTCGTAGCATTAGTTCGCCCTTAGCTTCGTTCAGACGTTTATTTCGAAACATTTACACGTTAAAAACATTGCTTTATACTGTTATTGGACTTCAAATGGGAATTGCAGCTGCAATGTATTACAGAGGAGATAACGGAATGACAACACTTCCTGAAGTTTTTAAAAGTTTTGCTTTTTTAGCAGCAACTATTGGAATGCTTGAAGAATTAGTTTTTCGGAGTTTTATTCAAGGAAGGCTTGCAATATTGAATACAAACTTTGCTTTACTTTATACTGCTTTTGCAAATGCAACATATAAAACTTGTTTATTCCTTTCGCCAGTAGCAGAATCCCACATTGATCTAATGCCATTTTTCTTCTGGTCATTTGGTGCTTATGTAGGAATTGGGTTGTTGCGTTATTATTCAAAAAGTATGATTCCTGTGCTTATCCTTCATGCCGTTTTTGATTTACTTGTATATGCAGAAAATAGTAAGGCACCATGGTGGGTTTGGTAACTTAAAAAAATACCTACACCAACTCCCTAATTTCATTTTTATAAAGCAATAAAATATAGTCCGCTTTTACTCAAAATTGAAGATAATTCAGTAACTTTAATAGATATAAGCAACTGTATTCCCGTTTGTTAAATTTATTTATTACTGAATTTAATACCATAAAGCCATGAAAATTTCTTTTGAAACAAAAATATTCTTAGGGTTTATAATTAATATTTTGGTTGTTGTAGCATTGGGATGGATTTTCATTTCAAGAATTGATAAACAAAGAAATGTAACTCTGGATAAAACATTAGATACAATAACTCTTTCGTTATTCATACTTTCAATAATATTATTGGTCATTGTTTATTTTATTATTCGAGCGCAACTTCGGGCAAAAAACTTTTCTCAAAAACAACTTTTAGAGAACAAACAACTCTTACAATCTATTGTAGATAACACTTCGAATCCTATTTTTATTAAAAAATTAAATGGAGAATACCTTTTAATTAATAAAGAATATGAATCCTTGTTTCATCTATCAAGTGATAAAATTATAGGTAAAACAGACCTTGATTTCTTAGCTCCAAAAGTAGCAGAAGCTTCCAGAAACTCTGATATGGAAGTCGTAAAAGTCCTTAAAGAATTAAAAACGGAGGAAATAATTGAACAAGCAGACGGAGTACACACTTACCTAGCAGTAAAATTTCCATTATACGATTCAACAGGAAGAATATATGCAATAGGAGGAATTTCGACAGACATAACCGAAAGAAAAAAAATGGAAGAATCATTTACTGCTTCCGAACAATTTTTTAAAATGTCTACCGAAATGATGATTATTGCATCATTGGATAAATTTATTAAAGTCAACCCTGCAACTACTAAAATATTAGGCTATTCAGAAGAAGAATTATTAAGCCAACCGTTTCTTAATTTTGTATACACCGAGGATAAAGGCAACACCAAACAAGAAGTTGGAAAACTTAAAACGGGAGCCGTGACACAGCAATTTAAAAACCGATACATCTGTAAAGATGGATCCATAAAATGGTTACAATGGTCGACTTTTCCAGAATTATCAACAGGTTTATTATATGCCGTGGCTAGTGATGTAACCCAATTAGTCGAGAACGAAATGTCCTTAAAAGCAGCAGATAATTTTTTCAATATTTCATTAGAAATTATGGCTATTGCCAATAAAGATAAATTTGAAAAAGTAAACCCAACAATGATAAAAACATTAGGATATACTGAGGAGGAATTATTAGGTAATCCTTTCCTTAAATATGTATATCCGGATGATGTTGAAGGCACTGAAAAAGAGATTGAACTCCTTCAGAAAGGAAATGCAACAATCGAATTTCGTAACCGATGGATTTGTAAAGATGGCTCAACAAAATGGCTCAATTGGTCCGCTACTCCTGATATTAACACAGGGCTTTTATATGCTGTAGCACGTGATATTACCGATGTTCTCAAATTAGAAGGAGAACAACAAAAAGCAATTGATGAACTTTATGAGAATGAAGAAAAACTAAGACTTATTGTAGAGAATATTGGCGAAGGTGTTATTGTTGCCAATGCAGACAAAAAAGTAATTTTAGCAAATGATATGGCCAATGCCTTATTTGGCATCGAAGAAGACGATAAAATATCCACCGATTTAACCACGCATTTTGAGCTCTATTTCCCTGACGAAAAAACGGTTTTCCCATCTCAAAATTCACCAATAGAACGCGCATTCAATGGAGAAGCTACAGACGATGTTGACATTATTCTTTGGAACCCTAGTGCTCAAGAAAAAAGAGAGTTCTTATCAGCGGAAGACCTTTAGTGGATCAAAAAAATAATGTAGTAGCTGTTGTAGTTACTATTAAAGACATTAGCAAATACAAACAATTAGAAGAAGAACTACAAGAAAGTCAATCTAAATATCGACAATTAATAGGCTTTAAAAAAGGGGGAGACAGTATTTAGCTCCCCTTTTCTCACTATAATTTTCTTTTCAAATTGTTTTTCACATTTTCAAACCATTCTGTTCTAAGAATACTTAGCACAATACTATCTCTACGAACATTGCTATCTAGCGTAGGCATATGATTTCGGAGGACACCTTCTACAGTACAGCCAATGCTTTTCATAGCCGCAATACTTACTTGATTGTTATTATCTGCACGAAATTCAACACGTTCCATTTCAAGGGTTTCAAAGGCATATTGTAAAAGCAAGAATTTGCAATGCTTGTTTAGCCCAGTTCCTCTGAATTTTTTTCCGTACCAAGTATATCCTAATTGCAAGGTTTTGTATTCAAAATTAATATCGTAAAAACGAGTACTTCCAGCATATTTTCCTGATTTTTTATCAAAAACGATAAAAGGAAATTCTTTTTTGGTCTCTTTTGCTTTTATGGCAAGTTGAATATAATTTTCTAGGTTTTTGCCTCCATCAGCTCTAACTAAAGAGTATTCCCAGGTTTCTGGTTCGTTGATTGAAATTTCTAATAAATTATCGACATCTGTTTGTTCTAATGGGCGCAATAAAACAATGTCGTCTTCAAGAATTGTATTTTGAGATAGGTTTAATTCCATTTGGGGATTCATTTATACAAGCACAAAAACAGTGCTGGTAATTAATTTGTAATTACTGTTTTGTCACAATTAAAGTAAAAAGTCTAAAGTAAAAGGACTAAATTTATGATCCTAGAAGCTGTATTTACACAGATTTTTTACATTAGAATTAGTAGGATAATTACTTTAATTGAAGATTTAAAACATTGAGTTGAGTCAGTGTTTCGGGAAATTATTTTTTATTCATTCATTTCGTCATAACGGACAGGAATTTGTGGATCGTAAAGTGGGCACTTAAATTCTTCCATAGTATCAGCAAGAAGGTTCATCGTTTTTCCTTCGGTTCCGTAACAATCTATTTGTATGCTTTGAGGGGTTGTTTTAACATGAAAAGCTCCTTTTTTTCCTGTGGTGTTTTTCCAACTGCTTTCGTCTACTTTTTCCCAGTTTGAAAACACACTGTTAATTCTGTTAATAATGACATCAACAGGAAGATCCTCTATGCCTTCAACACTTTCTTGTTCTACGAGTGCTTCGTAAACCAAATGGTGATTAAGATAGATTCCTTCTTTATATTTCCAAAAAAGTAATTCGTACATTTAAAAAAATTGAAAAATTAAAAAATTAAAAGATTGAAAATCAGCAAAGGATACTTTTTTAATACTCGAAAGTTCCGTATTCGCTTGTTATGGTCAACTTTTTAGAATTGGCAGCTTCTACTCTACCTACAATTTGTGCATCAACATTAAACGATTTTGAAATAGCAATAATGTCTTGTGCAACAGCTTCAGGAACGTAAATTTCCATACGGTGACCGCAATTGAATACCTGATACATTTCTTTCCAATCCGTTTTAGATTGTTCTTGAATTAACTGGAACAAAGGTGGAACTGGAAACAAATTATCTTTTATTATGTGAAGGTTTTGTACAAAATGCAAAATTTTAGTTTGTGCTCCACCACTACAATGTACCATTCCGTGCACTTCTTTAGAAGTATATTTATCTAAAATTTTCTTGATAATTGGCGCATAAGTTCGTGTTGGCGAAAGTACTAATTGTCCTGCATCAATTGGAGAATTTTTAACTTCATCTGTCAATTTTACTTGTCCAGAATAAATCAAATCTTCTGGTACAGCTGCATCATAACTTTCTGGGTATTTTGTTGCCAAATACTTCCCGAAAACATCATGACGTGCAGATGTTAATCCGTTACTTCCCATTCCTCCATTATAGCTTTTTTCGTAAGTTGCCTGACCAAAAGAAGCCAATCCCACAATAACATCACCAGCTTGAATGTTTGCATTATCAATGACATCACTACGTTTCATTCGAGCCGTAACCGTTGAGTCAACAATAATAGTTCTAACAATATCCCCTACATCAGCAGTTTCACCGCCTGTAGAATGTATCGTTACTCCAAAAGAGTCTAATTCTTTGATTAATTCTTCTGTTCCATTAATGATTGCTGAAATAACTTCGGCTGGAATCAGATTTTTATTTCGTCCAATTGTTGAAGAAAGCAAAATATTATCTGTAGCTCCTACACACAATAAATCATCAATATTCATAATTAAAGCATCTTGTGCAATGCCTTTCCAAACAGAAATATCAGCTGTTTCTTTCCAATACATGTATGCCAAAGAGGATTTAGTTCCAGCTCCATCAGCATGCATGATTAAGCAATAATCTGTATCCTGAGTCAAATAATCAGGAACAATTTTACAAAATGCTTGAGGAAACAATCCTTTATCTATATTTTTTATAGCATTGTGCACATCTTCTTTCGATGCTGAAACACCACGCTGTGCGTATCTTTTTGAAGTATCTGAACTCATGTAAGGTAGTTGTGTAATCTGCTTTTGAGCAAATAAATTTTTGGGGCAAATATAATTATTTTTTTTGGGTTTTGCCTATTGGCTTTCTAAGTGTTTTGTTAAATCCGCAATCTTCAAATTGAAAATAGATTTATTTTATTAAATTTACATCAATGTTTTGTAAATCAATTATTTAAAAAATGATAGAATATATACAAATTGTTTATCACAATAAATTTTAGGCTAAATTACACCTTCATTTTTATCAAAATTTAGCTTAAAACCTATTAAAAAACGAAACAAATTTCAAATTCATAATTTAAAGTAGAAAAGTGGAAACCAGAGACCACTATAAAAAACGGGGCATTACCGAAAAGCCATAAGAGTAGGAAACTAAAAACCTTAACATCATGCCTAAATATGTAATTGAAAGAGAGATTCCCGGTGCTGGTAAATTTAATAGTGAACAATTAAAAACCATTTCACAAACATCTTGTGATGTACTAGGAAAAATGGGACCAAAAATTCAATGGGTTAACAGTCAGGTAACTGCTAATAAAATCTATTGTACTTATATTGCTCCAAATGAGCAAATGATTCGAGATCACGCTCAGCTAGGCGGATTTCCCGCAAATTCAATAAATCAAGTAATTGAAACTATTGACCCTACAACGGCAGAATAAACCATGAGTTACTCCTAATAAGTCCATTTTGTGTCAACTTATTTTAAAACGAGACAAAAAAAAGCCTATCCAAAAAAGATAGGCTTTTATAATTACGTAAAGTTGTAATCGTTATTTAGTAAACAACAATTCTCGATATTTAGTTAAAGTCCAATATTCATTATCCACTAGTAATTCCAGTTTATCACAGTGATTTCTAATGATTTCAAAATATGGTTTTACTTTATTGCAATATGCTTCTGCCATTTCTTGTGCATCAGTCAAATGATTTGCTAGTTTTCTTTCTTCGGTCATGGCTTCAACTTTAGAATTGATTCCTTCGATATGACCTGAAATATCTTTAATCAAGTTAATTTGCTCTTTAGCAAGAACTTTAAATTCGTCTCCAAAAATATCTTTTAAGCCTTTTACATTCTCTATCAGGGTATTTTGATAACGAATAGCCGTTGGAATTACATGATTTTTCGAAATATCTCCTAAAACTCTACCTTCAATTTGAATTTTCTTAGTGTACTCTTCTAGTTCTATTTCATAACGAGCTTCAACCTCAATATGATTCATAATTCCTAATTCAGAGAACAAATCTAATGCTTGTTTTGAGGCTCTGGCTTTCAATGCTTCAGGAGTAGTTTTGAAATTACTTAATCCTCTTTTAGCAGCTTCTATTTCCCAAGCTTCGCTATAACCGTCTCCTTCAAAAAGAATTTTTTTAGATTGTTTGATATACTCTCTTAATACATTAAAGATAGCATCGTCTTTCTTCATGTCTTTAGAATCAATCAAATCATCGACTTCAATTTTGAAAGCTCTCAATTGTTTTGCAACAATAGCATTCAAAGTAGTCATTGCATTTGAACAGTTTGCAGAAGAACCTACAGCTCTAAACTCAAATTTATTTCCTGTAAAAGCAAATGGCGAAGTTCTATTTCTATCTGTATTATCAAGCAAAACGTCTGGAATTTTACCAACAACGTTTAATTTCAAATCTGTTTTTTCTTCAGGAGATAATTTTCCAGAAGTTACCCCTTCTAATTCAGCCAAAACTTTAGTCAGCTGCTCTCCAATAAATACAGAAATAATTGCAGGTGGCGCTTCATTCGCACCTAATCTGTGATCATTACTTGCAGTTGCAATAGAAGCTCTTAATAAGGATTCATTATCATTAACCGCTTTTATAGTATTGATAAAGAAAGTCAAAAACTGCAAATTGCTCATCGGCGTTTTACTTGGACTCAACAAGTTAACTCCTGTATCTGTAGCTAATGACCAGTTATTATGCTTACCAGAACCGTTTACTCCTTTAAAAGGTTTTTCATGGAATAATACTTTGAAATTGTGACGTTCAGCCACTTTTTCCATAACATCCATTAACAAACAGTTATGATCTACTGCTAAATTTGTTTCTTCAAAGATAGGAGCCAACTCAAATTGATTTGGAGCTACTTCATTATGGCGTGTTTTAACAGGTATTCCTAACAACATACATTCTTGCTCTAAATCCCTCATGTAAGTCAAAGCACGCGTAGGAATAGAACCAAAATAATGATCGTCTAATTGTTGCCCTTTGGCAGAAGTATGCCCTAGTAAAGTTCTTCCAGTCATCATAAGATCTGGGCGAGATCTAGCTAAAGACCTATCAACCAGGAAGTATTCTTGTTCCCAACCTAATGTTGCAGTTACCTTTTTAACATTTTTATCAAAATATTTACAAACTTCTGTAGCCGCATCATCCATAACTGATAAAGCTCTCAATAATGGAATTTTATTGTCTAAAGCTTCTCCTGTATAAGAAATGAAAACTGTTGGAATGCATAAAGTTGTTCCATATATAAATGCTGGCGATGTAGGATCCCAAGCTGTATATCCTCTTGCTTCAAATGTATTTCGGATACCTCCATTTGGAAAACTTGACGCATCTGGTTCTTGTTGCACCAATTGTGCCCCTCCAAATTTTTCAACCGGATCACTTCCATCATAAGATGTTTCAAAAAAAGCATCATGTTTTTCAGCTGTTGTTCCAGTAAGTGGTTGAAACCAATGTGTATAATGTGTTACTCCTTTAGATAAGGCCCACTCTTTCATCCCCATCGCGATATAATCCGCTAACTTTCTGTCTATTTTAGTTCCATTCTGAACTGCACCCTGTACTCCCTTAAAAGCATCTGAAGTTAAATATTGCTTCATTGCCTTTTCATTAAAAACATTCGAACCAAAAATAGATGATTTTCTATCTGATTCTTCAAATTTAAACGGCTCTCTTGTGGAAGCTTCTCGCAAAGCTTGAAAACGTAATGTTGACATTTTAGACAAATTTTAAGTTGTTAATAATTGATTTTATTACAAATAACAAATATAAACAATAAAAAACAATTAAAATAAGCGCTAACAATTATGGAATTAATTTTTAATGACAGCTAAAATTATCATTTTTTAAATATACCCCCCTATAAAATACGCTTATGTGAAAAATAAAGTCTTAAGTCACAAAAATCACCCCCTGATTTTTACCAACGAAAAAATTATTTTACATTTGTAACCAGATAAATAAAGAATAAATATATAATATTATGGCTAAAATAAAATTAGAATACCTTTGGTTAGATGGTTACGAACCAACACAAAATCTTAGAAGTAAAACTAAAGTTGAAGAACACGAAAATTTTCAAGGTACTTTAGAAGAAATCGGAAACTGGTCATTTGATGGTTCATCAACTAGACAAGCAGAAGGTGGTTCATCAGATTGTTTATTAGTACCAGTTGCTATTTATCCAGATCCAACACGTATCAACGGATATTTAGTAATGACTGAAGTTATGAATGCAGATGGAACGCCTCACTCTTCTAATGGTAGATCTACTATTGATGATGATGGAGATTTTTGGTTCGGTTTTGAACAAGAATATTTCATTATGGACAACCATACATTATTGCCTTTAGGATTCCCTATCGGTGGTTACCCTGCTCCACAAGGTATGTACTACTGTTCAGTAGGTGGAAAAAACACTCACGGTAGAGATATCGTTGAAGAGCATGCAGATTTATGTATTGCTGCAGGTATCAACTTTGAAGGTATTAATCAAGAAGTTGCTTGTGGTCAATGGGAATTCCAATTGTTTGCAAAAGGAGCTAAAAAAGCAGGTGACGAAATCTGGGTTGCTAGATACTTATTAGATCGTCTATCTGAAAAATATAACTGTTTTATTGAATATCACCCAAAACCTCTTGGAGATACTGACTGGAATGGTTCAGGAATGCACGCTAACTTCTCAAATGAAGTATTAAGAACATGTGGTTCTAAAGAAACATACGAAAAAATATGTGAAGCTTTCAGACCAGTTACTAAAGAGCATATTGCTGTTTACGGAGCTTACAATGAGTTACGTTTAACTGGTAAACACGAAACTGCTTCTATCAATGATTTCTCTTATGGAGTATCTGATAGAGGATGTTCAATCCGTATTCCTTTAATGACTGTTCAAAAAGGATGGAAAGGATGGTTAGAAGACAGAAGACCAGCTTCTAATGGTGATCCATACAAAATTGCAGCAAGAATTATAAAAACTGTTAAATCAGCATTGTAATCCACTCTATTTATACTAAAAAGTGCCATTGTAATTAATGGCACTTTTTTTTGCTCTAAAAAACCCGACTTTTATCCCCAATAAATTTAGAAGTTAAATAATCAAAAAGTATCTTTACAAACCATTAATTTAATCACTTAAAATATGATTGTCTGGATATGTTTCTTAATAGCAATTTTTATATTCCTAGCACTTGACTTAGGTGTTTTCAACAAAACACCACATATAATAAGCTCTAAAGAAGCCGGAAAATGGACTTTTATCTGGGTTACGCTATCATTTCTTTTTTCTGGAGTTATTTATTGGTTGTATAGTAACAACTATATTGCTAATCCTGACGCTTTAAAACCAACTACGGCCGCTATAAAATTTATTACCGGTTATTTAATTGAATTATCGCTGAGTGTCGATAATATATTTGTAATAGCCATCATTTTTTCTGCTTTCAAAATACCACAAAAATACCAACATCGCGTGCTATTTTGGGGAATTCTAGGAGCAATTATATTTAGAGGATTAATGATCTTTTTTGGTGTTTTACTTATTAATAAGTTTACTTGGACTACCTATATTTTTGGTGCTTTTTTAATTTACACAGCGTTAAAAATGCTAATGAATGGGGAAGATGACAAATTTGAACCCAAAAAATCATTTGTCTATAAAAGTCTGAAAAAATTCATGCCTATTTCCAATCATATAGACCAAGAACATTTTTTTGTAAAAAGACGCCATATCACCGCGGCCACACCTCTTTTTGTAGCATTAGTTGTTATTGAAGTAATGGATGTAATCTTTGCAATTGATAGTGTTCCTGCCATTTTAGCCATTACAAACGATCCTTTTTTAGTTTTCAGTTCTAATATTTTTGCCATTTTAGGATTACGTTCTATGTATTTCTTTTTAGCAAACATGCTAGCAAGATTCAATTATTTAGAGTACAGCCTTATTGCAATATTAAGCTTTGTTGGACTCAAAATGCTACTACATGATTTTATAGAAATTCCTGAATGGGCTTCATTAGCATTTATTGCTACTGCTCTTTTAATTGGAATTATTGTTTCTTTAAAACTAAATAAAGAAGTAGAAGAAATGGAAGAAGAAACGAATTAACATTTGGTTTATTAAAAAAATAAAAAGGCTGTCAAAATAATTTTGACAGCCTTTTTAATAATAGTGCTAAAGATTTAGTTCAAAACTTTAACTTTAGAATCATCAATACCATAAGCACTTATTACTGCATTGTAATCTGAAAATTTAACTTTACTAACCAATTTATTTGTTAGATATCCTGGAATAATTACAATTCTAAAAGTTTGATTAGATCTGTATTGGTCCAAAACTGATTGTAAATCATTACCAACCATATAAATATTCACATCATTCATAGTAAAATCAAAGTGATACGCAAAATCAAGTGTTCCATCTGAAAAATAATAACTTTCTGGCAACAACTTCCAGACATCCTGACCTTGGAAAATTCCAGATAATCTATATACTAAAACCATATCCGAGGGATAGATAGCAGGTACAAGATCAACTCCTCTCGAATAAGCATTTAGTGAATTAAAGGAAACGCTATTAACTTCAAATACTTCACTAATTGTATCATTGTCAACATAAGCCGTAGTATCATTTGTTGTGCAACCTTGTAAACTGAAGATTCCAACAATCGCTAAAAGTATAGTTATTCTTTTCATAATATAAAGTGTTTAAGTTTAATGTGCTTACCCAAAAACCAAACCAAAAAATATTTTCACTAAAAATTATTTTCCTTTTTGGGAACAAAACACACTCAAAACCCAGCAAATATCTGGCAATTGACCCTTATAAAATATTTTTATTTTTTTTTAAATTTTAATGTTTAAAAAAATAAATACTAAAAAAGCACCTGTTAAAAACAGATGCTTTTTTATTTAGATTACTTCATAAATTTATCTTGAAGACAACACTTTTTTAACGGTGCTTCCTTGATTAGTAGTTAATTTGACAACATAAACTTGGCTTGAACCTTTGTTTACATTTAAGTTTAACGAAATTTCTTTATTCAAATAACCATCTGGATCTATTTTAGAGAATACCAAAATACCTCTTGAATTGAATACTTCAATTTTCACACTTGACATGTAATTAAAATTATATCTAAGTGTAAGAACATCTCTAAAAGGAACTGGGTAAGCACTAAAACCAGCTTTTTCTGTAGTAACCTCTGAAGTTTTAACATCAGGAGCGACTGTTTTAGTTGTTGTGGTTGTAGTTGCAACCTTAGATGTTGTCAAAATAGTATTAGTTAATACTGGACATGAAAGTCTTCCTACATTATACCCTATGAATATTCGACAACCATCGAAAGCATTATTGATTTTATCAACAACATCAGTCAAATCAGCAAGTGAAACCCCTACTGAATCTCCTCCTAATGCTTTATTAGCCAAATCAAATAATCCTCGAACTGTTTTATTAGATAAAGCATTTACAACACTAGATTTAATATCAAAATATCCATAATCATTATTAACGGATCCATCTGGATTACATTCTCTTACCAAAGGAATTGTTGATCCACAACCACCCTCTGGAGCTGCTGTTGCTAATTCACCTCCTTGCAAAGCAAAATTACCGAGTTGTTCACTTATACCTAGATTAAGTCCTAAAGTAATAGTTTGTGCTAACAATGAATTATTAATTACTCCTTTTTTCAAATAATTTGGTGGCAAATCATTGATTGAAAAATTTCCTGTCATAAGTGATTTACTATTTCCACCTCCTGGCAACACCTTAATAACTGCAGTAATATCTATTTCAGTTTTTGACACTACTACGGAACGACCTAAAGAACCAATTCGCATAACATCACTAGGATATGCATCCAAAGCCATTTCGATAAGTTCTCTTGTAGTATGTGATCCATTATTCGCACATGAAATACCTCCTTCATTTCCATAATATCCCTGTGTATACGTACAATTTAGCTCACAAAGAATTAAACCAACATTAATTTCTTTGCTCAACTCACAATCATTGAAATCTTTGACTAAAACGGTATGAAGTCCAGAGCTAAGATTAGAGAAAGTATATGGAGATGTTTGCTCTGTCAAAGTACCACCATCAATACTTACACGATAAACACCTGTTCCTCCAGAAAAAGTAGCTTCTATACTACCACTATCTGTTCCTTCGCAAGTTTCAGGTTGTGAAGTTAAACTAAGTTCAACTACCGCTGGAATGGTAACTTCTACTGTTCCTGTTTTGGTACAACCGTTTTCATCTCGAACTATCCAATTGTAAGTTCCTGCAGTAAGTCCAGTAAAAATTCCTGAGCTAACATAGTTCGATCCATTGTCTTTTGAATACTCCAAATCTCCTGTTCCGCCTGAAGCGGTGATGGTGAAACCTGTATTGGCTACGCCAAAACATAACGGATTATTTGCCACTGCCGAAGCAGTAATTTCATCTGGAATGGTAACTTCTACTGTTCCCGTTTTGGTACAACCGTTTTCATCTCGAACTACCCAATTGTAAGTTCCTGCAGTAAGTCCAGTGAAAACTCCTGAACTAACATAGTTTGCGCCATTGTCTTTTGAATATTCTAAATCTCCTGTTCCGCCTGATGCTGTAATGGTAAAACCAGTATTGGCTACGCCAAAACACAACGGATTATTTGCCGCTGCCGAAGCAGTAATTGCATCTGGAATGGTGACTTCTACTGTTCCTGTTTTGGTACAACCGTTTTCATCTCGAACTACCCAATTATAAGTTCCTGCGGTAAGTCCAGTGAAAACGCCTGAGCTAACATAGTTCGCTCCATTATCTTTTGAATATTCTAAATCTCCTGTTCCACCTGAAGCTGTAATGGTAAAACCAGTATTGGCAACGCCAAAACACAACGGATTATTTGCCTGAGCTGAAGCAGTAATTGCATCTGGAATGGTAACTTCTACTGTTCCCGTTTTGGTACAACCGTTTTCATCTCGAACTACCCAATTGTAAGTTCCTGCAGTAAGTCCAGTGAAAACTCCTGAACTAACATAGTTTGCGCCATTGTCTTTTGAATATTCTAAATCTCCTGTTCCGCCTGATGCTGTAATGGTAAAACCAGTATTGGCTACGCCAAAACACAACGGATTATTTGCCGCTGCCGAAGCAGTAATTGCATCTGGAATGGTGACTTCTACTGTTCCTGTTTTGGTACAACCGTTTTCATCTCGAACTATCCAATTGTAAGTTCCTGCAGTAAGTCCAGTAAAAATTCCTGAGCTAACATAGTTCGATCCATTGTCTTTTGAATACTCCAAATCTCCTGTTCCGCCTGAAGCTGTAATGGTAAAACCAGTATTGGCAACGCCAAAACACAACGGATTATTTGCCTGAGCTGAAGCAGTAATTGCATCTGGAATGGTGACTTCTACTGTTCCTGTTTTGGTACAACCGTTTTCATCTCGAACTACCCAATTGTAAGTTCCTGCAGTAAGTCCAGTGAAAACTCCTGAACTAACATAGTTTGCGCCATTGTCTTTTGAATATTCTAAATCTCCTGTTCCGCCTGATGCTGTAATGGTAAAACCAGTATTGGCTACGCCAAAACACAACGGATTATTTGCCGCTGCCGAAGCAGTAATTGCATCTGGAATGGTGACTTCTACTGTTCCTGTTTTGGTACAACCGTTTTCATCTCGAACTACCCAATTATAAGTTCCTGCGGTAAGTCCAGTGAAAACGCCTGAGCTAACATAGTTCGCTCCATTATCTTTTGAATATTCTAAATCTCCTGTTCCACCTGAAGCTGTAATGGTAAAACCAGTATTGGCAACGCCAAAACACAACGGATTATTTGCCTGAGCTGAAGCAGTAATTGCATCTGGAATGGTAACTTCTACTGTTCCCGTTTTGGTACAACCGTTTTCATCTCGAACTACCCAATTGTAAGTTCCTGCAGTAAGTCCAGTGAAAACTCCTGAACTAACATAGTTTGCGCCATTGTCTTTTGAATATTCTAAATCTCCTGTTCCGCCTGATGCTGTAATGGTAAAACCAGTATTGGCTACGCCAAAACACAACGGATTATTTGCCGCTGCCGAAGCAGTAATTGCATCTGGAATGGTGACTTCTACTGTTCCTGTTTTGGTACAACCGTTTTCATCTCGAACTACCCAATTATAAGTTCCTGCGGTAAGTCCAGTGAAAACGCCTGAGCTAACATAGTTCGCTCCATTATCTTTTGAATATTCTAAATCTCCTGTTCCACCTGAAGCTGTAATGGTAAAACCAGTATTGGCAACGCCAAAACACAACGGATTATTTGCCTGAGCTGAAGCAGTAATTGCATCTGGAATGGTGACTTCTACTGTTCCTGTTTTGGTACAACCGTTTTCATCTCGAACTACCCAATTGTAAGTTCCTGCAGTAAGTCCAGTGAAAACTCCTGAACTAACATAGTTTGCGCCATTGTCTTTTGAATATTCTAAATCTCCTGTTCCGCCTGATGCTGTAATGGTAAAACCAGTATTGGCTACGCCAAAACACAACGGATTATTTGCCACTGCCGAAGCGGTAATTGCACTAGGTTGAGTTATTTCTTTTGTCACACTTGCTGTACATCCTTTACTATCTGTTACTATTACAGTGTAAAACCCTGGAGCTAATACTGTTCTATCTTCCGAATCAATAGTTCCTACAACATCAGCCCAATCATAAGTATAAGGACCTATTCCTCCGCTTGCTGTTACATTTATCGAACCATTATTGGCACCATTACAAGTTACATTAACTACAACTCCATCAATTGTTGGTAGTGCATTTACAACCCTTGTTACCTGAGTTCTTGGTCCCTCACAACCACCAACACTACAACTTACCCAGTAACTAGTTGTTCCTGTAATGCTAACATTATATGTAGCACCAGTATAAACAAGATTTCCATTTGTAGCAGCATCATACCACTTAAGTTCAGTACCCTCTCCACTACATCCAGTAGCCGTAAAACTTACTGGCCCAGAACCACATCGTTCTCCTGTTGTAGCAACTGGTGCGCTTGGTACATTATTTAATTGTCCATTAGCAAAGTCTACTAATATTGAAGATAATGATTGTGATTCTCTGGTTTCAAAAAGAAATGTAGTTGTACATGGATCAAGAGTTATTTCAGCAATCTTAAGATCAATAAATCCTTCAAAAAAAGAATTTGCAGGATACACATCTGCAACACCACTTTTAGGAACATAATTCCAATCTGTTGGTGATGTTGGAGCTGCGACATCTGCAGTATTTACTATTGTATAAAGGCTAGCTATATCTAAGGCAATAGGGGTTGTGTTTAAAGCTCCATTTTCCCAACGATACGCTTTTCTATCATCAACAGAACCTCCATTAACAAAATGGCTCACAATTAAAACATCTCCATCTTGATGAACCCCAGAAAAAGGATCACCAGACCCAGAAGTTCCTGTACCCGAAGGAGACACTTTGTTTTGTAATATCCATATTCCTATAGCCGCATCGCCTGAATTAGAAAATCTATCGGCAAAGAAATACAATTTGTCACCTGATAAATACGCTCCTGCATTTTGGATATCCATTTTATCATTTTGCTGACCTTGTTTCCATTTCCAACTTGAAAAATCGTTACCGTCTTTTGTTGTTCCTCCTGTATAACCACCATCATTTGAGGAATTTACAAGATCAAAAATATGAACCCTATTAGCTCCTGGCACATCAACATAATTAGGCCAGTCAACAGGACTCCCATCAGTAACAACAGGTTGTGCCCAAGAAATAGTTCCATACAAAAACAATGCAATTCCTATAAAAAAATGGAAGAAATTACGTTTGCTCCTATCTAGAACTTCTAGACAATAAATTGTTTTTTTTGTTTCAGAATTAAAAATATCTGATTTAGAAATCGTTTTTTGGAATGAGAAAGAATTTTTAAAAACCCTTAATATTTGTTCCAAAAGCTGCGAAAAAGTACTGTTTTTCATAATAATAGTATTTTAAAAATACCATTAATTAGAGGGAATAAAAAAGTTTACAGACCCGGGGCGAGGCAAATTTTAAGAAAAACCTATAAACCATCTTCAAGATATTCTTGAAGTAAAATGTCAAAAACCTTTATTACAAAGATTTTTCAGTCAAACAACTGACAATAAATAACTTAAATATCAACATAATAAAATTAATTAATAAAATTCAATTTGATTTACAAATAGCAACATACTCGACAACATTCGTATTTAATCGACAAAGCGCACCTGTAAAAAACTACAACCGTTTAATTTACAAATAGTTATATTTCATTTAAATTACACTTTATAATAATGATGGTACTACAAGGCTAATTTCTGTTTAAATTTTTTTTTAATCTGCAAAAGGTTTGTTAGTTTCTAATTGCTAAGAAGTCGCACACTTTTTTTAATTATAATTTATCGACCTATTCTTATTTACCCCAAATACATATTCAATTAACCCTCAAGTAACTACAACGATATTGAAAGGGTAAAATAGTGCTTAAATCAGAAAATACGCTGTCTTTTAATCTTAAATCAAAAAGTAATTTTACAATAGAAATTTTAAGTATTAATTTAAAACTAGAATTATGAAAAACATTTTAAAATTTAGTTTATTGTTGGTAGTAACAATGACTAGTATGAGTTCGTATGCAATCGATGGCGATTTTTTACTTAATGTAAAAAAAGGTAAAGGAAATGAAATTAGCTTTTCTATGAATGAAATCAAAAAAGTTAATGTATCTATTTATGATGATGAAAAAAACTTAATCTTCACTGAAATAGCAAAAGGTGAAAAAGGGATTTTGAGAACTTATAACTTAGATGAACTTCCTGCTGGAACGTACTATTTAGTTGTAGAAAACGAGCTAAAAAGTGTAAAACATGAAATCATTATTGCTGAAGAAAAGTCAATTTTGACTACAAAAGTAATTTCAGAAGTTTACAAACCGGCTATGAAAAATAAAAATGTAGCCAATGTTAATTAGATTATTAGAAAAAATAATTCCAAAATGTAATGTTTAAGAGGCTGTCCTTTATCATAGAACAGCCTCTTTTTTTTATAAAAAAATATAATTTTTGCAATTACATATTTCGTCTATATTGACCTCCAACTTCAAATAAAGCAGTGGTAATTTGACCTAAAGAACACACTTTTGTTGCTTCCATTAAGCGCTCAAATAAATTTTCATTTTTGATAGCAGCTTCTTGAATTGAATCTAATTGTTCTTTTACTTTATCTGTATTGGCTTTATGTAAATTATTCAGCATTTTAATTTGGTATTGTTTTTCTTCTTCAGTGGCACGAATCACTTCCGCAGGAATAATTGTTGGTGAACCTTTAGAACTTAAGAACATATTCACTCCGATAATTGGAAACTCACCGGTATGTTTCAAAGTCTCATAATACAAACTTTCTTCCTGAATTTTACTTCGTTGATACATCGTTTCCATAGCGCCAAGCACACCACCACGCTCGGTTATTCTGTCAAATTCTTCTAAAACAGCCGCTTCAACTAAATCTGTTAATTCTTCTATGATAAACGAACCTTGAATTGGATTTTCATTTTTAGCAAGTCCTAATTCTTTATTGATTATCAATTGAATCGCCATTGCTCGTCGCACAGATTCTTCTGTAGGTGTTGTAATTGCTTCATCATATGCATTGGTATGCAAGGAATTACAATTGTCATAAATAGCGTACAAAGCCTGTAAAGTGGTACGAATGTCATTGAAATCAATTTCTTGCGCATGAAGGGAACGGCCTGATGTCTGAATATGGTATTTAAGCATTTGAGCACGTTCGTTAGCACCGTATTTATTTTTCATGGCTTTCGCCCAAATTTTACGAGCTACACGACCAATAACAGCATATTCAGGATCAACACCATTCGAAAAGAAGAAGGATAAATTGGGTCCAAAATCATTAATATTCATTCCACGACTCAAATAATATTCTACGTAAGTAAATCCATTAGAAAGTGTGAAAGCCAATTGTGTGATTGGATTTGCTCCTGCCTCAGCAATATGATAGCCTGAAATAGAAACCGAATAAAAATTCCTTACATTATTAGTAATAAAATATTCCTGCACATCGCCCATTAATCGCAACGCAAATTCCGTAGAGAAAATACAGGTATTTTGCGCTTGATCTTCTTTCAAAATATCAGCTTGAACTGTTCCTCGAACTTGGGACAGCGTTCTGGCTTTAATTTCATTATAAATATCCAAAGGCAAAACTTGATCTCCTGTCACGCCCAAAAGCATCAACCCTAAACCATTATTCCCTTCGGGTAAATCTCCCTGGTAATGTGGTCTTTCAACTCCTTTTTTAGAATAAATAGCATTGATTTTTTTGGTAACTCCAGCTTCAAGATTATTTTCTTTGATGTAAAACTCACATTGTTGATCAATTGCTGCATTCATAAAAAACCCTAACAACATTGGAGCTGAACCATTAATTGTCATACTCACCGATGTCATAGCATGAACCAAATCAAAACCAGAATATAATTTCTTAGCATCATCTAAACAACAAATCGAAACTCCTGCATTTCCTATTTTTCCATAAATATCAGGGCGTAAATGTGGATCATTTCCATACAAAGTAACACTATCAAAAGCTGTTGACAATCGCTTTGCGGGCAATCCTGCACTTACATAATGAAAACGCTTGTTAGTTCTTTCTGGTCCTCCTTCACCTGCAAACATTCGTGATGGATCTTCACCTTCTCGTTTAAATGGATACAAACCTGCAGTAAAAGGAAATTCTCCAGGAACATTTTCCTGTAAGCACCAACGCAGAATATCGCCCCAAGCTTGATACTTTGGTAACGCTATTTTCGGAATTTGAGAATGTGAAAGCGACTCCGTATGTGTAGCCATTTTTATTTCTCTGTCGCGAACTTTGAATGTATAAACTGGATTTTTGTATTTATTTACTTTTTCATTCCAAGTCAAAATAATTTCCCAGTTGTAAGGATCCAAATCCATTTTTACTTTATCAAACTGGTTCAGCAAAAGATTCAAAAATATTTTATCTTCAGTGGCACCCGATTTTTCAGCTTCTAAAGCAGTTGGCAAAACCGAATCGTCATTAATTCCAGTTTTGTTCAATTCGGGATTTTTTTTAGCAACCGATTCAATCGTTTTAAAAATTCCGTATAATTTTTGAGCAACTTGTTCTTGGCTAAGAGCCGTAACATCATATTTTCTGTTGTTTTCGGCAATTTCAGATAAGTAACGCGTTCTGTGTGGCGGAATAACAAAAATCTTCTCGCTCATTTCACGCGTGATTTGGAATGTTGATTTCAAATCAGAATTTGTTTTCTCCTGGATTTTATCCATAATCGCTTTGTAAAGCGTATTCATTCCAGGATCATTGAACTGCGAAGCAATTGTCCCAAAAACTGGAAGTGTATCTAAATCTGCATCCCAAAGATTGTGGTTGCGTTGGTATTGTTTTTTCACGTCTCTTAACGCATCAAGAGAACCACGTTTGTCAAATTTATTTATCGCTACTAAGTCGGCAAAATCGAGCATATCGATTTTCTCTAATTGAGTTGCGGCACCAAATTCTGGTGTCATTACATATAAAGAAACATCCGAATGGTCCATAATTTCCGTATCAGATTGCCCGATTCCAGAAGTCTCCAAGATGATGATATCATATTTAGCTGCTTTAATCACTTGAATAGCATCAGCAACATATTTTGACAAAGCTAAATTGGATTGGCGTGTAGCCAATGAACGCATATAAACACGAGGACTATTGATGGCATTCATCCTAATTCTATCTCCTAGAAGTGCCCCACCCGTTTTACGTTTTGATGGATCAACAGAAATTATTCCGATGGTTTTTTCTGGAAAATCAATTAAAAAACGACGCACTAATTCGTCTACCAAAGATGATTTTCCTGCACCACCCGTTCCTGTAATTCCAAGGACAGGAGTATCCCCTCCCAACCTCCCCGAAGGGGAGGAGTTAGCATTATTATCCTTTATTTGAGGACTAAAAACTTTATGAAAATCATCAGGATTATTTTCCGCAAGTGAAATTAATCTAGCGATTGTGTTTACATTTTTCTCTTCAAGACTTTTTAAAACACCTGCATTTCCTAGCTTTATCAAAGCAGAGGCATCAGTGTTAGGATTTATTATATCCTTTCCTAGCTCCCTTCCTTCGGAGGGGTTGGGGGAGGATTTCTCCACTAAATCATTTATCATTCCTTGTAAACCCATGGCACGACCATCATCAGGAGAATAAATTCTTGTGATTCCATAAGTTTGTAATGCTGCTATTTCAGAAGGTAGGATTACTCCACCACCACCTCCAAATATCTTAATTTGTCCAGCTCCTTTTTCTTGAAGCAAGTCGTACATATATTTAAAATATTCGTTGTGACCGCCTTGATATGATGTTATTGCAATTGCATTAGCATCTTCTTGAATAGCAGTGTTTACAACTTCTTCCACGCTTCTATCATGACCTAAATGAATCACCTCAACACCTGTAGATTGAATGATTCTACGCATGATATTTATGGCTGCATCATGGCCATCAAAAAGTGCGGCAGCAGTAACAATTCTTACTTTATTAGTGGGTATATACGGTTTTATATGTTCCATTTTACGAATATGATAATTTAATAGCGCAATTTACGATTTATTTTTAATAATTACTTAATCTTAGATGCTGTTATTGATAAAAAAGCAATCCGGCTTTATTACAAGTCCAATAAAAAAAATAGCACTTTCGATGAATCTTTTGTTCCTAAATAAAATTAGAACTTTATTTTTGAATAAATAGTACTTTTGGCACGAACTTTAGGGTGAACTGAGGAACTAACATATAAAAACAATTTAAGATGAAAAAAATTTTAATTTTGGTAGTCGCAGTCTCCCTTTCAAGTTGTGCAGAAATGCAACAAGTTCTTAATCAATTACCGCAAAAACAAGGAATTGGAGGGGTTGATATTGCTGGAGGACTGAGAGAAGCATTGAATAATGGCATTTCAAAACAGGTAACAAAATTGACCGCTGTAGACGGCTTTTACAAAAATGAAGCTGTAAAAATTTTATTACCAGAAGAATTAAGAAAAGTAGATTCTGGTTTGAGAAAAATGGGTTTGAGTGCATTGGCCGATGAAGGTTTAAAAGTATTAAACCGTGCTGCCGAAGATGCCGTTAAAGAATCTACTCCTATATTTGTTGATGCGGTAAGAAACATAACTTTTACAGATGCCAAAACCATTTTGATGGGTAATGAAAATTCAGCGACTACCTATTTGCAAAATAGTACTTCAACTGCGCTATACGGGAAATTTAATCCTGTAATTAAAAATTCATTTAATAAAGTTGGAGCCGATAAAGTTTGGACTAACATTATAACAAAATACAACAGCATTCCATTAGTAAATAAAGTAAACCCTGATTTAACTGATTATGTTACCAATCAAGCGATGAATGGCGTTTTCAAAATGATTGCAGTGGAAGAAAAAAACATCCGAACAAATTTAAGTTCAAGAACATCCGTTTTATTGCAAAAAGTTTTTGCGATGCAGGATAAAATCTAATTTGAATTTTAGCCATTTTAAAAACACAAAACAGACAAATCAAATTTTGTTATAAAAAGAAATAAGTTTAGTTTTGAAAAATACAATTCTGTACAATACAGACTAAAGCTGAAAGAGATACATAAAATGCAAAAAATTACCATACTTATACATTGCGAAGACCAAAAAGCAATTATTTCCTCTGTTACCAATTACATTGCCTCTATTGATGGTAATATTATTTATCTAGACCAACATGTTGATGCTGATGAAAATGTATTTTTCATGCGTTTGGAATGTGAGTTCAGTGCAAAAAATTGGGATATTGAAGCCATAAAAACTGATTTTCAAGCTAATTTAGCCACTCCATTTAATATGTCTTGGGAAATATATACCCAAGACGAAAAACCAAAAATGGCTTTGTTTATTTCTAAATATGACCATTGTTTATATGATATTTTAGGACGCTATAGCGCTGGAGAATTACCTCTCGAAATCCCTTTAATCATAAGCAATCATGAAGATTTAAAATCAGTTGCCGAACGTTTTTCCATTCCTTTTCATTATGTTCCTTTTACGAAAGAAATAAAAATTGAAGGAGAACAAAAGCAGATGGATTTGTTGAAGCAATATAAAATTGACTTCATCGTTTTAGCACGCTATATGCAAATTATTACACCTAATTTGATTGCAAAATACAAGAATCAAATTATTAATATTCATCATTCCTTTCTACCTGCATTTCCTGGAGCAAAACCATACCATTCTGCTTTTAAACGTGGCGTAAAAATTATTGGTGCCACCAGCCACTATGTAACGGAAGGATTAGATGAAGGTCCAATTATCGAGCAAGATATTGCCCGAGTTTCACACAGCCATTCTATAGAAGATTTTATTATGAAAGGACGTGATTTAGAACGCATGGTTTTGGCAAGAGCCATAAAATTGCATGCGGAAAGAAAAACAATGGTTTACAATAATAAAACTGTGGTGTTTTCATAAAAAAATAACACATTCACTTATATAAAAATGCTCCTTAAATAAGGAGCATTTTTTATTTAAACTATCGTTCTAACATATCAACATCTACACCCAGTCCATCAGCAACTGCGGCACCTAATCTTCCATCAACTCTATACCAATGACACAATTGTCGGTTGATAATTTCAGATTTTTTAGGACCTTCTATTCCTGACATAGCGCTAATAATATTGTGTACAGTATTTTCTTGTTGTTTTGGAGTCATTATTTTGAATAAATTCCCAGGTTGGGTATAATGATCATTTTCGCCTTCACAGTTTCTATCATACCAATCCGCAATGGTACTTTGTACTTCTAATGGTGGTTCTTTGTACGCTGGATCGATTTTCATATCATCAAAACTATTTGGATAATAATTTGGATTTTCGCCACCATTTCCGTCTATTCTCATTTGACCGTCTCTTTGATAATTATTAGTTGCAAATGGACAGCGATTTACAGGAATCTGCTCATAATTTGCACCCAACCGATACCGATGCGCATCAGGATAGGAAAGCAAACGACCTTGCAACATTTTATCAGGCGAATAGCCAATACCATTTACAATATGTGCTGGCGCAAAAGCTGCTTGCTCAATATCTTGAAAATAGTTATGAGGATTTTGATTGAGTTCTAAAACCCCAACATCAATTAAAGGAAAATCAGCATGAGGCCAGACTTTTGTTAAATCAAATGGATTAAAATAGTATTCTTGAGAATTTGCTTGTGCCTCAGTCATTACTTGAATCTTAAGATTCCATTTTGGAAAATTACCAGCATCGATATTTTCAATCAAATCACGTTGTGAAAAGTCCATATCATGCGCTTTCATTTGGGCTGCTTCTTCATTAGTAAAATTCTTAATCCCTTGCGCCGTTTTAAAATGAAATTTCACATAAAAACGTTCGTTGGCATTATTAATCATCGAAAAAGTATGACTTCCATATCCATTCATATGACGATATCCATAAGGAGTTCCTCTATCCGACATTAGTATCAAAACTTGATGCAAACTTTCTGGATTTAGTGACCAATAATCCCACATCATTGTTGGTGACTTCATATTCGTATAAGGATCTCGTTTTTGAGTATGAATAAAATCGCCAAACTTTTTTGGATCTTTTATAAAGAAAACTGGCGTATTGTTACCTACTAAATCCCAATTCCCATCTTCTGTATAAAATTTTATAGCAAATCCCCTAGGATCACGTTCTGTATCTGCCGAACCTTTTTCTCCACCAACAGTCGAAAACCGAAGCAATACTTTAGTTTCCTTACCTATTCCTGAAAAGACTTTTGCTTTCGTATATTTAGTAATATCATGGGTTACTGTAAAAGTTCCAAACGCTCCAGAACCTTTTGCATGAACCACTCTTTCTGGAATACGCTCCCTGTTGAAATGGGCCATTTTTTCGTGAAGAATATAATCTTGAAGCAACAATGGACCTCGCGGACCTATTGATTGTGAATTTTCATTTTCTACAAAAGGTCTTCCAGACGCCGTTGTAAGTTTATTATGTGATTTCATAATTGTAAAATATAATAGTTACATCCAAAAGTGGCTTACTTAAAATTATAAATGAGTAGATAGTTTTTGTTTCAAGACAAAAACTATTTATCGATTTTTACAACACATAAAAGAATAAGAAAATAATCTGATTTTCAGGGGCAAAAAAGGGTATTGAAAGTCAACATAATAAAGTTAAGAAACTTAACTTATTAACAACAAAGTAATAACAAAATCTTAACAGCCAACAAAGGCTTTATGTTTCATCTTTGTAGTGTAATAAACTGGTTATTTATTACTTTGGTTTTGGTTAGTTATAAAAATGCTGATATCTTTTGATATCGGCATTTTTTATTTTGTAGTATTTATAAAAGACAGTACTGCGGAGTTAAATGCCAGTGGCTGTTCAACGTTTACAACGTGTCCACAATTAGCAATAACAAATAATTGAGAGGAACGATAATGGCTTTCAACTACTTTACGAACAGAGGGTAAAAACATATAATCTTCCTCGCCCATTACGTATAAAGTAGGAATACTTAATTCTACTTGTCTAAACCATTTCAGCACTGGATTAATTTCGGCAGTTAGTTTAAACCATTTTATAAATTCTTTTTGGTATAATTTCTTCGCTTCATTTATAAAAAGCAACCTAGATTGTTTATGGCTTTTTTTAGGCATTATTACAAAAGCAAAAAATCGATACAAAACTAAATACGGCAGCACATACTTGAACATGTTGCCTAGTCTCATTAATACCTGAGAACGAAAATTCATTTTAAGAATTGCTCCTCCTAAAATCATGCTTTGAACGCGCTCCGGATACATTTCTGCTAATTGTCTAATTAGAATTGTTCCTAAAGAAATTCCAACAAAATGTGATTTTTCTATCTTCAAAAAATCTAAAACCTCCAAAATATCATGCGATAATGCAGCAAAGGTATATTTTTGTTTAAAAGCTGTTTTTATTGTTGTTTTCGAATTTCCATGTCCTCTTAAATCTAAAAGGAGAACATTATATTGTTTCTGAAAATCCCGAATTTGTTTAAACCAAATAGAAGAACTACCACCTGCACCATGCACAAAAGTTACCCATTGTGTGCTGGTTTCATTTTTATAAATGGTGTAATTAATCATATTTGTTTTTTTGGTAAAAATAGAATTTTAATTTTAATTGTCAATCTTAACATAAAATAATGCTCATTTAAAGATTGTATAACGTAAATTTGCAAAAAATTACACTCATGCAAGGATTATTGAAAGAGAAAAGTGAAATAGAAAGACTACAAAGAGAGTTTAAAATTCTTTCGGAACAAATTTCAAAAACAGACAAACGTACTACCGAGTCAAATATTCAAACAGAAGAATTAATTCTGGAGGAATGTGAAGCCTAATTCTTGATGTATTTTCTTAAAATAATCAAACGCTTTTAATAACCGACTTCCATACCAAGAAAACATTTCTCCATCTACTAAAATTACTTTTACATGATGGGTTAATTGTTCTATCTCTAAAGCATCCGATTCTTTAAAAGGAAATGGCTCTGAGGAAAGAAAAATTATATCTGGATTTTCTTCTGATTTTATTTTTCTTAAATCAATTTCAGGATAACGCCCCGAAATCTCAGGATTTTTATCATACATGTTATTGAAGTGATTCAGTTTCAACAATTCATTGATAAAATTATCTGAACCAGCAACCATATAAGGATCTTTCCAAATAAAATAAGCAACTTTTTTAAATGGCTTATCTTTTATGAAGTCCTTAAAATCATTCAAAGCAAAAGCCAATTTATCATTCCATTTTTGTGCTTCTACTCGGCAATTAAATAATTGACCAAAGTCAAAAATCATCTTAAAATTATCCTCAACAGTAATAATATCAGTTACCCAAACAGGACATATTTTACGCAATTCGTTAACCATTTCTCGCGTATTCTCTTCTTTGTTGCAAATGATAATATCTGGAAATAATTCTTTTATTTTATCGAAATGAACCTGCTTAGTTCCTCCAACAATTTTCTTTGTTGATTTGAAATGATACGGATGAACACAAAACTTCGTAATCCCAACAATTCTGTCCTCCAACCCTAAATCAGATAACAATTCTGTTTGTGATGGGACTAGTGAAACGATTCTTTTTGGGGCAGTTTCAAAAAAATGAGAAACACCTAATTGGTCTTTAAAAATTTTCATTTATAATGGATTTTTAACCGTTTAATAATAATAACATCCATACTATTTTTTTATCTTTGCAGTATGAAAACATGTATTAAAATAGCCCTCCTTTTTTTTATAGTTTCTACTTCTATATTCGCACAACCTTTAGTTAATGTTAGCTTACAAAAAAACAGTTCTTTAACAATTACAGGAACAACAAATGTAGTTTCTTTTAAAATTTTTCAGAATGGAGACAAGCTTTCTAACAAGAAAATGTCTTTTACCACTACACAAAATCAAAATAAAATAGCCTTAAGTGATAATAAGCTTTCTGTTATTGTAAAAGACTTTACTTCAAATAACAAAATGGCTTTAAGAGATTTTTTAAAACTTTTAAAATCAGAAACGTATCCTACTTTACTCGTACAAATAAATTATCTTGACTTAGATTCTTCAACAGACAAATCAGAATCAAATGGTGGAAATGCTGTTGTAAGCATTACAATTACTGGAGTCAAAAGACATTACATGATTCCTATTTCATTTGATAGTGATGGAGATACCTATTTCATCAAAGGTAAAAAGAAACTGAGTATTCGTGATTTTGGACTCACTCCAGTAAGCCAAATGATGGGCTTAATCAAAGTGAGCGAATGGATCGATATTGACTTCAATATGATATGCAAAATTAAAGTCACTAATACCGAGGAAATCTAAGATTTAGTATTGAATACTTTCTCTAAAAATATCTTGGGATTTAACCCAAGATTGCTTCCATTTCTTGTTGCATTTTTAAAGCTTCTTCTCTTGCCTTTACAATATAATCTTTTCCGTTTGAAGCATAAATTATAGCTCTAGATGAATTGATTAGCAACCCAACATTAGCATTCATTCCATATTTACAAACCTCAGAAAGACTTCCACCTTGAGCTCCAACACCAGGAACTAACAAGAAACTATCTGGAACAATCTTACGGATTTCTGTAAAATATTCTGCTTTAGTAGCACCAACTACATACATTAAGTTTTCGCTATTTTTCCATGCTTTAGAAGTTTCCAACACTTGTTTGTACAACTCTTTCCCATTTGTATTCAAAGTCTGGAAATCAAAAGCCCCTTCATTTGAAGTTAGGGCTAATACTATAGTGTGCTTATTTTCAAAAGCTAAAAAAGGCTCTACAGAATCTTTACCCATATATGGAGCAACAGTAACACTATCAAAATTCATGTCTTCAAAAAAAGCTTTTGCATACATCGATGAAGTATTACCAATATCGCCTCTTTTTGCATCTGCAATAGTGAAGATTTCAGGATGATTCTGATTAATATAATCAATCGTTTTTTGCAAAGACAACCACCCTTTTATTCCATAAGCTTCATAAAAAGCAGTATTGGGTTTATAAGCAACCGCTAAATCATGAGTAGCGTCAATAATAGCCTTATTAAATTCAAAAATAGGATCTTCTAATTCAAGTAAATGCTGCGGAATTTTATTCAAATCAACATCTAATCCTACACATAGAAACGATTTTTTGATTTTAATTTGGTCAATAAGTTGTAGTGTCGTCATTTGATTGAAAAGGTTAAAGTTTGAAGTTTAAGATTGCTATACTTTTCACTTAATAGTATTGGCTTTTGTTTTTTTCAAAATTAAAAAAAATACCATGCTAACTAATTTAGTATGGTATCTTTCTTTTTATTCATGCTTTCGATTAGTTTAAAAAACTTCGCTAGCTTCTTTTAGTTTCTCCATATTATTCACCAACTGAAGTTCGTCAACAATTTTTTGGATATCACCATTCATAATATTTCCTAAATCATATAAGGTTAAACCCACTCTATGATCTGTAACACGTCCTTGCGCATAATTATACGTACGGATTTTAGCAGAACGGTCACCTGAACTTACTTGAGAAGTACGTTTTGAAGCATCTTGTTCTTGTTTTTTAGCTAATTCCTGTTCGTACAAACGAGAACGCAAAACTGTTAATGCTTTATCTTTATTTTTATGTTGCGATTTTTGATCTTGACATTGCGCCACTAATCCTGTAGGAATGTGTGTCAAACGAACTGCTGATTTAGTTGTATTTACAGATTGTCCACCTGGTCCTGAAGAACAGAAGAAATCCACACGCACATCATTCATATCAATTTGAACATCAAATTCCTCTGCTTCTGGAAGCACCATAACAGTTGCTGCTGATGTATGTACACGCCCTTGAGTTTCTGTTTGAGGAACACGTTGTACACGGTGAACTCCAGCTTCAAACTTAAGCGTTCCATAAACATCCTCACCAGTAACTTCAAAAATAACCTCTTTAAATCCTCCTGATGTACCCTCGTTCATATCTACAACCGAAGTTCTCCAACCGCGATTTTCACAATATTTAGTATACATACGGAATAAATCTCCAGCAAAAATACTTGCCTCATCACCACCTGTTCCAGCACGAATCTCAACCATGACATTCTTTGCATCTTCTGGATCTTTAGGAATCAACATAAACTTGATTTCTTCTTCTAATTCTGGCAATCTTTCTTTTGCTTCATCAAGTTGCATTTTAGCCATTTCGGTCATATCTGCATCACTCCCATCAGCAATTATTTCATTCGCTTCATCAATATTTGCCATCAAAAGCACATATTCATCTCGCTTTTCAGCTAAAGCTTTTAAGTTTTTATACTCTTGATTCAATTGCACATAACGTTTCTGATCCGCAATAACATCCGGCTGGATTATTAAATCCGAAATCTCATCAAAACGTTGTTTTACTATTTGAAGTCTATCTAACATATTCTTGATCCTTTATTTGGAGTGCAAATTTAGTGAAAAGATTGCACATTTTAGATTGCTGATTTCAGATTTTTTTTCTGGAGCTATTTCCTGCTATTCGCTATATCTTTTTCTGCCAAAAAAAGCAGAAAAAGGATGTCGCTGCTATCAGGGCTAGGGAAATTGTATCAAAAACTGCGTTTATGGATTTAGATTTTTTTATACTTTTATCAAAACAAAAAAATCACTTTATTTTTAAAACTAAATAATAATGAATCCTAAAGTTGATGCCTTTATTAGTGATGCCAAAAAATGGCAGGCAGAAATAGAACATTTGAGACAATTACTACTTGATTGCGGACTAACCGAAGAATTCAAGTGGCGCGCACCTTGTTATAGCTTTCAAGGAAACAATGTAGTTCTTATAGGCTGTTTCAAAAACTATTGTACGCTTAGTTTTTTCAAAGGAACTTTGTTACAAGACAGTAAAGGTTTTCTAAGTAAACCTGGAGAAAATAGTCAAGCAATGCGCTTTTTTAAATTTACGAATGCGCAAGAAATTCAAGAACTGAAACCCATCATAAAAAATTACATTTATGAAGCCATTGAGATAGAAAAAGCAGGCTTGAAAGTAGTTTTCAAAAGCAACACAGCACTTGAATTAGTAGAGGAATTCCAAATCGTTTTAGACAAAAACCCTTCTTTGAATACCGCTTTCAAAGCCTTAACACCTGGACGACAACGAGCCTATAACTTATATTTTTCAGCCGCCAAACAATCAAAAAAGAGGCAAACTAGAATAGAAAATTACATACCACGAATTCTTAATGGAAAAGGAATCAACGATTGCGTTTGTGGAATGTCTAAAAAAATGCCCAGCTGCGACGGTTCTCACAAACACATTTCATAATATTAGGAATCCCTTAATCTTGTCTTTTTTATCAACGCTAGTTGCAATCTTTTTCATAATATTGTATTGTTTTCATCCTAAACCATTATTCATAATTCATCATGAAAAAAATAATTCTGCCACTTTTACTAATTTTTTCTTTGGCTTCTTGCAAAGACTCCAATAAAAACAACAAAATTAAAGCTGCGCAATGGCTTATTGGAAAATGGGAGAACAAATCAGCCGATGGAAATCTTCAAGAAACTTGGAAAAAAACAAATGACAGTACCTTTTTGGGTGAATCCTATTTTATCAAAGAGGAAGATACTATTCATTTTGAAACCATAATTTTACAGCAAAACGGCGAAGAACTGAAATACAACACTACCATAAAAGGGCAAAATGACGATGAACCCGTTACTTTTATTCTAACGAATGAAGTAGAGAAAGAGCTCGTTTTTGAAAACAAGAAACACAATTACCCCCAAAAAATTAGCTATAGACTACTAAATCCAAAGAGTTTAGTTGCTAAAATATCTGGAACACTACAAGGAAAACCAAGTTCTGAGCAATATACTATGACAAAAACAGAATAAATAAACTGATAATTTCTGTCAAAGATTTAAACCTTGCTACATAAGCAAGGTTTTTTATTTTGCAAAAAACTGAAATTCAATACTGTTAAAATTATTTTAAAATATTATTCATATTTAATCTAAATAAGTTTTGTCAATTCAAAAGAGGGTTTTATATTTGCATCGTTATTTTTAATTATTCCAAATAAACGATTATGAAAATCCAAATTAAATTACTTTTTATACTGTTAATTCACTCCTTTTATTCGCAAGCTCAAGATAACGGAACTATAAAAGGAAAGATAATTTCATCTGATGGAATTCCTCTTTCAGGTATATCCATAAAATTAGGAAAAGCATCTTATACTAATAAAACGAACAACCAAGGAGAATTTACCTTTCTTAATTTCCCAACAGGAATTCACACAATCACATTAGACGGAGAAGGTTTAAAAAGACAATCTAAAGAAATAAAAGTAGTGGCTAACGAAACTACTTTTGTAGAATTTAAATTAGTTGAAGACATTCAAACTTTACAAGAAATTGTAATTGTAATCAAGGAAAGTCCAAATAAAAGAAAAGAAACTGTTTTATCTGGTTTAGAAATAAAACCTTTAGATCTTCCTCAAAGTGTACAGATAATAGGAAGCAAAATAATTGAACAACAACAAACTATTCGTCTAAGTGACGTTATAAAAAATGTAAATGGAATCTATGTTGGTTCAGCTCGTGGAGGCGCTCAAGAATCATTTTGGTCTAGAGGATACGATATGTCATCGAACAATATGTTCAAAAACGGATTCCGTTTTAATAGTGGTTCAATGCCTGAAGTAGCCTCTTTAGACAAAGTAGAAGTCTTAAAAGGAAGTTCAGCATTGTTATTTGGAAATGTTGCACCAGGCGGAATTATGAATATGGTTACAAAATCCCCTTCTTTCAAAAAAGGAGGAGAAGCTGCTATGCAAATCGGGAGTTACTCGTTTTACAAACCTTCTTTGGATATTTACGGTCCATTAACTAAAAGCATTGCTTACCGTTTAATAGGCTCTTATGAAAATTCCGAAAGTTTCCGTGATGTAGTCAAAAAAGAACGTTATTACATCAATCCATCTCTTTTATTTAAAGCAAGTGATAAAACTGAAATTGTTTTACAAGGAGATTATTTAAAAGACAATTGGACACCCGATTTTGGAACTGGAGCTATTGGACAAGAAGTTGCTGCTGTGCCGCGTAATACATATTTAGGTGCTGCATGGTCAAACGGTTTAACAAAACAAACTACAGCTTCTGGATTATTAAAACATAAATTCAATGACAATTGGAAATTAAATTTTAATTCTTCTTTTCAAGATTACAGCAGAATTTCAAAAGGAACAGAACGTGTTCAGCCATCAGCTAACGGAGACTGGAATAGACCTTTGGGACAAAACAAATCATTGGAACAAATCATTGGAGACCAAATAAATCTACAAGGGAATTTTGCTACAGGCAAACTAAAACACCAATTATTTACAGGAATTGATGCTGAAAATGCGGTTTTACAAGCCTATACATACACGTTCAGCCCTACAACTTATGATGTAATTAATATTTTTGATTTAGACAAATACCAACAAAGAACTGATATTCCTGATGGAAACGTTACTAAAATAATTAAAACATCAACAAACCGTTTTGGAATATACGCACAGGATTTAATCTCTGTAACTGAAAAATTTAAAGTTTTAACGGGATTACGTTGGTCTTGGCAAGAAGCAAAAGCAGTTACAACTATAACACAAGCACCTACAACAAAACGTTTAGATGAAGCTTTTTCACCAAAATTAGGTTTAGTGTATCAGCCTACAAAAAACATGGCCTTGTTTACAAGTTATGCTAGTTCATTTACACCAAACACAGGGAATACAATTTATGGAGCGCCAATAGCAGCTTCAATCATTGATCAATATGAAGTAGGTGTTAAAAAAGATTTTTGGAAAGGAATGTTGAGCACAAACGTAACGCTTTACCAAATTATCAATAGCAACTTAGCGCAAACAGCCGAATTAAAAGCAGATGGCTCAACAAACACTGATACAAACGTAAAAACTTTGAGCGGAGAAACAACTAGTAAAGGAATTGAAATTGACATTAATGCAAAACCTATCGAAGGCTTAAGCATCATGGCAGGATATAGTTACAATGATATGCGTTATACAAAAACCTCTGGTAAAACAGGAAGTTTCATTGAAGGTGATCGATTAGTAAGAACCCCAGCAACTACAGCAAATTTAAGTTTCTTCTATACTATCCCTTCAGGAATCCTTAAAGGAATTGCATTAGGTAGTATGGCAAATTATGTTGGCGAACGATTAGCAGGATGGAACAATACCGTAGCTCAAACCATTCCAGATAGAACAATTCCCTTAAAAGCATATACAACAATTGATGTTTCTGCAGGATATACTTGGAATAAATTATCTGTATTATGTAAGCTGTCAAATGTTGCTAATGTACTGAATTACACCATCCATGAAAACTATAGTGTAAACCCAATTGCACCGCGTCAAATCATGACAACATTAAAATACAAATTCTAATTAAACCTTTTATGTAAGAATAAGTCTTATATTAATAAAACTAAAAACTTAAACATGAAAAAAATCAACTTTAGAAATTTACATCGCGATTTGGGCTATTTTTATATTGGTCTTATTGTTTCATTTGCATTCTCAGGACTTATGATGAATCACCGAGAAATGTGGCATCCAGAAAAATATACTACCGAAACAAAAGCCATTGAAGTAAAGCTTCCTGAAGAAAGTAAAATTACTGAAGAATTTGCTAAAAACTTAGGAAAACAATTGGGAATTGATGACAAAATGAGACGCCAAATGGTGAGAGAAGGAAAATTTAGAATTTCTTTTGAAAACAATGATGTTGAAATTGATACTAAAACTGGAAAAGGAGAAATTGTAACCTTCAAGAAAACTCCAATCATCAGTCAAGCCATGAATTTACACAAAAACAACTCAAATTTTTGGATTTACTATTCTGATATTTTTGCTTTAAGTTTAATAACAATTGCTTTAACTGGAACAATAATGGTGAAAGCTGGTAAATTTAGTTGGAAACAACGTGGCTGGAAGCTAGCAGTAGCAGGTGTTATTTTTCCTCTATTATTTTTAATACTATTTGGTTAAACCAAAAAAAATATACTCATAAAAAAATCCGTATTAGTACGGATTTTTTTATTGGTAACAAGAAAGCAAAAAGCTTAATTTATTTGAATTCCCTGTTGTTCTAGTATTTCAAAAAGATAGACACTTTGTTTCGGATCGTATTTTTCAATGCCGCTTTTATACCATTCTGCGATAATATTTATCTGATGAGTAGTATACCCATCAGTATCTACTTTTAAGCCAAGCAAACCAGAAACAAGAAAATCCTCTAAGACTTTATTCGTCACAATACGTCTCGGAATTCCATCAGCTACGTTTCCATTCATTCTCTCATAATCAGCCCTTCCAGAATTAAATCCCGTAACAAATGCTTCATTCTTTTTTGAACTATTAAATAGTAAAAATGGATTTAACCCTGTAGAATATCCATCGAAATAATCTTGTCTATAAGCTGGACTAAATATTTTTTTCATTTCCATATTAATGTGGTATTTGAGAATTATATTTCAAACATATCAACAATATTTAAGTAACCATCCAAAAATCGATAAAAGGATAAAATACTCTTTAAATCACAAGCGAAGTGACGTTCATCGATAAAAAAAATTATAAAAACTAAAAAATCCCATTCATTTTTCAACGAAATGGGATTTTATATTTTAGAAAAAAATCTCTATTTCAATCCAGCTAAACTGTGTTCTATAGTTTCAATTTTTGCTAGAGCATCTGCTTCTTTTTGCTTTTCATTTGCCAAAACTTTCTCTGGCGCACCAGCCACAAATTTCTCATTTGCCAGTTTATTTTGAACTGATTTCAAGAAACCTTGCGTATAAACTAACTCAGTAGTCAGTTTTGCAATTTCCTCTTCAACGTTTATATTTCCTGTAATCGGAATGAAATACTCATTTGATTTTACACGGAAAGATAATGCTCCTTCTACTTTATCCGAAACATATTCTAATGAAGTAATGTTCCCTAATTTAGTCACAACCGAATCAAAATAAGTAGACACTTTATCATTGTTTACCGCTTTCAATTCGATTGTATCTTTAAACGGAATATTCTTGTCTTTACGAATCGTTCTGATTCCAGAAATAACTTCAATTGTATTTTCAAAATCTGAAATTAAACCAGCATCAAAAGATTTTATTTCTGGCCAAGTTGAAACGATTAACGCTTCTTCCGGAGTTCTTTCAGCAAGTAATTGCCAAATTTCCTCTGTCAAGAACGGCATAAAAGGATGTAACAATTTCAAGTTGTTTTCAAGCATTTCTATGGCTTTCGCCAAAGTTAGGCTGTCAATTGGTTTTTGATATGCTGGTTTTATCATTTCGAGAAACCAAGAACAGAAATCGTCCCAAACTAATTTGTAAATCCCCATTAAAGCATCTGAAATTCTGTATTTCTCAAAATTATCTTCAATTTCCAAAAGTGTTTGTTGCAACTTAGCTTCATACCATTCAATCGCCACTTTTGAAGATTCTGGTTGTGGAATTGTATCTGAAACTTCCCATCCTTTAATCAATTTGAAAGCATTCCAGATTTTATTGGTAAACGCTTTTCCTTGGTTGCACAATTCTTCGTCAAACATAATATCATTCCCTGCAGAAGCACTCAAAAGTAATCCTACACGAACACCATCAGCACCAAATTTCTCTATTAATTCTAAAGGTTCAGGTGAATTTCCTAAAGATTTAGACATTTTACGTCTTTGTTTGTCACGAACTAAACCAGTCAAATACACATTTGTAAATGGTTTTTTGCCTGTATATTCATACCCCGCGATAATCATTCTCGCCACCCAGAAAAACAAAATATCCGGGCCTGTCACTAAGTCGTTTGTTGGATAATAGTATTTAAAGTCTTCACTTTCAGGATCCATAATTCCTCCAAAAACAGACATTGGCCACAGCCAAGATGAAAACCATGTATCAAGAGCATCAACATCTTGAGTTAAGTCTGAAGTTGTAAGTTGTAAGTTGTTGGTTTTGGCTTTTGCCAAAACTAAAGCTTCTTCTATAGTTGAAGCAACTACAAAATCTTCTTTTCCATCTCCATAGAAATAAGCTGGAATTTGTTGTCCCCACCATAATTGACGAGAAATATTCCAATCGCGAATGTTATTTAACCAATGTGCATACGTATTATCAAAACGTTTTGGATGCAATTTAATTTCTCCATCTACTAACACTGATTTTATAGCAGGTTTAACCAAATCTTCCATTTTCAAGAACCATTGATCTGATAAACGAGGTTCAATAACTGCTTTAGTTCGTTCAGAAGTTCCTACCTTATTCAAGTGGATTTCTGTTTTTGCCAAAGCCCCAATTGTTTCTAATTCTTTGGCTATTTCTTCTCGAACCACAAAACGATCTTTCCCTTGATAATGCAATCCAAAACTATTCAAAGTTGCATCTTCATTGAAAATATCAATAATTTCCAAATTATGTTTCTCGCCCAAAGTCTTATCATTCATATCGTGAGCAGGAGTTACTTTCAAACATCCTGTACCAAATTCGATATCCACATAATCATCTTCAATGATAGGAATGATTCTTCCGCAAATAGGGACAATTGCGTTTTTGCCTTTCAAATGAGCAAAACGTTCGTCATTTGGATTAATACAAATTGCTGTATCTCCAAAAATAGTTTCCGGACGCGTCGTTGCAATCGTTAGGAAATCTTCACTTCCTTCAATTTTATATTTTAGAAAATATAATTTTCCTTGTTGTTCTTCGTAAATTACTTCCTCATCAGACAAAGTAGTTTTTGCTTCTGGGTCCCAATTTACCATTCGGTATCCTCTATAAATCAACCCTTTATTATATAAATCGACAAATGATTTAATTACTGAAGCGGACATGTCAGGATCCATGGTAAACTTGGTTCTTTCCCAATCACAAGAAGCACCTAATTTTTTTAATTGGTCTAAAATTACACCACCATATTTATCAGTCCATTCCCAAGCATGAGCCAAAAACTCTTCACGTGTTAAATCATTTTTATTAATTCCTTCCGCCTTTAATTTAGCTACAACTTTAGCTTCCGTAGCTATAGAAGCATGATCCGTTCCCGGAACCCAACATGCGTTGAACCCTTTAAGACGAGCTCTTCGTATCAATACATCCTGAATAGTATTATTCAACATATGCCCCATGTGCAAAACTCCAGTCACATTAGGTGGAGGAATTACGATGGTATAGGGCGTTCTATGATCGGGCTCCGAATGAAAATAATTATTTTTCATCCAATAGTCATACCACTTATTCTCAATAGTTTTAGCGTCAAATTGTGCAGGAATTGTCATTTTATTGTGGATTCGTTTAATCGTTAAATTCGATTGTTTGTTTTTTCAGTTAAACGAATAACCAAGTCAACAAATAACCTTTTAAAATTTGGTTTGATTTTTGTGATTCTAATAAGGCACAAAAGTAAATAATTAAGTACACTATAAAAAGGGAAATAAAAATTTGTACGTTAATTAAAACGAAGTACATTTACTAAACGATTTAAAATCATTAAAAATGAAAAAGATAATCACTTTAATAGCGTTTGCATTGATTAGCAGCTTAGGTTTTGCGCAATCTGGTCCAAAAATTGAATTTTTAGCCAAAGACAATACTATTGATTACGGAAAAGTATCTAAAAGTAATGATAATGGTATTCGGATTTTTGAATTCAAAAACACTGGTGATGCCCCATTAATCATCACTGAGGTGCTATCTACCTGTGGCTGTACAGTTCCTACAAAACCTAATGAACCTATAATGCCTGGGAAAACAGGAAAAATAGAAGTTAAATATAATATGGCTCCAGGTCCAATTCGTAAAACCATAACTGTTGAATCAAATGCAGTTAATTACGAAAGCGGAAGGGTCGCATTAAAAATAAAAGGAGAAGTAATTCCTTAAACCGAAAAGGCTTTTTGAAATTTCAAAAAGCCTTTTTTTTTTATAAAACATCTTTAAGTTGAAATTTGAATTTCAAAATTTGACTATCTCTCTCCACTTCAATTGCAATCCATTTATCATCCTCTGATTTTAAAAGCGAATTGATTTGCTGTAGCGAATATCTATATGCTTTTGCACCATTGATACTAATAACAACATCTCCTTTTTGTAACCCAGAATTAGCTGCTGGAGAATTTTCTCTAAGATTTGAAATCTGATAAATAGGCTTTAATTCAAATTTATACCTGAAATTATTGGTTATATTAATTGCATTTTTATCTATTCCTGTTGATTCTGAAGGAATTGTTTCAAGCTTAACCGTTTCTTGAACCCATTGCAAACCATTATG
Organism: Flavobacterium sp. 123; assembly: GCF_003634825.1. Lineage (NCBI taxonomy): Bacteria > Pseudomonadati > Bacteroidota > Flavobacteriia > Flavobacteriales > Flavobacteriaceae > Flavobacterium > Flavobacterium sp. 123. The sequence goes on from NZ_RBXD01000001.1 coordinate 552,049, forward strand.
TTGCATTTCAATACCACTTTTATTATACATAAAAGGAGTATTAAATTCTTTGTTTTTTTTCAAGTACAAAAACTGATTCGGATAATCAAAAACCAATGTAAATCTTCTTAATATTTCTCCACCAACTGACCCTAATCGACCAGAAACCATTTTTACATTTTTTATCGAAGAACTATCTGGAAAAGCAACTATAGGATTTTTAAATTCAAATCCATTCATAGAAAATCTATCCATTCGACCTCTTTTTCCAAAAACATCTCCACTAAAACCCTGCCCTAAATAATCATTGAAATTTTTTTCGGGAATTTTTATAGATTCTGAAAGATTTTGAAAAAGCCAAAGCGCATCACTATTTCCAATATCAATTAATAATTTAGCCGGAAAATTATTTCCTTCAAGTGACATTTGAGTTACAACATAGGGCTTATTTCTTTCTAAAGTAATTGGAACTTCATTGAATTTTTGTTTTAACCTCTTTCTATTTTTCTCGTTATTTTTATAAACAATAAGTTTCTTTTTATCATAATTAATTTCGACGAGATTCGTTTTCAAAAAATGGTAACCAATGATTCCATTAACTGGTATCCCAACATGAGAAGAGAGATTAAACGACTGATCTAAAATAACATATAACGAATAGTTCGTAGCTTGAATTCCGTGTGTTTCTAGCACATTATTAGTAGATTTTAAACCTTCAACTGCATCAGAGCTACCTAAACCGCGCAGGGTTATTTTTTCAATATTGTAAAAATTAATTTCTTTTTTGTCTTCTAGACTAAACAAAATAGTTTCCTCTACTCCGGAATCGAGTAAAAAATTCAACTCTATTCCGTTAACTTTAATGGGAATAAATAGTAGATTATTGATAAATTTAAAAGGAATACTTACTTTTTCTTTTCCATCAACAAAATGAAAACCTTCTTGTGCAAAAAGAGGAATAGCAAAAACAAGCAATAAAAATATTGAAATTGAATTTTTCATTTGGAATCATTTTAATAAAATTACACAAAAAATGAATAATTTGTATGGATTTTATAACAAATACGTTTTAGTTTTATCAAAATTTTCGAAAAAAAAAATGCACTTTTGCACTTCAATAATTGTAACATGCCAAATATATCCAACAGAGGCAAACTAATGCCCGAATCACCCATACGAAAATTGGCTCCTTTTGCTGAAATGGCAAAAAAAAAGGGTCATAAAGTATACCATTTGAATATAGGTCAACCCGATATAAAAAGTCCAGAAATAGCCATTGAAGCCATTAAAAATATTGACTTAACTATTATTGAATACGGCCCTTCTGCTGGTTATGAAAGTTATAGAAAAAAATTAGCGGGATTTTACACCAAACAAAACGTAAAAGTAGCTACTGAGGATATCATGATAACCACAGGTGGATCTGAAGCGCTTTTATTTGCTTTAGGAAGCATAATGGATCAGGGAGATGAAATCATTATTCCAGAACCTTTTTACGCTAATTATAGTGCCTTTTCAGCAGAATCTGGCGCTACCGTAATACCCGCAGTTTCAACAATTGAAAACGGATTTGCGTTGCCTCCAATTGAAGAATTTGAGAAACTTATTACGCCTAAAACAAAAGCAATTTTAATTTGTAATCCAAGTAACCCAACTGGGCATTTATATTCTGAATCAGAAATCCTACAATTAGGAAAACTGGCTAAACAATATGATTTGTTTTTGATTGCGGATGAAGTTTATAGAGAATTCATATACGATGAAGACATTCATTATTCCGTTATGAATCTTGAAGGATTAGAACAAAATGTCATCATGATAGATTCAGTTTCCAAGCGTTACAGCATGTGTGGAGCAAGAATTGGGTGCATGGTTACAAAAAACAAAGAGGTAATTTCAGCAGCTATGAAATTTGCTCAGGCTCGTTTGTGTCCGCCAACAATTGAGCAAATAGCTTGTGAAGCAGCAATCGACACACCTCAAAGTTATTTTGACGAGGTAATTTCAGAATATAAAGAAAGAAGAGATACTCTAATTTCAGAATTGAATAAAATAGAAGGTGTAATTGTGACTAAACCTAAAGCTGCATTTTACTGTATTGCGCAACTTCCAGTTGACAATACAGATGATTTTGCACAATGGCTTTTAGAAAGTTATGATTTGAATGGCGAAACTGTTATGGTTGCTCCTGCAGCTGGTTTTTATTCGACACCAGGAATTGGGACAAATCAAGTACGTATTGCTTATGTCCTTAACAAGGAGGATTTAACTAGTGCTGTTCGCATTCTAAAAGAAGCAATTCCTGCTTACAATTCGAGAGCTACCAAAAATTAACACTTCAAATTTTGAATAAAAAAAGGCAATAGCAAGAATGTTATTGCCTTTTTTAGTTTAAGTTCTTAAGTACTATTGATTAAATAGTATAAGCATAGAAATTGTTTCCTTTTTATTAATTATCTTTACCCCTTAAATTTACATACCCAATAAAACAGAAGCTTTTAATGATAAATAACGAAGAATTTCAAGACGAAATAGGAAACAATCATATCGGAACGAGTGCAAAAAATCCAATCCGAGATGATGCATTTGCTATTGCTGATGAAGAAAAAATTGAAAAAATAAAAAAAGATGTTGAAAACATTCTAGTTACACTTGGAATGGATTTGACAGATGATAGTTTGAAAGGCACTCCTAATCGTGTGGCTAAAATGTTTGTAAAAGAGATTTTTGGAGGTTTAAATCCAAATAAAAAGCCAAAAGCTTCTACATTCGAGAACAACTATAAATATGGCGAAATGTTAGTTGAAAAAAACATTATCGTCTACTCTACATGTGAACATCATTTATTACCAATTATAGGAAGAGCACATGTGGCTTATATTTCTAATGGAACTGTAATTGGACTTTCAAAAATGAATCGAATAGTTGAATATTATTCAAAAAGACCTCAAGTTCAAGAGCGTTTAACCATGCAAATTGTACAGGAATTACAAATCGCTTTAGGAACAGAAGATGTGGCTTGCGTTATTGATGCCAAACATCTTTGTGTGAATTCAAGAGGAATCAACGATATTGAAAGTAGCACCGTGACTTCAGAATTTGGTGGAAAATTTAAAGATGTTCAAACAAAAAGAGAGTTTTTGGATTACATTAAATTAGAAACAAAATTCTAGTCCTCTCTCCGACCCTCCCCAAAGGGGAGGGAGCCTAGTCTGGTATTATTGGGGCAAAGGAATCAATTATTAACAACACATTCACCTCTCGGCTCCCTCCCTTTTGGGGAGGGCTGGGGTGGGGAAAACAATAAACTACAATGCCATTATATAAAAGCCAAACCCTAAAAATATACAATTCTCTTTCAGGAGAAAAGGAAACATTTACACCCATTCATGAAGGCAATGTTGGAATGTATGTTTGCGGACCGACGGTGTACAGTAATGTGCATCTAGGAAATGTGCGAACATTCATGTCTTTTGATATGATTTTTAGGTATTTTTTGCATTTGGATTACAAAGTACGTTATGTTAGAAACATCACTGACGTGGGGCATATTGTGGATGATGTTGATGAAGGCGAAGATAAAATTGCTAAAAAAGCACGTTTAGAACAGCTCGAACCGATGGAAGTTGTACAGCGTTATACGGTAGATTTTCATGATATTTTGAATGCTTTTAATTTTTTACCACCAAGCATTGAACCTACTGCAACAGGTCATATCATTGAGCAAATTGAAATTATCAAAAAAATAATTGATAAAGGAATTGGTTATGAAGCCAATGGATCTGTGTATTTTGATGTTGTAAAATTCAACGAGACCAATCATTACGGACGCTTAAGTGGCCGAAATATTGAAGATATGCTTGCCAATACTCGTGATCTTGATGGACAATCTGATAAAAGAAACCCTCAGGATTTTGCACTTTGGAAAAAGGCAGAACCGCAACATATTATGCGTTGGCCTTCGCCTTGGAGCGATGGTTTTCCAGGCTGGCATTTAGAATGTACCGCTATGAGTACTAAATATTTAGGCAATCATTTTGACATTCACGGAGGAGGAATGGATTTGAAATTCCCTCATCACGAATGCGAAATTGCGCAAAATGAGGCGTGTACTGGTCAAACTCCAGTTAATTATTGGATGCATGCCAATATGTTAACTTTGAACGGAAAGAAAATGGCCAAGTCTACTGGAAATAATATTTTGCCAAGAGAAATATTGACTGGTGAAAATACAATTTTGAGTAAAGCTTTTTCGGCTTCGGTAGCACGATTCTTCATGTTACAAGCCCATTACCGTAGTATTCTTGACTTTTCTGACGACGCTATTGTGGCTGCCGAAAAAGGATACAAACGATTAATGGAAGCCCTATCTACATTAAAAGACATTACAGCAGGAACTTCAAGTTCTATAGATATTGTAGGTTGGAAACAACAGTGTTACGACGCCATGAATGATGATTTTAACTCTCCTATATTAATTGCACAATTATTTGAAGGGGTTCGATTCATCAATCTATTAAAGGACGGAAAAGAAACCCTAAACTCTGAAGATTTAAAATCTTTTGCAAAAACAATAAATGCCTTTGTATTTGATGTTTTAGGATTGGAAGATGAAAAAGTATCTGACAGTAGTAATGATAAATTAGAAGGCACTATCAATATGCTTATTGAAATGCGCAAGCAAGCAAGAGATAACAAAAACTTTGCCCTTTCTGACCAAATTAGAGATCAATTAATTGCATTAGGAATACAATTAAAGGACGGAAAAGAAGGAACTACTTTTAGTATTTAGATTAATCTTTGAATAAAAGATGTCAAATTTTGGATTGAAATAAAGAAATTGAAGATTTAAATTACGCATCATGTTATCAAAAATAGTTATCTATCCTTTTGTGCTTTTAGTTCGTTTTTATCAAGTTGCCATTTCCCCCTTTACGCCCGCAGCTTGTAGATTTGAACCTACTTGTTCTTCCTATATGTTAGAAGCTTTACAAACCCACGGCTTGATTTACGGTGGTTTTTTAGGAATGAAACGAATTCTTAGCTGTCACCCTTGGGGGAAAAGCGGATATGATCCAGTTCCAAAAAAAAATTGCAATCATAAACATTAACGTATTATAAGGATATTTTTTACATTAAATTTTTATTTTTACATCACATAAAAAAATAATAAATGACACATGCTTTAAACATCGTTTGGAATCCATCTGAAGGAATAGATTTAGGTTTTTTTGTAATTAGATATTACAGCCTAATGTTTGTAATTGCTTTTGGATTGGGTTGGTACATTATGAAAAATATTTTCGAAAGAGAAAATGAATCAATAGATAAATTAGATTCCTTATTCATCTGGACTGTACTAGCCACATTGATAGGCGCTAGATTAGGACATGTGTTTTTTTACGATTGGGAATACTATCGAAATCATTTGATGGAAATTATTTTACCCTTCCGATTCAATCCAAATTTTGAATTTACCGGATATCAAGGTTTAGCAAGTCACGGAGCTGCAATCTCAATTATAATTGCTATGTATTTTTATAGCAAAAATGTTTTAAAAAGACCCCAATTATGGATTTTAGATCGAGTAGTTATTCCTGTTGCGAGCGGTGCCATTTTTGTTAGATTAGGAAACTTTTTTAACTCAGAAATTATTGGTCATGAAACCACATCTCCTTTTGGAATTAGATTTGTAAGAGATCAGTTCAGCCCTAGAGATGCTGTGAATGCAACACAAATACCAAATTCAAAAGAGGCTTATCACGCTATAGCAACGGACCCTAAATTTGCTTCTTTATTAGAACAAGTTCCCGCAAAACATCCTACACAATTGTACGAAGCTTTCTGCTATATTTTTGTTTTCGCTATATTGTATTTTTTATATTGGAAGACAGAAAAAAGAAAAAGTCAAGGATTTTTATTTGGTATGTTTTTGATTCTTTTATTTAGTGTTCGTATGGTTGTAGAATCTGTGAAAGAAAGTCAAGGTGGATTCGAAAGTGCATTAGGATTACTATCAACAGGACAATGGTTAAGTATTCCTTTTATTCTTGTGGGATTCTATTTTGTCTTTACTGCTGAAAAACCTGTTGAAGAATAAAATAAATAAAAGTCCGTCCAAAACTATATAGATTTTAAAAATATATAACAGTAGCAAAAAACATTTTTGCTACTGTTTTTTTTGCTTTATAATGAGTTGTAAAAATTTAATTATGAAATATATCCCACTTAAAACCTTGCCCTATGAAGACTTTCACGGTACTAATCATAGTTAATTTCTTCTCTAAATACAACTCAAGTATTTGTGTTTATTCTGATTTCTAATCTACATGCCAGCAATATAAATAACAGGTATTTATGCTTAGATAAATAGTAAAAAAAAAAGGATTCAACTTTAGTTGAATCCTTTTAAATATATTAAAGTTATTTCTAGCTTTCTTGATGTTGTTTTACAACCAAGTCTTTATCAGCTTTTGAAATTGTATCTACCAATACTGGAGTTGCAATGAACAATGAAGAATATGTTCCAACAACAATACCTACTAACATAGCAAATATAAATCCTCTAATTGATTCTCCACCAAAAATAAACATAGTCAACAATACTAATATCATCATTAATGAAGTATTCAACGTTCTTGATAAAGTAGTATTAATAGAAGCATTTACAATCTCTTCAAAAGTACCTTTACGTTTACCCATGATAAACTCTCTAATTCTATCAAATACAATAACGGTATCATTCATAGAATATCCAATTACTGTTAAAATAGCAGCGATAAAATGCTGATCCATTTCCATGTGGAAAGGCATGAATTTATAACATAAAGAGTAAATTCCTAATACAAATATTACGTCATGTGCAACAGCTGCAATTGCACCTAATGAATATTGCCATTTACGGAAAGAGATCATTAAGTATAAGAAAATAACAGCCATAGCACCAAGAACAGCCCAATATGAATTTGTTTTAATATCCTCAGAAATAGAAGCACCAACTTTAGAAGCTTGTAATACACCTATTTTTTTACCATCATAAGAATTGATAAATTTATCATAAGTCATACTAGAATAATGTTTTTGTAAAGCAGCGAATAATTTCTCATTTACTTCTTTATCAACATTAACACCTTCTTCTTTTATCTTGTATTTTGTTGTGATTTTCAATTGATTATCATCACCAAAAACTTTAGCTTCAACAGTAGTACCAAATGCAGCAGATAATTCTTCTGAAATTTTTGTTGCATCAACTGGCTTGTCAAACTTCACTTGAAAAGTTCTACCTCCAACAAAATCTACACCTTCATCTAATCCATTTACAAAGAAAATAGAGATTAAACTTACTAGAACAACTATAGAAGAGAAAACATAAGTCACTTTCTTCATTCCAATAAAATCAAAATGGAAGTTAGTAAACCAGTTTTTAGTAGTTGAAGTAGAGAATGTTAAATTACTGTTTGAAGCAATATTTTTATCAATAAAGATTCTAGCTATAAATATAGAAGTAAACAATGAGGTTACAATACCAATTAATAACGTTAAAGCAAATCCTTTAATTAACCCTGTTCCAAAAGTAAACAAAATTGCACCTGTAAGTATGTGAGTTACATTCGCATCAATGATAGAACGCATTGCACCATGCCATCCATAAGATGCTGCTACAGCTTCTGCCAATGTTTTACCTTCACGTAATTCCTCTTTTGCTCTTTCGTAAATAATGATATTCGCATCAACAGCAGTTCCTAATGTCAGTACGATACCTGCAATACCTGGTAATGTTAATACAAAACCAAAACTTGCCATAATACCAAATAAGAAAAGTAAATTTAACAACAAAGCAAGATTTGCATACCAACCTGCTCTACCATAATAGAACACCATCCAGAGACAAACTAATAAAAATCCAACAATTGAAGAAGTTGTCCCTGCATCAATTGCAGCTTGACCTAAGGATGGACCTACCACTTCTGATTGGATAATATCCGCAGAAGCTGGCAATTTACCTGCTTTCAATACGTTAGCTAAATCTTTAGTTTCTGTTACATCAAAAACACCAGAGATTTCAGATCTACCACCTGAAATTGGACCACTAGAAACTCCTGGAGCAGAATAAACAACATCATCCAAAACAATAGCAATATTGCTTTTTTGAGTGTATGCTCTTCCTGTTAACTCTTCCCAAGCTTTAGCACCTTGTCCGTTCATTTGCATAGAAACAGCTGGTTTTCCTAATTGATCAAATGTATCACTTGCATCAGTAACAACACCACCGCTCATTGCAGCTACATTATCACGGTTTCCTTTTAATGCATATAATTCTACTGCTTCAACATCTTTAGCTTTAGCATCTTTTACAGTTGTTGGTTTTCCCCAAACAAATTTTGCGTAACGTTGATCTGCAGCTAATAAAATTCTAATATCAGCTCTTTTAAAATAACTGTTTACAACTGCAGTATCTTTTGGAGCGAAAAGTCCTAAAACTGGACCACCACCTTGACCAATGATTTTATCTAATAAAGGATTATTCCCTTTTTTAGTTTCAGCTGAATCTTTACCGTCTGTCAATAAAGCACTCAAAGAGTCTTTTGCAACTGTTTTTGTAGCAACTTTATTAATTTCAGTTTTTTTCAATGCCTCATTTGCAGCCATTAAAAAATTACCTATTTCGTCAATTTTGTATGTTTCCCAAAATTCTAATTGCGCAGTACTTTGCAATAATTTTTTAATTCTGTCCACATCTTTAGCACCAGGAAGTTCAACAAGAATTCTTCCTGACTCTCCTAATTTTTGGATATTAGGTTGTGTTACACCAAATTTATCGATACGTTTTCTTAGTACTCCAAAAGCACTTTCAACAGACTCGTTAACTTTTCTTTTGATTACTTTTTGAACTTGAGCATCTGTCATTTGGAAATCAATTCCACCTTCACCTTGTAAACTTCTGTTTGCAAAAATATCAGGAGATGCTAATTTTACACTACCTTTTGAATTTGCTTCAAACGCTTCGAAAAACTTATCGATATACGTTTTATTCCCCTCCATGTTTGCAGTTGCATCAGCCAAAGATTTATTAAAAACTGGATTTTTTGAATTATTAGATAATCCTTTTAAGATGTCTTTAACCGAAACTTGAAGTATAACATTAATACCTCCTTCTAAGTCAAGACCTTTATTGATTTGCTTGTCTTTTACTTCATTAAAAGTAAAATCAGTAAATCCAAGATTAAATACTTTTTCTTTACCAATAGAATCTAAATATTTTACTTCTTTCTCAGGATTGCCACCAGCAAAAGATTTTGCATCACTTGCTACCTTATTAGAAACAAAAGTGAAAGAAAGTTGGTAAATACTTACCAATGCAAATAGAATTGCGAAAAATTTAATAAGTCCTTTATTCTGCATTATTACTAAAAATTAATTATTTTATTCATTTATTTTTTGCTTTAAACCCTATGAAATATGGCGTAACGTTATTTTTTATTTCAAAAAAAGAACACAAATCTCTATCCCATTTTTTTTAAATCGAGCAAATATATAATTAAGGAAAAGATTAACCAATTTATTTATTGATTAATCTCAAAAAAAAGACTGCAAAAATGCAGTCTTCCTTATATATGGCATAAAAAATTATGCTAAAACCGATTTTAAGTCTGCATTCATGTTTCTAACAGCATCTGCACTTTTAGCAAATAATGCTTTTTCAGCATCATTCAACTCAATGTCAAGAATTTGTTCTACTCCATTTTTACCAATAATACATGGCACACCTATACAGATATCACTTTGTCCATATTCTCCTTCTAAGAACACCGAGCAAGCAATCATTTTCTTTTGATCATTCAAAATACTATCAACTAAATACGCTACAGAAGCTCCAGGAGCATACCATGCAGACGTACCTAAAAGTCCCGTTAAAGTAGCTCCTCCAACCATAGTTGAAGCGGCAACTTTAGCTAATTCGTCTTCTGAAAGAAATTTAGAAACCGGAATACCATTATAAGAAGCTAATCTAGTTAACGGAATCATGGTAGTATCGCCATGTCCTCCAATAACCATAGCTGAAACATCATTTGATGGTTTATCTAAAGCTTTTGATAAATAATATCTAAAACGAGAACTATCTAAAGCTCCTCCCATACCAATAATTCTATTTTTAGGCAATCCTGTAGATTTCAATGCTAAATAAGTCATTGTATCCATCGGATTTGACACTACAACTACAATTGTATTTGGAGAATGTACCAATACATTTTCAGCAACAGTTTTTACAATTCCAGCATTGATACCAATTAATTCTTCACGAGTCATTCCTGGTTTTCTTGGAATTCCTGATGTAATTACCACTACATCGCTATTAGCCGTTTTAGAATAATCATTTGTAACACCAGATACTTGCGTGTTAAAACCAGTATTTGTAGCACATTGCATAATATCCATAGCTTTACCTTCGGCAAAACCTTCTCTAATATCCAATAATACTACTTCACTTGCAATTCCTCTATAAGAAATTACATCTGCACAGGTTGCTCCCACATTTCCTGCTCCTACGATGGTAACTTTCATGATATTTATATATTTATTAATTCCTTTAGTATAGAATTATGATTAAGCCACTAATTTACGCATCAATATTGGCATAAACTGCATTTTTCTCAATAAATTCTCTTCTAGGAGGCACTTCATCTCCCATTAACATCGAAAATACTCTATCTGCTTCAGCTAAACTATCAATAGTTACTTGACGCAATGTTCTGAAACTTGGATCCATTGTAGTTTCCCACAATTGTTCTGCGTTCATCTCTCCAAGACCTTTATATCGTTGAATCGCTGCACTACCACCCATTCTTTCATTAGCGATGTCACGTTGATCTTCCGTCCAAGCATATTCTTTCTTATTTCCTTTTTTAACTAAGTATAATGGAGGAGCCGCAATGTAAACATGGCCTTGCTCGATTAATTCTTTCATAAATCGGAAAAAGAATGTCAAAATAAGTGTTGCGATATGACTACCATCGACATCGGCATCACACATAATAATTACTTTATGGTAACGTAATTTTTCAATATTCAATGCTTTACTATCTTCAGCGGTACCAATTGTAACTCCAAGTGCCGTAAAAATATTTCGTATCTCTTCGTTTTCAAAAACCTTGTGATGCATCGCTTTTTCTACGTTCAAAATCTTACCACGTAATGGCAAAATAGCTTGAAATGCACGATCACGACCTTGTTTTGCAGTTCCTCCTGCAGAGTCTCCCTCGACAAGATATACTTCACATTTTTCAGGATCTTGTTCGGAACAATCTGAAAGTTTCCCTGGCAATCCACCGCCACCCATTACGGTTTTACGCTGTACCATTTCACGTGCTTTTTTAGCAGCATGACGTGCTTGAGCAGCTAGAATAACTTTTTGAACAATAATTCGGGCATCGTTTGGATTTTCTTCCAAATAATTCTCAATCATTTCGCTCACCGCTTGACTAACTGGCGAAACGACTTCTCTATTTCCTAATTTAGTTTTTGTTTGACCTTCGAATTGAGGTTCAGCAACTTTTACAGAAATAATTGCTGTTAATCCTTCACGGAAATCATCTCCTGAAATATCAAATTTCAGTTTATCTAACATTCCAGAAGTATCCGCATATTTCTTCAAAGATCTTGTAAGACCTGTTCTGAAACCTTGCAAGTGCGTCCCTCCTTCGTGTGTATTGATATTATTTACATAAGAAAAAATATTCTCTGTATAACTCGTATTATAAATCAGCGCCACCTCAACAGGAATTTCACCTTTTTCATGATCCATAGAAATTACATGCGTAATAATTGGCTCACGGTTTCCGTCTAAATAACGAATGTATTCTTTCAAACCTTCTGTAGAATGGAAAATTTCTGAAACAAAATTTCCGTCTTTATCTAGTTCTCTTTTATCTGTAAAAGTAATTGTGATTCCTTTATTCAAAAAAGACAATTCACGCATACGTGCAGAAAGCGTATCATAGGAATACTCTGTAGTCTGAGTAAAAATTGTTGGATCTGGATAGAAAGTAACAATTGTTCCTCTCTTAGTTGTTTCACCAATTTGCTTAACTGGATACAACGCTTTTCCTCTTTCATATTCTTGTTCATACACTTTACCGTCACTACTGTGAACTGTAGCTGTCAAATGAGACGACAAAGCGTTCACACAAGAAACCCCAACTCCGTGAAGACCTCCAGAAACTTTATAGGAATCCTTATCAAATTTACCTCCAGCACCAATTTTAGTCATTACAACCTCAAGCGCAGAAACTCCTTCTTTTTTATGGATACCAACAGGAATACCACGACCATTATCTTCAACGGTAATAGATCCATCTTCATTTATAGCAACACCAATAGTATCACAATGACCTCCCATGGCCTCATCGATAGAGTTATCTACCACTTCATAAACCAAGTGATGTAATCCTCGTACACCTACATCTCCTATATACATTGAGGGACGCATTCTTACATGCTCCATTCCTTCTAATGCCTGAATACTATCTGCTGAATAATTGTTCTTATTGATTTCTTCGCTCATATTTTTTAATCTAAAAAATGTATTTTTTGTCTAACACGCAAATATATAAAAACGCAAAGTATTTACAGTTTAAAATACTGTTTTAAGTAGTTAAGTTATTAACAAAAAATGTCAATTTCAATAGTAAAAAAACAATTTCAACGATAATAAAAAACAGACTTAAAAACATCAATGACAAATATTTCTTTTTTATTTACATTATTTTTCTTACAATTTAATTAACTTAGTTCTTTAATTTTAAAAGAAAAAAAATGAAAAATACAGCAACACTACTCTTCCTTATAATCTTTGGATGTTCTTTTGGACAATATAAAAATTTAAAAATTGATAGATCACTACTACTCCAACTTCCGATGAATGGAAACATAAAAGACAGTAGTCCTTTAGCACTAAAAACCACTTGTCATAATTTAGAAACCGTTCCTGATAAAAACAATAACGAAAACGGTGCTTTTTCATTTGAAAACAGTGGTTACATCCAAATTGAAAACATTGAAGCTTTTAGAAACTTACAAACATTTAGCTTTTGCAGTTGGGTGTACTTAACCACGTATTCTGGGCATGGAAATATCTTTTCTAAAGCCTCTCCAGGTAGAGATTTTAATTTGCAAATTGACGAAAACGGGCAGGTAAATTTTCATTTTTATGATGAAAATTATTATCACTGGTATTCCAAAGCCAAACTAGATTTAAAAAAATGGTATCATATAGTATTGGTTTTTGATAAAAATGAAGTTAATCTATTCATAAATGGCAAGAAAGCTCAAACTAACACCTATTTTCCAGATACTTATGACAATAAAATTCCTTTTTACAAAAAAATAAAATGGGAAGGGCAAGAATTATTCATTGGCAATATTGGCACTTATGCTGGTGAATGTTTTCCTGGCTATCTCGACGATGCAAGAATTTATGAAAAGGCGATTACTCCAATAGAAATAACAGATATAATGAAATTGAAAAATTTAGAAAATAACAAAAAATATGTTTCGGATTTTGAAAGTTACGAAACCCAATATAAGCAATCAACGGAAGAGAGGATAGGAACCAAAGAGAATTGGACTGAACCAATGATGGAAATGCCAAGAAATGAAACAATAAAATCTTCAAAATAAAATCAAATTGATTTCTATAACAAAAACATAAGTAACTGCTAAAATTTAATGTCGTATTAGTGAAGTTACTAAATTTATTTGCCACAGATTTCACAGATTAGCACAGATTAATTCGTCACCTAGCTTAAAAATCTTTTTAATCCTTCAAATCTGTGGCAAAAACTCTTATTAATAATTGTTGTCGTATTTTAATATTGCGCAATATATTTTTCTAATTACTTAGTATCGTTTTACTAGCTTATATTCATAAAAAAACGCTCTCAAAATAGAGAGCGTTTTTTTACAAGTTTTAGATTATGAAGTCAATTATTTCATAATTCGAACATTCATTTCTTCTACCTTTTTATCCGATAAAAGCGATGGCGCTCCAAATAATAAATCTTCACTACTTCCTGTTTTCGGAAAAGCCATAACTTCTCTAATGGATGCTTTTTTCTCTAAAATCATCATCAAACGGTCTATTCCCCAAGCAATTCCTCCGTGTGGTGGTGCGCCGTATTGAAAAGCTTTATGCATTGTTCCAACACTTTTCATCATTTCTTCTTTATTGTAACCCATATTTCTATAAGTTGCTTCCAGAATTTCAGATTTGTGCGCACGAACTGAACCTCCACCAATTTCGTAACCGTTTAAGATGATGTCGTATTGCTGCGCGATAATAGTTCCAATTTCTTCATCATCTCCTTTCATATGCTTTTCTAAATCATAAATCGCAGGCATCGAGAACGGATTGTGTGTAAAAGTCCATCTACCTTCGTCTGTTCTTTCAAACATTGGAAAATCAACAACCCAAGCCGGACATAATTCTTTCGGATTAATCAAGTGTAGCATTCTACCCAACTCCTGACGAACAGCATCTAAAGCTTTATTAGCAGTAGCATAATCTGCTGCCGAAAAGAACACAATATCGCCTACTTGTGCGCCAGTTGCTTTTATAATTCCTGCCGCAATTTCTTCACCTAAAAACTTAATAATCGGCGACTGCAACTCTTCTTCATTTACAATAATATAAGCCAATCCACCTAAACCGTGCTGTTGCGCAATAGCGGTAAGGTTTTCAATTTGACCTTTAGACATACGTTTGTTTCCTTGTTCCTTAGCCGAAACCTTGATACATTTCACAATTCCGCCATCTTCAATTGGTTTGCTAAATACTTGGAAAGTCGTATCTTTTACAATATTAGTAATATCCTGCATTTTCAATCCGTAACGCAAATCAGGTCGATCACAACCGTAGAAATCCATTGCATCCTTATAGGTAATAACTTCAAACGGACGTAAAATCCACTTGTTACCGTATATTTTCTTCACTACTTCATTAAACATTTTTGTGTTTAAATCTATAATTTGCTGCATACTTGCGTAGGCCATTTCTAAATCCAATTGCGTAAATTCTGGTTGACGATCTCCACGAGAATCTTCATCTCTAAAACAACGTGCAATTTGGAAATACTTTTCATAACCACTTACCATCAACATCTGTTTGAATTGTTGAGGCGCTTGTGGCAAGGTATAAAACAAACCAGAACCTTTACGTGTTGGAACAATAAATTCGCGCGCTCCTTCATCCGTACCTGCACTTAAAATTGGCGTTTCAATTTCCAAAAATTCTTCTTCATCCAAAATGTCACGCAATAATTTAATTACTTTATGACGGTTTACGATGGCTCTTCTAACCTCTTCATTTCTATGATCCAAAAACTTGTATTGGAAACGAATTGCTTCGTTCGTTTTGGCCGCTCTTTTAATCTCAAAAGGCAATGTTTTCGATAAGTTTAAAATCTCTAAAGCTGAAGTTTCCAACTCAATTTTACCTGTACGCAAACCGGCATTATAATCATCTTCATTACGTCCAACAACAATCCCCGTTACCGAAATCACTGATTCTGGTTTCAATTTCACCAACTCATCAATATTAGGAAACGATTCTCTACTAATTCGTACTTGAAAAATCTCAAAACTTGAATCACGCAAATCAATAAACATCAATTCACCGTGATCTCGAACACTCGCAATCCAACCGGATAACATCACTTCTTGACTGATGCTTTCTTCAGATAACTGTGAAATTTTATGCGTTCTATACGTATCTTTTATAATAATCGGAATTTCAGGAAGTGATTCTTCTTGACTTTCTTTATTTTCAACAATCGTTTCTATCGAAAATTTTTCCGACGCTTCTTTCTTTTCCAAAATAGCATCAGCACCTAATTTGTCTAAAATAATTTGACGAATTACTTTACCATTAGCGCCTTTCCCAATAACCCCTAAAACTTTACCAACTAAAATACCAGCTTTTCCTTGGTCACCCGCTTTGATATCATTGGCAACAGCCTCATTTTCTGAAATTACAGTCGAAATCACTTCTTGGATTGTATCTTCAGAAATAGTGTTGTCTTCAAAATACTTGTTGTAGTCAAAAGTTCGGTCTTTTAAATACCCCGTAATCGCATTTTGGACTAAAACTGCCGTGATTTTTTCAGCCTTGAATAATTTAAAAATATCCGTTAAATGGGCAATACTATGGATTTCTGCATAGTCTTCAGCCTTAATATTGTTTGCCAAAGTTTTAGCAACAAACGAAGGGTCTTTGATTTCATTATTTATTTCTACAAATGTTTGCGAACGCAATTTATCTGCAGTGAAAAACTTAGCATCTTGAGGCAAAACACCACCGTTAATCAAAATAGATTCCACAGCATAAGGCAATGCACTTGTATCCACTTTTATCGCTTCAATCTCCGCTTTAATATTTACAAAAGGTAAATCTGGTTCCGAAATAAAACGATAATCCGCTTCAAATTCTTTTTTTCGCATTACTTTGGTTTGCTTCAAATCAGCATCCCATAATACAGTTGTTTGATCAGGTCTAAATTCTTTGTGCTCAATAAAATAATTGAATTGTTTTTCAACCTCTTCTTTCAAAGCTTCCACCATAAACTTAAACGAGTTCAAGTTTTTGATCTCCGTTCTTGGGTTTAATTCGTAACTATGTTTTTTGCGCAAAGACACCGAAACATCCGATTTGAATTCTCCTTTTTCCAAATTCGCTTCAGAGATTCCTAAGTTTTGAACAATACGTTGAATGTATTGCGCGTAGGTAGATGCGTCTTCAATATTACGGATACAAGGCTCCGTAACAATTTCTATCAACGGAACACCCGCTTTATTAAAATCGACTAAGGAAATTTTCTTTTCGTGAACCAATTTCGCAGCATCTTCTTCAATATGAACCTGAGTTAAATTTACAGTAAATTGAGTACCGTCATTTCTATAACAAGAAACGTGTCCGTCAGGAATGATAGGATTATGAAATTGCGTTATTTGAATATTTTTTGGATTATCCGGATATTCGTAATGCTTTCTATCCCAAGAGATAATTTCATTACTGAATGACGAATCCACCGCTTTTCCAAAATAAATCGCTTTTGTAATTGCTTCTTTGTTTAAGGCAGGCAAAACGCCCATTTGTCCCGTACAAACCGAACATATGTTTTGGTTAGGTGTTTCTATTTCTTGATTTGGACAAGAACAAAACAACTTGGTTTTGGTATTCAATCGAACGTGAGTTTCTAGTCCAATTACCAATTCTAAATCGTGGGCTTTTAAAGCCGCAGTTAATTGCTCCAATTCCATTATATTGTATCTTTTAAGAAGTTTGCGAACTTCAACACTAATTCATCATTATTTTTTGCTGCCGTAATTTGCAGTCCAGTGCTTGTTCCTTGTGGTACGGTCAACGTTGGCAATTGCCCCAAACTAAAACCAACTGTATACGCATCGGACAAATACATCGCCAATGGATCTTTTAAACTGTCTCCAATTTTAGGCGGAGTACTTGGTGTAACTGGCGATAAAATAATATCAACTTCTTGAAAATCTTTACTAAAATTCTCCGAAATTTGATCTCTTAAAGCCAATCCTTTCAAATATATTTCATCTGAAAAACCTTGAGACAACACTTGATTTCCACCAACAATTCTACGTTTTGTTTCTTCCGAAAAATTCTCAGAACGGGTAACAGCATAGGTTTCAATTAAATTTTCTGCTTCAATTCGGTTTCCATAATTAGTACCGTCCAAACGAGACAAATTAGAAGCCGTTTCAGCCATTGCTAATGTATAGTAAGTTGAAACTAAAATTTCCGATTTGAAAAAATCCAATTCTTTTACCACAATTCCATTGGCTTTCAACTTTTCGATAGTTGCCAAAAAATCAGCTTTTATCTGTGCATCGATAGCGTCACTTTCGATAAAGTTTTTAAAATAACCAACTGTTTTCACAGTAGAAGTTGCAATCGAATCTTCACTAATTTCTGATGATGAGATTGAAGTTTGATCTTTTGGATCTTTTCCGCTCATTATATTCAACACAATTCGAATATCTTCAATTGATTTCGCCAATGGACCAACACAATCCGTAGAAGACGCATAAGCCATAAGACCAAATCGAGAAATTCTTCCGTAAGTAGGTTTAAAACCATAAATATGATTGTAACCTGCAGGCTGACGTATAGAACCGCCGGTATCGCCTCCAATAGAAAACGCAGTATACTCTTTTGCCACGTTAACCGCAGATCCGCCGCTTGAACCTCCAGCAACTAATTCTGGATTGATAGCGTTTTTTACAGCTCCAAAAATGGTATTCTCACTAGATGAACCATGTCCAAAACTATCGCAGTTTTCTTTTACCAACGGAATAGCACCCGCATCCAATAATTTTTGAATGGCAGTTGCCGTGTAAGGTGATTTGTAATTTTTCAACAAATCAGAACTTGCAGTCGTGTAAGTTCCTTGCACCATATACACATCTTTAATTCCAAAAGGAATTCCTTCTAACAAACCTATTGTTTCTCCGTTTGCAATTTTAGCATCCACTTTTGCAGCTAAATCTAGTGCCAAAGTATCCAACAAAGAATTTACTGAATTGTAAGTATTTTGTTTAAGTACCTCTAATTTTTCTTGTACCAAAGCGGTGCAAGTTATTTGTTTTGACACCAATTGTTGGTGTATTTTTTTTATCTGAGAATCCATTTTATCCTTCTATAACTTTAGCAACGACTAAAAAACCATTTTTTTTGTTCGGGAAATTTTCTAAAATAAGTTGTTTCTCCATAGCCGAACTTTCTATCACAACATCTTCTCTTAAATCATTTACTGACACACAATTATGATTGACATTATTTGCAGCATTATTATTATTTGATGGGATTGCATTTTTAATTACATCAAATAATTTGTTCACGCTCTCAGAGGGTTGTGCTCCTTTAATACTCGACAAAATGTCGACTGTCATTATTTTACTCATAATTTTAATTCGTTTTAAAGTCAAACTTTTAAGGTGGCGAATTTACAAAAGTTTTATTTGGGAATATCATTTTTTTAATGATTTAGATGGTTTTCAACCAAAGAAGATACTAATTTAACATTATGTTTAATTTTGTTATAATATGTAGCCTTGTTGTGAAATAGTAGTCAAGTTAAGAGGAAGAGAAAACAGATAAAATGAATGCAAGTATCGCAGATTTTAATGGATTTACTGAATAGTCTCAATCACATATTTCGTTCCATTAATTTCAAAAGTAAACCCCACTTCATTTCCCATTAATTTATTTCCCAAAGGAGATTGTGGAGATAAAGCAATAACATTGATTCCTTCGACACTGATTTTTGGAAGTGCCACACTCAAGTATAAATAAATTCCATTGGCTTTGACCAAACTACCAACAATAATAGTCTCTGCTATGGTATTAGAATCTATTTTGTCTAAAATGGCTTTTTGCTGAAGCACTTCTCTAAGTTTTGCATTTAGTTTTTCCTGCTCAATATGCATCATAGACAAAGCGGTTTCGTGTTTATCACCAGCTGAACCTTTGGCATCATTCTTAGAATCTTCCGTTAAAGCCTCAATCATGTCTCTAAAAACATCGATTCGATCTTGAACTAATTGCAAGTAATAACTATGTGTTTTTTGTTTAAAAGTCATGTTGTTATATAAACCAAAAGTTTACAAATAATTAAAAATCAAATTTATAATTCGCACCTATAACTATTTGAAATCCCTGAACCGGATAATTCAAAGATCTTTCATAGGCTTGATTTGTTATATTATTTGCTCTTAAATAAGTTGTTAGTTGGTCACTATATTTGAATCCAACATGCGCATTAACATCAAAATAAGATTTTAAAGTAACAGGAACGTAATTTGGAGCGATTATATTAATAATATCCATGTTTATTTTTTGATCTTTTCGTTCTCCCACATAAAAAACATCTGTTCCTACAAACCATTTTGGACTTATCGTATAATTAAGAGTTGAACTCAATTTAATTTTAGGCAAATTCCATGCTTCACTTTGCACCTTATTGGTATAATTATTAAAAGTTCCGTTAATTCCAAAAGTCACATTTTCGGACACATCTGCTTTTAATTCTCCAAAAAAACTAAGCGTTTTCATATCATCATAAACTACTTGTAAAGAGTTCCCAAAAGCATAATCTTCGTTAGCACTATTTACCGTATAATCATTGCTTTTAAACAAAGCTTTATTTCTTTCATTGATATAAGACGCTCTCATATTGTAACTCACATTATCCGCTAACTTTCCTTTTAAACCTGCAAAAACATCATATTGTTTATCTGTAGGAGTGATGTATAAAGTTGGTGAAACAAACGGATTTTCAGCAACAAAATCTAAGTAGGTATTTTGCTTTAAATCTCCTTCGGCACCTGCATAAAAAATCATCAAATCGCTAACTACTTTATAGGAAGCATTAATTTGCGGATAAATCAAAAACTTACTGTCATTATTTTTCGAATCCATACTATAAAATACACCAGCTCCAATGTTCAAAGTCCAATCATTTTCTGTGATTACAAAGCTTGGTACGATTCCAAAATTAGAAAACCCATATTTTATAGGTTCCGTATTGGTATTCAAATAATTTTTTTTGAAACTTCCTCCTAAATAATCTACAACTGCTTTCACTAGTACCTTTTGGTCCATTACATCCAATTGAAAAGAGGGTTTTACATAAAACCTGTTTTCTGAAGAACCATATGCATCTGAAAAATGATTGAATTTTATACTTGCGTCGTTGAAAAGACTCTCGTCAAAACCAATTTTACCTCCAACAGAAATCGTATTATACGATTGCTGCGGCTTAATTCCAGCCATGAAAACAGCTCTATCCTCCGCTGAAAATCCACTTGCAAAATTAGTAGGTAAGCCATACCAATTATAAATTTGGTTTTGATAACCTAAATCAAAACTCCACGACATATCCTTATCATTTGAGCCATAAGCCACATCAATCGAAGTGTCAAAAAACGCATTTTCTAATTCAACATCTTTAATTCCGCCTTGTGAAGATAAATGACGAAACTTCCCTGCAACATATTCAGTACTATTTAAATCCTCGGTAACAAATAATTCTGCATTCAAAGTTCCATAATTTCCTCCTCCAAATGTAGCATAATTCTTAAACAAATGCCCTTGTTCTTCTTTATCAACACCTTCTGCATTGCCTTTTGATGGCGTAAAAGTTGAGGCTACTGGAAATGGAAAAATCGAGTATTTTATCATTTCTTTCTTTGAGGTTTCTTCATCATCAAGTGATGGCGTTTCTTTTACTTTAAATGCGTCCGAAATAGTCGGCGTATAAGGCTTTACCACATTCACTACTTCGGTTCCTATATTTTCTTGTTTTTTTTGAGCCAAAGAAAATTGGAAAACGATTAATAATACTGAAATAGCTATTCTATTTTGGAAATTGATTTTCATATTTTTTTATTCTTATTATTTAATTACGAATGCTAAACCTCTTCTTTATATTTCCCATTCGCCTTTTGCAACGAATTGCGTTTCTCCTCCAATTTTTATATCAAAATGGTTTTCAACTAATTTACCTTCAAAATAAAGCTGTGAAGGTCTCCCTATAAAATCCCCCTGATGATTTACCATTTGGATTTCACTTGAATAATATTTTAATAGAAAAGCCTGTAAACAGGTACTTGCACTTCCAGTTGCAGCATCTTCCTTAAGTTGATTATTCTCAATATACAACATTCTGCTATGCAGTTTTCCTTCTTCCAAACAATAAAAGTAAATAGCTCTAAATTTTGTTTTACAATGACTAGACAACCATTCATTCATTTTAACATGATCCAGAATTAAGTGTTCAAGTGCTTTTATATTTTGAAGAGGAACAATTACAAAGGCACTTCCCGTACTCACTTCTTGAATAGGAAATTGACTGTCAAAATCTGAAACACTCAAATTAGTAAAAGATAGAAAATCTTCTGCTGAAAAAACATCGAAAAACTGAGGTTGAGCTGCTTGTAACCAAACTAAATCTCCCGATTGATTAATTGGAATTTGCCCAATTGGAACTGTCAGAAGAATATTTTGTGGCTGATCTTGAAATATTTTATTCATCAAAACCCAAGAAGTACCTATAATAGGATGCCCAGCAAACTGCATTTCATATTCGGGTGTGAAAATTCTAATATCTGCTTCTTTAGTTTCTGTATTGTATCTAGTTATAAAGGTGCTTTCTGCAAAGTTGATTTCAGTTGCTATTTTCTGCATTTGTTCAGTACTTAAGACCTCTGCATCTAAGAAAACAGCCAGTTGATTGCCCTCATATTTTTTCTCGGCAAAAACATCAACTATGTAAAAAGGTATATTCATTCTGCTTATTTTTTGTTTTCAATTATGTGAAAATTTCTCTGTCTGCGTTATTAATTTCAACTAATTATCTATTGAAGAATTTGTTTTAGACTCTTCTGCTTTAATAGCATCTAATTCTTTTTGAGCTTCAGCAACTACTTCTGGAAAATCTTTGAAATTTTGTATAACATTATCTAATATATAGGTAGCTTGGTAACTGTCTTTCAATCCATAAAAGTTTTTTGCCATAAGAATTAAACCTTTGGCTCCAAAATATTTATATCCCGAATAATCCTTTGCTAATTTTTGCACCGTAACATTCGATTCCTCAAATTTTGAATCTTTATTTTTGAAATATGCATCATAATATAATGTTTCAGCTGCTAATTCACCTTTGGCTATCCCAAGTAATTTTGCGTAAGCAGTTCTAGCTTTACTTTCGTCACCCGTTTGTATTGCTGCTCTTGCTACAATAATTTGAGCATCACTTTTAACCGTATTATCTACTTTAGGATTTGCTAGAACCTTGTCAGCATAAATTACTGAATTCGAATAATCCTTTTTCTCATAGTAACATTTCATCAAATTAGACTGAGCAAATGTTTTGTTTTGTGGCAAATCAGCTTCATTCTCTAAACGAGATAATACTGGAATAGCTTTGTCAAATTCATTTGCTTTCAAGAAAATCTGAGCCAATCTAGATAGTGATTGTTCTGTAAATTCAGAACGCGGCTCGGCAATTACATATTCGTAATTAGGAATTGATTTGTCTTCTGATCCTTCTGAAAAATACAATTGTGCCAAATAAAAATTAGCTTGTAATGCGTGAATTCCTTTTGGAAAAGCTGCGATATATCCTCTAAAACCAACTATTGCTTGTTTAGAATTGCTTTGTTGAAATTGTTTTTCAGCTGCTTCATAAGTATCATTATCCAATTCTGCATCCGTAACTGCAACAAAATCTAATGTTCTAACCCAAGATGCATATTCATCAACTTTCCCATTATCAACATAGATTAATCTAGCAGTTGCAACGGCTTCTAGAGCTTCTTCGGTTTTAGGGAAATCAGCAGCAACTTTCTTGAATTTTTGCAAAGCCAATTCATCTCTATCTGAATTATAATAAATCAAGCCTTGTCTTAAAATTGCTTTGGATGTAAAAGAACCATTTTTAAACTCTGCATTCAATCGGTCATACGTTTTTGTAGCAAGATCTGATTTACCTGAAGCAACATAGGTATTTCCTAGTTCGTAAAGTGCGTCATCACGGTATTCTGATTTTGGATATACTTGCAAAAACGAGTTAAGTTCTTCCGTTTTTTTATCATTTTTAGAAATAAAACCATAACAAATCGCTTTTTGGTAATAGGCATAATCTGAATCAACGCTCTTCAATTCAATTACTTTGCTATAAGCGTCCATAGCAGGCCAATATTTTGATGTTACGAAACGACAATCCGCCAATCGCAAATAGGCATCATTCAATCGAACTTTTTCCGAACTCCCTTTTTCAATCTGTGCTTGAAAATAATTGCCCGCTTGATTGTAATCTTTCAGTTTAAAATAGGCGTATGCAATATTGTAATTACTGTTTTTATATTCAGGAGTTGAAGCTGCATTTCCTAGAGCCATAAACTGTTTGTAGCTTGATAAAGCGCTTTTGAAATCATCCAAAACATATTCGGCTTCTGCCTTCCAGAAAGTTGCTCTTGCCGTAATACCATTATCTTGTTGTTCTGCAATTGACTTGGCAAACATCTTTAAAGCTTCTTGATAATCATTATCCGTATACAACTCTAATCCGGTATAAAATAACACTTTTTGATACGCTAACTTATTCTCTGGCTTTCTGTTTTTCTCTAATAAAAGTAAAGCTTCTTTATAGTTTTTTGATGAAATATAAGAATCAATCAGAAGCCTTTCTAATTCAGAATTGTTTGGGTTATTAGGATATTTTTCAATAAAATTCATTAAAACAACAGGGACACTTTGATACGAATTCCCTATTTCATAACTCAATTTAGCATAATTCAAACTCGCTTCTTCTTCTAAAGAAGCATCAAAACTCATTTCAGATGCATTTTTGAACGCATTCAAAGCTTCTTGTTTTTTATTTAATTTCAAATAGCTTTGACCTAAATGATAATACCCATTTTGCGCTACAAAATCTTTCCCTCCAATGATTTTATTGAATTGCGAAATTGCATTTTCATAATCATTTTGCTGATAATAAGCATATCCCAATTGGTAAAAATCGGTATTATTCCATTTTCTGTTTTTACCATTATAGGCCACTAGATAAGGAATTGCTTCGTTATATGCTTTTAAATTAAAATAGCTTTCGCCAATGATTTTATTCAATTCAGATATTTCAGCAGGAGTTGATTTAGCCATCGCTTTTTTACCTAAATCAATTGCCTTTTGGAAATTTCCAAGCTTAAAATTCATATCCGCTTGATAATACGAAAGTTTCTCTTTGTATTTTTCTTCACCAGAAACAGCATCAAAATACTTGGTTGCTGCTTTGTAATCATCTCCTTCATAAGCCATAAAACCGAGGTAATATTTAGCTTGAGAACCATATTCCTCTGAATCGATTACTTTATTAAAGTAGGTTGTAGCTTCTTTTTTATTTTTAGAATTAAAAAAACTATAGCCTTTTTGGAAATTAAACGTATCGCGATCGCTTCTACTCAAATTACTTTCGTCAACTTTATCAAACCATTCTAAAGACTGAGGATAGCTGCCTTGATTAAAATAATAATGGGCAATTGCAATGTAGGCTTGA
This sequence comes from Flavobacterium sp. 123, assembly GCF_003634825.1. NCBI lineage: Bacteria > Pseudomonadati > Bacteroidota > Flavobacteriia > Flavobacteriales > Flavobacteriaceae > Flavobacterium > Flavobacterium sp. 123. The sequence goes on from NZ_RBXD01000001.1 coordinate 577,164, forward strand.
TTTTGTTTTACACTCGTAGGATAATCCGAAACAAACCGTTCCATCAATTCATTACCATTTGATTGGTTCATAAAAATGGCGCAACTAGCGGCATAATAAGCACAATCTGATTTTAAATCTTCGGTTGTTGCAGTCGCTTTTACATCGTCAAAAATAGTTTTGGCAGACGCATATTGTGCGGCATTGTATAAAGAAAGAGCACTCTCAAAGTCTTTTAAATCATGGGTATAAATGGTTGATTTTTGCGCCGATACAGGAGCAATTACAATAAAAAAAAGGAAAAATAAAAACCCTGAAAATTTATGCATTGTGATTTTTGTTTAATATTCAAATGTATCATATTATAAGGTCTATAACGAAATGCTTTCTGTATTTATTATGAACAAATGTTTTAACAAAAAAATTAAAATAATTGAAGTTTGATAATTGATAATTGATAATTGATAATTACTTTTACAACATAAACAAATACCTATTATGTCACAACCCATATTGTCTTTAAAAAACGTTGCTATTTATCAAGAAGGAAAAACCATTTTATCTAGTGTGAACTTAGACGTACATCGTGGTGAGTTTATTTACATCATTGGAAAAACAGGTTCTGGTAAAAGTAGTTTAATGAAAACTTTATATGCAGATTTACCATTAACTGAAGGCGAAGGACATGTAGTTGACTTTGATTTAGCCACTTTAAAAGAAGATGACATTCCGTTTTTAAGACGAAAAATCGGGATTGTTTTTCAAGATTTCAAATTACTTCCGGATCGTTCTATAAAAGATAATATGTTGTTTGTTTTGAAGGCTACAGGCTGGATTGACAACAATGAAATGGAACGAAAAATAGAAGAAGTTTTAGACAAAGTTGGTATGAAAGAATTTGCAAATAAAATGCCTCACCAACTCTCTGGCGGAGAACAACAACGTGTTGCTATTGCAAGAGCTTTATTAAATGATCCTGAACTTATTCTTGCTGATGAACCAACTGGAAATCTTGACCCACAAACCAGCACTGAAGTTCTTGATGTATTGCGAAAAATTAATGCCAATGGAAAAACAATTCTTATGGCTACGCATGACTACGCGCTATTGATGAAATTTCCTTCTAAAACATTGAAATGTGAGGATGAACGAATTTTTGAAGTAGTTCAGAAAACAGCCTAATGATTTCAATACTTGTTCCAATTTTCAATTACAATGCCTATCCGCTTGTATTTGAATTGCAGAAACAATGTACCAAATGCAATATAAATTTTGAGATTTTATGCCAGGATGACGCCTCAAAATCTCCTTTAAATAAATTTAATGAGGCTATAAATGCACTCCCAAATTGCAGTTTTGTTTCTTTAAATGAAAACCTAGCTCATCGAGAAAACAGAAACTCGCTTGCTGAAAAAGCCATATACGATTATTTGCTTTTTATAGATGGTGACTCTATTATAATTGACAACAATTATATCCAAAAATACATCAATACCATTCCTCATTTTGATGTTGTTTACGGCGGCAGAAGACATCCTGAAAAATATCCTTCTTCACAACAAAAACTAAGATGGAAATATGGTAAATTTATTGAAGATAAATCTGCTAAGCTTAGAAAAAAAGCCCCATTCAAATCGCTTCTTTTCAACAATACTCTGATTAGAAAAGTCTGTTTTGACAAAGTAAAATTTGATAAGACTACAAAAAAATATGGTCATGATGACACTCAACTTTCCTATGAATTAAGCCTATCGCCTATTAAGTTACTCCACATAAACAATCCTGTAGAACATGGAGATATTGATTCTAATTCAGCTTATTTGAACAAAACCAAAGAATCGCTTGAGAATTTAATGTCTTTGTATGAAGAACAAAAAATAAGCACGGAATTTATACGTTTAATTAGCTTATATCATTTTTTAATACAAACTAAATCAAGGCTAATTATTGCAAAATTATATGCTCTTTTTAAAGGACTTATTTATCGAAATCTAACCGGTAAAAATCCCAATTTATTAATTTTCAATATCTTTAGAATTGGATATTTGTGTTCATTAAAATCAAAAAAAGTATAATCTAATTGTTTTTTATTTCCCTAAAAAACTGATTCCAACTTTGCATAATTTCATCTAGATTATACTCTGATATGACAGATTTTGCAGTTTCTCCCATGCGAATTCGCAGTTCTTTATCTTCAATCAAAGTTTTGACAGCATTTATGTAATCCTTATCATTATTGTTCTGAATCAAAAATCCATTCTTTTCACTATCAATAATATTTCTTGGGCCACACGGACAATCATAAGCAACACAGGGCAAACCAGCTGCCATTGCTTCAATTAACACCATACCAAAACCTTCAAATCTAGATGTCATTAAATAAAAAGAAGCTTCTGAATATTTCTCATTAATATTCTGTACAGGCTCATGGAAAACAATATTTTCAGTCAGATTTAGATTTTCAGCTAATTCTTTCAACTCAAATTTTTCATCGGATTTGCCATAGATTTCTAATACCCAATCTGGATAATCCTCTACTACTTTTTTCCAAATTTTAAGCAAATTATCAAATCCCTTTTCATAAGCATGGCGTCCAACAGCTATGACTTTTTTGCTGGATTGATCACTTAATTTCTTTGGAAAATCATATAACGGATTTGTAATTACTACTCCATTAGTTATACGCCACTCTTTTAAACTTTCATCAGACAAGGCTACAAAATGAGTATATTTTTTGGCTCCAAATTCTTTTATAAATAGTTTGAACTTCATTTTTAATTTAGACCAAACATGCTCACTTTGCTTTTGCTCTGCTATAAATTTAGAACCATGACTTTCAAAAACAAGGGGTGTCTTTTTATCTAAAAAAAAAGGAACCAAATATGCTTTTAACCCATTATCAGCAACAATAATTACATCTGGATTTATTTGCTTACAATGCTTTTGAAGTTCATTTTTATAATTCAAAAGATAGTTCATTTTATTCCCATCCAAAATCATATCGTGCAATACAATTTTAGGATTGAAAAAATAAAACAAGGATGAGTTTCCTTTATTTTGGGTTAAAATATGAATCTCATAACCCCATTTTTCAATAAGATAATTAGTTTTAGTAGAAAGAACTCTCGCCACTCCGCCTGCATCATTTATACTGGGAACTATATAAAGTAATTTCACTTTTTCGATTTCAAAAATTCATCAAAATCCCTGATATAATCAGCTTCATCAAAAACATCTTGAGCCAAAACCAAACAAACAGAACCCGAAGAAAAATTTTGGAGTTCGCGCCAAATCCCTGTTGGAATATACAATCCGACATTTGGTTTATTCAAAAGAAATGATTTTTTTTCGAATCCATCGTGAAGCACAACTTCAAAACTCCCGCTTAACGCAATCAACGTTTCTTGCTGATTAATATGAGAATGCCCGCCTCTAAAGGAATTACTGGGCACATCAAAAAGATAATATACCCGTTTAAAATCAAATGGCAAAAACCCATTTTGGACAAACCCTAAATTACCTCTAAAGTCTTCCACAACAGGAATTTTTATCAATTGAATTTCACTAAGTGTTGTTTTCATTTAATAATTTAAAAAATCATTTTTACCTCTATTCGCATTTTTAATTGCACCAAAAACCTGACTCATTTTAATCTTATTCTGTTTAAGATCAAAAAACACTTTCAAAAATAATCCTAAATAATAATTGATGTTCTTAACTCTTTTAAAAAATGCTCCCTGAATATAATATCTTTCCTCAAAACTTATGGTATCGTCTGTTGAGACAGGAGGATGGACTACTACAACCTGTGGTTCAATAATTAATTGTTGGTTTTTACTTTTGACATCGGACAAGAAAATAGCTTCTTCACCCATTTTAAACCGACTTCCTAATCCAAAATTTTCATCAAACTGAAGCTCTAATTTTGCTAACATCTCGCTATTAAAAGTCATTTCAATTGACAAAATATTAAAAAGTTCTAGCTGACTTATCTTTTCTTTTGTCTTTGATAAACTGCTTTTAAATAATGTTCCGTCTGGTTTTTCGGCATAAAAACATATGCAAGTTGCGGAGGGAAATTTATTGTATGTATCAATTATAATAGAATCAAAATCATTTTTAAAAACAACATCATCATCTGCAATCAAAAGGACTTTTCCTTGAGCGTTTTTTAATCCTAAATTTCTACTTTTTGACAACCCTTTTTCAAATAAATTTATCACTCTAACAGACGGAAATTCTGAAATTAAAAGATTGTTTTCTTGAGTTTGATTAACAATTAGTATCGAAAAATTAGAAAAATCAGAAAAGGGAAACATTGGAATCAAAAAATCTAGAGAATTCCTGTTCATTGTAGCCAATACTATTTCCAGATCTTCTTTTTTGAATGCTGTATCCAATTTGTCATTATATTTACACAAATATAAAAAATTACGCTTTGTAAATGAAAATACTTTTGATAGGTGAATACAGTCGCTTACACAACTCCCTAAAAGAAGGATTAATAAGCAACGGACATGCTGTCACATTGGTCTCATCCGGTGATCATTTCAAAAAGTTTGATTCAGATTTCTCTTTTCAAGCTTCTACAATAAGTAAGTATTGGTTTCTCACAAAAGTCAAAAACGCAATTCATAAACTTTCAGGAATTGATATAGAAAAAGCAGAAAGAGGGTTTCGATTTTATCTTTTAGTACCCAAATTATATGCTTTTGACCATGTGCAACTCATTAATTCAGATGCCATTGAAACGTTCCCTTGGCTTACAAAAATACTTTTGAGAAGAGTTTTCAAAAAAATTAAAAGTCGCAGTTTGTTAATTTGTGGTGATGAAACTCCTGTGATTGATTTTTTACTAAAAAAAGAATTTGATTATTCTACTTTGACACCTTATTTTGAATCACATTCTTTGAAAAAACATTTTGAGTATTCTTTAAAATACAGCACCAAAAGCTACCGAAAAACATTCGATTGGTTAAGCAAAAACTGTCAAAATTTAATTGTTTCAGATTTAGATTATAAAATTCCGATGGAAAAAATGGGATATTCTGTTGCTTTTATTCCAAACCCAATAAACACTGAAAAATTAGAATTTCAAGTTCCAAAAATGGAAGATAAAATCATTATTTTCTTGGGAATAAACCGTTTGAGTTATATAAAAAAAGGAATTGTTTTTTTCGAAAAAGCTTTAGCAATAATTGAAAAAAAATACCCAAAAGTTGAGATTATCACAACCGAAAATAACCCTTATAAAACCTATATCAAACTAACCGAAAAAGCTACTATTATATTAGATCAAGTATATTCATTTGACCAAGGTTATAATGCTCTTGAGGCTATGGCCAAAGGAAAAGTTATTTTTACAGGTGCCGAAAAAGTATTTGAAAACCACTATAATCTTATCGAAAAAGTAGCGATTAATGCCGAGCCTAACGTAGGTTCATTAGTGGCAGAATTATCGTTTTTGATTGAAAATCCAAAAAAAATAATAGCGATTGGAAAACAAGCTAGAGCATTTATCGAAAAAGAGCACGATTACATCAAAATCAGTAATGCCTATTTAACGCTTTGGAATTCAAAACAAACTTCTTCTGAAATATAGGCTCAAAACCAATAAGTAAATCGAATATGTTAATGCGTGAGCCATTACAACTCCTTCTATTCCAAATGTTTTAACTAGAAAAATACTTGAAAAATAAGTTATTAAAAGCGAAAACAGTTCTGAGACAATGAAGGCAACGGTGAGTTTTTTGGCAAAAAACTGGTATCCCAAAATCCAAGCAGCCATCTTCAACATATCCCCAACTAATTGCCAAAAAAACAAGCTTGTTACCGGAAGAAATGCCTCTGTAAAAAGAAGTTTAACAATCCATAATCGGGTGAAATAAATAAGTAAAAGCCCAATAACAATGAAAGGAAAAATAGCTTTATAGTATTTCCAAAATACAATTTTAGTTTCTTGATTGTTCTTGGCAACAGCCAAATTTGGTAAAAAATAAAGCGTCAAAATGGACGATATAAAAAGCAAATAATACGATGAAATTCGGCTAATAGCTTCCCAATATCCTGCTTCCTGAATACCAACAATAGTAATAATGTTTTTTCGGATCGAAAGAAAAACAATCGAACCTATAATACCAGGAACTAATGCCATCAAAAAATAATGAGATAAATTACTTATTATTTTGAAGTCGAAAAAACGAAGTCGGACGGAATTAAAAATGGAAATTTCTTTAGAAACAAAGTAAAAAGAAACCAAAAACAATACAGAAGGTGTTATTATAATAGCCAACAAAGCGCCAATTGTTTGATATTGTGAAATAAACAAAACCGACACAATAAGTCCAATTAAATTCCCAATAATAGCAATATAAACTACGTTTTTGAACTTCCCCAAACCATTTATAACTGAAACTAAAATCAGTGACAAAGCATACCAAGGCAGTGCAAAAGCAAAAGCTTTGAACACAAAACTAAACTGGAATTGAGAACCAAAAATCAGTGTATTCCAATAATCTGCACCAAAAAAAAGCAATCCACTTAAGCAAACCGAAACGGATAAAACACTTATAAATACAGTTGAGACAAACTTGTTCAAGTCCGACTCTTCTTCTCTACTTTCGGATACATACTTTATAATCCCGTTTTGAAAACCTAAGGTAGAAATGGTTTCAAACGAACCAACAAAATTTCTGAAGTTTCCAACAAGTGCTAAGCCACTAGGGCCAACAAAAACGGCTATTACTTTGGAGGTAATTAATCCAATTCCTAGTTTCAAAACGATACTCAAACTATTCAGAGAAGTAATTTTAAATAAATTAGTCTGCGTTATTTTTTTTATAAAATCCAACTTAATATGCATTTAAAGTTGCTATTATAAAATCGACTTCATCCTTTGTCAAAACAGGATTTAAAGGCAAACTCAACACCTCATTATGAATTTTTTCGGTGATGGGAAAACTAAGTTTATTCCACTCAGATAATGCTTTTTGTTTGTGTGGAGGAACCGGATAATGAATGGCCGTTTGAATGCCTTTTTGATACAAATAGTTTTGCAAATCAGCTCTGTCCTGAGTCCGAATAACAAACAAATGAAAGACATGCTTAGTAGAAAAATCCCAATTTGGAAGTACTATTTTTTTGTTTATAATCTCATTCAAATACCGTTTAGCAATTACTCTTCGTTGCTCATTTTCAAAGTCTAAATTTGGCAATTTCACATTCAAAAAAGCCGCTTGCACCTCATCTAATCTTGAGTTTAGACCGATACATTCATTATAATATTTGGTGTCCGAACCGTAATTTCGCATCAACCGAATAGCATTTGCTAATTCAGAATCATTTGTAGTTACAGCGCCTCCATCACCTAAAGCTCCTAAATTTTTGCTTGGATAAAAACTATAAGCTACACTGGAATTATGATTCTTGATTGCACCGTGAGCTTGGGCAGCATCTTCCACAATTAGAAGATTATTTTGATTTGCTATGGCAATAATAGCATCCATTTCTGCTAATTGTCCATAGAGATGAACAACCAAAATTGCTTTGGTTTTTGATGTGATTTTGGCCTCAATCAAATCAGGATTAATTGTATAAGTTTCAAGCTTTGGCTCGACTAAAACCGGCACTAAATCTGCCTGTAAAATTGCTAAAATAGTAGCGATATATGTATTTGCAGGAACAATAACCTCATCCCCTTTTTTGAGTTTTCCAAGCTGAATATACCCTTTAAAAATGAGTGTTAAAGCGTCCAATCCATTGCCAACACCTACACAATATTCTGCTTCGCAATACTTAGCAAAGCTGGTTTCAAACGCTTTGACTTCATTCCCTAAAACATACCAACCGCTATTTAAAACCGCATCTAATTTTTCTTTAAAAGCACTTTCATAAGGTTCGTTTATTTTTTTTAAGTCTAAGAATTGTATCATATCAAAACCTTTTCTAATAGCATATAGTTAGCCGTTTCTACTTCATAAAAATCATGAATAACAGTACTTGCACCAAAACTTTCTTTCCAATAAGACAGACCTTCATTTAATTTTTTTCCATTTGATTCATTCGAAATTCCAAAATCAAAAAACCTTTTCTTCGCAAATACTTCTTGGATTAAAAAATGAAATAAAAAATCTAAACTTCCTAAAGTTTCCTCTTGTTCGTATTTCGAAATATACTGACAATGGGCTACATTTTCACTTTCAAAAACAGTAGTTCCTGCCACAATTTCCCCTTCATAATAGACATTAAATTGCCTGATGTTTTCTGGAAAAAACAGTTTCAACCTCACAATCTCAGCTAAAGAATGAACCGGCTTCGCATGGTGTTTATCTAATAAATTTGGAGTTAAAATTTCATTCCAAAACGAATCAAAATTAGTCTCCTCTTTGATTACTAAACCGTTTTGAATCCCTTTTTGAATCCCCCTTTTTCGGATTTTAGCAATTGGATTTTCTTGTAACAAATCAATAACCGATAAACTATCTCGTCGCACTAATTGGGCTTCGGTCAAAAACAATGCATATAAAATTTCTTCTGCGGGTTTTTTATGGTAAATAGAAGGAATCGTTTTTAGATATAATTTTTCTATTTTATGTTCTTTTAAAAACAACAAGAGCAGTTTGAAAACCGTAATAACAGTGGCTAATTTTGTTTGTTCGTTATAAACTAAACCGCCATACGTTAATCCCTGATGTGAATATAGAGTGGTCCCAACCTTATTAGCGGGTAAAACTGCAAGTAGTTTTTTGTCATCAAAAATCAATAATGAACAGTCTTGAAAACGATCTTTATGATATTCCATAAAATCTCGATGAAACAAGAAAGTAGCATTTTTGGCTTGACCGATAAAGGTATTCCAAATTTCATAATCATTTTCTTGGTATTGTTTTATCGAGAGATTTTTCACCATTGGGTTTTAGACTTCGTGAAATTAAGCATTTTTTATTTATGTTCTAAAGTGGGCAAATACCATTTGAATTTCACGGCCATCAGGCGAACCGAAATAATTACTAAAGAAGTCGTCAAGTATAAAACATCGCTCTCTAAATTCAATTTCCGAAGAACAAAAAAGACAATTCCACCCAAAATACAAATCGTAGCATAAATTTCTCTTCTAAAAATAATAGGGATTTCAGTACATAAAATATCTCGAATTACACCTCCAAAACAAGCTGTCATAGTGCCTAATGCAATACATATAATCGGATGAAGTCCAATATTTATTCCTTTTTCAAGTCCAATTAATGTAAAAACCCCTAATCCAATCGTATCAAATAAAAACAAGGATTTTCGTAAGTGATCGAATTTTTTTCTGAAAATAATCGCCAAAACATATCCAACAATAATTACATACACATAATTCAAATCAAGCATCCACCCAACCGGAGTACTACCAATCATAATATCTCGCAAGGTTCCTCCTCCAACAGCGGTTACAAAAGCAATGATGAAAACACCAAAAGGATCAAGTTTTTTATTCATTGCGGTTACTGCGCCTGACATGGCAAAAGCCAAAGTTCCAATAATGTCTAATAGATGAAACACGTATAATTTAAGATTTAGGATTTTTACAAATTTAAAGAAAATACTCCTGATTAACGGCAATTACAGCGTTTTCTAATACAGTAGTTATTCGGTTTTAGAATTTAAAAAAAGATAGTAACTTAGCACCTTAGTAACCAAGCGACTTTTCCATTGAAACAAATTACTTCGATACAAAATCCATTCATAAAATCTTTAGTGTTATTACAGGAAAAGGCAAAAGCTCGAAAACAATCAGGAACATTTTTGATTGAAGGCCAACGCGAAATTTCTATAGCTATAAAAGGAGGTTATGAAATTGAAACTTTGTTGTTTTTACCTGAAATTTGTTCAGAAACCGAAGCAAGAAAATTATCAAAATCAGCTGATTTGATTGAAATTAATAAAGAAATCTATCAAAAGTTAGCTTACCGAGATACTACCGAAGGAGTTTTGGCTGTAGCCAAAACAAAATCAACACAATTATCTGATTTAAAATTATCCGATAATCCTTTAATCCTTGTTGCAGAAGCTCCTGAAAAACCAGGAAATATAGGCGCTTTATTAAGAACTGCGGATGCCGCAAATTTAGATGCCGTTATTATTGCCAATCCAAAAAGTGATTTATACAACCCTAATATTGTTCGCTCAAGCGTAGGTTGTTTATTCACCAATCAAATCGCTACTGGAACTACTGCTGAAATTATTGCTTTTTTGAAAGAAAGAAAAATAAATTTCTATTGCGCCACTTTACAGAATTCAAATCCCTATCATGTTGAGGATTACACCAAACCAACTGCTTTAGTTGTAGGAACAGAAGCTACAGGATTAACGCAAGAGTGGCGAGATGCAGCTACACAAAACATAATTATTCCGATGCAAGGCGAAATAGATTCCATGAACGTTTCTGTTGCAGCTGCCATTTTAATTTTCGAAGCAAAAAGACAAAGAGGTTTTTAAATTTTATAAAAAAACAACAAAATGAAAAAATTTATACTTGCATTTTCCCTGTTAATTGTTGCCAATGCTTTTGCTCAAATCAGCACTCCACAAGTTGATGAATTAGTAGAACGAACCATAAAAACATTTGATGTACCAGGAATTGCAGTTGCCATCGTCAAAGACGGAAAAGTTATTCATTCCAAAGGATATGGTGTAAAATCAATTTTGACCAATGAAAAAGTCGATGCGAACACATTATTTGGAATTGCTTCGAACAGTAAGGCATTTACAAGTGCTGCCTTGGCAATATTAGTTGACGAAGGAAAAGTAAAATGGGACGATAAAGTAATTCAATACCTTCCTAATTTCAGAATGTACAACGAATATGTAACCAATGAATTTACAATTCGTGATTTATTAACACACCGCAGCGGATTAGGACTTGGTGCAGGCGATTTAATGATTTGGCCTGACGGAAGCGATTTTACAGCCCAAGATATTGTACAAAATTTACAGTATTTAAAACCCGTTTCTGCCTTCAGAACACAATTTGATTACGACAACTTACTTTATATTGTTGCCGGAGAAGTAATTCGGGTAGCCAGCGGAAAGTCTTGGTGTGATTTTGTAGAAGAACGCATTATGAAACCTTTGGAAATGGACAACAGTGTAGCGTCATTCCTTCGGTTAAAAGACACTACAAACACAATTGCACCGCATGTTCCCGTTGACAAAAAACTACATGTAATTAAACGATATCAAAACCACCTTTTTGACGGAGCAGCAGGAATTTATTCTAGCGTAAATGATTTGAGCAAATGGATCATCATGCAAATGAATAATGGAAAATATGGTCCTGAAAACAAAACCTTATTTTCAGAAAAAGAACACAATGAAATGTGGCAAATGCAAACCATAATTCCTGCAAAAACAAAAGCACCTTATTTTACCCATTTTAGCGGATACGGATTAGGTTGGTTTCTAAACGATGTCAAAGGATACAAACAAGTCTCTCACACTGGCGGATTAGAAGGTATAGTTACTCAAGTTACCTTATTACCTGAATTAAATTTAGGCATTATTGTATTGACAAATCAGCAATCTGGGGCTGCTTTTAATGCTATTACGAACACAATAAAAGACAGTTATTTAGGAATACAATCTGAAGATTATGTTACTCTGTATAGCAACCGTATGAAAGCTAATGAAGAAACTGATGATAAAGTAACAACCGAAGTCTGGAATACTGTAGCTAAAAACAAGAAAGAGAAAATTAAAATAGATTTTGACACTTTCGCAGGAACTTACAAAGACAATTGGTTTGGAGAAATTGTTCTTTCGGAGAAAAAAGGAAAATTATATTTCAACTCGAAACGTTCACCTCAACTCTCGGGAGAAGTTTTTTTCTACAAAGAAAATAATTTGGTGGTCAAATGGAACAACGCTTATTTCCACGCTGATGCACACTTATTGTTTGAATGTGATAAAAACGGGAAGTCGATTGGATTAAAAATGAAACCTATTTCAGAATCAACAGATTTCAGTTATGATTTTCAAGATTTAGATTTTAAAAGAATGAACAATTAATCGCCTTTGAAAAATATTTTTTGTTTTAAAAATTCCAAATCTCCCCTTGTAAACCAAAAAATTTGCTTGCACATCTCCTAACTTATTGTTATTTTTAGGAATTGAACCATGCCGTTATGATAGAAATAGATTTAGAAAAAGAAAACAAAGCAATTGCCCAAGAATATAAAGAATTACTTCGGATAAGTTACCAAACCTTAACTCCCGAAGATAAAAAACTGATTCGTAAAGCATTTGACGTAGCTGTTGATGCCCATAAGGAACAAAGACGAAAATCAGGAGAAGCTTATATTTTTCACCCTATAGCTGTAGCAAAAATAGTAGCTTCCGAAATTGGTTTGGGTGCTACTTCTATCGCAGCTGCATTATTGCATGATGTAGTCGAAGACACGCCAATAACAGTTGAAGATATTGAACGTTTATTCAATCCAAAAGTAGCACAGCTAGTGGAAGGATTGACCAAAATATCAATGGTTCAAAAGGATTTAAACGCCTCATTACAAGCTGAGAATTTCCGAAAAATGATTCTGACGCTTAATGATGACGTTCGTGTAATCCTGATAAAACTTGCAGACCGTTTGCACAATATGCAAACTATGGATTCTATGCAAGAAGACAAACAAACCAAAATTGCTTCAGAAACCTTATACATTTATGCCCCATTAGCACACCGATTGGGTTTATATAACATCAAAACAAAACTTGAAGATTTAGGACTTAAGTATACGGAACCTGTCATTTACAATGATATTTTAAGTAAAATTAAAGAAACTAAAGAAGAGCAAGACGCTTATATAAAAGACATTTCTGATGTCCTTAAAGCATCCTTAGATGAAGAAGGATTTGAATATATTATAAAAGGCCGACCAAAATCTATTTACTCTATTCGTAGAAAAATGAAAGCGCAAAACGTAAGTTTTGACGAGGTTTATGATAAATTTGCTTTACGCATTGTATACAAATCAAATGCACACGATGAAAAATTCCTAGCATGGAAAATTTATTCAATCGTAACGGACCACTACAGACCTAGCCCGAGCCGATTAAGAGATTGGATTTCATCTCCAAAATCTACAGGCTACGAAGCCTTACACATTACCGTTATGGGTCCGAAAGGACGATGGGTAGAAATTCAAGTTCGTAGTGAACGTATGGATGAAATTGCTGAAAAAGGATATGCTGCGCATTACAAATATAAAAATGGTGCTACTGAAGAAAGCGGATTAGACGTTTGGTTGAATTTACTTAAAGAGGCTTTAGAAAATTCCGAAACTAATGCCGTTGATTTTGTAGAAGATTTTAAAATGAATTTATATTCAAAAGAAATCTTCGTGTTTACACCAAAAGGAGAAATTAAATCTTTGCCTAAAGGTGCCACTTCATTAGATTTTGCTTTTAGCATTCACTCCGAAATAGGAATTCGTACCCGAGGAACACGCGTCAACGGAAGATTAGTTCCTTTGAATCATGAATTAAAAAGTGGGGACCAAATTGAAGTAATTACATCTCAGAATCAAAAACCAACAGTCAACTGGCTTGATTATGTAACGACTTCGAGAGCAAAAACAAAAATTAAAAATGTTCTGAACGAAAACACCAAAAAAATTGGTGAAGAAGGAAAAGAGCTGCTTACTAGAAAATTAAAACACTTAAAAATAAATCTTAACGAACAAGTAATAAATGAGTTAGTTAATTTCTTTAAATTAAAAACAAGTTTAGATTTGTTTTATAGAGTTGGAATTGGCGCTATTGAAAACCAACAACTCAAAGATTATGCAGCCCAAAAAAGCAATACGTTTATTAATTTCTTCAAAAATAAAATAAAACGAAATACTGGAACTGCTGATGAAGATATCCACAAACAAATTATCAGTAGCAATTATGATTTATTAGTTTTTGGAAAAGAACACGACAAATTGGATTACAAATTATCTCCTTGTTGCAACCCAATTCCTGGAGATGATGTTTTTGGTTTTGTAACCATCAATGAAGGTATCAAAGTACATAAAAAAGATTGCCCTAACGCCATTGGTATGCAATCTAACTATGCCTATAGAATCATGACGGCCAAATGGATAGACTCATCGCAAGAGGAATTCAAAGCTATAATTAACATCACCGGAATGGATGTTCTAGGACTTACGAATCAATTAACTAAAGTGATTTCGAACAATATGAATGTGAATATTCAGAGTATTTCGTTGAGTACTGATGCAGGAATTTTTCACGGGCAAGTTGTGGTGGTGGTGCAAAATAATACAATTCTTAAAAAAATGATTAGTAACATCAAAAAGATTGATGGAATCGATAAAGTTACAAGAGTTTACAAAACATAGAAAGAATGTGTTTTTTAACACTTATGCTCAAACTTTAAACCCTGAACTTTAAACTTTAAACAAAAAAAATTATCTTTGCCAGATATGACACTCATTTCCACAGATAACAACCAAAACCAAGAAACTGTAAAAAATGTTTTTACAATGTATCTTGAAAAAAAAGGGCATCGCAAAACTCCGGAACGCTATGCAATACTTCAGGAAATTTACGATAGTGAAGAGCATTTTGATATAGAAAACCTTTATATCAAAATGAAAAACAAAAACTACCGTGTGAGTAGAGCAACTTTGTACAATACAATCGAATTACTTTTGGATTGTGCCTTAGTTCGCAAACATCAATTTGGACAAAATCAGGCACATTATGAAAAATCCTATTTTGACAAACAGCACGATCATATTATTATGACCGATACTGGCGAAGTAATTGAGTTTTGTGATCCAAGAATTCAAAGTATCAAAAAAACTATTGAAGAGATATTTGACATTGAAATCACAAATCACTCTTTATATTTATATGGAAACAAAAGAGCACCAAAACCGGACACAGCAGTTTAAAAACAAAATAATTCGGTAGCATTAAAGTTACCTCATCAATACAATAATTAACTACAAATAACACACAGAATGACCATAGATTTATTATTAGGATTACAATGGGGAGATGAAGGAAAAGGAAAAATCGTTGATGTATTAACCTCTAAATACGACATTATTGCTCGTTTTCAAGGTGGACCAAATGCAGGACACACTTTAGAATTTGACGGAATAAAACATGTATTAAGAACAATTCCTTCTGGGATTTTTCATAAAACAGCTGTTAACATCATTGGAAACGGAGTTGTAATTGATCCTGTTGTTTTTCAAAAAGAAATCGAAGGTCTAGAAAAATTTAATATTGATATCAAAAGCAAATTAATTATTTCTAGAAAAGCACATTTAATTTTACCAACACACCGTTTGCTTGACGCAGCTTCTGAAGCATCAAAAGGAAAAGCAAAAATTGGTTCTACTCTAAAAGGTATTGGTCCAACTTATATGGACAAAACAGGAAGAAATGGTCTTCGTGTAGGTGATATTGAATTAGAAGATTTTGCAGATCGTTACAGAGCTTTGGCGGACAAACACGAAGCAATGATTGCTTTCTATAACGTAGCTATTGAATACAATCTTGAAGAATTAGAAAAAGAATTTTTTGAAGCTATCGAAGAATTGAAAAAATTAGATTTCATTGATAGTGAAGAATACATGTACCAAGCACAAAAAGCAGGAAAATCAATCTTATGTGAAGGTGCGCAAGGTTCCTTATTAGATGTTGATTTTGGAACATATCCTTTTGTAACTTCATCTAATACAACAGCAGCTGGAGCTTGTACAGGTTTAGGAATTGCTCCTAACAAAATCAAAGAAGTATACGGAATCTTCAAAGCATATGTTACTCGTGTAGGTAGCGGACCATTCCCAACAGAACTTTTTGACGAAGATGGTGCAACAATGGCACGTGTTGGAAATGAATTTGGATCCGTAACTGGAAGACAAAGACGTTGTGGTTGGTTAGACTTAGTTGCTTTGAAATATGCTGTTCAAGTAAATGGAGTTACGCAATTAATGATGATGAAAGGAGATGTTCTTTCAGGATTTGAAACATTAAAAGTATGTACAGAATACAATTATAAAGGAGAAAAAATTTCTCACTTCCCATACAACATCGAACCAGAAAATGTAACGCCTATTTATCAGGATTTCAAAGGATGGAAACAAGATTTAACTGGAATGACCACTTATGATGAACTTCCAATTGAATTGAAAGAATATATTGAATTCATAGAAAAAGAAGTCGAAGTGCCTATCAAAATTGTTTCTGTAGGTCCAGACAGAAAGCAAACAATTCTGAAATAAAACCAATTGACGCCCTGAAATTCAGGGCGTTTTTTATAATACCTAATCCTACCCAAATCATGAATAACCCAACTATCAAAATACAAAAAACTGAATTGCTTTCTGACAATTGGTACATCTTAAATAAGGTAACTTTTGATTACCAAAACAAAGACAATACATGGGGAACACAAAAACGTGAAGTTTATGATCGCGGAAATGGAGCTGTAATATTACTATATAATACCAAGAAAAAAACCGTCATTTTAACCAAACAATTTAGACTACCCACCTATCTTAACGGAAATGAAACTGGACTGATGATTGAAGCCTGCGCAGGTCTACTCGACGAAGATCATCCTGAACAATGCATCATTCGCGAAACAGAAGAAGAAACAGGTTACCGCCTAACACAAGTACAAAAAGTATTTGAATCCTATATGTCACCTGGCGCCGTAACCGAAATTTTATATTTCTTTACGGGAGAATATGATGAATCTATGAAAGTTAGCGAAGGCGGAGGACTTGAGCATGAACAAGAAAACATTGAAGTGCTAGAATTCAATTTTGAAGAAGCCTACGCAATGATAGCCAGTGGCGAAATAAAAGATGCCAAAACCATCATGCTATTACAATATGTCAAAATAAACAACTTGGTTTAATCCTCAAACCCTATCCGAATAATTTGGGCGTGACCTTGCTTTCACTTTCGTTGCAGCATGGTCGGGCTATCCGTTATAATCTCCCGAAAAAAACGGGAGGATTTCCACTTCTATCCCTCACGCAAACCAGTAATAAAAAACAGTTTTTTTTATCTTAAAAAAGTAAGAAAAATTTTAAATAAAAAATATTAACCATCATTATTTGTAAACAAATATTTATATATTTGAGTGTAAATATTATGTAGCGTTTATAAGATAAATCTATCCAAAAAGAGATGGCTTTGTGTGATTTTGTTACACATATATACAAGTTACCAGCAACCCTAAAAATACGACAACATAATGCCAGGAAAATATCAAAATAAAATTTCAGAATTTCTAAAAGCACACAATGAAACTGTAGTTGGTCATTTAGCTATTGGGGTTACAAATCACCAGCTTTTAATGCAGCAAAGAACATCCTGGAATCATCAAGTTACATTTTTAAAAGAAGCGTTTCAGCATCTGCCACAAGAATGGCAATTGATACTTGAATATCCAATTCCCAGACGTTCAAAACGCATTGACGTTATAGTTTTGGCTAACGACTTAATTTTCGTAATTGAATTTAAAGACAAAGAAACAAAATACACGCCTGACGCTATTAGCCAAGTAGAAGACTATTCATTAGACCTTAGAGATTTCCATAAAGAATCAGCCTCATTTACTTTAATACCAATTGTTTGGGCATCTGAAGCAAAGGAAAAATCAAATCGACTTTTCGACAACGGAGACTTTGTTAAACCAACATTGTTTTCAAATAGACAGAATTTACATTCAACAATCAAATCCGCATTTGAATTCTTTACAAATACAACGAATACGAAAATAGATCCAAGTGGTTGGAACAATAGTGAATACCTTCCTACTCCTACAATCATAGAAGCAGCTCAACATCTTTTTTCTGGGCAAAATGTAAGAGAGATTTCTCGGTCACACGCTGGTTCAGAAAATTTAACTGACACCACAAATGCTATATTAAAAGCAATTAAAGAAGCTCAACAGAATGATGAGAAAATAATATGTTTTATAACTGGTGTTCCTGGTGCAGGAAAAACTTTGGCAGGTTTAAATATAGTTCACAACGTTGAAAATCATTCCGGAAAAGGAGTTTTTCTATCTGGAAACGGTCCCTTAGTGAAAGTGTTAACGGAAGCATTGGCCAGAGATAATTCAAAAAGAAATCAAATATCATTGGTCCAATCAAGGAGAGAAATAGCTTTCGTTCAAAACGTTCATCAGTTTCTTGACTTCTACCACAATAACGACCAGACTCCACAAGACAAAATCATTTTATTTGACGAAGCTCAAAGAGCTTGGAATGCTGAACATTCAAAACGAAAATTTGACAGAGACTTTTCAGAAGCAGAAATGTTGTTCAACATAATGAATAGAAATGAAGGTTGGGCTGTAATTGTTGCATTAATTGGAAGTGGGCAGGAGATAAATACCGGAGAAGCTGGACTTGCAGAATGGGGAAAAACCATAAGTGAAAAGTTTTCAAATTGGAGAATTTACATTTCACCAGAACTTAAAGATGGAAATTCAAATATTGCGAACTATAAGCTTTTTGAAACTGCACCGACTAACCTTTCAATTACAGAGCTGCCAGAACTACATTTAAAAGTTTCTATAAGATCTTACAAAGCAGAAAAGCTTTCCGAATGGGTTGTAGCACTTTTAGAAGATGAACCATTAACAGCTAAGGAACTTTTACAAAATCATCTAAAAGATTATCCTATTTTCATAACCCGTAATATTGAGACTGCAAGAAATTTTTTAAGAAATAAAAATCGAGGACACAGACGCACTGGAATGGTAGCAAGTTCTGGCGCCAGACGGTTAAAGCCTTTTGGGCTAGACGTAACAGCAGAAATTGATGTTGTTAACTGGTTTCTAAATCCTAAAGAAGATGTTCGTTCATCTTGCTTTTTAGAATTACCTGCAACTGAATTTGCAGTTCAAGGTTTGGAACTTGACTGGGTTGGTTTGTGCTGGGGTGACGACTTTAGGAAAGAAGATTCTGGTTGGTCTTTTCACGCATTTAAGGGGACTAAATGGCAACTTGAAAGAAAAGATGAAAGAAAGCAGTTTATAAAAAACAAGTATCGTGTTTTATTAACTCGTGGACGTGAAGGTTTAATAATATTTATTCCAGAAGGTTCTGAGACTGATCATACGAGACCAAATAAAAATTACGACACAACATATGATTATTTAAAACGGACAGGAATAAAAGAACTTTAAAAGAATGGCAGAAAAAAGGGCAGCTTGTAACAGCACCTACCCAAAAGGCGGTGTTTTGTGCTCTAAAGGCAGATTTTTGGTGAACGAAACTTTCGTACTTTTAATCAACATTTGTGGTGAATCGCCCGCCCTTCGCCAAGCGGCAAGACGTTAAAAAAATTACTACAAGGTCGAGCGTGTTGCAAATGTTTCCTGAAAGTTGAGTAGCCTAAATTGTTCAAGAAAACAAACTTAAGTTTCACTACAGTCAATTGGATAGACGTATTTACAAGATAGATTTAAATTAATAATGTTTGTGGGTACGAGCTTGAAGCTTGCACTAGCAGTGAAATACAATTTTAAAATTAACAATCATTTAAAAAGGTTTAAACATTATGGTTGCTTGCAATTCAACTAATCGTTTAACAATTAAAAACAAAAAAAATGTTTACAGTAAACCAAATCAAAGAGGCTCACAGCAAAGTAAAATCAGGTGCAGACTTTCCTGCATACATTCAGGATATTAAAAAATTGGGTGTTGCCTTTTATGAAGCTTTTGTAACTGATGGCCATACCGACTATTACGGTGTGAATGATTATAAGACTTCGTCAATTTCTATGTACAGCACGTTAACGATTGCCCAAGTTGCAAACATTGAACAGTTTAAAGCAGACATCAAGGCTCATCAACAGGGCAAAACAGATTATGCAACTTTCTGTAACGACTGTGCAAAATCAGGTATTGAAAAATGGGCGGTTTGTATGGACAAAATGACCTGCACTTATTATGACAAAGCTGGCAACGAAATTTTGGTAGAACAGATACCGCTGAAAAACAAACAATAATTCTTTGATTTAGTTAATCGCTTTTTTCTTTTTTAGATTTGGTAAAAAGAAAGCAATGATACCTATCAAAGGTAAATAAGCACACAGATGATACACATAATCAATACTTGTGTGATCCGCTAAGTTTCCTAATAAAGCAGATCCTAAACCTCCCATACCAAAAGCAAATCCATAGAAAAGACCGGAGACCATTCCTAGTTTTTTAGGCAATAATTCCTGTGAAAAAACTAAAATTGCAGGGAAAGCCGAAGATATAATTGTTCCAATGATAACGGATAAAATACCCGTCCAAAACAAATCAACATAAGGCAATAATAATGTGAAAGGAGCGGCTCCTAAAACCGAAAACCAAATCACATATTTTCTTCCAAATTTATCTCCCAATGGACCTCCAATTAAGGTTCCTACTGCACAAGATGCCAAAAATAAAACCAAATGAAACTGTGCATCTTGAACAGATAAATGAAATTTATCCATTAAATAAAAAGTAAAATAACTTGACATACTTGCCATATAAAAGAATTTTGAGAAAATCAAAATCATCAATATAACTACCGAAGCTATAATTTTAGTTTGTGACAAATTCGGCAAATCTATAACCGCTTTCTTACTCGCTTTTAAACTTAAATGACTTTGGTACCAAAAAGCAATTCGGCTTAAAACCATCAATGCAATTAATGCAACGATAACAAACCAAATAATATAATATTGTGTATTTGGAACTACAATTAAAGCCACTAACAAGGGGCCAATTGCTGTTCCTGCATTTCCTCCTAATTGAAAAATTGATTGTGCTAAACCTCGTTTTCCTCCAGAAGCCAAAAACGAAATTCGCGATGCTTCAGGATGAAAAATAGAAGAACCAATCCCAACCAAAACAACTGCTACTATTATCATTGAAAAAGTAGCTGCATAGGATAACAGCACGATTCCAGACATTGTAAAAAGCATTCCAAAAATCTGAGAAAAAGGTTTTGGTTTTTTATCTGTATACAAACCAACTAATGGCTGCAAGATTGAAGCCGCTAATTGATAGGCAAGAGTTATCAAACCAATTTGTGTAAAGGATAAATTAAAATTTTCTTTTAAAATAGGATACGCAGCTGGAATAACAGCTTGCAATAAATCATTCAACAAATGGGCAAAAGCAATAGAAAACAATATAGGATAAACTGTTTTTTGAACTAAAGAATTTGAATCAATACTAGATGCGACAGAAGAAGAATTCATATTTTCAAGATAAGCAATAATTAATACGACTATTTTTTAGTCGAAAAAGAAATTTTAAATAAACTGAACAACATAATACCAAAACAGCAAACTGATAAATGAAATCGGAATCCCAAAACCGATCATCATGCTACTCAATCTTGGTTTCAAACCATGGGAACTAGCCAAAATACTTGCTGTTATCATTGGAGCCATTGCAGCTTCCAATATTGCTATTTGAATTGTTTTTGAATTTTGATTCAAAACTACAACATACAACAGATAAATAAGTGCTGGTGTTAGTATTAATTTATACAAAAGTCCTAAACCTAAAAATTTCCAATGCTGGCTTTTCCTGTCAAACCGCAATTGCAAACCAACAGAAAGCATCGCTAATGGAGTCATTGCCAATCCTACTTTTTGAAAAGCAAGTTGGATGTATTTATGGAAATCAAGATTGAAAACATTCATGATACATGCTAACATAAAAGTAATAAAGGGCGGGAAAAAAAATATTTTTTTAGCAATATCAAGACCACTCGGACTCCCTGTTGAATAAATTGTTGCTACTAGTATTCCTAGTGTGGAAAGAACTACAAACGTTCCTGGTTGATCTACTAAAATAGCTGTTTTCAATCCCTCCTGCCCATACAAAGATTGAATAATTGGAAACCCTAAAAAAGACGTATTCCCTAAACCAGCCGTAATTATTAAACATCCTTTTAGTTTTTTGGACCAACCAAATCGGTTTCCTATGAAATTAAAAAACAAATACGAAACCACAAAACCAATCCAAGTAACAGCTATAGGAAATAAGAGTTTGTTATTCCATTCAATTTTAGGAATATAATATAACGCTAAAGCAGGAAGACAAATGTAGATTACTATCTTATTTAATACTTTATAAATAGACAAAGGAAATCCTTTTACTTGTTGCAAAATAATTCCTAGAAATAAGAATATGAAGATTAAAATAAGATTACTCATAATTAATAATTGAATGCAAAAATACCATTTAAATTAATTTTTCAATAGGTAACACGTAAAACAGTTTCAAAAGACAATCGTTTTTTGAAACTGTTTTAGTTTTCACTACTTTTACTTTTCAAACAAACAGTTTTGTCAAATAAAAAGAATTCCTCTAGCGCTTTAAATGAAAAACCCGGCATTTCACAACCGGAAAGTATCAGTATGGCATCTATTGAACACATCAAACAATTTAGAAAAATCCAGCCAAGTTCAGCAGAATTGATAGAGGGAATTTTAGCCGGAAACATAACTGCCTTGAGCCGTTCTATAACGTTAATAGAAAGCACCAATAGCAACCATTTGGCTAAAGCCAACGAAGTAATAAATGGCTGCTTACCTTATGCTAATAAATCCATCCGAATAGGAATTACAGGTGTTCCAGGTGTTGGAAAAAGCACTTTTATTGAAGCTTTTGGTAAATATTTAACTGGTATCGGAAAAAAAGTAGCGGTTTTAGCGGTTGATCCAAGTAGCACAATTTCTCATGGAAGTATACTGGGAGACAAAACTAGAATGGAAGAATTGGTTAAGGACAAAAATGCTTTCATCAGACCTTCTCCATCAGGAGAAACACTGGGAGGAGTCGCTAGAAAAACACGTGAAACCATAACGCTTTGTGAAGCTTGTGGATTTGACATTATAATTATAGAAACAGTTGGTGTTGGCCAAAGCGAAACTGCCGTTCATAGTATGGTAGATTTCTTTTTGCTACTAAAAATTGCTGGAGCTGGTGATGAATTGCAAGGAATCAAACGTGGCATTATGGAAATGGCTGATGCAATAGTAATCAACAAAGCTGATGGAGACAATATTAACAAAGCAAATTTGGCTAAACTTGAATTTAATCGAGCGCTTCATCTTTTTCCTGCCAAAAAATCTGGTTGGATGCCTACAACAGCCACCTGCAGCGCAATTGCTCATGAAGGAATCGCTACTGTTTGGCAAACAATTGAAAAATTTATTGATTTGACCCAATCCAATCACTATTTTTTTGAAAAAAGAAAAGAGCAAAATCAATATTGGATGTTGGAAACCATAAACGAACAATTAAAATCAGATTTTTACAACCAACTTGAAATTCAAAAATTAGTAGAAGAAAATAAAAAAGCAGTCCAAAAAGATGAAATTTCTCCTTTTGCGGCTGCTCAAAAAATATTGAATTTTTATCGAGAAAATAAAAAGTAAACTTTAAAATTTAATTTTCCCTACTCTTATATTTATTTTCTTTATATAAATTGCCTGCCATAATTACATGTGCCAAAGCATCTTTGGCCAATTCATTATTGAGTTTTACAGGAATTAAAGTAGTGTCATTTATTATTTTGAATTGCAATGGTTTTAAATTAGGCTGCATAATTACAACCTGATTTTCAACTCTAAAAGCATTTATATCATTAAACTGCATGATAGATCTACCCGGTATAGCAGAATTCAACTTAGTTAAATTTCTCCCAGGCATCGGTGTTTCAAATGACATTCCAAGATAACTTAATAAAGTAGGCGGAATATCAATCTGACTACTCAATTTATCATAAACTTTCCCTTTTGGTACACCAGGCCCAATTATAAAAGCCGGAATATGGAATTTATTTATAGGCACTAAATTTTTTCCATAAGTTCTAGTATTATGATCTGCAATGACAATAAAAATTGTGTTTTTAAAATACGGTTCTTTTTTAGCTAATTGAAAGAATTTACCAATCGAAAAATCAGCATATTTCATAGCATTATTTACTGTAGCTGGCGTTTTATCAAAAGGTTTTATCCGCCCAGAAGGATATTCAAAAGGTTCGTGATTTGAAGTTGAAAACAGTAATGAAAAGAAAGGTTTATTGCCTTTCGATTTAAAATAATTATTTGCTTTTAAAGCTAAATCTTCATCTGAATAACCCCAAGTTCCTTTGAATGCATATTTAGTTCCATCTGAATCAAAATCTTCTTGATCAACAATATCTTCAAAGCCATTTCCATTAAAAAAAGAAGCCATATTATCAAAATTAGCCATTCCGCCATAAATGAAACTAGTGCTATACCCTTTTCTTTTCAAAGCATCCGCCAAAGTAAAAAAACCTTGTTGAGAATTTCCTAGCTTAACAACACTTTCTGAGGGCGAAGGAAGAAATCCTGTAATTACAGCTTCAATTCCTCTTACACTTCTAGTTCCCGTACAATATAAATTGGTAAATAACAGTCCCTCTTTTGATAATTTATCGAACTCTGGAGTTAATGGTTTCCCGCCCAAAATCCCAACATATTCTGCACCCAAACTTTCCTGCAAAAAAACAACAAGATTATAAGGTCTTTTCAATAGAGTATCTGGTTTTTGATTGTGAAGAAATGGAATTGACTTCTCTGTAAAATCTGTTTCAGCAACATCCATATATTTTTTTACACGAGCTTCAGCCTCTGTCGCAGTCATTTCTCCATACATCTTAGTATTTCCCTCATTCTTAATAGAATAAACAGCAAAAGCAACTGTATAAAAGGAATTTAAACCCAAACAATTTGTCAACTGATCTGTCGAAAAAACAGCATTACTTGCATTAATAGGTCTCTTAGAAGTTAAGCTTGAACGCGCGCCAAAAAATAGAAAAAAAGCTACAACTGGGAAAACAAATAATTTAAATTTGTAATCAGATGATTGCGTATGAAAAAAACGTTTCCCTTTTTTAATGGCAAAATACAAAGTAAGTCCTAAAATCAAAAAAGTGACTATTATGGAAGCCAAATAGCTTTTCAATAACATTCCCACCACTTCTTTTGGATAGATTAAATAATCTAAAAAAATCTTATTGGGACGCGTGTCATATTGCTTTACAAAATCTGGGGTTGCTAATTCTACCAAAAGAATTAGAAACAAGAATAAAAAGCTATAAAAAACCAGAAATTTATTTGTGAATTTTGTCGCTTTATTAGGCAAAAATGTAATTATAAGCGCTGGCAAAAAAGACAAATAGCACAATAATATTAAATCCATTCGCAACCCAATTGGAAAAATATACCAGAAATCTTGAGTGTGAATGACCCTGTCTTTAAATAAAAAAAACAAAAACAATCGACTTACCGTAGTTATAAGTAATCCAATAGCTATGAAATTAAAAACAGGTTTTAGAAAATACAATCTCTTCATTGAAATAATTCCGTTAACTACTCTTCGTAGCGACCAATTTCTCTGTCATAAAATTCATTAGCAAGAACGATCAATCCTTCCATTTCAGCATTCAATTCTGCTTCATCAAGGTCTTCAGCTTCTTCCATAAATTCAACCTCATCATCTTTAAGATTGATAATAAATCTTGGGTAATCTAGGTGAATGATAAAAATATCTTCTGGAAAATCAGTGTTGTCGCCTAGTAAAAATTTTGGTAATTCCATAATTGTTGTTTAATCGTTAATTGGTTTTATTTATCAGAAAGAATAATAGGTGCCGATCCTTTACTATTCATAAAAATGATTTTAGTATTCGGAGAAGCTGCTAATTCTTTTTGCGCTTTAATTTGTTCATATTGCAATTGTTTATCAGATAATCCAGTCGAAATAATTCTTTGATAATCTGCTATTCCTTGCGCTTCAACTCGTTTTCGTTCTGCTTCTTGTTTTTCTTTTTGCAAAACAAAAGTCATTTTTTGGGCATCCTGTTCCGCATTAATTTTACTTTCTATAGATGCCTTTACAGAAATAGGAAGATTTATATTTCGGATTAATAATTGTTCTAGAATCAAGCCTCTGCTTTTAAAATCAGCTTCAATTGTTTTGAAAATTCGCTGTTGAAATTCGTTTCTTTTAGTTGAATACAAAGCCACAGCATCATAATAAACAGCATTGTCACGAATACGAGTTCGGGTTACAGGACGTACAATTTTATCGGAATAATCCACCCCAATTTGTTTGAAAATTTTAGGCGCATCTTGCGGAGAAACTCGAAACAAAACCGTTAAATCAATAACCACTTCAAGTCCGTCATTTGATAAAACCCGAATAGCATCGTCCCCTTCTTGAGCGCCTTCTCCATGAATTGCAGACATCGTATAATTTTGAGTTTGAACATCAAAAATAGTGACATCCAAAAGTGGGTTTATAATATGCAAACCACTCTCCAACACATCTGAATCTACATTTCCGTAAAGCGATTTAACCCCTACTTTACCGGCATCAATTTGTTTAAACATAGAAGAAAAAAGCCCTAAAGCAATGACTAAAATTCCAATAATTTTCAGCAAATTAGAAAATTTAGAAAAAGGGTTCACATTGTTTTTTAATGAAAAACTAAGAACCAATAAAATTATTCCGAGAATAATAAATACTATCATTTTTTTGTTTTTTAGAAGTTTAGTGAATCAGACTATTGACGGATAAACAAATTGAAATAACTATTTCTGACTATTTTTAATTTTCCAGATTTATAGCCACTAACTTTCGTGTTAATCTCGCAAAGCGAATATACAAAAATAAAGCGGCCGCTGATAATCCTGCTAAAAGTCCAATCCAAATTCCTACAGCTTGTAAAGAAGTATATTTTCCTAAATAGTAAGAAACTGGAAATCCAATTAGCCAGTAAGAAACAAAAGTTATATACATTGGAATTTTTACATCTTGCAATCCGCGTAACGCCCCTAGAACTACTACTTGAATTCCATCAGATATTTGAAAAATAGCCGCTATTAAAAGCAACTTCGCGGTTATAATAATAATTTCATGATTGTCTAACATTTGTGAAGAATCACTCATATTCAAAAACAAATGAGGTAAATAATTGTGAAAAATCACGAAGACAATTCCAAAAAATGTTTCTAAAATGATTGCTAATAAAAATATTGATCGAGCTACAACAATCAAGTTTTTGTATTCATTCATTCCTTTGGTGTGACTCACCCTAATCATTGCAGTAACACTTAATCCCATAGCCACCATAAAAGTTGATGATGCAAGTGTAAGCGCTATTTGATTAGCAGCCTGACTATTTTTACCTAATGAACCGGAGAGCCAAATGGCAGCTGTAAATAAAGTTACCTCAAACAACATTTGCATAGCCGATGGCAACCCTAAATTGATGATTTTTTTCAGAATGGACTTCCGAATTTCTTTAAAAGTAAAATTCTTGAAATAATGTTTAAAAGCTTCGTTTCTCCTTAAAAGCAAATCCATAAAAACTACCATCATAATTCTTGAAATAACAGTTCCTAAGGCTGCGCCAAGAATACCCAATTTTGGAAAAAACCAAAAACCATAAATCAAAACATAATTAAAAAATATATGAACCACGTTAGCCATAAAAATAGCGTACATAGAATATTTAGTTTGAGCCAATCCATCTGCAAACTGCTTATACCCTTGATACATAATTACAGGTATTAAAGAAAAAGCAACCCAGTCAATATAAGGCGCAGCCATATCCGCAACTTCTTTTGGTTGATGCATAAAATACATAATCTGTTTAGACAGAACGGTTACAATAAATAAAGCAACGCCTAAAACAGTACACAACAACAATCCGTGATGAAAAGTAGTCCGAATTTTTTTATCATCTTGTTCTGCATTAGCTTCAGCTATCAATGGAGTTATTGCTGTCGAAAAACCAATTCCTAGCGACAAGGCTATAAAAATAAAACTGTTCCCTAAAGAAACAGCCGCTAACTCAGTAGATCCTAAGTTTCCGACCATAAAATTGTCCACAATTCCTATCAATGTATGTCCCAACATTCCTAGAATTACTGGATAAGCCAATTGTATATTATAAGAAAACTCCTTTGTATATTGAGATAGATTCACGTTGTCATTTTTAAGTTCGCAAAGGTAATTAGAAGGATCCAATTCTATCCATACTATTTCAACAATAAAGATATTTACACAAATAAAAATTTTCTTAATTAAATCATAAAAAAAATTAACAGCATAACATCTCCTAAAAAATGCAGTTATATTTTGTAGCAGCATTAAAGTATGATGCAAAAAAAATTCATTTAACCCCCAAAAATTAAGATTATGAAACCTACAACAAAAATCAAAATTCTATTGGTAGCAGTACTAACACTATTTTACACCAATACTAGTTCAGCGCAACAAAAAAACACGCCAGAATACGATCAAGGATTTCGTTTAGGCTTTGGTTTGAATACTGGATATGCAACTAACGATCCGTATAAATTAACTTTAGGAGCTGATGCAAGATTACAATATGATCTCT
Source organism: Flavobacterium sp. 123 (assembly GCF_003634825.1). Classification (NCBI taxonomy): domain Bacteria; kingdom Pseudomonadati; phylum Bacteroidota; class Flavobacteriia; order Flavobacteriales; family Flavobacteriaceae; genus Flavobacterium; species Flavobacterium sp. 123. Next base: position 605,600 of record NZ_RBXD01000001.1, read on the forward strand.
CAAAAAGATACTCCTTCACTTTAACTACGGGCTTTTCAAACTTATTCGTGAGTAAATCTGACGGAAATGATTTAGGATTTATCCCCGCAAAAGCAGGATTTAAAGCGTTCATTTGGAATGATGAATTTTATGTAATGGCAGAAGGTGGAGCCGCTTTTCCTGTGACAAATAATTACAATAAAACATCTCTTATTTTAGCCCCAAGTATTGGTTATGCAACAAAGTATATTGATATTTCATTGCGATACGAGCAATATTCTGATTTTCCTAGATTGATTAGTGATGGAACTTATGGAAAAGGTGTTGGGCAATTAGGCCTTCGATTAGCGTATGGCTTCAAACTGTAAACCAAAAATATTATATAGAAAATGCGCTAAATTATAGCGCATTTTTTGGTTTAAAAATTTAATTTTTAACTAATGAATCTGATTGTATTAGTGCGTTTATGTCAGAGGAATGCTTTATTTTTGGAGGACTTTTTAAAACTATATTAGAATTATTTGTCACCTTGTTGTAACAGCTTCATTTGTTGTTCTTTTATAATTTAGAAACTTAATTTTCATTGCATTTAGACTAAGTCAGCTATTTTTAAAACCCTTTTAATGGAAAATTTCACTCTCGAATTATTATTTCAAATCATCGGAATTGGTTCTGCATCAGGATTAATTCACAAAGACAATTCCTTATTAATCATAAGTGATAATAGCGGATTTTTATATGAATACAAAATGGATTCCAGCCAATTAAAAAGACACCAATTACTGGAAACTACTGCCGAAAATATCCCTAAAAAAGACAAGTCTGATTTTGAGGCAATCACACGATTTGGTGATGAAGTTTATATTTTCGGTTCCGGATCCACCGAGAAAAGAAATAAAATGATGCAATTCAACACCAAAAATGAAACAACCACCACAACGGACTTATCTGATTTATATTCTGTCATGCAAAGTTTTGGCGAAATAAAACCTAAAGATTTCAATATTGAAGGAGCTATTTACAATGGGGAAAGCTGGTATTTATTCAATCGTGGAAATGGAAAATCAAATAAAAACATCCTTTTTACTATAGAAGGCAAAAACCTCACTAACGAATTCCAAATCCTTTCAAATCCATTTAAATTACCTAAAATAAATGGCGTACATACGAGTTTTACCGATGCTGTTTTGGTAGATACTAAATTTTATTTTTTGGCTGCAGCCGAAAACACCGAGTCTACTTATGATGATGGTGAAGTATTTGGGAGCATTATTGGACGAATTGATATTGAAACCATGAAAATTGATTTTACTAAAGTCATTAGTAATAACCATAAGTTTGAAGGATTGACAGTCTTTAAAAATTCAAATGAAAAAATTGAATTTCTACTCTGTGAAGACAAAGATTCTGATGTTTTAGAAACACAGATTTACAAATTAACTTTAGACAAAAACTTAAAAAATTAAACCGTAGTGTTTTTCATTAAAAACAACAGTATTTAGTCTACGATTTCTTAAAAATTTTAAACCATATAAGTCATATCAAAAGATTGAAAAAAACTTAAATGATTCAAACTTAAATAACTTATATGTTTTTTAAAAAATTAATAGTTTAAAAACCAATTAAACCATAGCCGTAACAAAATCCATACGCACACTTCCATCTTCATCAATTTTGGTCAAATTAATTTCATGTAATGTATTAACTAATTCTGGATTCCAAGGTGTTTTTACTTTCACATAGTTTTCGGTGAAACCGTGAATGTAACCTTCTTTATTTTCACTTTCAAACAAAACCGTTCTATTAGTTCCCAACTGACTTTCATAAAAAGCACGACGCTTTTTAACAGACAATCCACGAAGCATTTTACTTCTTTTAGCACGAACATTAGCGGGAACAACACCTGTCATTTCAGCTGCTTCTGTATTATCGCGTTCAGAATACGTAAAAACATGCAAATACGAAATATCCATTTCATTTAAAAAATGGTATGTTTCCAAGAAATGTTCGTCTGTTTCACCAGGAAAACCAACAATTACATCCACACCAATACAAGCATGTGGCATCACTTCACGAATTTTATTTACTCTTTCCGTATATACTTCACGTAAGTAACGACGTTTCATCAACTTCAGGATTTCATTACTTCCAGATTGCAACGGAATATGAAAATGAGGCACAAACGTTCTACTTTTAGAAACAAAATCTATAGTTTCATTTTTCAATAAATTAGGTTCAATAGATGATATTCGTAATCTTTCAATGCCTTCCACTTTATCTAATTCCTGAACTAATTCTAAGAAAGTATGTTCGTGTTTTTTATTCCCGAATTCCCCTTTTCCGTAATCTCCAATATTTACACCCGTCAGAACAATTTCTTTGATATTTTGCTGAGAAATTTCCTTTGCATTTTTCAAAACATTTTGAAGTTCATCACTTCTCGAAATTCCTCTTGCTAATGGAATTGTACAATACGTACATTTATAATCACAACCATCTTGCACTTTTAAGAAAGCACGTGTTCTATCGCCAATGGAATAACTTCCTACATAAAAATCAGCTTCTGCAATTTCGCAGGAATGCACTTCTCCAAAATCATTTTTAGACAAATCGTTTATGTAGTCTGCCAATTTAAATTTTTCGGTTGCACCTAAAACTAAATCCACACCATCAACATTAGCTAATTCCTCAGGCTTCAACTGAGCGTAACATCCTACTGCTGCAACAAAGGCTTTATCATTCAACTTCATTGCTTTACGCACCACTTGCTTGAACTGCTTATCTGCATTTTCAGTCACAGAACACGTATTAATCACATACATATCCGCTACTTCCTCAAAATCCACGCGATCAAAACCTTCGTCTTGTAAATTTCGTGCAATTGTAGAAGTTTCCGAAAAATTCAGTTTACAACCTAGTGTATAAAACGCAACTTTTTTTCTTTCTGTCATAATTCCTTTTTTGGCGAATGTCTTTCGCAACAGGCTGCAAATTTACACACAATAATCAACAATTTAAAGCGCTAAATTAATTATATTTTGATTCTGTTATCAAACGTCAAGTAGCGCAACTAGCTAAAAAACAAAACGATGATATATTAAAAAATCCCTATTAAAATATATCAATAGGGATTTTTGATTTCGTACCAGACTTCTTCTTCGCCTTCATACTCGAAAGTAGTAACGTATTGGAGTCCGATTTTTTCAAGTATTTTTCTAGAACTCAGATTACCTGAATCGGCATAGCCATAAATTGTATCTATTTTCATTTCTTTAAAACCATATTCGATAAAAGCTTTGGATGATTCTGTTCCATAACCTTTACCCCAATGTTTTTGAATAAATCGATACCCAATCTCATAAAAATTCTGATGCTCATTAAGCAAGTCTTTATTGAATTTTAACCCAGACCAACCAACAAACTCGTTCGTTTCTTTCAGAATAACTGCCCAACGACCAATTCCGTTATCCAGATATTGTTGTCTTATATTTTTGATATATTCCCGACTTTCTTCAATATGAGTTACGGGTTTATTCCCTAAATAAATATGTACTTCTGGATTAGAATCTAATTCAAACATGCCATCAATATCTGTCGGAAGTAGTTCCCTTAGAATTAATCTTTCGGTTTCTATAGCCTTTCGCATAGATATTGATTTAGTAAAACTAGTTCAAAATAAATCTACGAACTACTTCTGCCACACCATGATCATTATTTGAAGCCACAATAACATCGCCTTTGTCTCTCAATTCAGGATCTACATTATCAACCCAAACCCCCAATCCAGCATATTCAATCATAGTCAAATCATTTCCTGCGTTACCAACAGCGATGATTTCACTTTGAAGTATATTTAATTTTTCTGCCAAAAACTTAATGCTTGCACCTTTATCAATTCCGTTTTGAGCAACTTCTAGAAAGAAAGGTTTTGACATACAAATGCTCAAATGTGGCATTGTTGCCTTCAAATCAATTTCGACTTGTTTAAGATAATTTGGTTCTTCTAATAAAATACATTTTATAGCCGAAGATTTAACCTCCTCTTTAAAACTAGGTACTTTATTATGAATTAATCCCGTAATTGTTCTCTCAACTTCAATATATTCCGAATCCGTTTCGCTTACAATTTTACCGTCAATATAAGTAATTATATGCGTTTTGCTTTTTAAGCTATACTCATATAATTCATGGATTTGTTCTTGAGAAAGTGTCTGCTCAAAAATAATTTTATCTTCCTTCAAATCTGTGATAACAGCTCCATTATATGAAATCATAAAGGAATTATCTAACTGAAGTTCTTTGGCATAAGCCGTCATTGCTGGAGTTGGCCTACCAGAAGCTAACACAACATACACACCCAACTCTTGAGCCTTAGACAGCATTTCTTTATTTTCATCTGAAATTTTATGGTCATCCGTCAACAAGGTGTCGTCCATGTCCAAAACTAACATTTTATATTTCATGTAATTTCTCTTTGATGGGTTTTAAATACTCATTCTGAATTCTTCAATAACAGGATTTGCTTTCGCAAATTCAGTTTCTTGGATAAACAATTCAACAGCTAATCCCGTATTTCCAAATCCTGCTAATCGAGCAGATTGAATGTTGTTTTTTAAAACTGTGTCTACACCTGCCGCTTCAATTTTTTCCTGTAATGCCAAAGCCAATATTTCGCTTCCAGAAAACACTTTCATTAATCCCATTTTGTTTTTATTTTTTATTAATCTTCATTTTCTTCTTCCTCATCCTCTTCTATCGCATCGAAGTCAAATTCATAAGGTTCCAATAACATTTTATCCGCTAAAATTTCAATTCGTTCCGTGTACTGTTCTGTAAAAATAATACGTTGTGTTTTAGCAATACTATTTGAAATACGCATAATTTTAGTTTCGTGACGCAATCTCAAAATAGGATCTGCATCATCAAGAATGAACATTTTCAATCTGTTTACATTATAGCCAGCAGTAGTAAACATCTCGCTCAATTTATTTGGTGTGCCTATCAAAACATCAATTCCGGTTGAAATATAATTTTTATCATATTCCATATCCCCTTTGTCATGAACACCATATACACGCAAGTCAGTATATTTTCCGAACTTCTCAAAAAGTTCTTCCATTTCCAAAACTTTAGCTTTATCTTCTACAATAATCAAAGCACGAGGAGATTCCTCGCCTTCACGAACAAGTTGCTGTATTACATTAATAACAATTGTGGTCGTTTTTCCGCTTCCTTTTGGAGCAATGACCATACAATCAGCACCACTTTTTAAGGTCGAAAAAGTTTCTTGTTGAATTGCATTTGCTTCTGCCAAGCCATTTTCAATTAAAGCCTGTTGCAGATTTTCGTTTATTTTTTTTAATTTCATTTATTTTAGATTGAAAGATTTAAATACTCAAAAATTAAAAGAAATATTCTCTAACTTTTATATTATTCAATCTTTAAATTATTTATTTATTTCGATGCAAACAACTTAACATCATTTTCAGAAATTTCATTTCCTCCAAGAATAATCAATCGTTCTACTACATTACGCAATTCACGAATATTTCCTGTCCAATCGTATTCTTGCAATAAATCAACTGCCTGACCAGAAAACTTTTTCACAGCAGTTCCTTGCTCTAAAGCAATTTTCTCTGCAAAATGTGTAATCAACATTGGAATATCTTCTCTTCTGTCATTCAATGCTGGAACTTTTATTAAAATCACAGCCAAACGATGGTATAAATCTTCACGAAAACGTCCTTCAGCAATTTCTTTTTTCAGATCTTTATTAGTTGCCGCAACAACGCGCACGTCCACTTTGATATCTTTATCGGCACCCACTCTGGTAATCATACTTTCCTGCAAAGCACGTAATACTTTGGCTTGAGCCGAAAGACTCATATCTCCAATTTCATCTAAAAAAATAGTCCCTTTGTCAGCGGCTTCAAACTTCCCTGCCCGGTCTTTTACTGCTGATGTGAAAGCTCCTTTTACGTGACCAAATAACTCACTTTCAATCAATTCAGAAGGAATCGCTGCGCAGTTTACTTCAATTAACGGGAAATTAGCTCTTTCGCTTTTTTCATGCAATTGATGCGCAACAAGTTCTTTTCCGGTACCATTTGGCCCGGTTATTAAAACTCTGGCTTCGGTTAGTGCTACCTTATCAATCATCAGTTTGATGTGATTAATCGCTTCACTTTCGCCAATCATTTCGTAGTTTTTACTAACTTTCTTCTTCAGAATTTTATTCTCTACTACGAGTTGTTTTTTGTCCAAAGCATTGCGGACTGTATTCAATAATCGGTTTAAATCTGGTGGTTTTGAAATATAATCAAAAGCCCCTAAACGCATTGTATTTATTGCCGTTTCCATATCGCCGTGACCTGAAATCATGACCATCGGAATTTCTGGTTTTATCTTTTTGACCGCTTCAAGGAGTTCAACACCATCCATTTTTGGCATTTTGATATCACACAAAACCAAATCATAGTCGGTATTTTTAATTTTTTCGTAACCTGAAATACCATCCTCAGCTTCTTCTACAACATAAGCGGTATTCTCTTCCGAAAGTATTTTGGTTAACACTCTTCGAATGGCTGGTTCGTCTTCTATGATTAATATTTTTGACATAATCTTTAGATATTTTGGGTATTTTGATTTGGATTTTTGCTTACTAAATTATCAAGATTTACAATAACTGAACCAAACTGTATTTTAATATTGTAACCAACGATATAATTCTTTCCAAGTTGGTTTTTTGCCATACATAAGGATTCCTACTCTGTATATTTTTGCAGCAAACCATACTACAAAAAAGAAAGTCGAAAAGAGAATCGCTATCGAAACCATAATTTGCCACAAAGGTACGCCAAACGGAATTCGCATCAACATAACTATTGGAGAAGTCAACGGAATCATCGAAAAAACAGTAGCAATAGTTCCATTTGGATCATTTATAACGGTAAAGAAACCGATATAAACGCCTAAAATCAACGGCATAATAATAGGCAATAAAAACTGTTGAGAATCCGTTTCATTATCAACTGCTGCTCCAATTGCAGCATAAAACGAACTATATAAAAAATATCCTCCTATAAAATAAATGACAAAACTGATAAGTATGGTCGCAATAGGTAAATTCCAAAGTTCTTGAATATACATTTGAGCCGTTGCTGCAAATTCCTGATGTGCAGTTTTTATCACTTCTGGCGGAATGTGTGAAGTTGCCCCAACATTCAAATGAAAGAATATAGTCGCTGAAAACAATAATGCCAATCCAATAACAGCCCATATAAAAAACTGAAGTATTCCTGCTAAAGAAGTCCCTATAATTTTGCCCATCATAAGTTGAAATGGTTTTATTGAAGAAATTATAATTTCAATAATACGACTGGTTTTCTCCTCTATTACACTACGCATAACCATGTTACCATAAATAATAATGAACATCATTATCAAATAACCAAAAGCACCGCCAATGGCTACTTTAATTTCATTAAGTCCTTTTAAACTCTGTTCTCCAGAAGCTTTTGTAAGATTGATATTTACTTTGGCCTCGGCATTTTTGATAGCTAAAGTGTCTAAATGCGCTTTTTCAAAATTAGCAATCGTAAGTTTTTTAGCTATTTCATCTTGAATATTTTCAATGAATGAAATACTTGGACTATCATTTGAAATGTATTGTATTTTATTCTCTAAAGTCTTTGTATCATTAACTTTTGGAATGTATAAAACTCCTTCAAATTTTTCTTTGGTTAAACTGTCTTTTAGAAAGTTCAAATCAATCAAAGTTAGATCAACATAATTGTATTCAGCTGTTTTACTGTTTTGAGAAATAAAACTGTTTACAAACAAACCAGATTCATCATGCACGGCAATTTGCTTTGTATCTGCTTTCATACTACTTAAATAGCCCACAAAAAGTGCGATGGCTACAAAAAGTAGTGGACTTAAAAATGTCATTACTATAAAAGACTTATTACGCACTTTGGCAATAAATTCTCTTTTGATAATTAGTGATATGATGCTCATTTTGAGGTTTTATGATTTGAGTTGTCTATTTGCAGACTTAAATTTAAAAATCTATTGGGTAACCGTTTGAATAAAAATGTCGTTCACACTTGGAATTTTTTCAACAAAATGAGTCACTTGTCCTCGTTGTGTTAAAACATTTAAAAGCTCATTAGGTTGTGCATTTCCTAATTGAATTTCTAATTTCAACTCATTGCTAAGCGATTTAAAATGAGCTGGAGTAACTGAGAATTTTTGAGAAATGTCATACATCAATCCTTCTACATTATCCGATAAAATACCCACTTCAAAACTATTCGTTTTAAATTGTCGTCTGACATCATTTAGTTTTCCTTCAATTAATTTATTTGATTTATGAATCAAAGCAATATGATCACACAATTCCTCCACACTTTCCATTCGGTGAGTTGAAAAAATTATGGTTGAACCCTGCTCTTTCAATGCTAAAATTTCTTCTTTAATCACATTTGCATTTACTGGATCAAAACCTGAAAAAGGTTCGTCAAAAATTAATAATTTGGGTTTATGCAATACACAAACCACAAACTGAATTTTTTGCGCCATTCCTTTTGAAAGTTCTTGAATTTTCTTGTTCCACCACCCTTGAATTTCCAATCGTTCAAACCAATATTCCAATTGTTTTTTAGCTTCCGCTTTTGACAATCCTTTCATTTGAGCTAAATACAAACATTGTTCTCCAACTTTCATAGACTTATACAAACCTCTTTCTTCAGGAAGATAGCCTATATACTGAACGTGTTTCGGTTGTAATTTTTCACCATCAAGAATTATTTCCCCACTATCAGGCAAAGTAATCTGATTTATGATTCGGATAAGCGATGTTTTACCGGCACCATTAGGACCTAAAAGCCCATAAATACTGCCTTGAGGAACAGACAACGAAACTTCATTAAGCGCGACATAATCGCCATATCGCTTTACAATTTTATTGACTTCAAGAAGGTTGCTCATGCTAGATTTTAATTAATTTTATTCCTTTGGCCTTATCGGCCAAGGGTTTGTAAAAGTAAATAATTAGTACTGAAATACTTTATTCTGTTACATAAAAAACCCACCCTTGTAATGATTAAGGATGGGAATTATTTTTTTGAATCTAAAAATTCAATTTATATTTAGTTAAGAGAACATATCTTTAACTTTCTCGAAAAATGATTTGTCTGATTTTTCAGGATTAGGGATAAAATTCTCATCCGCAATATTTTTTTCAAAAAACTGCTTTTGCTCTTTGTTTAATGTTTTTGGTGTCCAAACATTAACATGAACTAATAAATCTCCATTTCCGTATCCGTTAAGACTTGGTATTCCTTTTCCTTTAAGTCTAAGAATTTTACCAGATTGAATTCCTTCTTCTAATTTAATTCTTACTTTACCATTTATAGCTTCAATATCTTTTGAAATTCCAAGCACTGCTTCCGAAAAACTCACATATAAATCATAATGCAAATTCTCTCCTTCGCGTTTCAAGAACTCATGTTCAACTTCTTCAATCGCTACAATTAAATCTCCTGGAATACTATTACCTGGAGCATCGTTCCCTTTATTAGAAACTTTCAATTGCATTCCGTCAACAACTCCTGCAGGAATTTTTATAGAAACCGTTTCATCTTCAAGAATCATTCCTTGTGAATCTGCTTCAGCTGGTTTTTTGTCTAAAATTTGACCAGAACCACCACAAGTAGGACAGGTTGAAGCGGATTGCATTCTTCCTAAAATAGTATTGGTAACTCGCATTACTTGTCCTTGACCGTTACAAGTCGAACACGTTTTGTAAGATACACCAGGTGCTTGAACTTTACGTTTTACCTTTACTTTTTTCTCTACTCCATTGGCTATTTCTTCCAATGTCAATTTTACTTTTATACGAAGATTACTTCCTTTTGCACGACGTACTCCGCCTCTTCCACCACCGTTACCACTGAAACCGCCAAAACCACCGCCAAAAATATCACCAAACTGGCTGAAAATATCATCCATATTCATTCCGCCATGGCCTCCGCCAAAACCTCCTGAACCATCAAAAGCTTGATGTCCGTACTGATCATATTTAGCTTTTTTCTGAGGATCACTCAAAACTTCGTATGCTTCAGCGGCTAATTTGAATTTTTCTTCTGCCTCTTTGTCGCCTGGATTTTTGTCTGGATGGAATTTAATTGCGCTTTTTCTGTATGCCTTTTTAATTTCAGCAGCGTCAGCATTTTTTGAAATGCCTAATATCTCGTAAAAATCTTTTTTCATTTTTATTTTTTTATGAAGCCCAGATGCGATCTGTTGCGTCTATACTACTGTCCAATAACAACTTTAGGAAAACGTATAATTTTATCTCCTAATTTGTATCCTTTTTCAAGAACATCAACAATTTTCCCTTTCATCTTATCTGATGGAGCTGGAATTTGAGTAATTGCTTCTGCAAAATCCGCATCAAAAGAATCTCCTGCCTTAACATCAACTTGTTCCAATCCTTTTGAAACTAAAGTATTTTTTAGTTTTTCGTGAATAAGTTCAACCCCTTTCAATAGTAACTCATCTTCTGATTTACTGATTTCAACTAAAGCTCTGTCAAAATCATCCAAAACAGGAAGCATCGCTAACAAAACCTCTTGATTTGCTGTTTTAAACAATTCAATACGTTCTTTTGAAGTTCTTCTTTTGTAATTTTCAAATTCAGCAAATAATCGTAAAAATTTGTCTTTTTCTCTTGCCAAATCTTGTGTTAATTGCTCCTCAACACTTAATTCCTCATCAATAATGATTTGTTCACCATTTGCATTTTTTTCCAATGTTGCATCATCTATTTCTTGATCGATTTCTGTATTTTCAGTAGTCATATTACCCTTATTTTTAAAAATATTCTTAAACTTCATTTTTTATTCTTTTTTTTGAATTGCAAAAGTACTGCCAAATCTCATAAAATGTCAAATTGTCATCTTTTAGATACCTGTTTTTGAATCGAAATAATAAATCCTATTAAACTATTTAGAATTTATGTCAAAAAAAATTTAATATAATTTTAAGACTATTTCGATTTAGTTTGGATAAGTTTGTGTTCTTCAAATCAAAAAAAATAATTTGAATTGATGTCCCTAATTGAAATTAAGGTTCGTATCTAAATAATTATTAATTCATCATTGCCTTATATTAAAAAAAGCTTCGTTTTGGAAAACGAAGCTTTTTTTATTTCTTTAAGCCAATCTCTTTTTCAATCCTTCAAAATCAAGTGAAACTTGCTCACCAGTACTTAAATTCTTTAATGAAAAAGTATTTGTATTCATCTCTTGATCGCCTACAATAACGGCAAAAGGAATATTTCTCTTATCAGCATGTTGAAATTGTTTCGCTACTTTAGCATTATCTGGATAAAGTTCCACTTTCAAACCTGAATTTCTCAATTCTTTTATAGCTTTCATCGCATAAAAAGCTTCTTTCTCACCATAATTGATAAACAAGGCTTTGGATGTAGCTCTAACCGTGTCTGGAAATAAATTTAGTTCTTCAACAACCAAATAAATTCGGTCTAAACCAAAGGAAATTCCAACACCGCTCATATTTTTGAGTCCAAAAATTCCAGTCAAATCATCGTATCTACCTCCACCACCAATAGAACCCATCGAAACTGATTTTGGCGGAGCCACTTCAAATATAGCCCCTGTATAATAATTAAGTCCTCTAGCTAAGGTTACATCTAAATCCAAAATTGCTGTTGACAACCCAAGTGCCGTAACATTATCACAAATGAAACGCAATTCTTCCACTCCTTTTATTCCTTCTTCAGACTCAGCAAGCAAAACAGAAAGTTGATTTATTTTCTCTGAAATGGTTCCGGTGAAATTGAATAACGGCTGCACTTTTGCAATCGCTTCCTCCGAAATTCCTTTCTCAATCATTTCTTTTTTAACACCGTCTTCTCCTATTTTATCTAGTTTATCAAGCGCTACGGTAAAATCTATTAATTTATCAGAAGCACCAATTACTTCGGCAATTCCAGATAATATTTTTCGGTTATTGATTTTAATAGTTACACCTTCTAAACCCAAAGCGGTAAAAACAGTATCATATAACTGTACTAATTCTACTTCCTGCCACAATGATTTAGAACCTACTACATCCGCATCACACTGAAAAAACTCTCTAAAACGTCCTTTTTGCGGGCGATCCGCACGCCAAACGGGTTGGATTTGGTATCGCTTGAACGGAAACTCAATATCATTTTGGTGTTGCACCACATAACGCGCAAACGGAACTGTTAAATCATAACGCAACGCTTTTTCTGAAATGCTTGACGTTAATTTAGTACTGTCTTTGTTTTCCAAATGGGTTGCATTGGCTTTCGCCAAATAATCTCCAGAGTTTAATATTTTAAAAATCAAACGATCGCCTTCCTCTCCATATTTCCCCATTAAGGTTTCAGAATTTTCAAAAGAAGGAGTTTCTATAGGTTGGAATCCAAATTTTTCGAAATTGCTTTTTATAATCTGAATAATATATTGACGTTTTGCCACCTCAGCTGGTGAAAAATCTCTGGTTCCTTTTGGAATGCTCGGTTTTGATGCCATTTTGTATACTTCTTGAATAAGACTGCAAATATCTTATTTTTAAAATAAATAATACTCCTTCTAAAACAAACTTGTAACAAAAATTGTATTTTCGTGTCAAATAAGCACTATGTTTAAATTATTCCGCGAAAACGTCCGAATTGCTTTTGGTTCTATTAGAACACAATTGTTGCGCACCATACTTACTGTATTGATTATTGCTATTGGAATTACTGCTTTGGTAGGGATTCTTACGGTAGTTGCAGCACTTGAGAACACTATTTCATCTGATTTTGCTTCGATGGGCGCTAACACATTCAATATCAACCAATACGAAAACGAAACCCGAAATCGTGGGCGTCAAGAACGCGAAATTATAAATCCAATTATTTCGTATCCAGAAGCGGTAGCTTTCAAAAACAAATTTAAATATCCATTTACAGAAACTTCTCTTTCATTTACTGCTACTTCTACAGCCGAAGTAAAATACCAATCTACAAAAACAGATCCTGAAATAACTGTTGTGGGAGTTGATGAACATTTTATAACGAACTCTGGTTTAGAAACTAGTTTAGGTCGAAATTTTAATGGATTTGATATTGACAACAACACTTATGCTTGCGTAGTAGGTTCGGATTTTGAAAAAGGGCTACTAAAAGACATGAACCCAATTGACAAAATAATTTCCATACGAGGTGCAAAGTTTAAAGTTATTGGAGTATTGAAAGAAAAAGGCTCAACCTTTGGCAACAGCCAAGATTTAAGAGTTTTAATTCCTATTCAAGTAGCGCGTTCTTTATTTACTGCGCCAAATATCAATTATACGATGAGTATTATGGTTGGCAAAAAAGAATTGCTAGACCAAGCCATTGACAATGCTACCAGTACCATGCGAAGAGTACGCAAACTGAGTCCCGTGAAAGACAATAATTTTGGCGTAGTCCGTAGTGATGATCTTATTAATAGAATTCTAGGTATTACTAAATATCTTGGGCTTGCGTCCTGGCTTATTGGCATCATCACCGTTCTAGGTTCTTCGATAGCTTTGATGAATATCATGATTGTATCCGTAACGGAGCGTACCCGTGAAATTGGCGTTCGAAAAGCTTTAGGAGCTAAAAAAACAACTATTGCTTTTCAGTTTTTTATTGAAACCCTATTAATAGGACAATTAGGCGGTTTAGTCGGAATTATTTTCGGTATCTTAATTGGTTTTGGTATTGCAACTGCCATGAGTTTTGTATTTGTAATTCCGTGGGGAGCAATTATGTCTGCTTTTATAACCAGTTTTGCTGTGGCAATAGTTTCTGGATTATATCCAGCCATCAAAGCTGCAAAACTTGATCCAATTGAAGCTTTACGCTATGAATAATATTAGATAATTATTTCTTTATACAAAAAACGTCTTGATTTCTCAAGACGTTTTTTGTAGTGTATTTTATCTCAAATCTACTTTTATCATTCTGTCATTACCGTAAATATCTTTTCGTAATTCGATGTTTTTGAAGTTCATTTTTTCGAGTAAATCTTTCATTTCAACACCCAAATATTGATTGATTTCAAAATACAATTGTCCATTTGGTGAAAGATTTTTTTGAGCCAATGCCGCTATTTTTCTATAAAAAATTAACGCATCATTATCTTCTACAAAAAGTGCTAAATGCGGTTCATGTTCCAAAACATTTTTCTTGATTTCTTCTTTTTCTAGATTTCGAACATACGGAGGATTAGAAACAATAATATCAAATTGCTGTTCTAAATCTTCCGTTTCAAGAATGTTTTTTTCGATAAAAGTGACATTCACTTCATTAATTGCGGCATTTTTTTTGGCTGTAGCCAAAGCCTTTTCAGAAACATCAATCGCAAAAACAGATGCATCAGAAAGATTTTTAGCTAATGAAATAGCGATACAGCCACTTCCAGTTCCAATGTCAAGTATTTTTGGCTTTTGACTTTTGACTTTTGACTTTTGACTTTCTAAAATCCATTCGACTAATTCTTCTGTTTCTGGTCTTGGAATCAAAACATTTTCATTTAGCTCGAAATCCAATCCATAAAAATTGGTTTTTCCTAATATGTATTGAATTGGAATTTCTTTTTTTAAAGACTCCAAAAGAGAATTCCAAACCATAATTTCATCCGCAGAAAAAATCAAATCAGGATGTAAAGCCAAATCGATTTGCTTCAATTGATTTTTTTCTTCTAAAATTAAATAGAAAAAACTCTCCGCCTCGCCAGCATCGTAAATTGGCGTCAGTTCTTGAAGGAATTCAGTTCTATATTCTTTTATTCTCATTTTAAAACTTATAATTCTTTTATCATCCAAACCGGACAACTGGTATGACCTGTACTTCCCATCGGAGAACAAATGTACTCGAAACCTGATTTTTTATATAATTTTTGGGCAGCATGCATAAAAGGCATCGTCTCTAAATAGCATTTTTCAAAACCAAAATCTTTGGCAGCTTGCAAACAAATTGCCATCATTTCACTTCCTATTCCTAAACCACGCGCTTCAGGCAGAAAATACATTTTTTGAAGTTCACAAATAGTCTCCGCTTCGTTTTCTAAAGGAGCAATTCCAGCACAGCCAATAATTCTAGCTTCTTTTTCGACTACATAATAAACAGACTTGGGTTTGTTATATTCTTCAAACATCAAATCTAAATAGGGATCTTCATAAGCAGTACCTACCTTTGGAATGTTCAATTCGTCAAAAACAGAGCGTATTAATTGAGCAACAGACTGATTGTCTTTTTTTTCTATTTTTCTGATAGTAAACTTTTCCATGATTCTTAAGACTACTATTTTTTTGACAAAAATAGCCATTGTTTATTGTTATTTTCAAAAGTTTTAAAACTAATCCCGAAGTTTCGGGGCTAAACCCAAAATTACTACTTTTGTATGGTGAAAATACATGAAAAATACATACAACGTTGCATTGAATTAGCCAAAAATGGATTAGGAACCACCTACCCCAACCCGATGGTAGGTAGTGTAATTGTTCACAACGATGTGATTATTGGCGAAGGCTGGCATAAAAAAGCGGGAGAACCTCATGCCGAGGTAAATGCCATAAATTCCGTAAAAGACAAATCGTTATTACAAAAAGCGACTATTTACGTGAGTTTAGAACCTTGTAGTCATTTTGGAAAAACACCTCCTTGTTGTGATTTAATTATAAAGAACAAAATTCCGAATGTAATTATTGGTTCCGTTGATCCTAATATAAAAGTGGCTGGAAACGGCATCAAAAAATTAATCGAAGCTGGCGCAAATGTAACTGTAGGTATTTTGGAAACAGAATGTTATGATTTAAACAAACGTTTCTTCACTTTTCACCAAAAGAAAAGACCTTATATTATTCTGAAATGGGCGGAAACTAAAGATGGATTTATTGCTCCGATAGAAAAATTAGAGCAAAAACCAGTTTGGATTACCAATCCTTATTCCAGACAATTAGTTCATAAATGGAGAACCGAAGAACAATCAATTCTGGTGGGAACTCAAACTGTTATTGATGATAATCCAAAACTAAACGCTCGTGATTGGTATGGAAACAATCCTATTCGCCTTGTTATAGACCAGAATAATCGCATCACAAAGAACAGTCATATATTTGACAATCAGACAAAAACCATCATTTTTTCAAAAATCAAAACCGAAATTGCAGAAGAAAACACTATCTTTGAGGTAATTGATTTTGAACAAAATATAGCCCAACAAATAATCGTTATACTTTATAAATATCAGATTCAATCTGTGATTATTGAAGGCGGCAAACAGACGTTGCAAACTTTTATCGACGCAAATCTATGGGATGAAGCTCGAATATTTGTTGGCAACTCCCGTTTTAATACAGGAACTAAAGCCCCAAAATTGGTCCTAAAAGATTTTGAAAGACACATTATTGAAACTGATGAATTACTAATAAGCAAAAACCATGATTAATGCTATCATATTTGATTTTGGAGATATTTTTATAAACCTAGACAAACAAGCTACTATTGATGGATTGCAAAAGTTAGGTTTATCTAAATGGAATGCCGATTTAGACCAACTCAACCAACAGTTTGAAATGGGACTGATATCTCAAGAAGAATTTCTTTTAGGTTTTCAAAAAGAAATCCCGAATGCTTCTATTGAAGAAATTTTGACAGCTTGGAATGCTATTCTATTAGATTTCCCCTTGTATAGACTTGAATTTCTTCAAATGTTATCCAAAAAATACCGGTTGTTTCTTTTGAGCAATACGGATTCTATTCATATTGAAACATTTGAACAAAGAACAGGTGCTTCTTTTTATAGTGATTTTTACCAATGTTTCGAAAAGGTATATTTTTCATTTGAAATTGGTATGCGAAAACCAAATCCTGAAATCTATAATTATGTTTTAAACAAACACGATCTTTCGGCCAAAAGAACTTTGTTTATTGACGATAAAAAAGAAAATACTGATGCTGCTCAAAGCATAGGCATTCAGGTTTGGAACCTACAAGTTGGTCAGGAAGATGTAGTTCATTTATTTGACAAAAAAATAATTTAAAAAAATCAATAACAATAGTAATACCCGCTGGCAATCAAATTTTTAAATTAATAATGATTTTGAACTTGATATTGCCATTAAACAATGAAAGACACCTATAATACTATAGCATTTCCTTCCGAAGAAATTTTATACAAAGAAAAAAACAGTAAATTCTTTGGTTATGCTTTCCCTATCGAATCAGAAGCATCTGTAAAACCAATCATTGACGGCTTTAGAAAACAGCATCCACATGCCGTGCATTATTGTTATGCGTATCAAATAGGAACAGACTCCGTTGCTTACAGAGCAAATGATGATGGCGAACCAAGCAATACGGCAGGCATGCCTATATATGGACAAATACAATCCTTTGGTCTTACCAATGTACTTGTTGTTGTGGTTCGGATTTTTGGCGGTGTAAAATTAGGTGTTGGTGGATTAATTTCGGCATATCGAACTACTGCACAAATGGCGCTTGAAGAATGTGAAATTGTTGAAAAAACAATTAACATCCATTATATAATCTCTTTTGATTATAAAAACATGAATAAAGTCATGAGAGGAATCAAGGAAAACAAGCTAGAAATTGTGTCTCAAAAAATGGAAATAAATCCTGATTCAGGACATCCAATAGGAAAAATTGAGATAAAAACCCGAAAAAAAAATGCCAAAACTATATTTGACATTTTTGATTCGATGTTTGAAATTGATATAAAAAAGTGCTAATAAAAATTAAAAAATAATTTTTATTCTCTTTTATTCCATATTCTTTAAAAGCGCTAAAATATAATCTGGAGGCGCTATTGGACGACCCGTTTTTAGGGACACAAAAACCAAAATAAATTGGGCAGTTGTTAATAACTCTTTTGATTCATTATAAATAGCACAGTCAAATTCAATCTTCACAGATGACTGGCTTTTGAAAACCGTATGAACCGTAAGCAACTCATCATAACGAGCTGATTTTTTATAATTAATATTCATTGAAACAATTGGCAAGGCAATACCGCTTTCTTCCATGCTTTTATATGAAATCCCTTTGTTTCTAAGCCATTCAACCCTACCTATTTCAAAATAAGGTATATAATTACCATGATAAACAACCCCCATTTGGTCTGTTTCAGAATAGCGTACCCTAACTTGAATTTGATGATCCTTCATTATTTATTTATTAAAAAATTAAAATTTTAAAAAGCCCCTTACAACAATATTTTATAAAATTATCCACTAAATTATTTTTTTTTATAGAAATTTGTTCACATATTTGTTATCCCAAAAAATTGCAAAAATTGAGCCCCGTTTTTGTGAATAATGAACTAATACAAAACAAAATAATTTAACCGAATATATGAACAAAACTGCTCAATCAGTATGGGAAAACTGTTTATCTTTTATAAAAGACAACATCCAAGATCAAGCCTACAAAACATGGTTTGAACCTATCAAATCTGTTGAGCTTACCGATAATGCATTATATATTCAAGTACCTAGTAAATTTTTCTACGAATGGTTAGAAGAACACTATGTGAAATTATTAAAAGTGGCTCTTACCAAAGAACTAGGAAAAAACGCAAAGTTACTCTATAAAATTAAAATGGAGAACACTTATGGTAACAAACAACCGTTTACGGAACAATTACCTAGTGCGAATAGAGTCCCTATGAAACCACAAGATGTTGATGCTCCTTTTAAAAATCTAAACCCTGAATTAAAAAATCCGTTTGTAATTCCTGGTATTAGAAATTTAAAAATTGAATCACAATTAAATGCAAATTACAGTTTCGATAATTTCCTTGAAGGAGATTCAAATCGACTGGCGCGATCTGCTGGTATGGCTGTAGCCAATAAACCTGGTGGAACTTCATTTAATCCTTTATTAATTTTTGGTGGAGTTGGTCTAGGTAAAACACATTTAGCTCATGCTATAGGTGTCGAAATAAAAGACAAATATCCAGAAAAAACTGTCTTATACATATCAGCAGAAATATTTACACAACAATATATTGATTCTGTAAAGAAAAATAATAGAAATGACTTTATTCATTTTTATCAATTGATTGACGTATTAATTATTGACGATGTTCAATTCTTATCCGGAAAATCAGGAACTCAAGATGTGTTTTTTCACATTTTTAATTATTTGCACCAAAATGGCAAACAAGTTATCCTAACTTCTGATAAAGCTCCTGTTGACATGCAAGATATCGAACAACGATTGTTGTCTCGTTTCAAGTGGGGATTATCTGCTGAGTTGCATCAACCAGATTATGAAACTAGAATTTCTATCCTGAAAAATATTTTATATAGGGATGGAGTCGAGATTCCTGAAGAAATAATTGAATATGTAGCTCGGAATATCAAATCAAATGTAAGAGAACTTGAAGGTGCAATTATCTCTTTAATCGCACAATCTTCTTTCAACAAAAAAGAAGTAACTATAGAACTTGCCAAAAGTGTTGTTGAAAAATTCGTTAAAAATGTAAAAAGAGAAATCTCTATTGATTACATTCAAAAAATTGTTTCCGACTATTTTCAATTGGATATAGAAACCCTACAATCCAAAACTAGAAAAAGACATGTCGTTCAAGCTAGACAATTAGCAATGTTTTTTGCAAAAAAATTCACAAAAGCTTCCTTAGCAAATATTGGTTCACAAATTGGAGACAGAGACCATGCTACGGTATTACACGCCTGTAAAACTGTAGATAATTTAGTGTCAACTGATAAACAATTCAAAAAATTTGTTGAAGACATTAATAAAAAACTAACGCTTTAATGCCTTTTCATGCCTGTAAAAATTTTAATGGTTTGTTTGGGAAATATTTGTAGGTCACCCTTGGCTGAAGGAATATTAGCTTCTAAATTACCAAAGAAAAATTTCATTGTTGACTCAGCAGGCACAGGTTCTTGGCATATCGGTCACGCTCCAGACAAACGTTCTATTGCTGTTGCAAAAAAAAATGGATTAATCATTTCCAACCAAAGAGGAAGACAATTCTCTACCGACGATTTTGATTTTTTTGATTACATATATGTAATGGATAATTCAAATTACGACACTGTTATTGAATTAGCAAAAAACCAGCAACAGAAGGATAAAGTAAAAATGATTCTCGACGAATTGTTTCCAAATGAAAATGTTGATGTTCCAGATCCTTATTTTGGTTTAGCAAACGGTTTCAATATGGTATACGAAATGCTAGATGAAGCTTGCGAAATAATTTCAGCAAAATTGATTGCCAAACATCAATAATCCAAACTATTTTTTATTACTAAAATCAGTTTCAAAACATAAAATCTACTTTATGAATGCAGCATCTACTTTAGGAAAACTTTATTTAATCCCTACAACAATGGGCGATTGCGATCCTATGGATGTATTGCCGCTAACCATAAAAAGAAGCATTGATTTAATTAATTACTATATTGTTGAAAACGAAAAAACAGCTAGAAAATCTATTAAATCAGTCAATCCCGAAAAAAGACAATCTGAATTAGTCCTGTTTGCTCTCAATAAACATACCGAAACAAAAGAACATCTTGACTTTATAAAACCATTGTTAGAAGGAAAAAACATGGGTTTAATGAGTGAAGCTGGCTGCCCTGGAGTTGCTGATCCTGGAGCTGTAATTGTAAAATTAGCGCATGCAAAGGGGATACAAGTTATTCCTCTTGTGGGACCATCTTCCATTCTTTTGGCCATGATGGCTTCTGGGATGAATGGACAAAGCTTCACCTTCAACGGGTATTTACCTATAGAGAAAAGCGAAAAAAAATCAGCATTAAAAAACCTAGAAAAATTATCTCAAGATAAAAATCAATCTCAGATCTTTATTGAAACACCTTATCGAAATAACAAAATGTTAGAAGATATTTTGCAAGCCCTAAATCCTTCAACGTATCTTTGTATTGCAACTGACATCACTTTACCAACAGAATATATCAAGACCTTGAGAGCTGCTGATTGGAAAAAAGTTAAAGTAGATTTACATAATCGCCCTACTATTTTTATTATTCACAAAATGTAACAAAATTTCGAGTTTTAATTAACACGAAATAACTTCTCTAGAATTTTTATTCAAATTTTAAAAAACATTATTTTTTAAGAAAATAGTGCTAGCACGAAGTATTTCTTAAAAAAAAATGATTTTCCTTTAAACAAGAATATTAAATGATTTTCTTGCCAAAAAACTACAATTAAAACCTCTAAAATTAACAGTTTTTATAGAGACAATTAACCTTCGTACATTAATAATATAGTTACTTTTACTAGACCAATTATTACAATTAAAGCCCTGAATTACAATGATTTAATCACAACAAAAAGGGGAAGAAAATGCAAGCCTTATTCTATTTAAATCATTGAAATTAACCTGATTTTATTAATAATTTAAAACTTAATGTCATGAAATCATTTCTAATTGTTTTAATTTTTTTTAGTTTAACTACAGTTTCTTTCGCCCAAGATAAAGAAAGTAGTTCAGAAGAAGGGATAATCAAAATGGAAGAATTACCTGGAGTGGTAATCAAAAGCGTTGGTAAAGATTTTTCAGTGTATTTACCTGATAAAAACCCTGACCAAGATGTAAGAGCACTACAAGATAAATTCATATCCTATGATTTAGGAAAAGATTACGAGGGATACGAAACCTATTTAGTGGTAATGGAAACCCCAAAAGGTTCTTTAACTGCAACTTATAATGAAAACGGTAAATTAACACGTGTTGTTGAAAATTATCAAAATGTTAAACTTCCTGGAAGTATAATCTACTCCGTGTACAAAAAATATCCAGGATGGCAAATTGTAAACGACAAATTTCTTTACACCCAAAAAGAAGGGGATGTACTTAAAAAAGAATACAATCTAAAAATCAAAAAAGAACAAGACATACTCAAATTAGTAGTTAATCCAAATGGAGATATTGTAAGTTCGAGATAATCCAACATAAACTATAAAATTAAAGCTATCGTTCGATAGCTTTTTTTATTTAATACATAAACTGAAAAGTCGCATTACATATTTGCATAAAAAATGGAAACTAATACAAAATCATGTACTTTTATAGTTAGTATTTTATGCAACTCAATTATGAACAAACTTCCGCATATAGGCAGCAGTATTTTTACCGTAATGTCTAAAATGGCAACTGAATACAACGCCATCAATCTTTCGCAAGGATTCCCTAATTTTCCAGTTGATGGAAGATTAACTGATATTGTCGCTAAACTAACCAAAGAAGAGGTACATCAATATGCTCCGATGTCAGGTTATCCAACTCTACTATCAAAAATTGGACAACTTGTAAAAGACGCTTACAAGCGAACACTTCAAGATGATACAGAAATACTTGTAACCGCAGGCGCGACACAAGGAATTTTTACTTCGATTTTAGCTTTGATAGAAAAAGAAGAGGAAGTTATAATTTTAGACCCTAGTTATGATTCTTATGAAGCGCCAGTTTTATTATCCAAAGCAAAGCCAATTAGAGTAGCTTTAAATGATGATTATACTCCAAATTGGGAGCGGATTGAAAATGCATGTACTTCAAAAACTAAAATGATTGTTATTAATAATCCGCATAATCCAACAGGGAAAATCTTAACTAAATCAGATTTTGAAAGCTTAGAAATTTTACTAGAAAAATATCCTGATATCATCTTACTTTCTGATGAAGTATATGAATACATCACTTTTGAAAAAAAACATATTTCAGCACATACAAGAGAAAAATTGCTAAACCGCACTATTGTTGCTTCCTCTTTTGGAAAATCTTTTCATGTTACAGGTTGGAAAGTAGGCTATATTGTTGCCCCCGAACATTTAATGCATCAAATCAAAAAAGTACATCAATTTTTGGTTTATAGTGTAACTAGTATTTCTCAAATGGCAATTAGCCGCTATCTTGACATAGTTTCAGTTGAAGATATTGGAAAAATGTATCAAGAAAAACGGGACTATTTTAGAAGCTTACTTAAAGATAGTCGTTTCAAACTTATGCCTTGCGAAGGAACTTATTTTCAAGTAGTATCCTACGCTTCCATTTCGGAGGAAGACGATGTTGATTTTTGCAAACGATTAATTATAGAACATGGTGTTGCCGCAATTCCTATTTCCACTTTTTATGCGGATAAAACAGACCACAAACTTATTCGCTTTTGCTTCGCTAAAGACAATACAACTTTAGAGGAAGCCGCAAAACGATTATGTGCCATCTAAAATAGCTAAATTTATTATGCATGCATACTATTAATTTCATATATTTACAATTCAAAATATAAAAACCAATGAGTTATACAGATAAAATGCTTCGTGATGATGCGCTAAAAGGGAAAGTAATTGTTGTAACTGGAGGCGGAAGTGGCTTAGGCAAAGCAATGTCAAAATATTTTTTAGAACTTGGAGCGAAAGTAGCTATTACTTCAAGAGATCTTGAAAAACTAAAAAAAACAGCTCTTGAACTTGAAACAGAGACTGGAGGAACATGTTTGCCTTTGCAATGTGATGTGCGCAATTATAAAGAGGTGGAAAATATGCTACAAGAAGTCTTAAAAGCTTTTGGCAAAGCAGATGTATTATTGAATAATGCCGCAGGGAATTTTATTTCCCCAACGGAAAGATTGTCTTCAAATGCATTTGATACTGTAATTGATATTGTTTTGAAAGGAACAAAAAACTGTACACTAGCCTTTGGAAAACATTGGATTGACACCAAACAAAAATCATCTGTAATTTTAAATATAGTAACAACTTATGCATGGACAGGTTCTGCATATGTAGTCCCAAGTGCTACTGCCAAAGCTGGAGTTCTAGCCATGACAAGAAGCTTAGCGGTAGAATGGGCAAAATATGGAATTCGTTCCAATGCAATAGCTCCAGGGCCATTTCCAACAAAAGGAGCATGGGACAGATTATTACCTGGTGACTTAGCTGAGAAATTTGATATGTCAAAGAAAGTACCTCTTAAACGTGTAGGTGATCATCAAGAATTAGCAAATTTAGCCGCTTATTTGGTTTCTGATTTTTCAGCATATATAAATGGTGAAGTTGTAGTTATTGATGGTGGAGAATGGCTTAAAGGAGCTGGACAATTTAATATTCTAGAAGCAATTCCTGAAGAACTTTGGGATCAATTAGAAATGATGATTAAAGCAAAGAAAAACAAATAATACATAAAAAAAGAGAGAGCCAAATTGACTCTCTCTTTTTATTTAAAATTGCTCAATGCAAGTAATATTTCACTTTTAAGCAGTCCACTCCCTCCTCCATAATGCTGAATAATTATTATTTTAGAATTTGTTTTTCTAAAAAAAGCATCTAGCATAGCTTCACTTTCTTCATCAATTCCAGAGCCAAGCAAAACAATTTCAATATTTTCTTTTTGAAAAATTCGCATCGCTTCCTCATCTGTTATCGCGCCTATTCCTTCCCAATTTTCATTGGCATTGATAAGCCTAACAACAATTTCCATAATTTCAGAGTGCCTGCCTATATAAAGAATTTTAGTGCTTTTCATTCGTTACTTACATAAATAAAGTATTTAAAATTTACTATTCGATTATTGTTTTACAAATTGTAATTCAACATTCAATCGAACTTCCTCTCCAACTAAAACACCTCCTGTTTCAAGCGAAGAATTCCAGTTTAACCCCCAATCTTTTCTGTTGATTTTACCTTCTAATCAAAGAGCTAATTTAATATTTCCCCAAGGATCTTGCATGGTACCTCCAAAATCTACTGCTAATTTTACAGTTTTTGAAACTCCACGTAATGATAAATCACCTTCAAGAATATATTCGCCTTCATTTATTTTTGAGAATGATGTTGCATTAAATTTAATTTCAGGAAATTGAGCTACATCAAAAAAATCAGGGCTCAATAAGTGGGCATCTCTATCTGTATTTCCTGTTGATAAGGAATTAATTTCACCTGTAAATTCAATTTTTGCGTTTTCAAAAGTATCATTATCTGATTCAATCGAAGCATCAAATTTTGAAAATCTACCTGAAACATTAGTAAACATCATGTGTTTAACTTTGAATCCTATTTCTGAATGCGTTGGGTCAATTGCCCATTTTGTTATTGCCGTTGTATTTATTATTTACTTGAATTAATGTGTTATTTAATTTTAAAATTTAGTGTTCTTATAATTGCATTGGAACTTCCATCAAAAGAATTTCTGCACCTTCAGAATTTGCTTGTATCGAAAAGGAATTGGTGTCCCAAATCCCTAATCCATCGCGATGATTTAATTCAATTCCACCAATGGTGAAATCCCCATTCAAAACAAACGCATAGACTCCGTTTCCTTTCTTTTTTAATCGATATGAAGTAGAAAAATCTTTATCAAACTTTCCAATATGAAACCAAGCATCTTGATAAATCCAAACGCCTTCGTCCTCTGAATTTGGAGATAAAATTTGCTGCAATTTATTATGACGATCTTCTAAATTTAAAGTAATTTGATCGTATCGAGGGGTAACATTTTTTTGATTTGGATACACCCAAATTTGCAAAAATTTAACCAATTGATCCTTGTTTTTATTGTATTCACTATGAAAAATTCCCGTTCCAGCACTCATTACCTGAATGTCTCCATTTTTAATTACGGTAACATTTCCCATGCTATCTTGGTGCTCCAAATCTCCATCTAGTGGAATTGAAATAATTTCCATATTGTCATGTGGATGTTTTCCAAAACCCATTCCTTCACTTACTCTATCATCATTTAATACTCGCAAGACCCCAAAATTCATACGCTCTGGATTGTGGTAATTTGCAAAACTAAAAGTATGATAGGATTCTAACCAACCATGATTAGCATGACCACGAGTAGCTGCTTTGTGCAATACATATTTATTAATTTGTTCATTATTATTTTCCATTGTTCAGTGCTTTACTATTATGGTACAAAGTTGCGCCAAAAAAAAAGCTATTGCATTGAACTAGGACAAGAAATGAAAAATAAAGAAATTTTAGTGTTTTGCGATTTTGGTTCTTATTTTACTTAAAAACTCAGCAGAAATACCAAGATAAGACGCAATATAATGTTGTGCCACTCGCTGTGAAAGTGTAGGATATTGGGATAAAAATTCAAGATACTTTTCTGTAGCTGTTTTAGAAATAGTATTAAAAAGACGGTTTTGGGTAACGGCAAGATTGCGCTGCATCAAAATTCGGAAGGCTCTTTCAAATTTAGGAGCTTTAGCTAATAAGGTTTCTTTTGTTTCGGGAGAAAACACAAAAATTTCAGAATCCTCAAGTGATTCTATAAAAACACGACTGGGTTCCTCTTCATAAATACTAAATGAAATATCACTTACCCATGAATTCTCAATTGCAAATTGTAAAATAACCTCTAAACCATTGGCATCAATATAATATTTACGGAAACATCCTTTAATCACAAAAGCCTCAAAATTACACATCTCCCCTTCCCGAAGCATTATTGTTTTTTTAAGCACCTGTTTGTATTCCAATAAAGAATTGAAAATGTCTAATTCTTCCTTTTCAAAAGTAACGTAGCGACTGATATTTTTATTGATTTGTGAATACAAGGTTTCTGATTTTTAAAAACTAAAGATAGAAAAAAATTGAAAACAAATAAGGAAGACTAAACCTATATTAAATTAGCAAACATTTCTCCTAAAACGAAATCCGCTCAAAATTAAATTGCTATTTTTGTTTGAACAAATAAATAAAAGATTTTCTATGCTCATTATCGGGATTGCAGGCGGAACAGGAAGCGGAAAGACAACTGTAGTTCATCAGATTATGAATGAATTACCAGAAACAGAAGTGGGTATTATTTCTCAAGATTCCTATTATAAAGAAAATAGCGGGCTTTCTTTTGACGAAAGAGCCTTGATTAATTTTGATCATCCACGAGCTATTGACTTTGAATTATTAGTAGCCCATCTCAAAGAGTTAAAAGCGGGCAATAACATTGATCAACCTGTATATTCGTTTGTGACACATAATAGAACTAATGATACCGTATTTACACATCCTCGAAAAGTAATGATTGTAGAAGGCATTCTGATTTTAGCAAATCCAGAATTACGTGATCTTTTTGATATTAAAGTATATGTTCATGCGGATTCTGACGAGCGCTTGATAAGACGCCTCAAAAGAGATATTGCAGAACGTGGAAGAGACATGGGCGAAGTTTTAAACCGGTATCAAAACACCTTAAAACCCATGCACGAACAATTCATCGAACCTACAAAAGCATTTGCTGATATTATAATTCCTAATGACAAATATAATACCGTTGCAATTGACGTAGTTAGAGCAGTTATAAACCAAAAGATTCTATAAATTATTGTAATTTTATTGCAACATTAACATACAAAATCACGCTTATAATTACTCCTAGATAGGGAATAATTTGAAGCTATTTCCCGCTTTCCGTTTCAATCTTATGCGCTGAAAAACGCCCATAAGGATTTTCACTTTAATCGGGGCTAAAAAATATTTTACATGACAAATCCGTACAAAGACAAAGCTTGGTTTAAATTTTTAAGTAACAAATACATTTGGGTATTACTGTTTTTTTCGACATGGATGATTTTTTTAGATAATTATTCTTATTTCGATCACCGCTTTCTAGACAAACAAATAGATGAATTAGAGGACAATGCAACCTACTATCAAGAAGAAATAAAAAAAGATCAGCAACAAATCAAACAACTTAAAAATTCAGAACAAGTTGAAAAATATGCCCGCGAAAAATATTACATGAAAAAAGATAGTGAGGATATTTACATCATCGAATTTGAAGGAGATAGTACTTCTTTTAAAAAATAGATTTCAAAAAACTGAACCGTGACTGAAAACACCAACAAATGAAAAACCTTTTCAAAGAATTCAATCCAATATCTGCCAAACAATGGAAACAAAAAATCCAATTTGAACTCAAAGGAGCTGACTATAATGAAACCCTTATTTGGAATTCTCCAGAAGATATTAAAGTAAAACCTTTTTATGATAAAGACGATGTCACTAAGACATTTTCAGTACCTACAAAAGCATCTGAATTCAAAATTTGTCAAAATATTTTTGTCTTTGATATTGAAAAGTCAATAGAAAGAGCGCTAGAATCATTGAACCGCGGTGCAGAAAGTGTTCGTTTCACTATTGAAAATGAAGCCATAAACGTAGAGCATTTATTAGAAAAATTACCTTTGGAAAACACAGCCATTTATTTCCATTTGAGTTTTTTTTCAATCGATTTCGTAAAGAAAATAGAAGCCATTGCTAAACAAAAAAACGCTACAATATACTGCAATATTGATCCAATAGGTCAATTAGCAAAAGAAGGAAATTGGTTTACAACCGCTGAAAAAAGTAACTTCGACAGCTTAAATTTACTTTCGAAAGAAACAAAATCCGTTTCATTAATAAGTATTAATAGTGCTTTATATCAAAATGCAGGAGCCACAATAGTACAACAAATTGCCTATAGTTTAGCGCACGCAAATGAATATTTCAATAGAATTGAAGTCATTAATAAACCCATAGTTTTTGAAATCTCTGTAGGCACAAATTACTTTTTTGAAATTGCAAAACTTCGTGCTTTACGATTGCTTTTTAAGCTAATTGCAAAAGAATACAACCCTAATTTAGATTGTTATTTCTTAGTTTCACCAACAAAAAGAAACAAAACTTTATATGATTACAATGTAAATATGTTGCGCACCACAACCGAATGCATGAGCGCTATTCTGGGTGGAGCGGATAGCATTGCAAATTTGCCTTACGATGCTTTATACCATAAAGACAATGAATTTGGTGACAGAATTGCCAGAAATCAATTGTTGATTCTGAAAAACGAAAGCTATTTTGACAAAGTAAATAACCCAGCTGATGGAAGTTATTACATAGAAAACTTAACAAATCAATTAGCCGAAAAAGCTTTAGCTTTATTTAAGAATATAGAAGAAAATGGTGGCTTCCTGAAACAACTCAACGAAGGAATCATCAAAAGAAAAATTCAAGAAAGCGCTGATTATGAGCAAGAATTATTTGATACGGGTAAAGAAATTCTTCTTGGGACTAACAAATACAAAAACAAGGAGGACAGAATGAAAAATGATTTAGAACTATTCCCTTTTGTAAAAGTAAAACCCCGAAAGACATTAATCACCCCAATCATTGAAAAGCGATTGTCAGAAAAACTAGAACAAGAGCGACTTGCTAAAGAATAAATAGCATTCAAATCATCAAAAATTAAAACAAAGATTTAAATTTCTGGATTTACAAATGAAAAGAAAAGACCTTCAACATATAAATTTAGACGGTACTGCCAAAACAGAAAACCGTGAGCTGTCAGGCAACGAATTCTTAACTGCAGAGGGAATTTTATTGAAAAATACCTACACGAAAAAGGATATTGAAAATTTAGAACACTTAGAATTTGGCGCTGGTTTTGCTCCAAATTTACGTGGCCCTTATACCACCATGTATGTTCGCAGGCCATGGACGGTGCGTCAGTATGCTGGATTTTCAACAGCAGAGGAAAGTAATGCTTTCTACAGAAGAAATTTAGCCGCAGGACAAAAAGGACTTTCGATAGCATTTGATTTACCAACCCATCGCGGTTACGACTCAGACCATGAACGCGTAGTAGGTGATGTAGGAAAAGCAGGAGTAGCAATTGATTCTGTTGAGGATATGAAAGTATTGTTTAATGAAATTCCATTAGATGAAATGTCAGTTTCCATGACTATGAACGGTGCTGTTTTACCTATAATGGCTTTTTATATTGTAGCCGCAGAGGAACAAGGTGTAAAACCAGTACAACTTTCAGGGACGATACAAAATGATATTTTGAAAGAGTTTATGGTTCGAAATACCTATATCTATCCACCAACTCCATCTATGAAAATCATTGCAGATATATTCGAATATACCAGTAAAAAAATGCCGAAATTCAACTCTATCTCTATTTCTGGCTATCATATGCAAGAAGCAGGAGCCACAGCTGATATTGAATTAGCATACACCCTGGCAGATGGATTAGAATATATTAGAACTGGATTAGCAACTGGAATGAAAATCGATGAATTTGCTCCTCGTCTATCTTTTTTCTGGGCAATAGGAATGAATCATTTTATGGAAATTGCTAAAATGCGTGCCGGTCGTATGATTTGGGCAAAACTCCTAAAACAGTTTAATCCAGAGGACGAAAAATCATTAGCCTTACGTACCCATTGCCAAACAAGTGGTTGGAGTTTAACAGAACAAGACCCTTTCAATAATGTGGCCAGAACTTGTATTGAAGCAGCAGCAGCAGCATTTGGCGGAACACAATCGCTACATACAAATGCCTTAGATGAAGCAATTGCATTGCCGACGGATTTTTCTGCTAGAATAGCTAGAAACACACAGATTTTTTTACAAGAGGAAACTAAAATTACTAAAACAGTTGATCCTTGGGCTGGAAGTTATTATATCGAAAGCCTTACAAATGAAATTGCAGAAAATGCTTGGAAACTGATCGAAGAAGTTGAAGAATTAGGCGGAATGACTAAAGCAATTGAATCAGGAATCCCTAAACTTCGCATTGAAGAGGCAGCTGCTAGAAAACAAGCCCGAATTGATAGCAATCAAGATGTTATTGTTGGAGTCAATAAATACCGTTTAGATAAAGAAGATCCGTTACAAATTCTTGATGTTGATAACCAAATGGTGCGCAAGCAACAATTGGAACAATTAGATCGAATTAAATCAACTCGTGACAGCGAAAAAGTAAAAGTTTCACTTGAAAAATTAATCCTTTGTGCTAAAACTGGAGAAGGAAATTTATTAGAACTAGCCGTTGAAGCTGCTAGAAACAGAACTACATTAGGCGAAATCAGTGATGCACTTGAAACCGTATTCGGAAGATATAAAGCACAAATTAAATCATTTAGTGGCGTGTATAGTAAGGAAATGAAAGAGGACAAAAGCTTTGAAAAAGCAAAAGAATTGGCTGATGCTTTTGCCGAAAAAGAAGGGCGTCGCCCAAGAATTATGATTGCAAAAATCGGACAAGACGGTCACGATCGTGGAGCTAAAGTTGTAGCTACTGGTTATGCAGACATTGGTTTCGACGTAGATATTGGCCCCCTTTTTCAAACGCCAGCCGAAGCAGCAAAACAAGCGGTAGAAAATGATGTCCATGTTCTTGGCCTTTCATCATTAGCCGCAGGGCACAAAACGTTTGTGCCAGAAATAATTGCCGAACTTAAAAAATACGGAAGAGAAGATATTATGGTAGTTGTAGGCGGTGTAATTCCTGCTCAAGATTATCAGTTTTTATTTGATGCTGGCGCTGTAGCTGTCTTTGGACCAGGAACAAAAATTAGCGATGCCGCGATTAGTATTTTAGAAATTTTAATTAGCTAAAAAATACAAAATCCTATATTCCATCACGAAGAAACACCAAAATTACTTTTGGTGTTTTTTTATACACAAACATTTACATATCAATAAAATAGAACAATAATACTACTAAATAAAAAAGCATAAAAACACGTTTTATTAACACTCCTTATAGGAATCATTAACAAAAACAACCAATTATTTTAACTAAATTTATGCTAGAAATCTTTACAAAAAACAGAATACAGCCTCAAAAAAATCATAATAATTCGCTTACATATTGATGGTATAATAACAAGAAGGGGAAGAAACTAAAAACCTTAAATTTATTTACTAATTATTTTTTTATACTTAATCAATATTAATTTAAATCTGAATATTATGAAATCAATTATTATTATTTTGCTGTTTTTAGGCTTAACAAGCGTTTCCTATGCTCAAGTTGAAAATGAGAAAGGAGAAATGAAAATCGAGGAATTGCCTGGAGTTGTAATTAAAAGAATAGGCTCTGATTTTTCTATTTATTTACCAGACAATAATCCAGACCAAAGAATTAGAGCAATTGAAGAAAAATTTATTGCTTATGATCTTGGTAAAAAAAATGAAGGATTTGAAGAATACTTATTGGTCACAAAATCAAAAGCAGGATCTTTGGTAGCAACTTATGATGAAAAAGGCAAATTGACTCGTGTAGTTGAAAATTACAAAAAAGTAAGACTTCCACACCAAGTTATTTACTCCATTTATAAAACCTATCCACAATGGTCCATTGTTAATGATAAATTTCTATATACACAACGCGATGGCGATGTAACCAAAAAAGAATATAATGTTACCATCAAAAAAGGAAAAGAAACTCGGAAATTAGTAGTTAGACCAAATGGTGAAATTTTAAAAGTTAAATAATCTCCATTTAATTATAAAAAAAGACCGCTAAATTAGCGGTCTTTTATATTTTAAGTAAAAAACTATTATATGTTTTTAACTGTTGCATCGCTATCTGCAGCAATGAATGAAGTATCGTACCCTCCAAATGCTTTCATATAACTTCTTAATGAAGTTCCGTAAGCATCTCTTAAGTACCGTTTTCCGTTATTTCTTAAATACTTTCTAACCGAACCAACACCGCCAAGGTGTGCTGCTGCTAAAATGCCAGATTCTGTTACTCGGATACCATTCATCACAGTTCCTTCGTATTTTTCAATCTCATCTTTTAACTCTCCTTTATTTTTAGTTAAAAGAGCAATAAACGCTTTTTCTTGCAATTCAGGACTATTTAAAAAAGCAGCTCTATTATGAACACCGATTGTTTTTAATGTTTCGGAACCAAATTGATATTTGCCTAAATAACCTAGAGAATTGATTTTTTTGTATTTGCCTTGAGACTCTTTGTAAGCGATTGCTTCTTTGAAACCAATAAAGAAATTTCCAGTAAAAGGGATGTTCAAATTGGGGTAATCTTGTTGTTTTTGAGATGGAAATAAGTAGTCGGATCCATCTGATTCATTTGTTAAAAACCAAGGGGTGGTTTCTAAATTAAAAGGTTTAAAACCAGAGCTTAAAAAAGCTACAATAATTGTCAAACTTGTATAAAAATACCATTTTTTTATCATAAATTGTTTTTCTTCAAAACGCTGTCCCGTTAAGAAATTTCTACGCGCAAAGATACAATAAAAAATAGAATGCTCAAAATCAACACGTTAATCTTTTCTAAAAATACAAGATGTGACCTCTAAGTCCCTCGTTAGCCGAGTATTCAAACGTTGGAGCAGGAATTTTAATAGTGTTAAAAACAGAGAAAAAAGTCTTCAAAAAATGTGATTTAGTTTCAATTTTAGTCAAATCAACATCCAAACTGAGGTAAAATTGTCGGTATCTTTCGGTTTTTTTAGCTCCAAATGGAGTGCTTTTTTCGACATTTCCAGCTATCATTTTGTCGCCTCCATAACCCAAAGCAAGGTTTAACCATTTTGGAATTTTTGACCCTTTAGAAAAAGAAAATAAATTAATAGAAAGCCAATACGTTTGACCATTATAATCCTTCAAAATTTGCTCCATTAATGAACGTCCTAAAACATTGGGTCTGTAATTAGAATATTGGGTCGTATGAAATGAAAATTTAGGGGTAATTCGTTGTTCGCTCCAAAAAATTTCTTGGGAAACATATAAAGCAGTTCCTGATGCATTTGCAAGAATATCGCCCGAGGAAGCACCCCATTCCGAAGAGTAGCCATCCATAACTTCAACAGCTGTCAAAAATGCAAATCCTAATCCAGAACCATAAACTAATTGTTTATGTTTGCTTGCTCCACTCCATTCCAACATTTCAGAACCAAAACGACCTAAATGATAGGAAGAATAAAAATGACCTACTTTATCCATTTGAAGCCATTCTGAATTATCATTTATAAAATGAAAATCAGATTTTGGATAATCAGCATACCAAATTTGGTTTAAACCAACTAAAGCCCCTGTTGCTAGAATTGATTCAGAGATCAGAACCGTATTTAATCTTGATTTGTTTATGGAATCAAATGGTTTTAAAAAACTTACATTCGAATTTTGCGCGAATGTAAAAGGAAATCCTATCAGTGTTAAGAGGAATAAAAGATAGATTTTTTGATGTTTCAAAACTATCTTTTTACACCTTGACTATTAATCCAATTGTAATATTTTTTAGCATTTTGTTCATGTTCTGCTTGTGTTACGGCAAATTCATGATATCCAAAACGATCTACACTAGCACAAAAATAAATATAATTGTGTTTTTCAGGATTTAACACCGCCTCAAGTGCCGTAATATCAGGCATTGCAATAGGCCCTGGAGGAAGCCCTAAAGTATAATATGTATTATAAGGAGAAGCAACTGACAAATCCTTATTCAAAACTCTTTTGATGACTTGCGTAAAATCGTTAGATTTTTTCTTTACGGCATAAATTACCGTTGGATCAGCCTGCAAAAGCATTCCTTTATGCAAGCGATTCAAATAAACCCCTGCTATTCGTGGTCTCTCCTCTTTTTTAACAGATTCTTTATGTACGATTGAGGCTAAAATAGTAGCTTCTATTGGAGTTAATCCTTGTTTTTTTGCTTTTTCAATTCGTTCTTCATTCCAGAAATTTCTATATTCCTTAATCATTTTATCTCGGAATTTATCTGCAGACGTATTCCAAAATATTTCGTAGGTATTAGGAATGAACATTGTCAAAACATTTTCCTCGTTGAAACCGTTTTCTTTTAAAAATGTAGAATCTTTGAACGAAGTCAATAATGACAAACTATCAGCTTCAATTTGAGAACCAATTCTTCCTGCAAAATCTTCTAATCTTTCTTGATTATTGAAAGCTAAATTTACTGCAAGATTCAATCTCAAAGCATTAATCAATTCATTGCTATTCATTCCTTTTTTGAATAAAAAACGACCTGATTTTACATTTGTAGGATAGCTTTTTTTGTTCGCTACCACATCAAATCGGTTCATATCTTCAACATATGGAGCGACTATTTTCTTGACATCTTCATAATTTGCATCTGTTGGAACAAAAACATACACTTCATTCGTTTCGAATT
Organism: Flavobacterium sp. 123; assembly: GCF_003634825.1. Taxonomy (NCBI): domain Bacteria; kingdom Pseudomonadati; phylum Bacteroidota; class Flavobacteriia; order Flavobacteriales; family Flavobacteriaceae; genus Flavobacterium; species Flavobacterium sp. 123. Next base: position 640,612 of record NZ_RBXD01000001.1, read on the forward strand.
TAGTGTTATCTGCAAATATTTGTCGTATCAAAATAAATCCGTAGATCATTAATACCGATATTAATACAACAGCTACAATGGTTATGATTTTTTTAATGTTCAAAACTAATATTTTTAAAATGAATGATTAATTAATTGAAAAATGACTTCGTCTTTGTACTTCCCGTTTACGAAAGTCCAATCTTTTTTAACTCCTATTTTCTGAAACCCAAATTTAGTAAAAAGTGCTGTACTAGCTTCATTTTCGGTAGCAATATTTGCATACAATTGGTGTAAACCAAGATTATAAAATGAATAACGAATTAATAGCTCTAGTGCTTCGGAACCAATATTTAGTTTTCTGTTTTCAACTGTCTGAATTACAATACCTATACCAGCTCTGTTGTTTTTTGAATCAAAATCAAACAAATCAATTAATCCTATTGCGGGAAAATCTTGGTCTTTACAAATAGCCAATCGCAATTGTTTTGCTTCATAAATATCTTGATGTGCATTTTCTAAATATTGCTTCACCAAAAACCGACTGTAAGGAGTATGCGTATTGCTTACCTCCCAGATATTTTGATCGTTTTCCATAGCATAAACAAACTCCAAGTCATTTGGTTCGAGTGCTCGGAGATAAATGTTTTCGCCTTTTAGTGTTATCATTTTAAATTAAATTTCAATCACTCCTTTAAACACAAATTCTGCTGGACCAATAAGAAAAACATTGGTAAACTGATCCCCAATTTTATCAAAAGAAACAGCTAATTTCCCGCCTTCCACATTCAATTTAATGGAAGAAGCATTCGTTTGTCCAGTCGCATTCATTGCAATAGCAACCGCAGTAGCACCAGTTCCACAAGCCAAAGTTTCATCCTCCACGCCTCTTTCGTATGTGCGAAGTGAAAAAGTATCGTCGTTGATTTTTTTAACGAAATTAATATTACTGCCTTCTTTTCCGTATAGTGGACCGTAACGAAGTGCAGCTCCATTTTCTTTTACATTATAATGTTCCAAATCCTCCACTAATTGTACATGATGTGGCGAACCCGTATTCATAAAAGTGTACTCGCTTTCTTTTTTAATAGTAGCAACATCAATCATTTGCAAAGAAACGATTCCATCATTAGCAACACTTGCATGATGCAAACCATCTGTTGCAATAAAAGTAGTATTGTTTTCTATAACATTTAGTTTTTTGGCGAAAGCCACTAAACAGCGTCCACCATTACCACACATGGAACTTTGATTTCCATCTGAATTGTAATAGACCATTCTAAAATCAGTTTCAGAATCATTTTCTAACAAAATCAGTCCGTCAGCACCAATCCCAAAACGTCGATCACATAAGCGCTCTATCAACTGCGTATTTTCTTTAGGAAAAGTTTCAGATCGATTATCAATCATTACAAAATCATTTCCTGTTCCTTGGTATTTATAAAATTCTAATTGCATTTTTACTAAATTGAGTGCTACAAAAGTACGAACTATTAATGAAATGTTAATCATTGTTAAAGAGCGTTAAACTGTTTTGCTCAAAAAAATTATCTGGTAAATTTGTAATGAAATAACTATAAAACTAAATTGTATTATGAAAAAATTTTCAAGCTTATTTTTAGTATCGCTATTAAGCGGAGCTATTACTTTAGGTACATACAAACTATTATTTGACAGCAATGGGTATTTTTCTAATAACAAAAGCGGTCTAGTTACTGTTGCATCCGAGAACTATGGAAGAACGGTTGGATTATCTGCTGAAACAGTTGATTTCACTGAAGCCGCAGACAAAACAATCCATACAGTTGTTCACGTAAAAAATGTTTCCCGAAAATCAATCAGTAATCCAATATTGGAATATTTCTATGGTTATGGTGGCCAACAACAACAGGAACAAATAGGCACAGGTTCTGGGGTTATCATCTCTGAAGATGGCTATATCGTAACAAACAATCATGTAATTAAAGATGCTACAGAAATTGAAATTACATTGAACAATAAAAAATCATATACGGCAAAACTTATTGGAACAGATTCAAAAATGGATATTGCTTTATTAAAAATCAATGCCGATGAAAAACTTCCTTATACAGTTTTTGCCAATTCAGATTCTGTAAAAGTGGGCGAATGGGTTCTTGCTGTAGGAAATCCATATAACTTAACTTCAACGGTAACCGCTGGAATTGTTTCTGCAAAAGCTAGAAACCTAGACACTAGCGGGATTCAATCTTTTATACAAACTGACGCCGCAGTAAATCCAGGAAATAGTGGTGGCGCATTAGTAAACACCCGCGGCGAATTAATTGGAATCAACACTATGATTTCGTCAACAACAGGTTCATATGTTGGCTATTCATTTGCTATACCGTCTAATAATGCTCGCAAAATAATTGAAGACTTAATGGAATTCGGCAATGTTCAAAGAGGCGTTTTAGGGGTAGAAGGTGGCGAATTAAATGCTATTGCTTCCAAAGAATTAGGCGTTACACAAACTCAAGGATTTTATATTAATAAAGTTTCTAAAAATTCAGGTGCCGAAAAAGCAGGACTTCAAAAAGGAGATATTATTATACAATTAGACGAACAAAAAGTAGCCACTTTTGCTGACCTTTCTGGATATATAAATACCAAAAGACCAAATGACAAAGTGCAGGTAACCTTTATTCGTGATGGCAAAAACAAAACAGCTCCTGTTACTTTAAGTAAAAATGAATTTTTTACAACAGAATTTAAAGGAATTGAGGTAGAAAATATTGACGCTGCTGATAAGAAAGCTTTTAAAATTGATTATGGCGTAAAAATCAAATCAATCAATAATGAAAATCTAGAACAATATGCTGAAGAGCTTAAAGGAAATATCATTTTAAGTATTGATAACGTAAAAGCTTCAAACATCGAAGCGGTTTCCAAAATTTTCAAAAACAGAGATGAGAAACAAAGCATGCGAATTGAAATGATAAACAAAAACGGAGAAATTTTTAGAATCATTATTTAATTTCTCAAAAAAACAAAAATACAGAAGCCATCTTGCAAAAATCAAGATGGCTTTTTATTTGAAAAAAAAATAAAAATAAGCTACGAAATCGATTGAAATAAGGTACTTTTGCGCAAAATTAAAAAAACAGTTCTTTTTTTTCCTAATTTTTAAACATGAAAACCAAACTTAAATACGAAAAAGAAATTTCGTTTCAAGCCGACAGAAGACGTGCCGCAGTAGAATTAATCAAAGTCATCAGCGATTTATGGTATGATAAATCCATAGAAATGGTTTTATTTCGGAATCAATTAATTGACAAAAACGTAAGTGAAATTATCAACTTACATGATTATGCAGGAGAATTTGTAAGCAAACCTATTTCTGTTTTTGATTCAGTTGAAATTGCAAAGGTCATCTTATCATTAGACTTGCCACCTTCCAAATTAGATATTGGAAAACTAACCTACGAATACCGCTTAGATGATGAGAAATATCCTGACGAACGCTATTTTGTATTAGACAAATTAAAAAACGCGAAAAACTCTGAGGAAATCCAACCCAAGGACGTTGTTTTATATGGCTTTGGAAGAATCGGACGATTATTAGCACGTGAGTTGTTATCTAAAACTGGAAAAGGAAATCAATTGCGATTAAGAGCTATTGTAACTCGAGACAAAAACGATGCAACTTCTCTTGAAAAAAGAGCTTCATTACTTCGTTACGATTCAATCCATGGTGATTTTCAAGGCTCTGTTGTTGCCGATAGTCAAAATAGCGCACTGATTATCAATGGAACAACCGTTCATATGATTTCGGCAAATACGCCTGAAGAAATTGATTACACCACTTACGGAATCAAAAAAGCTCTTGTTATTGATAACACGGGTGCATTCACAACTCAAGAAGCTTTGAGCCGTCATTTAACATCAAAAGGCTCTGAAAAAGTATTGCTTACCGCTCCCGGAAAAGGAGTTCCAAACATTGTTCACGGAGTAAACCAAAACCAATACAATCCTGATCAAAACGATATCTTTTCAGCAGCTTCTTGTACCACAAATGCAATTACACCAATTCTAAAAGTAATTGAAGATACACTTGGCGTTGTAAAAGGACATTTAGAAACCATTCACGCATATACAAACGACCAAAATTTGGTTGATAATATGCATAAAAAATACCGCCGAGGAAGAGCCGCTGCATTAAACATGGTCATTACAGAAACGGGAGCTGGTAGAGCTGTAGCAAAAGCGATACCCTCATTGCAAGGCAAATTAACTTCCAATGCCATTCGTGTACCTGTGCCTAATGGCTCGTTAGTGGTGCTCAATCTTGAAGTGACTCGAGAGACTTCGATTGCAGAAATTAACTCTATTATGAAAAAATATGCTTTGGAAGGTGAATTAGTAGAACAAATCAAATATTCATTAAATAATGAATTAGTTTCTTCTGATATTATTGGAACTTCAGCTCCTTCAATTTACGATAGCAATGCAACGATTGTTTCCAATGATGGAAAAAACATTGTGCTTTACATTTGGTACGACAACGAATTTGGTTACAGCCATCAAGTAATTCGATTAGCAAAATACATTGCCAAAGTAAGGCGTTTTACTTATTACTAACCTAACAATTACAGGTTTTAAGTTGCTGTTTTTTTTTTAGATTTTTTTAATAAAGCAACCCAACCTGAATTCATTCGAAAATCCGTTTCATTTATTTGAAACGGATTTTTATTTTGAGATAAATAATTCTTTTGGAAACTTTGAAAATGCAGATCTAAATTGGCAGAACAGTCGTTGTTTTCACTTCCGAAATAATAAAAAAACTATTTATTAGGGAAACTTCTGGTAAAACGGACAATTTTTTTTGGTGAAAATGATGGTAACTTTCCATATCAGGCAAAATAATTTTGAGCATATAATCAAAGCTTCCAGACACAAAATTACATTCCACCACTTCAGGTAAATTCAATATAGCATGATTAAATGCTTCCGAGATATCGTAGGTTTGTTTAACGAGAGTTACTTGGCAATAAACGGTCAAATTTTTACCTAGTTTCTTTTTATTCAAAATAGTAACATACTTCTCTATTATGCCTTCTTTCTCTAATCGTTTCACTCTATCGTGAACAGGCGTGAGCGAAAGATTGATTTGATTTGCAATATCTTTTAAAGTCAAATGGGCATCTTCCTGCAAAAGACGCAATATTTTTTTGTCAGTTTCGTCTAAAATCATAGGTTTAGTATTGATTGTTTTTTAGGTTATTTGGCTAACAATAGTTTTTTTTTCTTTTCAGAAGTGTAAAAATCTATTTATTAGAAATATTTAATGCTAAAGTACTAAATAAAATAAATATTTTCTTAATTAATAGTCCTATAGCAATAATATTTTCTTTATCTATTATTTTTGTAATACAATTATTCTCAACCCATTAAACACACTACTATGATAATCGGAATTCCAAAAGAAATCAAGAACAACGAAAACCGTGTTGCCCTCACACCAGCAGGTGTTGCTGAATTCAAAAAATACGGACATGAAGTTTACGTACAAACAACAGCAGGAGAGAACAGTGGTTTTAGCGACAAAGCTTATACCGAAGCAGGAGCAAAACTATTGCCTACAATTGAAGATGTTTACAGCATTGCTGAAATGATTATCAAAGTAAAGGAACCTATTGCCTCTGAATATTCACTAATCAAAAAAGATCAATTATTATTTACCTATTTTCACTTCGCATCATCTGAACCATTAACGCATGCTATGATTGAGCGTGGCGCAGTATGTCTTGCTTACGAAACAGTCGAAAAAACAGATCGTAGCTTACCACTATTAGTTCCAATGTCTGAGGTAGCAGGTAGAATGTCTATTCAAGAAGGCGCTAAATACTTGGAAAAACCAATGAAAGGAAAAGGAATCCTTTTAGGAGGTGTTCCGGGAGTAACTCCAGCAAAAGTAGTTGTTTTAGGTGGTGGAATTGTGGGAACACAAGCGGCTAAAATGGCTGCAGGATTTGGTGCTCGTGTTACAATTATGGATGTAAGTTTAGCTCGTTTACGTTATCTATCAGATGTAATGCCGGCTAATGTAACGACTTTGATATCTAACCATTATAACATTTGCGAAGCAATAGCTGATGCAGATTTAGTAATTGGTGCTGTTTTAATACCTGGTGCAAAAGCGCCTCATTTGATAACTCGTGAAATGTTGAAATTAATGAGTCCAGGAACAGTAGTAGTGGATGTAGCCGTTGATCAAGGTGGTTGTATTGAAACCTGTACGCCAACCACACACGAAAATCCAACTTTTATCATTGATGAAATTGTTCATTATTGTGTAGCAAACATGCCTGGTGCTGTTCCTTATACTTCAACTTTGGCTTTAACTAATGCAACTTTACCCTACGCATTACAATTAGCGAATAAAGGATGGAGAAAAGCTTGCAAAGAAAATGAAGAATTGAAAAAAGGACTAAACATAGCCGAAAGCAAAATAGTCTATAAAGGTGTCGCTGAAGCTTGGGGATTATCTTTTGATGAAGTTGAATCTGTTTTAGAAGAATTTGCAACTGCTTAATTCATTAAAAATAAATGCCCCCAATAAATATAAAATCCGCCTTTAATAAAGGCGGATTTTTTTTATTTGATTGTTTAAAATCTTTTTAAACTTAAATTATTCTTTTGGTTTTGTCAAATAATAAATCGGAATTCCTGTTAACATAATAAGAACACCCCAACCGCAAGTAGAAAACTTTGTAAACAAAAGTGAAACACATACAGCCGAAGCTATTATAATATACAAGAAAGGCAAGAAAGGATAACCAAAAGCTTTGTATGGTCTTTCTGCATCAGGCATTTTTTTACGTAAAATAAAAATTCCATAGATAGTCAGAATGTAAAAAATCAATACAATAATAATTACAAAATCCAATAAATCCCCATATTTCCCTGTCAAACACAACACCGAAGCCCAAATACATTGTACCCAAAGTGCCCAAGCTGGAACACTCGCATCATTCAAGTTTGCCGCTTTTTTAAGAAACAAGCCATCTTTTGCCATTGTATAATAAACTCTAGCTCCCGCCATTATTAAACCGTTATTACAAGCAAAAGTCGAAATCATAATCATTACTGCAATGATAATTGTTCCCATATCACCAAAAGTATATTGCGAAGCGACTACTGCTACTCTATCTGATTTTGCAGTGGCAATTTCATCCAAAGGGATAACTGCGAGATACATCAAATTTGTCAAAACATAAATAATTGTTACAATAAATGTTCCCAAAAACAAACTCAAACCCACATTGCGTTTTGGATTTTTGATTTCACCTGCAATAAAAGTTACTCCAACCCAAGCATCGCTAGAAAACAAAGAACCCACCATTGCTGCTGAAATCCCCGTAATCAATGCCGTTCCGCCTATTGGCAACCAAGAACCTGTTTCAGTATTAAAAGAGCGTGTACTCCAAGCATCAGCCCAGTTTGCGTTCCAAACATCGGCTTTGGCAGCCAATAAAAACCCAAAAATAATCAAGCCGAACAAAGACAAAATTTTGATTACCGTCAAAACCGTTTGCAGAATTTTACTGTTTTTAACACCACGGCTGTTCACATATGTCAGTAAAACAATCGTAACAATAGATACTATTTGAGCCGCATTGAGTTTAAAAGAACCTAATTCATAAAGAATGTTTTCATCACTCAAAGGGGGGTATAAATAAGCTGCAAATTTTGAAAACCCAACACCTACTGCCGCTATTGTTCCAGTCTGGATTACCGCAAAGAAACTCCATCCATACAAAAATGCAATTAGCTTATTATAGGCTTCTTTGAGATATACATATTGACCGCCCGCTTTAGGAAACATGGCGCTTAATTCTCCATAACTCACCGCTGCAATCATCGTAATTAATCCTGATATAAGCCAAATTAAAGTCAGCCATCCAGCAGATCCAACTTGCCGAGCAATATCCGCACTCACTATAAATATTCCTGAACCTATCATAGAGCCCACCACGAGCATGGTTCCATCGAGCAATCCGAGTTCTCGCTTAAAATCTTCTGGTTTATTGTCTTGCATAATTATTGGTTTTGGTTTTTGGTTGGCTAAAGATAAACTTTTTTTAGAAATCAGTTTACAGGTGTATCGTTACTTCTTTGTTTTATAATAAAGTGAAAAACAAATCCTTTTTTTAATTACTTTTAGCTTCAGAAAAAACTAAACTATTACCAAAAAACATTTAATCAATGAAGAAAATAACTTTTTTACTGTTAAGCTTAGCCTTTACAGGATGCATCTGGGCACAGGATAACAATACTTTTGCTTTGAAAATGGATCATATTGCACTTTCCGTAAAAGATGTAAATAATTCTGTAGCGTTTTACACTACTGTTTTGAAACTCCAAGAAATAACCAATAAAACTAAAAAAGAAGGTATTCGCTGGATTTCGTTAGGTGACGGCAAAGAAATGCACTTAATATCTACCATGAAAGAGCCTGTAATAACTAATAGAGCGGTTCATTTTGCTTTTATGTCCGCTAATTTTGATGCTCTTGTAAAAGCTTTAGAAGCCCAAAACATTATGTATTGGGATTGGGCTGGAACTAAGCATAATATTAGTGTTCGCGCAGATGGAGTCAAACAAATTTACATTCAAGATCCTGATGGTTATTGGATAGAAATAAATAGTGTGAAGTAATACTTCTGACCAAATACCATAAAAAAAACTCCTCATTAACTGAGGAGTTTTTTTTTATTTTACAAACTAAATCATTCGCATTTATTGCAAAACTCTATTGATTTGAGTGAAATTCTTCTCATAATATTTTTCTTTGGTAGACGAAATAATTACACCACTACTTACTGAAGAATGTATAAATTTTATTTCACCATCACACACTTCAACAACCATTCCTACATGGTTAATTTGTCTTCTTCCATTTGTTTTAAAGAAAATCAAATCTCCTTTTTGAGCTTCCTCCGTATTAATTCTGGTACCAATATTAGCTTGTTCAAAAGAAGACCTTGGCAACTTAATATCAAAAGCGCCAAACGTGCTGCACATCAAACCGGAACAATCAAATCCATCCTTAGAAGTTCCTCCTGTTCTATATCGAGTTCCAATGTTATCAGAAGCTGTTTGTATTAACTGATCAACTAATTCAAAATTATTTGAAGGTCTAATAAAACCATTAGATTCAGCAGGTTTCGTTTTTTCATCAGAGGGTTGTTCAACTACACCACTTTCAGGAACTGAATTTGGACTTTGAATGGTTAGTTTATAACCAACAAGTAATTTTTTTACAATTCCAGGATTTTGTTTTTCTAATTCCTGCACCGTGATTCCATATTGTTTAGCAATACCAAATTTCGTTTCCTTAGGCATAACTTCACGTATAATTTTAGTGTTGTTATTTAATTCTTCCAGTTGTTTAGTCGTTTCAACTATTTCAGGTTCATTTTTTACAATTTCTTTTTGAGAAATAGCTGGTTCAGTAGTCGTTTTGACAATCTCTTTATCAATTACTACTACATTAGGTTGAAATCCTTCTTTTACAGGAACATTAATTTTTTGGCCAGCCCTAAGAGACTGTTTTTCCAATACAGGATTCGCTTTATCTATATCTGAAACTGTAATTTGGTATTTTTTAGCAATTGCATATTTAGTTTCATTCTGCAAAACTTCATAAACAATCATTTCGGTTTCCTGCTTAGCTTTGTCCACCAAAACTTCTTTAGTAGGAGCTAAAACTAGCTCATCTTGCTTAACAATTTCCTTTTCAGGAACAACTGTTTTGGAAACTATTTCAACTTCTTGTTTTTCTAAAACCGGATAAGGTTGGTATCCTTCATTTACAAGAACAGTAATTTTATCCCCTGTTTGAAGTGCTTTTTTTTCTAATTTAGGATTGGCTTTTTCTAAGTCTGCTACAGTCATTCCATATTGTTTTGCTATGGAATACTTCGTTTGTTTAGGCAAAACTTCGTGTATAATTGTTTTCTTTTTTACTAAATCTACCTCTTTATTTGGGTTTACAACAACTGTTTCAGAAACTAACAATCCATTTGCAGGAATCGTGATTTTTTGTCCTTTTTTTAATCCCGAAGCTTCTAATTTTGGATTTGCTTTATTCAAGTCTTCAACTGTAATTCCGTATTGTTTCGCAATACCAAAAAGAGTTTCTTTAGGAAGTACTTCGTGAATTTTTTCAGAACTATTTGTTACTTTTTCAGCAACTGAGTTTGTTTTTTTAGAATTAAGGCTAGGAATTAACAAAACTGACTTGAGTTTTAGAACACCTCTACAGTCTGGATTTAATTCATAAATAACACTTGGATTTACTTTATATTTTTCTGCAATGCTCGATATTGTTTCTCCTTTTGTAATGGTATGTTTTGTATACTTTTCCTGCGAAAAGACACTGACACTACTCAGGAACATCAACACTAAAATTAATTTTAAATACCTCATTCTATCTTTAAAATATTATTCCATTTTACCTTACTAACGGTTTTAGTACATAATTATTGAATCAAACTATTATTGTCTCAAATAACGAGACGAATATTTTTTTGCAACATTCTTCTATACAGAAATAAAACGGAAAAAAAATTACAAATTTGGGATTAAAGTTAATCCCTAAACTTTTTCCTAAAATAGGCTAATTGCTACAAAAAGCTAATTTAAGCATAAAAAACAAAAAAACATATTTTCCGATTCCCAATTTTCAAAAATTCACATATAAAACTACTCTTTTCTAGTAAAAACACATAAATTCGTTTTTGAAAATCGCGCCGTTAATTTTATTCGTTTTGCAAAAATCTCATATTTGAAGGACACCCACAATGCTTTTAAGAAAACTTTAAAATTAAATTATGATTTAACTTCTATTGTTAGTAACCATCAGAAAGTAAATACTATAAAAAATTTCCAGAGAAGTTTTATTCCAAAAAAAAGCTCCTCTTAAAAAGAGGAGCTTAAATATAAAAAATCTATTCTTTAAGCTTTCCCAGCAGCAATCAAGTTTAATGCTGAACCAGCTACGAACCAACCAATTTGTCCTTCATTGTACGTATGGTTTGCCAAGATAATATCTTTAGTTCCATCAGCATGAACAAATTCTATCGTTAATGGTTTTCCTGGAGCAAAATCAACTAAATCTGTGAAGTTGATCACATCATCTTCCTGAATTTTATCATAATCTGCTTCATTAGCAAATGTTAATCCTAAAAGCCCTTGTTTTTTAAGGTTTGTTTCGTGGATACGAGCAAATGATTTTACCAATACCGCTTGAACACCTAAGAAACGAGGTTCCATAGCCGCATGCTCACGAGAAGATCCTTCGCCATAGTTATGGTCACCCACAACAATTGATGGTACTCCAGCCGCTTTGTAGGCGCGAGCAACTGCAGGAACCGCATCATATACACCCGTCAATTGGTTTTTAACTGAATTTGTTTTTTCAGTAAAAGCATTTACCGCTCCAATCAACATATTATTCGAAATATTATCTAAGTGACCGCGGAAACGCAACCAAGGACCAGCCATAGAAATATGGTCTGTTGTACATTTTCCAAAAGCCTTAATTAATAATTTAGCTCCTGTAATATTTTTACCATCCCAAGCATCAAATGGTGCTAAAAGTTGTAATCTGTCTGAAGTTTCACTTACCAAAATTTGAACACCTGAACCATCTGCTGCTGGCGCTTGGAATCCTGCATCTTCTACAGCAAATCCTTTTTTAGGTAATTCATCACCAAAAGGCGCAGTCAATTTCACCTCTTCTCCATTATCATTGATTAATGTATCCGTCAAAGGATTGAAATCCAAACGACCCGCAATGGCTAAAGCAGCCACCATTTCTGGAGAAGTTACAAAAGCGTGTGTATTTGGGTTACCATCGGCACGTTTAGAAAAGTTACGATTGAAAGAGTGAACGATTGTATTTTTCTCCCCTTTATCTGCTCCTGCTCTATCCCATTGTCCAATACATGGTCCACAAGCATTGGTAAATACTTTGGTTCCCATTTTTTCGAAAGTAGCAATAATTCCATCTCTTTCGATTGTATATCTAATTTGTTCCGAACCTGGATTGATACCAAACTCCGCTTTTGGACTAATTCCTAATTCAACCGCTTGGTTTACGATTGACGCAGCACGAGCCATATCTTCATAAGAAGAGTTGGTACAAGAACCTATTAAACCCCATTCTACTTTAATTGGCCATCCATTAGCAGCAGCTTCCGCTTTCATTTTAGAAACTGGTGTACCACGGTCTGGTGTAAAAGGGCCATTAATGTGTGGTTCCAATTCAGAAAGATTAATTTCAATAACTTGATCAAAATATGTATCTGGATTAGCGTATACTTCTGGATCGGCAGTTAAGTATGATGCTACTCTATCGGCAGCATCAACCACGTCTTGACGACCGGTTGCAGAAAGATATCTTCTCATGGACTCGTCATAACCAAATGTAGAAGTGGTAGCACCAATTTCGGCTCCCATGTTACAAATAGTTCCTTTTCCAGTACATGACATTGAAGTAGCTCCTTCTCCGAAATATTCAACAATAGCACCTGTTCCTCCTTTCACGGTAAGAATATCGGCTACTTTAAGAATTACGTCTTTTGGTGCCGTCCAACCCGATAATTTTCCAGTTAATTTTACCCCTATTAATTTTGGAAATTTCAATTCCCACGACATTCCCGACATTACATCTACCGCATCGGCACCACCAACACCGATTGCCAACATTCCTAATCCGCCAGCATTTACGGTATGAGAATCCGTACCAATCATCAAACCTCCTGGAAATGCATAGTTTTCCAAAACGATTTGGTGAATAATTCCTGAACCTGGTTTCCAAAAACCAATTCCATATTTATTGGATACCGAAGAAAGGAAGTCAAAAACTTCTTTTGATTGTGTATTGGCTGCAGCTAAATCAAATTCGGCACCATTTTTAGCCAAAATCAAGTGATCACAGTGGACCGTTGTTGGAACAGCAACCGTTTTCTTTCCAGCGTGCATGAATTGCAACAATGCCATTTGAGCAGTTGCATCTTGACAAGCAACTCTGTCTGGAGCAAAATCTACATAATCCACACCTCTTTTAAAAGTTTGGGTAGGTTGCCCTTCCCAAAGGTGATTGTATAAAATTTTCTCTGTCAATGTAAGTGGACGTCCAACCAACTCACGTGCTTTGTCTACACGAGCTGTCATATTTGCGTACACTTTTTCGATCATTTCTATATCAAAAGCCATAATATAAAGTGTTTTTTTGTTATTCCGTTTTGAACATTACAAGGTACAAAAAAATTGAGTACAAAAAAAAGCCTGAGTCATTAGACTCAGGCTTTTAAACTATAATTAACTAATTATGTGAATTATTTAACTAACAACTTATGTGAAGGTGCAAACTTAGTAAGGTTAATACCTTCTACCGCCGTTTTATATTCTTCTATTGTTGGAGTTCTACCAAGGATGGTAGATAATACCACAACCGGTGTAGACGAAAGTAAAGATTCTCCTTTTTTGCCTTCAGTATCTTCAACAACTCTTCCTTGGAAAAGACGTGTAGAAGTTGCCATTACCGTATCACCTTTGGACGCTTTTTCTTGGTTACCCATACAAAGGTTACAACCTGGACGTTCTAGATACAACATGTTTTCATATGAAGTTCGTGCCGCAGCTTTAGGAACATTATCGTCAAATTCGAAACCAGAATATTTTTGTAAAATTTCCCAGTCGCCTTCTGCTTTTAATTCATCAACAATATTATAAGTAGGAGGAGCTACAACTAGTGGCGCTTTGAACTCTACTTTACCTTCTTGCTCATCAATATTTTTAAGCATATGCGCTAGAATTTTCATATCTCCTTTGTGAACCATACAAGATCCGATAAACCCAAGATCTACTTTTTTAACTCCTCCATAGAAAGACAATGGTCTAATCGTATCGTGCGTATATCTTTTAGAAACATCAGCATTATTAACATCTGGATCTGCAATCATTGGCTCAGCAATTTGATCTAAATCAATAACAACTTCAGCATAATACTTAGCGTTTGCATCTGGTCTTAAAGCTGGTTTCTCACCTGATATAATCTCAGCAATTCTCTTATCAGCAATAGCAATCAAACCTTTCAGCACTTGATTTTTATTATCCATTCCTTTGTCAATCATGATCTGGATTCTACCTTTCGCCATCTCTAGAGATTCAATCAAGGTATAATCTTCAGAAATACAGATAGACGCTTTTGCTTTCATTTCTGCAGTCCAATCCGTAAACGTAAACGCTTGATCCGCATTCAGCGTTCCTAAATGAACCTCAATAATTCTTCCTTGGAATACATTCTCTCCACCGAATGTTTTAAGCATTTGAGATTGTGTAGCATGAACCACATCACGGAAATCCATATACCCTTTCATATCTCCTTTGAAAGTCACCTTCACAGATTCTGGAATTGGCATTGAAGCTTCACCAGTAGCCAATGCAAGAGCAACTGTTCCTGAGTCAGCACCAAAAGCAACACCTTTTGACATTCTTGTATGAGAGTCTCCACCGATGATGATAGCCCACTCGTTTACAGTAATATCGTTAAGCACTTTATGAATAACATCAGTCATTGAGTGATAAACGCCTTTCGGGTCACGAGCTGTGATCAAACCGAAGTCGTTCATAAATTTCATTAATCTAGGAATATTTGCCTTAGATTTATTATCCCAAACTGAAGCAGTATGACAACCTGATTGGTAAGCACCGTCAACAATTGGAGAAATCACAGTAGCAGCCATAGACTCTAATTCCTGTGAAGTCATCAAACCAGTTGTATCTTGTGAACCAACAATATTTACGGTAACACGAACATCAGAACCAGCATGTAAAACTTTACCTGGAGTTGTTCCAACCGCATTTGCATTGAATATTTTTTCTACAGCTGTAAGACCTTGTCCTTCGACAGAAACTTCTTTTGACGGAGCATATACAGGTACAATATCAATACCAAGAGTCTTTGAAGCAAATGTTTGCAATTTTTTTCCAAATACAATTGCGTATGAACCACCCGCTTTAATGAATTCCATTTTCTGCGGAGTGAATGCTTTAGAGATGTCAATTAATTCTTTGTCTCCGTTATATAATTTTTTTGATTTCGTATTAATTGTAAGAACCGTTCCTGTTGCCACAGAATATACTTCTTCTAAAACTGGATCACCACTTTCATTACGAACTACTTCACCATTAGCGTCAGTCTTTTTTACCCAGTTTTTAAGATCAAGACCAATACCACCAGTTACATCAACTGTTGTAAGGAAAATTGGCGAAATACCGTTTGTTCCAGCAACAATTGGCGCAAAATTTACAAACGGAACATAAGGACTTGCTTGTTTACCTGTCCAAAGTGCCACGTTATTTACACCTGACATTCTTGAAGAACCAACTCCCATTGTGCCTTTTTCAGCAATTAACATTACCGATTTGTCTGGATGTTGTGCTTGTAATGCTTTAATTTCGGCTTGCGCTTCAGGTGTAATCATACATTTACCATGCAATTCACGATCTGAACGCGAGTGTGCTTGGTTTCCTGGAGAAAGTAAATCTGTAGAAATATCTCCTTCACCTGCAATAAAAGTTACAACTTTGATTTCTTCTTTTACATCTGGAAGTTTCGTAAAGAACTCTGCTTTCGCATAACTCTCTAAAATTTCTTTTGCTATTGCATTATCACTTTTAAATGCGCTAACTAAACGATCTGTATCTGCCTCATAAAGATATACTTGTGTTTTAAGAACTGCTGCTGCTTCTTTTGCAATTGCAACATCATTTCCTAATGCCAAATCAAGAAGTACTTCAATTGAAGATCCCCCTTTCATGTGAGATAATAATTCTAAAGCAAAAGCAGGTGTGATTTCAGCAACTACTGATTGACCTAGAACGATTTCTTTTAAAAATTTAGCTTTTACATTAGCAGCAGGAGTAGTTCCTGGCACAACATTATAAATAAAGAAATTAAGAGAATCTCCTCTATATTCGTTATTCAAATCTTTGATTTGTTCAATGATTTCGCTTAACAATTCTGCACCATCAATTGGCTTCGGGTTAAGACCCTGATTTTTTCTTTCTTCAATCTCTTGGATGTAATCCTTATAAGTATTCATAATAGAAATCTTTTCAATGTTAAAGGCATATCCCCTTGATCAAATCAAAATCAAATGCCATAATAAATAGGTGTTTTTATTTTTGTACGCAAACTTATGAATTAAAGATGAGAATTAAAAAAAATTTAATAGAACTCCGCTTTTTAAAAATTATTATTGCAAAATAATAAATTACACTACATTTAATTACGGAAATAGTAGATTTTTACTGTAATATTAAATAATTAACAACGCCAGAACTCCTTTCTAACAAAGTCGGAATTTATTGTTACACATTAAGAGACGCTATAATGTATAATTGTAAGTAAAAACTTTCTTTTTTACAAGTCTTAATTACTACAATTAAATAAGTTTTTCAATAATCATTTCTTCAGTAATGCCTTCAGCATCGGCTTTGTAGTTTTTGATAATTCTATGACGGAGAATTCCAATTGCTACGGCTTTTACATCTTCAATGTCTGGAGAAAATTTTCCATTAAAAGCAGCATTGGCTTTGGCAGCCAAAATTAAATTTTGAGAAGCTCTTGGACCAGCTCCCCAATCCAAATAATTTTTAACAAATTCATTTGACAATGGATTATCTGGTCGTGTTTTACTTACTAAGGTCACCGCATATTCTATCACATTATCCGCTACTGGAATCCTACGAATTAAATGTTGGAAATCAATAATTTCCTGAGCTGTAAATAAAGGATTTACAGTATTCTTTATGTCCGATGTAGTTTGTTTAACTACTTGAACTTCTTCTAAAAATGATGGATATTCAAGTTTTACCGCAAACATAAAACGATCTAACTGTGCTTCAGGCAAAGGATAAGTTCCTTCTTGCTCAATTGGGTTTTGAGTAGCTAAAACAAAATAAGGAAGATTAAGCTTGTAATTCTCACCCGCAATGGTAACGGAACGTTCTTGCATCGCTTCAAGCAAAGCAGCCTGAGTTTTTGGAGGCGTTCTGTTTATTTCATCCGCTAAAATAATATTTGAAAAAACAGGTCCTTTTATGAATTTAAAATGTCGATTTTCATCTAATATTTCACTCCCTAATATATCCGAAGGCATCAAATCAGGGGTGAATTGTATTCTTTTAAAATCCAATCCCAAAGCCTGCGCTAGCGTATTTACCATTAATGTTTTCGCCAGTCCAGGAACACCAACTAATAAAGCGTGTCCTCCTGAAAAAATACAAAGTAAAATTTGATCCACAACCGCATCTTGACCAACAATGATTTTGGCTATTTCATTTTTTAACTCATTGCGTTTTTGAACTAAACTATGTATTGCTGCTACGTCAGACATTTCGAAAGTATTTTAAAGTAAAAAGAGTTAGCATTATGACTTCATAAAACTAACTCTTTTTATTTATTTAATAAAAATTATTTTTTCAACCAATTGTTTGTGAAAGTACAATCTCTATATTCACCAACAATTTTAATATAGGTTTCTTTAATTTTTTCATCAAACCATTTTCCGATAGTCTTGATTTGTTTTTCTTTCAATGCTAAGTCTTTAATTTTAATATAATCCTTACCATAATCAGCCGTGTGTTCGTCGATTCTATTTGTTACAGTGATAATCTTAAACTTTTTCTTTCCTTGTTGTTCTTCATCCATGAATGGAGCTGAAATTTCATTTTCTTTCAAATTAGAAACTTGCGCATACAAACTCGGATCCATTTTTGTCAACTCAAAACGAGTATCTTGTGTTTTTGGATTAATTAAAGCACCACCGTTAGCTTTTGTTTCTTTCTCATCAGACATCGTTCTAGCTGCTTCTGCAAAAGTAATTTCTTTATCCTCAATTCTTTTTTTGATTAACGCAATTTTTTCTTTTGCCTCTTTCAATGCTTCTTCGGATACTGTTGGCGCTATTAATATATGACGCAATTCTATTTCTTGTCCTTTTATCTTTTCAACATAAATAATATGAAACCCAAATTCAGTTTCAAAAGGAGCTGAAATTTCACCTTCTGCTAAACTAAAAGCCACATCTTTAAACTCTTTAACAAAAGGAGTTTTTCTATTCATTTTATAATATCCTCCATTTGATCTTGAACCTGGATCTTGAGAATACAAAACTGCTTTAGTAGCAAAACTTGACCCTTGTTCGATGTCTTTTTTGAAGCCATTTAGTTTATCAATAACTTTTTGTTTATCCGCATCAGAAACTTTAGGTGTAACAACAATTTGAGCTACTTCCATCTCTGCACCAAAAACTGGTAAGTCTGCAACAGGAATAGTTTTGAAAAAATTACGAACTTCTTCTGGAGTTATTTCTACAGCATCAATAATCTTTTTTTGCATTTCAGAAGTCAACTTTTGCTCTTTAAGAATATCAAAGAAATACGTTTTAAACTCTTCTTCATTATTCTTTTTATAATATTGAATTACTTTTTCCATAGAACCTATTTGTTCTACCATATAATTCAATCTATCTGTCATCATGCTTTTTACCTCGGCATCAGTTACTTTAACACTATCTTGAATAGCTTGATGTGCATACAATTTGTCTTCTAACAATTTTCCTAGCATTTGACATCTTGTAATATCTTTCACAGAACCGCCTTGGCTGGAAATTTCTAAATACGATTTATCAATATCAGAATCTAATATGATGTAATCCCCAACAGTAGCAATAACGCCATCAACTTTTAGTTTTTGCTTTGGAGCCGTTTGATTTACCGCAACAGTTGTATTGTCCTTTATAATTTCTTGCGCACTACTTGTAGTAATTGAAAAAAGTACAAGAAAAAAAGCAAGTACAATTCTGTTTAACATGGATTTCATCGGTATTGATTTTAATAACATTTCTTGAAATTTATTTTATTTAGTATCATAAATAGCCTTGATTTACTACTCAAGTTTTCATTTATGAAGATTCTGAAAATTTTGTCAAATATACATTTAAACATTGAAGAAAAAGAATTGTTTTTACAAACTCAATTCCACTACATTCTTCTCAGCTATAACGAACAAAAATAGCAATTCAATTACATAATACAAGTTTCCCACTTACTATTAACAAAAAATTATAAAGCATTTACTACCCTATTTTAAAATGCAATTCTAATTTTGATTTCAATCCAACAAAATGCCCCACAAAAACCTATCAATACTCTAGATGATGCATTTCAAAACATAGCAAATAAACAGCCTAAGTATTTATTTTTAAATCGCATTTATAAATAGTACTTTTGCAAACTATTTGATAATAAATATGAGCTTTTTAAAAGAAATACAACGCAGAAGAACTTTTGGGATTATTTCACATCCCGATGCCGGTAAAACAACATTAACTGAAAAACTACTTCTTTTTGGTGGTGCAATTCAGGAAGCTGGTGCAGTTAAAAACAATAAAATAAAAAAAGGAGCAACAAGTGATTTCATGGAAATTGAACGTCAGAGAGGTATTTCGGTATCGACTTCTGTTTTGGCCTTTAATTACAAAGAAAAAAAAATAAATATTCTTGATACGCCTGGGCACAAAGATTTTGCTGAAGATACTTTCCGAACTTTAACTGCTGTCGATAGTGTTATTGTTGTAATTGACGTTGCCAAAGGAGTTGAGGAACAAACAGAAAAATTAGTTGCTGTATGTAGAATGCGAAAAATTCCTATCATCGTATTCATCAACAAATTAGACCGTGAAGGAAAAGATGCTTTTGATCTAATGGACGAAGTGGAGCAAAAACTAGGTTTAACAGTTACTCCATTGAGTTTCCCAATAGGAATGGGATATGATTTCCAAGGAATTTACAACTTATGGGAACAAAACATCAACCTATTTAGTGGAGATAGTCGAAAAAACATAGAAGAAACTATAGCTTTTTCAGATGTTAAAAATCCAGAATTAGAAAAAATTATCGGTCAAAAACCGGCTGATAGATTACGTGAAGAATTAGAATTAATTGATGAAGTTTATCCTAAATTTGATCGCCAAGACTATTTAGACGGTAAAATACAACCTGTGTTTTTTGGTTCTGCCTTAAATAATTTCGGAGTACGAGAATTATTGGATTGCTTTGTTGCTATAGCTCCATCGCCAAGACCAAAAGATTCTGAGACTCGTTTAGTTGATCCAACCGAAGAAAAAATGTCTGGTTTTGTGTTTAAAATCCACGCCAATATGGATCCAAAACACAGAGATAGATTAGCTTTTATAAAAATTGTTTCTGGTACTTTTGAAAGAAACAAACCATATTACCACGTTCGTCAAAAAAAGAATTTGAAATTTTCTAGTCCAAATGCTTTCTTTGCAGAGAAAAAAGAAATTGTAGACATCTCCTATCCTGGAGATATTGTAGGATTACACGATACTGGAAATTTCAAAATTGGAGATACGCTAACCGAAGGAGAAATAATGAGTTTTAAAGGAATTCCAAGTTTTTCTCCAGAACATTTCAGATACATTAATAATGCTGATCCGATGAAAGCGAAACAACTTGACAAAGGAGTAGATCAGTTAATGGATGAGGGAGTTGCGCAATTATTTACGCTAGAGATGAATAATCGTAAAGTTATTGGTACTGTTGGAGCACTTCAATATGAAGTAATTCAATATCGTTTAGAACATGAATATGGTGCAAAATGTACGTATGAAAATTTCCCTGTTCATAAAGCGTGTTGGGTTAAACCGGATGATGCTAAAAACGAAGAATTCAAAGAGTTCAAACGTATCAAGCAAAAGTTCTTAGCTAAGGACAAATACAATCAACTTGTTTTCTTAGCTGATTCTGATTTTACGATTCAAATGACGCAAAACAAATATCCAAGTGTAAAATTATTTTTCACTTCAGAATTCGAATAATTCATTTCTGTCCATAAAAACAAAAAACGCTAATTAAAAAATTAGCGTTTTTTTTATGTCTGTACTTTATTTCAGATTATGCTAGAGAGCTTTCAAAATCAACTGCTTTTTTCAAGAAAGCTTTAATCAATAATCTATTAGGGGCCATACCTGAAGTCATGATTTGTTTTTTTGCATTTGTTCTATCAGAAGTAATTGTAGTTGCATTTGGATCTTGTTTAGAACCCATAAACCAAAGAACAAAATTGATGCTTGTAGATGCAGAATTAGTATCCTCTTTACGAACTACATTTGTATCTAAAGCATTAACTACTTTATTATCAGTTGGTGTTTGACCAAAAACTAAGGTATTAGATAATAAAAGAAATGCAAACAAAACTAAAGTCTTTGCTATCTTGTTAGTATCTGTTATTAAAGTAAAATAGTTCATCTTGTTTTTTTTTCAAATGATAAATTCGTTCATCATTTATTCTGGTACGAATCTATATCATAAGAGTAGTAGTAAAAAATATTTTCGATGAATCACCATTAAACACGATTAAGCTACATATTTATAGCTTTTTATTTGGTATAAAAGCACCTGAAAATCATTTGGATAAAAAAACTAACAAACTTAAATCCAATAAAAAAGGCTCCATTTCTGGAGCCTTTTAATATAATTATGCTTGTCCTGCGGGACCAAAATTTAGAGGAATTGGAGCCTGTTCAGTATCTTTAATTTCACCATAAGCGACTTCAAAACGATGAATATTCTCTCCAATAGCTTTCAACAATCTTTTGGCATGTTGCGGTGTCAAGACAATTCTTGATTTAACCTTGGCCTTTGGTATACCTGGCATAATACTCACAAAATCTAAAACAAACTCAGATGAGGAGTGATTAATGATTGCTAAATTAGAATAAATTCCTTCAGCTGTTTTTTCATCAAGCTCTATATTGATTTGTTCTTGTTGGTTGCTCATATTTTAAAAATTTAAAAATTGAAAGATTTAATGATTTAAAAATTCAAAGACTATCTGGACAATCTTCAAATTTTTAAATCTTTCAATCTATAAATTAGTATATATACTCTTCTTTATTAGCCATCATTTCATTGTAATCTTCTTTAGAACCTACAATAGTATGATCATATTCTCTCATACCTGTACCAGCAGGGATTCTATGACCTACAATTACATTTTCTTTCAATCCTTCTAAGTAATCCACTTTACCTGCTACAGCAGCTTCGTTTAATACTTTAGTAGTTTCTTGGAAAGAAGCTGCAGAAATAAATGATTTAGTTTGAAGAGATGCTCTTGTAATACCTTGTAAAACTGGAGTTGCAGTTGCTGTAATAACATCACGTGCAACAACTAAGTTTTTATCAGTACGTTTCAATAAAGAGTTTTCATCACGCAATTGACGAGGAGTAATGATTTGACCTGCTTTTAAATTAGCAGAATCACCTTCATCCTCAACCACTTTCATTCCGTATAATTTATCGTTTTCAAGAATAAAATCTTTTGTATGAATCAATTGATCTTCTAAGAACAATGTATCACCTGGATCTTGAACTCTTACTTTACGCATCATTTGACGAATAACAACTTCAAAGTGTTTGTCATTGATTTTTACCCCTTGTAAACGGTATACCTCTTGAATTTCATTTACCAAGTACTGTTGAACAGCAGCTGGACCTTGAATTCTTAAAATATCATCTGGTGTAATTGCACCATCAGACAAAGGAACACCTGCTCTAACGAAGTCATTCTCTTGAACAAGAATTTGACTTGAAAGTTTTACTAGGTATTTCTTAACCTCACCAAATTTAGATTCGATAACAATTTCACGGTTACCTCTTTTAATTTTTCCAAAAGAAACAACACCATCGATCTCAGAAACCACAGCTGGGTTTGAAGGATTACGAGCCTCTAACAACTCTGTAATTCTTGGAAGACCTCCCGTGATATCTCCTGATTTAGAAGAACGACGAGGGATTTTTACCAATACCTTACCAGCTTTAATTTTCTCACCGTTTTCAACCATCAAGTGGGCTCCAACTGGTAAGTTGTAAGAACGAATCAATTCACCTTCTTTACCGTAAACCAATAAAGTTGGAATTAATTTTTTGTTTCTTGCTTCAGAGATTACTTTTTCTTGGAAACCAGTTTGCTCATCAATTTCAACCATGAAAGATTGACCTTGCTCTAAATCTTCGTAAGCAATTTTACCAGTAAACTCAGAAACGATAACTCCATTATATGGATCCCATTTACAGATTACATCTCCTTTTACAACAGACTGACCGTCTTTTACAAAAATACTTGAACCGTAAGGAATATTATTAGTACTTAATAAAATACCTGTTTTCTCGTCAACTAATTTCAATTCAGTAGAACGTGATACAACAATATCAACCGCATTACCTTCATTGTCTTCGCCTTTAACCGTTTTTAAATCTTCGATTTCAAGTTTACCATTAAATCTTGTAATGATGCTTGATTCTTCAGAAATACCACCCGCAACCCCACCAACGTGGAAGGTACGTAATGTCAACTGTGTACCAGGCTCACCAATAGACTGTGCAGCAATTACACCAACAGCTTCACCTCTTTGTGTCATTTTTCCAGTAGCTAAGTTTCTACCGTAACATTTAGCACAAATACCTTTTAAAGCTTCACAAGTTAATGGAGAACGAACTTCTACTTTTTCAATTGGAGAAGCTTCAATAGTTCTCATAATTGCTTCCGTAATTTGTTGTCCTGATTCAACTAAAACTTCATTATTCAAAGGATTAATAACATCTTGCAATGCAACACGTCCTAAAATTCTTTCTCCTAATGATTCAACGATTTCTTCGTTTTTCTTTAAAGCAGAAACTTCAACACCTCTTAATGTTCCACAATCCTCGATGTTTACAATAACGTCTTGAGAAACGTCATGTAATCTTCTTGTCAAGTATCCTGCATCGGCAGTTTTAAGAGCGGTATCCGCAAGACCTTTACGAGCACCGTGAGTAGAGATAAAGTACTCAAGGATAGAAAGACCTTCTTTAAAGTTAGAAAGGATCGGGTTTTCAATAATTTCACCACCACCAGCATTTGATTTTTTTGGCTTAGCCATCAAACCACGCATACCAGTTAACTGACGAATTTGTTCTTTAGATCCCCTTGCTCCAGAATCAAGCATCATATACACTGAGTTGAAACCTTGTTGGTCTTCTCTAATGTTTTTCATTGCTAATTCTGTCAATTGAGCATTTGTTGAAGTCCATACATCAATAACTTGGTTGTAACGTTCGTTATTGGTAATAAGACCCATATTATAATTTGCAGAAATTCCTTCAACTTGCTCTCTAGCATCTGCAATTAATTCACCTTTTCTTTCTGGAATTTTGATATCCCCTAATGAGAATGACAATCCACCTTTAAATGCGAATTTGTATCCCATATCTTTCATATTGTCCAAGAAAGCAGCTGTAGTAGGTACATCAGTAACGCTTAATACGTGACCGATAATATCTCTAAGGTTTTTCTTAGTCAATACATCATTGATATAACCTGCAGCTTCTGGAACTACTTCATTAAACAATACACGACCAGCAGTTGTTTTTACGATTTGGTAAACCAACTCTCCAGCTTCATTAAAATCTTTTGCTCTAATTTTCACAGAAGCATTCAATTCTAATTTTCCTTCGTTTAATGCAATATTTACTTCTTCAGCAGAATAAAAAGTTAAGCCTTCACCTAAAATTTTCAATTCTGGAGTAGACAAACGTTCTTTGGTCATATAGTAAAGACCAAGTACCATGTCCTGAGAAGGTACCGTAATTGGAGCACCGTTAGCAGGATTCAAGATATTGTGAGAAGCCAACATTAATAATTGTGCTTCCAAAATAGCTTCTGGTCCTAATGGTAAGTGAACCGCCATTTGATCCCCATCAAAATCCGCATTAAATGCCGTACAAACTAAAGGGTGCAATTGGATTGCTTTTCCTTCAATTAATTTTGGTTGGAATGCCTGAATACCAAGTCTGTGCAAAGTAGGAGCACGATTCAGTAATATTGGGTGTCCTTTAATAACATTTTCAAGGATATCCCAAACTACAGGCTCTTTTTTGTCTATTATTTTCTTAGCTGATTTAACTGTTTTAACAATACCTCTTTCAATCAATTTACGGATAACAAAAGGTTTGTATAGTTCAGATGCCATATCTTTTGGGATACCACATTCGAACAATTTCAATTCAGGTCCAACAACAATTACCGAACGAGCAGAATAATCCACACGTTTTCCAAGTAAGTTTTGACGGAAACGTCCTTGCTTACCTTTTAAGGAATCAGATAATGATTTTAATGGTCTGTTTGATTCTGTTTTAACAGCAGATGCTTTACGTGTATTATCGAAAAGTGAATCTACAGATTCTTGCAACATACGTTTTTCGTTTCTCAAGATAACTTCTGGAGCTTTAATCTCCATTAATCTTTTCAAACGGTTGTTACGTATAATTACACGACGGTATAAGTCATTTAAATCTGAAGTTGCAAAACGACCTCCATCAAGTGGAACTAACGGACGTAATTCTGGTGGAATAACTGGTACCACTTTCATAATCATCCATTCTGGACGATTCTCACGGTTCAAGTTAGACTCACGGAAAGATTCAACAACTTGTAATCTTTTTAATGCTTCCGTTTTACGTTGTTTAGACGTTTCATTGTTTGCATTGTGTCTCAATTGGTAAGACAAGGCATCAAGATCAATTCTTGCTAATAAATCCATAATACATTCTGCTCCCATTTTGGCAACAAATTTATTAGGATCAAAATCATCAAGATACTGATTGTCTGCTGGAAGAGTATCTAAAATATTTAAATATTCTTCTTCAGTCAAAAAGTCTAATCTTTGTAATGATTCTCCTTCTGCGTTTTTAGCAATACCTGCTTGAATAACTACGTATCTTTCGTAGTAAATGATCATATCTAATTTCTTAGATGGAAGACCTAAGATATACCCAATTTTATTTGGAAGTGAACGGAAATACCAAATATGAGCAATTGGCACAACAAGATTGATGTGACCTACTCTATCTCTACGTACTTTTTTCTCTGTTACTTCAACACCACAACGGTCACAAATGATTCCTTTGTAGCGTATTCTTTTATATTTTCCACAAGCACATTCAAAATCCTTAACAGGTCCGAAGATTCTTTCGCAAAAAAGTCCGTCACGTTCTGGTTTGTGTGTTCTGTAGTTGATAGTCTCCGGCTTTAATACTTCACCTCTTGATTCTTTCAAGATAGATTCAGGAGAAGCTAGTCCTATCGAAATTTTGTTAAACCTTTTTATTGGGTTTTTATCTTTATTGTTGTTATTTCTATTGTTCATCATAGTTTTTACTATTGATTTATTTGCAATTAAAAAATTGATTCTAGTTTTAGTCTAAAGTCAAATGTCATAAAGTTTTTAAAGTAAAAAATAACTTTAAACTTTGGACTTTCAAACTTTCTACTTAAACACTTCCTCGGGTTACTTCTCTAAACTTCAAACAAATTTTGAAGTGCTAATTATATAGACTATATAAAAAATCGGAACGGTTTACGGGTCTAAATCCTAAAAACTCTTTAAAAAAAGTGTTCAGTATTCAGAAGTTAGTGTTCAGCTTATCACTGATTACTAAATACTGAACACTGAATACTAAAATGCTATTCTTCTAAACGAATATCTAAACCAAGACCTTTCAATTCATGCATTAATACATTGAATGATTCTGGCAATCCTGGTTCTGGCATAGACTCTCCCTTAACGATAGCTTCGTAAGTTTTAGCTCTACCAATAACATCATCAGATTTAACAGTCAAGATTTCTCTAAGTGTACTTGATGCTCCATAAGCTTCAAGTGCCCAAACCTCCATCTCTCCAAAACGTTGACCTCCAAATTGCGCTTTACCTCCTAAAGGTTGTTGCGTAATTAATGAGTATGGTCCGATTGAACGTGCGTGCATCTTATCATCAACCATGTGTCCTAATTTCAACATATAGATAACACCAACAGTTGCTGCTTGATGGAAACGTTCTCCAGTTCCACCATCATAAAGATGTGTATGTCCAAAACGTGGTACTCCAGCTTCGTCAGTCAATTCATTGATTTGATCTAGAGTTGCTCCATCAAAAATTGGTGTAGCAAATTTTCTACCCAAGTTTTGTCCAGCCCAACCAAGAACCGTTTCATAAATTTGACCAATGTTCATACGTGAAGGTACCCCAAGTGGGTTCAACACGATATCAACAGGTGTTCCGTCTTCAAGGAAAGGCATATCTTCATGACGAACAATACGAGCAACAATACCTTTGTTACCGTGACGTCCTGCCATTTTATCCCCAACTTTCAGTTTACGTTTTTTAGCGATATAAACTTTAGCTAATTTCAAAATTCCAGCTGGTAATTCATCTCCAACTGTAATTGTGAATTTCTCTCTACGTAACGCACCTTGTAAATCGTTCAATTTAATTTTATAGTTATGAATTAAATCATTAACCATTTTATTAGTTACATCATCAGCAACCCATTGACCTTTACTTAAGTGAGCGAAATCTTCTACAGCATAAAGCATTTTTTGAGTATATTTTTTACCTTTTGGTAAAACTTCTTCACCCAAATCATTCATTACACCTTGAGAGGTTTTTCCGTTTACGATCAAGAAAAGTTTTTCAACTAATTTGTCTTTTAATTCAACAAATTTAACTTCAAACTCCATTTCAAGTGCTCCTAAAGCATCTTTATCTTGAGTACGTTTACGTTTATCTTTTACTGCTCTTGCAAACAATTTTTTGTCTAAAACAACACCGTGTAAAGATGGAGACGCTTTCAATGAAGCATCTTTAACATCACCTGCTTTATCCCCGAAGATTGCACGAAGCAATTTCTCTTCTGGAGTAGGATCCGATTCTCCTTTTGGTGTAATTTTTCCGATAAGAATGTCGCCAGGTTTAACTTCAGCTCCAATTCTAATCATACCATTTTCATCTAAATCTTTAGTAGCTTCTTCAGAAACGTTTGGTATATCGTTCGTCAATTCTTCGTTACCTAATTTAGTATCTCTAACTTCTAATGAATAATCATCCACGTGAATAGAGGTAAAAATATCGTCACGAACTACTTTCTCAGAAATAACAATCGCATCCTCAAAGTTGTATCCTTTCCATGGCATGAACGCTACTTTTAGGTTACGACCTAAAGCTAATTCTCCATTTTGAGTTGCATACCCTTCTGACAATACTTGACCAAGAACAACTCTATCACCTTTTCTTACAATAGGTTTCAAGTTGATACTTGTTCCTTGATTGGTTTTTCTAAATTTAATTAGATTGTATGTTTTTTCATCTGCTTCAAAACTTACCATTCTTTCTTCTTCAGAACGATCGTATTTTATAGTGATGATATTAGCATCAACGTATTCTACAGTTCCGTCTCCTTCAGCGTTAATTAAAACTCTAGAATCAGAAGCAACTTGACGCTCTAATCCAGTTCCAACAATAGGAGCTTCAGGACGAATTAATGGTACAGCTTGACGCATCATGTTAGATCCCATCAAGGCTCTATTCGCATCATCATGTTCCAAGAACGGAATCAAAGAAGCAGAGATAGAAGCAATTTGATTTGGAGCAACGTCAGTATAATCAACATTAGTTGGTTCGATTACTGGGAAATCACCTTCTTGACGAGCAATTACGTTATCGGCAGTAATTTTTCCTGTAGCATCCATTTCGATATTTGCTTGCGCAATCATCATTCCTTCTTCTTCTTCAGCGCTTAAGTAAATTGGAGTAGCATTTAAATCTACAGTTCCATTAGTTACTTTACGGTAAGGTGTTTCGATGAAACCCATTCCGTTAACTTTAGCATAAACACCTAAAGATGAAATCAAACCAATGTTTGGTCCCTCAGGAGTTTCAATCGGACATAAACGACCGTAATGCGTATAGTGAACGTCACGAACCTCAAATCCAGCTCTTTCTCTCGAAAGTCCACCTGGTCCTAGCGCAGATAATCTTCTTTTGTGCGTAATCTCAGCCAATGGATTCGTTTGATCCATAAATTGAGATAACTGGTTTGTTCCGAAGAAAGAGTTGATAACTGATGATAATGTTTTAGCATTAATCAAATCAATTGGTGTAAACACCTCGTTATCTCTAACGTTCATTCTCTCACGAATAGTTCTCGCCATACGCGCTAAACCAACACCGAATTGTTGAGACAATTGTTCACCAACTGTTCTAACACGACGGTTTGATAAGTGATCAATATCATCAATCTCTGCTTTAGAGTTGATTAATTCAATCAAATATTTTACAATGGTAATGATATCTTCTTTGGTAAGCACTTGCTTTTCCATTGGGATATCTAAACCAAGTTTTTTGTTCATTCTATAACGACCTACTTCACCTAAGTTGTAACGTTGGTCAGAGAAGAACAATTTATCTATAATACCACGAGCAGTTTCTTCATCAGGCGGTTCTGCGTTACGCAATTGTCTGTAGATATGCTCAACAGCTTCTTTTTCAGAGTTTGTTGGATCTTTTTGTAGCGTATTGTGAATGATTGCATAATCACCTTGATTAGCATCTTCTTTATGCAACAAAATAGATTTAACGTTAGAATCAATGATTTCTTCTACATTATCTTTGTCGATAATGGTGTCTCTATCAAGGATAATCTCGTTACGTTCGATAGAAACTACTTCTCCAGTATCTTCATCCACGAAATCTTCATGCCATGTATTTAAAACACGTGCAGCTAATTTTCTACCGATGTATTTTTTAAGTCCTGTTTTAGAAACTTTAATTTCCTCAGCTAAGTCGAAAATCTCAAGGATATCCTTGTCTCTTTCGAAACCAATTGCACGGAATAAAGTTGTAACAGGTAATTTTTTCTTTCTATCGATATAAGCGTACATAACGCTATTGATATCTGTTGAAAATTCTATCCAAGAACCTTTAAAAGGAATTACTCTGGCAGAATATAATTTAGTTCCATTTGCATGGAATGATTGTCCAAAGAAAACACCTGGAGATCGGTGAAGTTGAGAAACAACAACACGTTCAGCACCATTGATAACAAAAGTACCACTAGGCGTCATGTAAGGAATTGTACCGAGGTAAACATCCTGAACAATAGTTTCAAAATCTTCGTGCTCTGGATCTGTACAATATAGTTTTAACCTTGCTTTTAAAGGTACGCTATACGTAAGACCTCTTTCTATACATTCTTGAATTGTATAACGTGGTGGATCTACAAAATAATCTAGGAATTCCAATACAAAATTATTTCTTGTATCTGTAATTGGAAAGTTTTCCATGAAGGTGTTGTATAACCCTTCGTTGCCTCTTTCATCAGATTTAGTTTCTAATTGAAAAAAATCTTTAAAAGATTTAACCTGAACATCTAGAAAATCTGGATAGTCAGGAATATTTTTTGTAGAGGCAAAATTCAATCTTTCAGTCTGATTTGTTATCATCAATGGAGAAAATTTTGATTTTAAAAAAGTAATTTTTTGTGTAAAACACTGTTTAATATATACTTTCCTTAATTTATAACCAGTACATCTTTAAAAATAAACCAGGAAATCAGTTCATTTTTTTCTTCGTATTTGGTTAAAAGCTTTTTCGTATTTTAAACTATTTTATAATAAAACTGGATATAATTTTATTATACGAAAAATGGTTTAGGCCATTGGACGCAGTTGTCCAAGGCCTAAACCTAGTTTAAAACTATGTTTGAATTATTTTAATTCAACTACAGCTCCAGCTTCTTCTAAAGATTTTTTAAGCCCTTCAGCTTCTTCTTTAGAAACACCTTCTTTTACATTGCTTGGTGCGCTATCAACTACATCTTTAGCTTCTTTCAAACCTAAACCTGTAAGTTCTTTAACTAATTTTACAACTGCTAATTTAGAAGCACCAGCTTCTTTCAATACAACTGTAAATTCAGTTTGAGCTTCTTCAGCAGCACCATCACCACCACCAGCAGCAACTACTACAGCTGCAGCAGCAGGCTCAATACCATACTCGTCTTTTAATATTGTTGCTAATTCGTTAACTTCTTTTACAGTTAAATTAACTAATTGTTCTGCGAATTGTTTCAAATCTGCCATTTTTTCTATCGTTTTAAAATGATTTGTAAAATATAATTTATTTATTGTGCGCGTTTTTTAAATAAAAACTTGGGATACCCAGGTTTTTACTATGCTTCAGCTCCTTCGCTAGCGAATTGGTTTTGAAGTGCAGAAATAACTCTTTGTGCTGGTGATTGAAGTAATCCAATGATTTCGCCAATAAGTTCTTCTTTAGATTTAATAGTTGCTAATGCATCTAATTGATCATCTCCAATGTAAACTTCAGCGTTAATATAAGCCCCTTTCAATATAGGTTTTGCTGATTTTTTTCTGAAGTCTTTGATAATTTTCCCAGGAGCGTTTGCAACATCTGAAATAAATATAGCGCTATTACCTGTCAATACAGAAGGTAAGTCACCATAATCATTATCAGAAGCCTCCATTGCTTTTGCAAGCAAAGTGTTTTTAACAACCTCTAATTTTATACCTGCTTTAAAACAAGCTCTTCTCAAATTTGAAGTTGTCTCTGCATTTAATCCAGAAATATCAGATACATAAATAATATTTGTACCAGCTAACTGTGCAGTTAAATCTTCAATCGCGATTGATTTTTCTTCTCTAGTCATACTAAAAATTATTAACTACCAATTATACTGCTTTAGGATCCAACGCAATTGCTGGACTCATTGTGCTTGTAAGGTGTATACCTTTAATATAGGTACCTTTAGCAGCAGTTGGCTTAAGTTTGATTAATGTTTGAATAATTTCGTGTGCATTGTCATAAATTTGCTCAGCTCCAAAAGAAACTTTACCAATTCCTGCATGTACGATACCAGTTTTATCAACTTTGAAATCGATTTTACCAGCTTTAACTTCTTGAACAGCTTTTGCAACATCCATAGTTACAGTACCTGTTTTAGGGTTTGGCATTAAACCTCTAGGTCCTAAAATACGACCTAATGGACCTAATTTACCCATTACAGCAGGCATAGTGATGATTACATCAACATCTGTCCAACCGTCTTTGATTTTTTGTAAATAGTCATCAAGACCTACATAGTCTGCACCAGCTTCTTTAGCTTCCGCTTCTTTATCTGGAGTAACTAATGCTAATACTTTAACATCTTTACCAGTTCCATGAGGTAATGTTACCACACCTCTAACCATTTGATTCGCTTTTCTTGGATCTACACCCAAACGAACTGCGATATCAACAGACTCATCAAATTTTGCAGAAGCTATAACTTTAATTAATGCAGCAGCATCTTTCAAAGAGTATAGTTTGTTCTTTTCAATTTTTGAAGCAGCCTCTTTTTGCTTTTTTGTCAATTTTGCCATGTCTTTCTCTTAATTAAAAAGGAGCGTCTCCTGATACAGTTATACCCATAGATCTAGCTGTTCCAGCAACCATACTCATTGCAGACTCCATAGTGAATGCATTTAAGTCAGGCATTTTGTCTTCAGCAATTGCTCTAATTTGTTCCCAAGTAACACTAGCTACTTTTTTACGATTAGGCTCACCAGAACCAGATTTTAGCTTTGCAGCTTCCATTAACTGAACTGCTGCTGGAGGAGTTTTTACAACAAAATCAAATGATTTGTCTTTATACACAGTAATTTGTACTGGGCATATTTTGCCAGGTTTATCTTGTGTTCTAGCATTAAATTGCTTACAGAACTCCATGATGTTTACCCCAGCAGCTCCTAAAGCAGGTCCAACCGGTGGCGACGGATTCGCTGCACCTCCCTTAACTTGTAGTTTAACTACCTTACTAATTTCTTTAGCCATTTTTTAAAAAATTTAACACTACAATTATTGGAAGCAATTGTAATGGATATTATAGATGTAACAAAAAATTATACTTTTTCAACTTGCATAAAACTCAATTCTAATGGTGTTTTTCTTCCGAAAATTTTCACCATTACTTCAAGTTTACGCTTTTCTTCATTTATTTTTTCAACTGTACCGTTGAAACCATTGAAAGGTCCATCAATAACCTTAACCGTTTCTCCTAAGTTGAAAGGGATAGCGCGAGTATCTGTATTTACAGCTAACTCATCTACTTTACCTAACATTCTATTAACCTCTGAAACTCTCAACGGAACCGGTTCTCCATTTTTAGTCTCTCCTAAAAACCCAATTACGCTTGTTATTGACTTAATAATATGAGGAATTTCACCAACAAGGTTTGCTTCAATCATTACATACCCCGGAAAATATACTTTATCTTTAGATATTTTTTTACCTTCCTTTACAGTAACCACTTTTTCGGTAGGAACTAGAACTTGAGAAACATAATCACTCATTCCTAATCTAGCGATTTCAGTTTCAATATAAGCTTTCACTTTATTTTCTTGTCCACTTACTGCTCGAACGACATACCACTTCTTTACATTATTATCTGTCATCACAAAAAAATTAAGCTTTTATCCAGTTAAAAAATCCAGCTAATGCTTTTGCAAAAATTTCATCTACTCCCCAAGTTGCCAAAGCGAATAATACTGAAAAAACAGCAACAACAATTGTTAGACGTTGCACTTCAGCCCAAGCTGGCCAAGTTACATTTGATTTTAATTCTTCAAATGCTTCCGATATGTAATTAACAACTTTTGTCATTATGATATATTTTTTTGCACGGGCGGAGGGATTCGAACCCCCATCAACGGTTTTGGAGACCGCTATTCTACCCTTGAACTACGCCCGTTCGTTAATAAAAGCCAGCAACACAAAGCGTTACTGGCTTTTTCAATTTATTATAAAAAATAATTACTATAGAATTTCAGTTACCTGACCAGCTCCTACAGTTCTACCACCCTCACGGATAGCGAAACGTAAACCAACATTCAATGCAATTTCGCTCAACAAATTAACTTCAATAGTTAAGTTATCTCCAGGCATAACCATCTCTACACCTGCTGGCAAAGTGATGATACCCGTAACGTCTGTTGTACGTACATAAAATTGTGGACGGTAATTATTGTGGAATGGTGTGTGACGACCACCTTCTTCTTTTTTCAAGATATAAACCTCAGCTTTGAAATGAGCGTGTGGTTTAACTGAACCTGGTTTACAGATTACCATACCTCTTTTGATGTCTTCTTTTTGAATACCTCTCAAAAGGATACCTACGTTATCTCCAGCTTCACCTCTATCAAGGATTTTACGGAACATCTCAACTCCAGTAATAGTAGAAGTTAATTTTTCAGCTCCCATACCAATGATTTCAACAGCATCTCCTGTATTAGCAACTCCAGTTTCGATACGACCTGTAGCAACAGTTCCACGACCTGTAATTGAGAATACATCCTCAACTGGCATCAAGAAAGGTTTTGCAACATCTCTTACCGGCTCTTCGATCCAAGCATCAACAGCTTCCATCAATTCAATGATTTTTGGAACCCAAGCAGGATCGTTATTCAATCCACCTAAAGCAGAACCTTGAACAACAGGACCATTATCACCATCATATTCATAGAAAGACAATAAGTCTCTAATTTCCATTTCAACTAATTCAAGTAATTCCTCATCATCAACCATATCCACTTTATTCATGAATACAACAATTCTAGGAATACCTACCTGACGTCCTAAAAGAATATGCTCACGTGTTTGTGGCATTGGTCCGTCTGTAGCAGCTACAACAAGAATAGCACCATCCATTTGAGCAGCACCAGTAACCATGTTTTTTACGTAATCCGCGTGACCTGGACAGTCAACGTGTGCGTAGTGACGGTTAGCAGTTTCATACTCTACGTGAGATGTATTAATTGTAATACCTCTTTCTTTCTCTTCTGGAGCGTTATCAATTTGATCAAATGATTTTGCTTGACAGTAACCAGCATCAGATAATACTTTCGTGATTGCAGCAGTTAAAGTAGTTTTTCCGTGATCGACGTGTCCAATTGTACCTATATTTAAGTGCGGTTTGGAACGATTAAAATTTTCTTTTGCCATTTTACTTAATTTTTAATCTTAGTTATATATTTATTAGTGTTCAAATATTCAATTTTGAGCCAATGTCGGGAATTGAACCCGAGACCTCTTCCTTACCAAGGAAGCACTCTACCCCTGAGCTACACCGGCAGAGAATTAATTTTAAATAATAAATGTTGAATTTTAAATTAATTTAAAACTTATAATCTAACATTTAAAACATTCATCGTGGGGAGAGCAGGATTCGAACCTGCGAAGTTCACACAGCAGATTTACAGTCTGCCCTCGTTGGCCGCTTGAGTATCTCCCCAACTTTTTTTATTTTAAAACCTTCCGACTTTGAGCCGGCGGAGGGACTCGAACCCACGACCTGCTGATTACAAATCAGCTGCTCTAGCCAACTGAGCTACGCTGGCAATTTCAATAAAAAAAGTCCGCTATTTCTAACGGACTGCAAATGTAGAGATTTTATCTCTCAATCAAAACATTTTTTAAAAAAAATTTTATATTAAACGTGTGTTCTTATTTTTTCTTTCCTTTTTACCAATAATCGTTCTAAAGATTCTGCTGAAAGCTCAATCGCTTCTTCAAAAGTCTTACATTGTTTCTTCACTAAGAAATCATCTCCCGGCACATTAATTTTCACCTCAACAAATTTATTTTCTTTGTCGCTTGTTTTTTCAACTTTTAAAAAAACGTCAGAGGATACTATTTTATCATAATACTTCTCTAATTTATCCATTCTTTCTTGAACGAAATCTACTAGCTTTCTGTCAACAGTAAAGTTAACTGCATGAACATTTACCTTCATAATCTTTTTTTTAATGGTTAAACATTTTTGAATTATTTTTGGTTTCTCGGATGAGCATCTTTATAAACTTGTTTTAGTTCTGATAAACTACTATGTGTATACACTTGTGTTGATGCTAAACTTGAATGCCCTAATAATTCTTTTACCGAATTCAAATCAGCTCCGTTATTTAGTAAATGAGTAGCAAATGTATGTCTTAATACATGAGGGCTTTTCTTTACCTTTTCGGAGACAGTACTAAAGTAAGAATTTATTAGTCGATACACAAACGAATCATTCAATTTTAACCCTTTTTTTGTGAGAAAAAAATAATCTTCGCTGACAATAACTTCTAAAGAATACCTCTCCTTTATATAGACAGACAACTGCTCCGTAATAATTGGCAAGACAGGAATTAGCCTTTCCTTATTCCTTTTTCCAAGAACCTTAATTACTCCATTTGACAAATCAACATTAACTAACTTTAAATGAATTAGTTCTGCTCTTCGCATTCCTGTAGTATAAAATAAATCAATAACAAGTTTGTTTCGTATTTCCTCAAAACCTACTGGATTTTGCATTTGACTCAAAACTTCATCAACTTCTTTTTCAGAAAATGGAATTTGTATTTTTTTAGGGGTTTTTAACGCTTTATGCTTTAACAGAGGACTAACTTCTATCTGTTTTATTTTTAGTAAAAATTTATAAAACGCTTTTAGGGATGCTATCTTTCTGTTTACCGAAACATTCGACATGTTATCATCAACAAGCGAAACTATCCAACTCCTGATTTGACTGTAATTAACTTGCTCTATAGTTTCTTGATCGAAATGATTTTTATTAAAAGCCTCAAAGTAGGCTAAGTCATTCAAATAAGCATTGACGGTATGCAGAGAATATTTTTTCTCAAACTGAAGATAATCCCGAAATGCATTTTTATTTGAAGCCATAAAAAAACCGTTAGCATCAAAGTTATAAAACTTTTAATGACTAACGGTATTTTATTTAATAGATATAGACTAACTCTCTAAGTTATCTCTCATATTTTGGATATAAGCCGCTTTTTGAATTTTGATTCTATTTGTTACTGAAGGCTTAATAAAAGCAGTACGTGCTCTTAGTTGACGAACAGTTCCTGTTTTATCAAATTTTCTTTTGTAACGTTTTAACGCTCTATCGATATTTTCTCCGTCTTTAATTGGTATAATTAACATAATATAGACACCCCCTTTCTTTAAGTGCGCAAAAGTATATATTAATTATGAATTATGAGTTATGAATTACGAATTATTTTAAAGAGGGAAATAGAATAAAGATAAAAGAGATTAGATTAAATCGAAAAAGCCAAGTTCCAATTTAGCTCCGCTCAGTTCGGCTTTGCCTCGAACCTTTCCTTTTGGCTATTCTATCAGTTATACAAAAGTCTCTATTCTTTCAAAATATTTCTCGAAATCACCAATTTTTGAATTTCGGTAGTTCCTTCTCCAATAGTACATAACTTGGAATCTCTGTAGAATTTTTCTACTGGATAATCTTTGGTATACCCATAGCCTCCGTGAATTTGAACGGCATCATTCGCAACTTTCACACAAACTTCGGAAGCATACATTTTAGCCATAGCACCAAGCGTAGTTACTGGTCTATGTTGTTGCTTCAAGAAAGCGGCTTTATGAATCAACAATTCTGAAGCTTCAATTTCAGTTGCCATATCCGCTAACTTAAATGAGATTCCTTGAAATTCAGAAATTGCTTTCCCAAACTGATGTCTTTCTTTCGAATATTTTAATGCAGCTTCATACGCGCCTTTTGCAATTCCTAATGACAAAGCTCCAATAGATATTCTTCCTCCATCTAAAATTTTCATTGCCTGAATAAAACCTTGCCCTACATCACCTAATCTATTGGCATCTGGAATACGGCAATTATCAAATATCAACTCAGCAGTTTCACTAGCACGCATTCCTAATTTATTTTCTTTTTTTCCAGAACCAAATCCTGGCATTCCTTTCTCAAAAACAAAAGCAGTCATTCCTTTTGAATCTCCTTTTTCACCAGTTCGAACAATAACTACCGAAATATCTCCAGAAATAGCATGTGTAATAAAATTCTTTGAGCCATTCACCACCCAAAAATCACCATCTTTAACCGCAGTGGTATTCATTCCTCCTGCATCAGATCCAGTTCCATGTTCTGTCAATCCCCAAGCTCCAATGTGTTCTCCCGTTGCTAATTTAGGAATCCATTTTTTCTTTTGTTCTTCATTACCAAATGTCAAAATATGATTGGTGCATAATGAATTATGAGCTGCTACTGATAATCCAATGGATGGATCAACTTTCGAAATTTCTTCAATTATAGTTACATATTCATGATATCCTAATCCTGAACCTCCAAGTTCTTGAGGCACCAAAATTCCCATAAACCCCATTTCACCTAATTTTTTGAATAAAGAAACAGGAAAAACCTGCGCCTCATCCCATTCCATTATATGCGGTCTGATGTTTTGTTCTGCGAAATCACGTATTGATTGTGCAATCATAGATTGCGTTTCGTTATAATCAAAGTTCATTGTATTCAGCTTTATTTTAAAAGCTCAAATATAAGCCAATTATTTTTGCTTTATCAACAGGAAAACCCTTAATTTTTATCAAATCCTCAATATTCTTAATATCTCCATTCATGCTTCTAAAAGTTACAATTTGTTTTGCAAGTGGATATTTAAAATACGGAAACTGAGCAAGTTCTTTCATTGACGCATCATTTATAGCTATCTTTTTAAAATCAGGAAGTACTGTAACTCTAAAACTTATATTCAATTTTTCAATTACTTCTGGCGAAAGTCCCCAAACATCATTCATCTGATCCATTGATACAAATCCACCCAAACTTTCTTTTTGTTTTAAAATCCGAAGAGAAATAGCTTCTCCTATTCCGTAAATTTTCATCAGCTCTTCCTGAGTTGCTTTATTTATATCAATTGGAATAATTTTTTCTTTTTTGGCGAAAGCCTTATCTGTATATTTAGGGAAAGATTTGAATTTAGTTTTGTTAGTAACCCAATCTGGAAATTTAAAATACGGCGCAATAGCATTTAATAACGAATCCGAAACTTTTGTAATGTTTTGAAATTCTTCTGCGGAATTCACATATTTATCTTTTTTTCTAAAAGCAAGCAACCGATCTATTTCTTGAACTGACATTCCTAATTTATACCCTTTGTAATCAGAAATAAAATTAGGATTGAAAGGATATACTTTTGGCAAGTATGCTTTTCTTTCTCGTTTTGCAACATCTATTTCAGACTGCAACGAAAGCCACTTTTGTTTTTCGGGATAAACTTTTACAAGGGTACTAAAATCGAAGTAGAAATAAATCATCTGCAAAAAAAGTATAACTGCAAATAATAAAAATAATCCTGTTCGTTGTTCCCGCGAAAAATTAAAATATGTTTTTATCGTTTTAAAAGTCATTTCTGAAAAGGGAATTATTTTTTGTTTTCTAAAATTATAAATAATTTACTACAAAATAGCTTGCCGAACTAAAATTTTAGCTAAAAAAAATAATTCTAAAAAAACAGATACTAATAAAGCATAATAAATTCAACATCAAGAACAGCTCAACCATTAAACACAACGATTAATTAATTTTTATAACTTAAAACTCGAATTTTGTTTTTATTTTTTACAAAAAACAATACATTTGGAACTTAATAACAATAAAAACAATATTTATGTCAATTTGGAAAAGAAAACCATTAGCCCAGCTTTTAGCAGAGGCCGCTGATTCCGAAA
The DNA here is from genome assembly GCF_003634825.1 of Flavobacterium sp. 123. Classification (NCBI taxonomy): domain Bacteria; kingdom Pseudomonadati; phylum Bacteroidota; class Flavobacteriia; order Flavobacteriales; family Flavobacteriaceae; genus Flavobacterium; species Flavobacterium sp. 123. The sequence goes on from NZ_RBXD01000001.1 coordinate 680,142, forward strand.
AAGGATTAAAAAGAACACTAACCGCTTGGTCATTAATTGCGTTAGGAATTGGCGCTATTATTGGTGCAGGATTGTTTGTAAGAACTGCAATGGCAGCATCACAAAACGCCGGACCATCTGTAACAATAGCTTTTATTGTTGCTGCTATCGGTTGTGCTTTAGCAGGATTATGCTATGCAGAACTTTCTTCTTCAATTCCAATTTCAGGAAGCGCCTATACGTATACATACGCAACTATGGGTGAATTTTTAGCTTGGATTATCGGTTGGGATTTAATACTTGAATACGCCGTAGGTGCAGCGACAGTAGGAATTGCATGGAGCGAGTACCTTAACAATTTACTAATTAATGTGCTTCACGTAAGCCCTATTCCATATTCATTATCCCATTCCCCTTTTCAATCCAATTTGGAAACTGGCGAGCAAGGATTGATAAATTTACCGGCTTTGTTTATTGTAGGTGTGATAAGTTTATTATTGATTAAAGGTATTCAAGAATCTGCTTTTGTAAACGGAATTATTGTTGTTGTAAAAGTTGTTATTGTTGTTTTAATAATTATTGTAGGATGGAATTTCATTAATCCTGCTAACCATACGCCTTATATCCCGCCAAGTTCAATTTTTACTGACGAACATGGAATTGACCATCACTTTGGAGGTTTTTGGGGTATAATAGGAGCTGCTGGAACCGTTTTCTTCGCTTTTATTGGTTTTGATGCCGTAAGTACTGCTGCACAAGAAACTAAAAACCCTAAACGTAATATGCCAATAGGTATATTAGGATCATTAGCTGTTTGTACTTTATTGTACATCCTTTTTGCGCATGTATTGACAGGTGTTGCAACTATTGAAGATTTTAGAACTGGTGGAAAAGAAGCTTCTGTAGCATTTGCAATAAATAAATACATGATAGGTTATGCTTGGTTAGGTCAACTAGTAACTATAGCTATATTAGCAGGATTCTCTTCTGTAATCTTAGTAATGTTATTAGGACAATCAAGAGTGTTTTATGCAATGGGTAAAGATGGTTTATTACCAAAATCATTCAGTGATTTGCACTCAAAATATCAAACTCCTTACAAAGCTAATATTGTTATTTTAATAATTGTAGGTGCATTTGCTGCTTTTATTCCTGGAGATATTGTAGGTGACATGACTAGTATTGGAACCTTATTTGCGTTCTCACTTGTGTGCGTTTCAGTTATCATTCTTAGAAAAAAAGAACCTAATATGGTACGTGAATTCAAGACTCCTTTTGTTCCATTAATTCCTATTTTAGGGGTTATTACATGTGTCTTAATGATGGCAGGTTTAGGTTGGACAAACTGGTTAAGACTTTTTGCTTGGATGGCAATTGGAGTAATTATTTATTTTGCTTACAGCAAAAAAAATAGTGTTCTAAACAACCCTAAGGAATAAATCCTAACTCACAAAACATAAAAAAAGTCCAATAAAGTATAAATACTTTATTGGACTTTTTTTTTGATAAAAATATAATTTACAAATCAAAAACAGAAGTTCTTTTCGCTCGTATCAAATCTTTCAAACGAATCCAAAAAGCTAAAGTCAAATAAACTCCAAACCATAATCCAGCTGTAACAAAGGATATATAAATAAAAAACAAACGTACGCTAGTTACTCGCATTCCTAATTTATCAGCCAAACGGGAAGATACATGGAAACCATGTTTTTCAAAAAAAAATTTAAGCCTAATTACTGCGGACATCTTTTGGGAGTTTATTTATAATTCATTCGGAAGCAAATTTACAACATTATACTATTTCCTTGTAAATAAATCCGAGATTAACTTACGCTTCTTTTTTCAGCAATTCCATTCCAATTCCACATTTCAAACAGTTGCTTTTATTACAATACTCATTTTTTAGTTGCAACAAAGACTGTGTCTCAAATGCATTTGTTGATTTTATTCCAAAAGAATTAAATTTATCTATAATTGCATTTTTCTCTGGAGCAACCTCATGAAGCAATTGCATTAGTTCTTCCAAAACATCTTTCCCTTGGCTTTTGGCATATGCGAACTGTAATGGAATAATTGTATTTATAATAATCAAATCAACGAAAGATTTTGACAGCCCTTTCTTTTTCTTTGGACTTTCTCTATCAAATTGATAATGATTTTGCCAATATAAAGAAGCCGATACCACAAGTATATGATAGATGTTTGCAACCGAATTAAAACCAATAATTTTCGAAAATAAATTGTGCTGACTATGATACAATCCTGCTAATTGAGAAAGACGAATAGTAGGAAAGTTATCTGGACGATGTTTAAAAAAATGAACGGGTTCTATTATTGGTTTTTCTATTTGGTACTTATGCAACAAATAAAAATACCTGAATTGTAAGTCTTTGAAATAAGCATCTTCTTTTTCTGAAGCCAATAATCCCGCTGTACCAAAGATTAAAGCTTCTAAGTTCTGCAATTCAAAATTCTCTTTTCTAATTATTGAAAAAGGAATTGATTTAGCGATTTTAAGAAAAATTTCACCATTGGTATTTAAACCGAAATTTTTGGCTAAAAGCCAAAACAAAACAGCTTCCCAATCCTGATTTGTTTCTTCCAATAAATCATAAATGGGTTGTGATTTTCTCTCTAAACGTTCTAAAAACAAACGTTCTTGCCAATTTTTAAAAACAAAGGAGTCTATTTTACTTAATTCTTTTTCACAAAAAATCCATGATTTTGGAGCAATCAATGCTTGATAATTTGTAATCGTTACGGCATCAACGTATTTTTTGAGTTCTAAAACGGGAATTTCAGAATTGTCACTCCTAAAAATCGTTGTATCGTTTTCCCAAACTACATGTAAAATCACGTTTTCATAAGCAGCATCTCTTTCATGATGATGGACATACCAATCCGAAGATTTAATATGGATTTCAACATTTCCTGCCCATTTTTGATTTCCAATTGTTATTTGAGCATTAAAAAAATCTGGTCCTGCCAATTCTAAATATTGACCAACATGAATGATAGTAATTTCCTCTCCTGTGAAAGTTCTGAGATTTAGCAAGTCAAATTTTTTGAACTTCCAGAGGTAATGAAGAAAATCTTCTTTCATGTTTCAGTCTTTAAATTAAAATAGATTAAAGACTAAAGTAACCAAAAAAACATAAAAATGAAAGAAATTTACCTCAATAAATACAATTTAGCACAAGCGCGCGCATCTGATAACGCTTCATGATGCTGGAGTTGAATATTCATTTCTCGACAACAATCACTCAGTTTTGTAGGTTTTAATCCTTTAGCCTTATAAATTTTTACCGTGCATTCCCATCGTGAAGCTATGTTTAACTCAGCATAATCTAAATTACAACTTGCCATCGATTTGGCTAAAACATTTCGATCAAAACTCTCATTATGAGCTACAACTACTTTATTTTGAAGTCGTTTTTTTATTTCAGGGTAAACTTGTGCGAATGATTTTGCATTCACCGTATCCTTTGGATAAATACCGTGAACTTGAATCGTAAAGGGTGAATACAAATTATTCGGTGGCTTAATTAAACTGACGAATTCATCTACAATTATTCCGTTTTCTACGGTTACAATTCCTACAGAGCAAGGATGGAATGCTGTAGCAGTTTCAAAATCTATTGCGGTAAAAGTCATTTATTTGTATTTATAAAAACTAAAAACCACAAATCTAACGAATTTAATTCGGTAAACTTATGGCTCAAAATTTAATGTTTTAATAGAATTCTATTCAAAAAAATTCCAAACCAATCCAAAACGGATTGTAAAATCACGATACGGATTATTAGGGGATGCGTAAAAATTATTGCCTGTCAAAGAAGAATTAAAATGCTCTGCTTTAAAATAAATTCTAGTTCTTTGAATTCTAGCATTAACGAAAAAATCAAGATTTGGGAAATTTCCAATTTCTTTTTCTTTTTGAACAAAGAACTCTCCAATTACAGGATTATAATCATTCGCATAGTATTTTGTAAAATAATTAAATACTATACCTGTTTGCAAATACAAGGCTTTCTTGAAAAAATAATTAGTGAAATAAATCGTATTCCTAGTTACAATTTCAGGCACATTCAGAATGGATTCTTGCTGAGATGTTTTTTGATATAAAAGGGTGTTGTCTAAAGCGAACTTCCCAAATTTGAATTCTTTGCCCACTTTGACCGAAAGGTAATTTATAGTTCCATCATATTGTGCAGGCGCAACAATTTGCGTCATACTCAACGCTTGAGTTGGGGTGGAAACATCTGCAAAATACAAATGATCATTCAAAACCGAAAACTGAAATGAAGCATTAATCCAAGGCGTAGTTGCATTAGCAATTAAGGAATTAATTTTTTCGTTCTTAAAATCATTCGACCAATTGTATGCTACGTAACTACTTTGGTACAAATTATAATTGTTATTCGGCAATTTATTAATGTTTTGATACTGAAAAGTAAGTTGATTATCCTCGTTAATATCATATTGCAGTTTAGCATCTAAATTAGATAACGACTGATTTGTAATAGATCGAGAGTACAAAAAGGTACCATTCCATTTGTTTTTTCGATATTGATATTGCCCACCGACATTATTTATATTTTGGCTTAAAGAACTTGGAACTATTTTCGTGTCGAAAATCAAAATTTGATTGTAATAATAGTTCGATCTAAAGTCATCAACAAAAAATTGAAACTTTCCTAAAGTAGTGTTCTCGTATGCAAGCCCTACTCTATTATACATTTTATTATAATGCGTCTGGTCATTTATACCACTGCTTTTATAAGAATCTCCAAATCTATATACCGTTCTTCCATTAGCGGATGATGTAACAGTAGCTTGATTGAATTCGAAAAACTTATTTTCGTAATTAAATTGATGCGCGATGTATAAATTATTAGCTCCTTTGGTTGGATTTATTCTAAAAGAATGGTCTAAAAATAGTCTTTTCCCTTTCAAAAAAGATTTGGCATCCGTCAAATAAACTTCTAATCGTTGGCGGTTTTTATAATCTATATTTTCACTTTCAAAATCTTCAACAGTTGTAATTCCGCCGTTTTCCTCGTTTAAAATATCTTGGTAGGTATAATGTGTGTTTGCAAAATAACGCTTGTTTTTAGAATTATAACTTAACGTAAATCTGAAATTCCCAGTACTTGACATTTGGTTAATATACTTCCCTTCTGAACGCAAACCTCTGTAAGCCAATGAAAAATTAAGGTTTTCAGATGTATTTAAAGTAACAAAAGAATCAACGGATTGTCCTTTCATTTGTGTAGTTTTAAAATACAATTCCGTTACTGGCGTAGCAACTGAAGCATATCTAATTTGATTTGCTTCCAAGAAATTAAAATGTTTCGCTTTGAATCCAAATTCAGGATACGGAGAAAAATTAGTCAAACTATATTGCAATGTATTGTAAGTCTGACCGTCATTTGCGAAAGGCAAAAGCCCAAAATTATCCTTACGCAAATAATTATGGCTATACTCTTTTTGGATGGTTAGCGAGGTGTCAATATAAGTTGTATCGCGTTCCAATGTAATTATTCGATACATATCTAAAGTCGCTACTTTTTTCGGAATTACATTTTTGGTTGAATCCGTAACACTGGTATATTTACTATTAAAATCTAACTCTTTACCACTCTTTATTTGAGAAAACAGTAACGTAGGTAATGCTAAAAAAATTAAAGAAGTAAGAATTCTCATTTGGAAAAAGATATAATTAGGCAATCGTTTTTTACAATTTTTATTCCCGCAAAGGTAAATGATAAAAACATATAAATAAAAAAACCATTTAATTTATGATTTGCTATAGTAAATGGTGTTAGAACGAAATTTTATAAAGAAAATTTTATAATATTTGTCTTCAAAAAAAATTATGCTGCAACTTAATTATTCTGAATTCATTCTAGAAACGGGCACTGACGAGGCTGGTCGTGGCTGCCTTGCCGGCCCTGTTACTGCTGCAGCTGTTATTCTTCCAGCTAATTTTGAGAATAAAATTTTAAATGACAGCAAGCAATTATCCGAAAAAGTACGCGAGCAATTAAAACCTATCATTGAACAACAAGCGCTTTGTTTTGCAGTAACGCATTTAGAACCATTGGTTATAGACGAAATAAATATTCTAAATGCTTCTATAAAAGCCATGCAAGAAAGTATTTTGAAACTTAACCCAAAACCCGAATATATTATTGTAGACGGAAACCGTTTCAAACCTGTTCTTGATATTCCGCATACTTGTATTGTAAAAGGCGACGCTAAGTTTATGAGTATTGCTGCGGCTTCAGTACTGGCAAAAACGTATCGTGACGAATACATGAATCGAATTCACGAAGAATTTCCTATGTACAATTGGAAACAAAATAAAGGGTATCCAACCAAAGAACACCGGGAAGCAATTCGAAAATATGGCACAACTAAATACCACCGAATGAGTTTTAGACTCTTACCCGAACAATTGAAATTAAATATCTAGATTGTTAGATATCTCGAAAGTTCATTAGATAATTTGTAAAGAATTATTTATATATTTGAGAAACAAATAAGTCTGCTATTTGTCAGACAAATCCACCCGATTTAGGGGTGATAAGTCTGATTCTGTCAGACCTATATACAAGTTGGCGGTCAGTTTAGCCGAACGAAACGAAAAACCGAAAATAGAAAAACAAATCCACGAAAATAATGAGTTTAGATTTAAATGTTTACGTTGAAAAATTATCAGACGAATTAATTCCTAAAATTGTTAAAAGACTAAATGATTTTGATATGAATGTAGAAATTCATCCAGATTTTTCATTTGAAACTCAAGAAGGTTTTTTACCGTTTAAGTTTATTTTAAAAAATCCACACTTAGAAATTTTAACAGAAAAGAAACTTATAAGTGGCTTTGAAATTTATATTGACAATTATGATTTTAATGCAGAAAAGGAAAGTCTAAAACCAAAATTAAACTTCTTTGAAAAAATACTTGGAAAAAAGCAAGTTAGTGTTGAAATCGCAGAACCCGAAATAGAAAATCGTTTACAGAAGTGCAAGAAAGTTGTTAATTTTGTCTGGCATTCAGGCGATAGCTTTGAATTAAGATTTGCGAGTTTAACTAGTGCCATTTTAACCGAACTAACTAATGGAGTTTGTTGTTATCCAGCAGATGATATTTGGTACGAAAATAAAAATATTGTAGAAGAAGCATATAAAGAAATTAAAGAATTCGAATCAACAATAAAAGAAAAAAATCTTCAATATCACGAATTTACAGAATGGTAAAAAAACCGAACCGCCAACACACGCTACAAGCAATTTGGGTTTTAGGCTTAATTTAAAATTGGTTTTGTATTTGGAAGATTTGGCAAATCCGAAGAATGGGCTTAATTTAGTCCCAAACTGCTTGTAGCGCGAGAACGTTATGGGTTACTTGTGCAGAAATGACGCTGAAGAAAACAATCAATAAGTTGTGTTCACTTTAAAAAACTATCTAAATGAAGAATTACGTTTGTCTATTGTTATTCATATTTCCATTAATAATGAATGGACAGGATTTGTCAAATAAAATTGAAAACTCTACTTTAAAATTTAGAGAATTGTTTTTAGAAAAAAATTTCGAAACGCTTTCAGATTTCGCAACACCAAAACTAATCGAATATTTGAAAACAAAACAGGATTTAGTTTTCTTATTAACGGAAATGAGTAAAAACGCTGAATCAAAAGGAGCTAAAGTAACAAACATTACATTCGGGAAGAACTCTGAAATAATTAGCTATAAAAACCAACTACAATGTAGTATTCCTTTCAGCTTGGAAATGGAAGACGCTAAAAAGAAAGTAAAATTCACATCTGGTTTAGCATTGATTTCGTTCGACAAAGGAGAAACTTGGTTTTATACTTTTAAAGTCGAAAAAGAACCAAAAACAAATAATGAAATTCTAGATTTAGATGCCCGAATAGTTATTGCCGAAAGAAATCAAATCGTCGTTAACAAATAAAAAAGGTTGGATATGGAAGAATCTAAATACAATTTCGACTAAAACAAACAACCCATAACAAACGCTACAAGCAATTTGGTCAATTAACTTAATGAAAAGTTGGTTTTGTATTTGGAATGATTTGATTCGCTGAAATTAAATATCTAGATTTTTGAAACAATCGAACAGCCAAACAATGCGGTAAAATATTTTAGGATTTTTGCTTTAACTTCTTCTTCATCAACTCTTTCAACTCCAAGTTCTACATTCAAAGAGGTTACTGCTTTACCACGAATACCACACGGTATAATATTATCAAAATAACCCAAATCTGCATTTACGTTTAAAGCAAATCCGTGCATGGTTACCCAGCGGGAAGCACGAACACCCATAGCACAAATTTTACGGGCAAATGGTGTTCCTACACCTAACCAAACGCCTGTTTCGCCTTCGCTTCTGCCGCAAGTTAATCCGTAATCCTGAAGCGTTAGAATAATAGCTTCTTCTAGAAAACGCAAGTATTTATGTATGTCCGTGAAAAAATTTTCCAAATCAATAATTGGGTAACCTACTATTTGGCCAGGTCCGTGATAGGTAATATCTCCGCCTCGATTGATTTTGTAAAACCTTGCTCCTTTGGCCTCCAATTGCTTTTCGGATAAAAGTAAATTACTCAAATCACCGCTTTTCCCTAAGGTGTAAACATGAGGATGTTCTACAAAAAGAAAATAATTAGCTGTCGGAATGTTCGTTTCTTCTCTTCTGTTCTTGATTTTCAAATCAACAATTCCTTTGAACAATTCTTCTTGGTATTCCCAAGTTGCTTTGTAATCTTTATTTCCTAAATCTTGAAGTTGGATTGTTTTGTTCATAGTCATTGCGATGAGTTACGAGGTACGAAGCAAAGCCATCTTACTTCATTCTTTTATTTGTGAATTGCAAAGGTACAAAGTTTGAATGACGAATAATAAAGTTGTTCATTATTCATTATGTTGTCAAGTCGAGCGCAGTCGAGACTCAACTTAAGTCTCGACTGCGCTCGACTTGACAACGAAAGAGCTGATATAAACTGTTCCTAAACCTAATCCAAAATCACCTCAAGGTTTGTGCTTTCTGGATTTTGCAAACAATCAGAGAGGAGAAATTCTAGTGTCAAGGACTTTTTGTCTTCACTGATTTTTGCATTAGTGTTTGAAACTGACTTTATTTTTTGAGGAAAATGATATTTTAAAACATACGGCTGATTGATTTTAAAATGAGCCGCTCGGTTTTTTAATCCTGAGATTTTGTCTTGCTGTTTTTTTAATTCTAATGAATCTGTAATTTTTACAATTCTTTTGAAAATGTTTTTTTCAAAAGTATAACTTACATTATAGTAATGCTCTTCGGCACTCAAGGCATAATTGTGTTTCAAATCATCCTCATATTCTTGGGTTTTATATAGATCAGGAACTGCTGAAATTGTATTGAAATTTTGAGTGATTGTGGTTCGGAATTCTTTCTCATAAGAACTTTTTTTAATATGAACATTCACATTTTCAAACTTTTGAAAAATAGCTTGTTCTGATGCTGGAAGTCGCAAGAATGTCTCCGAATATTTTGTGATAATATCTTTGAACACATAGGTTGTATCTTGAAAAATATCTTCTTTTGAATAATTTTCTGCTGCTAATTGCATATATGTTTGCTCATCCCGATGCAATTCGGTTTGTATTTTTCCGCTTCCATCTTCGTTTAAGTAAATGGTTTCCGTTATTTGGCAACTTGAGGCAAAAATCGATAGTAGCAAGAAGATGTATTTTCTCATCAAGTAATTTAAATTAAAAAATTAGTCTCAAATATACACTTTTTGTGTTATTTTTCTCTCTATTTTGAAAAACAAAAAGCTGTAGAATAGCCCCGATAGCAGCGGCATCCTTTTTATCTTGTTTTTTTTTGAACAAGATAAAAAGATAGAGCGGATAGCGGGACTGGTGGTCTTAAAAAAACAAAATCTTCTGCTTCAAAAAACCTTAAACTTTAAACTTTAAACTTTAAAACTTATATAGTATCTTTGCGCTCTTAAAATCAGAATATAATGGCATTATCCGAACAAGAAATATTACGTAGAGAAGCTCTAACTGAATTGCGCAATTTAGGTATCGAACCTTATCCTGCTGCCGAATTTATCACAACTGCTTATTCAAGCGAAATCCTTGCTGATTTCGAGAAATTTGAAGGTAAAGAAGTGGTTCTTGCTGGTCGTTTGATGGGAAAACGTATCATGGGGAAAGCATCCTTTGCAGAATTGAAAGATGCTGAAGGACGCATTCAAGTGTATGTTTCAAGAGATGATATTTCGGATGATGAGGAGAAAACAATGTACAATGTAGTTTTCAAAAAACTATTGGATATTGGGGATTTTATTGGAATTCGTGGAACAGTTTTCAAAACGCAAGTTGGCGAAATCTCGGTTCATGTATACGGGTTGACCGTTTTGGCGAAATCTCTGAAACCGCTTCCTGTGGTTAAAACTGATGCTGACGGAAAAACACACGATGCATTTGCAGATCCAGAACAAAGATACCGTCGCCGTTATGTGGATTTAACCGTGAATGACCACGTAAAAGATACGTTTATCAAGAGAACAAAATTGTTTAATTCGATGCGTTCTTTCTTTAATGACAAAGGATATCTTGAGGTTGAAACTCCAGTTTTACAACCCATTCCTGGTGGTGCTGCTGCAAGACCTTTTATCACGCACCACAACTCGCTTGACATTCCGTTGTACATGCGTATTGCAAACGAATTGTATTTAAAAAGATTAATTGTTGGTGGATTTGATGGCGTGTATGAGTTTTCAAAAAACTTCCGTAACGAAGGTATGGACCGTACACACAACCCAGAATTTACTGCAATGGAAATATATGTAGCCTACAAAGACTACAACTGGATGATGAAATTCACCGAAAACTTATTGGAACATTGCGCTATTGGCGTAAACGGAACCAGTGAAGCTACTTTTGGTGAACATACCGTGAACTTTAAAGCTCCTTATGCTCGCGTTACAATGACGGATTCTATCAAACATTTTACTGGTTTTGATATTTCTGGAAAAAATGAAGCGGAATTATTCGAGGCTGCTAAAGGAATGGGAATTGAGGTAGATGCTACCATGGGGAAAGGTAAATTGATTGATGAGATTTTTGGCGCAAAATGCGAAGGAAATTATATTCAACCAACATTCATTACGGATTATCCAAAAGAAATGTCGCCTTTGTGCAAACAACACCGCGACAATCCAGAATTGACGGAGCGTTTTGAATTAATGGTTTGTGGTAAAGAAGTAGCCAATGCTTATTCGGAACTAAACGACCCAATTGACCAAAGAGAGCGTTTTGAAGACCAAATGCGTTTGGCTGAAAAAGGTGATGACGAAGCTAACGGAACGATTGACGAAGATTTCTTGAGAGCTTTAGAGTATGGAATGCCTCCTACTTCTGGATTAGGAATTGGAATGGACCGTTTGATGATGTTCTTAACAAACAACGCTTCTATTCAAGAAGTATTATTGTTTCCACAAATGCGCCCTGAGAAAAAACAAGTTCAAGTTGAATTAACGGAAGAAGAAAAATTAATCCTTGATTTATTGAAAACCAATGAAAACCAAATGGATTTGGGATTATTAAAAATCAAATCTGATTTGAGTGGAAAAAAATGGGATGCTGCAACCAAAGGTTTAGCAAAACACAACTTGATTAAAGTGAGTCTTGTTGGCGAAAGCAAAATAGTAGAATTAGTAGGTTAAACTAATTTCTTTGTAATAAAAAAAGGAGCTTCAACTGAGGCTCCTTTTTTGTTTTTATGAATTAAAATCCAACGGTAACGTTCAAAAAGAAATTCCTTCCTTTTCGGGGAATGTTGTTCCAATCTGAAAAGGTGGAATAATTTGTATCTAGAATATTCTCAATACCGGAACGCAAACTCCATTTTGTTTTTTCAAAAGCAAAAGAATAGCCTGAACTCATATTCAAAATCGCATAATCAGGCGTTCGATCTTCACCGTAAAATGGACTGTATTGTGTTTGAACTGCATTTCCTTGAACTGCTAGCTCCAACGAGATTTTATTTTTTTTGTAATGCAACATAGCTGAATAACGCAACGGACTTATAAATGGCAGATTCTCTTTTGTATTGTCTTTCCCGTAGCTGTACACTAATTGCCCAGACCACTTGAAACTGTCACTAAACTGATATGCTACATTCAAATCTGTGTTAAAAATAGTGGCAAAATCTAGTGCTGTATATACTTTTATTCCGCTGGCGCCAATAGTCATCGGAATCAAAGTGGCATCTGGTTTACCAACAATATAATCTGAAATATGAAAATATGACGCAGCAATCTTGGCGCTCATTTTATTGTTTTTATATCCAAAAAAAGCATTTCCCTCTGCTGATTTTTCATTCTTCAATTCTGGGTTCCCAATATAATCATACCGATCAAAACTATTGAACAAATAGAATCCATATCCTTCAGAAACCGATGGTGCTCGCTCTCCATATCCAAGACCAAAACCGTACTCAAACCCATTTAATTCATAGGAGTAATTTGATGAAAAACTCTTTAGAATTCGACTTTTGGTATCACTCATATTCGGATAAAAAATCTGTAAACTTTCTAATCCAAATTGGTCTGAAACTGTATTAACATGATTTGCAATACTTGCAGAAAACCTCAAACTCGAATGATAATTCAAAGCAACGGCATCTTCTAAAAACAAAGAACTATAAAACGTTCGCACATCTGGCCAAGTAAACATAAACATCAAACTTTCGTTTGGATCAGTAGGATACATGGTCATTTCAGCTTTGGAACGGTTGTAAAAAGAATTCAAATCAACTGTGAAATGATGTTTATTAACCAATCCTTTAAGTTTTGAATAAAAGCCATACGTATCACTCCAACCTGGCATATCCATATGAATGGGCACTGATGGTCGCTTGGTATCATCCATCCTATGCGTGATAGTATTGTAATACATTTTAGTCTCCCAATTCTCCACTATTGAAGATTCAGGAACATATTTATATTGGACAGAAGTGATTAATGCTTCCGCCAATGAAACATCCATTGGTAAAGCAGGATAGCCCACATTAGTTGCTTTATCGTAAATTAATGAAGCTTCAATTACTTTATTTTCATCGAAAGAAAAACCAGAAGTAGTTGAAAAATTAAACTTTCTAAACTGAGAAAACAAAACCTCTTGATTGTTTCCCGCAGAATAATTTCCCGCATCACGATACATAAAATCCGTGTCCACGTAAAACAGATTATCTGAAAAATTAACTGCAGCGCCTATGATTTTTTGCATACTATTAGTTTCAAAACCCGTATTTAAAGAAGCATCCCAACCGGTATTAGCAAATCCGCTTCGGTTTCTTTTTAAATCAATTCCTCCGCCAATAGTTGCGCCGTGACAACTAGCTTGCTGCCCTGATTTTACAGTTGCTTCTGATAGATTAGAAACCTCAACATAAGACGTTATAGGATCCATTTTATCGGTACAAGCGCCAAAAATCCGCATTCCGTCGATAGTGATTAATGTTCTTTCGGTTGCCATTCCGTTGATGATTGGTTCCCAGGCGTAACCTCCTCTTTTAATCATTCCTACCTTGCCTGACTGTTGCAAATAATCATCAACTGTTGCCAAAGGCTTGGTTTGCTTTTCATACAATTCCTTTTTTTGGCCAATGACTATGACTTCTTGAAGTTTTTTTGGTGCAATCGTATCTGTTGCTTTCTCTTGTGCAAAAAGCGACAATGAACTTACAATCAGCAATAAAAACAAATAGTATTTCTTTTTCATACTAGAAAAATTCAAAAAAGGCTGAAAGTTTATTCTGAAATTCCTCCTAATAACTTCAGCCTTTTTTAGTTAAGAAAATGAAATCCGATTAAAACTCAATTTCAAAGTAGATGCTACTCGCTGGAACAGCATCCGTAACGGTTTCTCCTTTTAAAACAACATCCGATGCGTTTAAAAGTTGCAAGTTGATTTTCCATAAACCTGTCATGGTCAATGATAATTTTCCGTGATATAATTGATCCACAACCGATTGGGTTAAGTCAACATTGTTTGGAGATCCATGATTTCCCATACTTGGCATTCTTGGATCAATTTTGACTTTATAATTATCAACAATAGGAAATGACATCATAGATTCCATTTTATAAACTGCCACTGTAATGTCGTTTAATGCCACTTTTGGATGGTGTGGTTCAACATAAGCCAGAATATATTTTACATCATCTGAACCTGTAAAAGTTGTCACTCGCTGCTTAGCCGAAGCGGGAACATCTATCACAGATGTTGCAGTATAATTTGTACCATTAATTGTATAATCTATTTTCAAATCCCAATATTCGGTAGCATTTTGTGCCATTTGAAAAACAATATTCCCTTCATAAAGTGTCCCTGCAGTAGTCACTTTTTCTACTTCTGATTTAGGACAAGAATGTGTCATCATCGTCATGTGCATTAATGGCAACCAACTAACAGAAGCATTTTTAACATATTCTCCCGTCGTATTATCTTTTATTCTCAAACTGATTTCATTAAATCCTTGTTCCAGATATCCCATATGCGCATACAATTCGATCGTATGTGTTGCATTTACAATTTCTTTGAATTTTGTAATACCGTCTAATTCATTAACAGTAGTTGTGTCTTCAGTGTTAGAACACGAGGCAAATGCAAAAGTTATAGCCAAAATGGCTATTGTATTTTTTAGTTGAAATTTCATTTCTTAATGTATTAATTTGGAATATAATTATGATTTTGTATGCCATTTTCAGAAAAAAATTATTCTAAAAAACAGCATACAGCGATTTATCCGTAGAAAGAAACGGACAAAAAAAAAGCACGATAGCGCTTAAAATTTAAGAGATGAAAGTAGGTGGATGAAAAACAGAATCTCTATTCAAATAAAAATACAGATTAGAATAGAATTGGTTTATTTTTTCTTTGGCACCAAAACAAATTGGAGTGATGGTAAAAGATTTTATTTTTTCAAAAAACAAAACTTCAAATACTTGAGAAGTCGATTTTTTATCCGAAGAAATTGGTTTTTCGGCTTCAGAAGCCTTAGCCAATTCTTTCATTAAATGACATTTCCCGTTACAATGCATCATCGGTTTTGCTTTGTTAACACAAAGTACCTTTGAAATGTATTCATAATTAAGTACGTAATCTATAACCGGGAAAACTGGTTTTAGGAACAGCGCAAGTATTATTATGAATAGGATGTTTTTCACAGGGCAAAAATACACAATATACTTTTTGTATTCAAATGATTTAAGTCATGCTTTCAAAAATAATAACTTTTTTTATGGATTCATTTACCCACCAATCTTAATCATACTTCTGTTTTGAGAAAACAGTTCTGGATTTTGAAATTTAGCATCATCATCCATTCCGCCTCGCATGGCGTGCTTGGATTTTATATTTTGGAATATAAGCGGTTCAATTGCTTCACCAGCTCTCAATGTGTCTAATAAAGAGGTTTCAGAATTTGAAAAAAGACAGTTTTTTAATTTACCGTCTGCGGTTAGTCTGATGCGATTGCACGTACTACAAAACGGGTTTGTTACGGAACTAATAACCGAAAAACTTCCTGTGTAAGTTCCTATTTTATGATTTTTGGCTGTATCATTAGGTTTGTCCTCAATACGATTTACATTTTCTGGTAAATAAAAAGCATTCACTTGCGACATAATTTCGGCATAGGAAACTAATTTTTCTTTATTCCATTGATTGCCATCAAAAGGCATAAACTCAATAAACCGAATCTGAATGTTTCGATCTTTGGTCATTTCAATAAAATCGATAATTTCATTCTCATTAAAGCCTTTTATTACCACAACATTCAGCTTCACCTGAAACCCATTGGCGTCAAGCAAATCAAGATTTTCCCATAGTTTTTCAAAATAATTTCTACGGGTAATTGTATTAAATTTTTCTTTTTGCAAACTATCAATACTCACATTCAAAGCTTTAATTCCAGCTTCTTTGAAGGTATCTATAAATTCATGAGCCAGAATTCCGTTAGTAGTTAGCGTCAATTCAACTCCTAGTTTCCCTAATCGCTGAATAATATCTTTGGCATCTTTACGGACTAAAGGCTCCCCTCCTGTCAATCTGATTTTAGTAACCCCAAGATTAACAAAAGTCTGGGCAATCGTCACAATTTCATCTGCAGTCATCAGATGCGCTCTTGGTGTGAGCGCAATTCCTTCGGCTGGCATACAATACGTACATCTCAAATTACAGTGTTCCGTAATTGAAATGCGCAAATAATTGTGCCCTCTGCCGTGTGTATCCTGCATTGAAATGGTGTTATTTTCCATGGTTAAACCCATTTAAAATTTTGAATAAATGCAATACCGATGGAAAAACAGCATCCATCGATTCACTTGCTCCTGCAGTTGAACCTGGCAAGGCCATAATCAAAGTATTCCCTTTGAATCCAACCACACTTCTGGACAACATAGCATAAGGCGTTCTGTCCTGACCATAGGAACGGATTGCTTCTTCAATTCCAGGAATTCGGCGGTCTAACATAGGAATTACAGCTTCAGGAGTAACATCTCTGTTGGATAATCCCGTGCCTCCTGTAATGACTACCAAATCCATTTTTTTATCACAAAAGTTAGTTATACTCGCTTGAATATCTAAAATCTCATCTGGAATAACTGAATAATTTGAAACACGTAATCCTAAGTTTTGGATTTTCTCCGAAATTACTTTACCCGCTTTATCTTCTTTCGTTCCGCTTGAAACGCTATCAGAACAAACCATAACAGCTACCGAAAGATTAAGAGCTTCTTTTACTCCATAATCTGATTTTCCGCCTTTTTTATGTAATAATTTAATGGTTGAAATCTCTACTTTTTTATCAATTGGTTTCAACATATCATACATGGTCAAAGCCACAATTGATGCGCCGTGCATGGCTTCAACCTCAACTCCTGTTTTATAAATTGTTTTTACAGTTACTTCAATTAAAACAGAATCTTCTAAACATTCAAATGTTATTCCGGTATATTCAATCGGCATTGGATGACAATCCGGAATAGAACTTGAAGTATTTTTTACAGCAAATAAACCCGCCGTTCTTGACACTTCCAAAACATCTCCTTTAGGCACCGTTTTGTTCAAAATAGCCTGCATCGTTTCTGGTGAGCCAACTTTGACAATCGCTTGGGCAGTTGCTGTTCTTTTTGTTACTATTTTATGCGTAATATCTACCATTTTATGTGTTTTTTTTCCAAGTATAGGATTCATCATCCATTATTTCTTTCCCGAAAACGGGTGCTTTTTCTTTTATTTCTTCTACCAAAAATTCTAATGCTTCATAAACCACTTTTCGTCTAGGCGCCGATACAAAAACAAACAAACAAATTTCTCCTGTTTTTACAATTCCTAAACTGTGATAAATATGCAAACAAGACAATTCATATTTGGCGAAAGCCGCTTCTCTTATTTCATAAAAACGTTGCTCAGCCATTTCTTCATAAGCCGTATATTCAATTGCAGCTACGGTTTTTCCATCAATAACATCAGCACGAACCTGACCTAAAAAAATATTATGGGCACCAATGGTCGTTTTACTTTGATGTTTTGCAATTGAATTTCCTATGAAATCTGATGTTATCTGTCCTTGAATGAAGGAACTTTTCTTTGGTTTATCTGTTGACATAGTTACTATATTTATTCACATTCCTACCTACTTCAAAGGATTGGGAACCGAGTCTTGAAAATTTCAAGTTAATTATTATTCTTTTTTTATTGTAATTGGTTTTTCAAAGATTCAACACCTTTTCCCAAATGAAAAACCCCTACAAATCCTGATTTTTTGAGGTAATTCAAAGCGACTTGACTGCGCTGACCTGTTTGACAAAACAAAACAATCTCTTGATTTTTATCTAATTTTTTACTGTATTCTTCTAATTCACTCAACGGAATCTGAACTACATTTTCACCTTTAAATTCTGGAATTTCATTCAATTCCCGAACATCGATAACAACTATTCCCAACTGATTGCATTTTTCTAAAAACGCTTCGGGAGTTAGACTTTCGTTTGTTTTTTTTTTATTCAAAAGTTGGCTTCCGTTTATGAATCCTTTTTCAACCGCTTTTGCATTTTTGGAAAAATCAATGATTTGTGTTTGAAAATGCAATCCATCATATACCAATAACTTTCCAGACAACACTGTTCCTATTTCCAAAATAATTTTGAGTACTTCAGTAGCTTGAAGGGCTCCGAGCGTATTCGGCAAAACACCTAAAACACCTGACACCGCACAATTTGGAATCGCATTCAAATTCTCTGTTTCGGGAAATAAGCAGCGGTATGTAGGTCCATTTTTATAATTAAATACAGAAACCTGTCCTTCAAACTTATGAATCGAGGCGTAAACTACTGGTATTCTTTTGGCGACTGCCACATCATTAATTAAATATCGTGCTGCAATCGTATCGGTACAATCTACTATGATTTGGTAATCCTGAACTATTTCTAAAGCATTTTCTTGCTCAAAAAACTCCGAGAAAAAAGCCACTTTTACTTCTGGATTCTGTTTAGAAATCGCTTGAGCAGCAGTAGCCGCTTTCTCCTTTCCGCAATCTTGCAAAGTGTATAACAATTGACGATGCAAATTCGTTTCATCTACCAAATCGCCATCAACAATCCCGATAGAACCAACTCCAGCAGCAGCCAAGTTTTGTAAAACTGGACAGCCCAAACCGCCTGCGCCAATTACCAAAACACGAGCATTCTGCAATTTTTGCTGGCCTAATATACCTATTTCGGCAAGAGCTATTTGTCTCGAATAACGATTCATCTTCATTTAATTTTATCCGCCCGCAAAAGGAGGAAGAAAAGCAATTACATCTTGATCTTTAATTGTATAATCCAAGCTACACATGGATTGATTTACCGCAATGTTATAATTCGCATTTTTTAATTCCTCGTAAGCAGCTTCCATTTTTGATTTCAAAAAAGTAAGGGAAATTTTACTCTCTTCTAGCAGAAAGAATTCCTCTTTTTTTTGAGTAATATCAACTAGAGAACCAAAATATTTAAGGGTTACAGTCATTATTATTATCGTATTTTTTTATAATCTTCTTCTGTGTTGATGTTTTGTACTTGTTTGCTCCATTTACTTGGAACTTCTAATGTTTGATGATTCACTTCAGCAATTACATCGCGTAATTTTAATTGATTTCCAGCCAAATGTTCTCCCAAAAGAATTCGTATCGAACGATCATACACTGCAATCAAAGGACTTGCTTTGTCCTGAACTTGAACCTGTGTCACCATAAAAGAATCCTCATGTTTAGCAACCAACCATTGCAATAATTCAGTTGAAACCAAAGGCACATCCACACTCAACACCAAATTAAACTTAGTTTTTGACTGTTTCAAAGCCGTATACAAACCTCCAACAGGACCTTTGTCAGCAATCATATCTTCTATGCGATTGTATCCTAATGCATCATAATCTGCATTGGATGAAACCAGAACAATATTATCTCCAACAATTGGTTTTAAAGCCTCATAAATATGAGTTACAAAAGGCTTCCCTTTTAAGAGCAACAAACCTTTATCGGTTCCCATGCGTTGGCTTTTTCCGCCTGCTAAAATGATTCCTGTCAAATTTTCCATTATGCCGTAGTATATAATTTAAGAATAGCTATTCCAATGACTCCCGACAAAACATAACGCAAAGCCTTCGAATTAAATTTTGTACTTCCGTAATAAGCCCCAAACAATCCACCGATAAAAACAACACCTACTAAAAGCCATGATGATTCAGGCAAAGTACCACCTTGAGAAACAAAACCAAAAAGTCCCGATATGGAGTTCACTAAAATAAACAAAGCGGAAACTGCCGCAGTTTGTTTCATTGTAGCCCAACCGAACAACAGTAAAACAGGGCTTAAAATAATACCTCCACCAATGCCCAACAAACCCGATAAAAATCCTATCAAAGCTCCAAATCCTAATGCTAATGGTAAGTTAATGGCTTTAATTGTATTTTTTTCTTTACCAAAAATGCCTAACAACCGCATCACTGCAAAAACTAAAACTGTAGCTAAAATAATTTTATAATAGAAAGCATCAATTTTTAGATAACCCCCTAAAAATGAAAACGGAATTGAACTTAACGCAAAAGGATAAAACAAATTCCACTTGAAGTTTTTCTCTCTATAATAAAAATAAAAAGAAACAGCCGAAACTAAAATATTAAGTACCAAAGCCGTAGGTTTCATAAACGTCATCGGAAACGAAAAAGCACTCATTAAGGCTAAATATCCACTTGCTCCACCATGCCCAACACTAGCGTACAAAAACGCAACTATGGGTAACAATAATAATAACAAAGGGGTATTTAATAAATCAGCTATAGTCATAGTTTGTGTTTTTTTAATTCAATATCTAAAAACTCCCAACAAGCAACATTAATTGCCTCAAAAGATGCAATGAGCTGTTTTCCGTAAGGAGTTAAAACTGTTCCTCCGCCTTTATTTCCGCCCACTTGGGTTTCAATCAACGGCATTTCAGAAGCTTTATTAGAAGCATCTACTAGCTTCCAGGCTTTCTGATAGGATATATTCATTGCCTTGGCCGCCTTATTGAGCGAACCCATTTCGGCAATCAATTTCAACAATTGAATACGGCCTTCACTAATTAGGATGCCTTCCTCAGTTTCAATCCAGATTTTGCTTTTGATTTTCAATAAAAAAATGTTTCGTTATACTTTTACAAATATAACGAAAATGATTTTGACGTAAAAGAGAAAAAAATATTTTTTGCGGTATCGATTTCGTGAAACTAATCAATCTAAATACTTGAAGAATTTAACAAATAAATAATGTAAGATATATTTTATATATTTGAAAGAAAACTAGTAATCAATTGCTTAACTAATGAAGAATCTATTTTTATTATTATTTTTTATTTTGGTACAAAATATTTATTCACAGAATATAATTTTAAAACAATCATATGAAGTCTCTTTTTGCGGAAGACCTCAAACCGTAAAATTAATTGAATATCAAAATGGGAAAGTGGAGGGATTTTTAAAAACAGAACTTACAAAAGAGAAATCAATTGGGAAAGAAAAACAAATATTTAAAAAATTGAGTATTAGTGATACACTTGCAAAAAAAATAATTGAAAGTTTAAAAAATGCAGGAATTGAATCCCTAAAAGAATGCAATGAAGATATTGAATGCAAAGAACAAGGTTTTCTTGACGGAGACATTATAGCTTTTAAAATCCAAACTAATGAAAATATCAAAATTTTTAATTTTTCAGAAATATATCCTGAATCACAGACTAATGGAAAACTGGAAGCAATTAAAGTAAGAAGAAAAGCTCAAATTTTAGCTACAATTATTGATAAAGAAATCGATTTGAAAAAACAATTTTCATCATTAATTAAGAGCCTAAGATCTGGGACATATTGTTATTGGTCAGGTATTACAAAAGTTTGCATCAAACACAAATTACAATTAGAATAAAATATCTAAAAGTGATTTTTATAAATAACCAACTTTAAAAAGTTTGAATTTGGCTTCAATTACAACAAATACACATCGACTGAATCGCCTTGCTTCAATTCATAACTTCCGTTAGGAACAAAAACCAAACCATTAGCTACCGAGAAAGAATTCAACATTGATGAAGCCTGATGCGATAAGATGATTGCTTCACCGTTTATAATATGTGATTTCAAAAATTGAGAACGTGTATTATGCACTTTATAATCATGCGCTATTGCAATTGATTTTGCTTGATTATAATTAGTCGCTTTTCCGGAAAGTATGGAAAGCGTAGGCAAAACATATACATAAAAACAAGTCAACGCAGCTGCCGGATTACCTGGTAATGCAAAAACCATTTTGTCTTTTAATTTACCTGCAAAAAGTGGTTTTCCAGGTTTTTGATTCACTTTATAAAAAAGCGTTTCAACTTCCAGTTCCTTTAAGGCTGCAGCAACAAAATCATAATCACCTACCGAAATTCCTCCCGAAACCAAAACTACATCATTTTCCAAGAAAGCTTCTTGGAGTTTATTTCTTGTGTTTTCATAATTATCATTAACTTCATACAAATTAACAGCCTCAAAATAAGCTTCATTCAAAGCAGATTCTAACATAATCCCATTACTTTCATAAACTTTTCCGTACTCCAAAGGGGAACCTGGTTTAACGAGTTCATTTCCTGTTACAAGAATCCCAACACGCGGTTTTTGAAAGACTTTTACCGAAGTAAAACCAAGGCCTGCCAAGAACCCAATAGCAGCAGCATTAAGCAAAGTTCCTTTTTCGAGAGCCAATTCAGCTGTTGCAATTTGTTCTCCAATTGGTCTTACATTAGTTCCGGCTTGAACTGCTTCTTCTAGTACTAATTGATTTTCATTTACACTCACTTTTTCAATCTGAATCACGGCTTGTGCGGTATCTGGAACAGCAGCTCCAGTGAAAATTTTAATAGCTTGACCCGGTAATAAAACTACTTGATGCGTATCACCCGCTTTGATTTCTCCAATAATCTCATAGACTAATGCATCATGCAAACACAAAGCAAAACCATCCATTGCGGATTGACGAAACGGCGGCATATTTATAGGCGACAAAAGGGTTTGTGCCAAAACATGTTTCCGTGCTTGGAGTAGTGAATACTCAATTTCTTGCGGAGCTGGCAAATTATTTTTTAGTATCGAAAAGGCGTCTTGAACGGAAACCATATGCTGTGTTTTTTAGTAGATTTCAAAAATACGACTCCCATTTGATTAATTCCTTTTTCTTCCAAAAAAATATTATTCACCATTCTTAAATAAAATTATCATGCTATTTAACAGGAAATATTTTCTGCTAATCGATTCCAAATGTTAATTAAAATAAAAGTTGTTTTTTGCATACAATAAAATACTAATTTTACGTTACAAAATAATATAAAACATTAAAATTCAAGCATATGAAAAAAAATATTTTCGTTGCTCTTTCCATTGGACTGTTCCTATTTTCTCTTAAAATTTCTTCAAAAAGTATAAAAAAAGAACCTTCTGCATTTACTGTTTTAACGGATTCAATTGAACAAAAACTCTTGAATAGGGTGAGTATTATTAAGCAATTAGTAAGTACAAACTCCAAATACAATAAGGAAATTGTTTTTTTGATTGACATGAAAATTATGTCTGGGAAAAATAGATTTTTTGTTTATGATTTAAAAAACAACAAAGTTATTGATCAAGGATTAGTGGCACATGGAGTTGGATCTGGCATGAGCATTGGTAATCTAAAATTCAGTAATCTACCCAATTCTTATTGTACATCTTTAGGTAAATACTCCATTGGTTCCAGTTATAATGGACAATATGGCAAATCATACAAGTTATTCGGATTGGATAAAACGAACAATAATGCCATATCTAGAAATATAGTTCTTCATAAATATGATAAAATTCCATATGACGAACAAAACATACCAATATGCAATAGTTTAGGTTGCCCAATGATAAATGAAACCTATTATAAACGAATAGAAAAAATTATAGATAGCTCTAAAAGCCCTATTATTTTAGGCATATACTATTAAAATCAAGTAATCATTTATTTTAATTCCCCCAAAAACAAAAGAATGCTATTAAACCAAAAAACCTCGCTTATGACAAGCGAGGTTTTTTATTTTAAAATATATTCCTAATTTATCTTTAAAGCTTCATCTGTGATTTTTTTAACGGTTTCATCTGAATTTACTCCTAATCCTTCTTGCTGATAAGCTAATTCCCCCTCTGCATTAAAAACACTAATAATATTAGAATGTGAAAATTCTAAAGGAGCAATTTTTTTGTAATTCACCGCTAATACGGCAGCAAATTCACGTGTATTTTCTTCGGTAGAACGTAAAAACAACCATTGATAACCTTCCATTTTATTTTCGACCGCAAATGCTTTTAATCGTTTTGGAGTATCAACGGCAGGATCAATACTTACTAAAACTAGCTTAACATTCTCTTTAATATTTTCAGGCAAACGTTTTTCAATGTTTCGCATATCAGCAACAAGTCGTGGACAGGCTGATTTACAAGAAGTATAAATCATTACCATAACCAATACTTCTCCTTTTAAATCTTTCATTTCTAGGTTTTCTCCATTTTGATTGGTCCATTTTGAAGGAAGATTATAAATGGATAAATCCGAAAAAGGTTTTTCTGCAATAACATCAGCTTTTTTTACACACGATTGTAAGGATAAAAATAGCATCATACATCCTAGAATCACCTTTTTACTTATGTTCATCACAATCGCTTTTTTTTGGTATTCGTAAATTTTTGATTTCATTTTAATTCTAGTTTTTAGTTGATTTCAACTGTATTCCATTATCCGTTGCACATCGGAATCCAAGGTTTTTTGAAGTATAATTTGCCTTTAGACTCGCTCTGAACGCATACCGCATAAAGGCAGCATAATTCATTAGATCCGTTGCATTGACAGAGCCACTTCCGCAAAATAAATTTTTATCGGTATCGGTATCTTTCCGAGATTCACCGGAAAGAAATATGCTATTGAAATCAGAAGTCCATTCCCAAACCAATCCATGCATATCATAAACACCCCAAAAGTTTTTAAAAGTATGCCCTACTGGATTAGAATAGGTTTTTGGTTTTTCGTACCAAGACAAAATGTATTTATTAAATTCTTCTTTTGTACGCGCATCAATTCGTTTTTCATCAGCCATAGCCACATATTCCCATTCATCCATAGAAGGCAATCGTTTTCCTTGACATTCGCAGTATTTTTTTGCTGTAAACCAAGAAACATTGGTTACAGGAGCATTACTCAAATTATTTTTGCCATAATTAAAATCACTTTCCCATTGTGACAAATAGCTTTTATCAGCAAAAAGTCCTTTAATTCTAGAGCGGCTATTCTCTGGATATTTTTTTAGAAAAGCTAAAAATTGTGCATTTGTTACTGGATATACATCGATGTTAAAAGCATCAACCTTCACTGGTTTCTTACTTGTGGCTCCATAAAGGGGGACAAAATTCCCCCCTTTTATAGCAACCATTTTGTTGTTTTGTGCTCTTAGTGATGTTGCTGTTAGCAATAGAAATGAGAACACGACTATTATCTTTTTTAACATGACTAATCGCTTTTAAACGTATATTTATTTTCTTTGAGCTTTTACCATCGCTGGTGTAACTACTGTTTTATTATTTCCCCAACTAGCGTAAACATAAGTAAATGCATCTGCTATTTGTTGATCCGTCAATGTTGTTTGCGCAGGCATAGCACTATTGAATTTTTTACCATTTACAGTAATTGGACCTGTCAAACCTTTCACTACACCTTTAATGGCACGATTGACATCTTTATTCAAATAATCAGATTTGGCCAATGGTGGAAAAGCTCCCGGAATACCTAGACCCGTAGCTTGATGACAGGCAATACATACCTTATCATAAACAACTTTCCCTTTAGCCGCTTGTTGACTGTACCCTTGTAAAGTCAATCCCATCATTGCAATTACAAAAACATATTTTTTCATGATTTTAAAATTAAATTATTGTTTGTATTATTTTCTTTGAGCTTTTACCATTGCTGGAGATATTACTGTTTTATTATTTCCCCAACTGCTATAAACGTATGTTAATACATCTGCGATTTCATCATCGGTTAAGTTTTGACTAGGCATCACACTATTTATTTTTTTACCATTTACGGTAATTTCACCGCTTAACCCTTTTATAACTGTATGTATTGCTCTTTTAGGATCTGCATTTAAGAAATCTGATTTTGCCAATGGAGGAAATGCATTAGGCACCCCTTGTCCTTCGGATTGATGACAGGCATAACAAGTAGTTTCAAAAACAGCTTTACCAGCTTTAATTTGTTCAGGTACTGTTTTTACAACAGTTGATTTGGCCACTTTTGCTCCTTCTGGCATATTTTGAATAGTTCCTCCCTCTGGCAAATAAATTCCTTCCTGAGTAGTTCCTGAATAAATTTCTTTATTTTCATCACCAGTAACTTTAAGCATTCCCAAAGCTCCTTTGTTGAAAGCTCTAAAAATAGAGTGATCTACTAATATAAATGTCCCCGGAACATCTACTTTGAACTCAACAATAGCTGCACCACCTGCAGGTATTAATGTTGTTTGAACATTTTTATTAATCATATCTCCACCTTCAATATGTACCTTATCAAAAATTTCGCCAATTACATGAAAAGAGGAAACTAAATTTGGACCACCATTACCCATATAAATACGAACGGTTTCCCCAACTTTTGCAGTTAATGCGTTATCTCCTGCAATTGCACCAACTTTACCATTAAAAACAACATAATCAGGTTCTTCTTTTATGGCTTTGTTCATGTCAAAAGGTTGTAACCCTTGTTCTCCATAACTTCCTTTAGTGTAAAAATCCCCTTGCATCACGTAATATTCTTTGTCAACAGAAGGCAATCCTCCTTCTGGCTCAACTAATATTAATCCGTACATTCCGTTGGCAATGTGCATTCCTACTGGAGCTGTAGCACAGTGATATACATATAAACCTGGATTTAATGTTTTGAAATTAAACACTTTTTCATGACCTGGTGCAACTACAGATGAGGCAGCTCCACCACCTTGTCCCGTTACAGCATGTAAATCGATATTATGAGGTAATTTATTATCTGGATGATTTTTTAAGTGAAATTCTACTTCATCACCAACTCTGGTTCTTATAAAACTCCCTGGAACAGAACCACCAAAGGTCCAATAGATATATTTTGTTCCATCTACCATTTGACCTTCTTCTTCTTTGATTTCCATATTTACCACCAATTTCATTGCTGGTCGATCTCCTACGGGTTTTGGAACTAAAGGTGGTGCAGTAAGTTCCGCTTCTTTTTGACCTTCTACCTTAATGTCTTGGTAGTATTTTGCGTCTTTATCTTCTTTTTTGGAACAAGAAAATAAACCAAAAATCATAAACAAAGTAATCGCAACTACTTTACTTTGTCTGCTTAAATTAATTGTAATTTTCATAATTATCAGGTGTTAAATTTATCTTGATTTCATATTGTAAATATAAAAGACAAAAATGTCTTTTATTATGATATTTATCATATTTAAATATTTTTATTAAGAACCTAGTCATGAAAGAACTTTAAACATAAAATTGAAATCAAGGTTATTCTACAAAAAGAAATATACTTTAACAATTCCATAAATTTAAAAGAAACCAAATAAAATTTCAATACCGAAAACTTTATAATCAAAACTGCTTTTTATAAATCTTAAGATAACTTGATTAGAAAATTATCTTTTTAATTTAAATCAAAAAAAGGTTAAAATATGATAAAAATCATTTTCTGCATTTTTTTTTATTTGTAAAATTATAGTCAAATAAATATACGCTAAAATTTACACACCATACTGATTTTTAATAATTTAAAATAAAAATAAAATTATAAATTTAATTAAGGACAAATTTGTCTTTTATTGAAAATAATGATTATTTTTGTATTCATAAATTTTAATTATAATCAATCATTATGGAAACTTTAGACAAAATAACAATAGGTGAATATGTAGCAAAAGACTTCAGAACAGCAGCAATTTTTTCAAAATATGGAATTGATTTTTGCTGTCGAGGAAATCGAACAATTGAAGAAGCAACTAAAAAAAAAGACACCGATACCAAAGCAATAATGGAGCAAATCAATGCCGTATTAGCGACAAACAATAACAATACCATCGATTTCAATTCTTGGCCTCTAGACTTATTAGTAGACTACATCGAAAAAACACATCACCGCTATGTGGAAGAAAAAACGCAGGTTTTACTTCCCTTTTTAAATAAGTTATGCAAAGTACACGGAGCAAACCATCCCGAGCTGTTTGAAATCAACGAATTATTTATAGGTTGTTCCGGTGAATTAGCACAGCACATGAAAAAAGAAGAACTTATTTTATTCCCTTTTATAAAAAAAATGGTAAAAGCAAGTCTTTCAGATGAACTCATTACTCAACCTCATTTTGGAACTGTTGAAAACCCAATTGCCATGATGATGCACGAACATGATGCTGAAGGCGAACGTTTCCGTAAGATTGCCCAGTTGACTAATAACTATACACCTGGTCCAGATGCCTGTAATACCTATCGAGTAACCTACGCAATGTTAGAAGAATTTGAACAGGATTTACATAAACACATTCATTTAGAAAATAATATTTTGTTTCCCAAAGCAGCAAAATTAGAAAGACTATTCCTACCAAAACAATAAAATAATGTAACCTTAAATCATCAAATGCTATGGAAAAATATGTGATAAAGAGAAACGGCGAATACAAACCTTTTGAAAGTTTCAAAATAAAAGACGCCATTGAAAAAAGTTTCAATAGCGTCAGCCAAGCATTTGATGAAAGTTTATTTGATACAATTGTAGATGGCTTACAATCCAAAGAAACATGGGCAGTTGAAGAAATTCAGGATTTGATTGAAAAAGTGCTCTTTGAAAAACAGTATTTTGAAGTCATGCGTTCGTTTATGTTGTTCAGACACACCCGTAAACTACAACGCGAGCACATTGAGGGTTTAAATGAAGACAGCACTTATGTGGACAGCACACAAACCATTGAAGAATATATTGAACAAACAGATTGGCGCATCAATGCCAATGCGAATACCTCCTACTCTAATGCTGGCTTAGTCAATAATGTGGCTGGAAAAATCATTGCTAACTATTGGTTGGATAAAGTATATACCAAGCAAGAAGGATATGCGCACCGCAATGGCGATATTCACATTCATGATTTAGATTGTTTGACTGGCTATTGTGCTGGTTGGAGTTTGCGAGTTTTACTTAACGAAGGTTTCAACGGAATTCGCGGTCGTGTCGAGAGTAAAGCACCTTCTCATTTTAGAGAAGCTTTGGGACAAATGGCAAATTTTCTAGGAATTCTTCAAAGCGAATGGGCAGGAGCGCAAGCCTTTAGCTCTTTCGACACCTATTTAGCTCCTTATGTTTTTAAAGATAACTTATCTTTTGACGATGTTCTGAAAGCCGTTCGAAGTTTTGTTTACAATTTGAATGTTCCAGCTCGTTGGGGCCAATCTCCTTTTACGAATATCACCTTAGACTGGGTTGTTCCCGAAGATTTGAAAGTACAGATTCCAACGAAAAATGATTTGCATTTTTTTGAAAATACCAACAACGAAACTGTTTTGGCTAGAGCCAAAGAACGAGGTGTTAACAAACTAACCGATTTACGTTACGAACATTTTCAACAGGAAATGAACCTCATCAACAAAGCTTATTATACGGTAATGACAGAAGGCGATGCAAATGGTCAACCTTTTACTTTTCCAATTCCAACAGTAAATATTACCGAAGAATTTGACTGGGATGGAGAAAATACCAACTTGCTTTTTGAAAATACAGCAAAAATTGGTTCTTCTTATTTCCAAAATTTCATTGGTAGCCAATACGTTTTAGATGAAAATGGAAACAAAGAAGAAAATCCAAATGCTTATAAACCAAATGCCGTGCGTAGCATGTGCTGCCGTTTACAACTTGATTTACGCGAATTATTAAAACGTGGTAATGGACTTTTTGGTAGTGCTGAAATGACAGGAAGTATTGGTGTGGTTACCATTAATATGGCGCGTTTGGGTTATTTATTCAAAGGCAATAAAACCGAATTATACAATCAATTAGACAAATTATTATACCTTTCTAAATCAACTTTAGAGAAAAAACGGGTGTTCATTCAAGAAATGTATGACCGCGGTTTATATCCTTATACCAAAAGATATTTAAAGCATTTCAGAAACCATTTTTCAACCATTGGGGTAAACGGAATGAACGAAATGATTGTCAATTTCACCGAAAATAGAGATGTCATAACTTCTCCATCAGGAATTGAATTTGCTGCCGAAGTTTTAGATCATATTCGCAACCGAATGAAAGAATTTCAAGAAGCTACTGGAAACTTATACAATCTGGAAGCAACTCCTGCCGAAGGAACTACGTATCGCTTTGCCAAAGAAGACAAAAAACGTTTTGCTGATATTTACCAAGCGGGACATGAAAACAATATTTATTACACCAATAGTTCTCAAATTCCAGTAGACCATACCGAAGATCCTTTTGAAGCCTTGTATTTACAAGATGAATTGCAATGTAAATATACCGGAGGAACTGTTTTACACTTGTACATGAGCGAAAAAATAAGCGCTCCAGAAGCTTGTAAACAATTTGTGAAGAAAGTAATCTCAAATTTCAAATTGCCTTACATCACTGTCACACCAGTATTTAGCGTATGCCCCGTTCACGGTTATCTAAATGGAGAACACGAATACTGTCCAAAATGTGATGATGCCATTATTGAAGAAAATCAAAAAAATTTAAAGTTGAGCAACTAGACTATAAATCTTAAACCAGAAAAATATGAAAACAACCACAAATCCGATTTTAGAGCAAAAACAACATTTAAGAACCAAATGTCTTGTTTACACCCGTGTAATGGGATATCACAGACCCGTAGAAAGTTTCAATATTGGAAAAAAAGGAGAACACAGACAACGTACCCACTTCAATGAAGGAAAATGTTAGCACTCCTATTTACAGCATAACTCCTTTTACTTTATTAGATTATGCACATAAATCAGCTTGCATTCTTTGGTTTGCAGGCTGTAATATGCGGTGTTTGTATTGTTATAATCCCGAAATTGTGAGGGGAAAAGGAAGTATTTCTTTCGAAAAAGCAATTGCTTTTCTTCAAACCCGAAAAAATTTACTCGATGCTGTCGTTTTTAGCGGAGGCGAATGTTTGTTGCATAAAAACATTCTGGAGCTAATTGTCGAAGTCAAAAAAATGGGTTTTTTAGTCAAAATTGACACGAACGGTTCCAAACCAACTATTTTGAAAGAACTTATTGAAAAACAGCTCCTTGATTATGTAGCATTAGATTTCAAAGCATTACCATATCATTTTGAAAAAATCACACAATCGGAACTTTTTGAACCCTTTGAGAAATCATTACATTTACTCCTTAAAAGCCAAGTGAAATTTGAAGTACGAACTACCGTTCATTCTGATTTAATCGATGAAAAAGTGGCTAGAATGATGGTTTGCTATTTAGAAAAAAACAATTACACTGGAAATTATTACATTCAATATTTTAAAAATGATGTTGAAACCTTAGGTGATTTAGGATATTCTTCCCGAAATTTAAATCCGGAAACACTTTCAACAACTACAATTAAAGTCCACTTTAGAGGGTAATAACGACCATTACCTATGTATCATGAAATTATTTTATAGCAAGCATTGGTTTACCCGCAGGGATTTTGATGTTACTTATCGGAAAAATCATTTATAAATCTAAATTTGCAGAAAACCAGGAGCTCGTTTAAAGAATGATAATAATCATAATAGAATAGAACTTATTTCAATAAATTTGAAAAAAAATAACTATGTTTTCTAAAACTTGTGAATACGGAATCCGCGCCACTATTTTTATTGCTTCTCAGTCGTATCAAAACAACAGGGTAGGTCTTAGAGATATTGCAAAAAAAATAGATTCTCCTGAGGCATTTACAGCCAAAATTTTACAGATATTATCTAAAAATAATATCATCCATTCTATTAAAGGTGTGGGTGGCGGTTTTGAAATTCCAAAAGATACGATGAACCAAATCAAACTTTCACAGATAGTTACTGCGCTTGAGGGCGACACTGTTTTTACGGGTTGCGGCTTAGGATTACATCATTGTTCCGAAGAACATCCATGTCCGGTGCATGATAAATTCAAATCCATCCGAAGTGAATTAGCACACATGCTTGAAACTACTAATCTTGAAGAACTTGCCTTAGGCATTAAATCTGGAGATACTTTTTTGAGATATTAATGCCACTTTAAAACTTAGGTTTTGAGAATCAATTAACAAAAAAAACTTGGGGCAAAGAACATTCTTTTATACTACAGGAACCGAAATTCTGAATTTACAAAAATATGATTTAAGGACTTTTATGTTATTTTTTTGCCTTTTCGAATAAATTCAGCATTTATCTTCAAATAAGTGCGCTATAAATCGTTTAAAAAATCATAAATTTTATACATAGTATCGCTGAATAAAATACCTTTGCATCCTTAAAATGAAACCTATTTTAGAGTGGAACAAAATCCGAATTTTTACAACGGAGTCACTTACCATAAATAGTAAAATAAAACACAAGGGAATGAAAAGTCTTAAAGAGCGTATATTAGAATTGAAAAAAGAGAAAAATGCAGTTATTTTGGCGCATTATTATCAAGAAGCAGCAATTCAGGACATAGCGGATTATGTAGGCGATAGCTTAGGTTTATCTCAAGAAGCTATGAATGTAGATGCTGATATTATTCTTTTTGCTGGTGTACATTTTATGGCAGAAACGGCAAAGATCTTGAATCCAACCAAAAAAGTAATTTTACCTGACGTAAACGCAGGTTGTTCTTTAGCGGAATCTTGCCCTCCAGATTTATTCAAAAAATTCATTGATGAACATCCGGGCCACATCGTAATTACATATGTCAACTGCTCTGCTGAAATTAAAGCTTTAAGCGATATTGTTTGTACTTCTTCAAATGCATTAAAAATAGTTGAATCCATACCTAAAGAAACACCTATTATTTTTGCCCCAGATAAGAATTTAGGAAAATATATTATCAGCAAAACCGGAAGAGATATGCTGCTTTGGGATGGTTCATGCGTGGTTCATGAGGCTTTCTCTTTAGATAAGTTAATTGCTTTACATAAAGAACATCCAGACGCTAAAATCATAGCGCATCCTGAATCAGAAACACATATTCTAGAAACAGCCAATTACATTGGTTCAACTGCTGGAATGATTAATTTTGTTAAAACAGATCCGAACACTAAATTTATAGTTGCTACCGAAGCTGGTATTTTACATAAAATGCAGCAGGTTGTACCTAATAAAATTTTAATTCCTGCACCTTCAAAAGAGGACAATACTTGTGCTTGTAGCGAGTGTGGTTATATGAAAGTAAACACTATGCAAAAAGTATATGATTGTTTGCTTAATGAAAGTCCAGAAATCATTGTTCCTGAAAACATCCGAAAAAGAGCTTTAGTTCCTATTGAGCGAATGCTTGAATTATCTAAATAATGATAACTACAAATTACTTAATTATAGGTTCTGGAGTGGCTGGACTAACTTTTGCAATCAAAATTGCAGACCGATTTCCAGACAAAAAAATCACAATTGCAACCAAAGCAAATGCGGACGAATCGAACACTAAATATGCACAAGGCGGTATTGCTATTGTGACTGATAAAGATGAAGATTCCTATCAAAAGCATATTCAAGACACTTTAATTTGCGGTGATGGTTTGTGCGATGAAGAAGTTGTCAAAATGGTCGTGACCGAAGGTCCAAAACGATTAAAAGAACTGATTTCATGGGGCGCACAATTTGATAAAAATTCGGAAGGAAATTTAGACTTAGGGAAAGAAGGAGGACATTCAGAAAACAGAGTTGTTCATCATAAAGACCAAACAGGTTCAGAAATTGAACGTGCCATTTTGATGCAAGTCTATCAAAAAGAAAATATAACGGTTTTAGACCATCATTTTGCGATTGATTTAATTACCGAAAACAATCGTTGTTTAGGCGCTTCCATATTGAACCAAAAGACCAACGAAATAACAAATTATCAATCTGAAATAACCATATTAGCAACTGGCGGAATCGGACATCTTTATGGCCATACCACTAATCCTATTATTGCGACCGGAGATGGAATAGCAATGGCTTCAAGAGCACATGCAACGATTACCGAAATGGAATTTATCCAGTTCCATCCTACCGCATTATACGACACTTCTACTGGATCAAAATTTTTAATTTCAGAAGCTGTTAGAGGTTTTGGAGCCTACTTACGTACCAAAAACGGACATCGCTTTATGAAAGATTATGATAGCCGCGAAGAACTAGCTTCAAGAGATATTGTTTCACAGAGCATTGATTTAGAACTTAAAAAATCAGGGGATGATTGTGTCTATTTAGATTGTACTCATTTAGATTTAGCCGCTTTTATAAAACATTTTCCAATGATTTATAAGCATTGTAAAAATATTGGGATAGATATTTCTAAAGATTGGATTCCAGTAGTTCCCGCACAACATTACCTATGTGGCGGAATTACCGTTGATAAAAACGGAAAAACATCTATCGAAAATTTATTTGCTTGTGGCGAATGTTCTCGAACAGGTTTACATGGCGCTAATCGATTAGCCTCAAACTCACTCTTAGAAGCCCTAGTCTATTCTGATAAAATTTACAGCTATTTAGCAAATACTACTATTTCAAGCTCCACATCAAAAACCATCATTTCAGATTGGAAATCAGAAACCAAACCTGAAATCGACTCCAATTATCTAGCAACGCTGAAAGCTAAACTCCAATTGCTTATGCGTCAAAATGCGGGTATTGTTCGTTATGATTCTGACCTACTAAAAGCAAAAAAACAGCTTTTATTATGGCAAGATGAAATGAAAAAAATCGCAGAAACTCATCAGATAAGTGCAGCCTATTACGAATTACTGAATATGATAGCAGTCGCTACTTTGATTGTAGAGCAATCCATTGTAAGAAAAGAAAATCGTGGCGGTTTTATAAAATTTAATTCTAGCAAATAATAAATTTTTGTTAACGCTTAAACCTTAGATAAATATACCGGTCTTATTCCTATAACTTAAAAACATATAGAAATGAAAAATTTATTTATTGCTGCGTTATTACTTGTAGGGCTAAGCAGTTTTGCTCAAGACAGAAAAGAAAGACCATCAAGAGAGCAAATGGAAAAATTCACACCTGAGCAAAGAAATCAGTTGATGGTAAAAAAGATGACTTTAGATCTTGATTTGAATTCGAAACAACAAGAACAAGTAGCTCAAATTATTAAGGAGCAAAGCGCTAAAAGAGAAGCAATGAAAGCGAATCAAGAAAAACCAAGT
The DNA here is from genome assembly GCF_003634825.1 of Flavobacterium sp. 123. Classification (NCBI taxonomy): domain Bacteria; kingdom Pseudomonadati; phylum Bacteroidota; class Flavobacteriia; order Flavobacteriales; family Flavobacteriaceae; genus Flavobacterium; species Flavobacterium sp. 123. The sequence goes on from NZ_RBXD01000001.1 coordinate 715,154, forward strand.
AGCGACGAGCATTTTGCTATGAAAAATAAAATGCTTGATGAACAAATAGCTATGAAAGCTAAAATGAAAAGTGTCCTATCAGCAGAACAATTCGCAAAATGGGAAACTATGAAGGAAAAACACGAAGGACGAAGAGGCGAAATAAGAGAGCATCGAAGAGGTGGAGAAAAAGGAGAACCTAAAGACGACAGAAAATAACAATTAAAAAAAAACTTCCGGTTTGAGCCGGAAGTTTTTTTATTTAAAATGTTTTAGAAACTTTATCAATAGCTTGTATTGTAAAATCTAAATCCTCGTAAGTCAAAGCATCCGTTATAAACCAAGTTTCATAAGCCGATGGAGCAATATAAACTCCTTCATTTAACAATCCGTGAAAGAATTTTTTGAAAGTCTCATTATCCCCTTTTGCAGCACTTTGAAAATCTACTACAGCTTCCGCAGCAAAATGTACCGAAACCATAGAACCAATTCGGTTAATGGTGAATGTAATATTGTTAGCTTTCAAAACCGTATCAATTCCCGCAGCCAAATAAGCTGTTTTTTCTTCCAATCTTTTAAAAATAGCGCGATCAGAATCTAATGCTTGTAACATTGCTAATCCAGCTGCCATAGCTAATGGATTTCCAGATAGCGTTCCCGCTTGGTAAACAGGCCCTAATGGAGCCAGATAATTCATTATTTCGTTGCTCGCTGCAAAAGCTCCTACAGGCAAACCACCTCCAATTACTTTTCCGAAACAAACAATATCCGCTTTAATATTAAATAATTCCTGAACGCCTCCTCTGGCTAATCTAAATCCAGTCATTACTTCGTCAAAAATCAATAAGATTCCGTTGTCTGAGCACAATTGGCGTAAACCTTCTAGGAATCCTTTGTTTGGAGGTACACAACCCATATTTCCTGCAACTGGCTCAACAATTATAGCTGCAATTTCATTCTCATTAGCAGCAATTAAGGAGGCCACATTATCTAAATCATTGTATTTTGCTAACAAGGTATCTTTAGCAGTTCCTTCTGTAACACCTGGGCTATTTGGAGTTCCAAAAGTAATTGCACCACTACCCGCTTGAATCAAAAAGGAATCAGAATGCCCATGATAGCATCCAGCAAATTTGATTATTTTATCTTTTTTGGTAAAACCACGAGCTAATCTAACAGCGCTCATACAAGCTTCTGTTCCTGAATTCACAAATCGTATTTTGTCAATATTTGGAACCATTGAAACAGCCAAAGCTGCAATTTGAGTTTCTAATTCTGTTGGCATCCCAAAAGAAGTTCCTAGTTTAGCTTTTTCAATTACCGCTTCAACTACAGGCGAAAAGGCGTGACCCAAAATCATCGGTCCCCACGAATTAATGTAATCAATCAAACGGTTTCCATCCTCATCATACAAATAAGCTCCTTTTGCACTTTTAACAAAAATTGGAGTTCCTCCAACTGCTTTAAATGCTCTAACAGGTGAATTTACTCCTCCTGGAATTACTTTTTCCGCTTCAGCAAAAAGCTGACTGCTTCTTTGATATATCATTTTACTATTTTTAGATTCTAACTTCTGTTTTATTTACTTTTAATTTTTGTCCAACTGAAATGGAATTATCCATCAAGCTGTTTATTTGCCTTAAATCTTCTATAGCTACATTGAACTTTTTTGAAATGGAATACAAGGTATCACCTTTTTGAACTTCATAAAAAAAACTTTCTTGCACTCTAGCATTAGCCGTATTTTTCAATTCTTTTTCGACATAATTTCTACCCAATACCTGTTTGTCGAATTGCTGCAAGTTATAGCGTTCTATGTAACTGATTAATTTTTCAGGATACCTAGGGTCAGTAGCATAACCCGCAGCTCGAAGTCCTCTAGCCCAGGCTTCGTAATCTCCTTTTGGCAAGTCAAACAAACTAGCATATCTATTTCTTCCAGATAAAAAAACCGCATGGTCTTTGAACGATTCTGCTGGATCACTGTATTTTCTGAAACATTCCTGCTCCGTATCATCGTCTTGGCGAACACTTTCGCCGGTCCAATCATTATGACATTTTATTCCAAAATGATTATTCGCATTAATTGCTAAACTTCCTCTTCCCGCTCCTGATTCTAAAATTCCTTGTGCTAAAATAATACTCGCTGGTATCCCATAACGCTTCATATTATTCATAGCGACTTCTTTGTATTGAGAAATATATCCACTTACTACATCATTAGTAGAAACAGCCTTTGGGTTTGTCGCAGTTGATTGTGAAGCCTGATTATTTCTGCCTTTTTTAGTTACAATAACAGGTTTCGATGCGTTACAGCCAACTAAAATTAGCACGATAAGTAGCAATAGAATTCTTTTAATCATAAATATCGATTGTGGGTAATTGTTTGCTTTTTAATTTCAAATTCATTCCTTGAACACCTTGTAATCCACCAGTATGAATAAGTAAAATCTTTGAGTTTTCAGGAAAATAATTTCTTTCTATTAAATCTATAACGCCAAAAACCATTTTTCCAGTATAAATTGGATCCAAAGGGATTTTTGTTTGACTATAAAACTGATTAATGAAAGCTACTAATTCCGAATTTACTTTTCCGTAACCTCCAAAATGATATGCATTAATTAACTCCCAATTCTCATTTTGTGCAAAATTACGAATTTCCTCATTCAAAAAATCGCCTTTTAATGCTGGAAATCCTAAAACTTTTTGATGTGGCAAAATACTATTTATAATTCCCGAAATTGTCCCGCCAGTTCCTACCGCACAACATACATAATCAAAAACCCCATCTTCATTAGTTAGAATTTCTTGACAACCCTTAACAGCCAAATCATTTGTTCCGCCTTCTGGAACCAAATAAAAAGAACCATACTTTTGATTCCATTTTTCTATAAATAAGCTTTCCGATTTCAATCGATAGGATTCTCTAGTGACAAATTCGAATTGCATGCCACAATTTTGAGCAAAAGCTAAAGTTGGATTTTCCTGAATTTTACCTCTCAATTCATCACCACGAATAACACCAATAGTTTGAAAACCCTGCTCCATTCCAGCATATGCAACTGCTGCAATATGATTAGAATAGGCACCTCCAAAAGTAAGTAACGTCTTCTGATTTTCTGATTTTGCTTGAAGCAAATTATACTTTAATTTTCTAAATTTATTTCCGGAAACAAAAGGATGTATCAAGTCCTCACGCTTAATGGATACGGAAATTGAATGCGGAAAATTTATAGTAACTAACTGGTTCAAAGCGGCTATTTTTTAAGGATTATATAATTTAAAAAACGTAAAAAAGATCTATTTCTAATATATCTTAAATCCGCTTCATTAGCATATGCTTCCCTTTCAAAACTAATGTTTCTGTAGGCTAAATCTACATTTTTATACTGAATTAATCGCAGCATAAATTCGACAAAATACCATATAAAAAATGGAATTATCAAAAATTCAAGTTGTTGTCTAAGATGAATTTTTTCGTGATTTAAAAAAACCGCATTTTCCTTATCAGAAAAATATTTCACAAATACGAATGGGAATGCTGCAAATCCACGATATCCTTTCGGAATTAAATATTTAGCAACAATAAGAAACATTCGCTATAAAATTTATAAGTTTGTAAGGATAAAAATGCTTTATTTAATTAAATACACAATCACAAAAGTGACAAGAAATTAATTAAAGTAATCAAAAAAATATGTTAGACCTATTTTTAAGAATGACAGAGCAAAGTAATGAAAATAAATTAATAGAAGGCGAAGATTTCTATTATACACCTGAAGGATATAAATGCTTCACTGAAAAACACCATTTAAAACGAGGATATTGTTGCAAAAGTGGCTGTCGTCATTGCCCGTATGGATATGACAAAAAAACTGGCGAAATAAAAAAGTAAACGCAGTTTAAAAAACATTTAAAATGGATATTCATTTACAAAAATACAGAATCAAAATTCATAAATCCTACCACAGGTCAGATATCAGGTATCCATAGCTCGTTTATATAAATTAAGGAAATCAATTGATTTCAAACACATAAAAAATAAACGAATCCCTATAAAATGACTTTCCAAGAACAAATTAAACAAGGAATTCCTGCTGAATTACCAAAGCCAAAACCATTTGATTCAGACATTAATCACGCTCCTAAACGAAAAGAAATTCTTACTGGTGAAGAAAAAAAATTGGCTTTACGCAATGCTTTGCGCTATTTTGAACCGAAGCATCATGCGGTATTAATTGACGAATTCTCCGAAGAACTCGAAACATTCGGTCGTATTTATATGTATCGCTTTCGCCCTGATTACAAAATGTATGCGAGACCAATTGAGGAATATCCTGGAAAATCCAACCAAGCCAAAGCTATCATGTTAATGATTCAGAACAATCTGGATTATGCTGTGGCGCAACATCCGCACGAATTAATTACTTATGGCGGAAATGGTGCTGTTTTTCAAAACTGGGCACAATATTTATTGACCATGCAATACTTGTCAGAAATGACAGATGAGCAAACACTAACGATGTATTCAGGCCACCCGATGGGATTATTCCCTTCACATCCAGAAGCTCCTCGCGTAGTTGTTACTAACGGAATGGTAATTCCTAACTATTCAAAACCAGACGATTGGGAAAAAATGAATGCGTTAGGTGTTTCTCAATACGGACAAATGACCGCAGGAAGTTATATGTATATTGGTCCGCAAGGAATTGTTCATGGAACCACAATTACTGTTTTGAATGGTTTTCGTAAAATAAAACGCAGCCCAAAAGGAGGTTTATTTGTAACTTCTGGATTGGGAGGCATGAGTGGTGCACAACCAAAAGCCGGAAATATAGCTGGATGCATCACTGTTTGCGCCGAAGTTAATCCAAAAATCACCCATATTCGTCATAATCAAGGCTGGATAAATGAAGTGATTCAAGATATTGATGAATTGGTGCAACGAGTTGCTTTGGCCAAAGCCAATCAAGAAGTTGTTTCTATAGGATATCTCGGAAATGTTGTTGATGTTTGGGAACGATTTCAGGAAGAAAATATTCATATTGATTTAGGTTCAGACCAGACTTCGCTGCATAATCCTTGGGCTGGTGGTTATTATCCTGTTGGTATTTCATTTGAAGAAGCAAATGAAATGATGGCTGAAAATCCTGAATTATTCAAAATAAAAGTTCAAGAAACACTACGCCGACACACGATTGCAATAAACAAACATACTGCTAAAGGAACTTATTTCTTTGACTATGGCAATGCTTTCCTATTAGAAGCTTCGCGCGCGGGTGCGGATGTTATGGCAGAAAACCAAATTGATTTTAGATATCCGAGTTATGTCCAAGATATTATGGGGCCAATGTGCTTTGATTATGGATTTGGCCCTTTCAGATGGGTTTGCGCTTCTGGAAAACCAGAAGATTTAGCAAAAACAGACACTATTGCATGTAATGTATTAGAAGAAATAGCGAAGAACGCACCAGTTGAAATTCAGCAACAAATGCAGGATAATATTCAGTGGATAAAAGGTGCTCAAGAAAATAAATTAGTTGTTGGTTCACAAGCCCGAATTCTTTATGCTGATGCTGAAGGGCGAGTAAAAATTGCCGAAGCTTTTAATCAAGCTATTGCCAAAGGCCAAATTGGAACTGTAGTTTTGGGTCGTGATCATCATGATGTTTCTGGTACAGATTCGCCTTATAGAGAAACTTCAAATATATATGATGGTTCCCGTTTTACTGCCGATATGGCGATACATAATGTTATAGGAGATAGCTTTCGTGGTGCTACTTGGGTGTCCATCCATAATGGTGGAGGTGTAGGCTGGGGAGAGGTAATTAATGGTGGTTTTGGTATGGTTCTTGATGGTTCAAAAGAAGCGTCAAAACGTTTGGCATCAATGCTTTTTTGGGATGTAAACAACGGTATTTCCAGAAGAAGTTGGGCTAGAAATGAAGGAGCTATTTTTGCTATAAAAAGAGCAATGGAATCGCAACCTTTATTGAAAGTCACTATCCCAAATATTGTTGACGAACATTTATTTTAGTTAATTGAATCTTACATCTTAACTTTTAAAAAGATAAAATATGAAAACAATTAAATTATTGCCACTGCTTTTACTTTTTATAGTAGCTTCTTGCAGTTCCGTTAGTGTGAATTCTGATTACGACAAAAACGTAGATTTTTCAGCGTATAAAACGTATGCCTATCACAAAGCCGGAATAGACAAAGTAGAGATTTCTGATTTAGACAAAAGAAGAATTCTTCATGCAATCGATGACCAAATGGCTGCAAAAGGATTTACAAAAAGTGAAAATCCTGATCTATTAATAAATATTTTCACCAAATCCCGTGAGCAAGTAAACGTAAACCAATTCAATGCAGGATGGGGTTACGGTTGGGGATGGGGATGGAATCCTTATATGATGATGGGAAGACAAACTTCTGTTTCAACATCAACAGAAGGAACTTTATACATTGATTTAATCGATGCTAAAAAGAAAGAAATGATATGGCAAGGTGAAGGTTCAGGAATATTAACGAAAAATAACGCTAAAAAAGAAGAACGAATTGCTGATTTTGTAAGCAAAATTTTAGCGCAATATCCTCCAGTTAAAAAATAATTTAAGTAAATTACAATAGCCTACCTTTGTGTGGGCTATTTTTACATCACACAATGACACCAGTTAAAGACATATCAAACTTAGAAGACATCAAAACTTTGGTAAATACTTTCTATTCAAAAGTACAACAAGACCCATTTATTGGCCCCATTTTTAATGAAAAAATAGGGAATCGATGGCCAGAACATTTAGAAAAGATGTATCGATTTTGGGAAACAATTTTACTAGAAGTTCATAGTTATTCTGGCAGCCCATTTCCACCTCACAAACAACTTCCTGTTGCAATTGAGCATTTTGCACAATGGATGGCCATTTTTACAGAAACAGTAGATGATTTATTTGTTGGTCCTCTTGCTGAAGAAGCAAAATTGCGCGCCAAAAATATGGCTGAAATGTTCAACTATAAAATTGAATATTTTAGAAACATGGAAAAAAGCCAATAACTTAATTCTTCTTGAGCTTTTATAATTTTATAGTTTGACTTAAATCTTTTTCGTTTTCAATTGTTTTGCCTTCGTATTTAAGCTTCCAATTCATGGTATTCGTTAGAATCAACATTTTTGACAGTTCGCTTATTAAACGATTTTTAGCATTGGCTTTAAGCGATGATTTCTCTATTTTCTTGGCCAAATTAGCTTTAACTAATTTGTTTATTTTATTGTAATCGTCTCCGGTGAAAGGATTTAACTTACTTTGCTCAACATCATAAAATTGAAGATCTGGGCTTATTTTTATTTCTTCTTTTGGAATACTTAAAATTGTAATTGTTTTATTTTTTTCATCAATATCATATTTCATTTGATGCAAATCATACGCTACAGTGACATCTGCATTGACAATAATAAGTGCTTTTTTTTCGAAAGAAAGCATATCCATTAAATATTTTTCTTGATTCTTATAGGTTATCACTTCAGCAAAATGCCCTTCGGTAACTACTAATTTTCCAACATTTACAATTTGTTGTTGAATTAGATTTGTATTATAATCTAAGTCCTCACTATCTCCTTTTTTGAATTCACAAAACTTGAATAGCAAAATAGTACTGATGAGGATTCCTATACCAATAAAAACTCTTTTTTGCATATCTAAAATTTTATAAATGGATACTTTGACACCAATTTAGTTATTTTTTCTTTCCGTTTAAGTTCAAACTTTAAGTGACTTTCAGCTTTTGGATTAAAGGGTTTATGCGATAAACTTTTTTGAATACTTTCAACTTCATCCATAATAGGAAAGGCAGTTTTAGAAATTGAAGTTTCCTTGAAACGCTCCCAAATATAATCTATTGCAACTTGATTAGGATGCAACATATCTTCTGCATAAAAACGATAATCACGAAGTTCGTCCATCATAATTTCATAGCTTGGAAAATACGTTTCTGACTGACTTAAAACTTGATGAATGCCAGAAATTAAATTGGCTTTACTCCATTGATTTTCTACAAAACCATCTTTGATATGTCGTACTGGTGAAATGGTGAAAATAATATTGGAATCTGGATTTAAAGAATGAATGAATTGAATGGTTTGCTTAATACTTTCTTTTATAGTTTCAATGGATAACAATTCTTTTTTAAATTCTTTTTGAGGAACTTTATGGCAATTAGCAACAATTTCATTGTTTTCAATATTTCTATACACCCATGAAGTTCCATAAGTAATTATAACTTGTGAGGCTGCTTGTAATTGTTTTTTGGTTTGTTTTAGAATTGAATTTAATGAAGTCAATAGCTCTTCTTTGCTTTCATTACTCAAATCAGAATGTACATCGAATGAATGCCAACATTCATTATAAAAGAAAATATCTGCTTCCGTAAAAACAGTAGCAGTTACAACTTTACTGATCATTTTTTCGATAGAAACTGGATTGAAAATTATTCCAAAAGGATTTACAGTATTCTGAAACTTATAATATTCAAATTTATCTCCAATGTTTTCTGCAAAACAAGAGCCTAGCAATATTATTTTACAATTATAATCAATTGGTTTTGTTGCTGTAGAAATTGGTACTTGAGTTCTGAAATTCATAAAGATCTGTTTCTACAAACGTAATAATTTATTGGTAAAAATAGTCTGTTTTTAAATAACCAATTGTTCCATTATCTAAAATAGCAGTTTCTGAAACTTCCTCAATTGGATAATCATCAACATCATATTTAAAAGCTGTTTTATAAAATTTAGCTGAAGATGTTACTTGATCGCCTTGAGTAGTGGTTGAAATTAGTACACTTGTCAAACTATTGTTCAATGAAATTTTTTGATTTTGATCCAATAGCTTTCTATATCCCAACACATTACGCATAGGATTATTTTTAGAATCATATTCAAAACTTACGTTAGATGTCGAAATAGTTCCTTCAGGAGTATCATCAGCGATAGTTTCGGTTTTTATTAAATTTTCATTTTGAAAATACAAAGTTCCATGAGAAACTTTAACTTCAGGATTGTCTGAATCTAAAATAAATTTTTCAAATGAAATGGTTCCATTTAGATTATAAACATAACTTATTCTGTAATTATTTAATGACTTTACTTGTACTAATTGCCCTCCAACATAGCTATATTCAATGGTTTCACTAAGTTGATTCTGTTTGTCAAAAACTACTATTTTAGTAATTAAGTCATTGTCATACGTGAAATCCGTATGTTTTAAAACCCCATCAATACTAACAATTTTGCTTCCAATATAAGTATACATTGTCGAAGTAGAAGCTCCATCTGAAGAAGTAGCAACAACTCTTTTTAACAATTTTATCGTATCAACACTTTCTGTTGAACAAGCGTAAAAAGCGAATAAAAGAACGGATAAAATCCAGTATATATATTTTATTTTTTTCATAACACATTTGCCTTTGTTAGCCCTTTCGAAACTAGACAAACCAAACGTATAGAAATTAATTAAAACCCACAAAATTCATCGTTACAAACCCAATATTTCGGTTAAAATACTATTTTCAAACCGTATTTCATCATTATTTTAAATCCTTATAATTAAGAACATTAAACAAAAAAAGAACCCTTTTAGAACCTAAATTCCAAAAGGGCTTTGATATCCTATTACGACTAAATTTGCCTTAGTTCACAAATTCAATCGCTTTGTTTAAAGCTTCTTTGATTCCGCTTGCATTTTTACCTTTTCCAGATGCAAAGAAGGGTTGTCCTCCACCGTTTCCATCAATATATTTACCTAATTCTCTAATTACATTTCCAGCATTTAATAATTTCTCTGCTACTAATTCTTTTGAAATATAACAATGAATGTTTGGCGCATTATCTTCAATTGAAGCTAAAAATACAAATGAATTTGGCTTAGAACTTCCTAATGCTTGTGCCAAATCTTTGGTTGAACTCATGCTTAAATCAACTTGTTTCGCCAAAAAGTTAAGTCCGTTTATTTCTTGGAAATCAGCAATTAAAGTATTTTTGAGCCCTTCGATTTTCTCTTTCAATAATTGCTCAATTTGTTTTTTCAATTTAGCATTGTCATCTTGTAATGATGCAACCGATTTTAAAACATCTTGAGGGTTTTTCAAAGTCTCTTTTATTTCTGCCAAAGTATGCTCTTGATTCGCATAGAAATTTTTCACAGCATCACCTGTAATTGCTTCAATACGACGAATACCAGCTGCAACAGCTCCTTCTGAAATGATTTTGAAATGCCAAATTTCAGCAGTATTTTTCACGTGAATTCCACCACACAATTCCATACTTTGCCCAAATTTTATCGCACGAACATTATCACCGTATTTTTCACCAAATAATGCCATTGCTCCTTCGTCTAAGGCTTGTTGAATCGGAATGTTTCTTCTTTCAATCAATGGTAATTGCTCTTGAATTCTTGCATTTACAAAGTCTTCTACTTGTTTGATTTCTTCATCAGTAACTTTACTGAAATGTGAAAAGTCAAAACGTAAATTATTTGAATTTACTAAAGATCCTTTTTGCTCCACATGAGTTCCTAAAATACTTCTCAAAGCCTGATGCATCAAGTGTGTTGCCGAGTGATTTTTAGCAGTCGCTAATCTTAAATCGGTATTAACTTTAGCCACAAAACTTGCATTAACATTCTCTGGAAGTTGTTTTGTAAAATGTAGAATTAAGTTATTTTCTTTTTTAGTATCAATAATAGCAATCGTTTCGTTAGCTGAAACTAACGTTCCTTTATCACCAACTTGCCCTCCTCCTTCTGGATAGAATGGCGTATTATCTAAAACGATTTGGTATAAAATCCCATCTTTTTTAGAATCTACTTTACGAATACGTGTAATTTTCACTTCGTTTTCTACTTGATCATAACCAACGAATGTTTCTACATTACCCGAAATCAAAACAGACCAATCCTCTGTTGAAACTTCTGAAGCAGCACGCGAACGATTTTTTTGCTCTTGCATTGCTGCATTAAATCCAGCTTCGTCTAAATCAAATCCTTTTTCTCTTAAAATTAAAGCCGTTAAATCAATTGGAAATCCAAAAGTATCATACAGCTCAAATGCTTTAGCGCCTGAAACTTCTTTTCCTTTAGTTTCGGCAACCACGTTTTCTAACAGTTGTAATCCTTGGTCCAATGTTCTCAAGAAAGAAGCTTCTTCTTCACGAATTACATTCGTCACAAATTGCTGTTGCGATTTGATTTCCGGGAAAAATTCGCCCATTTGATTGGCTAAAACTTCAACTAATTTATTGATAAAAGGTTCTTTAGTATTCAAAAATGTAAATCCGTAACGAATCGCACGACGTAAAATTCTACGAATTACGTAACCAGCACCTGTATTTGATGGCAATTGTCCGTCAGCAATAGCAAAAGCCACTGCACGAACGTGGTCCACAACCACACGAATCGCAATATTAGTTTTGTTTTGTTCTTCTGATATGTTTTTAACTTCGTTTGAAGTGTATTTCAATCCTGTTATTTGTTCTACTTTTTCAATAAGCGGTGTAAAAACATCCGTGTCATAATTAGATGTTTTTCCTTGCAATGCCATACACAAACGTTCAAATCCCATTCCAGTATCCACGTGTTGTGCAGGTAATTTTTCTAAAGAACCATCCGCTTTACGATTGAATTCCATGAAAACGTTGTTCCAAATTTCAACTACTTGTGGATGGTCATTATTCACTAAACTTTTTCCTGAAACAAGCAATTTTTCTGCTTCTGGACGCAAATCAACATGAATTTCAGAACATGGCCCACAAGGTCCTTGGTCACCCATTTCCCAGAAATTGTCTTTTTTGTTACCAAGAATAATTCGGTCTTCATCAATTAAAGTTTTCCAAATATCCCAAGCTTCTTGATCAAACGGCACATTATCTTCTTTACTTCCTTCAAAAACAGAAACATAAAGATTTTCTTTTGGAATTTTATACACTTCGGTTAACAATTCCCAAGCCCAGTTGATAGCTTCTTTTTTGAAATAATCTCCAAAAGACCAATTTCCAAGCATTTCAAACATGGTGTGATGGTAGGTGTCAAAACCTACGTCTTCCAAATCATTATGTTTTCCTGAAACACGAAGACATTTTTGCGTATCGGCTATTCTAGGACTTTTTGGAGTTCCATTCCCTAAAAAGTATTCTTTGAATTGTGCCATTCCTGAATTATTAAACATCAGTGTTGGATCATCCTTAAGAACGATTGGTGCTGATGGAACGATTAAATGTTCTTTACTTTTAAAAAACTCTAGAAATTGTTTACGTACGTCTTGTGATTTCATTTTTTAATTTCTTTAGCCCAGATAATACTATAAAACAGCTCTAAATATTAGAACTTGCAATTATTAACTAGAATAGGCTCATTAATTTATTTATTATTAAAAAAAGGAGGGAACAAATGAAACATTTATTAAATTTGTTCGTCTAACCTTTTTTACAAGGTGCAAAAATAGGGTATTTTAAAATATGTCGAAAGTAAAATATTATTACGATTCCGAAAATCTGGCGTATCGAAAAATAAAAACACGAAAAGCTAAAAAAATTGGCGTGGTTGCCTTGTTTTTATTGGCTTCAGCCTTATTTGGTTTTTTAAGTTTCTTTGTTTTGTTGAATACTCCTTATTTTGAGACCCCAAAAGACCGGTTGCAAGCACGTGAAATTGACAATTTGAAATTAAATTATGCCATTTTAAACAAAAAAATGGACCAGCTCAATACTGTTGTAGATGCCATTGAAGATCGAGATAATAATATATATAGAGTATATTTCAATAAATCAGCGATTCCAGATGAGGAACGAAAATCAGGTTTTTCAGGAGCTAATCGCTATGCGGTATTAGAAGGTTATAACAATTCCGAACTGGTAATTAACACCACCAAACGAGTTGACATTTTGAGTAAAGAACTAGACGTTCAGTCCAAATCATTAGATGAAATTTTTAAACTTGCCAAAGCAAAAAACAACTTATTGTCAGCTATTCCTGCCATTCAGCCAGTTAGGAATGAAAATTTAAAACAAATGGCTTCTGGTTTTGGATACCGATCAGATCCATTTACCAAAGTTAAAAAAATGCACGAAGGAATGGACTTTACAGCTAAAACTGGAACTCCTATTTATGCAACTGGTGATGGATTAGTAGCAAAATCTGACAATACAGCCTCTGGTTTTGGTAATCATATCGTAATTCGGCACGGATTTGGATACGAAACTTTGTATGCGCATTTAAGTAAATATAAAGTTCGAGCTGGGCAACGTGTAAAACGAGGAGATGTTATAGGATATGTAGGAAGTACAGGAAGGTCAGAAGGGCCACATTTACATTATGAAGTGCATAAAGACGGTAAGGTGGTAAATCCACTAAACTTTTATTACGGAAATATTTCGGCTGTGGAGTATGTAGCCATCGCCCAATTAGCAAATCAAGAAAACCAATCATTAGACTAATGCATATAGAATTATCAGCAGACAAAAGATATTACAGCATAGGCGAAGTTGCCAAAGCTTTTGAAGTAAACGCCTCGCTTATCCGTTTTTGGGACAACGAATTTGATATTCTGAAACCGAAAAAAAATGCCAAAGGAAATCGAATGTTTACTCCTGAAGATGTAAAAAATTTACAATTAATCTTTCATTTAGTCAAAGAAAGAGGCTTTACACTCGAAGGCGCAAAAACCCATCTAAAAGAAGGACAAAAGAAAACTTTGGACAAATTTGAGATTATTAGCAAACTAGAAACCATTAGAACACAATTAACAAATATTAAAAATCAACTTTAAAACTAAAAAAACATGAAAAGATTTTTGCCTTGGATTATTGGAGCAGTACTTATTTTAGGAATTTACAGCTGGGTTAAAGGAATTAACAATACAGCCGTAACTTACGAACAAGATATTAATGAAGCTTGGGGTAATGTTCAAACTTCTTACCAAAGAAGAAATGACCTAATTGGTAATTTAGTAAACACTGTAAAAGGAGCTGCTGACTTTGAAAAAAGTACATTAACAGCTGTTATTGAGGCTCGCGCCAAAGCAACATCCGTAAAAATTGACCCAACTAATATCACTCCAGAACAGTTAACTCAGTTTAATCAAGCTCAAAGTGGTGTTAGCAGTTCATTATCAAGATTATTAGTAACTGTAGAAAAATATCCTGACTTGAAAGCCAATGAAAACTTCTTGAAATTACAAGATGAATTGGCTAGTACAGAAAACCAAATTTTAACTGCAAGAACTCGTTTCAACGAAGCCGTTAAACCTTACAACACGCATATTAGAACGTTCCCAAACTCTATATTTGCAGGAATGTTTGGCTTTAAGGAAAAACCTTATTTTGAAGCTGCTGTTGGTGCGGACAAACCCGTTGAAGTAAAATTCTAATATCTAAATAATGTCAAAAGTAGAAGATTTTTTAACCAAGGAAGAAGAACAAGAAATTGTTGAAGCTATTCGTGTGGCTGAAAAAAACACTTCTGGCGAAATTAGAATACACATAGAAAAAACAACTTCCAAAGCAGCTTTTGATAGGGCTTTGGAAGTTTTTCATGAATTAAAAATGAATGAAACCCAACTTCAAAATGGTGTTTTAATTTATTTAGCTGTTACCGATAAAAAGTTTGTAATTTGTGGAGACAAAGGAATAAATGATGTTGTTTCCGAAGATTTTTGGGACACTACAAAAGAAGTCATGGCAGCTCAATTCAAAACAGGAAATTTCAAGCAAGGTTTGATTGACGGCATAACTAAAGCGGGACATCAACTAAGTACTAATTTTCCTTGGAAAGAAAATGATACCAATGAATTATCAAATGAAATATCAAAAGGGTAATGACTTTATATAAAAAAAACACTTCAATATTAGTGAAACTTTTGGTTTGTTTCCTTTTTACACAAATCAGTTTTGCCCAATTTACAATTCCAGAAAAACCAGATTTTCAGACTTCTGTATATGATTATGCCAACCTTTTGAGTGCAACTGAAAAATCACAACTGGAGGAAAAACTAATCAAATATTCTGACTCAACAACAACCCAAATTGTGGTGATTACCATTGAAAGCTTAAAAGGCGAAGATGTAAGTCAATTAGCTACAAAATGGGCCCATACATGGGGTTTTGGTCAAGCCAAAGAAGACAATGGAGTAATTATTTTAGTTGCAAAAGACGAAAGGAAAATAGCAATTAATCCTGGTTATGGACTTGAAGACCGATTGACAGCTGGAATTGGTGGAGAAATAATTCGAAATATAATCATTCCTGAATTTAAAGCAGGAAGCTATTATAGCGGCTTAGACAAAGGTGCCGATGCTTTATTAGATGTTTTTAAAGGAAAATATAAAGGCGAGCGAAAACAGACTAAAGAAAAAGATTTTCCTATTTTTCCATTAATAGTTATTGTAGTCATATTATTTGTTTTAATCTCAAGAAATAAAAATAGCGGAGGAAATTCTGGAAATTCTAATGGCGGAGGACCAAGTTTGCTTGATGTGATCATCTTAAGTAGCCTTGGTAGAAATAGCGGAGGTGGCGGTTTTGGAGGTTCTTCAGGTGGCGGTTTCGGTGGCGGAGGTTTTGGTGGTGGATTTGGCGGAGGTGGTTTCTCTGGCGGTGGTTCTAGCGGAAGCTGGTAATTTTTAGCGGAGCACTTTAAAAATATCATTTATTTTTTTAACCAAATTATAATCCCATGCGATATTCATTATTCTTTATTATGCTTTATAGTATTGTAGTGTCTGCACAAGGAGTAAATGATAGCATCAAAACTGGGAATTTAAATGAAATCAAAGAGCTGAATGAATTAATTGAAAAATGGCCAACCGCAGATAATTTCTATTACAGAGGATATTCTTATTTTGCTATTAAAGATTATCAAAATGCACTTTCAGACTATAACAAAGCAATCGCCATTGATTCAACTGATTTTAAATACTTTTTTAGTAGAGGAAAACTAAAAGATGAAATCAAAGATTATAGAGGAGCTGTTTCAGATTACACAACATGTATTGCTCTAAACAAAATTTCGTATAAAGCATATTACAGTCGTGCTTTTTCAAAATCAAATTATGTAGATTTGTATGGTGCTATAGAAGACTATTCAAAATGTATTGAGATTAATCCTGATTGTGGTCCAGCCTATCTAAATAGAGGAATAATAAAAGCTCAAAAACAGCTGCATGAAGAGGCTATAAAAGATTTTGACAAAGCGTTATCACTCAATGTGAGTTTTATTGAAACCATGAAGAATAGAGCAATTTCAAAAGCATTACTGAATCGCAAAGATGCCATAGATGATTTTAATGCTGTCGTTCAATCGGATCAAAAAAATGGGGAAGGATATTATAATAGGGCTTTGCACATTATAAATTTTAAATTAAAACAAGATTATTGTTCTGATTTAAAAAAAGCCAATCAATTAGGATTTATTCCTGCTAAAAAGTTACTAAATCAATACTGTAAATTATAAAAAATGCTTTCACACAAGACTAAATACGCACTCAAAGCACTTCTGTTTTTAGCCAAACAAGACGAAGGATATATAGCAAGAACAAGTGAAATTGCAGAAGGTGCTAGTATTCCTAAAAAGTTTTTGGAACAAATATTATTGGATCTAAAAAGAGGACATTTTGTAGGTAGCAAACAAGGAAAATTTGGAGGCTACTATCTTTTAAAATCAAAAAGCACAATAACTTTAGCAGATATTCATCGATTATTTGACGGTGCAATTGCATTATTACCTTGTGCCTCTCTAAATTTTTACGAGCCTTGCTTAGATTGTAAAACCGAGTCAGAATGCGCCCTTAGACACGGATTAATTGCTATTAGAGAAAAGACTTTGGCTGCAATGGAAAGCATAACTATTGACTCATTAGTAAAAAAATAAAAAAATATTTTTTAAACCCTACTACTTTAATAGAATTTATATATATTTGCATCGAATTACAAAAGCAACTTCTTTTTTTAAACAAAAAAATAATACATATTAGAAGTAATTTTTAAAAAGAGTAGTAATTAAACAATAATGTTATAAGTGATTTTAAACTATACTAATTACATATAATATATATATTTTAAATATGAAAAATAGAGAACCGAAAAAAAATTTATTAAACCTAGACTCTAAAGTAAAGAGAATTTTTAATTTCAAAAAAGTGTGTAGATTCAACATTATGTGCCCTCGGGCATAGTAAATGAATATGGGATTTGAGTTTTAGAAACACAACCCCAATAGAATAAAAGGAATAAACACAAAATTAAAAAATTAAAAAATCAATTATGAACACAAAAAAAATACTATTAATACTTATTGCATTCTTCACAATAGGAATTGCAAATGCACAATCATCAGATGACGTTCTTAACTTACTTATTCAAAAAGGGCTAGTAAAACAAAATGATGCAGACTCCATTAGAGCAGATTACGCATTGAAACAACAAGACATCAAAGAAAAACAGAAATTATTTAATGTTCTTTCTAGCCGAAATATAAACATTGGAGGATATACTCAAGTACGCTATCAATCATTACAAGAACCAGGAAAACCAGATGGTTTTGACATCAGAAGAGCAAGATTTGATATTAAAGGAAACTTTTCGCCTGAATGGGAATATAGATTACAGACAGATTTTGCTGTAAGTCCGAAAATTATTGACGCCTATTTTACATACAAACCTTATGATTATTTAAAAATAACTGGGGGACAATTTTTAATCCCAAACTCTTTAGAAAGCACAACATCTGACAACACACTAGAAACAATTGATAGAGCACAAATAAGCGGATTAGTAGGAAGAAACAAAGACGCTATTGGGGATCAAAATGGTCGTGACATAGGATTGCAAGTAAGCGGAAGTTTATTTAAAACAGAATCAAATCGTTTTCTTTTAGACTATTACATAGCTTATTTTAATGGACAAGGAATTAACATTGCCGCTGACAAAAACGAATCTAAAGATATTGCAGCCCGAGTTGTTGCGCATCCATATGAGTTTTTAGACTTTGGTATCTCCTATTCTAATGGTTTTGACTCGTGGGGAACACCTGCAAAAAACCAAGTCCAAAATAGAATTGGAGCTGATGTATCTGTAAACTATAATGATTTTTCTTTTAGAGCAGAATATTTGCAAGCACAACAAGGCTCTTATTTAGTGAGTGGCGTTACGAAAGATCTAGTAAAAGATGGATGGTATGCACAAGTTGGCTATTTTATATTGCCGAAGAAATTTCAATTTGTGGCTAAATACGACACTTTCGATCCAACAAAAAACAACCCTAAGAATGATATTACAACATTCTACACTCTTGGAACAAATTATCACATAAACAGTTTTGTGAAGTTTCAAGTGAATTACAAACATAAAAATGAGCAAAGAGGCACCATCAATAAAGATGAAATTGTTGCACAATTACAACTAAAATTTTAAATACTAAATAAACATGAAAACATATAAACTATCAACACTAGCAGTAATTATTCTATTGCTTACAAATGGGAACTTCACTAAAGTATCCGCACAAGATTTATCAGGAAACATCAGTATCTCTGGAGCATTTGCTTTATACCCAATTACTGTGAAATGGGCAGAGGAATTTAAAAAAACACATCCAAAAGTCAAAATAGACATTCAAGCTGGTGGTGCTGGAAAAGGAATTACAGATGTATTATCTAAAGTAACGGATATTGGATTAGTATCGAGAGACCTTAACGCTGCTGAATATAAAAAAGGAGCTTATGCCGTTGCTGTCACTAAAGACGCAGTAATTCCAACCATAAGCACAACAAGCCCATACACAAAAGTATTATATGAAAAAGGGGTTAAAAAAGAAGCGTTTAACAACATATTTATCACCGGTAAATATAAAACTTGGAACACATTAGGTTTCAAAAGCACAGCACCAATTCATGTATATACAAGATCTGATGCTGCAGGAGCAGCAGAAACTTGGGCAAAATATTTTGGTAAAAAACAAGAAGATTTACAAGGAGTAGCCGTTTTTGGTGACCCAGGATTAGCACAAGCTGTAAAAAGAGATCCTTCAGGTTTAGGGTTTAATAACATTGTTTACATCTACGATACGAAAAGTAACAAACCAATTAATGGAATTGTACCTGTACCAATTGACCTTAATAATAATGGAAAATTAGATCCTGACGAAGATTTCTATAATGATATTAATCAATTAATTGCTGCTATTGTAGCTGGTAAATATCCTTCGCCTCCTGCCAGAGATTTATATTATGTAACTGTTGGAAAACCAAAAAATCCAATTGTAAAAGAATTCATAAAATACATCCTTACTGACGGACAAAAATATGTTACGGAAGCAGGTTACATAAAATTTTCTAAAGAAAAATTAAACAAAGAGTTAGAAAAAGTTAAGTAACAAAATCATAGAAATTAATTAATACCCCATCCGAAATATCTTTTAAAGATGGGGTTAAATTTGAATAAATGAAAAATATAAGACTATTAAAAGATAGTTTCTTTAGCAAAATTTTCTTTGTGCTTACCATTCTATCTATATCTACGGTTTTATTATTAGGATTTGGTTTGTACTATAAGTCAATCCCTGTATTAAGTACCAACTCATTATCTAACTTACTTTTTTCCTCTGAATGGAAGCCTTTCAAAGAATCTTTTGGTTTTTATTCCTATATCATGGGAACACTTTGGGTAACCGGAATCTCCATTTTAATTGCATTACCGTTATCAATATTAACAGCCATTTATCTTTCGGAGTATGCTCCTATTCGAGTAAAAAAAATTGTTTTGCCTTTAATAGAACTATTATCTGGAATTCCACCAGTACTTTTTGGTGTATGGGGAGGCTTAGTAATCGTTCCTTTAATACAAGAAAAAATAGCCCCTCATTTTGTTGAATTCAACACAGGATATTCTGTTTTAGCAGGTGGAATTGTACTGGCTATTATGATTTTCCCACTCATTATAAGCATCTTAATTGAAGTATTTGATAATGTACCTCAAGAATTGCGTGATGCTTCTTTATCATTAGGTGCAACCAAATGGCAAACCGTAAAAAAAGTATTATTACGACGTTCAACAGAAGGAATAATTGCAGCGACTGTTTTGGCTATTTCAAGAGCATTTGGAGAAACAATTGCTGTATTAATGGTCTGTGGAAATTTAGCACAAATCCCCACAAGCGTTTTCGATTCGGGATATCCGTTGCCTGCACTTATAGCTAATAACTATGGCGAAATGATGTCTATTCCAATGTATGATTCTGCGTTAATGTTTGCCGCTTTATTATTATTTGTCATTATCTTTTTATTTAATGCTATTTCGAGAATTATATTATTTCGAATCGAAAAAAGAACGAATTAAATCATATCAAAATGAGAAAAATAGAAGAAAACATATTTAAAGTTTTGATGATTGCAAGTACCATCATCATTTCAAGCACCTTATTTTTGATACTATACACCATTTTTTCAAAAGGTGTGGGCTCATTAAGTTGGGACATGATTTCAAAAATACCTGAAGGAGGATTTTACATTGGTAAAGGAGGAGGAATTCTAAATGCAATTATTGGTTCGATTTACATTACCATAGGATCTACCGTATTAGGACTAATAATAAGTTTACCTATTGTAATTTATATCAATACCTATGCAAAGAAAAATTCACTACTAGCGAACATAACCCGATTGAGTTATGATATCTTATTTGGAATTCCATCTATTGTTTATGGTGCTTTTGGGTTTGTAATTATGGTTTACTTTGGGTTAAAAACATCATTATTAGCAGGAATAATAACGGTAACTTTATTAATAATTCCCATTTTAGTACGAGCAATTGATGAAGTAGTTCGGGTTGTACCAGAGGATATGAGTAACGCTGTTTATTCGCTTGGTGCCACACGTTATGAAACTGCAAAAATCCTGTTAAGGCAATCTACTTCTGGAATCATTACGGCTGTTTTATTATCATTTGGTAGGGCTATTGGTGACGCTGCCTGTGTGTTATTTACTGCCGGTTTTACGGATAGCATTCCTACCTCACTAGATCAACCTGCAGCAACATTACCACTATCAATATTTTTTCAATTGAGTAGCCCAATTCCTGAAGTTCAAAACCGAGCCTATGCCGCTGCCGTTATTCTAACCATAATTGTTTTAATAATTAGTATTACCGCAAAAATAGCAAGCAAAAACCTTTCAAAAAATAAAATATGATTATTCAGCCACATATCAGCATTCAAAATCTTAACGTACATATAGGAGACAATCACATCCTAAAAAACATCAATTTAGATATTCCAGACAAAAAAGTTACTTCTTTAATTGGCCCATCAGGTTGTGGAAAAACTACATTGTTAAAAACCATGAACCGATTACTTGACAGACAAACTGATGTTCATGTAGAAGGAAAAGTCCTTGTAGATGGTGAAAATATCTACGATCCAAAAGTAGAGGTAACTCATATACGAAAAAAAATGGGGCTATTATCCCAAAGACCTTTCCCATTGCCAATGAATATTTATGACAATATTGCTTACGGACAACGAATTCATGGAAATAATAACAAGAAAGAGTTAGACGAAATTGTTGAAAAATACCTTCGCGCTGTAAATCTTTGGGATGAAGTAAAAGACCGATTAAAAGCTCCTGCTACAAGATTATCTATAGGACAACAACAACGTTTATGCCTTGCTAGAGGACTGGCCATTGAACCTGAAATTATCTTGGGTGATGAACCAACCTCAGCCCTTGATCCTATTTCTACTCAAGCTATTGAGGAATTATTTTTGCAACTAAAAGACCAATATACTATTGTATTAGTAACACATATTTTGCGCCAAGCAAGAAGAGTTTCTGATTATGTAGGATTCGTATATATGGGAGAAATAATTGAATTTGGCCCTACTGAAGAAGTACTGCTTAACCCGAAAGAAAAACTAACAAAAGATTATGTTAAAGGTTTCTTGAGTTAAAAATCCTGCATAAAAAAAGTCCCAATTACTTGGGACTTTTTTTTATTTCTCTCTAATATAAATATCTATTGGCACTCCTGAGAAGTCCCAATTTTCTCTAATTTTATTTTCAAGGTAACGTTTGTACGGTTCCTTAACATATTGTGGCATATTGGCAAAAAACACAAACTGAGGAGTTGGTGTTGGCAACTGCATACAATATTTAATTTTCACATATTTACCTTTGGTTGCTGGTGGTGGGTACGCTTCAATTACTTTCAACATAAATTCGTTGAATTTTGAAGTCGCAATACGTTGTTGTCTATTTTCATAAACCTGAACTGTAGCTTCTAATGCTTTCAACAAACGTTGTTTAGTCAAAGCCGAAACAAAAAGAATAGGCACATCCGTAAATGGCATTAAT
The DNA here is from genome assembly GCF_003634825.1 of Flavobacterium sp. 123. Taxonomy (NCBI): domain Bacteria; kingdom Pseudomonadati; phylum Bacteroidota; class Flavobacteriia; order Flavobacteriales; family Flavobacteriaceae; genus Flavobacterium; species Flavobacterium sp. 123. The sequence continues at coordinate 737,525 of NZ_RBXD01000001.1, forward strand.
TCTTTTCTAATTTTCTCTTCGTAATCACGGGTTGACATAGTATCCTTCTCTACTAAATCCCATTTGTTTACTAAAATCACTACTCCTTTTCTGTTTTTTTCAGCCAACCAAAAAATACTTTGATCCTGTCCTTCAAATCCACGAGTAGCATCAATAATCAAAATACAAATATCCGCATGTTCAATAGCACGAACAGAACGCATAACCGAATAAAACTCTAAATCTTCCTTAACTTTTGCTTTACGACGAATTCCGGCAGTATCTACCAAGTTAAATTCGAAGCCAAAACGGTCAAATTTAGTGTCAATTGCATCACGAGTTGTTCCTGCAATATCCGTAACTATATATCTATCTTTACCAATCAAAGCATTAATAAAGCTTGATTTTCCTGCATTAGGTCGTCCTACAACTGCAAAACGAGGTAAAACTACTTCTTCTGTAACTGGTTCTGGTTTTTCTGGAAACGCATCAATCAATGCATCTAACAAATCGCCTGTTCCACTTCCTGAAATACTGGCAAACGTGTAATACTCTCCTAAACCAAGGTTGTAAAACTCTATTGCATCTTTCTCACGCATAGCATTATCCACCTTGTTTACAGCAAGTAAAACGGGTTTAGTTACTTTACGCAACAATCTTGCAACCGCATCATCCATAGGAGTAATTCCCTCCTCAACATCAACCACAAAAATAATAACATCAGCTTCATCAATCGCTAATTCCACTTGTTTGCGGATTTCGCCTTCAAAAACGTCATCTGATCCACGGACATATCCACCTGTATCAATTACAGAAAACTCTTTTCCGTTCCACTCGCTTTTACCATAGTTTCTATCTCGGGTCACCCCTGATACTGAATCTACAATAGCTTCTCTTCTTTGTATCAGCCTATTAAAGAGGGTTGATTTCCCCACATTAGGTCTTCCTACTATCGCAACAATGTTATTCATAATATAAATTCAAATATTTATTTTTCTCGAATACTGCGGTGCAGTTTCGGGTTGCAAAGGTAGTGTTTAAAAGCATGATTATCAATTTTTTTGGTATATTAGCAAAATTGTGCCGATTTATTACCAAAAATTTACTTTTATGGATACTGATAATGAAATAAGACTTCGTTTACGATTTTACAAAGATGTCTCTGAAAACATTGATGCTTTGCGTGCTAAATTTGCAAAATACACTGAAATAAAATCCAATGATTACTTTGTAAAAATTAGAGGATACCATATTTGGCTCAACATAAAAGGTGCTCAAAAAACCTATTATTCCCCTCATTTGCATATTGAATTAGAGAAAAAAACCGAAACCGAAACTCATATCCGTGGCTTGTTTGGTCCTGACCCTACGCTATGGACATTCTTCATGTTTCTACACTTTATGGTAGCTGGAATTTTTTTGATTTTTTCAGGAATCGCTTATTCTAATTATGTGCTTAAAAATCCCATAACTATGGATTTAGTAGTGATGGCACTAATGGTTTGTGTTTGGTTTTTATTGTATTTCATCGCCAAACAAATTCGGAAAAGTGGTCATAAACAAATGGACTATTTAGACGATTTATTCAACGAAATGATTGCTTCCTAAATATATTCTGGGAGCTTAATCCCGCTATCCACTTTATCTTTTCTTGCTCAAAAAAAGCAAGAAAAGGATGCCTCCCGAAGCTTCGGGACTATCGGGGCTAAAAAAAATCGTAAAAGCATTAAATATGCTTTTACGATTTTTTTGTGTTCTGTTGATGCGTGAAGGATAGTAGTGGAAATCCTTTACTTTTTTTTCTTTAAAAAAGTAAAGATTGCAACGAATAGCCTGACCCTTTTTGGGTCACGCCCAAAACTTATTGATTGTAACCGAAACGTTTTAGCATATTCGCATTACTTCGCCAGTTTTTGTTGACTTTTACATACAATTCGATATGGATTTGTTTGCCAAAGAATTTTTCTAAATCGGCACGAGCATCCATTCCTACTTTCTTCAAAGCAGCGCCTTTATGCCCTATAATGATTCCTTTTTGGGTATCGCGCTCCACCATAATCAAGGAACGAATACGGATGATGTTATCGTCCTCAAAGAATTCTTCGGTCACGATTTCAACCGCATATGGAATTTCTTTGCTGTAGTTCAATAATATTTTTTCACGAATGGTTTCATTAACGAAGAAACGTTCTGGTTTATCCGTCAATTGATCTTTCGGGTAATAAGCAGGCGATTCTGGCAAGAGCGAAATGATTCTTTCAAAAACTTCTGGCACATTGAAATTCTGCAAAGCTGATATTGGGAAGATTTCTGCATTTGGCACTTTAGCCGTCCAGAATGCTACTTGTTCTTCTAATTGTTCTTGGTTTGAATTATCAATTTTGTTTAACAATAACAAAACTGGAATTTTAGCATGGATGATTTTATTGAAGAAAGCTTCGTCTTTCAACTCCTGCTCTCCTATCTCGACCATGTAAACTAAAATATCAGCATCCTCAAAAGCGGACTTCACAAAATTCATCATCGATTCCTGCATTTCATATGCTGGTTTGATGATACCTGGAGTATCTGATAAGATTAATTGAAAATCTTCTCCGTTTACAATTCCCAGAATTCTATGACGTGTTGTTTGTGCTTTTGATGTGATTATGGACAATCTTTCTCCAACAAAGGCATTCATTAGAGTTGATTTTCCAACGTTTGGATTTCCTATGATGTTTACAAAACCTGCTTTATGTGACATTTCTATACTAATTTATCCTGCAAAGGTAGACATATCAAGTCAATAGACGAAATAAAACATTTTTTAAAATTTTCATTGAAAATGTGAATTTTCGTTGTACATTTGCACCCGAAACAACGCGGGATAGAGCAGTAGGCAGCTCGTCGGGCTCATAACCCGAAGGTCACAGGTTCGAGTCCTGTTCCCGCTACTAAGAATTTTATTGAAATTACAAACGCACATCGCGGGATAGAGCAGTAGGCAGCTCGTCGGGCTCATAACCCGAAGGTCACAGGTTCGAGTCCTGTTCCCGCTACTAGAAAGCTTCAGAGAAATCTGGAGCTTTTTTTATGGAGTAAACTCAAATTAGGAATTCCGTACAACACTATTGATTTGCATCACAAAACTAATTCACATAAAAAAACCCGTGATGGTTTGTCACGGGTTCATTCCATAAATTAATAAACTATTCAATTTTGAACGAATAAAACACAATCTTATTATTACTATAATTTAATTAATTCTATTTTTAAAATATCAGACTAGTCTTCAGAGGCTATTGCTGTATTGTCTTTAGCAACTTCTAGAACAACAGCAACACCTTTATCATTAAGCATGGTCATATTTAATGTGTCTAATGATGCTAAGTTTTTTGATACTAATCCGCTGAACATATTATATGAAATGTTCATTTCTTTTAAATTTCTCAATTTTTCAATCTCTAAAGGAACTTGACCTTCTAAATTATTATCAAACAAACTAAGGTTTTCTAATGATTTAAAATTAACAACTCCGTGTGCTAACTTTCCAGAAAGTTTATTACTGCTTAATAATAATGTTTTTAGTGTATCAATTTCATATAATGAACTTGGTATTTGTCCCACTAATTCATTGTTATATAATGACAATGTTTGTAATTGTTTTAAATTTCCAATAGAAGATGGTAACTCCCCAGAAATCATATTCATATACAATTCTAAACTTTCTAATTTTACCATTTCACAAATAGAAGCTGGAATTGAACCTGATATTTGATTAAATGAAATATCTAATTTTTTTAGTTCTTTTAAATCCCCAATAGCTTCCGGAATTATTCCTGTTATATGGTTTTTGTGTAAATTTAATTCTTGTAAATTAACTAGATTACAAATTTCCTTTGGCAATGCTCCTATTAAATTATTATCCGCTAAATTTAGAGCAACTACTTTATCATTTTGTAATACAACACCAGGCCAAGTAGCAACAGGAGATGCCAAATCCCATTTTACTTTCCATTGGTTTCCGTTTGTAGCTTTATATAATTTTACAAGAGCGGTCTTTTCGACTTGAGATACTTCTGCCAACATTGAAACTGAAAATAAAACTGTAAAAAATATGGGGGATAGCTTTTTCATAATACAAATTATTAAATTCAACGGAACTAAATTAGTTATTTTATCGTTAATCAGCAAATAACATCGATAAAATACCTAAAATTGTTATTTTTTGAAATTTTAATCTTACAAAATTTAATAATTTTAATAAAAAATAATTTCATAAATTTGAATTACAAACCTTTAAACACTAATTTTATGGAAATCAACTTTTTAGCTCTATTTGCAGCGGCTTTGTCCACATTAATCGTGGGATTCATCTGGTACAACCCAAAAGTCTTTGGAACCATTTGGATGAAAGAATCTGGAACGACCGAAGAAAAAATGAAAGGATCAAATATGGCATTGATATTTGCAACCTCATTTATTTATGCTTTCTTCATCAGTTTTGTACTTCGATTTCTAACCATACACCAAACTGGTGCTTTAGGAATGGTTGGTGGTGACGCATCAAAAGCTTTACCTTCTTACGCAGCATTCCTCGCAGATTATGGAACTGCTTATAGAACCTTCAAACATGGTGCGCTACATGGTTTTCTGACTGGATTATTCTTAGTCCTACCTATATTAGGAACCAATGCCATGTATGAAAAAAGGAGTTTTAAATACACTTTAGTAACAAGTGGCTTCTGGATTGTCAGCTTAATGGTTATGGGAGGTATTATTTGTGCTTGGGAATAAATACATTAAACTAAATCTCGCCATAAACCTAGCGAGATTTAGTTTAAATTTTATCAATGTTTTTAGCTAAGCTAATATCTTTATCCGTAACCGAATTTTGCGCATCATGTGTATTTAACCTAATCCTAAGCTTATTATACACATTAACAAATTCTGGATGATGGTTTGCTTTTTCTGCTAACAAACCAACTTGAACCATAAATCCTAAAGCTTGAGAAAAATTTGCAAACAGAAAGTTTTTCTCAATTGCATTATCAATATAGTGCCAATCTTTAAGATCTTCTAATTGACTTTGTATCGTCTTGTTGTCATATCTTTCCATAATCTATATTTTTAATTTCGTTAAAGTTAGTCAATTTCAATTCAAACAAGAAAATTTTAAATTTATTAGCTATTTTTGGCAAAATATCCAACTCTGATTTGAGCAATTCCTATTCTTATTCCATCTTTACTAGCACAAAAAGACTTCCTGAGAATTGGAATGATTTGGCTATTTCAAATATATTCTTATCCAAAGAATACCTTCAAATCATAGAAAAATCAGCACCTGAAAATATGATTTGTCATTTTATTGGGATTTTCCATGATACGGAATTAATTGGCATTGCTTTATGTCAATTTTTAGATTTGAATAAATTACAATCTTTTGGAGAACGGGATAAATGCATAAAAACGATGGTTAGAAATTTTATTTTCAGAAATTTTTCTTCCCATATTTTGATTCTTGGAAATAATATGCTGACGGGACAAAATGCTTTTGCTATTTCTGAAAAAGCAGAACCAACTAAAATTATACAGGCTTTAAACAAAGCTACTGAAGAATTAAAGAATCATTTTAAATCTATTGGTAAAAAAATCCATCTTACCACAATCAAAGATTTTTCGACTGAAGAAATTGTTATTTTTGATATTCCAGAATTTAAAGATTATTTAAAATTTTCGACCCAACCCAATATGACTTTTTCCATACGAGAAAACTGGAAAAGAGAACAGGATTACATTGATGCCTTGTCAAAAAAATATCGAGATCAATACAAACGCACCCGAAAAAAAGCATTCGGTATTGAAAAAAGAAAAATGCATCTTGATGAAATTATAGCTAACGAAGCTTTAATTTATGATTTATATTTTCATGTGGCCGAAAATGCTTCATTCAACACATTCTTTTTAGCTAAGAATCACTTTAGGATTTTTAAAGAAAAACTAAAAGATAAATTTCTTTTTTATGGTTATTTCCTGGACGAAAAACTAATAGGATTCAATACATTAATAAAAAACGGAACTGTTTTAGACACTTACTTTTTAGGATATGATGACAGTGTACAACGAGAGAAAATGTTGTACTTAAACATGCTTTATGACATGGTCGCGTACTCCATCAATAAAGGATTCAAAGAAATTGTTTTGGCACGAACTGCTCTTGAAATAAAAAGTTCTGTTGGAGCTGAGCCAATAAAAATGTATGGTTTAATGCAGCACAGTAACTTTTTTATCAATAAAAAACTTGGTTATTTTTTTAAATATTTAGAGCCAGAAACCATTTGGAAAGAAAGAAATCCTTTTAAGTAAAATTAGTTTCCTTTAAGGAACTGCTATTTTCATTTGCTTAGGAAAAATTTCAATTTCTAGTTTGGTTTGTTCTCCGCAATATTCGCCATCAATTTGAAAACTCACAGGGAAATTTGTAGTAATAGTAGCTTTATCTGTCGAAATGATTTCAATATCTTCTTTGTTAATGGGGATATTCCCGGTAATTATTTTTATAAAAACTACTAAATCTAAATTTTTCAAAATCACCAATTCAAACTTTCCATCATTATTGATTCCTTCAGGATTAATAACTACTCCTGTTCCATATTTTTTAGAATTCGCAATAACTATCATTCTAGCAATACAAACCCATTCTTTACCATTTGCATTTATGGTTGCCACAAAAGGCCCTTCAAAATCTATTAATGTATGGATCGTTTGTAATGCGTATCCCCACATCCCACGCACATCACTGCTTTCGTAATTTTTGATGAGGGCAGCATTTAAACCTAAATCGCTTAAATGCATGCTTTTCTTTCCATTAATAGCAACCAAATCCATTTCAACCCCATCGTTATGAAATGCAATATCGAGATTTTCCTCTACCGTTTTTATTAAATCCAACTCTTTTGCCAAACCATTTGCAGAGCCTGCTGGCAAAATACCTAGAACAACATCTTGATTTTCGATTGCTTCGGATACTATTTTTATTGTCCCATCACCTCCTACTATTATAATTCGGTCTGGTTTATAAATCTCATAGTGGTTTTTTATTTGAATTACATCATCAATTCCTGAAGTTGTATAGCGTATCAAATTGAGATTTTCTTTTGCTGCATAACGATTTGCCGCATCAATAAACTTTGTTTTATCAATGGCACCAGAAACTGGATTAACAATCATTAATACGTTCTTTTTCAAAGTTTTACTTCTTTTATTGATTAAAAACAATTAACTTAGAACTCCTATCAAAAGTACTACAAAAAATGAAGCCTATTTTAAAATTATACCGCGGATATGCAAATGAGCAGGAATTAATAGTGATGGGCCATGTTTTTAAACCTACAAAAAAGAAAGACTATGACTTTCAAGAAAAAAATTTAAAAAATGCCCGTTCTGTTATCAATATGTTCCGAATCAAAACACAGACTAATGCGGATGTATATTTAAAACATGGCGAAATCAAAATTCATACTAAAACATTAAAAGATGGGTATTTTAAATTTTGCGTTCCTTTAGATCAAAATGAAATATATGGTTGGATTCCGTATGAAGTCAGCATTGTTTACAAAGGAGAAACAATTAGTGCAAAAGAAAACTACATTCGTCCTCATAAAGGAAACCTTGGTGTTATATCAGATATTGATGATACGTTCATGATTTCATATACGCTAAATCCATTTAAAAAATTCTATAATATTCTGTTTCGTAGTGTGGCTTCTCGAAAAGTATTCAAAGATGTAGTGCCACATTATCAAGCTTTGAGTTTAGCAGGAAGAGAAAATAAAGAGGAATTTAATGCTTTTTTTTACGTTTCAAGTAGCGAGTGGAATTTATATCGTTTGATGGAGAAATTCACAGAAATTCATAAATTACCCAAAGCCGTTTTTTTATTAAAAGACATCAAAATTAGTCTGACGGATTTTTTTACTAAAAGAAGTAGCCACAACCATAAGTTTGAAAAAATCAAACATATTTTAGAATTTTATCCAAATTTACAATATGTATTATTGGGTGACGATTCCCAACACGACCCGTATCTCTATGAAGCTATTTGCAAAATTTTTCCCGTTACCGTAAAAGCTGTTTATATCAGACAATCGAACAAATATGAAAAAAAACAAGTTACAGCTATTATGAAAAATCTTCAAAGTTTGGGAGTCTCAACATGTTATTTTAGACACAGTAGTGAAGCTATAAAACATTCAAAAAAGATTGGAATAATTTCATAAAAAAAGAGCTCCAAATTGGAGCTCTTTTTTTATAAATTATCTATTTCTTCTTGAACAATTTCCCAATCTAATAAGAGTTTATCCAATTCTGCTTTCTTTTTATTGTAAGCCATAAAAAAAGATGCATCTTCAATATGTTTATCATAATTAGACGCTAGCATTTTATCATCATGCTGAATATCTTTTTCTAATTGCTTAATCTGGCTCTCCACTTTACTTAATCTGTTTTGTAGCGCTTTCCCTTTCTTCTGGTCTTCGTAGGAAGCTTTATTACTTTCTTTTGGAGCAGCTGCTTTAGAAGCATCTTTTTTCTCCACTTCACGCATATTTTCAAGATTGCGTTGTTCTAAGAAATAATTGATATCCCCTAAATATTCTTTTATCTTTTGGTCTTTAAACTCATAAACTAAATTAGACATCCCTTGCAAGAAATCTCTATCGTGAGAAACTAACAATAATGTCCCACTAAATTTTTGCAAAGCAGCTTTCAAAACATTTTTAGATTTAATATCCAAGTGATTGGTCGGTTCATCCATCAACAAGACATTGATAGGCTGCAATAACAATTTACATAATGCCAATCTGTTTCTTTCTCCTCCCGAAAGTACTTTCACCTTTTTTTCAACATCATCACCACGAAATAAGAAAGAACCCAACATATCACGAACTTTCATTCGGTTCGTATCCGCTGCTGCATCCTCCATAGTTTGAAGCAAGGTAATTTCTCCATCAAGGTATTCTGCTTGATTTTGTGCAAAATAACCCAATTGTACATTATGACCTAATTTTATATTTCCTTGGTATTCAAATTCATCAACTATTGCTTTGATAAAAGTAGATTTACCTTGTCCGTTTTGTCCTACAAAAGCAATTTTACTTCCTCTTTCTACCAAAAGATTAATATCCTTCAAAATGGTTTTATCACCATAACTTTTGGTTACATTTTCAGCCTCAATTACTACCCTACCAGGCTCTTTAGAAACTGGAAAAGATATATTCATCACTGAATTATCATCTTCATCTACCTCAATACGTTCTACTTTATCTAATTTCTTGATTAAAGATTGAGCCATAGAAGCTTTTGATGCTTTTGCTCGGAACTTTTCAATCAACTTCTCTGTTTCTTCTATTTTTTTAGCTTGATTTTTTTGAGTAGCCAATTGCTTTTCACGAATTTCATGACGCAATTCTAAATATTGAGAATATGGTTTATTAAAATCATACGCTTTCCCTAAAGAAATCTCAATAGTTCGGTTGGTCACATTATCCAAAAACATTTTATCGTGCGAAACAATCACCACAACACCTGGGAAATTACGTAAAAAACTCTCTAACCAAATGATACTCTCAATGTCCAAGTGATTCGTAGGCTCATCCAGTAACAAAATATCATTGGATTGTAATAACAACTTAGCTAATTCAATACGCATTCTCCAACCTCCAGAAAATGTTTCTGTTTGATTATCAAAAACCTCTCTTTTAAAACCTAAACCAAGAAGAATTTTTTCGGTATCACCAACATAATTGTATCCTCCCAAAAGTTCAAATCGATGGGTATAATCCGACAAATCTTCTATAATCTGGCTATATTCCTCACTTTCATAATCCGTTCTGGTAACTAATTGATGATTGATTTCTTCAAGCTTTTTTTCTACAATTTTAATTTCTGTAAAAGCTTCGTAGGCTTCCTCAAGAACGGTACGCCCTTGTTCAAAATCAATATCTTGTCGTAGAAACCCCATTCGGATTTCTTTTTCTTGAGCGATACTGCCTGAGTCTGGAGCAAAATCTTTTGCTAAAATTTTAAGCATGGTGGATTTTCCTGCGCCATTTTTACCTACAAGACCAACACGGTCTCCTGCACCTAAACGAAAAGTAACTTCTTCAAATAAATAAGAGCCTCCGAACGAAACGGATAAATTGTGTATATTAAGCATAGTTTGTGACTAATGTTACATTGGTACTGTTCAAAAATTGTACCTTTGTTAAAAATTTTTGCAAATGTTAAAAAAAGGATCCAAACTAAATAGTATTTTAACAGGAAGTTGTCCTAAATGTCAGAATGAGAGTATGTATTTGGACAAAAACCCACTACATCTATCTAAAGTTTTAAAAATGAATGACAATTGTAGTCATTGTGGTTTAAAATATCAAATCGAACCATCATTCTTTTATGGTGCTATGTATGTCAGTTATGGACTAAATGTGGCAGTAGGAATTGCGGCATTTATAATTTCATATGTGATTTTTAAATCAAATTTAAAAGTTGCTTTTGCTGCAATTATTGGAGCATTAATTATTTTATTCCCTTTGGTTTTAAGGCTTTCTAGAAATATATATATAAATATGTTTGTTTCTTATGACCCTGAAGCAGCAAATAACAAAAAATAGTTTTACTTCTTTCCTTTAGACAAAAATCTGTCAATGTTGATATCTTTGTCTAAAGGAATTTGATGTTCTATCGAATCATACAAAACTTTAGCCATTGCAGGCCCGAGCATAACCCCACGTGTCCCTAATCCGTTAAGAATGTGTACTGATGGATGTTTTGGATGCGTTCCTATTAAAGGTCTCCTGTCTTTTACAGTAGGTCTAACTCCTGCAAAATGAGAGATAATTTCAAAATCACAACTTAAAATTTCTTTGATACGCGCTACTAATTCGGCTTTACCTTCCTCAGTAGGTAAATCTGTTTTATCTTTCCAATTATAGGTAGCACCCACTTTATACAAATCGTTTCCAATAGGCAAAATAAACACACTTGTATTTACAATTACATCTAAATCTAAATCTGGTGCTTTTATAATAAAAAGCTCTCCTTTTGTCCCATCTAAAGGCAAAGTATTAAAATACGGATTTGAATGCACTCCAAATCCTTCTGCAAATAGGATGTGTTTAGCTTCAATATCCTTATAAATAATGGTATCTTTTTGTAATCTTAATTCATCATAATCGAAGGATTCTTCTCGAAATAAATTATTGTTGATCAGAAAATCTTTATATGTTTTCAATAACAAAGCGGTGTCTACATAACCCGTTTGAAGTACTTCACCATAGCCAAAAGGAGCGTCAATCCCCTCATACTTTTTATAAATTAAATCCGTAGATAAAAAAGGACTTAAAGCGGCTTTATCAGAAGCAGCAAACCAATTATTCTGTTCTTCAATTGAAAAAAACTTTCTAAGAATTGGTTTCTTAAAATCAAAATCAACCTTAATTTTTTGTTTTAAGCTATCATAAAATTCATTCATTAAAACCAATTGTGCTTGTGCTTGCCAAACTTCGCTGAATCGTTTTAAAATAACAGGATTATACAAACCTCCCGCTATCTTAGAGGAGTTTTGAGAATCATTATCTAATACAAAAATAGTTTTATTGTTTTTCAAAGCTACTTCAGAAAATGAAATACCTGCTAATCCCGCACCTACAATTAAGTAATCAATCATTTATATATACATTTTAATACTGCAAAGTTCGTACATAAAACAAAAAAACTCTTACCTTTTGAGTAAGAGTTTTTAATTTTTGGGAATAAATTAATAATTCCACATATCTTGTTCGAAGTTGCGAATTTTTTCTTTCACTCTTTCTGATTCTAACAATTGATTTTGAGCATTGTCTTTCATGTATTCATCAATAGCCCTATCACCATATACATTTTCTTCTTTGTAAATAACACTATTAAATCGTCGCGAATTTAATATTTGGTCAAAAGAAATTGGCATAGCTGAATTTTTATCATTGAATGCTTTTGCCTCATGTAAAACGTCTCTAGCAGCAGGGAAGAAAACCCAGAATAATTCGATATAATCTTTCTCATCACTATTCATAGTGTATACATCAGGAGTTACTGGACAAATTCCAAGCAAACGATATTTCAATTCGCTTTGACGTTTGTCAAAATACCAATACCCTTTAATTTTATATTGAGATACATCTTCTGCTGTCAAATCTTGTTGTACAATATACTCAGGTGAAATACTGCTTCCAGCATTAATTTGCTCCCTTCCTGCATCTGTAGTATCAATTCGAGTTAAAGATGCTTGAATATCTTTCAATGATTTTTTAGTATTAAAATAACTATCTGTATATACTTCCGTTAGTTTGCCGTTTTTCATTGCTTTTGTCAAAACATCGTATAATGAGCGTCTGTCTGAACCAATATTAGCGGTATCAATAGGAAAATACAAAGCGAAATTAATTTTTTCATTTAAATCAATAATTTCCCAAGTAGTTTTACCCATCAAAATATCTCTATCATCAACATAACCATAAGCCAATGGCTTATCATTATCAGATACAAGTTGTGCTGCAGATTTAAGTCCTATTTGGCTCGGAGTCTTAGCATTTAGCAAATTAGATTGTGCAAAAGATGCAAAACTCACACTTACAGTGACAATGGCTATTAAAAAATTTCTTGCGTTCATCATGGTATCATTATAAGATATTGAGTACGTTTTTATTTAAACTTACTAATTATTGTATTTCATAAATTACTGGAGCCGTTCTTGGTAGTAAATAACTACCCGCACCAACAAGTTTTGTTTTAATTTCAGAAATAGTAACTTGATCACCTCTCCCAGCTTTTGAAAGGGCTGATTTACATTGTGCATTTAATTTATTTCCAGAAACTACAACTGTAGGTTGTCCTGTAACTTTAAGATTAAACCCAACAACATCCAAACCAACTTCAAAATCAAAATCAACTAATTTTGCACCAATTGTAGAAATCTCTAAACTTGATTTTGGTCCTTTTACAACACCCATTTCTCCTCTAATTGTTCCTGTTGGACCTGGAATACCTTTGATTCTAAAAGTCTTTTTGTCTGAAACTTTAGATCCATCTGAAAGTGTTCCTGTTACGTTGATAACTGCTTCAGTACCTGCTCCGGGTCTCATCGTGTATTTATCGCCACCTGCAGGACTTAATCCTGGTCCTGATGCAGAAACTTTATCCGCTGATATCCCTGCGAATGAAATTGTCATTGGGTTTACAACCCCTCTATAAACAACATTCATTTTATCTGCTGAAATTGTAGCCGACTTAGGTCGTGCAACAACAACATATTTATCTTTAATTGGTAAGCTTACTACTTTACCATTTTCATCAAAATTGAAAGAACCTCCTATAGCGTGTTCTCCAATATTACCCGCTCCAAAAGAGAATTTAGCTTGACCTGCTTGTGCTTGCACACTAGATCCATTAACTACAACAGATTTTGCTTTTAATGAAGGGTCAAATTTACCTAATATGATTTTTCCTGTTACTGCTTCTCCTTGAAAGAAAACAGATTTATCAAGAACAACAATTGGTTGATACGCTGTCAAAGAAGCTGCAGCAATCAAATCAGATTGAAACATTCCTGCCATTACATCACTCTCTGTTGTTTTAATATCAGCCTGTAATTGTGTTAACTTTGTAACGGTTGCAATTAACGGGAATCCTTTATAATTATAGTCAATCCAAGATAATGTTGCGCCAGCTTTCTCAGAAAATACTGGAGCTGTTGCAAATCTATTTTCGATTTTTTTCAATTCAGATTCTGCAATTGAACTACCTCCAATTTGTTTAATTAAAGCTGGGTAATTTTTGATTTTATCCAAAAATTCTTGTCCTTGTTTAGAAACTCTATCTCCTGTAAAAAACATTCTGTCTACCAAGTCACCTTTGTCCATTTGCTCATAAAGGTAATTTCCTTGAGCATCTTTATCAGTTTTCTTAGTAAATTCAGTTTTTAAATTTTCTAAATAGTCGCTAAATTCTTTAGAAACCGCTCTAATTTTCTCAACTTTTATTTTTTTGTCACCATATTGTCCCGGTTGATCTTGCGCTTTTTGAGCTAATTGTTGAAATGAAGCATCATTTCTAGTATCAGTCAAGATATTTGACTCAACAATTTTATTATTTAAAATTCCAAAAGCAGACAATACTTCTTTGGACATATTTAATGCTAACATCGCAATGAAAACCAGATACATTAGGTTAATCATCTTCTGTCTAGGGGTTAATTTTCCTCCTGCCATAGTTTCTAATAATTAGTTTTCGTTATTAATATATAGTTTAAAACTAAAAATTATCCTTTGTTACCCATCGCAGAAAGCATACCTCCGTAAACATTGTTTAACGAAGCAATATTTGCTGTCATAGATTGCATTTGTTCTTTTAATTTACTTGCATTTTCAGCAATTTCTTTATTTGCTTCAGCATTTCTTGAAGCGCTTTCTAATTGTACTTTGTACAAACTGTTCAATGATTCCATTTGCGCAGCAGCCAAAGACAACTCTTCGCTATATCTTTTAGTAGAAGCTAATGAATCAACCGTAGGAGCAATTCCTTTAGCAGCAGATTCGAAATTTTTGATACTATTTCCTAAGCTAGCCATTAATTCTCCATCAATTTTTGCGTCTTTCAACATTGCATCTAATTTTTGAGAAAGCAATCCTTGAGCATCCGAAGGAGTTTCTGTTTTTTTAGTTTTGGCTTTAGCCTCACCATTAGCAAGTTCTGGATAAACTAATGTCCAGTCTAAATCATTCTCTACTGGTTCAAAAGCAGAAAGAGCAAAAATACCTGCCTCAACAACAAGACCTATAGTTAACATTAAATTACCTGTTATGAATCCGAATTCAAGATGCGTAATCTTAAATAATGCACCAATAATAACTACTGCCGCTCCCATACCGTAGGCGAAATTCATTGCTTTTTTACTTAATACTGCCATAATATTTTTTTTTATGTTTATTTAATTGATTTGGTTCGTTTATTTTCTCTTTTTAGAAGTAGAAGATGATTTCCCTGTTGTTTTAGTTCCCATATAATCTTGTACTGTTCTAAAACCAATATAACTTCTCGCAGAATCTGCATATTCGTGATCACGAGTTGAAACTTGTAACATGTAAGCCACATCTTTCCAGGAACCGCCACGAACAACTTTTCGTTTATTATTGTAATCCTGAACATTTGGATTCATAGTTGAAACGTATTCATATGAATTTGGGTCATAAGATGAATCCGTCCATTCTGAAACATTTCCTGCCATGTTATAAAGATTATATCCGTTTGGTTCATATGATTTTGCTTCAACAGTATATAATGCATCATCAGCAGCATAATCTCCTCTATTAGGTTTGAAATTAGCTAAGAAACATCCTCTATCACTTTTTGTGTAAGGACCTCCCCAAGGATAAGTTGCTGATTCAAGACCTCCTCTAGCAGAATATTCCCACTCTGCTTCAGTTGGTAATCTGAAAGCGTTAACTAAATCACGACCTTTCTTTTTAGATTTGATATACGTATTTTTATTCAATGTTCTCCATGCACAAAAAGCTTTGGCTTGAGTCCATTTCACACCAACCACTGGATAATCTCCATATGCTTTGTGCCAGAAATAATCGTTATGCATTGGTTCATTATAGGAATACGCATAATCTTTAATCCAAACTGTTGTATCAGGATAAACATTAACTTCTTCTGTACGGATGAAATCTTTTCTTTTTCCAACTTTTGCTTTAGCCGCTGCTTGAATATCCATCCAAGAGTAACGGAATTTCAATTTATTTACATCTATAGTTCTAAGACCATTGTATGATTCTTCAATAGGCAAATACATAGAATCCATAACCTCTGCATAATATGCATCTGGATAAAGTTTAGTATCCTTGATTAATTTTACCTTTCTATTTAACTTTCTTCCAGCATAAGGATCATCATCAGTTCCTATACTGTAATAGTTATCATACATGTATTTATCATAAGCAGTCATTTTTTCAGGATCTGAATCATTAAAAGCAAAGTCACCAATACTTCCTGTATTTTTTCCTTTACCATTAGTTGCTCCAGGTTTTTGACCACTTTCTTCAGCTAGTATTGCTAAACGAACTCTCATCGTAGAATCTTTTACCCATTCTACAAAAGAACGATACTCACTATTCGTGATTTCTGTCTCATCCATATAAAAAGAACGAACCGTAACCGTCTTAGTTGGCGCATCTTCAATATCTGCTAAATCATCATCTGGCTTACCCATGATAAAAGAACCTCCTGGAACTAAAGTCATTCCATAAGGTTTTTCAGGATGCCATTTTCCTCCTTTAACACCTACTAACTCTCCCTTATCGCTTGATTTACCACAGCTACTTAATAGTGTTAAAATTGCCGTAAATGCAATGAACTTCTTCATAAAAAATTGGGTTATGTATTCATTATTCTTAAAGTCTGTAAACCTATTTATTATTTATTAATAAAACAATATTATTATTACGAAATAATCCACATCTCAAAAATAAGACTAAATAGTGTATAAAAAAAACATATTATCGACTAAATACTAAAAAAACCGATAAAATACACTTTTTAACAAATTTTGTAATATTAAACGTATAAAATCATGATGTTCTGTAAAAAACCGTGATTTAGAACTTATTATTCAACACAAAGATAATTATAAAACATTCTTTCGCAACGCTTTCCACCATCTTTCAGGTAATTCTTGATTACATGCCGATAAATATTCTTCATAGGAACATGGTAATAACGTATTTCTTTTTAGTTTATTATTTCCATTTGAAATAAATGGTATTTCTATCCACCAGCGATCTGTTTTATCACTTTTATAAAATATTAATTCTTCTTCGTCTAGTGGAACGATGTATTTCAAATAGTTTTCTTTACTACCAA
The DNA here is from genome assembly GCF_003634825.1 of Flavobacterium sp. 123. Classification (NCBI taxonomy): domain Bacteria; kingdom Pseudomonadati; phylum Bacteroidota; class Flavobacteriia; order Flavobacteriales; family Flavobacteriaceae; genus Flavobacterium; species Flavobacterium sp. 123. Next base: position 754,439 of record NZ_RBXD01000001.1, read on the forward strand.
AAGGATACTCATTTGAACGGTAATGAAACCCTTCGATAAAATACCAAATTATCTGTACAATAAGAACCGCCTCTTGGGCTGAATTATTATGATTAAAAATACCTAATGAAGATACTTTATCGCTAATTCCTGCATATCGTGACAAAGAACATATTTCTTTTCCATTAAAACCATTTGGGGTAAAAGGCATTAAATTACCAGAATCTGATGATTTAACTGCATTCAAATCAATACTTACTAAATCGGCATCTCTGAAAACAGGCTCTGAAATTGATATATTATTCGAAATTTCACCTAATCTATAGCCATCAAAAAACAATTTTTCAATCAAATCAATTTCTTCCTGAGAATTGAAATACGTTTGATATCCAATGTTGCAATAATTAAACAGATTATTAGGTTCATCAATAATGATTTTGGTCAAATACGACGAAGCAGAAACCGCATCACTTTCTTTCCCAAAATCAAATTTACTATCTATAGAAACTAAATTTACCATTTGCTCTAACTCATCATACGCTCTATAAAGAGCATAAGTAAGATCTTGAGAACCGCCAATAACAATAGGAATTATTTTTTTCTTAATTAAACTAGCTATTACTTTTTTAAGAGCGAAATAGGTGTCTTCAGTTGAATTTCCTGCTAAAATATCTCCTAAATCCGCAATAGATGCATCCCAATTCCCAGGAAACAATCCATATAATTCTTTTCTAATAAGAGTTAAATCAACATCTGAAATGGCATATTTATCACCTCGATTTTCCAAAACACCAATTATAGCGATGTTAATTTTATTCAGATCCGGAAATTGTTCTTCGGTATGCAAAACAATTTTACTCCCCAATTGCTGAGAAGACAATCCATTTATAAAACTCAAGACCTCATGGTCTATGGGAGCCAGAAAATCGAATTCCATTTTTTATTTCTTTTTTCCTCTCCCCGACCCTCTTCAATGAGAGGGAGGTACGAATGGAATTGTTTATACTTATTTTTTCTTAACAGCTGCTTTTTTAGCTGCTGGTTTTTTTGTTGCTGTTGCTTTCTTTGCTGCTGCCTTTTTTGCTGGTGTTTTCTTAGCAATCATTTCTTGAACTTCTTCCAACGTCAATTTTGTAGCATCAACATCTTTACTCAATTCAATTTTAATTTTACCTTTGGTAATCACAGAACGTCCCCAACGTGCTTTTTCAACTAAAATCCCTTCAGATTCCCAATTATGTAAAACCTTATCAATATTTTTTTGCAATTTATCTTCAATCAAATCTTGAACATCTTGTTGAGATAAATTATCAAAATTATATTTTTTAGAAACATTTATAAATATACCATTCCATTTGATAAATGGACCAAAACGACCTGTTCCTTTTTGAACACCTTCTCCTTTATATATTGCTATAGGAGCATCTGCAAGTGCTTTTTCATCAATTAGTTCTTTTGCTCTTTCCATAGAAACATCCAAGGGATCTTCTCCTCTTGGCAATGAAATAAAAACAGCTCCATGACGAACGTAAGGACCATATCGACCATTACTAACCTCAACTTCTTCTCCTTTATATTCACCAAGATTTTTCGGCAATAAAAACAAATTCAAAGCTTCTTCCAATGTTATATTTCCAATGTTTTGTTCGTTTCTTAAACTAGCAAACTTTTTCTCTTCATCATCTGGTTCTCCAATTTGCGCCATAGGGCCAAACTTCCCTAAACGAACAGAAACGGGCTTACCTGTAGCTGGATCAGTTCCTAAAATTCGTTCTCCACTTTCTCTATCAGCATTTGCTTCAACATCTTTTACATTTGGATGAAATTTATCATAGAATTCCTGCATCATTTTTGCCCATTCGATATTCCCTTCGGCAATTTCATCAAAATCTTGTTCCACTTTAGCAGTGAAATTATAATCTAAAATGTTACCAAAATTCTTCACTAAGAAATCCGTTACAATAGTTCCAATATCCGTTGGTACTAATTTTCCTTTATCAGATCCTGTATTTTCTTTCAGCAATTTTTCACCTACTTTACCAGATTGCAAAGTCAATTGAGTGTAATTACGCTCTTGTCCGTCAAGATTTCCTTTCTCAACATAATTTCTATTGATAATTGTAGAAATCGTTGGCGCATAAGTTGATGGACGACCAATTCCTAATTCTTCTAGTTTTTTCACCAAAGAAGCCTCGGTGTATCGAGCAGCTGGTCTAGAATATCTTTCAGTAGCAGTAATATAATTGTTTTGCAATTTTTCGTTGACTTTCATAGCAGGCAACATTCCTTCTTGTTCTTCTTCGTCGTCATCATGTCCTTCAAGATAAACTTTTAGAAAGCCCTCAAAAAGTAATACTTCACCTGAAGCAGTAAAAATTTCTTTATGATTATTCGCTTCAATTTTTACGTTAGTACGTTCTAATTGTGCGTCACTCATCTGAGAAGCCAAGGTTCTTTTCCAGATCAAATCATACAAACGTGCTTGATCTCTATCAATATTCACCGTATGACGTGACATATCTGTAGGACGAATTGCCTCGTGTGCTTCCTGCGCTCCTTTGCTTTTATTAGTAAACGTTCTAGGTTTAGAAAATTCCTTTCCGTATGATTTAATAATTTCAGCTTCAGCGGCTTCCATCGCTTCTTTAGAAAGATTCACACTATCTGTTCTCATATAAGTAATAAGTCCAGCTTCGTACAAACGTTGTGCTAATTGCATGGTAATACCAACTGGCAAATACAATTTTCTAGCTGCTTCTTGCTGCAAAGTTGAAGTTGTAAAAGGTCCGGTTGGAGATTTTTTGGTAGGTTTAGTTTCTAAATCTGCTACCTTATATGTAGAACCAATATTTTTATTTAAAAAATCTTCGGCTTCTTTTTTAGTATTGAAATTTTTAGGCAATTTAGCCTTGAATGTTTTTCCAGCTTCGTTAGTAAATTCTGCCACAACAGAATAACTAGCAATTGCATTGAAATTTTGAATTTCACGTTCACGTTCTACAATCAAACGAACAGAAACCGATTGCACACGACCAGCAGAAAGTCCTCCTTTAATTTTTCTCCAAAGCACAGGCGACAATTCATATCCTACAAGTCTATCTAAAACACGACGCGCTTGTTGTGCATTAACTAAATTATAATCTATTTCACGAGGATTATCAATAGCTTTAAGAATGGCTGTTTTCGTAATTTCATGAAAAACAATTCGCTTGGTTTTCTTTTTATCCAATTTCAATTCTTCGGCTAAGTGCCAAGAAATAGCTTCTCCCTCACGATCCTCATCACTTGCTAACCAGACTGTTTCGGCATTTTTAGCTAAAGTCTTTAGTTTTGACACCAATGCTTTCTTGTCGGCTGAAACTTCGTATTTAGGTTTAAACCCGTTTTCTACATCTACACCAATTTCTTTGGAAGGCAAATCTGCAATATGCCCGTAACTTGACTCCACTTGGTAATCACTTCCTAGAAATTTTTCGATTGTTTTCGCCTTTGCAGGTGACTCCACTATAACTAAATTCTTTGCCATTGCTCTATTTTTCTGGGACAAAAGTATCTATTTTTTTTAAATATATAGGATTCTGAAATTATTTTAAAACTAATTTAATTCGGTAAACAAAGAAAAATTAGTCAAAAACAAGTCTTTTTCAATCCAAAAAGCATCAGAATTTATCTCCTTTGAATCACAGTATTTATAAATTATTAGAATCCCAAAGCTAAAAAACTACTCCTTATCAACTACATTCAAAAAAGAAAAAGAAAAACATAAAACAATGTTAATTCTTAGTCTGACATCTTGTCATATTTATTGTATTTACTTTATCTTTGCGCTTTGAAAACATAGGATGGAAAAGATTATTGAAGAAAGTAAACAAGGTGAAAGTCTTGTTTTAGAAAACAAACCGGAGAATACAAAGAAACTCTTTATAGAAAGCTATGGCTGTGCGATGAACTTTTCGGACAGCGAAATAGTAGCTTCCATTTTGTCTGAAAACGGATTTAACACAACTCAGAAATTAGAAGAAGCAGATTTAGTTTTGGTCAACACATGCTCTATTCGAGACAAAGCAGAACAAACGATTCGCAAGCGTTTAGAGAAATACAATGCTGTAAAACGCATTAATCCAAAAATGAAAGTCGGCGTTTTAGGCTGTATGGCGGAACGTTTAAAAAGTCAATTCTTAGAAGAAGAAAAAATAGTAGATCTAGTTGTAGGTCCAGATGCTTATAAAGATTTGCCCAATTTACTTAGCGAAGTTGAAGAAGGACGGGATGCTATTAATGTGATTTTGTCAAAAGATGAAACCTATGGAGACATCTCACCAGTTCGATTAATGAGCAACGGAATTACCGCTTTAGTTTCTATCACACGTGGTTGTGATAATATGTGCACGTTTTGCGTAGTTCCTTTTACCCGAGGTCGTGAACGCAGTCGTGAGCCACAAAGTATTAGGAACGAAATTCAAGATTTATGGAATAAAGGTTTTAAAGAAATTACACTTTTAGGACAAAATGTTGACAGTTATTTATGGTATGGTGGCGGATTGAAAAAAGATTTTGAGAACGCAACTGAAATGCAAAAAGCAACCGCAGTCGATTTTGATCAATTATTAGAAATGGTAGCCGTTGGTTTTCCTAAAATGCGTATTCGCTTTTCGACTTCAAATCCACAAGATATGCATGAAAGTGTTTTGCATGTTATTGCTAAACATCCAAATATTTGCAAACACATTCATTTACCTGTTCAATCCGGAAGTGATAGAATATTGAAAGAAATGAATCGTTTGCATACGCGCAAAGAATACATGACTTTGATTGATAAAATTAGAACTATTATCCCAAACAGCTCTATTTCGCAAGATATGATTTCAGGTTTTCCAACAGAAACAGAAGAAGATCATCAAGATACTTTGAGTTTAATGGAGTATGTAAAATATAATTTTGGGTATATGTATTCTTATTCTGAACGTCCAGGAACATTGGCTGGAAGAAAAATGGAAGATGATGTTCCTGAAGAAACAAAAGCCAGAAGATTACAAGAAATTGTAGACTTGCAACAAAAACATGCTTGGTTGCGTTCAGAAGAATTCATTGGTCAAACCGTAGAAGTTTTAGTAGAGAAAGTTTCGAAAAAATCAAAAGAAGAATTTTCAGGAAGAAATTCACAAAGTATTACGGTAGTTTTTCCAAAAGAGAATTATAAAATAGGAGATTTTGTAAATGTAAAAATAGAAAGCTGTACCAGCGGAACCTTGAAAGGAAAAGCAGTTGGATTAAGTGAAATGAATTAAATAAAATCAACAATGTCAAAAAAACACATACTAATTGGATTAATTGCTTTTATAGTGGGATTTGGCGTCACCTTTTATATTATCAGAACTTATTTTCCCAAACATAAAATTGAAAAAACCACTACTTTAAAAGGAACAGAAACAAAACCGCAAGAGTAGTTTTAAAATAAGAGACGTTTAAGCCTAGAAATTATGGATACAGTTCAATCAATAAAACAACGATTTGAGATTATTGGAAATGACCCAAAACTCAATCGCGCAATAGAGAAAGCCATTCAGGTTGCACCTACTGATATTTCTGTTTTAGTCATTGGAGAAAGTGGGGTTGGAAAAGAAAGTATTCCGAAAATAATCCATTCTCTTTCGCATAGAAAACATGGAAAATACATTGCCGTGAACTGCGGAGCTATTCCTGAAGGAACAATTGACAGTGAACTTTTTGGACACGAAAAAGGTGCTTTTACAGGCGCGACAAGTACTCGTGAAGGATATTTTGAAGTAGCAGATGGTGGTACTATTTTTTTAGACGAAGTGGGTGAATTACCCCTAACTACTCAAGTAAGATTGCTTCGTGTACTTGAAAACGGAGAATTTATAAAAGTAGGTTCTTCTCAAGTACAAAAAACAAATGTTAGAATTGTAGCAGCAACCAATGTGAACTTGTTTAATGCTATCGAAAAAGGGAAATTTAGGGAAGATTTATATTATCGTTTGAGTACCGTGGACATTGCCTTACCTCCATTACGCGAACGCAAAGATGATATTCATTTATTATTTAGAAAATTCGCCTCTGATTTTGCTCATAAATATAAAATGCCTCCATTAAAACTAGATGAGAGTGCCGTACAATTGCTACAAAAATTCAGATGGAGCGGTAATATTCGTCAGTTAAGAAACGTAGCTGAGCAGCTTTCTGTTTTAGAAACCAATCGTGATATTACAGCAGCAACTTTACAATCGTATCTACCAACAGAGGGAACTAATTTACCTTCGGTGATTAAAGATAAAAAAAGCGATAGTGATTTCAATACCGAAAGAGAAATTCTGTACAAAGTGCTTTTTGATATGAAAAGTGACCTACACGATTTGAAAAAGCTAACTTTAGAATTGATGCAAAATGGAAGTTCAAAAGTACAGGAGACAAATCAAAACTTGATTAAAAAAATATACGGTTCTAAAGAAAGTGATAGCGAAATTGATTTTGAAGAAGAACCAAGAGCTACTTTAATTACCTCACAAAACAATCAAGATCACTATCAGGAACAAGAGGACAATTTTCTAGTTGCCGAAACGGTAGAAGAGGAAGAAGAAACCTTGCGCTTAGAACAAAAAGAAATAGAAATGATCAAAAAATCATTGGAAAAAAATAAAGGAAAACGAAAAGCAGCGGCTGATGAATTGGGAATTTCTGAAAGAACTTTATATCGAAAAATAAAACAATTTGATCTTTAAATAATTCTCGATTAATTTTGAATATCTTTGAAATTTAAATTTATAATGAAAAACATAAAGTATATTTTTATTTTGTTAATCTTCGTGACTTTCAATAGTTGCTCGGTTTACAACTTTACAGGAACAGGAAAAATTGACGCCAAAACTTTTCAGGTTAATTTTTTTCAAAATAATGCCGAGCTAATTGAGCCAGGAATTGACAGGACATTTACTTTAAAACTTCAAGATTTAATTCAAAATCAAACTAATTTAAATTTAGTAAAAAACGGTGGAGACTTAACTTATGAAGGGGAAATCGTAGATTACCGTATAAGTCCAATGACTGCTACAGCAGATCAACAAGCATCACAAAACCGTTTAAAAATAAGAGTAAATGTTCGCTTTACCAATAAGAATAAAGAAACAGATAATTTTGAGAAAACATTTGAGTTTTATGATGATTATCCTGCAAATCAACAATTAGTAGGCTCGCAACTTAGTAAATCACTTGACATCATTTTTGAACGTATTACGCAAGACATCTTCAATGAATCTCTTGCTAAATGGTAAATGAACAACCTTTATGAATGTAACAGATTATACTTATTTAATTAACAAACCAGATGCTATTAATGAAAAGCAAACGGAAGCTTTAGGAAATGTATTGGCCGAGTACCCTTATTTTCAAAGTGCCCGTGCTTTGCGTTTAAAAGGGCTGTACAACCAAAATAGTTTTAAGTACAATTATGCATTAAAAGTTACCGCAGCCCATACAACCGATAGAACTGTATTATTTGATTTTATTACTTCAGATACTTTTACAGCAATTCAAAAAGGATATTACGACAAAAAAGTACTTGAACTTCTTGACATTAAAGTAATTGACAGTGAACTAATTGTCTCTGAAGAAAAAACAGAACCTAAAGGCGCTCTTGAAACATCTATTCTGACTTCCATCAAAGAAGCTTCGGTATCTGAAATCTCAGATAACACTAAATTAGCAGAAGAAAAATTAGACATTGGAAAACCTTTGGATTTTTCTAAAAACGAAAAACACTCGTTTCAGGAATGGTTACAATTATCTCGAACACAACCTATTGTAAGAGAGTCCGATCAAAAACCTCCTGTAGAGTTAGTTCCAATAGACGAAAACAAAAAGAAAAAATCGGAATTGATTGATAAGTTTATTGAGACAAATCCGAAAATTTCACCAATTAAGCACAATACAACATCTCATGCTACTTTTGACCTGAATAAAGACGATAATTCATCGTTAATGACAGAAACATTAGCCAGAGTGTATTTAGAGCAAAAAAAATATCAAAAAGCAATTCAAGCTTATGAAATATTAATTTTGAAATATCCAGAAAAAAGTAGTTTCTTTGCAGACCATATTTCAGATATTAAAATTTTACAACAAAATCATAATAATTAAACAATGAGCACATTTTCAATTTTTTTAGTTTTAATCACAATAGTTTGTTTTCTATTGGTAGTAGTAATAATGGTTCAAAACCCTAAAGGTGGTGGATTATCTTCATCTATTGGAGGTTCTCAAATGCTAGGTGGAGTTCAAAAAACTACTGACTTTTTAGATAAAAGTACTTGGACATTAGCAACTATACTTATTGCTCTTATATTACTTTCTAGTTTAAGTTTCACAGGTTCATTAAGCGATACTGATTCAAAAATTATTGAAAAAACAGAAAGCGCAGCTCCTAGCACAACTGCTCCAGTAGCTCCTGCTCAAAACACACCTGCCGCAACTACTCCAGCAAAATAATTTATCCTTATATAGAATGATGCCAGCCTGTCAAAGCTGGCATTTTTTTTAAGAAAAATTGTCAGTTCAAGTAGGCTGGCATAATTTCTGAAATTGCATTTGCAATCATTTAAAAATATTAAAAAAATATAAAATCATGGCTTTAAACATTAAACCTCTTTCAGATCGCGTTCTTATAGAACCAGTAGCTGCTGAAACAAAAACTGCTTCAGGAATTTTTATTCCAGATACAGCAAAAGAAAAACCACAAAAAGGAACTGTTGTCGCTGTTGGAAATGGCACAAAAGACCACACAATGACTGTAAAAATTGGAGATACTGTTCTTTACGGAAAATATGCTGGTACAGAATTAAAACTAGAAGGAAAAGATTATTTGATTATGAGAGAAGACGATATTTTAGCAATCATCTAAAATCCCCTCACAACCTCCCCGAAGGGAAGTAGATTAGATTAACAAACAAAATATTTAATAATATTTCATCTTGGCTCCCTCTCCTTTGGAGAGGGCCGGGGTGAGGAAAACAAAAACAAAGAAATGGCAAAAGATATAAAATTTGATATTGAAGCACGTGACGGATTAAAACGTGGTGTTGATGCATTAGCAAATGCTGTAAAAGTAACTTTAGGACCAAAAGGTCGTAATGTAATTATTGGAAAAGCTTTTGGTGGACCAAACGTTACTAAAGATGGTGTTACTGTAGCAAAAGAAATCGAATTGAAAGACCCATTAGAAAACATGGGAGCTCAAATGGTTAAAGAAGTAGCTTCAAAAACGAATGATTTAGCTGGAGACGGAACAACTACTGCTACGGTTTTAGCGCAAGCAATCGTAAAAGAAGGTTTGAAAAACGTAGCTGCTGGAGCAAATCCTATGGATCTAAAAAGAGGAATAGACAAAGCTGTTGAGGCTATTGTTGCTGACCTTACTAAGCAAGCTAAAGTTGTAGGAAGTGATTCTGAAAAAATAAAACAAATCGCTTCTATTTCAGCTAATAATGACGAAGTAATTGGTGAACTTATCGCTGCTGCTTTCGCAAAAGTTGGAAAAGAAGGTGTTATCACTGTTGAAGAAGCTAAAGGAACAGAGACTTATGTAGATGTTGTTGAAGGTATGCAATTTGACAGAGGATATCTTTCTCCATATTTTGTTACTAATCCAGAAAAAATGGAAGCAGAATTAGAGAATCCTTACATCCTTTTATACGACAAAAAAGTTTCTTCTTTAAAAGAATTATTACCTGTTTTAGAGCCAGTTGCTCAATCAGGAAAACCTTTATTGATTATTGCTGAAGATGTTGATGGAGAAGCATTATCTACTTTGGTAGTTAACAAATTACGTGGTGCATTAAAAATTGCTGCTGTAAAAGCACCTGGTTTTGGTGACAGAAGAAAAGCAATGTTAGAAGATATCGCAATCTTAACAGGCGGAACTGTTATCTCTGAAGAAAGAGGATACACACTTGAAAACACAACTATCGAAATGTTGGGTACTGCAAAAAGAGTAACTATCGATAAAGATAATACTACTATCGTTAGCGGTGCTGGTGATGCAGATACAATCAAAAATCGTGTGAACCAAATCAAAGGTCAAATGGAAACTACAACCTCTGATTATGACAAAGAAAAATTACAAGAACGTTTGGCTAAATTAGCTGGAGGTGTTGCGGTTTTATATGTTGGTGCTGCTTCTGAAGTAGAAATGAAAGAGAAAAAAGACCGTGTAGATGATGCACTTCACGCAACACGCGCAGCAGTTGAAGAAGGAATTGTAGCTGGTGGTGGTGTAGCACTTTTAAGAGCTAAAAATGCGCTAAGCACTATAACTGCAGACAATGCTGATGAAGCTACAGGAATACAAATTGTATCTCGCGCAGTTGAATCTCCTTTGAGAACAATTGTTGAAAATGCAGGTCTTGAAGGTTCAGTAGTTGTTGCTAAAGTAGCAGAAGGTTCTGGTGACTTTGGATACAATGCTAAAACTGATGAATATGTTGATATGTTGAAAGCTGGTATTATCGATCCTAAAAAAGTAACTCGTGTAGCATTAGAGAACGCAGCATCTGTTGCAGGAATGATATTAACTACTGAATGTGCTTTAATTGATATTAAAGAAGATGTTGCTGGTGGAAGCCCAATGGGTGGTGGTATGCCGGGAATGATGTAATTTATTTACAAATTCAATTTTTATTATAACAAAAAAATCCGTTCGGTTATCGAACGGATTTTTTTATTTATGTAGAATAAATTTATTTTAAATGTACATTCTTTTTCAAAAGCTTGAATAAAACGGGAATAGTAGATATCAATACAATAATGATAACAATATACTCAATATGCTCTTTTAAATCAATTCCGTATTCTAGAAAAACGCCATACAAATAATGGCCTGAAAAGATCAAAATAAAGGACCATAAAAAAGAACTTAAAATATTAAAGAACATAAATTTCTTTTTATCCATAGATACAATTCCTGCAACAATAGGAGCAAATGTTCTAAAAATAGGCAGAAAACGGGCAAAGATTATAGCTTTCCCACCATACTTCTCAAAGAAATCTTTCGACTGTAGTAAGTATTTTTTCTTGAACCAAAAAGTATCTTCTTTTTTAAATAAATAATACCCACTTTTAGCTCCAAACCAGTACCCTACCATATTCCCAACAACACCTGAAATTGCAATAAGAACAGCTAACAAAACTACATTTACAAAATCACTTTCTATTATGATTAAATTTTGAACTAAATCACGACTGTAAATTCCTGCAAGAAAAAGCAAACTGTCTCCAGGAAGAAAAAATCCTGCAAAAAGACCTGTTTCAGCAAAAACAATAAAAATAACGATATATAAACCTATTTGAATCCCCCCAATATTTAAGGTAATATAAAATTCCGGATTAAGTAATTGAGTCCAATCAAAATTATTCATAAAAAGAGTTGTATTTTAATAGTTTGTGAAAGTAAGAATAATTTACCTTAACCACAATTTATTGCTATTTTTTAAAGTTTTATTAACGCTTAATCACAACATATTCTCCTTCATAAAAGAATAAGAAAAAGCCCAAATATTTATTTTGGGCTTTCATTTTATTTTCTTTCATACTGACAACATGTGGGTAAACTTTCATAATCCTTATCCTCTGATTTCACTTCATCGGTATCATGCCCCACTTTAGCCACCGCTTTTTTAACATCTAAAAGAGAACTTTTTTCCTCATTCAAAATTAAACTCAATTGATGTGTTTCAATATCCCATGATGCTGATTTCACCCCGTCAACTGTATAAGCTGCTTTCTGAATTCGTTTTTGACACTGTTCACAATCCCCATTCACTTCAGTGACATACTTGGCATTTTTACTCTTTTTTTGCTTTGCCAGATCGCTGTTACTCGTGTCTTGAGCTTGAACTGAAAATCCAACTAAGGTTACTACTAGTGCTATAATTATATTTTTGATTTTCATACTATTTGATTTTTAATATTTATTCTTATTTTATTTTAAAACGTAAGCCTGCATAATACATCTGCCCAAAAACTGGCGCATATACAATTGATGCATCAAAATTGGGACCAAAAGGATTTTCAGACCCCAGGATGGCTTTTTCTTGTTTGTAATTTCCAATGTTTTCCCCTCCAATATAAACCTCAAATGTCGGCGAAAATATTTTGGTGATTTGCATATTCATTAAAGAATAAGCGGAAGAAAACTCAGGTAACTTATCCCCAATAGGATTGGTTGAAGTATTAGGCAATTGCTGTTGTCCAATCCAATTAAAAGTATAATCAAATTTCCACTGTTGTCCTTTTTCACCAATAGGAGTTTCATATTCTAAATTTCCAAAAAAACGATGTTTCGCTTGTAATGCTTTTTGAAATTTTCCTGACAAATAATCCGTCTGAATATCATAAAACTTATAGGCTGAGCGTAAATTCAAATGATTTATAATTTCATAATTGAATTCAACCTGTAAACTATTCGCATTTGATTTTCCATTCAAATTATAAAACAGAACTTCTTGTGGACTTTGCATCACATCAACTATCGCTTGGTTTTGAAAATCGGTTCGGTATAAATCAAAACCAACATCGGCACTTTTGCCAAAAAGCATGAATTTTTGTGAAAAACTCAGCCCATAATTCCAAGCAATTTCAGGATTTAAACCATAGATTTTTCCATTAGAATTTACTATTTCTAAAGTTCTTGAACTAGCAAAAAGAGGCTGATTTTCTGCAAAAATATTGGCACTTCGTTTTCCTCTACCGGCTGAAAATCTTAAGACTGCATTTTTCCAAGGATTATATCTCAGGTGTAATCTTGGCGTAAAAAACGTTCCTAAACGATTGTGATTATCAACTCTTCCACCAAGTATGACGCTAAAATTATCATTATTATCATAGGTATATTCAAAAAAAGCACCAACCGAATTATCAATTCGGCTATAGTCATTTACGTTTACAAATTCTTGGTATTTATCATATGTGAAATTCAAACCTGTAGCAAATTTGTTCATCGTATTATCAATAATCGAATTAAAAATCAAATTTGAATAATAGCTACTTTGCTTGATATTGTATTGATTTAAACCAAAATAAGATTGTTGATTATGGCTATTAAAAGCATTCTGAAAACCAACACTTTGATAGGGCATATCTTTAAAAACATATCCAACTTTTGTGGAAATATCCAATCGTTCTGTATTGATTTCTGAACCCCAATGATTTGTAGTGCCTTTATCTCTTTTAGGATCAAAGGCTAATTCTCCCATTTGTTTTTCATCATTCATATATCTAAAATTGATGAAACTCACCCAGCCTTTTTCAGCGTTATAATATTGATATCTATTAAGAATATTAATTTGCTTCGCCAAAGGATTATCTAAGAAACCATCGTCATTCATATCTGTTTTTGCAACTCGTGTATTACCGTGCAAAAACAAACTACCACTCCATTTATCTGAGATTTTAGTATTGAAATGCGTATTTAATTCGAAGCGAGAATCGGTTGAACCGTATGCGTTCAAGAAAAATGGAATATCATTAATTGGCTTAATCAGTTCCGTATTAATCTGACCAGAAATGCTTTCGTAGCCATTAACTACACTTCCCGCACCTTTGGTAATTTGAATACTTTCAACCCAAGTTCCGGGTGTAAATGACAATCCATATGCTTGTGAAGCACCTCGAACAGAAGGAATATTCTCTTCGGTAATCATCAAATAAGGGCTTGTTAACCCTAACATTTTGATTTGTTTGGTCCCTGTTAAAGCATCTGAAAAATTGACATCGATTGACGGATTGGTTTCAAAACTCTCCGCCAGATTGCAACAAGCTGCTTTAAGTAATTCTTTACTTGTTACTATTGTGGTATTACCGGTTAACGTAAAGGATTTTTGAATCCCTTTTCGCTTTTTGATGACTTTGACTTCTTTTAGTTTTTCTTCATTCAACTTTTCTTGAGAAAAAACAGCTTCTGAAACCAAAACAAAAACAAAAAGCATGATAAGTTTTTGCATGATAAAAAATTTTAATGTTTATAAAAAAGTGACTTCAAACCAAAAAATGATTTGACTTTTAAAACATTAAAATCAGGCGTAGAAAATATATTGGCTATACAACTTAAAAAGCGGAGGCGCATTTGCATCGCAATAATAGGTAGTTGTTTGAGTTCCTTTAAAATTTGAAATTAAAGAAAAAACTACAGGTTGCCATTCTTGAATTAAAAAAGGAACATTAAGTTCAAATAAGAAAGCTTTGACTATAGCATTATCTGATTTTTTTTGAAAATGAAAAACTTTGTCTTTACAACAACTGTCTTTTTTAGAAACAATTTTTGCGCAACATTCTTTTTCTGATTTCAAAATTTTCTGCTCTGAACTAAAGGAAACCGAAGCTATTGTACCGCCACAATAATGCACATTAAAAGCCATTCCTACATTGGAAACCAATAGTAGAAAAGCCAAAAATAAACTTATGCATCTTTTAATATTCATACTACAAAATTACTCATTTTTTCAGTTGGTAAAACTAAATTGCTGTTAAAAATTACAGCTCGAATTCCTGTCCCATCATAGCAACACTGCAATCAAAACCGTATTTTTCAATTATTTTGATCCGAAGCTCATCCGCTGGCTCATTTTCTCCATGAACCAAAAACACTTTTTTAGGTTTGTTTTCTAATGCGGAAAGCCAATTCAACAAATCTTTTTGATCTCCATGTGCTGAAAGTCCTTTAATTTCAAGAATATTTGCAAGAACAGGATAATATTTTCCATGAATTTTAATATCAGTTGCTCCTTCTAATAATTTTCGCCCTCGAGTTCCTTCGGCTTGATACCCAACTATAATAACCGTAGTTTCTGGCAAACCTATATAATGCTCTAAATAACTCAAAACTCTACCTCCAGTTACCATTCCGCTAGCTGCTATAACCACTTTTGGTTGTTTATCAAACATCACATCTAGAGATTCTTGATAATCTGAAACTAAGGTAAACATTTCACTCATTGCATGACATTCTTCAAGAGATAATTTATGCCACTGTTTATTATTTGAAAAAATATCCAATGCATTAATTCCCATTGGCGTATCAATTATATAGGGAATATTAGGAATTTTTCCTTCTTGTTTTAGTTGCCAAAGCAAATACATAATAGTTTGAGCCCGTTCTACAGCAAAACTCGGGACAATAACTGTTCCGTCTTTATCAACAGCATTATTAATATAGGTTTCTAATTCTAGCTTCGTATCTGTTTCTGGATGGAGACGATTCCCATAGGTACTTTCTAAAAACAAATAATCTGCTTTTTTTGGTTTAGTTGGAGGATACATTAAAACATCATTATCACGTCCTATATCTCCAGAAAAAACAAGAATCTTATTTTCAAGATGCAATTCAATACTACAAGCTCCTAAAATATGTCCTGCATTAACAAAAACAGCTGAAATTTCGGCATCCAAAGGAACCGATTCGTTTGTCTTTACAACTCTAAAAAGAGGAAAAACCTGTTTTGCTTGTTCCACTGTATAAAGTGGCTCCGCTATTTCATGTTTAGAAAACTTTTTTTCGTTTGCTAGACGAGCATCTTCTTCTTGTATTTTAGCACTATCTAAGAGTATCAGCTTTGTAATTTCTTTAGTTGGGCCTGAGCAATATATCTTTCCTTTGAAACCCTGATTAACTAATCGAGGTAGCCAACCACAATGATCTAAATGACCATGAGTAAGCAATACAAAATCAATTGTTGAAGGCAAAACGGGCAATGGTTCCCAATTGAGTTCTCTCAAGGATTTAATCCCTTGAAATTGACCGCAGTCTATCAAAATACGAAGTCCATTACTTTCAACTAATGTTTTAGAACCTGTAACAGTTCCAGCACCGCCTATAAATTTAACTTTCATTTTGTTGGATTTAAAATTAAACAAGCTATAAACTATTGTTTTTAAATATACCTACACAAATCCGAGGCTTCTTTCAAGACATTTTTTACTCGGTTTGTACTCAATCCAATTTTTATTAAAGAATCTGAATTATTAATCAATTCCTTAACCAAAATAACATCTAAAATCAATAGTTTATCTTTTTCAGAAAGAGACAAAGTCGTCAAACAAGTCACCGGATATAAATAACTATTATCAATTTTTGTCTTTAGATTATTCGGGCTTGGATAATCCCAACTCAACAAATTCAAACCAGAACATTTTGCAAAAGTAACTGCATCAGCCGTGAACCTATTGTTTGTTATAATCCAACACTTAGATATCTTGTTTTTCCCATCAAAAATAGCATGTTGTCTTTCTTGTAAATCATTAAAACGGGACAAAATGTACATGGGAACTTTTACATCCGAAGCAGCATCTCTACCTACATGATACTTGCATTCCACCATAGCAATCTGATTATTTTTTCTTGTCAAAACATCAATTTCGTGCGTTACACATTTGCCTTGAAGTGTCAAATTTGTCATTGTTTCATAATGCTCTGAATCAAAAAGCCGAGCGATATATTTTTCGAAGAAAAAACCAGCAGGTCCTAACAACCGAATTGCTTCTCTTAGATTATAACGTGCTGCATGAAAATTAGCTTTCTTTTTTAATAGTGCAAAAGCCATTTTATAGATTTGCTTAGTACTTATGCCTTCATAAATCTGAGTTTTAATAGCCTGCAAGATGTCCTCAACAACATTTTTATCCGCACCTGATTTTAAAAGTGAATTTTTGAGTTTTTCAGGATTAAAATCAACAATAGCTCCAGAATGCTTTACTATCTTCATGATTTACAAAGTTTGATAATTTAGATACTCAAATTGTACTTTAAAGATACGAAAAAGACATCACTTTATTTGTTTTTGATAATAAAATGCTGGAATAAAAAGAATTACAAAAATAGGTTGAATCAAAAATCGGCGAACATAAAACAAGATCAAATTATTATGTTCTTCATAAAAATAAAGCATAGAGAAAAATAATCCAATTAAAATCAAGAAGAAAAACACATACAAAACAGAAACAAATTGAATCATCGCAATGTCTTTAAAAAAAACATAAAGCAATCCTAATGATAAAATTGTATTTAAACCATACCGAAAAAGCAATCCAAAAAACAAGGAAACCGAATCATAATTTGGCAATGGTAATGTATTAAAATCATTTTTAAAATAATCTAAAAAAGGGTCGTAAAACAATTGGTCTTCAAAAGCACGAACCAAAATCAAAAGAAAAACAAACACTATTAAAAGTGCCGTTTTGTAAAAAGTATTGAAAATTTTATTTTGCATATTTTGAAAATCTATTAACCCAAACAATCCATAAAATAAAGACCGTTCCATAAATTAGCAAAGGAAATAATACTCCGTGCATAAAATGCTCCTGTTCTGGAAAACGATTTAACAAAACACATAAAAAAGCAATTCTGAAAACATTCAAAATATAAATAAAAATACTTCCGCCTAAAACAAAAAATAAAGTTGGTTTTAAAGTTGACGAAAAAGAAACCACAAAAGAAATAAACAAAATAATAACGCTTATTGCATTGCATCCCTCAATAATTCTAACCGCATATTTTTGTTGCAAACCGAATTTAAGAACCAAATTCCCATTCTCCCAAATGAGTTTTGCTTTAGCATCAAATAATTGTAAAACTTGTTCTGCATTATGAGCGACTAATACTGTAATCGAATCAAATTTATTTTCGCCAAAACTACTAAGATAGCCCTGATACAAAAACATAAGGACTGCATACACAAGAAAGAAAGTGCCTAAAAATAACAGAAAGGGTTTGTAGGCAATAAAATATCTTTTCAAAATCTATTTTTTAACAAATTTATGTAATTTTTAAAACCGACTTTAAATACTTTTGCATAAAAAAAATGATGACATTTAAAGAATTACAACCAAAAATAATAGAAATAACATCAAATACAACACTTTCCAGAGATGAAAAATTGCTGAATGTTTGTAAACTATTAAATGAGAATATTGAATATTACAATTGGGTTGGATTCTATTTTGCAAATCATGAAACTAAAACACTGCATTTAGGACCTTATGTTGGAGCCGAAACAGACCACACAATTATCCCGTTTGGAAAAGGAATATGCGGTCAGGTTGCCGTATCAAATAAAAATTTTGTAGTTCCAGATGTAGCCGCTCAAGACAACTATATTGCTTGCAGTTTCACCGTTAAATCTGAAATTGTTGTTCCACTTTTTGTTAAGGGAGAAAATATTGGCCAAATAGACATTGACAGCCATGTGCTAAATCCATTTACTGAAGCGGATGAAAACTTTTTAGAATTTGTAAATCAGGAAATTGCAAAATTATTTTAAAAAAATTGAGTGCATTAATAATTTTTTAGTGCTTAGTTTTCGGATTTTTCAAATCTTTTTATTTTTAAATCTTTTTGTTTCAAATTCCAAAAAATAAATAGTACTTTTGCACCCGTTATATAATAGCTATATAACATACATAAAAATCATTAAAAAAATATTGGAATGTATTTAACTAAGGAAATTAAAGAAGAAATCTTCGCTAAACACGGAGGAAAAGCAGAAAACACTGGTTCTGCAGAAGCTCAAATTGCACTATTCACATACAGAATTAGTCACTTAACAGAGCACTTGAAAAAAAATCGTCACGATTACAACACAGAGCGTTCATTAGTATTGCTTGTTGGTAAAAGAAGATCATTGTTAGATTACTTGAAGAAAAAAGAAATCAACAGATATCGTGAGATTATCAAAGTATTGGGTATTAGAAAATAATCAATATAATAAAGAGGTGCGAAAGTGCCTCTTTTTGTTTTTAAATACAACAAAAAAAGTTTGGTTTTTCATTGGGTTTTAGGCATTAAATACGCAACAACTACAACTAACAACACAACTAAAACCCATTGTATAATCAATATCAAAATTTATGATTCCAAAAGTTTCAAGAGAAATTATCGATTTAGGAGATGGCAGAAGCATCTCAATCGAGACAGGAAAATTAGCAAAACAAGCTGATGGTTCTGTAGTAGTACAAATGGGAGATTCTATGTTGCTTGCAACAGTAGTATCTGCCAGAAAAGCAAGTCCTGGAGTGGACTTTTTACCATTAACGGTAGATTACCGTGAAAAATTTGCTGCAGCAGGTCGTTTTCCTGGTGGATTTTTCAAAAGAGAAGCAAGACCAAGCGATAGCGAAGTTTTGACAATGAGATTAGTTGACCGTGTTTTACGTCCACTTTTCCCAGATGATTATCACGCAGAAACACAAGTTATGATTCAATTAATGTCTCATGATGATAACGTGATGCCAGATGCATTAGCTGGTTTAGCTGCATCAGCGGCTTTAGCAGTTTCTGACTTACCTTTTTCAACTTTAATTTCAGAAGTTCGTGTTGCACGAATTGATGGAAAATTCATCATCAATCCAAGTCGTACTCAATTAGAATTATCAGATATTGATATGATGATTGGTGCTTCAAAAGATTCTATCGCAATGGTAGAAGGTGAGATGAAAGAAATTTCAGAGAAAGAAATGGTAGAAGCAATTAAATTTGCTCACGAAGCTATTAAAGTTCAAATTGCTGCTCAAGAACGTTTACAAGTTGCTTTTGGTAAAAAAGAAATGAGAACGTACGAAGAAGAGAAACAAGATGAAGCTATTTATACTAAAGTAAAAACTGCTGCTTACGATTTATGTTACGCTATTGCAAAAGAAGGAACAGCGAAACACGAAAGAACAGCGCAATTTTCTGATGTAAAAGAAGTAGTAAAATCTTTATTTACAGAAGAAGAATTAGCAGAAAATGGTGATTTAGTAGGTAAATATTTCTACAAAACACAAAAAGAAGCAGTTCGTAATGTAATCTTAGATTTAGGTTTACGTCTAGACGGAAGAAAAACTACTGAAATCAGACCAATCTGGGCTGAAGTAGATTATTTACCATCTGTTCATGGATCTTCAATCTTTACAAGAGGAGAAACTCAAGCATTGGCTACAGCAACTTTAGGAACTTCTAGAGAAGCAAACCAAATTGACTCTCCATCTGAACAAGGAGAAGAAAAATTCTATTTACACTATAACTTCCCTCCATTCTCAACTGGTGAAGCTAAACCTCTAAGAGGAACTTCAAGAAGAGAGGTTGGACACGGAAACTTAGCACAACGTGCTTTGAAAAACATGATTCCTGCTGATTGCCCTTACACAATTCGTATTGTATCTGAAGTATTAGAATCTAATGGTTCTTCTTCAATGGCTACAGTATGTGCTGGAACATTAGCCCTTATGGATGCTGGTATACAAATGATTAAACCAGTTTCTGGAATTGCAATGGGATTGATTACTGACGGAGATCGTTTTGCTGTATTGTCAGACATCTTAGGTGATGAAGATCATTTAGGAGATATGGACTTTAAAGTAACTGGAACTGCTGACGGTATCACTGCTTGTCAAATGGACATCAAAATCGAAGGATTAAAATACAACATCATGGAAGAAGCATTAGCTCAAGCTCGTGATGGACGTTTGCATATCCTTGGAAAAATAACAGATACTTTAGCTGCTCCAAAAGCAGATGTTAAAGCATATGCTCCAAAAATTATTACAAGAACAATTCCTGGTAATTTTATTGGTGCTTTGATTGGACCTGGTGGAAAAGTAATTCAAGAATTACAAAAAGCAACTGGAACAACTATCGTAATCAACGAAGTAGATGAACAAGGAGTTATTGAAATTCTTGGTACAGATCCTGCTGGAATTGAAGCAGTATTGGCTAAAATACAGTCAATTACTTTCAAACCACAATTAGGAGAAGCTTACGAAGTTAAAGTAATCAAGATGCTAGATTTTGGTGCTGTTGTAGAATATACAGCGGCTCCTGGAAACGAAGTTTTACTTCATGTATCTGAATTGGCATGGGAACGTACAGAAAATGTTTCTGACGTTGTAAAAATGGGAGATATATTCCAAGTAAAATATCTTGGTGTTGACCCTAAAACCAGAAAAGAAAAAGTGTCAAGAAAAGCACTTTTGCCAAGACCTCCACGTGAGGACAAAAAAGAGTAATCAGATCTTAGTTTACTAAAGGTTTATTTATAGAAAATCCCGTTTCATGTATTTGAAACGGGATTTTTGGTTAAATAAAAAAATAAATACTAAACTATTGTAACTTTTTAGTAACCCCATACGTATAATCACTTGTACACTTAAAAAATTGAGGAGACAAAAACATGAGACAACTTAAAATCACCAAGCAGGTTACCAATCGTGAAACCGCTTCATTAGACAAATATTTACAAGAAATTGGAAAAGTTGACCTTATTACCGCTGACGAAGAGGTAGAATTAGCTCAGAAAATTAAAGCCGGGGATCAAAGAGCCTTGGAGAAATTAACAAAAGCAAATTTACGTTTCGTAGTTTCGGTAGCTAAACAATACCAAAATCAAGGTTTGACACTTCCCGATTTGATTAATGAAGGAAATTTAGGATTGATAAAAGCAGCACAACGTTTTGATGAAACTCGTGGTTTCAAATTCATTTCGTATGCCGTTTGGTGGATTCGTCAATCTATTTTACAAGCATTGGCAGAACAATCTCGTATCGTTCGTTTGCCTTTGAACAAAATTGGTTCTATCAATAAAATCAACAAAATGTACGCTTTATTAGAGCAATCTAACGAACGTCCACCATCTGCTGAGGAAATTGCAAAAGAACTTGATATGACCGTAAATGATGTAAAAGAGTCTATGAAAAACTCTGGTCGTCACCTATCCATGGATGCACCTCTTGTAGAAGGAGAAGATTCTAACCTTTACGACGTATTGCGTTCTGGTGAATCACCAAATCCAGACAGAGAATTAATTCACGAATCATTACGTACCGAAATTGAACGTTCACTAGAAACATTAACTCCTAGAGAAGCTGATGTAGTTCGTTTGTACTTTGGTCTTGGAGATCAACACCCAATGACACTAGAAGAAATTGGAGAAACTTTTGATCTAACTCGTGAGCGTGTGCGTCAAATCAAAGAAAAAGCAATCCGCAGATTGAAACACACTTCAAGAAGTAAAATACTAAAAACCTATTTAGGTTAATTTATAAAACTCCCACAATTAAAATTTTTAAATCTCTTTTAAATCTTTTAATTCACCATAAACAACAGTCTGATTAACTGTTCGTTTTTTGATTGATGATTGAAACTCCGGCTGATTACCGGAGTTTTATTTTTTGTCATCAATCAAAAAACCACTTTTTTGATTGCTTCGCCAGTTCGGTGCTATCGCTCCTCGTGTGATGATTGAAACCCCGCTGATTACTGGAATTTTATTTTTTAATCTAAATTCTTCTCACTTTTCACTATTCACTATTCACTATTCACTATTCACTATTATGGCGTATCCCTCCGTAAAAACTCTGGGTCGGGCTTTACGTTACAATCTTTTTATAAAAAAATAAAAAGGATTTCCACTTCAATCCCTTACGCAATCGCTGACAACGAACCTATTATTTTCCCCATAAAAAAACTTTTGCAATCGCGTGGAAATAAACTAATTTTGCAAAAAAACAACACAACCTCACAATGAAAAATACACTTATTGCACCCTCAGTTCTTGCTGCCGATTTTGCAAACCTACAACGCGACATCGAAATGATTAACAACAGCCAAGCTGATTGGTTTCATATTGATATTATGGACGGTGTTTTTGTACCTAACATCTCTTTTGGAATGCCAGTCTTAGAAGCAATCAAAAGGCATGCAAAAAAAACAATCGATGTGCACTTAATGATAGTGGATCCAGATCGTTACATCAAGACATTCGCCGAATTAGGTGCTAATGTTCTAACAGTACATTACGAAGCTTGTCCACACTTACACAGAACCCTTCAAGCTATCAAAGCAGAAGGAATGCAAGCTGGAGTAGCCATCAATCCTCATACAAATATTGAGTTATTAGAAGACGTAATCAATGATATTGATTTAGTTTGCATTATGAGTGTTAACCCAGGATTTGGAGGCCAATCTTTTATTGAAAATACATATTCAAAAATCGAAAAACTAAAAGCATTAATTACGCGTAAAGGTGCTTCAACTATCATAGAAATTGATGGTGGTGTAACTAACAAAAACGCCGTACAACTTGTTAAAGCAGGCGCAGATGTTCTTGTAGCGGGAAGCTTTGTATTCAAAGCAGAAGATCCCACAGCAACTGTAGCAGACTTGAAAAAAATCACTTCTTTCTAAAACAAAAAAGTCCCAAATTTGGGACTTTTTTTATATTAGTTTTTATACTGATCTATTAAATATTTTATCAAATCAGTTGTTGTGACGATTCCTACTAATAAATCTCCCATACAAACTGGTAAAGCATGAAATTCTTTTTTAGATAAAATTTCAGCCGTTTCTTTAATAGTTGTTTCAGGAGAAATAGTGACTAATTTTTTCGCCATAACCTGCTCTACCGTAAACATATTATAAACAGTAGTGTCAACAATTTCAGCATCGTCATCAACTGCATCCACAAAGGAGATTCTCAACAAATCAGTATAACTCAACATCCCAATTATTTTATTACCATCTACTACTGGTATGTGCCTAATTTTATATTGCTTAAAAAGTTGTTCCGCTTTAGTCAAATCATCTGCAAGATTTAATTTTATGACATTTTTGGTCATTATTACGGAGACTGGGACTCTATTTTTCATAACTTCTAACTTTAATTATTTTCAAAGTTATTGGATAAAAAAATCAAAAAACATGATGTTTATCAGTTGGTTTTCGTGATTATTTTGATATGTTAGTAGAACGAATTCTCAAGTACTAAAAGTTGATTGAAACAAAAAAGCAAGCTAAATAGCTTGCTTTTTTATGTGACCACGGCAGGGTTCGAACCTGCAACCCTCAGAGTCGAAATCTGATATTCTATCCAGTTGAACTACGCAGTCATTGATTTAAGATTTTAGAAAAATCTGCTTATCCTTAATCTTTTTATGTCAATAGTTTTTTTACTATTGTTGAAATAGTTTTTCCTTCGGCAGTTCCACCTAATTGTGCAGCTGCTAGTCCCATTACTTTACCCATAGAAGCAATTCCTGATGCTCCGGTTTCGGCAATGATTTTTGCAACAACTGCTTCAACTTCAGCTTCACTTAATTGTGCTGGTAAAAATTTTTCTATTACAGCAATTTGAGCTAATTCTGGTTCAGCCAAATCCAAACGGTTTTGTTCTGTGAAAATTCTAGCACTTTCTTTACGTGTTTTTACTAATCTTTGAAGCAATTTAATTTCATCGTCAGCACTAATTTCTTCTTTTGAACCTGAAGCAGTTTGCGCTAATAATAATTCCGATTTAATAGCTCTTAAAGCTTCTAAAGCAACAGTGTCTTTGGCTCTCATGGCTACTTTGATTTCGTCCATGATTTGTATTGATAAACTCATTATTTTATAGTTATTCGTTAATGTCTTGATGTATTTACCTCAGATGATAGTGAATATAGCCTTTTTGGGAGAAAATGTATTCTTAGAAACTATTTTTTAGGACTTAGAAAAAAGCATTTCCGATAAAAAGCTTGAGACGACAGCTGAATGAAGGCTCGCAAATTTAGAAAATTTTACTGTAATTAACAAAAGATACTTCTTTGGTTGCCACAAAAAAATAACCCGAAAATAAAATTATATTTTCGGGCTATCTTGGTTTGGTTTTGGTTAGTTAATCTACATTGTCATGCAAATACGAGTTGTTAGAACGCAACTGTAGATCATTGTTGCTATCTGTCCCTACAGAAATTCTCGAGTTTGTGTTATTCGGTTGATTGTTCGAAATATCAATTCCTAGTCTTTTGTAAGCTGGCTCTCTTTCATATTCATCAATTTTAGAAACATTATTATGGAATTTGTAATTGAATTCTTTTAGTTTCTTTCTTCTTTCATCTGCTCTCAGTCTCAATGTTTCTTCAATTGTCATTTCCATTGGAGAAATAGCTTCGAAATTAGATGTTGAATGAATCGACTCCTCTACTCTTTTCATTGTAATATTCAATTCAGCTGGAACTACTTCTACTGGTTTTTCAACCACTTTTGCAGTACTGAAATCATTTTCTATTTCCATATATTCTTCTAGAGAATATTTAATGATTCCTTTATCCGTTAATTCTGTTACAGGAACAAACTGAACCGCTTCGTTAACTTTGATATCACGTGTTTCATTTGTTAATTCAAATAAAACTTTCTTTTCTTCAACTACTTCTTGTTTTGCTACTGGTTCTGATTTAAAAAGAGGCAAATCAAATGAAAAAGAAGTTTGTTCTTGTTTTTCAACTGCTTTTGGTTGAGCTGCTTTTACTTGCTGAATTTCGTGTTGTTCTGGTGTTGTAAAAGTAAAATCAATATCATTTATTGGTGATACAATTTCAAAGGTTACATCTAAATTTTTAATAAACTCAGACATTACCATCAACTCTTCTTTATTAATTACAGGAGGAGCTACAGCTACAACTGGCTCAGGAACTACAACTACTTCTGGAACAATAACAGCTTCTGGAACTACTGTATCTTCTAATAATTCAAAAACAATACGCTCCGATGAATTTGAAACTGGAGTTTCATTATTCAAATCAAATGCTGCAACTGGTTTATTTGATAGATTATGAACACTTTTTTGCTCATCTTCTAAAGTGTGAATTATTTTTTTAGGCTCTGTATTTACTATTTCGTTTTGTTGTTCAATATCAAAACCTGTAGCGATAATAGTAACTGCAATAGCTTCACCAAGTGTTTCGTCTTCACCAACACCCATGATAATATTAGCATTATACCCTGCTTCAGACTGAATATGGTCATTGATTTCACCTATTTCGTCCAAAGTAATTTCATTAGAACCCGAAACGATAAGCAACAATACGTTTTTGGCACCTGTAATTTTATTGTCATTCAATAACGGAGAATCTAAAGCAGCAATAATAGCTTCTTTTGCTCTGTTTTCTCCTTCAGCAACTGCAGAACCCATTATTGCGGTTCCACTATTAGATAAAACAGTTTTAGCGTCTCTTAAATCGATATTTTGAGTATAGTGATGTGTAATTACTTCCGCTATTCCTCTTGAGGCTGTAGCTAATACTTCATCCGCTTTTGAAAACCCAGCTTTAAAACCTAAATTTCCATATACTTCTCTAAGTTTGTTATTATTAATAACAATCAAAGAATCTACTTGTTTGCGTAATTTTTCAATTCCTAATAAAGCTTGTTCTTGACGCACTTTACCTTCAAATAGAAAAGGAATTGTAACAATACCAACCGTAAGAATTTCTCTTTCTTTAGCTAATTGAGCAATTACTGGAGCAGCACCTGTACCAGTTCCTCCACCCATACCAGCAGTAATAAATACCATCTTAGTGTTACGATCTAACATTTTTTCAATGTCTGCAATACTTTCAATAGCTGATTGTTGTCCTACATCTGGATTTGCACCTGCTCCAAGACCTTCGGTTAAGTTTACACCTAACTGAATTTTATTTGGCACAGCACTGTTTTGCAAAGCCTGAGAGTCTGTATTACAAACAATAAAATCTACCCCTTTGATTCCTTGTTTAAACATGTGGTTTATAGCATTGCTTCCGCCTCCACCTACACCAATAACTTTTATTACATTTGATTGATTCTTTGGTAAATCAAATGAAATACTTCCAAATTCTGAGTTGCTCATCATTTTATTTGGTTTTTGATATTTATTATTAATTCTTATATTTTATTGGCAAACCTTATTCTGCATTGTCTAAAAAATCTTTGATTTTATCGACATATCTGTCAAAAAAAGATCTCCTAATTTTATTTTCTGTTGACTCTTCTTTTTTAGCAAAGTCTCTAACTTCTTGTTCAACTATAGTATCCACTTCTTCGCTTTCAGGTTGAACAGCTACAACGGGCTGTCTGTAAACTGGCGCTTTTGGAGCTTCAATCACATCCATTCGAACAGCACTTTGCGTTTGATTTTCGATACTATTCATTACCAAACCTACTGCTGTTGCATATAAAGGACTTGATATTTCCTCATCAGAATTCCCAGCCAAATGCTCGTTTGGATATCCTATTCTAGTATCCATTCCAGTGATGTACTCCACTAGTTGTTTGATATGTTGCAGTTGTGCACCACCACCTGTAAGAACGATTCCTGCAATTAATTTTTTTCTTGGGTCTTCGTGACCGTATGCTTTTATTTCTGTAAAAACTTGTTCAATAATTTCAACAACACGTGCATGAATTATTTTAGACAAATTTTTCAAAGAAATTTCTTTTGGTTCTCTTCCTCTAAGACCTGGTATAGAAACAATTTCATTGTCTTTATTTTCACCTGGCCAAGCAGAACCAAATTTTACTTTCAATAACTCCGCTTGTTTTTCAATAATAGAGCAACCTTCTTTAATATCATCTGTAATAACGTTTCCTCCAAAAGGGATAACGGCTGTGTGACGAATTATTCCATCTTTAAAAATCGCTAAATCAGTTGTTCCTCCTCCTATATCTATAAGCGCAACACCTGCTTCTTTTTCTTCCTGACTCAATACAGCATCAGATGATGCTAAAGGCTCCAATGTTAATCCAGACAATTCTATACCTGAACTTTGAATACATCTTCCTACATTTCTAATAGAAGAAGCTTGACCTACAACTACATGAAAGCTAGACTCTAATCTACCACCATACATTCCTATTGGTTCTTTAATTTCCGTTTGACCGTCAATTTTAAATTCTTGTGGCAAAACGTGAATTATTTCTTCCCCTGGCAACATGGCCAATTTATTAACTTGATCAATCAAAAGCTGAATATCATTCCCTCCAATCACCTCTTCTGGATTGCTTCTGCTAATGTAATCTGTATGTTGAATACTACGAATATGCTGACCAGCTATACCCACAACAACATCTTTTATTTTATAACCTGAATTATTTTCAGCTTCTTGTATTGCTTGTTGAATCGATTGAATAGTTTGAGTAATGTTATTTACCACACCTCTAGCCACACCTAAGCTTTTGGATTTTCCGACACCCAAAATCTCTAGTTTCCCATACTCATTTTTTTTGCCTATCATGGCAACTATTTTGGTTGTCCCAATATCTAGACCTACTGCAATATTCTCTTTTTCCATTATCTATTATTTAGTGCAAACTACTTGTTCCGTAAAACGGAGATCAATTTTATTGTATTTATATAACGAACTATCTAAAACTGCTTTTTGAAAAAAAGCTTTATAATTTTTAAATTTTCGTTTCACATTTATCATTCTACCGAAATCAATTCGAAAATCAAAATTCCTATTCATCATTAATAAGCTCCCATTAGGCATAATTTGAACTCCAATGATGTTTTTTTTCAAAAACGCATCGTTATGAATTTCACGAAATAATTCGGATAAATCCTTGCTGTTTTTTTTATTTATAATCCCCGAAACAAGTGGAACTCGAGCTGCAAAATTTGCTGACAACGGCATTCTATTTCCTTTGTAATCAATATAGAAAGAACGCTCACCATCAAAAACTCTTGCTATAGGAGTTTTTTGTTTTACAACTGCTTTTAGAACACCATCAATACTCACAAAAACTTCTGACTTTTCAATCATCTGATGTGCATTAACAGCTTTTTCTAATTTATTCAAATCTAATTTATCTTTTTCAATGCCTGATGCATCCTTTTTATTTTCTATTAACAATTTATTAACCGTTTCCTGTTTAACAAAAGGAGCGTTATCTCCAACAAAAATAACCTCAGACTTGGCTAATTTCCGTGCTGCATTTCGTTTTGAAGTAAACGAAAACAGAAAAGCAACCACTACAAGCATGATTACTAACCGAATATTTGTTAGGTTAAATAGTTTCATTTAATGCTTTTTTAATTGACGGTACCATTTCTCCTAAATCCCCAGCTCCAACTGTTACAATTATTCGTGCATCGCTAGCTAAAATTGTAGGAATCAAATCTTCTTTAGTTACTAATTTTTTAGCATCATTAGTCATTTTACCCATTAACCATTGCGACGTAATTCCTTCCATAGGCAATTCACGAGCTGGATAAATATCTAATAGAATAACCTCATCAAAAGCGGATAAACTTTTAGCAAAATCATCTGCAAAATCTTTTGTTCTACTAAATAAGTGTGGCTGAAAAATTGTCAAAACTTTTTGGTTTGGATACAATTCTCTAACCGCTTGGTGCACTGCATTTATTTCCGTTGGATGATGCGCATAATCATCGATATAAACCAAATTATCTGTTTTGATTTGATACGAAAATCTTCTTCTTATTCCTTGGAATGAAGCAATGGCTTTTGCAATAGCCTCGGTCGGGGTGCCGTAAGTTTTCGCCATTGCAATAGCCATTAATGCATTCATTAAATTATGTTTTCCTGGCAATCCAAATTGTAAATCTTTTATAATTTCTGTTGGCGTTTGCACATCAAAGACATAACTGCCATTTCCTACTCTTACATTAAATGCTTTATATACAGCTTCTTCGTTTACCGCACAAGTAACTCCTTCAAGTGGCAATTCTTTAGTTATAAAAAGCTTTGATTTATCCTCAACTTTATTTGCAAATTCAACAAAAGAAGCTTCAATAGCTTCGCTAGTTCCGTATATATCTAAATGGTCTGCATCCATAGAAGTTACACAAGCAATATCTGGATGCAAATGCAAGAACGAACGATCAAATTCATCAGCTTCAACTACGGTAACCGTTTTTCCGTTTCCTATTAAATTCGAATTATAATTTTCAACTATACCACCAACAAAAGCAGTAACATCAGCACCACTTTCATGTAAAACATGTCCTAATATACTTGAAGTTGTAGTTTTACCATGCGTTCCAGCTACCGCAAAACAAAAAGTATCTTGCGTAATTATTCCTAGAACTTCTGCTCGTTTTTTAACTTGATAATCACGTTCCAAAAAGTAATTCCACTCTGAATGTGTAATAGGCACTGCAGGAGTAATAATTACCAATGTATTTTCGACATAATAATCTTTAGGAATCAAACTTATTTTATCTTCAAAATGAATTGAAATACCACTTTCGATCAACTCATTAGTTAACATTGAAGGCGTCTTGTCATAACCAGAAACTTGCTTCCCTAAGGTTTTAAAATAGCGAGCCAAAGAACTCATTCCTATCCCTCCAATTCCTATGAAATAGACGTTATGTATTTGATTTAAATTCATTTTTAATTTTAATTTTAATAGCAATTTCAATTTTCAGAATCGAGATTACCATTGTATTAATTACTTTCTTTTCAACTGCTCACTTTGTCATTGACATTGTGATTGCTATTGTTATTGAATTAGTTTCTCTATTTCGTCAACAATTTGTTTTGTTGCTTTTGGCATAGCCAATTGTTTTATATTTTCACTTAATTGATTTTGCTTTCCTTGGTCTTTAACCAATGCTTCAAAAACAAGCGAAAATTGTGTATCAAGCTCTGATTCTTTAAGTAAAATAGCTCCTTTTTTATCAACTATTGCTTGTGCATTTTTAGTTTGATGATCTTCAGAAACATTCGGTGACGGAATGAAAATTACTGGTTTCCCAACAATACATAATTCCGAAACAGAAGAAGCACCAGCTCTAGAAACAACAATATCAGCAGCAGCATAAACTAAATCCATTCTTTCGATAAATGCCATTACCTGAACATTTCCTGAATTGTATTTTTTATAATCTTCAATATAAAATTTTCCGCATTGCCAGATTACCTGAATGTCTAATGAAATTATTTTTTCAAGTTCTTTTTCAATCAATTGATTGATACGTCTAGCGCCAAGGCTACCTCCAAGAACTAAAAGTGTTTTTTTATTTGGATCTAAATTAAAATGAGAAATGGCTTCAGCTCTTTTGCTGTCAATATCTATTAAATCTTGACGTACTGGATTTCCAGTTAAAACAATTTTCTCTTTTGGAAAAAATCGCTCTAAACTTTCATAAGCCACACAAATAACATTTGCTTTTTTACTCAATAATTTATTGGTTATTCCAGGATATGAATTTTGTTCCTGAATTAATGTTGGAACATTCATAGCATTTGCCATCTGAAGTAATGGGCCACTAGCAAAACCACCCGTACCAATAACAGCATTGGGCTTGAACTGTTTTATAATTTTTCTAGATTCCCACAAACTCGAAATTAGTTTTACTGGAAACAGAGCGTTATCAAAAGTTAATCTTCTTTGCAAACCTGCAATCCAAAGTCCTTTTATTGGGTAACCTGCTTGAGGAACTTTTTGCATTTCCATTTTGTCTTTGGCACCAACAAAAAGAAATTCGGCATCAGGGAAACGAGACTTTAATTCATTAGCAATAGCAATTGCAGGATAAATATGTCCACCTGTTCCACCACCACTTAATATGAATTTATATTTTGCCATTTTTATAAAATTACGGAGTGTTACTTTACTCTTAAATTTATGAAACTTATTTATTTAAAACCGCATTCATTGGGTTATGAGTCGCATCTTGAATAGAATAATCCTCATCAGAAACTGTATCTTCTTCTAATTGCTTGTCTATTAATTTTTGAAGTGCTTCTTCTCTCAAAGCAGCTTCTTTTTGTTCTTGTGCAATTTCTTCTTCTTTCTTGGTCACACTAATAATGATTCCAAGTGCAAAACAAGTCATCCAAATGGAACTTCCTCCACTACTTATCAAGGGCAAAGTTTGTCCTGTTACAGGTAATAATTCTACAGCAACAGCCATGTTAATCATTGCTTGAAAAATCATTGGAAATCCTAATCCAATGACCACTAGTTTTCCAAATAAAGTATTTGCTTTGTGTGAGGCTACTACAAATCGAAACAACAACAATAAATACAAGCTCAGTACTCCTAGACCTCCTATCAATCCATATTCTTCAACAATAATTGCATAAATAAAATCTGAAGAAGATTGTGGCAAGAAATTTTTCTGAACACTTTTTCCCGGTCCTAAACCGTATAAATTTCCAGAAGCAATCGCAATTTTAGCTTTTTCTATTTGATAATCATCCTCGTCAGGTTTATCGGTAGAGAAGTTTTCTATACGACTTTCCCATGTTTTAACCCTATTGAAAAACTTAGCATCTGGAAAAGCTTTTGATAACAAAATAAAAAACAATAGCGCACCTATTCCAAACCCAATAATAACTGCTAAATATTTAACGGGATATTTACCAATGAAAGTCAACATTAAAATCATAGAAAAAATCAATGCTGTAGTTGAAAAATTGGCTGGTAAAATAAACATTAATGTAATAAATACTGGAAGCCACAATTCTAACAAAGAGGATTTAAAAGTAATAGGTTCTTGTCTGGTTTTTGATAAATAGCGCGCAACATAAATAAATAGCACAATAGATGCTAAAGTTGATGTTTGAAATGACATACCAAAAGGCAATTCTAACCAACGGCTAGCATTTGCTCCGGCAATAACTTTTCCTTTAAGAAGTGTGTAGGCTAATAATATCCACACAAAAGGCAACGCAAAAATGGAAATTCCTCTAAAATAATGATACGGGACTTTGTGAATAAAATAAATTATACAAAAACCCATACAAAGATGTATAAAATGTTTTACTAGATATCCCAACGTATTTCCGGTACCATGCCCTAAATACGCTAAATTACTACTCGCACTAAAAACAGGCATAAAGGAAAACAGCGCCAATAAGGCCACAAAAGACCAAATTACCTTATCTCCTTTTAGATTGTTTATTAGTTGTTTCATTTTTAATTTTGTTTAAAGTTCAATTGAGCACTATAACAATTGTTTTTTATAGGTTGTGAACTGCTTGTTTAAATTGTCTTCCTCTGTCTTCGTAGTTTTCAAATAAATCAAAACTAGCACAAGCAGGAGATAATAATACAGTATCTCCTTTTTCTGATAATCGTTGTGCCATACGAACGGCATCAGCCATATTAGTAACTTCAACCATAATATCGACTACGTTACCGAAAACATCAATGATTTTTCTGTTGTCAACACCAAGACAAATTATTGCTTTTACTTTTTCACGAACCATTGACATCAATTCATTGTAATCATTTCCTTTATCAACCCCACCAACAATCCAAACTGTAGGTGTGTTCATACTATCTAAAGCAAAAAAAGTAGCATTAACATTTGTTGCTTTTGAATCATTGATATATTGTACATTTTGAATTTTCAATACCTTTTCCAAACGATGCTCAACACCTTGAAAATTTGATAAACTTTCACGTATTGTTGCATTTCTTATTTGCATCAATTTAGCTACAGATGTTGCTGCCATTGCATTTTTCATATTGTGTTTTCCTTCTAGTGCAATGTATTCTGTTTCCATCTTAAACTCTTCCTGATTGATATTTACTTCCATTGTGTTTTCTTTTATATAAGCTCCTTCGTTGAATGTTTTAGTCAATGAAAAAGGGATTAATTTTGCTTTTGTTTTATTGTTTTTTAACCATTCTGCTATAGCTTCATCATCTGCATCATAAATGAGGTAATCTTCCTCCGTTTGATTCATGGTAATTCTAAATTTTGAATCTATATAATTTTGATAATTATACTCGTATCGATCTAAATGATCTGGACTTATATTTGTGATAATCGCAATATGCGGTTTGTAATTTATAATCCCATCGAGTTGAAAACTACTTAGCTCTAATACATAAGAATCAAATTTATTTTCGGCCACTTGCCAGGCAAAACTCTTTCCGATATTCCCTCCTAATCCCACATTCAAACCAGCAGATTGTAATAAATGATAGGTCAACATTGTAGTAGTAGTTTTCCCGTTACTTCCTGTTATTCCTATCGTAATTGCTTCTGTAAATGGAGCAGCAAATTCAATTTCTGAAATCACTGGTATTCCTTTTTCAATAAGCTTTTTTACTATTGCTGCTTTTTCTGGAATTCCTGGGCTTTTCATCACTACATCAGCATTCAAAATCAAATCTTCTGTATGCTTTTCGTCTTCCCAAGCTATTTCATTATCAATAAGAACTTGCCTATAATTTTCTTTTATCTTTCCAAAATCAGATACAAAAACCTCGTATCCTTTTTCTTTTCCCAGAATAGCTGTTCCTACTCCACTTTCTCCTCCACCTAAAACTACCAATCTCATGTTATCTTAATTTTAAAGTAACAATTGACAATATGGCTAACATGATCGCAACAATCCAAAATCGGGTTACAATCTTACTTTCGTGATATCCTTTTTTCTGATAATGATGATGCAACGGCGACATCAAAAATATTCTTCGGCCTTCGCCAAAACGTTTCTTGGTATATTTAAAGTAAGTCACCTGCAAAACCACTGAGAAATTTTCGACAAGAAAAATTCCACATAATAACGGGATAAGTAATTCTTTTCGAACGGCAATTGCTAATACTGCAATAACTCCTCCTATCGTTAAACTTCCTGTATCACCCATAAATACAGAAGCTGGATACGAATTGTACCAAAGAAATCCAATCAATGAACCTACAAAAGCAGCAATAAAAACTGTCATTTCCCCCGAATTCGGGATATACATAATGTTCAAATAATTGGAGAAAATAATATTCCCAGAGAGAAACGTAAAAATACCCAATGCCAGAACCGAAACAGCTGAAGTTCCCGCTGCTAAGCCATCAATTCCATCCGTTAAATTTGCTCCGTTAGAAACTGCTGTAATAATAAAAATAACTACTGGAATAAAAATCAACCAAGCCCATTTTTCATATCCTTCGCCAGTCCAAGCTAATGCTTCAGCATAATCTAATTCGTTATTTTTAAAGAAAGGAATAGTAGTAGCGGTAGATTTTTCTTCTACTGGAGCCTGAGCGATAACACTCTCTGTTGGAGCTTTAAAAATGTCTGCCTTAGCAGTATCTTTTCTAACCGTTACAGCTGGACTAAAATAAAGTACAGAACCTACAATTAACCCTAAACCAACTTGTCCTATAACTTTAAAAATTCCTTTCAAGCCTTGTTTATCTTTTTTGAAAATTTTAATATAATCGTCAATAAAACCAATTACTCCCATCCAAAGCGTAGTAACAATTAACAAAACAATATAGATGTTATGCAATTTTGCAAAAAGTAAAACAGGTACTAATGTGGCAAATATGATTATTAAACCTCCCATGGTTGGCGTACCAGCTTTTTCATTTTGACCTGCTAAACCTAATTCGCGAACTGTTTCACCAACTTGCTGATTGCGTAAAAAACTAATAATTCTTTTTCCATAAATAGTTGACAATAGCAACGACAACATCAAAGCTAAAGCAGATCTAAAAGTGATGTACTGAAAAACTCCTGTTCCTGAAACATCTAATGTTTTGTTCAAATATTCGAATAAATAATATAGCATATTGTTCTATTTATGAAGTTGGTCTAATATTTCTTTTATAATTTTCATATCATCAAAATCATGACGAATCCCATTAATTTCTTGATATGTTTCGTGTCCTTTTCCGGCAATCAGGATGATATCATTAGGCTGAGCTAATTGACAAGCTGTTTTAATCGCTTGCTTTCTATCGGTAATTGACAAAATTCTTTTATAGTTTTGAGGAGCAACTCCTTGTTCCATTTCGTTGATAATTACGGCTGGATCCTCGTTTCTTGGATTATCCGAAGTAAATATTGCCGTATTACTTAAGTCAGAAGCAATTCCTCCCATAATTGGTCGTTTCGCTTTATCTCTATTTCCACCGCAACCTACAACAGTTATTAGCTGTTCATTTTTGGTGCGAATGTCATTAATGGTTTTCAAAACATTTTCCAAAGCATCTGGTGTATGAGCATAATCTACAATTGCAGTAATATTACTATCCGATACTATGAACTGAAAACGACCAGAAACACTTTCTAAATCAGACAACAAACGAAGCACTTCTAAACTTTCTATCCCTAATTCAATCGCAGTACCGTAAATTGCTAATAAATTATAGGCATTAAAAGTTCCAATTAATTTCACCCAAACTTCATTGCCGTTAATCTTCAATAACAAACCTGATAATTGGTTTTCTAAAATTTGAGCTTTATAATCCGCATACGATTTTAATGCATAAGTCAGTTTCTTAGCTACAGTATTCTGCAACATAACCTGTCCGTTTTTATCATCAATATTTGATAATGCAAAAGCAGATTTAGGCAAATTATCAAAAAACGACTTTTTAACATCTCTATATTCAGCAAACGTAGGATGATAATCTAAGTGATCATGTGACAAGTTTGTAAAAACACCTCCTGCAAACTGTAATGCTTCAGTACGTTTTTGATGAATTCCATGTGAACTTACCTCCATAAAACAATACACAACACCCGCCTCAATCATTTCTGCCAAATAATGATTAATCGTAATCGAATCTGGTGTGGTATGCGTAGCTTTATACTCTACGTCGTCAACCATAATTTTTACAGTTGATAATAAGCCAACTTTAAAACCGGCTTTTTTAAACAACTGATACAATAAAGAAGCAATTGTGGTTTTACCATTTGTGCCAGTTATACCAACTAATTTCAACTTATGTGAAGGGTTGTCAAAATAATTTGCGGCCATAAATGCCAATGCCTTATTCGTATCTTTCACCTGAATGTAAGTGATTCCTTTTACAATATTTTCAGGAAAAGTATCGCATACAATTGCAATTGCACCTAACTCGATTGCTTTTTCGATATAATCATGCCCGTCAGAAACGGATCCACGAATGGCTACAAAAACATCATTCGCTTCAATTTTTCTTGAATCAAAATCCATTTTTCCAATAGCAATTTCTGTCGAACCCTTAACTGCTTCGATAGCTACTTTATATAATATGTCTTTTAGAATACTCACGATAATTCCAATAATATAGTTGTGTTTTTGACTAAACTTTGTCCTGCTTGAAGCGATTGTTTCTTCACTTTTCCTACTCCTATCGCTTTTACTTTCATCCCTAAGTTTTCTAGTAATGCGATTGCATCCATACCAGACATTCCTTTTACATTAGGAATTGATTGGGTTTTCTTTTGAGACTTTACAAAATAGGAGTTATAATCCGTTTCTTGTTTTAGTATTTTTTTATCTAAATTTTTAATCTCATTTGTTGAAGGTGCATCCGTAAAAATCTTTTGAGCAATCCTTTTAAAAACTGGACCTGCAACATCTGCTCCATAGTAATTATTATTAACAGTACTTGGCTTATGTACTACTACAATACAAGAATATTTAGGATGATCTGCTGGAAAATAACCTACGAAAGAAGAAGCATAATATTTTTCAGAACCTCCATTCTTACTATAATTTACTTGAGCAGTTCCTGTTTTTCCTGCCATAGGAAAATCTTTAGAATATAATTTTGCACCTGTTCCTTTTTTAACAACATTTGCTAAAACTGCTTTCAGTTTTAAAATTGTTGCTTGAGAACAAACCTTTGGGTTTATAACTTGTGGCTCAAATTTCTTGATCGTTGTATTCCACTTTTTAATTTCTGAAACCAATTGTGGTTTTACCATCACTCCATTATTTGCTACTGAATTATAAAAAGTAAGTGTTTGCAAAGGCGTAACAGAAACTCCATATCCAAAAGCCATCCAAGGAAGTGAAATATTAGACCAGTGTGGATCACTCGGTTGTGGTATAAATGGTTTTCCTTCTCCTTTGAATTCCATTCCTAACTTTTTATTCAATCCATACGAATTAACATGATTGACAAATTTTGACGGATTGTTTTTGTAATTATTATAAACCGCCTGAACCATAACCGTATTAGATGAAACTTCAAAACCTCTTGCTAAGGAAATTTTCCCATACCCACCATCATGCGAATCCCTAACTGATTTTCCTGAATATTTAATTACTCCACCTTTACTATCATAAACTGTACTTGTGTCAGCCACTTTATCTTCAAGAATTGTCATCAAATCGACTAATTTGAATGTAGATCCCGGCTCATGAGATTCGGCATACGCATAGTTAGTCGTTTCGTAATAAGAACCATCTTTGGCTTTGCCTAAATTAGAAATTGCTTTTATTTGCCCTGTTTTAGTTTCCATAACTACAACACAACCATGATCTGCTTGATAATCTTCTAATTGTTTTAACAAAGCGTGATGTGCAATATCTTGAATAAAAACATCTATGGTAGATATTACATCATACCCATCTTGCGGGTCAATCTCATTAACATCACGAATAGGTTTCCATTGGCCTTTCGCAATTTTTTGCTTCATTATTTTACCGTCTTTACCATTTAGGTATTTACGATAAGCCCATTCAATCCCTTTTCCATCAGGTGTTCCATCAGGATTAACCCTTTCATAACCAATGGTTCTTTCTGCAATTTTTCCAATCGGATTTTCTCTAACTGTTTCTTGCTCTACAATAATTCCACCTTTATAAGCTCCCAAATTAAATAATGGAAAGCCTTTAATTTTCATATAATTAGTATAACTTAAATTTCTTGCTACTAAATAATATCTGTTTTTATTAGCTCTGGCTCTTCTGAGTTCCGTCTGAAAAAAACCAGATGGTTTTCCCAAAACATAAGCCAATGAATCCGATAATGATTTTACATTTTTTTGAAATACTTCAGATTTTGGCGCAACGGCATCAAAACGTATTTCGTAATTAGGAATTGATGTGGCTAAAAGACTTCCGTCAGCTGAATAAATATTGCCTTTATTAGCTGGAATTACAAAATTCTTAACCGTTCTTTCTTTGGCTAATTTTCTGTAATAATCCCCTTCAACCCATTGAATATTGGTCAACTTTACAGCAATTGCAATAGCCATCAAAAAGATAGCAAAAGCAACCAGATAAATTCGGTACGATATGTATTTATCTTCTACTGCCATATTTTCTTGAAAAAGCTTTTCTCTTCTTCTTTTTTTACTTTTATTTTTACTGGAGGAACTGTTGACGGAAAAATTTGTTTTTCAAGCATTTTATTAGCCACAGTTGACTCCATTTTAAGCTTCATTAATTCCGATCTTCTATCTACAAACTCAGAGCGTAATTCTTTAACTCTATTTGTCAATTCTGCTATTTTGAACACTTTTTGCTCAAATCGTTGCGTATTAGCAATCATAATAATTGCCAATACAATGACAAATACAATAAAACGCCAATTCTTAACTGCATCATCATCAATCAGAAACCTAGCTTTTAATAGACTATACACTCCGTTTTTCATTTTCCTAACTAATTATATCTTTTCAGCTATCCTTAATTTTGCACTTCGCGCTCTATTATTTAACTTAATTTCCTCATTATTAGGAACTATAAGTTTTCCTACTGTTTTAAACGGAACAGAAAAATTTCCGAAAAAATCTCGTTCAGGCTCTCCTTCAAACATGCCATTTTTGATAAATCTCTTTACCAATCTATCTTCTAATGAGTGATAAGAGATAACGCTCAATCTTCCTCCTGGATTCAATATTTCCAATGATTGTTCCAAAAACTCTTTCAAAACATCCATTTCTTGATTTACTTCAATTCGAATCGCCTGATAAATTTGAGCCAATATTTTATTCCTAACTCTTTCCGGTAAATATCTCGCCAAAACCTCTTTTAATTCATCTGTTGTCTTGATTGGCTGTTCTTCTCTGGCTTCTATAATTGTTCTGGACAAAGCAGGAGCATTTTTCAATTCGCCATAATCTAAAAACACTCTTCTTAGATTTGCATCATCATATTCATTAACAACTCTGTAGGCGTTTAGATCGTTTTTCTGACTCATACGCATGTCTAATTCTGCATCAAATCGAGTAGAAAACCCTCTTTCAGCCACATCAAACTGATGCGAAGAAACTCCTAAATCTGCTAAAATTCCATCCACACCTTTAACTCCATAAAAACGTAAAAAACGTTTTATAAATCTGAAATTTTCATTTATAAGTGTAAATCTTTCGTCTTCCAAAGCATTCGCCAAAGCATCTTCATCCTGATCAAAAGCAAATAATTTACCATCAGGACCAAGCCTTTTCAAAATTTCTTTAGAGTGTCCTCCTCCTCCAAAAGTCACATCAACATACACCCCATCAGGTTTAATATTTAAACCATCTACAGACTCCTGAAGTAAAACCGGATTATGATATTCCATTTTCGTCGTCATTTATATTTCCCATTACTTCCTCAGCCAAATCTGCAAAATCAACATCATCACCGCTTATAGATTTCTCATACAAGTCTTTATCCCAAATCTCAACAATAGTAACCGCAGAAGAAAAAACTACATCTTTAGTAATGCTTGCAAAAGAAACCAAGTCCTTCGCAACTAACAATCTACCTAAAGCATCTATTTCAACCATCTTCACGCCAGCAGTAAATCTTCGGATAAAATCATTGTTCTTTTTAACAAATCGATTCAGCTTATTGATTTTTTGCATCATCAAATCCCACTCTTCCATTGGATACAATTCTAAACAAGGTTGAAATACGGAACGCTTCAAAACAAATCCGCTTTGAAGAGACGAAGCCAATTGCTTTTTTAAAGGTGACGGCAACAAGAGCCTACCTTTAGCATCAACTTTACATTCATATGTTCCAACTATTGTATTCAAGAAAAAAGTATTTAATGATATAAAGCAAAAATATAAAAAATATTACCACAATTTACCACTACATACCACTTTGTTAATAAGTTTAACCACTTTCGAATAAAAACCCTTAATTTTTGGACAATCAGAACATTAGCTTCATTTCAATTATTCTTAACAATGTTTATATGTTGCAAAAAATGATTCCTGAAAAAATTGATTTTTTTAATTTTTTTTGGGTAGTTAAAAAAAAGAATAGTCCTCGTTTTTCATTAAATAAAAATGAAATTTTAATCTACAAAAAGAGATTACACAATTAAAAAATGTTTGCAAAAATTATTTTTTGTTTATTAAATCCTATATTTGTCAAAATTGAAAAAATCGGTATCCAAAACATGGAAAAACACTATAAAAAAGAAGGTAGATACAGTTTTTATGAAGCTGGAGAAGGTACGCCAATTGTAATCTTGCATGGTTTAATGGGAGGTCTAAGTAATTTTGACGCAGTAGCAGCTCATTTTTCAAACAAAGGATACAAAATCATCATTCCAGATTTACCTATTTACACGCAAAGCATTTTAAAAACAAATGTTAAGAGTTTTGCAAAATATGTAAAGGATTTTATAACATTCAAAGGATTAGACCGAGTTATACTTCTTGGAAATTCATTAGGAGGCCATATTGCTTTATACCATACTAAAATGTATCCTGAAAAGGTAGCTGGACTTGTAATTACTGGAAGTTCTGGATTGTACGAAAGCGCCATGGGCGACAGCTATCCAAAAAGAGGAGATTATGAATATATCAAGAAAAAAGCCGAAGATGTATTTTACGACCCAAAAGTAGCAACACCTGAACTTATTGACGAGGTTTACGCAACGGTTAATGACAGAATAAAATTAATAAAAACATTAACTATTGCAAAGAGTGCTATTCGCCATAATATGGCAAAGGACTTGCCAAAAATGCATGTTCAAACCTGTATTATTTGGGGTAAA
Source organism: Flavobacterium sp. 123 (assembly GCF_003634825.1). Lineage (NCBI taxonomy): Bacteria > Pseudomonadati > Bacteroidota > Flavobacteriia > Flavobacteriales > Flavobacteriaceae > Flavobacterium > Flavobacterium sp. 123. Next base: position 795,892 of record NZ_RBXD01000001.1, read on the forward strand.
AACGACAAGGTTACTCCGCCCGATGTAGCAGTAGAATTTAATAAATTATTACCTAACTCTACTTTGTATTGGATAGACAAATGTGGACACGCTGCCATGATGGAGCATCCAGAAGAATTCAACCGTCTGTTAGAGGATTGGTTGACAAAAACACATTTACAAGTTAGTTCTGAAAAAGAATAAATTTACAAATAAATATCATGAAAATTAATACTGCCGAATTCATTATAAGCAATTCACAAGTTGACAAATGTCCTAAAGACTTTTTGCCAGAATATGCTTTTATAGGCAGATCAAATGTTGGAAAGTCTTCGTTAATAAATATGTTGACTAACAATAAAAACCTAGCCAAAACTTCTGGAAGACCAGGAAAAACTCAGCTTATAAATCACTTTTTGATTAATAACAATTGGTTTTTAGTAGATTTACCTGGTTACGGTTATGCAAAAGTATCTAAGAAAACAAAATCAATATTTCAACAGTTTATAACGGATTATTTTGAAACAAGAGAACAATTAGTTTGTGCTTTTGTATTAATTGACATTCGTCATGAGGCTCAAAATATCGATATTGAATTCATGTCTTACATGGGAGAAAGCGAAATCCCATTTTGTATTATTTTTACTAAAGCTGACAAAATAAGTAAAGTTAAAATCGATTCTCATATTGCTGCTTACAAAAAGAAAATGTTTGCAAACAATTGGGCTGAGATGCCACATTACTTTGTAACTTCAGCAACTGAATCAACTGGAAAAGAAGATGTTTTAAACTATATTGACGAAGTAAATCAAGAAGTTTTCAAAAACAATAGTCAGTTTTAGAAATACAATTTTAATTTCAATAAAAAATCCCAAAACTAAGTTTGTTTAGTTTTGGGATTTTTTTAATGATAACCGTCCAAAAATTATTTTTGAAGTTCTAATTTTTCCGCAAAATAATCACAGAAATCTTTCATAGTATCGGCCATTTTCTCGTCATTAGTAGCGCGCTTAAAGGTATCAGACATAGCCACTAATGTTTGATGAAAGAAAATTTTCATTTCGTCAACTGGCATATCTTTTGTCCACAAATCGATACGCATTGTTTCTTTCACTTTACTATCCCAAATAGACAGCATAATTGCTTTTGCCTCTTCTTGTTCCACGCCACCATCTTGTGCGGACCACATTAATTTTTCTGGAACACGATTTTCGTCTAACGCGACTAAAAATTTAATTTCTGATGTATTTTTATCTGACATTATTTTTTTGGTTTATATTTTGATTTTTCAAACAATTCTTTAGCATTCATTTTTAACATATCTGACAAAGGAATATCGTTGTTTTTCATAAAAGAACGAACCATTTGCCATCCTACCCATGCTCCAACTTGACCTGGCGATTCATTATCAATTTCCAAATAGAATTTAGAAAAAGGGGCAGGATTTACAAATCGAGGTATTAATTTTTGATCGTCACTATAAAGCATTTCTTTTTCTAAAAAATAACGCCACATATAACCCTCATTTTCTTGACACCACTTTATTTGATCTTCAGTATAACCCATTTTTTCTGCATCTGTATAATCTGGCAAAAGCAAATCTTTCAGATACAATTGCTTTCCGTGATAAATCATCTGACTAAGCAAGGACTTATCAATTATAGGGGAAATTTCTCTAGTAGAAAAGCTACTCACTAAATCAGGCATGATTTGTTTCTGCTCAAAATTTTGTTTTATGTATTTTGGAAACTGATAAAATTTATGATTCTTTCCTAGATACAATTCAAGCGAAACAATAACTAAGCTATCCGCATAAATAACTTTATTGTTATAATCCATTTCTGAAATTACCGTGATAACTTTTGGCGTTTTTGTTTTGGGAAAATAATATTTTATATGTTTAAAAAGAGTGGTAAGCTCGTTTTTTACAGGATTAATATCTGCATACTTTTTTTGAACTTCCGTATACAATTCCCTCCAAATAGGATCTTGCATTTTATTTAACCAAACACTATCATCATTTCCAGCAGGAAAAAAAAATGGAAACTCTTTTTTAACTTTTGGCAAATCCTGAGCTGGAGTCTCAAAAAATATTTTGTCAAAGCGTACAATTTTTATTTCTACAGGAATTGCTGTAACGGCTTTCTCGACTTTATTCTTCTTATCGCAGGATAAAAAAAATAAACAAAAGGCTACAGAAAACAGATATATTTTCATATTAATTAATTAAATTTGTTTTCAAAGTATCAGGAAAACGAATACACTACGAATTGATTTTGCAAATATACATTCCTGCTTTTTTAATACCTAAACTATTATGACTAAAAAAAGTACTCTTCAAGTAGAAAAAGTGAACACCCATATTGTTAATTGGTTAAAAACATATGCAGAAAACGCTAAAGTAAATGGATTTGTTGTAGGGATTTCAGGAGGAGTGGATTCAGCAGTAACTTCAACTTTATGTGCGCAAACTGGATTAAAAGTTTTATGTGTTGAAATGCCAATCCATCAAGCTCATAGTCATGTTACTCGAGGACGTGAACATATTGAGCAATTAAAAAAAAGATTTCCTAATGTAACTCATATTGAAACCGATTTAACTTCGGTATTTGAAGATTTTAAGAAAAACGTTCCTGATTCAACCGATACTTGCAGACTTCATTTATCATTAGCAAATACAAGAGCACGTTTACGAATGACTACCTTATATTATCATGCTGGAATTAATGGTTTACTTGTTGCCGGAACAGGTAATAAAGTAGAGGATTTTGGAGTAGGCTTTTATACAAAATATGGAGATGGCGGGGTTGATTTAAGCCCAATTGCAGATTTAATGAAATCTGAAGTTTTTCTTTTAGGAGACTATCTGAAAATCCCAAATTCAATTTTAACAGCCGCACCAACAGATGGATTATTTGGTGATGAAAGAACAGATGAAGATCAACTAGGCGCTAGTTATGACGAATTAGAATGGGCCATGACGGAAGCTGAAGAAGGAAAATCAGCAAATGATTTTTCTGGAAGAAAAAAAGAGGTTTTTGAAATCTATAGAAGGTTAAATACTGTAAACCAGCACAAAATGAATGCTATTCCGGTTTGTTTAATTCCAAATCCGTTAAAGTAATTATATTTTATTCTGATTTGCAATTAATTACAGAATTTATTTATTAATTTTACTCTTCCAAAAACAAAATATAAAAATAATTCTTAAAAAATCCAATTATGATTAAAGTATGTATAGCTGATAATTATCCCGTTGTGCATTTTGGAGTAAAATCTTACTTTAAAGATCATGCCGACATATCAATAGTTGCCAACGTAGGTAACTTTCTGATGGTTAGGGACATACTACTTACCAAAGAAATTGATGTTTTAATCTTAGATTTAGAATTAGAAGGTCTTGCAAGTATTTTTGAAGTTAAAGCTGTCTTGAAAAACTTTCCAAAAACTAAAATTATTATCTTCAGTGGTCTTTCTGAACAAATTTACGCTCCAAATGCCATAAAAGCAGGTGTTTCAGGTTTTGTCCATAAAACAGAAAAACTAGAAACTTTAGGCCAGTCCATTATTAAAGTACACCAAGGTAAAATAATAATGAATGAAACAGTTAAGAAAAACTTGGCATTAATTGCGAAACAAAGCAAAAGCGAACGATTATATAGAAAACTTTCTAATCGTGAAGTTGAAGTTTTACGTTATTTAAGTGATGGTAAAAAGAACCACGAAATTGCCGAAATCTTAAATCTTAATGAAAAAACAATTAGTACTTACAAATTAAGATTACTAACAAAATTGAATGTTACAAACCTTGTTGATTTAGTTAACAAAGCAAAAACATTAGAAATCGTTTAAATTTAATGGTATCGTGACATTACTCTTCCTAATTTTTTAGAAAAAGAATTAATAAGTTTGTAGTAGTCCATCGCCATAGACAAAGGCTCTGTATTATCTGAATCTGGTTCAGTTGATATAGAGCTTTTTAATTCCTCAATGATTTTATCTACTAAAAACCATCTTAAAGTAAGAATCGTTTCGGAAACATATTGACTGATTGTTTCACTTTTAGCTTTAGGAAAAATGTTTTGCCCTTCCCAATTATGCAAAGTAACTCGTTCATCTTCCATTAAAATATCTGTTACTTCCTGAGCAAAATCAACAGATAAATGCATCAAATATTGTTCAACACCAAAGTCTCCATTTTGGAGATAATAATTAATAAGGTCATTAAAAATATCTCTGAATAAAGGATTAGCAAGCTCCACTTCGTCTTCTTGTAAGCTCAAATAAATTCTTTGATATACTTTATATTCTTTCTTTTCAATTACATGCTCAATCTCTCCGTCTTCATTTGTTTTTAAAAGCACATCTTCAAATTCTTCCGTTTTATTTCCATACAACAAAAGAATTTCAATTATTTTTCGTTCCAAACGATACAGTACATCAACTTTTTGTGTTTGAACTGGGTTTTCATTTTTGACTACTTCAAATGCTTTTTGTTCTTGTTTTTGCTTCTTATCAATTTCGGCAACATCTTTTTTGACTAACTGCGCAAGAGTACTAACAAGGACTTGTTCAGAAATATCCATGATTCTGGAACATTCCTGAATGTATATTTCTCGCTGAATTCTATCTGGAATTTTTGAAATACTAAGCACCATATCCCGAATCAAATCTGCTTTTTTAATCGGATCATTCTTTGCTTCATTCATCAAAAGCGATGCCTTGAATTGAATAAAATCTTTAGTATTATTCTCTAGATAAGCTACTAAATCATCATAGGATGTTTTTCTGGCAAAGCTATCCGGATCTTCTCCATCAGGGAAAGTACACACTTTTACATTCATACCTTCTTCAAGAATCAAATCTATCCCACGAATAGAAGCACGTAATCCGGCAGCATCTCCATCAAAAAGCACCGTAATGTTTTTTGTTAATCTGTTTATTAATCGGATTTGATCTGGAGTTAAAGCAGTTCCTGATGAGGCAACAACATTCTCAATTCCAGATTGATTGAATTGAATAACATCCGTATATCCTTCAACTAAGTAGCAATTATTTTGTTTAGCTATGGATTGTTTGGCTTGAAAAATTCCATAAAGGACTTTGCTTTTATGGTAAATATCACTTTCTGGTGAGTTCAGGTATTTAGCTGCTTTTTTATCATTGGTCAAAATTCGACCTCCAAAACCAAGTACTCGCCCGGACATACTTTGTATAGGAAACATAACCCTTCCTTTGAAGCGGTCAAATGGCCGATCTTCTCTCGGAATTGTAAGCCCCGTACTTTCTAAAAACTCTAACTTATATCCTTTACCGAGCGCTTCTTTAGTAAAAGCGTCCCAAGTTTCTGGAGAATATCCTAAGCCGAATTTTTTAATAGTTTCATTGGTAAAACTTCTTTCTTTAAAATAGGAATAACCTATGGCTTTGCCTTCTTCTGTATTTAATAGTACATTTTGAAAATAGGTTTTCGCAAATTCTGAAACCAAGTACATACTTTCACGAACATCCGTAATGGCTTTTTCTTCATCCGTTTGTTCTGTTTCTTCAATTTCAATATTGTATTTTTTGGCCAAATATCGAATTGCTTCAGGATACGTGAAATGCTCATGCTCCATAAGAAAAGCTACTGAGTTTCCGCCTTTTCCGGAACTAAAATCTTTCCATATTTGTTTCACAGGCGAAACCATAAACGATGGAGATCGTTCATCAGAAAACGGACTCAGTCCTTTGAAATTACTTCCCGCACGCTTTAATTGCACGAAATCTCCAATAACTTCCTCCACTCGAGCAGTTTCGAAAACAGTATCTATGGTCGCTTTTGAAATCATTTTTTAGTAGCAAAGTCACAAAGATACAAAGATGTTATGTGTTTTAAACAACGAATTTTTAATTTATCAGGAATGACAAATAGACTTAAGAAACTTCATACGCTACCCATCTAATAGCCTTTATGAATCAAATTGTGCCTGAAAAAAGCATTATTTGTTAATACCCTTTTATTTTTAAACAAAAAGTGTAAATTTGCTTTTTAACAACCTACAATAAGATTCCAATTTCTTGAAAAAGAATCAATTACTTTCAAAAAATATGTCATCATTCCCAAATAAAAAACATCTAAGAAAAATATTTGATTCTGAAGATTTTAAACAAGAATTAAATAGCATTCTTTTATTTGTTTCGGAAATATGCGACATTCCATACGCTTATATAGCTTCCATTGAAAATGAGCTTGAAATACTTAAGAATAGTATTGGATTAGATTTTACAACTATTCCTAAAAATATTCAGGAGTTAAATAAAAATGTGATTCAACAAAACAAGTCATATGTTGTTTCGAATATAAACAAAGATTCAAAAATTTCATCTGATTTTTCAGCAGCTGAAAACTTCCCAATAGCATTTTATGCTGGCTTTCCTTTATATTTTGATGTCAATACAATTGTTGGAATTGTCTCTGTAATGGACACAAAACCTAGAGAATTATCTGACACACAATTAAAAACATTATCACACGCAACAAAGCAAATTGAATCACTGCTAAACATTTACATCAAAAATAAAGAATTACAAAAAATAGCGAAGCAAAAAGAAAGTCAATTTCAACTGTTTCTAGATAATTCAAAAGAAATTGTTTACGAAGTTAATTTGGACGGCAAAATTGAGTATGTTTCAAAAAGCTGGAAAAATTTTCTAGGACATGAGGTTGAGGAAGTTATAGGGAAAAATAATGGTGATTTTATTCATCCAGAAGACTTTGACAATTGTGTTGCTTTTTTAGAAAAAGTTGCTGCAGGAGAAAAGACAGACGAAGAAATTGTTTTCAGAATAAAGCATAAAGAGGGTCATTATTTATGGCACGCTTCAAGTTTAAAATTAATACAAAAAGAAGACGGAGAACCTTTTTATATTGGTAACTGTAGAGATATTACTGAATATATAAAAGCAAGACAGGAAGTATTAAAACAAAAACAATTTTACGAAAAAATATTAGATCGACTTCCTACCGATGTAGCTGTTTTTAATAGTAATCATAAATATATTTATTTGAATCGTGCAGCAATAAAAAATGATGCACTTCGGAAATTTATTATTGGCAAGGATGATTTTGAATATGCAAATCATACCGGAAGAGATGATACATTTGCAAAAAGTAGACGAGAAAGATTCAACCAAGCTTTAGACTCTAAAGACGTTATAGAATGGGTTGATGAGATTGCTCGACAAGATCATGAAATTGCCTACTTTACTCGTAAATTTGCTCCTGTTTTTAATGAAATTGACGAATCACTCGAAATGATGATTGGTTTTGGGGTAGACATAACAGATAGTAAGAAAATACAAGAAGAAATTTTAAGAAGTAGACAACTTACTAATAGTATTATTCAAAATGTTGCCGTTGGGATTTTAGTTCAAGGACCCAATTCTGAAATCCTTGAAAACAACAAAGCTGCTTGCGAAATGTTAGGTCTGACTGAAGACCAACTATTAGGTAAAACTTCATTTGATCCACATTGGAAAGTTATTCATTTAGATGGCAGCGAATTTAAATCAGAAGAACATCCTGTACCACAAGCCATAAAAAAATTAAAACCTATAAATAATATTGTAATGGGTGTTCACCGCCCACTATTAAACGATTTAGTTTGGTTATTAGTTGATGCCATACCCGTATTTGGAAAATCTGGAGAATTACTGTATGTTATTTGTTCTTTCAATGATATAACAGCGCAAAAAAATGCAGAAGACGATTTAAAAATAAGTAACGAACGATTTAGTTATTCTAGTAAAGCAACTTCAGATGCCATTTGGGATTGGAATATGATTACTGATAAAATATATGTTGGTGAGAGCTATAGTTTAATTTTTGGACACCAATTCGAAAATAACATTATAACTGCATTAGAATGTGAAAATTTTGTTCACCCAGAAGACAGAGCATCCTATTTTGAAAAAATTGACAAAGCAATTGAAGGCATTGATTACAAATGGTTTGACGAATATCGTTATTTAAAATCAGATGGTTCATACGCCTATGTCAACGACAAAGCAATTATTATAAGGAATGACGAAGGCAAGGCAATCCGAATGATTGGCGCAATGCAAGACATTACTACCGAAAGAAAACTTAAAGATCAATTGCAACAAAGCGAAGAACAGTTCAAAGGAGCTTTTGAAAACTCTGCGGTAGGAATGGCCTTAGTAAACACCGAAGGTTTCTACAAAGAAGTTAATGACCGCCTTTCCGATATGTTTGGTTATTCAAATCAAGAGATGAAATCTATGACATTTCAAGAAATCACTCATAATGAAGACTTAGAAATTGATTTAGATTACAAAGATCAATTAGACTCAGGAAAAATATCTAATTTCAGCTCAGAAAAAAGATTTATTCATAAAAATAAATCTATAGTATGGGTTCATATGTCGGTTTCATTAGCCAAAAACAATAAAAATGAAATTATCCATTACATTGTTCAAATAATTGACATCAGTAATAGAAAAAAAGTCGAAGAGGAAAATAAACTGTTGGTCGAAGAGAACAACCGAAATAAAACAATACAGCTTAATGAAGCTAAAAACATGTACCGTCTTTTAGCGGACAACACGATTGATTTAATCTGTTTACATAATTTAGACACCAGCTTCCAGTATGTTTCACCATCCGTACAAAGGCTTCTAGGGTACAATCCTGAAGAATTGTTAGGAAAATCTCCATTAGAATATGTTCACCCAGATGAGATTGCTACATTAGAAAAAGAGTTTTACGATTTCATAAATGAATATAAAGAAGAGGCTATTGAGCTTAAATTTAAAACCAAAGATGAAAATTATATTCTACTGGAAATCAAAGCTACCATAGTTAAAGAAAATGGAATTACAATAGGATTTCAATCTCATGCACGGGATATTACCCAACGAAAAGAAGCAGAAGATGCCATTGAGAAAACCTTAATGCAAGAACGTGAATTAAATGAATTACGAACAAATTTAGTATCAACTATTTCACATGAGTTTAGAACTCCTATGACCACTATACGTACTAGTGCGGAGTTGATAACCATGTATATAGAAGGTCATAATTTTGCAAATTCGCCTCAATTACAAAAAAGAATAAATATAATAACTGAAGAAATAGATCGAATAGTTGAGCTAATGAATGCGGTGTTAACTATTTCAAAAGAAGATTCTGGAAAAACAAATTTCAATCCCGTTGTACTTGATGTAAAACAAGTTTGCCAAGAAGTTATTGAAGCAAATTACAACAATGATTTACAGGAAAGAAAAGTTACATTTTCTGCTGAAGGAGACGCTTTTATGGTTTTTGCAGATAAAAATCTGATACAATACTCGCTTTTAAATTTACTGAATAATGCTTTTAAATATTCCGAAGATTTAGAGGACGTCTATTTAAACGTTATTTCAAATCGTGATGAAATAGAAATTCAAATAATTGATTTTGGTATTGGAATCCCCGAAAAAGATCATCCAAAACTTTTCAATACTTTTTTTAGAGCAAGTAATACAAATGGAATCCAAGGAACTGGTTTAGGTCTTTACATTGTAAAAACATTTACCGAAAAAAATTCTGGAACGATACAATTAGAAAGTCAACTAGGAAAAGGAACTACAGTTAAACTACAATTCCCATTATATAAAGTAAAATAAAATGTCAAAAATATTGATTATTGACGACGAGATAAAATTAAGAGAAACTATTGCTGAATTGTTTTCGCTTATTAATTATCAAGTCTTTGAAGCTCAAGATGGCTCAGAAGGTTTAGAAAAAGTACAAGAACACAAACCGGATTTAATTATTTGTGATGTTATGATGCCAAAATTAGATGGCTATGGATTCTTAGCAGAACATCAAAAATCAAATCATTCGAATATACCGGTATTATTACTTAGTGCTAAAATTGAGGAAATTGATGAAAAAACTGGTTTTAGTTTAGGAGCTAAAGGATATTTAAGAAAACCTTTTGTATTCAAAGAGCTAAAAGAAATTGTAGATTTTCATTTAAGGGAAAAAATTTGATATAAAAATCAAATCTAATATTCAAAACGCAGGTCTATCAATTATTTAAGCTAAACACTTACTTAAGTAATCATACCTTTCTTTAGCATTGCTGAATTGGGTCATTGTAGTATTTGTTTTGAACATAGAAACAAACGATTGTGCACAACTAAGATTTTGCTTAGATATACTAAATTCATTAAAACAATAATTATTTTTATTTATTAAAAGTCGATATGAATAATGCTTTATTGAAAACGAAGCTATAACAGCTAAAACAATTAATATTAAAAAAATATCATTATATCGATTATCTGCATTGTAAGAAGATAGAAGTGGAAAATTAATCGTAAAGGCAGTTACCAAAACAAGAATATTAGGAATCAAATTTCTTCTTTTAATAATTCTTGCATTTGAAATTTTATTCAAATTCAAGCGTATTTCTTCTCCTTTGTTCTGAATAGTGATTTTTGAATCTACAATGGTAAAAAAGGATTTTACATTGCGGTCTTTTTTAAATTTATCTGTAAAAAAAACACTAAGACCCATACTTTAGAAGTTTTGTTGATTAAAAACATCTTACCAAAAACAGCTTACTTTAACTAAATGTAATCATAAATTCATTGCCCCCAATAAATTTTCTGAGTAAGCTGTTTGGTAAGAAAGATTCCAAATCTAATACAAATTTAGATTTTGATTTTTAATCTAAAGCGTTTTAATCGATAGGTTAAAAAAAAATACTTATAATTTAATTTTAGACTTTTAGACTTAAAAAAAGTAAATGATTGTCCTCTTATACTATAGAGTCGTATCTAATTCATGAAGATATAGATCCCTAAAAAAACTAAAAAAAAGAAAGCTAGAAGAACTAATGTTCTATTAAAATCAACTCTTGCTTTTTCTTCATAATTCAATAAATGATCTAATCTATCCCATACATCTTCTGAAGGCCGTATTTTCATTTTATCAATATATTTTGTCAAACATTAAAGCCGATACAACATATTATTATATCACCTAAACAAAATAAATTAATAGAAAAACAATTCTAAGTAATTTGATTGATAATTTAAAAAAGATTGATGCAGATTAAAATTTTATTAAAAGTAGAAGCAACTTCAAAATAATATATTAGAAATATATTCGTACGCAAATCAAAAAATATTGAAGAATTTACTTGATTTGTTGAAATTCACATAGAATTATCAGGTAATTTATTTTTTCACCTGAATGGTTTTAACATAATCTCGAGGTGTCATATTTACGTATGCTTTAAAACTTGTTGAAAAGTAAGAAAAAGAACTAAAGCCCGTTTCGTCAGATAAAAACTGAATATTTCTTTCACCAAGGTTTATTAATTTTATAGCATATTGTATTTTAAACTCTCTTATATATTGACTCGTGTTCTTATTTACGAGTTTTCTGATCCTTTTATCTAAAGTTGACTTGCTAATAAAAAGTTTATTTGACAAGTCATCTATATCTACTTTTGATTTTAAATTTTTAAGCAAATGCTCATCAACAGAAGAAAGAAAATCTTTTTCGGATAATTTTATTGTAACTTTTGAGAACGGATCTGGCTTATATTTCTTCTCAATATTTGCTCTAAAATCTAATAGATTATTGATTTTAAGTATCAGTTCTTTAACCTTGAAAGGCTTCATTATATAGTCATTGACGCCGTTTTCTAACTGTCTATATTTTACTTCATCATCAATATTAGCTGTAATTATAATAAAAGGAATTGTATCAAGTTTACTATTTTTTCTAACATTCAAGTACAATTCTTCTCCATTCATAAGCGGCATCATCAAATCACTTATGACAATGTCAGGAATATGAATTTTTAGATAAATAAGTGCCTCAACACCGTCTTGAAACCAACTTACGCTAAAATCATTTAAGATCAATAATTCTGATATTGAATTCCCTAATGCAATATCATCTTCAATTAATACTATTTTCTTTTTTTGACTTCTCATCGTACTAAATTAGTTCTTTTTATTTAAATTATAATTATTAATTTTCAAATTATCAGTAATATTAATAAAAAAAAATCGAATTATAAATACATTTATCAGTTGACTTTATGCAAATAAAAAAACATTACCTTCTATCATTAATAATTATTAGATTTATCTAATTAAACACTTCGCCATTTTATCTGTTTAAAAAATTGCTATGTTGTTTAATTACAGCTATTTAAAGAAATTAAAACAATTAATTCCCAATGCAGAATCTTTTATTAAGCATTTCAAAAGCAAATAATCACCTTTTAAAAGAGCAATCAATTGATAATGCTTTGAATTTTTGCATTACTGATATTGGCAAAGGGCAAGACATTGACAGATGCTACATTTTTAAAAATGAAACCGAAAATGGCATTTTAAAACTATATTACACTCACGAATGGTGCAATGACGATGTTACACCTTACATAGGCAGCCCGGAACTCAACGGACTCCCTTACGATGTGTTTCCAGGACTCTTTGAAACTCTCTCTAAAGACGAATCAATACATGGGTTAGTGAGGGAAAGTGATAACGATTTCTTCCGAGAAACCATGGAAATGCAAGACATAAAATCCTATTTATTCACCCCTATTTTTTCAAACAATAAATTTTGGGGATGGATTGGATATGATGATTGTAAAACTGAAAGAAGATGGACAGAAGAGGAAGTATATGCTTTGCATTCCATTGCTAAAAATATTGGCATAAGGCTTAATCAAGACAAAATTATAGCAAAATTAGAATCCACTTTAGAAAAATTTAATTTCTATATGGAAGGTTCGAAACAGGCTATGTGGGAATGGAATCTTGAAACAGATATAACTACATTTTCCTATAATTGGGCAGGAATACTTGGGTATAAAGAAAATGAGATAATTCAGAATCTAGAATTTTGGAAAAAAAGTATCTATCCCGGAGACTTGGTTCAAATTGAGACAAAATTAAAAAATTATATAGAAGGAAAATCAGATATTTACAAAGGAACTACAAGAATGATCCACAAAGACGGGCACCTTGTATGGATAAAATATTCTGGTTTAATTCGGAAAAATAAAGATGGTAAACCAATTAAAATCATTGGAACATACATCGATATTAGCGAAATTAAAGAGGCTGAAAATCAACTAGAACTTTCTGAAGAGAAATTTAGATTTATTGCAGAAAACACCACTGATTTGATTTGCCAACATTCAATAGATTTGAACTATACTTACGTATCCTCGTCATGTGAAGAAATAATTGGATACAAGCCCGAAGAATTATTAAACAAAAAACCGCTTGAATTCATTCACCCCGATGACATAGAATTAGTTAAAAATCACCATGACAATTTAATTAAACATTCTAAAAACCCTATTGTAACTTTTAGATACAGAAAAAAAGACGGAAGTTATATCTGGCTAGAAGCACAAATTAAACTAATCTTTGATAAAGAGAATAAAATTATTGGTATTCAAAGTTGCAATAGAGATATCAGCGAAAGAATAACAGCAGCCGAAGAAATGGAAACAGCTCTTTTAAAAGAACGAAAATTTAACGAATTAAAAGCAAAATTTGTGTCAATGGCTTCGCATCAATTTAGAACGCCTTTGACCGTTATTTATTCTAATGCGGAACTTCTAGAAATGAAGGTTCAGAACATGGAAAATAAAATAACCAAAAGCATCAATTTAATTAGCGAAAGAATAAAAAGCGAAGTGGAACGAATGACTGAGCTAATGAATAACATTCTTGTTTTTGGAAAATATGAGCTCCAAGAAACCAAAAAAGACATTAAATCAATTGATTTTACTGACTTTATCGAAAAACTAATTGAAACTTATTTCAACAATGAACCTGACGGCCGAAAAATTAAACTAAGTCTTGAGGGTACAAAGAAACATTTTTTAACGGATGAAACTTTAATGCTCCATATTATAACAAATTTAATTAGTAATGCCTTCAAATATTCAGAAAACAAACCTGAACCTCAAATCACAATTAAATATTTGAGTACAGAAATACAAATTGAAATTGAAGATCATGGAATTGGAATTCCAGAGAAAGATATTCAAAATTTATATACCTCTTTCTTTAGAGCAAAAAACACAAGCACAATAAAAGGTTCTGGGTTAGGATTAGTAATTGTCAAACAATTTACAGAATTCTTAAATGGTAGAATTACGTTGAATAGTAAGGAAAACATAGGAACAACAATAATTTTAAATTTTCCTTATGAACAAGAATAGAATTCTTCTGGTAGATGATGAGCTAAAAATTAGAGAAACTATTTCAGAGCTCTTGACACATAAAAACTACGAGGTTATATCAGCGCAGGATGGACATGAAGCATTAGAGATCCTCGAAAACTGGATCCCAGATTTAATCATTAGCGACATCTCGATGCCTGTTATGGATGGGTATTCATTTCATGAAATTATTAGGCAAAATAAATTTTTGGAAACTATTCCATTTATTTTTTTGACCGCAAAAAATGATAATAATGAAATGAGAGAATGCCTCCTTAATGGTGCTGATGATTTCATTTCAAAACCTTTTAAAGTCAGTGAACTAATACAAACCATAGAAACAAAAATAAATAGATTCAACAAGATTAAAAATGCAAATAATACTTTTAACGTTACTAAAAATAATTTTTTAATCCACGAAATCAACACTCCACTTACTGGAATTTTAGGCTCTATAGATCTTTTGATTGAAAATGAAGATAATTTTAAAAAAAATGAAATTGCCTTATTTTATGATACTATAAAAACTTCTGGGGAAAGATTGAACAGAACTATGCAAAACTTAATTCTGTATCAAAATTTAAAAAACAACACCATCAACTTTTCTGAAAATTCAAATTCTGAAATTCTTGAAACCTTTTTAAAAGTAAAAGATAAAATTTCAAAAGTTGATGAGAGTGAAGCTAAAAGAATTCATTTCAATATTGATCCTTCTGATGTGAAAATACACCAAAATCATTTGTATTTTATCCTCTATGAATTAATTGATAATGGATTAAAATTTTCACCAAATGACAAAACTGTTCTCGTTACTGGCTTGAAGTTTGACGAAAAATATTATGAATTAACTATATGTGACTCTGGAATAGGATTTAGCGAAGATGAATTAAAAAAAATTGATGCAACAAAACAATTCAATCGCGAAGTAATGGAACAACAAGGATTAGGATTAGGTCTTTTTTTGAGTAAAATAATTATCAAAAAAAAGAAAGGTGTTTTTAGTATTGTTTCAAAGCTAAATGAAGGCACTAAAATTTCTATTTTCTTACCTTTAAAATAAAAAAGCAATTTTTTCAAATTGCTTTTTTAAATAAACGACTTCAAACCATTTTTAATTTAAATCAAATCGAATTCCTACAGAAATATTGTTTTGATTAATTGTATTGTTTTTAAACAAAGAGTTTAAATCATATTTAACATACAAACTGGTCTCTTTGTACCCAATATAAGAACTCAAACCATAAATAAAAGTACTAGTATTAAAGTCCCCTTTACTTTTTTCAGTAGCCTCTAAATTACTATCATCAAATTTTAAAACTTGCTTTGATTTAAGATGAAATCCAGCATATCCCCCAATTCCAAGACGAACATTCTGATGTGTTTTAAAATAGCGTTTGTTACCTTTTGTTTCGCTTCCCGAAAAATCAAACTCTAAATGAACCGGAGCTACTAAATACACATTTCTAAAACGAGAATCTTTCAAATGAATTGGATTTGTCTCTAAATTTGTTTGTTCTCCATTGATAACAAAATTCTGATTATCCGTTGGACGCAAATTATTATACATCAATGAAAGTCCATATTTAGCATGCAGAAAATTACTATTTTGAGCTAATCTAGAATTATAAGTAAGTCCTAATTCATAAAAATGAGAGCCCAAAAATCTAAAATCAGAATCCTCAATTTTACCATCTGTAACCAGATTATTTAACCCTGCGGCAAAAACAAACTGCGAGGTCGTTCTTTTTTCATTTTTAGCAATATGTTTTTTATCTCCTTTTTCCCATTTCAAAATTAGTTGATTCGATTTTTTGATTGTGTCTGATTCGGAAATCTTACCATCAACTTTTTCTTGTACCAAATTTTTCAAATTTTCTTGTTCCTTACCTACTCGAGCTTCAATATTAATTGCTCTAGCTTCTGCTAAAACTTTCTTTTTATTTTCCGCTTGTTCCAAAGTAATTGAACCTTTTTCTAATTGATTGTTAACAGCTTCGACTTCTTCTTTTAATGCCGATTTTTCTTCTTTAGTTATGGTCTCAATTTTTGCAGCAATATTTTTTGCTCTTGTTTCAAAAGTTTCCTGCCCTACTACTTTACTCGCCAAAAGGCATAAAAGAGTTGCTAGATAAATAGTAAAATTGTTCATGATTGATTGTTTTTAATTGTGATTGATGATTTATGGTTGATTATTGCGATTATCTAAAGCGACTTTCAAAGTTTGGTAATTTTTGTTTACCTTATTAATTACTTTTTCTCTAAAAGAAAGTTCTAGTTCACCGTCAACTTGTGAGAGCAAATTATCTGGATTTACATGAATCTTAGATTTTTGATCAGATGAATTTTCTTTTTTTAAATTTTCAACTATCACTAGCTGATTTTCAACAAGAAGAACATTAGTTGGATTGACAATTGATTTTTGTTCTGTTTTTTGATTAATGATTGAAACTGCGACTATTTGATTATTATTTTTTAGTTGTTTATTTGTCGAAGGAATTATGTTGCTTTTTGAAATTGATTTTTTTGTTTCGGAAATTACTACAGCTGACTTCTTACTACTATTCAATATTGGAGCTGTTTCATTACTTTTAATAGTAATTTCGTTCTGAATCTTAATAGTATCTTTTGGATTCAGAACTACACTTTCTTTTTGATTAAAAAAAACAGTGCCTACTGTAAAAAAAACTAATACACTAGCCGCAATATACAACCAGCTAAATTTTCTTTTGGGCTTTTCAGAAACTGATAACATGGCATCTAATCTATCCCAAGCTGCATCCGAAGGTTTTATCTCCCTAGTGCTTAGTTTTTCCTTAAATTGATTATCAAATTTATTCGGTTCCATTGTCGTACTTTTTTAATAAATTAATCTGCTGTTGCAACATCTTTCTAGCATGTGATAATTGTGATTTTGATGTTCCTTCATTAATTTTCAGCATACTTGCTATTTCCTGATGTTTATATCCTTCGATGGCGTATAAATTAAAAATCATTTTATATCCATCTGGCAAACCGTCAATCAAAACCTGAATATCTTCTACTGAAAGTTGGCTGTCCATAGAACTAAAACCTTCCTCAAAATGCATTTCATCTTCAAGAAACATAACTTTTTTTTGGACTCTAATAAAGGAAATACATTCATTCACCATAATTCGCCTAATCCAACCCTCAAAACTTCCTTTATGTTCAAAATTTTTCAGATTGCTAAATATTTTCATAAAAGCAGTAATCATAACATCTTCGGCTTGATGAATGTCTTTTATATACTGCCTACAAACACTTAGCATTCTAGACGAAAACTGTGCATAAATCTTCTGTTGCGCTTGCCGATTGCTTTCGACTGCTAACTGGATTAGTTCTTTTTCCTCTTGATGTAAATTAATTACTTTCAATTTTTTTATAAAGTGTTTCTATTGACAAGACGATTTATAATGCAAAAAGGTTGCATCATGAATTAGTATTTTTTTTAAAATTTCAGAAAGAAATTAAAAAACCGAGAAATTAAAGGGTATTAGGAGAAAAATATTTTACTATTATTCTATTTTTTTCTTTCAATAACATAATTTACCATCAAAATTAGCGCTTCTTTAAACTCTGAATTTGGATAATTATCCAAAATAGAAAGTGCTTCTTGCTGGAACTGAATCATCTTATTTTCGGCATAGGATAATCCGTTGTTATTTTTCACAAAGGCAATAACTTCTTTTACACGCTTTTTGTCTTTGTTGTGGTTTTTAATAGAATTGATTAGCCAATTTTTTTCTTTTGAAGTACATGAATTCAAAACATGAATAAGTGGCAAAGTCATTTTTTGCTCTTTAATATCTATTCCGGTAGGTTTACCAATGGCTTCATCAGTGTAATCAAATAAATCATCTTTGATTTGGAAGGCCATACCAATCAATTCACCAAATTTGCGCATATTCTCCACCTGCATCTCATCTTCAATAACAGATTTTGCACCAAGGGCACAACAAGCAGCAATAAGTGTGGCTGTTTTTTTACGTATAATTTCGTAATAGATAGCTTCGGTAATATCTAATCTTCGAGCTTTTTCAATTTGAAGTAATTCCCCTTCGCTCATTTCACGAACGGCAACAGAAATAATTCGCAATAAATCAAAATCTCCATTATCTATGGAAAGTAGCAATCCTTTTGAAAGCAAATAATCTCCAACTAAAACAGCGATTTTATTTTTCCAAAGAGCATTAATAGAGAAAAAACCTCTTCGACGATTGCTATCATCAACTACATCATCATGGACTAAAGTAGCGGTATGAATTAGTTCAATAACACAGGCACCTCGATACGTTCTTTCGTTCACTGTACCACCAGAAACCATTTTTGCAGTAAGAAAAACAAACATAGGACGCATTTGTTTTCCTTTTCTATTTACAATATAATAGGTTATTCTATTTAGTAAAGCAACTTTGGAAGACATTGATTCGTAGAACTTTTTTTCAAAAAGTTCCATTTCACAAAAGATGGGCTGTTTTATTTGAGAAGTAATATTCATTTAGTTTTCAAATATACAATATTACCACACAAACTTACAAACCATAGTTTGATTTTGAAATTAATTTTCTGAGAAAAAAATTAATTTACGCTTCTTTATTCGCTAATTGTCCACAAGCTGCATCGATATCTTTACCACGGCTACGTCGTACTTTAACTACTATACCACTAGCTTCAAGCGCTTTTATGTAGGCATTTATAGATTCTTCAGAAGCTTGTTGAAACTCTCCATCATCAATAGGATTGTACTCTATAAGATTAACCTTGCAAGGAACGTATTTACAAAATTTTACAAAAGCATCAACAGAAGCTTTAGTGTCATTTATTCCTTTCCAAACTACATATTCATAGGAAACTTTACTTTTGGTTTTTCTGTACCAATATTCTAATGCTTCTCGTAATTCTGCTAATGGAAAATTTTGGCTAAAAGGCATTATTCGAGAACGAATTTCATCAATAGCGGAGTGTAACGAAACTGCTAATTTAAATTTTACATCATCATCAGCCAATTTCTTAATCATTTTAGGCACACCCGAAGTAGAAACCATGATTCGTTTTGGCGACATGCCTAAACCTTCCGGAGAAGTAATCATTTCAATTGCTTTCAGGACATTATTATAGTTCATAAGAGGTTCTCCCATTCCCATGAATACAATATTAGATAGTGGATGATTGTAATACAAACGGCTTTCTTTATCAATAGCTATAACTTGATCGTAAATTTCAGCCGGTTCCAGATTTCGCATTCGCTTTAATCTCGCTGTAGCGCAAAAATTACAATCTAAACTACAACCTACTTGGCTGGAAACACAAGCTGTAGTTCTTGTTGCTGTAGGTATCAAAACAGATTCAACTACCAGACCATCATGCAAACGAACCGCATTTTTTACTGTTCCATCTTCACTACGCTGCATTGTATCTACTTTGATATGATTAATCACAAAATGAGTTTCAAGCATTAACCTTGTAGGCTTAGCCAGATTAGTCATATCATCAAAGCTATGCGCACCCTTACTCCATAACCATTCGTAAACTTGATTGCCACGAAAAGCTTTGTCACCATTAGCTACAAAAAAATCACGTAATTGTTCTTTAGATAAGGCGCGGATGTCTTTTTTTTCGATTTGCATGCTGCAAATTTAATGCTTTTTGTTCTTTTTTTAATTGACGAAAAAAATATAATAATAAATTATTTGCCTTTTCAGAAAAAAAATTCCAGTTCTAAAACGATATAGTAAGGAATTATAAATTTAATAAAACTTTAACAATGACTTTTATCATGTTATTATTTGGAGGTATGCAATAATTTTGTTTCAAATTAATAAGGCATTTAATAGTAAACGCAATTAATTTAATCTCAAATCAATTAATAATAAATAAATAGAATAATGAAATCAACAAAAATTAAATCAATCTTTTTAACAATCGCATTCTTCGGAATGGCATTGTATGCTAATGCACAAAAAAGTTATGCATTGGATACAAAAGCAAATTTTTCAGTGTTTGGTACATCAACGCTTCACGATTGGGAAATGAAATCTGTTTCAGGAACTGGTGTAGCAAATTTAACAGTTACGGATTCTAAAGTAACAGATATTAATTCACTTACTGTATCTCTTTTGACAGAGAGCATTAAAAGCGGAAAAAATGCAATGGACAAAATTGCATATGAAACTTTGAAAAGTGGTAAAAACAAAACAATTAAATATGTTTTAAAATCAGCAGAAAAAGTAAATGAGACTACTTGGAATTTAACTGGTACTTATACTATTGCTGGAGCTAGCAAAGAATTGAAAACACAAATTAAAACAAGTGTAGTAAACGGAGTTGTTTCAATTCAAGGAGCTAACAAAATTACTTTTGATGAATTTGGAATGACAGCACCTACTGCTTTATTCGGAACAATCAAAACTGGAAAAGAACTAACAATAAAATTCAATATTAATTTCAAATAAAAACAACTAGCCATGAAAAAAATTTATTTCTTAGCAGTAGCACTAACATCTATGGCTGCCGCAAACGCCCAAGTATCGTTTGGCAATATGCAAAATCAAATTTCAAGAAGCAAAGATGGAATCAACGTTTTTGACGTACAAAAAGACGATAAGGAATTCAAAGGAATGAGCGTTGATTTAGGAGGCGCATTCAATATGGATTTCCAAGCAATCAATTCATTCAATGATCAACCTGCAACTTTTGTTGCTCCTTCAAAAATCACTGGATATCGATTAATGAATACTGAAAATAATTTTGTCCTTCCAGCTGCTGATATGACTATTGGAGCTCAATTATTTGATGGTGTAAGAGTAAACTTAGATATTTATTTAGCTTCTAGACACCACAATGACACTTATGCAAGAGGTGGATATTTACAAATTGACAAGTTAGACTTCATTAAAAAAGACTTCCTTGCTAATTTCATGAAATACGCTACAATTAAAATCGGACAAATGGAGAACAACTTTGGTGATGCTCACTTCAGAAGTTCTGACAACGGTAGTACACTTAGAAATGCATTTGTAGGAAACAACATCATGAATGCATTCAGTACAGAAATGGGTATTGAAGTATATTACAAAAGAAACGGATGGGTAAGCATGTTAGGTGCTACAAATGGAAATTTAAATCAAGGTACACAAGAAGTTGTTTACACTGCTGGTCCAAATACAAATACTGCAGTTAGCCCTTCAATCTTAGCTAAATTTGGTTATGACAAACAAATTGACAAAGACTTGAGAGTTAGACTTACAGGTTCTTACTATCATAATGCAAACTTGGGTAACTCAAACATATATTCTTCTTCTAGATCAGGATTTGGTTTTTGGGGTGTATTAAACAATAACGCTTATAAAAATAATGGTGTTGATGTTGCTGCTAGTTATAATTCAACTTCTACACCAGAAGCAACTTTCAACCCTAACTTCAAAAACTGGGCTACTTCAATCATGATTAACCCATTTGTAAAATACAAAGGTCTTGAGTTATTTGGAACTGTTGAATTAGCTTCAGGAGGAGATAAAGCAGGTGTTGATGCCAAACGTACTGCAGATCAATATTCTGGAGAGCTTATCTACAGATTTGGAAAAACAGAACAATTTTATATAGGAGGAAAATACAATACTGTATCTGGAAAATTGTCTAATGCAGATGCTAAAAAAGTTACTGTAGACAGACTTGAATCAAGTATTGGTTGGTTCATGACTAAAAACATTGTAGCAAAATTAGATTACGTTAATCAAAACTATAAAGATTACACACAATTTGTAGGAAACGTACCTACTGGAAATGCTAATAATTTTTATGGTGGTCAATTCAAAGGTCTAGTATTTGAAGCTGCAATTTCATTCTAATTCACTGAAATAACTACAAGTAGATTATATTTATTGGGTCTAGTATTTTTCAAAAGAAAAGTGCTAGACCCTTTTTTTATTCCTAATTTTCCAATTAAAACTCGAGAGCTATAAATCAAACAAAATCAAAGGGACAACTCGATTTTGATTCTGAATTTGGTAACTTTGTCCTCTATTTAAAATAAAAAAAATGCATTTCATCTCACAGGAATTAGAAGATTATATTGAACAACACTCTGAAAAAGAACCTGCACATTTAGCTGCTTTGAATAAAGAAACGTATCAGAAAATTCTATTGCCTAGGATGCTAAGTGGTCATTTTCAAGGCCGTGTTTTAAGTATGCTATCAAAACTGATTCGCCCTGTAAACATTCTTGAAATTGGAACTTATACTGGCTATTCGGCATTGTGTTTATGCGAAGGAATGCAGGAAAGTGGAGAACTTCACACCATTGATATAAAAGAAGAATTAGTTAATTTTCAAAGAAAACATTTCGACAAATCACCTTGGGGAAAACAAATTGTACAACATTTAGGAAATGCAATCGAAATTATCCCAACTTTAAACCTCAAATTTGATTTAGTTTTCATCGATGCAGATAAAGAAAACTACCTCAACTACTTTGAATTAATAGTTCCAAAAATGAATAAAGGAGGTATTATTTTATCTGATAATGTTTTGTGGAGCGGTAAAGTTCTAGAGCCTTTACAAAAAAATGATTTGAGCACAAAAGTACTTTTAGAATACAACCAAATTCTGAAAAATGATCCTAGAGTTGAAACCGTATTGCTTCCTATTAGAGATGGTTTAACAGTAAGTAGAGTCCTTTAAATTTTCCCTTTTTTTATTCAGGAAAATACTTTTGCTTTACTATTTTGTATACTTTATACATTAAAAAGCCTAAGATAAGTCCGGCTATATAGCCCGAAATTATATCTAAAGGATAGTGCAATCCTAAATAAATACGGCTGTAAGCAAAAATTAATGGCCATAAAAATAAAAGTCCTAAATAGTTGAAATAACGCTTTAGATTTAAATACAAGAAAGTAGCTACCGCCATTGTATTAGCAGCGTGTCCTGAGAAAAAACTATAGGAACTTCTGGATTGTACGATTCGAATAATCGATTTTATATCCGGATTATTGCAAGGACGCAATCTTTGAAATCCGTTTTTAAACAAATTAGTTGTTTGATCTGTAATAGTAACTAAAACAGCTACGAACAACAATAAATACAAAGTTTGTTTGGTTCCAATTTTTTTATAAATTAAATACAATAAAAGTAAAAAAAATGGAATCCAATTAACTTGTTTTGTAATAAACAGCCAAAAACCATCATAGGTTTCAGAACCTAAACCATTAAGATATACAAAGAGTTTAGTATCGAGGGACTGCAATTTCTCCAACATTAAATCTGACGTTTTATTGGACCTACAATTTCGTCAATTTCATCAATTCCCTCTTTTACTTTATCAACTGGAACAGTCGTGTCACTTACTAATGTGTCTTTTACAATATCAATTTCTGAAGAGAAAGTATTCGAAACAGAAGTCAATGTTGACGTATCGCCTAATAAGTTATCTTTTGCTTTGCTAATTTCTGATGTAATACTACCTGTTAAATCTGATAATGTTTTTTGGTCAAAACCATTATCCTCAACTCCTTTTTGGATTTCATTTTTAATATCATTCGTGGCATTTTTTAACTGCGCCATCGCTTTCCCCATAGTACGTGCTATTTCTGGAACTTTATCAGAACCAAAAAGCATTAAAACTATAAACATGATAAAAATTAATTCTCCTCCTCCTATGCCAAACATATTTTCTATTTTTTTCTTGATGACAAAGATATCAAATTTTGAATGTCTGAATTTTAATTTTTTCATAAAAAAAAAGACTCTTTATCAGAGTCTCTTTTTTTTAAATTAATCAAATTTAGATTTGACTTCTTCTTTTGGCCAAGCATTATTAGTTACATCAATATCAGCTGTCTCTAATTTTGGATCAATCTGTATTTTTTTGATTGCTTTTGTTGTTGCAAACACCTTCTTAGCAGTTTCATTATTTTTTCTCCAAATCTGAGCTGGATACTTGAAAACTTCTTTCGTTTCGTCTTCATAAGTAAGCTCAACAATAATAGGCATAAGCATTCCTCCTGGCTTATTGAAAGTCACTTCATAAAAATATTTAGGTGATTTCAATTTTGCTTTTTCTTCTTCAGAAAGATTTTGACTAACATAATCTGAAAGAGATTTAATCTCGTCAAGTTGCAAAGCTTTCTTTTGTGCAGAAGCTAATTCTGTGCTTTTCTCTGAAATTAAATATACGAAAGGTCCTTTTTCTTGACCGAAACGTCCTTTTCTTACTTTTACGTCTTTCAATTCTGCTGTTGGATTTTCAGAAACATAGTATTGTTTTACCTCATCAATTCCAATATCAACATAATCGGTTGAATAAAACCAACCTCTAAAAAACCAATCTAAATCTACTGCAGAAGCATCTTCCATTGTTCTAAAGAAATCCTCTGGAGTTGGATGTTTGAACTTCCATCTGTTTGCATATACTTTGAAGGCATGGTCAAACAATTCTCTTCCCATAATAGTTTCTCTAAGAATATTAAGTCCTGCAGCTGGTTTGCCATAAGAGTTATTACCAAATTGAATTATGTTTTCTGAGTTTGACATAATTGGTTCCAAAAATTTTTGATCACCGCTCATATAAGGTACAATATTTTTTGCTGGACCTCGACTTGAAGGATAATTAGGATCTAATTCTTGTTCCGCCATATATTCCATGAATGAATTTAGTCCTTCGTCCATCCATGTCCATTGACGTTCATCGGAGTTTACAATCATTGGGAAAAAATTATGCCCCACTTCATGAATAATTACACTCATCATTCCGTGCTTAATTCGGTCACTCGTAACTCCATTTTCATCTGGACGACCGTAATTCCAACAAATCATTGGGTATTCCATTCCTTGATCTTCAGCCGAAACAGAAACTGCTTTTGGATAAGGATAATCAAATGTATGACTTGAATAGCTTTTCAGAGTATGAGCAACTGTTCTCGTAGAAGTTTCTCCCCACAACGGATTACTTTCTTTTGGATATACTGAAGTAGCCATAACCACTTTATTACTTAATTGTACTGCCATTGCATCGTAAATAAACTTTCTTGATGTGGCAATTCCAAAATCTCTTACATTCTTAGCGCTATATTTCCATGTTTTTTTCTTGTCAGAAAATCCTTTTTCACTAGCCTCAGCTTCTTCCTGAGTAACAATAACAACAGGTTTGTCAAATGATTTTTGCGCAAGCTCATAGCGTTTTACTTGTTCTGGTGTAAACACTTCGCTTCTATTCATTAGTTCTCCCGTAGCCTCCATAACATGATCCGCAGGAACGGTTATATTCACATCATAATTACCAAATGGCAAAGCAAATTCTCCGCTTCCCCAAAACTGCATATTCTGCCATCCTTCAACATCGTTATAAACGGCCATTCTTGGAAAAAACTGAGCAATAACATACAATTTATTACCTCCTTTTTCGAATAATTCATAACCCGAACGTCCTCCGTCTTTTTGATAGTTATTGATATTATACCACCATTTTACAGAAAACGAATATTTCTCACCAGGTTTCAATGGCGCAGGCAGATTGATTCTCATCATGGTTTGATTAACAGTATACGATAGCGGATTTCCTTTAGCGTCTTTTACATATTCAATATTAAATCCACGGGATAATCCTTCTTGTAAGTACGTATTTGCAAATTTTTCTACTGTTACTACTTGAGAAATTTTTTCGCTTTCAGCCAAAGGAGATTGAGAGTTTTTGGCCGCTTGATTTTGCTCTAACTGAACCCATAAATATTCCAAACTATCTGGAGAATTATTATAGTACGTAACCGTTTCGGAACCACTTAATCTAGAATTTTTATCATCTAATTCCACATCCATTTTATAATCGGCTTGTTGCTGATAATAAGCTGGCCCTGGAGCTCCTGATGCCGTACGAAACATATTGGGCGTAGCCAATAAATCATACATTTGGCTAAATTTGTTGGTGTCGTACTTACCCGGTTGTTTGGGAGTAATTACTGCTGGTTTTTCTTGAGCAAATAAAATTGCAGGTAGAATTAACAATAAAGAAAAGTTTTTCATAAAAAGGAATACTATTATTTTCAGTGCGTGAAAATAATGATTTTTAACAAATTCTTCTATTTATATCAATATTTTAACACTTCGCTTTTATTAGAACTCGTAAAAAGAACGCTTCTTTTCTCTGAAAAGACAATAAAATGCATGATGTTTTGCTGCTCAGAGTTCCATTCTGACAAAATTGAATTGTATGTTTCAATAGATTTTATTTTGGGGACTTCTTTTATACTACAATAGCAAATAAGAACATCTCCTTCAAGTTCTTTGCTTAAGAAATTAAGTGGCTTAGCCTGCCCATTAATTTTAAAAATAAGATTTTCAGCAAAATATTTTTTAAGCAATACTATGTCTTCCGAGGATTCTTTCTCTGTGCCTAAATAGTTTTTTTTGTTGTATTTTTTTTCGATGGCCTTACTTAGGTCATCAACAAAAATCCGAGAAGTAATTTGGAGCATTTTCTTTTCCGGAGCATAATTCACCTGATAAACTGCCACATAAAATTTATGCACTTCAAAAGCTGAAACGGTTAAAAACAGGAATCCAAGAATTGTGTAAAAAATTGTTTTTCTCATTTTTCAAAAGTAGTAAATCTTTTAAAGTCCCTCTTTTTTAAAGCTAATTTTCTATGTTATTTACGCAAAAGAAGGCAATCTTATTTTTCACATGCAATAGTATCGTTGTATTGTATCGCTAATTCACCAAGCAAAAACTCAACGGTAGTTCTATTTTTTAGGCTTAAAATTTTAGTAAACTTATCGTTTTCAACTGCATAATACTCAAATCCTTTTACGTACTCCGAAGGAATATTAAGTGTATTCGTAAAATGACTTTTATCAAACATTTGTTCTAATAAAGCTAAGTATGATTCTTTCTTTTCAACCGCTAATTCTTTTTTTAACATGGCAGTACGCCCCGAAAATAAATTAAGCAAACCATCAATCCCGCCACCAGAAGTCGCAGTACGTAATTTTCGCTCTGCTTGGGTATAAGATTTCTGTCCTTTGGGAATAATTCCAAGCGACACAGCATTTATATTATCATATCTACGGATAACAACTTCTTTCAATTGATTCATAATCGGCTCCATTTTTACAATGAGCCTTTCTTTTTGAAAATGTTCTGGAGTCAAAACTATCGTAACACTTTTAAATTGAACAGATGAAAACAATAAAGTATCACCTACAGCAGCCTGAATGGAATAATAGCCATCGGCATCCGTAATAGCGGCTTTTTCAGTTTTTAAATTGATTATGTATATCCCTTCCAGATCGAGCATGTTAGCATTTACTTTTCCTTCTAATTGAGTTGGAACCGATTGTTGTGCTAAAACATTAGCTGCAACTAAACAAAATAAAAAGGAAATAGTTCTACTCATCTGTAAGGCGAATCAATTTTAAGATCTTAAATACGGTGTAAAAGTATCTTAGTATACTCCAAATTAATTACTAACGACTTGGTAAAAATATGTTAATTAAAAACAACTATTTAATACCTTTGAATCATAATTTTTTATCAAAACCAAATGAAAAATATAATTATTGCCAGTACCTCTACACTCCATAACGAAGGGTATTTAGACTACTTATTAGAAACCTTACAAATTCATTTTAAGGATTGCAAAACAATACTTTTCATTCCATATGCAAGACCAAGCGGCATTTCGCATGAAGAATATACTGCTACTGTTGCTTTGGCTTTCGCCAAAATAAATATAGGCGTAAAAGGAATTCATGAATTTGAAAATCCTGCGGAAGCTATTCAAAATGCAGAAGGAATTTTTACAGGTGGAGGAAACACTTTTGTACTTGTTTCACAGTTGTACAAGAACAAAATCATGGATGTTCTTGCAGAAACTGTAAAAAAAGGAACCCCTTATTTAGGAACTAGCGCTGGAAGCAACATTTGCGGAATGACAATTCAAACTACAAATGATATGCCGATAGTTTACCCACCAAGTTTTCAGGCTCTAGGATTAATCCCTTTCAATTTGAATGCACATTATTTAGATGCTAATTTGCAATCCAAACACATGGGTGAAACTCGTGAGACTCGAATAAAAGAATTTCATGCTTACAATTCTCTTCCTGTTTTAGGATTACGAGAAGGAAGCTGGTTAAATGCAAAAGGAGAAAAAATTACTTTAGAAGGAAACTTATCCGCTCGTCTTTTTAGACAGAATCAACTTCCTGAAGAATTAGAAAGCGGTTCTGATTTAAGTTTTATAAAATAAGCATCGCTGATTTAAAATAAAAAAGCCGAAACAATTAAGTTTCGGCTTTTAAGAGCGAAAGACGAGGCTCGAACTCGCGACAACCAGCTTGGAAGGCTGGAGCTCTACCAACTGAGCTACTTTCGCATTATAACAGTAAAATAAAAAACCTCAAATTAATGAGGACTTAGAGCGAAAGACGAGGCTCGAACTCGCGACAACCAGCTTGGAAGGCTGGAGCTCTACCAACTGAGCTACTTTCGCATTAACAACGGTGCAAATATAAATAATAAGTTTGCTTCAATGCAAGTTTTTTTAAAAAAATTAATAGCCATAGCCTTCTGCAACTTTATTTAACATGACCTCTGCAATAGATAAAGAATTTAATATGAAAATATTATACCTTTATTTAGTCGAAAAAAATATTTTAAAATCAATGCAAAATATCTCAAAAATATCTTCTCAAGAAACTTTTACAGTAAGGCATCCTGTTTTAAGAATGGGAAAACCAATAGAAAGCTGTTCTTTTGAAGGCGATGATTTAGAAACCACAACTCATTTTGGATTGTTTCTCAAGGAATCAATTATTGGTGTAGTGTCATTATTCGAAGCCACAAATAAATTATTTCCACAAAAAAAACAATTTCAAATTCGGGGAATGGCAGTTTTAAAAGAACATACCAAACAAGGTTTTGGCAAAGCTCTTCTTCTGCATTGTGAAAAATATTCTATCAATCAGGACGCAAATTTAATTTGGTTCAATGCTCGAACAGAAGCGACTGGTTTTTATGAAAAAATGGGATATCAAAAAACAGGAACTCCATTTGACATAAAAGATGTTGGCGAACATTATCTAATGTTTAAACTAGTATAACTTTCTAGATTTCTTACTAATTAAACCTTAAGAAACAAACTTAGATATTGCGGAAGGATGATAAATAAACAAACAAGATTTGTCTTTAATTACGTTTATAATCTCTTTTGATAATTCTTCTGGAAGCGCAGGACACCCTTGGCTTCTGCCTAATCTTTTATTATTTTTGATAAAAGAATTTGACACATAATTTGCACCGTGTACCACAACTCCTCTACTTCTAGCATTATCATTTATTCCTTTTTCAAGACCATCCAATCGCAATGACATTCCATGTTTACCCGAATATATTTCGCCTGTAGCATAAAATCCTAAACTACTTTTGAAAGACTGAGCTGAATTAGAAAAACTTTTAGCAAATTCCTCACCCGTGTTTCTGCCATGAGCAACAAGTGATTGAAATAAAATTGTATTTGTAGCTAAATCAATAACCCAAAGTCTCTTTGAGTTTGACGACAAGCTAAAATCAACAAGCGTTAAAATATTTTTCTTAATTAACCCTTTTTCTTTCAAAGAATAATATCCTTTTAAGGCTTTAGCAAAACTTTCTAATTTAGGCAAAGCATATTTGTCAGAATGCAAATGATTATAAACCATTTCTACATTAGCATCGTCTAAATTTGGATTAATAGTTTTTTCTATTGCTATTGCATTCTTGTTTTCAGATTTTGAAATAAAAGAATGAATTGAAAAAAACGAAAAAACAAAAAGTAAAGAGGCGGGAAATATCTTATAAATCATTGATTACGTTTAGGTTATGAGTTAGACTTGGGATTGCAAAGATACATAAAAACACATTTTTTTTAAAAAATAAAGCTCAAAAAGTCCCTTTTAGAAATAATTTAACATTTGAAACACTATCAAATAATTTATAAATTAATCACTTTTCATGTTAATTTTGTTATTTTTGCTTACCAACATACCCAATTTATGCAGAAATTCCAAGTTTTAGTTTTAGTTTATTTAATTTTTGTTAGCCTTAATTTCTATGGCCAAAAAAAAATTATTAGGGCGAAATCTACTACAGAAAGCATAATCATTGATGGCGAAATCAACGAAAAAATCTGGAAATCAGCCGTTGATGCTACTGATTTTATCATGTTTGAACCCGACAATGGGAAACCAATAAGCAATGATAAAAAAACGGACGTCAAAATTCTTTATGATAATAATGCCATATATATTGCCGCATTATTATATGATAATGAGCCAAATAAAATTCAAAAGGAAATAACTAACCGAGACGTTTTTGGTGTGTCAGATCATTTTGGAGTTTACATCAATGGGTTTAATGATGGCCAACAAGATTTCAGGTTTTTTGTAAGCGCTGCTGGAGTTCAAATGGATTGTTTGGCAACAGAAGATTATGAAGATTATACTTGGGATGCGATTTGGGACAGCAAAGTATCTCTAACCGATTTTGGTTGGGTAGTTGAAATGAAAATCCCTTATGCTGCATTACGTTTTTCTAAATCTGATAATCCAACTTGGGGAATCAATTTTATCCGTGAAATAAAACGAGATGTTCAAAAATATACTTGGAACAGAATTGATACTAAAATTGGAGCTGTAATTCCACAAGCCGGTATTCTTGAAGGGATTGAAAATATAAATACTCCTACTCGTCTTTTCTTAATTCCATATTCTTCTGTGTATTATCAAAAAAGCGATATTGGATCCGACACTACCCTAAAAGCAGGTTTAGATATTAAATATGGAATAAACGATTCCTTTACACTTGATGCCATTTTAGTTCCTGATTTTGGGCAAACTAAATTTGACAATGCCATTTTAAACCTAGAACCTTTTGAACAACAGTTAGAAGAAAATAGGCCTTTTTTCACGGAAGGAACTGATTTATTTACAAAAGGAAATCTATTTTATTCCAGAAGAATTGGTGGTGCTCCAAGCACGGAACCAGCCGTAAATTCAAATGAAGAAATAACAAATTATCCAAGCTCCGTTGATTTACTCAACGCTATAAAAGTATCTGGTCGAACAGAAAAAGGATTAGGAATTGGTTTTCTGAATGCCGTTACCGAAAAAACGTACGCAACAATTCTAGATACTGACACCAATAAAACGCGTAAACAAGTCATTGAACCACTAACAAATTACAATGTTTTGGTTTTTGATCAACGTTTCAATCAAAATTCATCTGTTTCTTTTGTAAATACGAATACAACTCGAAATGGTAACTTCAGAGATGCAAATGTCTCCGCTTTATTGTTCGATTTAAACACAAAAAAGAACACCTACAATTTATATGGCGATTTTAAATACAGTAGTATAAACACTCTTGAAGATTACAACGGATTCAAGACCTCTTTAAATTTTGATAAAACAAGTGGTCGATACCGATATAGTCTTAGCGGAAAATACATCTCCAAAAAATACGATATTAACGATCTAGGAATTAATTTTTATACCAATTACCACAATGCTTATGCAAGTGCTAGTTATAGAATTCTAAATCCTACAAAAGTCTTCAATACCTTCAAAATAAACCAATATGTTAATTTAGAAATTGAAAACACATCTGGAAAACTGCAAGAAGGCGCCATAGGAACTGAGATTAAATCCACAACGCTTGGAAATCAATATCTAGAATTTGCGTTCCAAATTACGCCTTTCAAAACTTATGATTTTTATGAACCAAGAGCAGATGGAAGATATGTTTTTATTCCTGAAGAAATATTCACTGCTATCAATTTTACCACAAATGACAACCATGCTTTTTCAGTAATTTTGCAACCTTCTTTTACAACATACAATGAGGATGGTAGATACAATTTTGGTTTTTATTTTGGTCCAAAATATAGATTCAACGATAAATTTTCATTAGGTTACACCCTAGATTATACGAACAAAAAAAATGACCGCGGTTGGGTGGACACTACCGACTCAGAAATAATTTTTGCGGAACGCAATCGAGAAATCGTTCAAAATGATTTTACCGGGAAATATGCCCTAAATAACAAAATGACAGTAAACTTAACCGCTCGATATTATTGGTCTTATTCTAAAAATCATGAATTTTTCAGCTTACAAAATGATGGCTATTTATCTCCAAATAATGCCTACACTTTAAACAAAAACAGAAATTTCAACTCTTGGAATTTTGATTTATCCTATTCATGGTGGTTTGCCCCTGGCAGTGAAATCTCTTTTCTTTACCGTAATTATTCCCTTGAAAGAACAAATGTAGTCGATAAAAACCTAACTAATAATATCAAAAGTGTATTCAATAGTAACTTAACGAATATTTTCTCTATTAGTGTTCGTTATTTTATAGACTACAATTCTCTAAAAAAGAAATACTAAAAAACCCCCTGATTTTGAAATAAAATCCAAAACCAATCGTTTTTAATTCGTTACTTTTTAATTAGAAAATAATTTTAACTAAACGTTTTGTAACAAAATCGTAAAAGTTAAGTCTATTATATTCTAACCGATCATCAATCAAATTCAATCAATCAAAAATCGTATGAGGAAAATATTTTTTATAGGAATCCTTTTATTTTCGTTTTTTGGCTACAGCCAAAAAAAAGTACTACAAACCAAATTTATCACTGAAGGCAACATAATCATCGACGGAAAAATAGATGAAAAAATATGGGAAACTGTTCCCGAAGCTACAAATTTCATCATGTTTGATCCTGATAATGGAAAACCAATCCCAGAGGAAAAGAAAACAGATGTAAAAGTTTTATATGACAACGATGCCATCTATATTGCTGCTTTCCTATACGACAATGAACCCAATAAAATTTTAAAAGAAATCACAAAACGAGATGAATTTGGAACTTCGGATGTTTTTGGAGTATTTATAAATGGTTTTAATGACGGCCAACAAGATTTTGATTTTTTTGTAAATGCTGCTGATGGCCAATCTGACTGTATATCAACAAATACAAATGGAGAAGACTATTCTTGGGATGCAGTTTGGAAAAGCAAAGCTGTAATAACAGACAAAGGTTGGACTGTAGAAATGAGAATTCCTTATGCTGCATTACGTTTTTCTGGAGAAAAAAAGCAAACTTGGGGACTAAATTTTTTCAGAGAAATTAAACGAGACCGACAAGTATATACATGGAATAGACTGGATACAAAAATTGGAACTTTCACGCAACAATCTGGAAATCTTGAAGGAATTGAAAATATAAAAACACCTACTCGATTGTTTCTTTTGCCTTATTCGTCATTTTATTTAAATGCTAATTCAAAACAAAAATCATACGGAACCCTCAAAGGTGGTTTAGATGTTAAGTACGGAATTAATGACGCTTTTACGCTTGATGCAATATTAATTCCTGATTTTGGGCAGACAAAATACGATGAAAAAATATTGAATTTAGGTCCATTCGAACAACAATTTAATGAAAACAGACCTTTTTTTACCGAAGGAACTGATCTGTTCAGCAAAGGAAATCTTCTTTATTCTAGAAGAATTGGTGGAAGTCCGTCAAAATTTCCAACCCTTGCAACTAATGAAGAAATAAGTAGCAGCCCAGCAAATGTAAATCTTATCAATGCCTTGAAAGTTTCTGGCAGAACCAAAGATGGATTAGGAATTGGAATTTTAAATGCCGTTACTGAAAAAACTGCCGCGACCATATTAAATACGGATACCCAAGAAACTAGAAGAGAAATCATTGAGCCTTTATCTAATTATAATGTTTTAGTATTGGATCAACGCTTCCGCAAAAATTCATCGGTTTCTTTTGTAAATACAAATGTTACTCGTAACGGAGATTTTAGAGATGCGAATGTTTCTGCATTAGTCTGGGATTTGAACACAAAGAAAAATACCTATAATTTAGCTGGAGATTTTAAATACAGCTACGTAAATGAGCTCGAAGACAAAAAAGGAATTGCTACAACATTAAACTTTTCTGAAACATCAGGAAAATATAGATACAGCTTTGGCGGTGACTTGTTTACTAAAAACTATGACAATAATGACTTAGGAATCAATTTTGAAACCAACTATTACAGCATTTATGGCAATGCTAATTATAGAATTCTGAATCCTACAAAATACTTTAATAGCTTTAGATTGAATTACAATAATTTTGTTCAATTCAATAAAGAAACAGGCAAAATTCAAGGGAACAATTTCAATGTTAATGTCAATTTAAATACTAAAAAAAATCTTTTTTTTGGAATAGGAATCAACTTAGATCCATTTGAAAAATACGATTATTATGAACCTAGAACAGAAGGCAAATATGTAATTTCACCTAAACGATTTGGCAGTTGGCTTTACTTTTCTTCAAATTACAATAATAAATTTGCCATAGATATTAATCCTTCTTTTGCAGTTCTAAGCGAATCTGGAAGAAATTCATATGGTTTCTTATTATCCCCAAGATATCGATTTAACGACAAGTTTTCGCTGAACTACTCTTTCAATTTTTTTAGACAAAATAACAATAAAGGATTTGTTGATAGCATTGACGCGGACTCAAATCCAGCAACCGAAAACACTATTGTTTTTGCAAATCGAAATGTAATAACCTATTCCAATACGCTTTCGGGGAAATATTCTATAAACAGCAAAATGAATTTTGATCTTTCGGCACGCCAATATTGGTCTTATGCTGAAAATAAAAACTTTCTGTCATTAGAACAAAACGGCAGACTGACAAATAATTCAAGTTATTCAGAGAACAAAAATTCAAGTTTTTACTCTTGGAATTTTGACTTATCCTATTCTTGGTGGTTTGCACCTGGAAGTCAAGTTTCCATACTATACCGAAACAATGCAGCAAATTTTGAAAACATAATCAATAAAAAATTTGACAAAAACCTGACTAATTTGCTCAATAATGAAAGTTTAAGCCATGTTTTATCCGTAAGTGTTCGCTATTTTATAGATTACAATTCCATGAAAAATAATTTTTTATAAGCATTAATTGTAAAAAAATCGCTTAATATAACAGAATTATTATTGAATGGTTCTGTTCACTTAAAAATGTATAATAGTGATTTATAGACCCCTACTTTTTTTCTAAAATTCTTTATATTTGCGTAAAAAATTATCATGAATAAAAAAGTAATTCTTATGATTCTAGACGGTTGGGGGAAATCTCCAGACCCGAAAGTTTCTGCAATAGATAACGCAAACGTTCCGTTTATAAATAGCCTTTATAAAAATTACCCAAGTGCTCAACTTAGAACAGATGGTTTAAACGTAGGTTTACCTGAAGGACAAATGGGTAACAGCGAAGTAGGTCACATGAACTTAGGAGCTGGTCGTATTGTGTATCAAGATTTAGCCAAAATAAATTTGGCTGTAGCCAATAATACTTTGATAAAAGAACAAGTACTAATTGATGCCTTTACATATGCTAAAGAAAACAATAAAA
Organism: Flavobacterium sp. 123; assembly: GCF_003634825.1. NCBI lineage: Bacteria > Pseudomonadati > Bacteroidota > Flavobacteriia > Flavobacteriales > Flavobacteriaceae > Flavobacterium > Flavobacterium sp. 123. The sequence goes on from NZ_RBXD01000001.1 coordinate 831,613, forward strand.
AAGTTCACTTTTTAGGTCTTGTTTCTGACGGAGGCGTTCACTCGCACACTTCACACTTACGAGGATTAATAGATGCTACTCAGCAATATGGATTAAAAGAAGTGTTTGTTCACGCCTTCACCGATGGTCGTGACGTAGATCCAAAATCTGGAAAAAAATACATTCAAGATTTAGAAAATTATATCGCTAATACTACTGTAAAACTGGCTTCAGTTATTGGTCGTTATTATGCAATGGACCGAGATAAACGTTGGGAAAGAGTAAAATTAGCGTATGACTTAGTTGTAAACGGAACAGGAACTCATTCTAAAAATGCTGTAGCTTCTATTGAAGAAAGTTACAAAAATGATGTTACAGATGAGTTTATTCACCCAACAGTTATGGTTGATGAAAACGACAAACCTCTTGCAACTATTCAAGAAGACGATGTTGTAATTTTCTTTAATTTCAGAACTGATAGAGGACGTGAATTGACTGAAGCGCTTTCGCAACAAGATTTTCATGAGCAAAACATGCACAAAATTAATTTGTATTATGTAACGCTTACTAATTATGACGAAACGTACCAAAATGTAAAAGTAGTCTACAATAAAGACAACATTACAGAAACTCTTGGTGAAGTATTAGAAAAAGCACATAAAAAACAAATTCGTATTGCTGAAACTGAAAAGTATCCACACGTAACTTTTTTCTTTTCAGGTGGTAGAGAAACACCATTTGAAGGAGAATCTAGAATTTTGAGAAACTCGCCAAAAGTAGCCACTTACGACTTACAACCAGAAATGAGTGCTTTTGAATTAAAAGACGCTTTGGTTCCTGAATTAAACAAAGGAGAAGTAGATTTTGTATGCCTTAATTTTGCTAACGGCGATATGGTAGGACATACCGGAATTATGAGTGCAGCCATAAAAGCATGTGAAGCAGTTGATGCTTGTGTAAAAGAAGTTATTGAAGCTGCTTTAGCAAATGATTATACTACGATTGTAATTGCTGACCATGGAAATTGCGAAACAATGATTAATCCTGACGGAAGCCCAAATACAGCTCACACAACAAATCCTGTGCCTATTATATTAGTAGACAAAGATTTAAAAACAATTCACGATGGTGTTTTAGGTGATATTGCACCTACTATTCTAGAATTGATGGGAATTGAAAAACCAGAAGCAATGAGTTGTCATTCTTTATTATAAGATTACAATTCAGCTGAATTTAAACTAAAAAAAGCTGTTCCAGTTGGGACAGCTTTTTTATTATCCGCTATTTAGCATCAAAAGTTGTCATAAAATTGTACTTTTGCAAACTGAAAATTCGTAAATATGATTATAGTAAAATCACGTGAAGAAATAGAATTGATGCGAGAAAGCGCATTGATCGTATCAAAAACATTAGGAATGATAGCTTCCGAAATAAAGGAAGGAGTTACTACTTTATACTTAGACAAACTAGCCGAAGAATTTATTCGTGACCATGGAGCTGAACCAAGTTTTCTTGGCTTATATGGTTTCCCAAATTCACTTTGCATGAGTCCAAACGCACAAGTTGTTCACGGAATTCCAAACGACAAACCATTAGAAAGTGGGGATGTAATTTCTGTAGATTGTGGGGCTTACAAAAATGGCTATCATGGAGATCATGCCTATTCATTCGAAATTGGTGAAGTTGCTCCTGAAACCAAAAAATTATTGCAAGTAACCAAAGAATCGTTATACGTAGGAATTCGAGAATTCAAATTAGGAAATCGTGTTGAAGACGTAGGAAATGCAATTCAAAAATATACCGAAGCACATGGTTACGGAGTAGTTCGTGAACTTGTAGGTCATGGTGTTGGACAAAAAATGCACGAAGATCCTGAAATGCCAAACTACGGAAAACGTGGTCGTGGAAAACTTTTTGTAGAAGGAATGGTCGTTGCTATTGAGCCGATGATTAATCTTGGAACACGAAACATCAAACAATTAAAAGACGGTTGGACAATCCTAACTGCCGATGGAAAACCAAGTGCACATTTTGAACATGATGTTGCTATCATCGATGGAAAACCTGAAATTTTATCAACATTTGGATACATATACAAAGCATTAGGAATTGTGAGTAATGAAGAAGATGAATTTAGAAAAGAACCTTTAGTTATCTAAACAAATCAAAAACTTAAATAGCCTTATATGGTTAACCTTTTTTTAAACCATGTAAGACATTTAAGGTCGTTGAAGAAAAACTAAACTTATATTTTTTTTAAAAAATTATATAAAATAGCTAATGAAAAAACTTTTTAAACTTATACTTAATACTATTCCGAGACCAATTCTTATTCGGTTAAGTTATATTGCGCGTCCAATTCTTGCATTGGCACTAAAAGGAGATGCTTTCACCGATCCAATTGATGAAAAAAGTTTTAGAATGTTTTTGCCATACGGTTATGGGACACAAAGAAATAATGTACTTTCACCAAGCACACTTTCTCTAGAAAGACATCGTTTACTTTGGTTATATTTAAATGATAAAACTGATTTTTTCACTTCAAAAGAAAAAAAGAAAATCTTGCATTTTGCACCAGAACAGGCTTTCTATAAATTATTTCGAAATCAAAAAAATCTAGAATACACCACTACTGATTTATTTTCCCCGCTAGCGGATGTAAAAGCTGATATTTGTAATTTGCCTTTTGAAGACAATCAATATGATGTTATTCTATGCAACCATGTTTTGGAGCACATTCCTGACGACACTAAGGCTATGCAGGAATTATTTCGTGTTTTAAAACCAGGCGGAATGGCTGTTTTACAGATTCCTCAGGATTTATCAAGAGCTACTACTTTTGCAGATGATAGCATTACTGACCAAAAAGAGCGTGCTAAAATATTCGGACAATACGATCATGTACGTATTTATGGACGTGATTATTTTGATAAATTAAGGTCAATCGGTTTTAATGTTATCGAAGAAGATTACACCAATGAAATAGCTCCAGAATTAGTTGAAAAATACTGCTTGGCCAAAGGAGAAATCATTCCCGTTTGTTTCAAATAAGAACATTTTACACCAATAATATAGTATGGCATAATTCGTTATATTTACATTTTAGTAAATTGACAATTATGCCAACTTTGTTTTTTAGAAAACTAATGTTTCTTTTATTCATCACTTCTGTTTCTGCACAAGTAGAAAATGAAGTTGCTCCTCCTTATAATATCAAAACCATTTCGTTTGTTCAAAACAACAAAAACGCAATCCCTATATTTCATTTGGGAGATGGCTTTCAGTTGCAATTTGACGATTTATTCGGAAATGAAGCGGATTATTATTACGAAATAATTCACTGTGATTACAATTGGATTCCTACAAACATCCCAAAAACAGATTATTTACAAGGATTTGACAATCAAAGAATTCAAGATTATTCGAATTCCTTCAATACGTTACAAATGTATTCTCATTATAGATTATCCATTCCAAATCAGCTTACACAATTACGAATTAGCGGAAATTATATCCTCAAAATTTTAAGTGAAGACAAAGAAGTTGTTTTTTCTAGAAAATTTATTTTATATGAAGACCTTGTAACCGTTCCTATTCAAGTAAAAAGAGCTCGAACTGTAGATAACTTAGAATATAAACAAAATCTAGAATTTACCATAAAAACAAATTCCATTAATTTTCAGAACCCTTTAAAAAACGTTAAGGTTGCCTTACTTCAAAACGGAAAATTCAATACTGCCATCACTAATGTGGCCCCACAATACACCATTGGAAATGATTTAGTATACAAGTACGATACACAAACACAATTTTGGGCTGGTAATGAATTTTTGTATTTCGACAATAAAGACATCCGATCTGCTAGCAATAATGTAGCTCGAATTGATTCAAACGGAACCTTATATAATTCTTATTTATTTACTAATAATGCCCGAACAAATTTCCCTTATTCAGTGACTCATGATGTAAATGGTGATTTTGCGGTTCGGAATTTAAATGCGAATAACAACGAAATTGAATCCGATTATGCTTGGGTATATTTTAGCTTATCAGCACCCGCTTTTAGATTAAACAAAGACATATATATTACAGGAATGTTCAATAATTATGCGCTAACTCCTGAATATAAAATGGATTATAATTCTAAAAACAATCGTTATGAAAAAGCAGTACTGATAAAACAAGGATTCACTAATTTCGAATATACCGTAGCGGATAGTAAAGGAATAATTGATTCAGAAAACGGTATTGATGGTAATTTTTATCAAACAGAAAACGATTATACCGTTCTGGTTTATTTCCGAGAAAACAATGATCGTTATGACCATGTTATCGGAAAAGGAACGGCAAATTCTCTAAATATTATCAACTAAAAAAAACATTTCTAAAAGTGATTAAACAAATCAAATTTTCGTAAATTTGTAACTATTAAACACATATTTAACGCTTTAATATGGTTTCTCAAATAACAAGAGGTATAAAAATTTCGGTTTTGACTAGTTTTGAAGGTACTTACTTCAAAAACTACAGAATCCATTTTGCCTTTAGTTATGAAATTAAAATAGAAAACCACAGCAAAGATTCCGTTCAATTAACTTCCCGCCATTGGGAAATTTACGATTCCCTAAATGATCTTGAAATAGTTGATGGCGAAGGCGTGATTGGTAAAAAACCCGTTTTAAAACCAGGTGAATTCCATATATACAGTTCTGGTTGTTTATTATCATCTCCTCATGGAGCTATGAAAGGACATTTTGATATGGTTAATTTTACTACTACAAAAACGTTCAAAGTTATTGTACCTACTTTCAGGCTAAGTGCTCCTTTTGCTCTAAATTAATTTGACTTATATTTTGTTAAAAATAGTGATATTTTAAATTATCATCCGTAATTTTGCGTCAAATTATATAATTCAATGGGTTATATTTTAAATTGTCTAATTATTTAATCGATCAACATGCTTAAAGGATTTTTTAATGTACCCAAAGCGGTAAACGAACCAGTAAAAGGATACGCCCCTAATTCACCAGAAAAAGCTGCAGTTCAAGCTGCTTATTCTACTATGTGGAATTCTAAAATTGATGTGCCTTTATATATCGGTAGCGACGAAATTAGAACAGGAAACACCAAAACAATGTCGGCTCCACACGATCACAAACATATCGTAGGAACGTACCATTTAGCCGAAAAAACTCATGTTGAAAAAGCGATTGCAAATGCATTAGAATCAAGAACTGCATGGGCAAATATGGCTTGGGAACAAAGAGCAGCTATTTTTCTTAAAGCAGCTGAATTAATTGCAGGTCCTTACAGAGCTAGAATAAATGCCGCAACTATGATTGCGCAATCTAAAAATATCCATCAAGCAGAAATTGATGCTTCTTGTGAGTTAATTGATTTTTTACGTTTTAACGTGGAATTCATGACGCAAATTTACAACGATCAACCAAAGTCAAATTCTGACATGTGGAATCGATTAGAATACAGACCTCTTGAAGGTTTTGTATATGCTATTACTCCTTTTAACTTTACAGCTATTGCCGCAAATCTTCCTGCAAGTGCAGCCATGATGGGAAATGTTGTAATTTGGAAACCAAGTGATAGTCAAGTATTTTCTGCAAAAATCATCATTGATGTTTTCAAAGAAGCGGGTGTTCCTGACGGAGTTATCAACGTAGTTTTTGGAGATGCGCTAATGATTACGGATACAGTTTTAGCAAGTCGTGACTTTGCTGGAATACATTTTACTGGATCAACTCATGTTTTCAAAGATATTTGGTCAAAAATTGGAACTAACATTCACCACTATAAAACATATCCAAGAATTGTAGGTGAAACTGGTGGAAAAGATTTTATCATTGCCCATTCAAGTGCTAATCCAAAACAAGTAGCAACAGGAATTGTACGTGGTGCTTTTGAATTTCAAGGTCAAAAATGTTCTGCAGCTTCAAGAGCTTATGTTCCTCAAAGTTTATGGCCAGCAATTAAAGAACAATTAATTACTGATACTAAATCCATGAAAATGGGATCTCCAGAAGATTTCAGCAACTTTATTACCGCTGTAATTCACGAAGGTTCTTTTGATAAATTAGCTAGTTTTATTGACCAAGCTAAAAAAGATGCTGATGCCGAAATTATTGTTGGAGGAAATTATGATAAATCTGTTGGTTACTTTATTGAACCTACAATTATCGTAACTACTAACCCACATTACACTACAATGGAAACCGAATTATTCGGACCAGTAATCACAATTTTCGTTTACGAAGATGCAAAATGGGCAGAAACTTTAGAATTAGTTGATACAACTTCTGAATATGCATTAACAGGTGCGGTTTTCAGTAAAGATCGTTATGCTATTGAGCAAGCAACAGTTGCTTTACAAAACGCGGCTGGTAACTTCTATATCAATGACAAACCTACGGGGGCTGTTGTGGGAATGCAACCTTTTGGTGGTGCTAGAGCATCTGGAACAAATGACAAAGCGGGTTCTGCTTTAAATTTATTACGTTGGGCTTCGCCAAGAACTATCAAAGAAACATTTGTAACACCTGAAGATTATAGATATCCATTTTTAGGAGAATAAATTAGTCCTAAAGTTTGAAAGTCAAAAGTCTTAAAGGACTTTGTAAATATAAAAGCCGAATCTAAAATTTAGATTCGGCTTTTATATTTACATTTTTTCTACTCAATTCTATCTTTCAACTTTAAGACTTTTGACCTTATGACTAATAAACTTTATGACTAAATTTGAAACTTCAACGGCAAATGCACTACTTTCTTTGTTTCGAAAAACTCATCTTCAAAAAAGTCTACTAAATTATATTCCGTAGCTTTCGGAAAATCTTTTAACTCTTCGGTTAAATCACCGCCTTTTAGATACAGAATTCCGTTTTTCAATTCATGTTTGTTGTTTTTTTTGATTTTGGTTTTAACCCAAGATACAAAATCTGGCATATTCGTTACCGCACGACTCACAATAAAATCAAAATCTCCTTTTACATTCTCAGCACGAATTTGCTCTGCTTTTACGTTTTTCAGTTCCAAGGCTTCGGCAACAGCTTGAACCACTTTGATTTTTTTTGCGATAACATCAATCAAATAAAAACGTGTTTCTGGAAAAAGAATAGCCAAGGGAATCCCTGGAAACCCACCACCAGTACCAACATCCAAGACATAAGTTCTCGGTTCGAATTTTATAATTTTAGCAATCCCTAACGAATGTAAAATGTGCTTTGTATATAAAGCATCAATATCTTTTCTCGAAATCACATTGATTTTTTCATTCCAATCATGGTATAAAAAATCCAACTGCTCGAATTGTTTTTTTTGTATATCGGTTAAATTAGGAAAATACTTAAGAATCTCGTCCATTTGAAAAATTTTTAACAAAAGTACTATTTTTAGCTTGTAAATATTTAACTCAATTTTGCATATTGAAAATTTATAATAATTATCTTTGGGGATTATTACAAAAATATATGAATAACAACCCACCTACATTTGCTAAGCAAGACAATTTAAAATTTTTCAGAACGCTTAACTCACGGGTTAACAATTACTTTAAGGAAAATAATATCCAAAAAACAGGAAATTGGAGACTTCACTTAAAAACTATAATTCTCTTTACTGTTTTTCTTGCACCTTACTTTTTAATCCTAACACTGGATATGCCATTTTGGGCACATCTGTTGCTGACTATCGTTATAGGAATTGGTATGGCAGGTGTTGGCATGAATGTTATGCACGATGGTAATCATGGCTCGTATTCTAATAAAAACTGGGTCAATAAATTCATGGGAGGAACCATTTATATTTTAGCTGGAAACGTATACAATTGGCAGGTTCAACATAACGTATTACACCACACTTACACTAATATTCCTGGACACGATGAAGATCTTGACGCAGGAAGAATTATTCGATTTACCAAGGAAGCTAAATGGCATAGTTTTCATCGTTTTCAACAATATTATTCTGTGTTTTTATATGGATTATTAACTTTCAATTGGGCAATCACTACTGATTTTAAGCAAATGAAAAGTTATCTAAAAAGAAAATTATCTTATGGCGAAGCCAAAAGCCCTAAAACACTTTGGACTACTTTAATTATCACTAAAATCATTTATGTTTCTATATGGATTGTATTGCCTATTGTTATAGGAATTACATGGTGGGAAGTGCTTATCGGATTTTTTGTAATGCATTATACAGCTGGATTAATCTTAAGTATTGTTTTCCAATTGGCACATGTGGTTGAAGAAACTACTAATCCATTACCAAATGAAGACGGTGAAATTGAAAACACTTGGGCTATTCACCAATTGTTTACTACGACTAACTTTGCTCCAAAAAATAAAATTGTAAATTGGTATACTGGCGGGTTAAACCACCAAATCGAGCACCATATTTTCCCAAATATAAGTCACATTCACTACGGTAAAATTGCTGCAATTGTTAAAGAAACCGCTAAAGAATGTAATTTACCTTATTACGAATACAAAACAATGCGTTCCGCTGTTATCGCCCATTTCAAACATTTAAAAGATCTAGGAATGAAACCAGAATTAACCGCATAAAAAACAAATAACTAATAAAATAAATAATTAACCTCCCTAATTTTCCAATGGAAACCCGGGACATTCAACCCTTTTTTAATGAGTAATCCACTTTCAGACAGAATTAACAATCTGGCTACATCACAAACATTAGCCATGGCTGCTTTGGCTAGAGAATTAAAAGCACAAGGAAAAGATATCATCAGTTTAAGCTTAGGTGAGCCTGATTTCAATACACCAGACTTCATCAAAGAAGCTGCGAAAAAAGCAATCGACGACAACTATAGCACCTACTCTCCAGTAGAAGGATACGCTGATTTAAAAGAAGCTATCTGCAGAAAATTCAAAAGAGACAATGGTTTAGAGTACAAACCTTCTCAAATTGTAGTTTCAACAGGAGCAAAACAATCATTATATAACATTGCTCAAGTAATGTTAAATGATGGTGACGAAGTAATTTTGCCAGCACCATACTGGGTATCTTATTTCGAAATTGTAAAATTATCCGGTGGAGTTCCTGTAGAAGTTCCTACTTCTGTAGAAACAGATTTCAAAATCACACCAGAACAATTAGAAGCTGCCATCACTCCAAAAACAAAAATGATGTGGTTCAGTTCTCCTTGTAACCCAAGTGGCTCTGTTTATAACAGAGAAGAACTTACTGCTTTAGCAAAAGTATTAGAAAAACATCCTAATGTATATGTTGTTGCTGACGAAATCTATGAGCACATCAATTTCTCAGGAACATTCTGCAGCATTGGTTCAATCCCAGGAATGCTAGAAAAAACAATTACTGTAAATGGAGTAGCAAAAGCATTCGCTATGACAGGATACAGAATTGGATACATTGGTGCACCAGAATTCATCGCAAAAGCATGTACAAAAATTCAAGGTCAAGTAACTTCAGGAGCAAATTCTATCGCACAACGTGCAACTATAACTGCTGTTGATGCTGACCCTAGTGTATTAAACCACATGGTTCAAGCTTTCCATAGCCGTAGAGATTTAGTTGTAGGATTACTAAAAGAAATTCCAGGAATCAAAATAAACGTTCCAGAAGGAGCTTTTTACGTATTTCCTGACGTTTCTTCTTTCTTCGGAAAAACATTAAAAGGAACACATATCAAAGATGCAAATGACTTCTCTATGTACCTTTTGGCAGAAGCCAATGTAGCTACTGTAACAGGTGACGCTTTTGGTAATCCAAACTGTATTCGTTTCTCTTACGCAACTAGCGAAGATTTACTAAAAGAAGCATTACGCAGAATAAAAGAAGCGGTTGCATAACACCTTCTGATTATAACATTAAAAGCCTAAGGAAACTTGGGCTTTTTTTTTGTTTTATACCAAAATAAAATGGAAATTTGAAAAACTATCTATTTCATTAAATTATGCTAACAGCCATACATCCAAAACTCCCTATGCGTAACAAAGCCGTTACAAGAGAATTCTATTGTAATCAATTGGGTTTTGAGGAATTTGGTAGCGCTGACTTTAACGGCTATTTAATGGTACAAAAAGACCAAATTCAGATTCATTTTTTTGAATTTACTACAATTAACCCTTTGGAAAATTACGGGCAAGTCTACATTCGAACCAAAGATATCGAAACCGTTTATAGAAACTTCTTGAACAACGGCGTTGCCATTCATCCCAACGGCCCTTTGGAAATTAAACCTTGGGGACAAAAAGAATTTTCAATACTTGATCCTGACCATAATTTACTCACTTTTGGGCAAAGTTCAGACACTTTTTAGTTTATAAATCTTCGCAGAAAGTTAAAACTTAATTTCTTAGTAGCAAAAAAGCCCTTTTGAATTAGAAATCTCGGATAATTTATAAGAACTTTGCAAACTTTTTTAGGCATATATTTTTTCCTAAAAAGTTTTAGAAATTAAAAATTATCATCCTGAGATGAAAAAGAAAATAGAAATATTAGCCCCGGCAAAGGATTTAATTCACGGTATAGCAGCCATCAATAGTGGAGCGGATGCCGTTTATATAGGCGCACCTCAATTTGGAGCGCGTTCTAATGCACACAATTCGATGGAGGATGTAGCCGCATTAGTCCAATATGCCCATTTATTTCACGCACAAGTTTTTGTGGTAATGAATACCATTTTATACGACAACGAACTCGAAACTTGTCGTCAAATGATTTGGAAATTATATGATATTGGTGTCGATGCATTAATTATCCAAGATATGGCCATCATGGAAATGGAGTTGCCTCCAATTGTTTTGCATGCCAGTACACAAGCCAATAATAGAGATGCAAATAATATTAAATTTCTGAAAGATGCTGGTATCAAACGTGTTGTTTTGGCTCGCGAATTAAACCTGCACCAAATCAAAGAAATCAGTGATGCCGCAGATGTTGAATTGGAATTTTTTGTAACGGGAGCGTTGTGCGTTTCCTTTAGTGGCAATTGTTATATGAGCGTGGCCAATGGCGAACGTTCAGCTAACCGAGGTTCTTGTGCTCAAAACTGTCGTTTACCATACAATCTGATTGACGGTCATGGCGATACGCTAATCAAAAACAGCCACCTGCTTTCTATCAAAGATTTTGATGTTACCGATCAAATTCCTAATTTAATTGAAGCTGGAATTTGTTCTTTCAAAATAGAAGGCCGACTAAAAGATATTGTTTATGTAAAAAATAATGTTTCTTTTCTTAGACAAAAATTAGATGCTTTTTTAGAAGAAAACAACGCTTATACTAAAGCCTCTTCGGGAAGTTGTACCTATACTTTTGATTCGGCATTGAATCGTACTTTTAACCGCGGTTATACCGATTATTTTGTTAATGAACGTCATAGTTCTATTGGTTCTTGGGAAAGTCCAAAATCCAAAGGACAATACATTGGTAAACTTATCGAAACTAAGGGTGGTGCTTACAAAATTGAAAATGGACATCTTTTGAATAATGGTGACGGTCTTTGTTTTATCAACGAAAATAATGAAGCCGATGGTATTTATGTCAACAAAGTAGAAAATGGTTTAGCCTATCCTAATGTGTTGAAAGAAATAAAAGCAGGCACTTTCATTTACCGTAACAATGATGCTGCCTTCATTAAAATTGTAGAACGTGAAGATAGCGCTGTTAGAAAAATAAATACTTCTTTGATATTAACTGAAAACGAAAACGGTTTTGAATTAATTGCTACCGATGAAGATGGTTATGTTAGCACAGTGAATTTGGTTCACGCAAAAGAGCAGACTAAAAACAAGCTCTCCATTGAAGACAACATTAAAACACAATTAGCAAAAACAGGTTTTACTCCTTATACTGCCAACGAAATTACAGTGCATTTTTCTGAAAATTGGTTTCTTCCAATTTCAAAAATCAACGAAATGCGACGAACCGTATATGAGCAATTATCAGAAATTCGTCTGGCCAATTACAAACGTGAAGAACATCAGATTGTAAAAACAAACCACCCTTTTCCGATAGATCAATTGGATTTCACCTATAATGTTTCCAATAAAATGGCGCGTAAATTTTACGAACGTCATGGAGTAACCGAAATTGAAAAAGCTTTTGAATTACAATGGGATCCAGGGAAATCCCGTGTGATGACTACTAAATATTGCATCAAATACGAATTAGAAAAATGTCCAAAATATCATAAAGATACTATGGAAACTAAACTTAAAGAACCTTTAGTTTTAAAACAAGGCGAATTAGAATACAAGTTGAAATTCAATTGTAAACCTTGCGAAATGGAAATTTGGGAAAAAGACGCGGAATTTGAAATCGAAGAAGACCATATTCATTAAAATATAAACCTTCGTTTTTACTAAAAAGGCTGTAACTCTAGTTCAACTAAAATCCTAAAAAAAATAGTATTTTTGTATTCCGATTGAAATTCATTTTCAATCATTTAAATTTTTCAATCTTTAAATAAAAAAAATGAAAGCATACGTATTTCCAGGTCAAGGCGCACAATTTACAGGAATGGGTAAAGACTTATATGAGAATTCTCCATTAGCAAAAGAATTATTCGAAAAAGCGAATGAAATATTAGGTTTCCGTATTACAGATATTATGTTCGAAGGAACTGCTGAGGAATTGAAAGAAACCAAAGTAACGCAACCAGCTGTATTTTTACATTCGGTAATTTTAGCTAAAACTTTAGAAGATTTCAAACCAGAAATGGTAGCGGGACATTCATTAGGAGAGTTTTCTGCTTTAGTTGCTAATGGTGCTTTATCATTTGAAGACGGATTAAAATTAGTTTCACAAAGAGCTTTAGCAATGCAAAAAGCCTGCGAAATAAAACCTTCAACTATGGCTGCAGTTTTAGGATTAGCAGACAATATCGTAGAAGAAGTTTGCGCTTCGATTGATGGTGTTGTAGTAGCAGCAAATTACAACTGTCCTGGACAATTAGTTATTTCAGGCGAAACATCGGCAGTAGAAAAAGCTTGTGAAGCGATGAAAGAAGCAGGTGCAAAACGTGCTTTATTGTTACCTGTTGGAGGTGCTTTTCATTCGCCAATGATGGAACCAGCAAGAGAAGAACTTGCGGCTGCTATTGAAGCAACTACGTTCTCAGCTCCTATTTGTCCTGTATATCAAAATGTAACTGCGACTGCGGTTTCTGATCCATCGGAAATTGAGAAAAACTTAATCATACAATTGACTGCACCAGTAAAATGGACACAATCTGTACAACAAATGATTAAAGATGGTGCGACTTTATTTACGGAAGTTGGTCCTGGCAAAGTATTGGCTGGATTGATTGGTAAAATTGATAAAGAAGCAGTGACGGCTAACGCATAATTTGACCTTTTAAAATTAATTACAAATAAAAATCCCAAATTATCATCTGATAATTTGGGATTTCTTTTTAATATACCTGTATTTAACTTCTAATCTTCTGTTCCCATTTCCAAGCACTTGCCATAGCTTCTTCTAGCGTTGATTGTGCTTTCCAACCCAAAACAGTATTTGCTTTATCTGTATTAGCATAAGCTGAAGTAATATCCCCTTCTCTACGAGCAACTATTTTATATGGTAATTTTTTACCGCTTACTTTTTCGAAAGTATGAATAACTTCTAAAACAGAACTTCCGGTTCCTGTACCCAAATTAAAAGTTTCTACTTTAGCTGTATTCTTTTTATTTAACAATCGTTGTAAAGCAATTACATGCGCTTTTGCCAAATCAACAACATGAATATAATCCCGCACCGCTGTTCCATCAGGAGTTGGGTAATCATCCCCATAAACTGATAATTCTTGGCGCAAACCAAAACCAGTTTGAGTAATAAATGGCACTAGGTTTTGTGGAACTCCAATAGGCAACTCCCCAATTTCAGCAGACGGATGTGCTCCAATAGGATTAAAATAGCGCAATAAAATAGCATTAATACTAGTTACTTTAGCAGTGTCAGTGATAATCTCTTCACCTATTTGTTTGGTATTTCCATAAGGAGACATAGCCGTTTGAATGGAAGCATCCTCCGTTATTGGCATTTTTTCAGCTTGCCCATAAACCGTACAAGAAGAACTAAAAATAAAGTTGGCTTCTGGTTTTTGTTGCAATTCTTGCAAAATATATACTAATGAATTGATATTGTTTTCATAATACAACAATGGATTTTCAACACTTTCACCCACTGCTTTTGAAGCAGCAAAATGTATCACTCCAGAAATATCAGGATGCCTTTTGAAAAAATCCTGAACTTTGTCTTTCTCTCGTAAGTCTAACTTTTCAAAAGCCGGAACTTTGCCAGTAATATTCTGAATTCTATCTAAAACCTCTAAGGTCGTATTAGACAAATTATCAACTACAATAACTTCAAAGCCTTCATTCTGCAATTCAACCACAGTATGTGAACCTATAAATCCCAAACCACCTGTTACTAGTATTTTCATGTTTATTTTATAAGGAGACACACGAATCAGAATGTCAATTGCATTATTTTAAAAATTCTAAAACAGCATCCGTAATATATTTAACTTGCTCATCATCTAATTCTGTGTGCATTGGTAAAGAAAGTACTTCTTTGACCAATTGATTGGTTACAGGAAAATCAGATTCTTTATAACGAGCATCCATATATGCTTTTTGTGAATGCAAAGGAATTGGATAATATATAGCGCAAGGAATTCCTTTATCTAACAAATGTTGCATCAATCCATTTCGGTCTGCATCTATAATTCGTAACGTATATTGGTGAAAAACGTGACAATCACAAATATCACAAATGCTTGGCGCAATAATATTTTTATGCCCTTCAAAAGCAGCAGTATATTTTCTTGCTGCATTTTGTCTTGCTTTATTATATTCGTCTAACAACGGTAATTTTGCATTCAAAACCGCTGCTTGAATACTATCTAAACGTGAATTTACACCTACCACATCATGATGATAACGCTCATACATTCCGTGATTTACAATTCCGCGAAGCGTATGTGCTAAAACATCATCATTAGTAAAAATAGCACCACCATCTCCATAACAACCTAAGTTTTTAGATGGAAAAAAAGAAGTTGCTCCAACATTTCCAATTGTTCCAACTTTCTTTTTGGATCCATCCGAAAATTTGCAATTTGCTCCAATCGCTTGTGCATTATCTTCGATAACATATAAATTATATTCCTTAGCGATAGCCATAATTGCTTCCATATTAGCAGCACGACCAAACAAATGCACTGGAACAATAGCCTTTGTTCTAGGCGTAATGGCGCGCTTAATCCCTTCAATAGAAATATTCATATTGTGCATGTCCACATCTACTAAAACAGGTGTTAATTGTAACAATGCGATTACTTCAACTGTAGCTGCAAAAGTGAAATCAGCGGTAATAACCTCATCCCCTGGCTTTAAACCTAAACCCATCATAGCAATTTGCAAAGCATCCGTTCCATTAGCACATGGAATTACATGTTTTACATCAAGATATTCTTCTAAAGATTTTTGAAAAGCATGAACCTGAGGCCCATTAATATAAGTGTTCGTATCTAAAACTTCTTGAATCGAATGATTTACAGTAGTGGCAATTTTATCATATTGACTTTTTAAGTCAACCATCTGAATTTTCTTCATGAATTCTCTTTTTAAAGTTTGGCTTTTAGCCATGCTAAAGGTGACAATTATTTTTAAGTCTTAAAAAAACAAATGCTTCTTCAAGACGAAAAACAAAAATAGGCATTTAATGAGTTTAAACCAATGAATCCAACATTAAAAATAGTCTTCCGATGAAATAAAAAAGCGAGATCCTATCAACCAAAATTTAAATATTCCTTTGAGAAGAAAATAATATAAAGAAAATGTATTTTAGCACTAAAATAGTACCTATGCTTTTTCTTTATAATACAATTGTTTTCCTATCTGGTTTTTTGTTAAAAATCATTGCCCTTTTTAGTGCAAAAATGAAACTTTTTGTAGAAGGTCGAAAAGTAGTTTTCCCTCTTTTGGAACAAAAAATAAAACCTTCTGATAAAACTATTTGGTTTCATGCCGCTTCTCTTGGAGAATATGAACAAGGATTACCCGTTATCGAAAAAATAAAAGAGAAATACCCTTCGCATAAAATTGTGGTTAGTTTTTTCTCTCCTTCCGGTTATGAAGTTCGAAAAAACAATACTGTTGCTGATGTTACTGTTTATTTGCCTTTAGATACCAAAAAAAATGTACAAGAATTTTTAAGATTAGTTCATCCTGAATTGGTGTTTTTCATAAAATACGAATATTGGCTTAACTATTTGAGTGAACTCAAAAAACAAAATACACCAACATACTTGATTTCAGGAATTTTTAGACCCAACCAAATGTTCTTTAAATGGTATGGAGGATTTTACAGAAAAGCATTGAATACCTTCACTTATTTCTTTGTTCAAAATGAAAGTTCTAAAAATTTATTAAATCAACTTGGCAAAACCAATGTTGCTGTATCAGGAGACACCCGTTTTGACAGAGTAGCTGCAATTTTAGAAAAAGACAATACATTGTCATTTATTTCACAATTCAAAAACAACAAAACGACCATAGTTATAGGCAGTTCATGGCCGAAAGATGAAAACCTATTAACAGACTACATCAATGCCTGCAGCAGTGACGTGAAATTTATTATTGCTCCACACAATATCAAATCAGTTCAAATTGAGCAGCTAAAAAATAGCATTCAGAAAAACTATGTTTTATTCTCCGAAAAAGAAAACAAAACACTTTCTGATTACAATGTCTTTATAATTGACACCATAGGTATATTAACTAAAATATACAGTTATGCAGATATTGCCTATGTTGGCGGCGGTTTTGGCCATCCTGGCGTACATAACTTATTAGAACCAGCAACTTTTGGAGTACCTATAATTATCGGTCCTAATTATTCTCATTTCGCTGAAGCTATAGATTTAGTTCATTTAGGTGGTTGCATTTCTATTTCCAACAAAGAGCAACTGAGTCTTGCCTTTCAAAATTTAATTGAAGACGAAAAATTCCGTCAAGAAAGAGGCACAATATGCAGCACTTTTGTACAAGCAAATAAAGGAGCCACAAATACAATTATGAAAAACATCTAAGCAGAAGATTATAAGAATAGGTTTCATTCCAAAAAAGACCTAAAAACCTATTTCAGGTATTAAAATCGAATTATTTTTAAAAAAAAATCTATTTTTTAAAAAACTGGCGATTTTCATCATTTTCGTAAAATCATCGCCTAATAAAAAATAATCAGCCAATAATAGGCAATTATTTTACCATATTGCTTTTTTGGCATAATAGTTGGTAAAAGAATAAACGCTGGCAAAGAAGATTATTTTTAAAAAAAAAATAAAAAAATATTTTACATATTAAAAAATTTATATCTTTGCCACGAATTAATAATTAACCTTTTATAATAAAGTAAGATGAAAAAAGTATTTTTAAGTTTAGCTGTTGTTGCTGTTTTAACTGTTGTATCATGTAAAAAAGCTGAAGCTCCTGCTGAAGAGGCTGTAGCTGCTGACACTACTGCTGTAGCTGTTGATTCTGCTGCTGTTGTTGCTGATACTGCTGCTGTAGCTGTTGATTCTGCTGCTGCACCTGCTGCTGAAGCGCCTGCTGCTAAGTAATTCTAAATTACAACACAAAAAATTTAAGCCGTTCACATCGTGAAACGGCTTTTTTTTGTTGTAAACTTTCCTAAATAAAAGAAAAAAGCCAAATTATTACTAAAATGGCTTTCAAATTACATCATACAGAATGCTCTAATCAGTGAAAACAAAATTATTTTCAGAGAAATCCAGCATTTCCGATTTAGAAGCATACTGAACAATCTCATTAATTCCTTTCTGAAGTCTTAGTTCAGTTGTATATTTCCTGCTGGTAGCAAAATGGTTTCCAGCCAAGAACAACTTAAAGAAGTATTTTCCAGCCGTAGATTTAAATTTTAAAAACTCTGCTGATTCTATATTCAACTTAAACTTTTCAATATCCTCTTCACACTCAAATTTAAGCTCATAACTCAAACTTGTGAATATAGTCTTTCCTTTTCGCGAAGTGAATACAAATTTATATTCGTCATTGAACCGTTTACTAATTACAAAAACCCCCATAAAATTTCAAATTTCAAACAATACTACTTAGAATTTCTTTTTGTAAATACTTTTCGAGCTACAAATTATTATAAATAAAAAAAGCTCCAAACATAGTTTGAAGCTTTTTCAGTACTCAGAGCGGCTCCGAAGCTTCGGAGTTGAACCCCTTAAAACATCATAATTTATTTTGAATATCTACTAAAATATCCTGATTAGCAATCACTTTCTCCAAAAAAATGCTAGATTTCATTCTTTTTAAAAACTTCTCTAATCCATACGCTTTCTGACTAGATTCACATTCGAAGCTCAATCTTAACTCCCAAGGCGCTCCTTTTACAGTAAAGGCTTCACTATAAAACCCAGAATTATGCTCAATCAATCTTTTTTTGATATCATTCGTAGTCCCTACGTAATATCTGTCTAGTTTTTTTGAATGAATTATATAAATAAAATACATTTAAATTATTTAATAAAAAAAGCTCCAAACATAGTTTGAAGCTTTTTTAGTACTCAGAGCGGCTCCGAAGCTTCGGAGTTGAACCCCTTAAAACATCATAATTTATTTTGAATATCTACTAAAATATCCTGATTAGTAATCACTTTCTCCAAAAAAATGCTAGATTTCATTCTTTTTAAAAACTTCTCTAATCCATACGCTTTCTGACTAGATTCACATTCGAAGCTCAATCTTAACTCCCAAGGCGCTCCTTTTACCGTAAAGGCTTCACTATAAAACCCAGAATTATGCTCAATCAATCTTTTTTCAATATTATTCGTAGTCCCTACGTAATATCTGTCTAGTTTTTTTGAATGAATTATATAAATAAAATACATTTAAATTATTTAATAAAAAAAGCTCCAAACATAGTTTGAAGCTTTTTTAGTACTCAGAGCGGGACTTGAACCCGCACGAACATTGCTGTTCACTGGATTTTAAGTCCAGCGTGTCTACCAATTTCACCATCCGAGCATTATATGGTGTTTGAGCGAAAAACGGGGCTCGAACCCGCGACCTCGACCTTGGCAAGGTCGCGCTCTACCAACTGAGCTATTTTCGCATTTACAATTCTTATTAAAGAATCACGATACTTGTTCTGTATTGCGGATGCAAATTTAATACATTAATTCAATTACACAAGCCTTTTTTATAAAAAAATAGAAGATAAAAGTTAATCTTCTGATAACGTAAACTTTAAAAACAAAGAAACTATTTTCTAGTTAGCATTCTTTTAATTTCATTCAGTTTCATCAACGCTTCCATAGGTGTAATGGTATTAATATCGAGATTTAAAATCTCTTCTTTTATTTCTTCTAAAAGCGGATCATCAAGATTAAAGAAACTCATCTGCATTTCATCTTTAGCAGCTTTAATTCCGTTTAGAGCATCATTAGAATGGTTTTTTTCTAGTTTTTTCAATAGCTTTTGTGCCTTCAAAATGACTATTTGAGGCATTCCTGCCATTTTTGCCACATGAATTCCAAAACTATGAGCACTTCCTCCTTTTAAAAGTTTTCTAATAAAAAGAACGGTGTCTTTTAATTCCTTAACAGCTACATTATAATTCTGGATTCTAGAAAGCGATTCACTCATTTCATTCAATTCATGATAATGAGTAGCAAATAAGGTTTTAGGCCTTGAAGGATGCTCATGCAAAAATTCTGCAATTGCCCATGCTATAGAAATTCCATCATAGGTACTCGTTCCTCTTCCTATTTCATCAAGCAACACTAAACTTCGATCCGAAATATTATTCAAAATAGAAGCTGTTTCATTCATTTCGACCATAAAAGTAGATTCTCCCATCGAAATATTATCCGAGGCTCCTACTCTAGTGAATATTTTATCTACAATCCCCATTCTAACTCCATCTGCAGGAACAAAACTCCCCATTTGAGCTAGTAGTACAATTAAAGCCGTTTGGCGCAAAATAGCCGATTTTCCAGACATATTTGGCCCCGTAATCATAATTAACTGCTGCGTTTCTCTATCTAAGAAAACATCATTAGCGATATAAGGCATCCCAACAGGTAATTGTTTCTCAATAACAGGATGACGACCATTCTTGATTTCGAGTTCAAAAGTATCATCAATCTCTGGGCAGATGTATTTATTTTCAATAGCCAATTGCGTGAAAGAGCACAAACAATCTAACTGCGCTACTAAGCTAGCGTTCATCTGAACTGGCTTGATATAAGTCGCAATCCAACCTACCAATTGTTCAAATAAGTCAACTTCTATTTTGTGAATTTTTTCTTCGGCGCCAAGAATTTTAGTTTCATATTCTTTTAATTCTTCGGTAATATAGCGTTCCGCATTAACCAAAGTTTGCTTGCGAATCCATTCTTCAGGTACTTTATCTTTATGTGTGTTTCGAACTTCAATATAATATCCAAAAACATTATTAAATGAAATTTTCAAGGAAGAAATTCCCGTTCTTTCGGATTCCCGTTTTTCTATTCCTTCTAAAAATTCTTTTCCTGAAGTTGAAATAGCACGCAAATCATCTAATTCCGCGTTAATTCCCTTTGCGATAGCATTCCCTTTGGCAATAGCCACAGGCGCATCTTGATTTAAGGTTGTTTTAATTTTTTCACGCAATAAATCACAGCTATGCAAACTATCTCCAATAACTTTTACTGCTTCTTGGGCGCTTTCTAAAGCCAATGATTTAATTGGAATAATTGCATCTAAAGATTCTTTCAAGTACACCACTTCACGTGGAGACACTTTGCCTGCTGCAATTTTAGAAATCAAACGTTCTAAATCTGATATTTGTTTAATTTGATACTGAATGCTTTTTAGAACATCCTGATTTTCTTTCAAATAAGCCACTACTTGATGGCGACTTTGTATTTTAGCACTATCTTTCAACGGAAGTGCTAACCATCTTTTTAGCAAACGACCTCCCATTGGCGAAAGCGTTCTATCAATTACATCAAGAAGCGTAACCGCATTTGGATTATAACTATGATACAATTCTAGGTTTCTAATGGTGAATCGATCCATCCAAACATAAGCGTCTTCTGCAATTCGTTGTATAGCTGTTATATGTTGAACTCTATTGTGCTGCGTTTCGGATAGATAATATAAAACGGCTCCTGAGGCTATAATTCCTTCTTTTAATTCTTCAATTCCAAAACCTTTTAGAGATACCGTTTGAAAATGTTTCGTCAAGGTTTCTAGTGCATAATCTTCTTTGTAAATCCAATCTTCTAGGTAAAAACTATGGTAATCTTCCCCGAAAATTTCTCGGAAATCATTTTTATTATTTTTAGGAATTAAAACTTCGCTAGGATTAAAATTTTGAAGCAATTTATCAATATATTCTGCGTTGCCTTGCGCAGTAAGAAATTCACCGGTTGAAACATCAAGAAATGAAATTCCAATTGATTTATTAGTAAAATAAACAGATGCAAGAAAATTATTAGTTTTAGACTGCAAAACCTCATCATTCATAGAAACTCCAGGCGTTACAAGTTCTGTAACTCCTCTTTTCACAATAGTTTTGGTCATTTTTGGATCTTCGAGTTGGTCACAAATAGCCACGCGAAGACCTGATTTAACTAATTTTGGCAAATAGGTATTCAAAGAATGATGTGGAAATCCTGCTAAAGCAGTTTCGGTTTCTGAACCAGCACCACGTTTAGTCAATACAATTCCTAATATTTTGGAAGCTCTAACAGCATCTTCGCCAAAAGTTTCATAAAAATCTCCCACACGAAACAACAAACAGGCATCTGGATACTTCCTTTTTATCTCATTATACTGCTTCATTAATGGCGTTTCCTTAACCACTTTATCTTTAGCTGCCAAATTATCTATCTTTAAAAATTGAAAAAAATACGTCAGCGAATTTAAATATTTTAAAGTGAATAAAGAAGACTTCAAAAATTAAAATATTTTTAAGAAAATTTTAGGACGTCGTTTCTATATTTTATATAGATTTGTGAATAATTTTTAATTAAAATAAGGATGAAAAAAATAATTACATTAACTATGCTAGTTGTATTGGGAGTTATATCTGCTAATGCACAAGAAACTTCTAAAAAAACAAAAGCCCCATCAACTAAAGTTTCAACTCCGAAAGTAAACGGTGCAGGGATGGTTTTTGTAAGCGAAGTTATTGATTACGGAACTATTGCTCACAATGCAGATGGTAAACGTGAGTTTGTTTTTACTAATAATGGTAATGCACCATTAATCATTACAAATGCACAAGGTTCTTGTGGTTGTACAGTACCAACAAGTCCAAAAGAACCAATTGCACCAGGCGCAAAAGGAATCATTGGTGTAAAATATGCTACAGACAGAGTTGGCGCATTTACAAAAACAGTAACGATTACTTCTAATGCAGCTGGGCAACCAACAAAAGTTCTTACTATAAAAGGAGTAGTTTTAGCTGATGCGGCACCAAAAAGCTAAATTCAAAAAATAATATATTAAAAAAGCTTCCTTATTTTTAGGAAGCTTTTTTTTGTAACTATAATTTAAAAAATATGAGAAAGCTAGAAAACAGCGAGCTCGAAAGAAAATCTATTGAAGCATTCAAAAATTCAGAAAAAACACCACTCATCTTAGTATTAGATGACATAAGGAGTTTACACAATATTGGTTCTGTTTTCAGAACTGCAGATGCTTTTTTGATTGAAAAAATATATTTATGTGGTATCACGGCAACTCCGCCAAATAAAGAAATCCACAAAACTGCCCTTGGAGCAACTGAAACTGTAGCTTGGGAACATCATGAAAATGTACTTGAAGTTATTTCTGAATTAAAACAAAAAAAAATTACTACACTTGCTATTGAACAAGTAGAAAGCGCTTTTTTTCTTCAAGATTTTAAAGTTGAAAAAGAAAAAAAATACGCCTTGGTTTTTGGAAATGAAGTTCACGGAGTATCACAAGAAGCAGTTGCCTTATGTGATGGAGCTATCGAAATTCCTCAATTAGGCACAAAACATTCTTTAAATATTTCGGTTAGTGCCGGAATTGTAGTTTGGGATTTATTCCAAAAAATGAATTGGCCTAGATAATTTTTATTTGTATATAAAAAAATAATATTTTTATGAAATGAAAAAAACATTATTTTTTTTATTTATTATATTCAATATTCAAGTTAGCGCACAATGTTGGAAAACTGTAAAATCAGGAGATTTTCATACTCTTGGTATAAAAACTGATGGCACACTATGGGTTTGGGGCAGTAACAACTACGGACAATTGGGTGATGGAACAACCACAAATAAAAATATCCCAACAAAAATTGGCAGTTCTAGTGATTGGCAATCTATTTTCCCAGGAGAACTTTGCTCATTTGCCATTAAAACGGATGGTTCACTCTGGGCCTGGGGTATTAATGTATATGGAATACTAGGAGACGGCTCCATTATAGATAAACATATTCCTACAAGAATTGGAAATGATTATAATTGGAAATTTGTTTCAAATAATGCGTATAATACATTAGCACAAAAAAATGATAATTCAATCTGGGCTTGGGGATCAAATAGCAATGGTACATTAGGAAATGGCTCAAATACTGACAGTCAAATTCCTATTCAAGTAGGGAATGAAACAACTTGGAAATCAATTTCGGCAGGAGCCCTTTTTTCAACTGGAATAAAAAATGACGGCACAATTTGGGCATGGGGATCTGGTTACTATGGAGAATTGGGAAATGGAAATTTAGGAAATGTTAATACTCCAACCCAAATTGGAATCTTAAATGATTGGGCTTCCATTTCCGCATCATATCATACAATTTTAGCGAAAAAAAATGATGGCACTTTATGGGGCTGGGGATTGAACAAGTATGGAGAATTAGGTGATGGTACTACAAATCGAAGCAACTTCCCTAAACAGATAGGAACATCTTCAGATTGGGATATCATAGGCATTGGTCCTGGAAATTCTTATGGAATAAAAACGGATGGTACATTATGGACTTGGGGAGCTAACACAGCAGGACAATTAGGTAATGGTAATTTTAACAACAATTACAGCCCGAGTCAAATTGCAACCAATTTTTCCATTCAAGATATTTCGTTAGGAAACCTTTCGGCAACTGTTCTGACAACTCAAAAAGATTTATACAGTTGGGGAAGTAATGAGCAAGGGCAATTTGGCAATGGACAATTTTCAATTAAAAACAACACTCCTATTCTAATCAGTCAATGTCCACAAATCAACTCAAGCAACGCTCCTGAAATTTCAGCAATACCTAATCCTAATGCATATTGTCCCGGAAGTTTTACGGAAATAGTTAAGGATATAACTTTAACTGATCCCGATAAAATAACAACTGAGATTTACATCCAAATCTCATCAGGCTATGTAAAAGGGCAAGATCTATTAAAACTAAATAACCCTAGTTCACATCCAACAATTGGAGTCTCCTCATTTGATATAACTACAGGAAAACTAAGGCTCTATGGGATTGGCAACTCAACAACCTCAGCTGAATTTGAAGCTGCTATTAAAGATGTAGTTTTTAACAATTCCTCATTAACTCCGTCCGGAACACGTGGATTTTCAATTACAATTGGCCAAGCGAATTATTTACCCAGAAACAAACATTTTTATGAATATGTCCCTAAAACGGGTATTACATGGACCGATGCAAAAGCTGAGGCAGCTATAAAAACCTATTATGGTTTAAAAGGCTATTTAGCCACACTGACTGCTGCAGACGAAGCACAGTTAGCGGGAGCACAAGCGTCAGGAACTGGCTGGATTGGCGGAAGTGATTCTCAAACAGAAGGAGTTTGGAAATGGGTTACCGGTCCTGAAGCCGGAACTGTTTTTTGGAATGGAAGCATAAATGGGTCAACTCCAAATTTTGCTTTTTGGAATACAAACGAACCAAACCAAGCAGGCGATGAAGATTATGCTCATATTACCGCTCCTGGAATTGGAATTCCAGGATCTTGGAACGACCTGAAATTAGCAGGTGATTTAAGCGGAGATTATCAACCAAAAGGATATGTTGTTGAATACGGAGGAATGGTACCTGGTGACGTTGACAATATTAAAATTTCCACAAGTACTAGCTTGACAATAGCAAAAATTACAGCTACACCACCAAGTTCTATTTGCGCTTCAGGGACTACTACACTTCAAGCAACTTCAACCGCAGGAACAATAAATTGGTATAATACAAATGGTGATAATCTTGGAACGGGGAATAGTTTCACAACTCCTCAACTCTATACAACTACAACCTTTTATATTGATAACGGATGTACTCCAAGAACACCAATAACTGTAACTGTTGAACCATTACCTATAGCGAATACTGTCATAATTCCAAGGCAGTGCGATGACAATCAAGACGGGAAATTTACTTTTAACACTGCTGCTCTTGAGTCTACCTTATTAGGAAATCAAACAAACGTAACGGTTGCTTATTTTGACCAAGCTAATAATCCATTGAAAGATTCAAACGGAAATTTAATCACAAGTCCATTTCCTGCAAGTTTCTCAACAACATCACAAACAATAAAAGCTGTTGTAAAAAGCAACTCCCCTTTACACTGTAACAGTCAAACAACCATTTCGTTTATTGTTGACGATTTACCCGAAGCTTTTACCGTTCCTCAATCATTAACAACAGCATGTGATGACGAATCAAATCCATTAAATCAAGACGGAAAATTTGCTTTTGACACATCAACATTCGAAGCTACTATTTTAGGAAGTCAAACGGGAATGACAGTTACTTATTCTGATCAAAACGGCAGTCCATTACCAAGTCCGTTACCAAATCCATTTGTTACTGGAACTCAAAATATTTTAGTAACCGTTACAAATCCATTAAATACAAACTGCATCGCAACAACAACTTTAAATTTTGTTATAAATCCGCTACCCATTGCCAACGATATTACTATTATTCAATGTGATAGTGACTTAGCTCCAGATGGAAAAACTCTTTTTAATTTGACTGTAAATAATAATTTAATTTCTTCAAATTACATTAATGAAAATTTTACTTATTATACTTCTTTAGCTGGAGCAAATAGCGGTCTTTCGACAGATTTAATTTCAAATGACTTGGCTTTCGAAAACACTACACCTTCAATAATGGATATTTGGGTTAGAGTCACCAATAAAATTACAGGCTGTTATAGTGTTGCCAAAATAACATTAAAAGTTCCCGCTACTAATCTTCTTTCTACTTATACAGTCACTGTCCCTCCTGTTTGTGATGATTTTTTAGACGCTGTTAACAATAACAGAGATGGAATTGCAACTTTTGATTTCTCTTGGACAAAAGTTACAATACAAAACGAACTACCTACAACAAGTCAAGCATATACTATAAATTATTACAAAAACCAAGCAGATGCCCTAGCTGAACTTAATGCCATTACAAATATTTCAAATTACAGAAATATTGGTTATCCTAACTCACAAGACATTTGGGTTCGAATAGAAAGTAGCCTTGATAATGCTTGTGTGGGTTTAGGTCCTTATATTACTTTAAAAGTTGAAGCCTTGCCTTTTGCAAATCCTGTTATAATACCAAGACAGTGTGATGACAATCATGATGGAATATTCACTTTTGATACCGCTAATCTTGAATCTACTTTATTAGGAAATCAAACAAACGTAACGGTTACTTATTTTGATCAAAATGGGGACATGTTACCAAGTCCATTTACAAGTTCTTTCACAACCACTTCTCAAACTATAAAAGCCGTTGTGACTAATAATTCAACTTTACAATGCTACGACGAAACAAGTATTTCATTTATTGTAGATGATTCACCCGAAGTCTTTGCAGTCCCTTCTGCCTTAACAACTGCCTGTGATGACGAAGAAAATCCTTTGGACCAAGACGGAAAATTTGATTTTGACACATCAACTTTTGAAGCAACTATTCTAGGGGGTCAGACGGGAATGATTGTTAGGTACTACGACCAAAATAATATTGAATTACCAAGTCCATTACCCAATCCATTTACAACCGAATCTCAAAATGTCACTGCCAGCGTTGAAAATCCTTTAAACACAAACTGCTATGCCACTACAACCTTAAATTTTGTTGTAAATCCTCTTCCGAAAATTAATTTGAATACTAGTGGTGACGAAAATGAATTAGTCTGTTCTAATCTTCCAAGCTTTTTTGTCCAACTCGATGCAGGAATTCAAGATGGATCTGCAACGAATAATTACGATTATATTTGGTCAAAAGACGGAAACGTTTTAACAAGTGAAACAGCACCAACATTACAAGTAAATGCAGAAGGAACTTATACAGTAGAAGTAACAAATAGCTATGGCTGCAGCAGAATTCGAACCATAAAAGTTACAGCTTCAGACGTAGCTAATATTGAAAGTATTGATATTGTAGATTTAACGGATATCAATACCGTTACTGTAAATGTTACAGGAAAAGGAGAATACGAATTTAGTATTGACGACCCTAATGGCTTTTGGCAAGACTCTAATTTCTTTAATAATGTACCCGCAGGAATTCACGACGTTTATGTCAAAGACAAAAATGGTTGTGGTGTAGTTAGTCAAACTATTGCGGTTATTGGAGCACCAAAATTCTTTACACCTAACAATGATGGTTATAATGATTATTGGAGTGTAAAAGGAGTAAACGAAACTTTCAATTCAAAATCAACACTCTACATTTTTGACCGATACGGAAAACTAATCAAACAATGGGTTCCGCTTTTAGATCGAGGTTGGGATGGTACTTACAACGGAACGCCTTTACCTTCAGACGATTATTGGTTTACCCTAAAACTAGAAGACGGAAGAGAAACAAAAGGTCATTTTTCACTAAAAAGGTAAATTTTAAGGTGATATTACAATAAATTATATTTTATAAAAGTATTAATCTAAAAAAATCACCACTTTTACAAAATGAAAAATGCAGTTTTTTTAAGAATAATACTACTAGTACTATTTTTTAGTGCTAAAACTGCATATGCAACTAATTGTGATTATTATTCAAAGAAAGTTTTTATTTCAAATGTAGAAGATACTATTAATTACCAATCATCTTCTTTTTTAAAAAAAATTAAAACTACATCAACTGATAATATTCTTCCAATAATTAAGGCCGTAGGAGATCAGGTATATTGCCCACAAACCTCCATGAATATTGTTACTGATATTACTATAACTGATCCTGATAATATAAGCACAGATGCAATCTATATTCAAATTTCAACTGGATATAATGATTCACAAGACGTATTAACCCTCACTGGATTGCATACTACAATAAATTCTAATTGGGATTTAGCTACTGGAAGATTAACTCTGACAAGTTCAACACCAGATATTCCGGTAACTTATATTGATTTTATTAAAGCAATTAAAGATGTTGTTTATACAAATTCATCTAATAAACCAACAGGAAACAGAACCTTTTCAATTAGTACCGATAAACTTAGTTATTTGCCATCAAACCAGCATTTTTATGAGTTTGTTCCAAGTATTGGAATTGCTCCAAATTTAGGAATTGATTGGGGTGTCGCAAATGACTTGGCTAATGCAAGAACCTACAACGGATTAAAAGGATATTTAGTAACTATTTTATCTGCAGATGAAAACCAAATAGCTGCAACTCAACAATCAGGAACAGGATGGATTGGAGGATCTGATATAGGAGAAGAAGGAGTATGGAAATGGATGACCGGCCCCGAAA
This sequence comes from Flavobacterium sp. 123, assembly GCF_003634825.1. Taxonomy (NCBI): domain Bacteria; kingdom Pseudomonadati; phylum Bacteroidota; class Flavobacteriia; order Flavobacteriales; family Flavobacteriaceae; genus Flavobacterium; species Flavobacterium sp. 123. The sequence goes on from NZ_RBXD01000001.1 coordinate 860,353, forward strand.
AAGGAATTACTTTTTTTTACAATCTAGAATCTACTCCTGCTCCTGGAATATTTGCTTCTAATCCACACGGTATTGGTTCAACTACCAACTATGTCAATTGGAATAGAAGCAGTCCAAACTGGTATCTTGGAATTCCTTATTATGAACCCAATGATATTTATAATTTATATAGAGAAGATGAAGATTATGCTATTATTATAGATAATAATGGCAAAGGAACTAAGGGATCTTGGAATGATATCAATTACTATGGCGAATCATTTGAAGGCTCGCAACAAGCTAATGGATTTATTGTAGAATATGGTGGAATGCCTGGTGATCCAGAAATACAGATAGCAACAAGCACCTCAATTACTATCCCGCAAATTACAAGTACAACCGAATCAGCAACCTGTGGATCTGGCAGTTTAACTTTACAAGCAAGTTCTAATTTAGGAACAATTAATTGGTTTGAAAATAAAACTGGCGGAACTCCTTTAGCAACAGGCACTACTTTTACAACACCCAATATTTCAAAAAGCACCACGTATTATATAGATACTGAATATGGATTTTGCGCAAAATATTCTACACGAACTCCAGTTACAGCAACTATTTATAATATCCCTGTAATTACAACTACTAATTCTAGATTTACTTTATGTGGACCCGGAAGCATAACCCTCGACGCAAAAACAACGGAAGGAACAATATATTGGTATAGCGAGCCAACCGGAAGTAATTTAATTGCGGTAGGAACAAGTATAACAAGAGATATTGCTGTAAATACAACATTTTATGTAGAAGCTGTAAATAAAAATTGTACAACTGGAACAAGAGTTCCTGTGGAAGTAGTTGTCTATAAACTACCCATTATTCCAGACGAAAAATTAGTTATTTGCAAGTCAAACAAACTAACTATTGACGCTAAAATAGCAGAAATAGGAATGACTTATTTATGGTCAACAGGAGAAAGAACACAATCAATCGAAATTTCTAAAGACGGCGTATATACTGTAGATATTACTCGTCCAGCTCCTGAAAGTTGTACCGTCAGAAAAACAATAACTGTCATTGAAAATCCAGATCCAATAATAGAATCAATAGCCGTTGATGGGACTATAGTAACGATAATTCTAAAAAATCCTGCTATTTATTATGAGTATTCAATAGATGGTATCAATTATCAATCATCAAATGTTTTTCTAAATTCACCTGCTGGTCTTCAAACTGCATTTGTAAGAGAAACAAATGGTTGCAGCAATGTAACTGAAAATTTTATAGTACTAAGTATGCCTAAATTTTTCACTCCAAACAATGATTCTTATAATGATTTTTGGGAAGTAAAAGGTTTAAATAATTATCCTGAAGCTATTGTTACTATTTTTGACAGATATGGAAAACTGATTACGCAACTTGATGCTTCCTCTCCAAAATGGGACGGAACATTTAACGGTTTGCTTTTGCCTGCTGATGATTATTGGTTTACCCTAAAACTGGAAGACGGAAGAGAAACAAAAGGTCACTTTTCGTTGAAAAGATAATTTCTAAGTTATTTTCTTTTGGATTTCATCTAAAATATAAAGGTAATCCTCGTGCTTATTTACAAAATCTCGATTAGAAACATCAATAATCAACACATTCAAATCCGTTTGAGATTTAATATAATCCAAGTATCCAGAATTAATTTTATCTAAATATTCGGCAGGAATGTTCTGCTCATAGCTTCTGTTTCTTTTCTTTATATTTTGCAAAAGCCTTTCTGAATTTTGATACAAATAAATATACAAATCGGGTTTTGGCATTTCTCTGTATACAATATCAAACAATGTGCGATACAATCGAGATTCATCTTCCGCCAAAGTAATTTTGGCAAAAATCAAAGATTTAAAAATATGATAATCAGCTACAATAAAATCCTTAAACAAATCAAATTGAGCCAAATCGTCTGACAATTGTTTGTATCTATCCGCTAGAAACGACATTTCAAGTGGAAATGCATATCTATTTTGATCTTCGTAAAATTTTGGTAAAAAAGGATTGTCTGCAAAACGTTCCAATACTGTTTTAGCATTAAAATCTTCCGCTATTTTTGTTGCCAAAGTGGTCTTGCCAGCACCAATATTTCCTTCAAAAGCAACATAATTAAACTGTTCTAAAGGAATTTTTTCTAAAGGGGCTTTCAAATTTTGAACCATTTCACAAACACTTTCATCTGGAGTTATTGCAATCAATTCAGGTATGGACTTATTCAAAACAGGATGTACCCAATCTAGATTCAAATCTTGCATAGGCAGCAAAACAAATTTTCTGTTCTGTAGCAAAGGATGTGGAATTTGGAGACTTTCCGTATCAATAATTTCAGCATCAAAAGCAATCAAATCAATATCAATAATTCGGGATTGATAGCCTAAATCTAAATTTCGAACACGCCCCATTTTTTTTTCAATTCTTAAAGCTTGCTCTAAAATTAAATGAGAAGTATGGGAGGTATGCAATACTAAAGCGCAATTATAAAAAGCTTCACTATCAAATCCCCAAGAAGGTGTTTCATAAACTTTTGAAACTTTAACTACGGTACCAATCTCTTGATGAATCAATTGTATACAACGCTCAACGTTTTCCAAACGATTGCCTTGATTTGTCCCTATCGATAAAATGACCTGATGTTGTGATTTCATAATTAGATGCAAATTAACTAAAAGTATTTTAGAATTAGCAATATATTTGTAGGGTCTATTTGTAATTAAATAAAGAGTTTTTAAACCTAATAACGTGTAACAATTCAAACTCCTTTGTTACTAATTAAAAAAATATAATTATGAAATTTTTAGGAAACGTATTAGCAACAGTCATTGGTATTTTTATTTTTTTGATGCTATGCTTATTTGGGATTGTACTAATAGGAACTATTTTTGGAGGAGAAGCGGAGGGTGTTGAAGTAAAAGGAAATTCAGTTATCGAATTAAATTTAGAGGACGTAAAAAACGATTATGCTGGAAAATACAAAGATCCTTGGATGACTATTTTTGCAGACAAAAAACACATAGGCCTCACTGATGTTATACATGCCATCGAAGAAGCAAAAACCGACAATAATATCAAAGGAATCTCAATACTAAACGACGATTCTCCGTTAGGAATGGCTCAAAGCAAAGCATTACGTGATGCTCTAGAAGATTTCAAAAAATCAGGAAAGTTTATAATGGCCTACGCCAATTCTTTTTCACAAAAAGAATATTATTTAAATTCTATAGCCAATACCGTTTATTTAAACCCTGTTGGCGATATGGATTTCAAAGGATTATCCTCAGAAGTTATGTTTTTCAAAGACCTTCAAGAAAAATCTGGCGTAAAAATGGAAGTAATTCGTCATGGCAAATACAAAAGTGCTGTGGAACCTTTTCTTGAAAATAAAATGAGTGATGCTAATAGACAACAAATCACAGCATTGTTAAATTCCATCTGGATTTCAGTTACAAATGACATTTCAAAAAGCAGAAATATATCTGTCGCTAAACTAAACCAGATTGCAAATGGTCTTTTGGCAAGAACACCGCAAATGGCAAAAGCACAAAAATTAGTAGATGTTGTTGCTTATGAAGATGTGTACCATGCCGCTATTAAAAAAGCATTAGATGTTGATTCTTCAGAAGATTACAATAAAGTATCCATTAGAGATTACACCATAAATAGCACTACAACTTCAAAAATATCAGATGCTAATGACGAAATTGCCATTATTTATGCACAAGGAGAAATTCAAAGTGGAGAAGGTGATGTCAATGTTATTGGAGAAGGTTCCATGCGAAGATCGCTTCAAGAAGCAAGAAAAAATGACAAAATAAAAGCAGTTGTGCTTCGTATTAATAGCCCTGGTGGAAATGCTTTAACATCAGATTTAATCTGGAGAGAAGTTGAATTGACAAAAAAAGTTAAACCAGTTGTGGTTTCTATGGGGAATTATGCTGCTTCGGGCGGATATTATATAGCTTGTAACGCAAACAAAATTTTTGCCGAAAATAACACTATAACTGGATCGATAGGTGTTTTTGGTATATTACCTAATTTTAGTCAGCTTGCTACAAAAATAGGTATTCATGTAGAACAAGTAAAAACACATGAAAATTCAGCAAACTATAGTCCTTTTGTCCCTTTGGACGAAAAATTCAAAGCCGTAACGCTTGAAGGTGTTGAACATATTTATAGAACATTTGTCACTCATGTAGCAGAGGGAAGAAAAATGACTTTTGCGCAAGTAGACGCTATTGCTCAAGGACGAGTTTGGACTGGTGCTGATGCTATAAAAATAGGACTTGTTGATAAAATTGGCGGTTTAGATGACGCTATTAAAGAAGCTGCTTCTCTGGCAAAAATAAAAACCTACAGCACTCAAAACTTTCCTGAATACGAGAAAAATTTTGATGATATTCTAGAAAATCTGCCTTTTGCAAAATCAAAAGAAGCTTTTATAAAAGAAGAAATTGGCGAGGAAAACTATTTGGTACTAGAACAAATAAAAAGAATTCAGACACAAAAAGGAATTCAAGTAATCATGCCTTTTACAATTACGATTGAATAAAAAGCAATATCACTGATACAAAATCCGTTTGAGTATGTACTTAAACGGATTTTTTTTTTCAAAAAAGTTCCAAAGTAAACTTAAACAAAAAACAACAGTCGTATTTATAAGAAAATTACGAATATTTTATCTTTTTATTTTAATTTTATACCGATTAAGGCAAGGTTTTTGAAAACAAGTTAACTATATAAAAAACAAAATTATGCTAAAGAAAATCTTAAAAATTACAGGAATTATCATTCTTATAATTGCCGCCTCATTATTTGCCATTCCTTACTTTTTTAAAGACCAAATAAAAGCGAAGATTGCAGATGCAATTAATAAAAATGTAGATGCCAAAGTTAGTTTTGCAGATGCGGATTTAAGCTTGTTCAAAAATTTTCCAAACGCAAATGTAACCTTAGATAAGTTAGTCATCATAAACAAAGCTCCTTTTGAAGGTGACACATTAGTTTCGTTAGGCGAATTGAATTTAAAAATGTCGATTAAAGAACTTTTTAAAGGCAAAAATGAAGCAATGAATATTGACGGAATAGCTTCAAAAAACGGTTTAATCAACATCATCTTCAACAAAGATGGAATCGGAAATTATGATATTGCTTTGAAAGATGACAAATCCAAAGATGATAGTAAAAGCAGTCCTCTATCTTTCAAAATTCAAAATTATAAAATCGAGAATTTCAAGTTTAAATATTTTGACGAAAGTTCAAAAATAAAAATGGTAATCGACAGCTTGAACCATGAAGGAACTGGAAATTTTGCAGCACAAAAATTAGATTTGGTCACTAAATCTACTGCGAAAATATCATTAGATATGGACAAAGTTAATTACATGAAAAACGTTTCTTTGACTCTGGATGCTGTTTTGGGCATTGATTTAGAAAAAAGCCAATACACCTTCAAAGAAAACAAAGCATTAATCAACCAATTGCCATTAGAATTTGATGGTTTTATTCAAATGGTTGAAGCAGGCCAACAATATGATTTGAAATTTAAAACACCAACTTCGTCTTTCAAAAATTTCTTGGGAGTTATTCCTGCAGCTTATGCAGCAAGTTTGGATGATGTAAAAACAACCGGAGATTTTGTTGTTAAAGGTTTTGCAAAAGGACTGTATTCCGACACTACTGTTCCAAAATTCAAAATTGAAATTGCTTCTAATAATGCTTCCTTTCAATATCCTAATTTACCAAAATCAGTTCAAAATATTATTATTGATACTAAAATCATTAATGAAACAGGAATTCTGAATGACACCTATGTAAATCTAGACAAACTATCTTTCAAAATAGATCAAGATGTTTTCAATGCCAAAGCTAATATCAAAAATGTAACACAAAATGCCATCGTTGATGCCGCTTTAAAAGGCACCATCAACTTAGCCAATCTTTCCAAAGCATATCCAATAAAGTTAGACAAACCATTGTCAGGAATTTTAAAAGCAGATGTAACAACAAAATTTGATATGCAATCCGTTGAAAAAAGTCAATATCAAAATATTAACAATGCAGGAACAATGAGTTTGTCTGGATTTAACTATGTGGACGAAAACGGAAAAACAATGAACATCAGTAATGCCTTAGTTCAGTTCAATCCAAGTCAGATTAATTTGAAACAATTTAATGCAACAACTGGGAAAAGTGATATCAATGTAACAGGAGTTTTAGAGAATTTTTATGGATTTGTATTTAGAAATCAAGAACTGAAAGGAAACTTCAATATGAATTCTAAACAATTAGTTGTAAGTGATTTTATGACAACTACAGAAGCTTCTAAAACTGAGCCGAACGGCAGCGAACAGGCAAAACAAACCAAAAAAGCAGATGCTATGAAGATTCCTGCTTTCTTAAATTGTACGCTTACCGCAAAAGCGACTACGGTTTTGTATGATGATTTGACTTTGAAAGATGTGTCTGGAAAACTAATTGTAAAAGATGAAAAAGTAACATTAGAAAACGTAAAAACATCCATTTTTGGTGGAATAATTGGAGTAAATGGTGCCGTTTCTACAAAAGGAAAAGTACCCGTTTTTAATATGGATTTAAATTTAAACCAAGTAGATATTGCGCAGTCTTTTAATCAACTTGATATGTTGAAAAAAATAGCACCAATTGCCGGAATCATAAACGGAAAGTTAAATTCAACCATCAAATTAAACGGAAATCTTGATGCAACAGAATTAACTCCTGATTTAAAAACACTCACAGGTGATTTATTAGGGCAGTTATTATCTACAACTATAAATTCTAAAAACTCTACATTATTGACCGCTTTGAGTTCTAATGTCAAATTTATTGATGTAAACAAACTCAATTTAAATGATTTGAAAGCTGCCATAACATTCAAAGATGGAAAAGTCAATGTAAAACCATTTAACATAAAATACCAAGATATCAAAGCAACAATTGGCGGCTCCCATGGTTTTGATCAGAGCATGAATTACAATGTCAAATTTGACGTTCCAGCGAAATATCTAGGTTCAGAAGCCAATGCATTAATTGCTAAATTATCTCCTGCTGATGCTGCCAAATTAGAAAATCTCCCTATAAATGCTGTTTTGACTGGAAACTTTACGAATCCAAAAATCACAACTGACATGAAAAGTGCCGTCAACAATCTGACCTCTCAATTGGTAAAACAACAAAAAGAGCGATTGGTAAAACAAGGAACTTCTGCTTTGACAGATTTTATAAATAAAAATAAAAAACCAAGCGATACTACAAAAACAGCAGCTCCTTCAACAAAAGAAGAAACTACGAATGCCGTAAAAACAAAAGCTGCTGATTTGTTAAATGGATTTTTTAATAAAAAGAAAAAAACAGAAGAACCTAAGACAACACCTTAGATTACATCTAAACCAAAAAAGCCTAAAAGTTTCAAAATCTTTTAGGCTTTTTTTTATATATTTATCGTTACCACATATCCTTCAGAACCGCGAATATTAAAAACTGTTCCGTCTTCAAAAAGAAGATATTGCCCTTTAATTCCTTTTAGTTTCCCTTGAAAAGAAGGCGTTTTGTCTAAGCTTAAACTAGCTACTTTATTAGGATATGCTATAACAGGATATTGCATTTCATACAAATCATTCTTTTGCGAATAGAAATACTCCTGAACTTCATTTGGAATTAAGTTTTCTACTTTCAATCTTTCGGCTACTAAATCTACTGTTTCAATACTATTTGTTAGCATTTTACGCCAATTCGTTTTATCAGCATAATGATCTTTAAGTGCTACTTCTGTAATTCCTGCTAAATATCTATTAGGTACTTCCACTATTGAAATTGCTTGAGTTGCACCTTGATCAATCCATCGTGTTGGCACTTGTGTTTTTCTAGTCACTCCAACTTTTATTTCGCTAGAAAGTGCCAGATATACTATATGAGGCTGCAATTGTACTTTTTGCTCATACGCTAAATCTCTATCCTGAATACCCAAATGAGCTGTGCTTAACTCCGGTTTCATAATCCAATCCCCTACTGCTGGACTTGAATAAAAACAGTCGTAACAAAATCCTTGACGGAAAATTTTCTTTTTCTTTCCACAATTCAAACATTGAAATCCCGCAAAATTGATTTCTATTTTTTTATCCAACAGTTGATTCATATTCAAAAAACTATTCTCAAAAACCAGATAATATTGAATAGGATTTCCAAATTCAGTTTGCATTTTAGTAAGGACACCTTCGTAAGTCATTATTTTAAAGTTTCAGGTTTAAAGTTTCTAGTTAAACAAAATTTGTTATTTTTGGTAAAGTTATAATTCATAACTCATAATTCATAACTCATAATTTAAAAATGCCTCTACCAATAATTAATTCATTTGCATCATGGGTTCTGAAACAACGGATTCATCAAATTGAGCTTTTCTTGAAATATCCAAATGAAGTTCAGGAAGAGTTGTTAATGAACTTAATTCGTGCATCCGAAAATACAGTTATTGGATTACAATATGATTATGCATCTATAAACTCCTATCAAACTTTTTCTGAAAGAGTTCCTGTTTCAACTTATGAAGAATTACAGCCTTTAATTGAAAGAACTCGAAAAGGAGAGCAAAATGTTTTTTGGGAAACACCCATAAAATGGTTTGCAAAATCTAGCGGAACTACTAATGCTAAAAGTAAATTTATTCCCGTAAGTAATGAGGCCTTAGAGGATTGTCATTATAAAGGAAGCAAGGATTTATTGTGCATGTATCTCAACAATAATGAAGATTCTGAGTTGTTTTTAGGGAAAAGTCTTCGCCTTGGTGGAAGTTCACAGATATACGAAGACAACAATACTTTTTTTGGTGATTTATCGGCTATACTAATTGAAAACATGCCTATTTGGGCTGAATTCAGCAGTACTCCAAGCAATAAAACATCCCTAATGAGCGAATGGGAATCCAAAATCGCTGCGATTATAAATGAAACTAAAACAGAAAATGTAACCAGTTTTGCTGGAGTTCCTTCTTGGCTTTTGGTTTTAATGAATAAAGTTTTAGAAGAAACAGGAAAAGGAAATCTATTCGAAATTTGGCCCAACCTAGAAGTTTATTTTCATGGCGGTGTAAATTTCGAACCCTATCGAGAACAATATCAAAAAATTCTACCCAAAAGCGATTTCAAATATTATGAAATTTACAATGCTTCGGAAGGTTTCTTTGCCATTCAGGATTTAAATAATTCCAGTGATTTGTTGTTAATGTTAGATTACGGCATTTTCTATGAATTTATTCCAATGGACACTTTTGGCACACCTGACCAAAAAATTATTCGTTTAGCCGATGTAGAACTTTTCAAAAATTATGCCTTGGTGATTACTACTAATTCTGGTTTATGGCGTTATTTAATTGGAGATACTGTGCGTTTTACTTCATTGAAACCCTACCGAATTCGAGTTACAGGAAGAACAAAACACCATATCAATGTTTTTGGTGAGGAATTAATGGTCGAAAATACGGATCAGGCAATTGCCAAAGCCTGCCAATTCACACAAACAGAAATTGTTGATTATACTGTAGCTCCTGTTTTTATGAAAGAAAAAGAAAAAGGGGCGCATGAATGGATGATTGAATTCAAGAAAAATCCAACTGATATTGGTGCTTTTCAAAAAATACTGGATCAAACATTACAATCTTTAAATTCGGACTACGAAGCGAAGCGCTACAATAACATGACTCTGAATCCATTAATCATAAATATTGCACGAAAAGATTTATTTTATGATTGGTTAAAAGAAAGAGACAAACTAGGTGGACAACATAAAATCCCTAGATTATCAAACCAAAGAGATTATTTGGAACAACTAAAAAGCATGCAGTTTCAAACCATATAAAAATGAAAAAATAAAAAAGACCGTCTGAAAATGATTTTCGGACGGTCTTTTTATTTTATTTCACTATTTACTACTCTTGCATCATATCAATATGTCTGTCGTGGTAGCCTAATAAATATAAAATACCGTCAAGACCTAAACTAGAAATGGAAGTGGCTGCATTTTCTTTCACTGTCGGTTTAGCATGAAAAGCAATTCCTAAACCTGCTAAATTCAACATAGGTAAATCATTTGCACCATCACCCACCGCAATGGTTTGGTTGATGTGAATCCCTTCTTTGTCAGCAATTGCCTTTAGGTATTCTGCTTTCTTTTGGCCATCAACAATTTCACCTATATAGTTGCCCGTTAATTTACCATCTTTAATCTCTAATTCATTAGCAAATACGTAATCGATTCCTAATTCCTTTTGTAAATAATGACCAAAATAAGTAAATCCACCTGATAGAATAGCCGTTTTATATCCGTAATATTTTAAAGCTCTCATCAAGCGATGCGCTCCTTTTGTTATAGGTAAATTAATAGCAACATTATGCAAAACATCTTCACTCAATCCTTCTAACAACGCCATACGTTTTTTGAAGCTTTCGCTGAAATCAATTTCTCCATTCATAGCTGATTCCGTAATTGCTCTTACTTGTTCACCTACTCCTGCTAATTCTGCTAATTCATCGATTACTTCTGTTTGGATTAAAGTAGAATCCATATCAAAACAAACCAAGCGTCTGTTTCGTCGATACATGTTATCTTCTTGAAAAGAAATATCTACATCTAATGTTCTGGAAATTTCCATGAAACTAGCCGTCATCAATGCTTTATCTTCAATGGTACCTGTAACGGATAATTGCACACAAGAACGAGGATAATCTTCTTTTTCAACCACCGAAGTTCTACCTGTCAATCTGATGATAGAATCAATATTCAAATTCTGATTGGACATTATTTTAGTCACAGCTGCCAATTGTTTCGCCGTTAAAGTTTCGCCCAAAACATTAATAATGTAACGTTGTTTGCTTTGTGCTTTTACCCAAATTTCGTAATCAGCAATAGAAATTGGAATAAACTTAACTTTAATTTCTAATTCATACGCTTTAAACAATAAATCTTTTAAAACTGGCCCAGAAGAAGACCCCGCTTTTATTTCGAATAAAATTCCTAAAGATAAGGTATCATGAATATCTGCTTGTCCAATATCTAAAACAATGGCATCATAAGTCGCTAATATAGATGTTAAACCAGCAGTAACTCCAGGTTTGTCTTGTCCAGAAACTTTTAATAAAATAACTTCTTTATCTTCTATAGCCATTTTTGTCTTATATTAATTTGAGTAGGCAAAAATCGGCAATCTATTGCTGATAAAAAAGAATATCCTATATTTTTTCACAAAGAGAAAATCAAGATTCAAACCTTATAGTTAATCCCTCAGAAATTTTAGATAGTATAATACTCCGCTATAAAAAAACCTTTTCCAGAATTGAATTCCAGAAAAGGTAAAATTTAAAAAATCTTAATCGAATTTTAGACTAGATTTTCATTTGTTCCAATACTAATTATTTTCGTTTTCATCAAAATTCACCATCCAATGGATTCCAAATTTATCTGCAAACATACCGAAATAAGCTCCCCAAAAAGTTTGATTCATTGGCATAGTAACTGATCCTCCTGCAGAAAGTCCATTAAACAATTTATCCGCTTCTTCTTTACTTTTAGCATTAATTGAAAGTGAAACATTCGCCCCAAAAGCAACTTCCCCACTTGCGGAATTACTATCGCTACCCATCAATACATATCCATCACTTATTGGTAATGTAACATGCATAATTCTATTCCCATCTTCTTCAGAAAGTATGGGATTTCCTTCTGCTGGTGGCATATCATTAAATCTTCCGATATAAGGGAATTCCCCACCAAATACAGATTGATAAAACAGAAATGCTTCCTCGCAATTTCCATTAAAAATTAAATACGGATTAATTGATGCCATAATTTTATTTATAAGATTACTATTTTCTTTTTTAGAAACATTCTTATCGATTGCAAATTCCAATGCAATCATTTTGCTTTTTTAATGGACTTAAAAAACTACTGCTTTGGTATTTTACTAAAATCCATATACAACATGTTCCAGCGGTGACCATCTAAATCCGAAAAACCACAACCGTACATCCAACCTTGATTTTCAGATGGTCTAGCAAAAACGGTGCCTCCAGCCTCTTCTACTTTTTTTGCAAATTCATCTACTTCTTCCCTACTTTCTGCATCAATAGAAATTAGAATTTCAGAACTTGACTGCGTATCTGTAATTTTATTTTTAACAAAACCTTCAAACATTGATTCTTCAAAAAGCATGACGACAAAATTACTTGCTCCAACTAACAAACATGAGGAATGTGGTGTGTCCTGCTGTTCATGGAAAGAAAATCCAATCTTAGTAAAAAACTCTTTTGATTTCGCCACCTCTTTTACGGGTAAATTAAGCCAGATTTGTTTTGTCATTTTATTTGTTTTTAAAAAGTAGAAGTTTCAACATATTTTTTAAAATTATCCAAGATTGCCTGCCAACCTTGTTGTTGTAATGCTTCGGAATTTTCTGTTTCAGGGTCGAATTTTTCTGTAAGCATTACTTTATTTCCATGATTTTCGAAAGTAATTTTTACTTCTCTATCATCAGCAAGTTTGTATTCAATTAAAGAATGATTTATCACAGTTGTATAAATTCCTTCAAAATCAAAACTCATTGTTCCCTCTTTTGAAGCCATCGTATATTTGAATTTCCCTCCAACTCTCAAGTCATTTTCTGCAAAAGGCGTATGCCAATCTTCAGAAGCATTATTCCATTTCATGATGTGTTCTGGAACCGTCCATAATTCCCATACTTTTTCAATTGAAGCGTTTATTGTACTTTCTACTGTTATCATTTTAAATTTACTTTTTGAATTTCCGAATATAAATTTACAAAATATTTAAAATTGGCTCTCTATTGAAATCAAAATATAATCCATAAAAAAACCTGCTCAAAGGAATGAACAGGTTTTATATTTTTTAGAAAAGATTACAATCAATCCTTATCAGAACTTCAATTATGATGCAATTTCCAATCGTTTCAATAAATTTTTATTCAAGCTAATGGTCATAATTAAAAATAGGTTTTTACTGCAAATTCAAATTGTTCTATAAATATTTTCTTAAAAGCGCTAATATTATTTTGTTCATAAAAAACAAGCATTGCTTTTTTATAATCAATAGAATCTACAGTTCTAAACGATAACGGACAGTATTTATTATGCATCAAAATAGCATTGCTAATTATTCTTGCTGTACGCTTATTTCCATCTGAAAAAGGCTGAATATAAGACAACAAAACTAAGGCTAACAATGCCTTTTCAAAAATATTATCTTTAGCATTAATAAGGTCGCACATGTCATTTAATGCCTCTTTTATTTGAAATTCATTATCTAAAGGCTTATAATTTGTTCCCGAAATACCCACTCTTCTATTTCGGATATTTCTATCGATACCTAAACCTTCTATGAGCAGGCTGTGAATATCTTCTATTCGTGAAACTGTCAAAGGATTTACATAATCAGGATTATCTAAAATAAAATCTAATGCCGCTTTATGATTCAACAACATAACAGCCTCATCTTTAGTTTTACCTGCTGCTGTTTCTTTCTCTTTTAATAATCTTTCTGTTTCTAATAATGAATAGGTATTGCCCTCTATTTGGGAAGATTTCCAACTTAAATCAATGGCTAACCTCTCAAATTCTTGATTATATTCAACTGCAGTCAATTTTAAAGTGTTTTCACTAAAATCATTTTGCAGATGGGATAATTTTATAATTTCATCATTAGTAAATAACGAAACGGTAATCAGGGTTTCTTTAATTAAATTAAAACTAAACCCCTCTTTTATTTGCCTTTCATCAATTTCTTTTTCAAAATAAGTTTCAATATCTATTGGAAAAAAAACATCTAAGCCTTCACTTATAGAATATTTAGTTGCTTTTCCTCTTCCAGTTGTTACAATAAAATTCTGGAGTAATAGTGTTGCAATAGTTCTTTTAATAGTTGCAAAAGCTACTAAAGTACCTAATCCTTCATGAATCTCTTTTGACGAACTATTGGGATGTTTACTAAGATAATCTAAAATCCCTTTTCCTAAATCGAATTTAAACTTTGCCATAAATCTTACTTTGAGCTCACAAATTTAAAAAATAAAGCTCAAAAACATACATTTTTGAGCTTTATTTGATTTTTTATTGAGCCTGAAATTATTTATGATGCAATTTCCAATCGTTTCAATAAATTTTTATTCAAGGTTTCTTTTGCATATTCTTTATCAATTTCTAATATTTTAGTATCAGAACTTGGTAATTCGTACATCGCATCGGTTAAAATAGCTTCGCACAAAGAACGCAATCCACGAGCACCTAATTTATACTCTAATGCTTTGTCAACAATAAAATCCAAGGCCTCATTTGTAATAGTGAATTCAACATCATCCATCAAAAATAATTTCTCGTATTGTTTGATTAAAGCATTTTTAGGTTGTGTCAAAATTGCGCGCAAGGTTTCTCTATCCAAAGGATCCATGTGTGTCAAAACTGGTAAACGACCAATAATTTCTGGAATCAATCCAAAATCTTTGATGTCTTTTGGGATAATGTATTGCAACAAGTTGTCTTTGTCAATATTATCTACATTTTTAGATGTACTGTAACCAACCGCTTGACGGTTCAATCGTTTTGAAATAATACGTTCAACTCCATCAAAAGCACCACCAGCAATAAACAAAATATTTTGCGTATTTACCTCAACAAATTTTTGGTCTGGATGTTTACGTCCTCCTTTTGGGGGCACATTTACAACGGTTCCTTCCAATAGTTTCAATAATGCTTGTTGCACTCCTTCACCAGAAACATCACGTGTAATAGATGGATTGTCACTTTTACGAGCAATTTTATCTATTTCGTCAATGAATACAATTCCACGTTCTGCTTTGGTTACATCATAATCAGCAGCTTGAAGCAAACGTGTCAAAATACTCTCCACATCTTCCCCAACATAACCTGCCTCTGTAAGAACTGTCGCATCTACGATAGCCAAAGGAACATCTAACATTTTTGCAATGGTTTTAGCCACTAATGTTTTTCCAGTTCCGGTTTGTCCCACCATGATGATATTACTTTTTTCAATCTCAACCTCATCGTCTAATTGCTGTTGCATCAATCGTTTGTAGTGATTGTAAACGGCAACCGACATTACTTTTTTAGTTTGGTCTTGCCCAATTACATATTGATCCAAGAACGCTCTAATTTCTTTTGGTTTCTTCAAAATCAAATCTCCAATCAGCTTTGAACTTCCACTGGATTTTAATTCCTCCAAAACTATTCCGTGCGCTTGTTCGATACATTTATCACAAATATGTGCATTGATACCAGCAATCAATAAATTGGTTTCTGGCTTCTTTCTTCCACAAAACGAACACTCTAATATTACTTTTGCCATTATTTTAGTCTAATGTCATAAAGCCAAAAGTCGTAAAGTCTTAGCAATGCTTTTGACTTTTTGACTTTTGACTTTCGACTAATAATTTATCCTCTTATTAAAACCTCATCAATCATTCCGTATGCTTTTGCTTCTTCAGCAATCATCCAATAGTCGCGTTCGCTATCGTTATGTACTTTTTCAAAAGTTTGTCCGGAGTGGTGAGAAATGATTTTGTACAATTCATCTTTTAATTTCAACATTTCACGTAAGTTGATTTCCATATCTGTAGCAACTCCTTGAGCACCACCTGATGGCTGGTGAATCATTACTCTTGAATGTGGTAATGCCGAACGTTTTCCTGCTGCACCTGCACATAAAAGTACTGCTCCCATTGAAGCTGCCATTCCTGTACAAATAGTTGCTACATCTGGTTTGATGTATTGCATTGTGTCGTAGATTCCTAGTCCTGCGTAAACGCTTCCTCCTGGAGAATTCAAATAAATCTGAATGTCTTTTGAAGCATCTGCACTTTCTAAGAATAATAATTGTGCTTGAACGATGTTAGCAATTTGATCGTCAATTCCTGTTCCCAAGAATATAATTCTGTCCATCATTAATCTTGAAAAAACGTCTAATTGTGAAATGTTCAACTGACGTTCTTCAATAATATAAGGAGTCATATTTTTAGGAGTCATAGCGCCTACTATTTTGTCATAATATAGGGCATTTACTCCTTGGTGCTTTGTAGCAAATTTTTTAAATTCTTTACCGTAGTTCATTTTTTTTATGTTTAAAAGTTTGAAAGTCTAAAGTCTGAAAGTCAGTTAATCCTTAAGGCAAAGTTCATACCTTTCTATAAATGATGCCAATTTGTCTTCTTTAAATGTTTAATAAGTTTCAGATTTCAAGCTCTTGAAATCTGAAACTTATTAAACAAAAGAGCGCCAAAAAATATTTTTTCTGACGCTCAAATATAACTATTTTTTATTGTTTAGTCTTTGTAATAAAATCATAATTTTTGACTTTAAACTTTAAGACTTTTGACTTTATGACTAAAATTTATTCTCCGTATGAAGCGGCAATAAATTCTTCATAAGTAACTTCTTTAGTTGTTGGATTTGCTTTTTCTTTGAACAATTCTAACAATTTAGCTGCTACAACTTGATCTGAAAGTCTTTTTACTTCTTCTTGATTTGACAAAACTCTTGCTACAATTCCTTGAACTTCTTCGTCAGTAGGATTTGTTTGTCCAAATTGTGCCATTTGTTGTTTGATTGCATTAGTAGTAAACGTTTTCAAATCTTCAAAAGTGATTTGAATGTTACTTTGTGCCATTGCTCTTCCTTCGATTAATTGAAAACGCAATCCTTTTTCAGAACGAGCATATTCTACTTCAGCTTCTTCAGCAGAAAGTTTTTTCTCCCCTACAGTTTGCAACCATTTTTTAAGGAATTCAGCAGGCAAATCGAATTTTGTATTTTCGATTAAGAACTCAGTTACATCACCTAATAATTTTTGATCTGCTTGTTGCGCAAATTGAGATTCAGCATCTTCTTTAATTTTTGCTTTCAAGTCATCAATAGTAGCTACATTTCCTTCTCCGAACAATTTGTCGAACAATTCTTGATTCAATTCCGCTAATTCAGCAGTATTGATTGCTTCGATTGTGAAATCAACATCAACATCTAATCCATGAACATCATCATGACTTACTTTTAGGTAATCCATTAATTGATGATCATCTTCAAACAAACCTTTCGTATTTACGGTAACAACATCACCTACTTTTTTACCAATGAATGTATCAGCAGTAGCTTTGTCTTTAAAAAGATCCAAAGCAATAGTAGTTGCGTTATTGATTCCTTTTTCTTCATTTGAAAAAGTTCCAGTAATATCTGAATCTGCTGCTACAACTTCTTGAGCAATTGCTTTTCCAAATTGTTTTTGGATACGTGCTACTTGACCATCGATTAATTTATCGTCAGCAGTAACTACATATTTAATAATATCGTTTTTAGCGTCTAAGTCCAATTCAAAATTTGGAACCAAACCAATTTCGTATTCGAATACTAATTCTTCAGCATCCCAATCCAAGTTTTCGTTTTCTTTTGCAAGAGGAGTTCCAAGAAGATTTAATCTTTCCGATTGCACAAAACGCTCCAAAGCTAAATCAACAACTTTTTTTACTTCTTCTTGTTTGATAGCACGACCGTATTGTTTTTCAACAAGATCTTTAGGCACTTGTCCTTTTCTAAATCCTTTAACAGTAGCTAAAGGCATTTTTTCATTTATTCTTTTTGCTACTTGTCCTTTGTAATCCATGTGAACAACAGTCATTACAATTGTTTCATTCACAGCGTTTATAGCTACTCTTTTGATATCCATCTTCTTCTTTAATTTACATAATAAAATTGGGTTGCAAAATTATAAAATTTTTACAACCCAAACAAGCTTTTTATTCACGATCCTAATCCCAAAGCGTAAGGACAGGACGGGACTGAATTTTAAACGGTTATTTGACCAAATCCCAACACAAAAACAGAAAATAATTTGGGCGTGACCCTCCAGATTGCTTCGTTGTTCCTTCTCGCAACTGCGGGTCAGGCTGTACGTTCCCGCTTTTTATGGCCTGCCAAAAAAAAGCAGCCCATAAAAGAGCTCCACTGCCATCCTTCACGCGAGCCGAAGTATTCAAGAATATTAAGTTGTTTTTATATTTTGTAAGAAAAAATTTAATATATTTGAAATAGCTAAAACGAAACAAACATGCGCATAACATGCCAATTTATAACAAAAAGAGGTGGTTTTATACGTGTATAAAGTAGTTGGTAGCAATGCAAATCGGCAAAACACTAAAATTCAAAGTAAAAAAAATATTTATACTAAATGACTAATTATTTACTTGTGCCAGGACTTGGAAATTCAGGACCAGAACATTGGCAGACATATTTTCAAAATTCAGGCGACAATTTTTATAGAATTGAACAACAAGAGTGGGACGCACCAACTTGTGAAGAATGGATAAAAACTATTGACAAGAAAGTTTCAGAGTTTGACCTTTCAACTGTTGTACTTATTGGACACAGTTTAGGTTGCTCGACAATTACACATTGGGCGACAAAGTACAAGAGACAAATTAAAGGTGCATTACTTGTTGCACCAAGCGACCTTGAAGCACCACAATACACTTTTCCGGCGACAGGTTTTGCACCAATTCCACTTGACAAAATAAATTTTAAAACAATCGTTGTTGCAAGTGCAGACGACATTTGGGTTTCGTTGGATAGAGCAAAATTTTTTGCGAACAGTTGGGGGAGTGAATTTATAAATATTGGTAACGCAGGACATATCAATGCAGTTTCGGGACACACAAATTGGGACGAAGGAATGGAGATTTTAAAAACACTCGGTTGACAAAATGCACTGCTACCAACAGGGGTTTTGCAAAAGCTGGGCTTCAGTGCTAAATTGAACATTTGTGCAAGGTTCAACAGCAGTAATTTTATTGAACTTTTGTGCTGATTTCCCGCCCGAACGCAAATTCCCAAACCGTTTTGCGTAATATTAAAAAAGCTCCTTGGAAGAACCAAAGAGCTTAAGTAAAATCTTTCACTTAATTACGTTTTCTTATAAGAAAAGAGGCTTGATTAAGCATTACAGTACAAATATAAACATTGATTTTTGTAAAATCAATGTTTTTAAGAAAAAATTAATGGAATATAATAAGCTTGAATACTATCTTTCTCAACCTAGATTAAACAAATTTCTATTAGCTTCTGGTAATTCGAAAATAAAAGCTCAAAAATTATACCGTGCAAACTTAAGGGTTTCACAATCGTTTTATCCCATATTAAATTTATTTGAAATATTTTTAAGAAACATTTGTAATTACCAAGTATCAGCACATTTTGCAAATCCAAATTGGATAATTACCGAGAAAAATGGTTTTATGAGCGACCTTTCATTAACTGGCTCAAGATTTTTTCTTAAAAATTCAATCCTAAGTGCCGAAAGAACAATAAAAAGAAAAGGAGGATTATTAACCGCTGGAAAAGTTGTTGCTGAACAATCTTTTGGTTTTTGGACAAGTCTATTTGACACGCATCACTATCGACTTATTGGTGGAATCGTAATACACTCATTTAATAATAAACCAGCAGAAACTAATAGAAACAAAATAAGTCAAAAACTCAATAGAATAAGAGAATTCAGAAATAGAGTTTATCATAATGAGCCTATTTGTTTTAACGGGAATGTAATAGATTTTACATATGCAGAAAATATCAAAAATGAAATCTATGAAATGTTAAGTTGGATTGATGGCGATTTAAATGACTACGTTGAATATTTTGACGCAATTGACAATAAAATAAGTATTGCTAAAAAGATATAAAAACACATAACAACTACTAAAACATACACAAAATAATTTAGCAAATTTAACCAACCTAGTTTTACTTGCTACTCAAAACTTGCACTTCATCTCCCACATTTAAAGAACCGTTTTGTACACCCAACAAATTTTGACCAAACAAGACTTTGTTCCCGACTTTTCTATATTTTGAAAGGGCTAATAGCGGATCTTTTCCCGATTTTTTACCTGATTCTTGATCAATTGTAATTACCACACAGCGTCCGCAGGGTTTTACTCCAAAAAAAGAAACCGTTCCAATCTTAATTTCTTTCCAAGATTCTTCTTCATAAGGTTTACCTCCTGTAAAAACAAAATTAGGACGAAACCGATTCATAGGAACTGCTGCAGTCAACCTCGAATTCAAATCCTCCAACGAAGCTTGCCCAATCACTAAAAAAGGATATCCATCCGAAAAAGAATTGATTTCATTTCCAGTAATAGCATATTTTGGACTCACTTTTCGATGACTATCTTCGGGCATGTAGACTAACCTTACTTTTAATCCCAGCATTTTTGTAAACCAATCATTTGCTTCTTTACTCACTTCATACGCTTCAATAACATCATCCCAAACGGTTACTCGAATCCTTTTCTCGATTTCGGAGAAAGATTGTAAAAGCGGAATTTGGATTTTATCTTCTTTAAACCGATGTGTAACAGACAAGAAATCGCCCTCAATTTCCGTTTGAAAAAGAGCCATTTCTGGATGTTCTCGTTGCGACTGAAACAATCCGTTTTCATCAACTAACAACCAGCGTCTATCGTGTTCTAAACCGCGATCCGTTACTAGTGCTTGCTGAAGTTTAATTCCGCCTAATGATTTTATTGGATAAATCCAGATTTCTGAAAGTTGGAGCATAAAGTATTTTTTTCAAAATTAGTCAAAATAATAGTTAACCAAAATGAAATGAAGGCGTCAAAATTCCAAATTTAAATTACAACTTACTATTTCGCAATCGAAGCGCATTCCCAATTACTGAAACCGAACTAAAACTCATGGCTAAAGCTGCAAGCATAGGTGAAAGTAAAATTCCAAAAACAGGATACAAAACACCCGCGGCAATAGGAACACCCAATGCATTGTAAAAAAAGGCAAAAAATAAATTTTGCTTTATGTTTTTCATAACGGCCTGACTCAACATTTTAGCTTTTACAATGCCTTGTAAATCTCCTTTTACCAAAGTAATCTTAGCACTTTCAATAGCAACATCAGTTCCCGTTCCCATGGCAATTCCAATATCGGCTTGCGCCAAAGCTGGAGCATCGTTTATCCCATCGCCCGCCATGGCAACAATTTTCCCTTCGGACTGTAAGCGTTTAATTTCCTTCAGTTTATCTTCCGGCAAACAACCTGATTTATACGAACTCAAATGCAATGTTGACGCCACAGCTTTCGCCGTATTTTCGTTATCGCCAGTAAGCATAATCACTTCTACTCCTTGGCGCATCAGTTCTTTTATGGCTTCAACACTTGTTGTTTTTATAGCATCAGAAATTGACACAAATCCCACCGCAAGTCCGTCCACTGAAATGTAAGAAACTGTTTTTCCTAGTTTTTGCTCCGTAACTATTTTATTTTCAAGTTCCTCCGAAACGGAAACTTTTACTTGTTCCATTAATTTTTTGTTCCCAAGGGCTACTTTTTTATTTTCAACCGTACCAATGACTCCTTTTCCGGAAATTGCTTCAAAATCCTTGACTGCGATTAATGAAACTCCTTTCGCTTTCGCAAAATTAACTACGGCTTGCGCCAAAGGATGCTCGCTATACTGATTTAAAGAGGCGATACTTTGCAACAGAGAATCTTCGTCATTATTTAAAGAAAATACTTTTTCAACCGAAGGTTTTCCTTCTGTGATTGTTCCTGTTTTATCTGTAATTAAAACATTTACTTTACTCATATTTTCCAATGCTTCAGCGTTTTTTATCAAAACTCCTGATTGTGCTCCTTTACCAACACCAACCATTACGGACATAGGCGTAGCTAATCCCAAAGCGCAGGGACAAGCAATAATTAAAACAGCAATAGCATTAATTAATCCATAAACAAGTGCCGGTTCTGGGCCAAATTTTGCCCAAACAAAAAAAGTAACAACCGAAACAAAAACCACAATTGGCACAAAATACTTCGCTATTCTGTCTGCTAGTTTTTGGATTGGAGCTTTTGAACGACTGGCTGAATTAACCATTTGTATAATTTGCGAAAGCAAGGTTTCTGAACCAACTTTTTCGGCAATCATCACAAAAGATTTATTTCCATTAATAGTTCCAGAACTAACGTTGTCTCCTGTTTTTTTATCAAGAGGAATAGGCTCCCCTGTAATCATCGATTCATCAATCGTGCTTTCGCCATCGGTTATTTTTCCATCGACAGGAATTTTATTTCCAGGTTTTACACGCAACAAATCGCCTTTCTTAATATCATGAATAGAAATTACCTTGTCCTTCCCATCAAGAACCAAAACCGCTTCGGTTGGTGCTAATTTCAACAATTCTTTTATAGCTCCACTGGTTTGACTGTGCGCCCTAGCTTCAAGTAATTGACCCAATAAAACCAAAGTCAATATTACTGTGGTGGCTTCAAAATAAAGTGAAACCATTCCGTTATGTGTTTTAAACTCTGCCGGGAAAATAGCTGGGAAAAACATCCCAAATAAACTAAATAGAAAAGCAACTCCAGTTCCAATTCCAATGAGTGTAAACATGTTTAAATTCCATGTTATAATTGATTTCCAAGCACGAACAAAAAACATCCAACCTGCATAGAAAACTACAGGAAGCGATAATAGCAATTGCACCCAATTCCAATTTTCAGTACTCAAAATTTTCATTAATGGATTATCGGGAATCATGTCTGACATGGCAATAATGAAAACAGGAACAGTACATAAAACTGCTATTTTCATTTTGCGTACCAAATCATTATACATCTTATTTTCTTCAGAATCGGTAGGCTCCATTGTTACTAAATCCATACCGCAAATGGGACACGAACCAGGACCATCTTTGATTACTTCGGGATGCATCGGGCAGGTATATTTTATTTTGATAGTAATTAATTCAGGAATTTTTTCTAAATTCATTCCACAAACCGGGCAACTTCCAGGTTTATCATATACTTTTTCGCCTTCACAATGCATAGGGCAATAGTATTTACCCCTAGCATCATCTGCAAAGACTACATTTTCGATAGCATCTTGTTTTTTAGAGCCGCAACAGGATTTTGTTTCGGGCTTATCAGTAGGAGACTCTGAATTATTGATTGTTATTGTATATTTTCCAGCTGCTGATAATGCATCTTGCAATTGAGCAATTGGAATATGTTTTTTCATTTTTAAAGTAGCTATTGGTGGTTGCAAAGAAACATTTGCTTCAATTCCTTCTATAGCATTTAAGGTTTTTTCAACTTTTGAGCGACAACCGTCGCAACTCATTCCAGTTATTATATAGGTATGTTCCATATTAAAATAAAAAAAAATCGGCTCTGAATATTTACAGAGCCGATTTAATACACTTTTTAATGTTCATCTTTCATGTCATGTTTCATATCATGTTTCATATCATGCTTCATATCGCCTTCTTTCATGCTCATTTTCATTCCACATTTAGAACATTTACCTGGTTTATCAGAAGTGGTTCCGTCCATTTTACAAATATATTTTGCTTCGGTCGTTTTTTTCATCTGACTTCCTTTTATAGCAGTATTATGTTTTAACTCTGTTTTTTTTACTAATTCCATTCCACATTTACCACATTTACCTTCTTTGTCACTCATTTCTTTTGGGTGCATTGGACAGGTATACATTGTTTTTTGAGCTTCTTTTTTAGTGATTTTTTGTGTCTCTTGTGCTGACAAAGCTGAACTTACGGCTAAGAATACGCTTAGTACGATAATCATTTTTTTCATTTTTACGAATTTTATTAATTATACATTTGCTTGGCACTACTATTCTTCAACAAAAATAGGTGCTCGGTTTTTATTAAATTACTGTTGTTATTTTAAACTTGCTTCTTGATTAATTGTTTCCTTTCAAAAACCTCAAAAAGACATATTTATGGCTATTCAAAAAACATTTATGCTATTTTAGGAATAACCCAAATAGAACTATAACCGGAAGAAATGGTTGTTTTTGAATAATAAAAATTTTGTTTCTCAATCCAAACAAGATTGACTTTTATATCCATAGGGATGGGCTGAATAACCCCAAAATGAAATATTGAAGATGTGGTTGAATGATTGCATTTACCAGTACAACCGCTGTTTTGCTTGGTACTCGAATTATCGTGAGTTTTACAACAAGATTTCGATTCAGAAGAAGACACTTTGTTACAACCCATATTTTCTACTTTCATAGTACATGCAATGGTTTCATTTGGCACTAAAAAGAGACCAAATAGCAACATTAGTAATATGAAAAAATTTCGAGTCATTTATATCTTTATTGGTTATAAATTTACGAAATTATCGATTTGAAACCGTTATAAAACTGTTAAATTAAAAAAGATATTCTTACTTTTTATCTCCAATTATACCATTCATAATTGATTGTGAAAGCGACAATATTATACTAAACAAAAGGGCTGTCCAAAAAGAATCAACACTAAATCCTCCCACAATTTTAGTACACAATAGTATTATCAAAGCATTAATAACCAACAAAAACAAACCGAAAGTAACAATGGTAAACGGCAATGTAAGCAGTACCATTATAGGTTTTATAAATATATTTAACAACCCTAAAACAAGCGCAACAATAATTGAAGTTGTAAATCCGGCAACATGAACACCAGGCATAAAGTGAGCAATAAACAAAACTAGGGCAGCTGTGACAAGAATTCTGAATACTAATTTCATAGGAATCTTTTTTAAAATTTATTAAATGTAGTTAAAAATCCAATAATTTTTAATCTGCTTTTAAAAAATTACTACTCAATTCATAAAACAAAGATGGGTTTTCGGCATGAAGCCAATGTCCAACATTAGGAATTGTTTGGATAGTTGAATTAGGAAAATGATGTTTTATGTTTTCAAAATCAGCCTCTAAAATATAATTCGAATTTCCTCCTCTAATAAAAAGTGTAGGTTTAGTTGAAATATTATCATCCGGCAATGGCGTTCCTATTTGTTCAATTTTTTTATTGAAAACGGCTAAATTAAATCGGAAAGCTAATTGCCCCGGTTCTTGCCAATAAAGGTTTTTCATCAAAAATTGTCGAGTCCCAAAATCAGCTATATATTCAGATAAGGTTTCTTCAACTGCATTTCGACTTGGCTTTGCAGAAAAATCAACTGCATTTAATCCCGCTAAAATATCCTGATGATGTGGCGCATAAAATTTAGGTCCAATATCCGCAACAATAACTTTATCAACCCATTCTGGATATGTTGTAGCAAAAAGCATTGCTACTTTCCCTCCCATAGAATGTCCAATAATATTAATGTCTTTCAGATTATGATATTCACAATATTCGAATACATCTTGAACCATTAAGTCGTAACTAAACTCTTCTGAATGGAAACTTCGTCCGTGATTACGCAAATCCAGTAAATGCACTTGAAAGCCATCAGAGGCAAATTGCGCCCCAAGAGTTTTCCAATTATCTGACATTCCTAGAAATCCATGAATGATTAAAAGTGGTTTACCAGAACCTTCTATTTTTGAATAAATCATTTTATTTTAATTTTTGCAAATACATATTAACCACATTGTCCAATCCAAGATAAATAGCTTCTGATATTAAGGCATGCCCTATGGAAACCTCCAATAATCCTGGGATATTTTGGTTGAAAAACTGAATATTATCTAGACTTAAATCATGTCCTGCATTAATTCCTAGTCCAAGTTCATTTGCTAATATTGCTGATTTCACATACGGATCAATTCCTCTTTCGTTACCTAATCCATATTCATGTGCAAAAGCTTCTGTGTACAATTCAATTCTTTCGGTTCCAATTTTTTTAGCTCCTTCAATCATTTCGAGAACAGGATCTACAAAAATAGAAGTCCGAATTCCGTTTCGTTGAAATTCTTGAATTATTTCAGTTAAATACGCCTCGTTTTTTACGGTATCCCAACCCGCATTTGAAGTTATTGCATCAACAGCATCAGGAACAAGGGTAACTTGAGTAGGTTTTATTTCGAGAACAAGATCCATAAAACTTTTTTCTGGATTGCCTTCAATATTGTATTCCGTGTAAACAATAGCTTTCAAATCGCGCGCATCTTGATAGCGAATATGTCTTTCATCAGGACGCGGATGAATTGTAATTCCTTGTCCTCCAAATTTTTGAATATCGGCTGCTACTTTTAGTAAATCAGGAACATTCCCACCGCGAGCGTTTCTTAAAGTTGCAATTTTATTGATATTTACACTTAACTTTGTCATATAAACTGATATTGATTTTGATAAAACTATTTTATGGGAGCAAAAATACAAAGTAAAACTTAGGAGTTTTTGCTTATTTTTGATTATTTTGCATGAAATATCGCTGATTGATTTATGACAGAAATTACAAACTATATTACCAATGATTTTAGAGCTATTGACAGTCAAGAAACTATCGCGGCTGCTCAAGAGTTTTTTATAGATTTACACTTTTCACACTTTCCAATTGTTGAAGAGGGAATTTATATTGGTAGTATTGCTGCGGATGATTTAGAGACTTTTGATACGGATAAAAAAGTTGGTGATTATAAATATACTTTGGAACATTTTTTTGCTAGATCAAATATGATTTGGTTAGATGTTTTGGAAGTTTTTGCCAAAAACCACACAAATTTAGTCCCTGTTTTAGATGAAACCAATAAATACGTTGGTTATTATGAGATAGAGGATATCATGAAATTTTTTCATGAAACGCCTTTTCTAAAAGAAGCCGGAGGAATTATTATCATCAAAAAAGGAATTTTGGACTATTCCATGAGCCAAATTACTCAAATTATTGAAAGTAATAACGGAAAACTTCTAGGCTTATTCATATCCGATTCTGACGCTGAAAGCATAGAAGTTACTATCAAAATAAGTTTGGGCGCTATGAATGAAATCATTCAGACTTTTAGAAGGTATAATTATGAAATTGTATCCGAACATCATGAAGATAATTATATAAACAACTTAAAAGAGCGTTCTGATTATTTAGACAAATACTTAAATATATAGTTCATCGTTTATTTTTAGAATAAGTCACGGAGCAATTAACCAACAAAACACTAATGAAAGTAGCTATATACGGACAGTATTACCTTGTAAGTACAGAACCAATTATAAAAGATATTTTTGTTTTTTTCAACAAGAACAATGTTGAGATGGTTATTGAAGCGGAATTTCTAAAGATGCTTTATGAGAAAAAAATCATCCATGAAAAATACAATACATTCTCATCACACAAGGAACTAGACAAGAGTTTTGATATGCTTATCAGTATTGGTGGAGACGGAACCATCCTGAGAGCAGCCACATTAGTTAGAGATTCTGGTGTACCTATATTAGGTATAAATGCTGGCAGACTGGGTTTCTTAGCTACGGTTCAAAAAGAAAACATTGAGGAGTTTATGCAATTTATAATTGAGAAAAAATTCACAACCTCTGAAAGATCGTTATTAAGTTTATCTTGTTCTCCTGAAAATGAAGCATTTAACGACATCAATTTTGCTATGAATGAAATTTCAGTTAGCAGAAAAGACACCACTTCGATGATTACCATTGAAACCTATTTAAATGAGGAATTTTTGACTTCCTATTGGGCAGATGGACTTATTGTTTCAACTCCTACAGGATCTACAGGTTATTCTTTGAGTTGCGGAGGCCCTATTTTGACGCCCACCGTAAAAAGTTTAGTCATAACTCCTATTGCTCCACACAACCTGAATGCAAGACCACTAGTAGTTCCTGATGAAACCGAAATTAAATTAAAAGTCTCAGGACGTGAAGAACAATATTTAGTTTCTTTAGATTCAAGAGTAGCATCGGTTAAGAACGAATCCATTCTTACCATCAGAAAAACTCCATTTCATATCAATATGGTAGAAATTCCAGAAGAAACATTTTTAAAAACACTTCGTAACAAATTACTCTGGGGAGAGGACAAAAGAAATTAAATTTTTATTCAAACTCAAATCATACGAATAGTACTATTTTTTCCGTTTTAGCTAAATCTACAACCAGTCAAACGGTAATTAATTGATTCTACATTCAAAAAAAGCCATATTTAGTATATTGGACATTGAATCGTATTGATAATTATTATATTTGCACGCAATTTTTACTTAAATGAATAAAGTTTATCTTCTGTTATCTTGTTTATTCCCACTATTAGCCACCCATGCTCAGATTCATGAAATTGGTGTGTTTCTTGGTGGAAGTAATTTTGTGGGAGATGTTGGCGCAACTACCTATATTTCACCAAATGAACCGGCAATAGGTTTGCTATACAAATGGAACAAAAGCCCAAGACATGCCTACAGATTTTCATACACACAGTCAAAAATTGGGGCCAATGACCTTGATTCTAAAGAAATTGGAAGAAATCAAAGAGGGTATGCTTTTGAAAATAATATAAAAGAATTTTCTGCAGGTTTAGAATTCAATTTTTTCGACTTTAATCTTCATCATAAACAAGAAAAAAAATTCACTCCATATGTTTATTCCGGATTGAGTTATGTCAAATATGACGGTCTATTTATAGTTAACGGAAGAACAAATCAGGATGCTAGTCATAAAACTTTAGCAATACCGATAATTTTAGGTGTGAAATCAAATATAACTTCTAATTTTGTTTTAGGTTTAGAGGTTGGAGCAAGATACACTTTTGCAGATGACATCGACGGAAGTAATCCAACAAATGAGAATTTACAAAGCTTCCAGTTTGGAAACCTAAATAATAATGACTGGTATGTTTTTTCGGGACTTACCTTAACCTATACCTTTGGTATGAAACCTTGTTATTGTGCAGAATAAAAAAATGGATTTACTAAATACTATAGATAGCACTAAATTGCCTAAACACTTAGCCATTATAATGGATGGCAATGGACGCTGGGCAAAACAAAAAGGACTATTGAGAGCTTTTGGTCATGAAAGCGGAACAAAATCAGTGAAACTAATCATTGAAGCTAGTGCAAAATTAGGCATCGATTTCCTTACTCTTTATGCTTTCTCTACCGAAAACTGGAACAGACCAAAACTAGAAGTTGAAACTTTGATGAAGGTATTAATAAACTCTTTAAGAAAAGAACTTCCAACTTTACAAAACAACAACATCAAACTGAATGCTATTGGGAATTTAGAAAAACTACCTAAATCCGCTCAAAAAGAACTTCAAGATGTTATTGCCAAAACAAAAGACAATACCAGACTGACCTTAACCTTAGCTTTAAGTTATGGTGCAAGAGAAGAAATAGCAAATGCTGTAAGAAACATCAGTAATAAAGTTAAAAATAATATAATTTCAATAGACGCTATTGACGATTCAATTATAAATGAGCATCTTTACACGCAAAATTTACCGGATGTAGATTTATTAATACGAACAAGTGGAGAACATAGAATAAGTAACTTTCTGCTTTGGCAAATTGCCTATGCAGAATTATATTTTACTGATATCTTGTGGCCGGACTTTAAAGAAGAAGATTTATATGAGGCTATCATTAGTTATCAAAAAAGAGAACGTAGATTTGGAAAAACAAGTGAACAAATTAAATAATTTTTTAGTGTTACATAAAAGCATAAAAATAGTCCTTACCCTATTGATTTTTGGAAGTTTTTCTCAAATTAAAGCGCAAGACAGAGTCCCTTTTGATCAAGGAAAAAAATACATCCTAGCTGACGTAACAGTTGTTGGCAAAATAAGTTTTAACAATCAAACCGTAGTTACCTTTTCAGGACTTCAAAAAGGTCAGGAAATAACAGTTCCAGGTGAAGAAATTAGCAGCGCTATAAAGAAGCTTGGTAAATTAGGGCTATTCAATGAAATCTCTTTTTACGTTAATAAAATTGAAAACGACAGCATCTTCTTAGATTTAAATCTGGAAGAATTACCAAAATTAGGTCAAGTAAAATTTGTTGGTGTTAAGAAAAATAAAACAGAGTCTTTAATAAAAGACAACGGCCTTACCAAGAATAAAGTAGTAAACGAAAACTTAATTACTACTACCAAAAACTACATTGAAAACAAATACAAAAAAGATGGATACTACAATACTAAAGTAAACATCAATACAATAGTTGATACAACTACAGTAAATCTAGTCAACATGGTCATCAATGTTGACAAAGGAACCAAAATAAAAATTGACGAAATTGATTTTATTGGCAACAAAAAACTAAGCGACAAAACCTTGCGCGGAGCAATGAAAGACACGAAGCAAAAGAAAACTACTCGCTTATTAAAAGCTTCGAAATTCATTAAAGACAAATACAAAAAAGATTTAGAAAAAGTAATTGATGCCTATAAAGAAAAAGGATATAGAGATGCTAGAATACTTTCTGATTCTGTGGCTTATGACAAAGACAAAAAAGCATTAGCCATAAAAATAAAAGTTGATGAAGGAAACAAATATTATTTTGGAAATATCAAATTCTTAGGAAATACAGTATACTCTGATCAAGGTCTAAACAGTGTTTTAGGAGTTAAAAAAGGAGATGTTTATAATGGTGTTTTATTAGAAAAAAGAATTGCTGATAAATCAAAACCTGATGGTGAAGATATTACAAATTTATATCAAAATAATGGTTATTTATTTTCTAACATCAATGCAGTAGAAGTAAAAACCGTAAACGACACTATCGATTTTGAAATACGTGTAACAGAAGGACCTATAGCTTATTTTAATAAAATTACAGTTGTTGGAAATGACAAAACAAACGACCGTGTTATTTACCGAGAACTAAGAACTAAACCAGGAGAAAAATATAGCAAAGAAGAACTTGTTAGAACTATTCGTGAGATTGGACAACTTGGATTTTTTGATCCAGAAGCTATTGACCCTAAATTTAAGAATGTGGATTCAGGAGCTGGAACAGTTGACATCGAATATAATTTAGTAGAAAAAGGATCCAGCCAGATAGAACTTCAAGGAGGTTATGGTGGAGGCGGATTCATCGGTACGCTTGGATTATCATTCAACAACTTTTCTGCAAGAAACATGCTAAACAAAGAAGCTTACAAACCACTTCCTATGGGAGATGGTCAAAAAGTATCGTTGCGTTTACAAGGAAGTACTTATTTCCAAACCTATAGTGTGTCGTTTTCTGAACCATGGTTTGGAGGAAAAAAACCAGTACAATTCAGTTCTTCGATATCTTACAGCAAGCAGTTTTCAAACAATTATGTAACCTATAAAGTAGATAAAAGTAAAAGTTTCAATATCTTAACATTATCTGTTGGATTGGCAAAAAGACTGACTGTACCGGATGATTATTTTGTATTATCACAATCTGTTAGTTTTCAACACTACGATTTAAATAATTACAATACAGGATTATTTACTTTTGGTAATGGAGCTTCAAGAAATTTAGCATACACTATTGGTTTAACAAGAAGTAACAAAGGGGTAAATCCAATATTCCCAACTTACGGATCTGAATTTAGCTTAACAGCTAAACTAACACCTCCTTATTCCCTTTTAAATGGAGTTAAGTACGCTTCTCTAGGAGATACTGAAGCTTATAAATATAAATATACTGGAACAACTTATACTGGAGTAAACGGAATTCAAGTAAATAAAGGAGATTACTTAGAAGCAATTCCATCAACAACAAATCCATATCCTAACAGTGTTGCTAATTATCAAGACGCTGCCGCAGACCCAGCATTAGTAGACCAAAAGAAATTTAATTGGTTAGAATATTATAAAATTAAATTCAAAGCAGATTGGTATACAAAAATTTATGGTAAATTAGTATTACGAACTTTATCAGAATTTGGATTTATGGGTGCCTATAATCAAGAAAGAGGATTAGTTCCTTTTGAAAGATTTTATTTAGGTGGAGATGGAATGGCAATGTACTCCATGGACGGTAGAGAAACGATACAATTAAGAGGGTATCCTAACAACTCTTTGACTCCTGTAAATAGTAAAGGAGAACAAATTGGTGCTACGGTATACAATAAATTCTCATTAGAAATGCGTTATCCAATAACCTTAAAAGCATCAGCATCCATTTATGGTTTAGCTTTTTTAGAAGCAGGATCGTCATATGAAAATTTCAAAAGCTATAATCCTTTTGCGTTAAATCGTTCAGCAGGATTTGGTTTACGCGTATTTATGCCTGCTTTTGGATTATTAGGAATTGATTTTGGACATGGTTTTGATGCTTTACCAGGACAAACAAAACCAAATGGATGGGAAACCCATTTTATAATAGGACAACAGTTTTAAAAATTTGAAACGAATTTTTCTAAAACAATAAAGTTATGAGAAAACATTTTTTATTTCTATTTTTAGCCCTTTTTGCAGCCTCTACTATTGAGGCTCAAACTAGAGGAAACAAAGTTGGTTATATTGATATGGAATACATTTTACAAAATGTACCCAATTATACTGAAGCTCAAGCGCAATTAGAAGAAAAAGCACAAAAATGGAAACAAGAAATTGAATCCAAAAAAATTGAGATTGACAAGTTAAAAGAAGCACTAAAAGCAGAAAGTCCTTTATTGACAAGAGAGCTTATTGATGAAAGAGAATCTGAAATCAAATTTTTAGAAAATGAGAGGTTGGAATACCAACAAAAAAGATTTGGAGCTAATGGCGATTTGATTTCACAAAAATCAGTTTTGGCAAAACCAATCCAAGATCAAGTTTTTACAGCTGTTCAAGATATTGCAGAAAGATTAAAATATGATTTTATATTTGACAAATCTTCGGATTTAACCATGCTTTTTGCTTCCAAAAGATTTGACATAAGTGATCAAGTTTTGCGCGTTTTAAACCGTTCAGAAAAAAGAGAAGAACTGACAAAAAAACAACTTGCTGCTGAAGAAGCTAAAGAGAACAAAGAAGATGCGATAGATGAAAATCCAGCATTAGCGGAAAGAGAAAAAATATTAGAGCAAAGAAAAGCAGAAAGAGAAAAAATACTTGCTGACAGAAAATTACTTCAGGAAGAAAAGAAAAAAGAATTTGAAGAAAGAAGAAAACAACTTCAAGCAGAACGTGAAGCTAAAAAAAATGGCACGGTTTCTGCCTCTGCTAAAACAGGGGATACTAATCAAGTAAAAACGGGATTAGACAACTCAAATGAAGAAGCAAAAATAGCTGCAGAAGAAGCACGAAAAAAACAAATTGATGCTAAAGCTAAAATTCTTGAAGAACGTAAAAAAACTCTTGAAGAACGTAAAAAAGTTATAGAAGACAAAAAGAAAAAGGCATTAGAAGATAGAGAGGCTGTTAAAAAAACAACTGTTACAGCTAATGATAAAACTAACGTTCTAAAAGAAGCTGAAAAAGCAATTGACACAACTAGCGAAAAAGCAAAAGTAACTCCAGAAGAAGCTACTAAAAAACAAACAGACGCTAAAGAAAAACTAATTGAGGAACGTAAGAAAGTACTCGAAGAAAGAAAAAAAGCTTTAGAAGAAAGAAAGAAAAAAGTATTAGAAGAAAGAGAAGTTCTGAAAAAAGCAAACGAAGAAAAATTAAAACAAAAAACAAACTAATAATTAATTACTAAATATTTTAAACACGATGAAACAAATCAAAACTTTATTAATTGCTGCAATACTTATTTTAGGAGCAAGCCAAACAATTTCTGCTCAAGCAAAAACTGCTCATGTAGATGTTAGTGATATTATGTCAAAAATGCCAGCAATGTTAGAAGCTCAAAAGCAATTAGATAAATTGAGTACTACTTACGATGCAGATTACAAAAAAATGGTTACTGAATACCAAGCTAAATTAGCTCAATATGAAAAAGAAGCTGCAACAGTAACAGAAGTTGTAAATGGAGAACGTTCAAAAGAAGTTCAAGAAATGCAAAAAAGAATTGTTGATTATAGAGACAATGCTCAAAAAGAATTACAACAAAAAGAATCTGATATCGTTAAACCATTAATGGAAAAAGTTAGAGCTTCAATCCAAAAAGTTGGAAAAGCTAAAGGGTTCCAATATGTTCTTGATGGTTCTACACTTTTACTTGCTGATGGTCCTAACTTGACTGCTGATGTAAAAAAAGATTTAGGTTTCTAGTATAAACCCAACCTATAAAAAAACTGCTCATCCAAAATTTGTGATTGAGCAGTTTTTTTTTGCCATATTATAATTTATTAGGATATTTATATCATAGCATTTAACTTTGTTTATATGAATAATGACCAACCTATAGGAATATTTGATTCTGGTATTGGAGGAACTTCAATCTGGAGAGAAATACACCAATTATTACCAAATGAAAAGACTATATATCTTGCAGAT
Source organism: Flavobacterium sp. 123 (assembly GCF_003634825.1). NCBI lineage: Bacteria > Pseudomonadati > Bacteroidota > Flavobacteriia > Flavobacteriales > Flavobacteriaceae > Flavobacterium > Flavobacterium sp. 123. The sequence continues at coordinate 894,550 of NZ_RBXD01000001.1, forward strand.
AGCAAGAATGCTCCTTATGGTCAAAAATCAAAACAAGAAATTATTGCATTAAGTATGAAAAACACAGATTTTCTACTTAAAATGAAGTGCAAACTCATTGTAGTTGCATGCAATACTGCAACCACAAATGCGATACAAGAGTTACGCGAAAAATATGATATTCCGTTTATAGGTATTGAACCTGCAATAAAACCTGCAGCAAATAATTCAAAAACACAAACAATAGGAATCTTAGCTACTAAAGGAACGCTAAATAGTGAATTATTCAACAAGACTACCGAGATGTTCCAAGACACAAAAATCATTGAACAAGTAGGTTATGGATTAGTCCAGCTCATTGAAAACGGTCAAATCAATTCGCCCGAAATGACTCAACTACTCCAATCCTATCTTAAACCTATGATTGAAGCTAATATTGATTATTTAGTTTTAGGATGCAGCCATTACCCCTATTTGATTCCACAAATCAAAAAAATAGTACCACCACATATTCAAATTATTGATTCAGGCCAAGCAGTCGCTAAACAAACCCAAAAAATCTTGAACGATAAAGTAGGATTTAGCTCCGCTACAAAAAAGACTCCCGTTTTTTATACTAATACTAATCCAAAAGTATTGTCTGAAATATTAGAAGGAAAATATCTTGTTGAACAAATAGATTTTTAATTAAAAGTCTTTCTTTGAAAAAATCCATTTATAACATTAAGAGCATGAAGTGATAGTGATTATTCTTCGTCTTTAAACCAACTCGAATACATCACGTAATTATTGGAAATACGCTCTATTTCGCCTGCAAAATTAGATTGATCTATGTCTTTTACTTTCTTTGCAGGAACACCCGCATATATACTTCCCGAAGTGACTACAGTGTTTTGAGTAACAACTGCTCCTGCCGCAATAATAGAATTACTTTCTACAATACAATTATCCATTACAATGGCTCCCATTCCTATCAATACATTATCATGAATCGTGCAACCATGCACAATAGCATTATGTCCAATAGAAACATTATTTCCTATGATTGTGGGATGTTTTTGATACGTACAATGTACAATTGCACCATCTTGAATATTTACTTTATTCCCTATTTTGATGAAATTCACATCGCCTCTAATAACGGCATTGAACCAAACACTACACGAATGACCAAAACTTACATCGCCAACTATAGTAGCATTCTCAGCTACATAACAATCATCAGGTATAGATGGAGTTTTTCCGTTAACAGATTTTATTAACATCGAATTTGATTTTAAAAATTAATTAATGGCAGGACAATTACAATCGTATTTCTCAGGTTTGCAGAATAAATTAAGTCCCAAAGTAATCTGATGGTATCCACCAGTATCAAATCTTATATCCCCTGAAACTTTTGAATAGGTATAGGCAAACATAAAATTTTTGAAATTAACCCCTACAATTGGAGTTATATACTGCAGTTTTTGTGAAGAAACACCAGTGCCATTTAGATATTGAGCACCATCAAAGCTTCTTCTATAAGACAATCCTCCCCATAACATCCCAAAATCAAGTTGTTTATAGGCTTTCAAATTAAGATCAATTGATTTTTCTTGTGTTTTGTCAATTAACTGAAACATAATTGATGGTTCCCACAAAACTTTGTCTTTGTTTCCAAAAACATATCCTAAACTCAAGAGATATTTTCTTAAATTATCACTTTCAAATTCGGTATAAAGCTCTCTTCTAGTTTCTATAGCACCCTGAACTGTAGCATGAGCGTAGAAATTTAAATAATTATAAGAAGCTCCAAAATCAACATTAAAATAAGAGTCTTTCTGAACTTGCCCAAAAACTATAGGATCAAAATCTGTAAATTCAGTTTCATCTAATTGACTTTGGATTAACCCTGCACTTATACCAAAAGACAATTGATTCAAGTCAATTTCGTCTCTTGAAAACATAATGTGATAGGCATAGGTAAGTTTAACCCCTTTTTGAGAATGATACCCATTTTTATCGTTAAAAAGAATAATCCCAGCTCCTGTTCTTTCGCCTACTCTACCATTCAGACTTAGTGTTTGCAGTTCTGGCGCATCTTGTTGATTAAACCATTGCTTACGTCCCGTGAATCTTAATTTAGCACAATTAGCCGCTCCAGCCATCGAAGGATGAACTAAGTAATAATTATCAGACAAATAATCGGAATATACCGGTATTCCTTCTTGTGAAAAGGAATAAAAGCTTATAAAAAAAAGTAAAACTAAAAACTTAATTCTGGTATACATTGAGGTTTTTTTATACAAAAAGATAGGCTAAAATAGTAAAATGTTTAACACAAAAAACGAATTGACAACTATGACTATCTAAAAAAAAGTTAATTTATTCCATTAAAAACCAAATATAGGTATTCGTAGAAAATAACTTCACTAAATTTGCAAAAAAATACATCTTATCATGACTAAAATTATCATAAAAGAAACTCAAAACCCAACTATACTAAAATTTGAATTTCCTGATTTTATAACTCAGAACGAAAGTTTTGAATTTAAAAACATAGACGAAGCAAAATCATCTCCTTTAGCACAACAACTTTTTTACTTGCCTTTTGTAAAAACCGTATATATTTCAGGGAATTTTATCGCTATCGAAAAATTCAGCATTGTAGAATGGGAAGATGTAAAAGATGCAGTAGCAGAACAAATAGAAAATTTTGTGAATGATGGTGGTATCATAATTGCTGAACAAGAAAACAAAGCCAAAAAACAGCCTATCACCGTTTATGGAGAAACTACTCCAAATCCTTCTGCTTTAAAATTTGTGGTCAGCAGAATGTTAACTAAAACTGCGGTAGAATTTAAAAATATAGATCAAACTGCTTCTTCTCCATTAGCTAAAGAATTATTCAAATTTGCTTACGTTAAAGAAATTTTTATTGATGAAAATTATATTTCAGTGACTAAATATGAAATTAATGAATGGCAAGAAATAACATTAGAATTAAGAAGTTTCATCAAGCAATATATCGAGAATGGCGGAATAGTTTTAGACGAAAATTTCATTCAAGCAGCTACCGTTGAAGAAAACAATAAAACACAAGATTTTGATAACCTTGATGTTACATCACAACAAATCATCAATATATTAGAAGAATATGTAAAACCTGCTGTAGCAGCCGATGGTGGAAATATTGCTTTTGATTCTTATAATGAATCCGACAAAACAGTAAAAGTAATTTTACAAGGTGCTTGTAGCGGTTGTCCTTCATCAACTTTCACTTTGAAAAGCGGAATCGAAAACATGTTGAAAAGCATGTTAAACGATGAGAATATTAAAGTTGAAGCTATTAATGCTTAACTATTTTATATTAAAAAAACTAACATTAAGCGTTTCATTTAGGAACGCTTTTTTTATTTTTATAAGCGCTCTTCAATAGTATATCATAATCATTCCTGTACTAAAATTACGAAGCAAAAGTATTTTCAATGTTATCTATATAAAAAATAACCATGAACGAATTACATTTAGAAACCAGTCCCTATTTGTTACAACATGCTAATAATCCTGTGCATTGGAAAGCATGGAACACAAATTCATTAGCCGAGGCCAAAGAAAAAAACAAACTAATCATCCTAAGTATTGGCTACTCTGCATGTCATTGGTGTCATGTAATGGAACATGAAAGCTTCGAGAATAATGAAGTTGCTGAAGTTATGAATGCACATTTTATAAACATCAAAGTAGATCGAGAAGAGCGACCTGATGTAGATGCCGTGTATATGAAAGCTGTTCAAATTATGACCGGACGTGGTGGCTGGCCATTAAATATAGTAGCCTTACCTGATGGAAGACCGGTTTGGGGTGGAACATACTTTAGAAAAGAAGAATGGACTGAAACTCTTGACCAATTACAAGAAATGTATCAAGTAGTTCCAGAGAAAATGATTGAATATGCGGAAAAATTACACCAAGGAATCCAATCATTAGAACTAATACAATCAGAAACTATTGAAAATGCTGTTGACCAAAAACAGATTGTTTCATTAGTCGAAAAATGGAAAAAAAGTTTCGATTTAGAATTTGGAGGAATGGCTAGAGCTCCAAAATTCATGATGCCTAATAATTATGCTTTTTTAATGCGATTTGGCTATCAAAATAAAGATGCTGAAGTGCTGGATTTTGTGAATTTAACCTTAACAAAAATGGCTTACGGAGGTCTTTTCGACACCGTTGACGGAGGATTTTCGAGATATTCAGTCGATATGAAATGGCATGTTCCTCATTTTGAAAAAATGCTTTATGACAATGGCCAATTAGTTTCCTTATACAGCGATGCTTATAAATGGACTAAAAATCCTTTATATAAAGAAGTCATAGAGAAAACGCTAAACTTCGTTGAAAAAGAATTAATGAACACCGAAGGTGGCTTTTATTCTGCATTAGACGCCGATAGTTTGAACCCTGAAAATCATTTAGAAGAAGGTGCTTTTTATGTTTGGAAAATTGAGGAATTAAAACAACTTCTAAAAGAAGATTTCAATTTATTCAGCCAAGTTTTTAATTGCAATAGTTTTGGATTATGGGAAGAGGAGAATTATGTTTTAATTCAAAATCAATCGCTGAAAAATATTGCTGAAGCCAATAATATAGACACTTTAAAACTCCAAAAGAAAAAAATTACTTGGGAAAAATTACTTTATACAGAACGAGGAAAACGTTCTAAACCAAGACTTGACGATAAATGTCTTACCTCTTGGAATGCCATAATGCTCAAAGGCTATAGTGACGCTTATAAAGCATTAGGAGACTCTAAATATTTAGATTTAGCTTTGAAAAACGCCCATTTTATTATCAAAAATCTTTGGACTGGTAAAGGGAATTTGCTCCATAATTATAAAACTCAAAAAAGCACCATAAATGGTTATCTTGAAGATTATTGCTTCCTAATTCAAGCTTTTATTGGATTGTATGAAGTCACTCTTGAAGAAAAATGGCTTCATGATGCTAAACAACTTACGGATTACAGTTTTGAGCATTTCTACGATGAAAATAAATCTTTCTTTGCTTTTACATCAAATCTAGATGCACCATTAATTAGCACACATTTTGAAACGGAAGACAATGTCATTCCCGCATCGAACTCTGTTATGGCTAAAAATTTATACCAATTAAGTATCTATTTCAACAATCCGTATTACGAAAAAGTTTGCCAGCAAATGTTACATCAAATACTTCCAAATATTGATTATCCATCTGCTTATTCAAATTGGCTTGATTTAGGTCTTAATTATTCGGGTGAAAATAAAGAACTGGCTATTTGTAGTCCAAAAGCTTTGGATTATACGGAGACAATTAATAGGCTATATATCCCAAATATTCTATTAGCAGGTACTCAGACCAATTCCAAGCTTCCTTTTTTACAAGATCGATTCTCGGATTCAAAAGATCAATTTTACATTTGTCAAAATAAAACCTGTCAAATGCCACTTGCTGATTTTCAAGAAACTATTAACATTTTAATAAAGGATTTCTGAAAAAAAATGCTTAGTATTGTATACTAATCAAACAACAAAGGGTATGGGATTATCATCATTTTTCAAAGATTTATTTGGCACCGCTAAAAAAACGGTAGATCAAATTGCTACAAATGCAGAAATAGCTGTAGAAGAGGCCAAAATAGCAGCAACGCCTTACATTGACAAAGCAGAGGAATTAGTAGAGACTACACTTGAAAAAGTAAAAGAAACTACATCTCCTATAATTGAAAAAGTAGAAATTGTAGCCGAAGAAACAATCGAAAAAGCAAAAGATACTTTAACACCGATTATAGAAAAAACGAAAGAAGTTGTTCAAGAATATTCTGAAAAAGCAGCTGATGGTCTAGATACAATACTTGATAAAGTAAAGGAAAACACAAATCCAACAGTTGAAAAAAAAGAAATTACAATTGATGCTATTGATGTTACAACTGATGATTTTACAGAGAAAAATTCTGATTCAGCTGAAATTATTGACAAAATAGAACCACAGAAATAACAAGACCTCGATTGATTCAAAGAAATAAAATTATTTATATCTTTGCAACACAAACTTAACCTTCTCCTTTGAGAAGGTTTTTTATTATAAAAAATGAACCTAAACCCAAATCAACTAACTGATTACGCAAATACTTTTATCAAAGTATTGATAGATTATTCACCAAAAGTTATCTCAGCATTTTTAATCCTTTTTGTTGGTCTCTACAGCATCCGGCTTATCAATAGATTCATCAGAAGAATGATGATTAAAAGACAACTAGACCCAACCTTAACAAAATTTTTAGCAGATATATTACTTTGGGTTCTAAGAGTTCTTTTGTTTGTTACTTTTATATCAAAATTAGGGATTGAAACCTCTTCTTTTGTTGCTATTTTAGGAGCTATGGGACTTGCAATTGGCCTATCACTTCAAGGTTCGCTATCAAATTTTGCTGGTGGAATGTTAATTATATTATTCAAACCATTCAAAGTTGGAGATACTATTGAAGCGCAAGGGGTAACTGGGACAGTAAGTGAAATACAGATATTTGTAACCAAATTAATTACTGGAAACAATCAGACTATTTTCGTTCCAAATGGATCATTATCAAACGGAACTATTATTAATTATTCTTTACAAGGATATAGAAGAGCAGATTTAACTATTGCCATTTCATACGACACAGATATTAAAAAAGCTAAAAATATAATTAATGAGGTTCTTAATAATAATCCAAAAATACTTAAGACACCTGCAGCCGAAGTTTCTGTTAAAAACTTAACCGATAATGCGATACAATTAGCTGTAAGACCATGGGCGAATAATGAAGATTACAGTGCTGTTTTCTCTGAAACATTGGAAAACTGCAAATTGGCATTTGATATTGAGGGAATAGCTATTCAACCGTTTGTAACAGAATTATCAAAAAATAAATCCTAATTTACTTTTTTGAAGTAGTTATCATAAAGTCTTTTAAATAATAAGGCTCAAAATAAGCGACATCTACAGTGTCGCTTATTTTGAATTTTGTATAACTTAATTCGCTCATCTCTTTGGCGGATGGATATTTAATTTCTTCTAAAAAAATAAAATTTTCCTTAGTAAGAACCGATTTGCATTTATCAAGACAATCACCAACAAAATATAAAGTTTCCTGAAAATCTTCAAATGAGTTTTCGGTAATAATTTCTGCTGCAGTCGCTCTTTGGTTATTTAAATTTGGATGAAAAATAGCACTATATACTTCCATTCTTCTGGCATCAATCATAGGAATAATTAATCCCTCAGAAATTTTTACTTTGGATGCCAAAGCCTGTAAAGTATCAACAGCAATTAAAGGAATATTAAGGGCAAAACACAATCCCTTAGCCGCAGAAACTCCTATTCGTAACCCCGTATAAGAACCTGGGCCTTGACTTACTGCAATTGCAGCTAAATCTTTGAAAGTAATTCCAGCTTCTTTTATAATTTCTTCGATAAAAACATGCAAGCGTTCTGCATGAGAATACCCTTCATCTGCAATTTCTTTACAAAGAATGGTCATACCATCTTTGGCCAAAGCAACAGAACAATTTTTCGTTGCCGTTTCAATATTTAATATATAATACAAGTTTGAAATTTAAGATTTAAAATTATTGCATTCTGACTATATTATTTTTTCGCAGCAGTTTTAAGCTTTACTTTATCCCCAGAATTTAGTTCTTTTGACACTGTTGTGTAAGGTCCAGTAATAACTCGATCTCCTGTTTTAAGACCCGTTAGCACTTCGATATTAGTATCATCTTGTATTCCTGTTTTTATGATTCTAATTTTTGCTTTATCCCCAACTTTTACAAAAACACATTCGAATTTTTTATCGCTTTTGGGAGCTACTTTTTTCTCTTCTGAGTTTGGATCATCAACTTTTATCTCCTTAACAGCAGCAGTATCTGATTTCACCACTACAGCACTTATTGGCACTGCTAAAACATTCTTTTTGGTTTTAGTAATAATATCAACTGTTGCAGTCATTCCTGGTCTAAAAGGCGAGTAAGTATCTGGTCTTCCTTCTAATAAATCTAGGTATGATTCTTTCAGAATTCTAACTTTTACTTTAAAATTAGTCACCTGATCTGATGTCAAAGTAGAACTAGCCGAATTAGAAATACTGGTAACAACTCCTTTAAATTGTTTTTTTAAATAAGCATCTACTTCAACATTAGCTTTATCTCCTACTTTTATTTTAACAATATCATTTTCATTCACATCTACTTCTACTTCCATATTATTCAAGTTAGCAACTCGTAATATTTCAGTTCCTGCCATTTGTTGTGTTCCTAAAACACGTTCACCAAGTTCTACATTAAGCACTGAAACAGTCCCATCTGCAGGCGCATAAATTATGGTTCTTCCAAGATTATCTTTCGCTTCGTTAACGGATGCAGAAGCACTTTGAACATTAAAATAAGCCGTTTGCTTTGTTGCTTTTGCAACATCAAAAGAAGCCACTGCTTTATCCCAATCTGATTTTGAAATTATTCCTTTTTCAAATAAAATTTTGTTTCTTTCATAACTTGCTTTTGCTTCTTTAAACGAAGCATCCGCTTGACTCAAGCCTGCTTTAGTTCCTGATAAATTAGCAACAGTTCTATTTAAACCTGAAGTATATAAGTCTGGATTTATCTTAACTAACAAATCTCCTTTTTTAACTACTTGTCCTTCTTTTATAGGAAGTGCAATAATTTCTCCTGAAACCATTGAAGCAATTTTCACTTCAATTTCAGGTTGAATTTTACCTGTAGCTGAAACTGTTTCAACAATTGTTGTAGCATTAACTTGAGAAATTTCGACTTCTTTTCCCTCGTCTTTATTTCCTATAACTCCAGCTTTTGAAAGTCCTATTAATAAAGCTATAATTGCTACAGCTGATCCTATTAAAATATAAATTGTTTTTTTTGACATGATAAATTAGTTTTTGATAATTGGGATTCCGAAATAAAATTCCAATATTTTTATTTTAAAGATATAATCGTATTTAGTTCTAAGTACTTCTGATTGTGCATTAGTAAGCAAGGTTTGAGACTGATTGAAATCGAATGAATTCATTAAGCCTACAGCATATTTTTCTTTTGCATAATTGTACGCTTCCTGTCTTGCTTCAAGTGCAACAATAGATGATTCATGAGCATTTAAAGCTCCTTTTGCATCTGTAAAGGCAGTATAGACATTTCTTTGCAAATCTAAATCTTTTTGTTCAAGAGCAATTTTAGATTTTTCTAAATTCACTTTTGTGCGTTCCAAATTATTTTTGGTTGAAAAACCATCAAATATCGGAATAGATAACTGTGCTCCAAAAGATTGCCCTTTGTTATCACTAAACTGTGTAAAGAAAGGAGATGGACTTTTAGTACCAATAATATTTCCTGAACTATCAAAAGCAGGAACATCAGCATAAGAAACACGACTATTAAAACTATAAAAACCTTGTAAAGTAGGTTGAAAAGCTCCTTTTGCTATGGCAACATTTTTCTCTGCAATTTCTAAATTAGTTTTAGCAATTTTCAATTCTGTGCGGCTCTCCTTTGCTTTTTCATAAATTGAAGTTGGAGTTTGAGTCATGATATTATTTTCGTCTTTGATATCCGTTCCATCAACAACATCAAAAGAATCAAATTCTTTTAATTGTAATAACTGAGCCAAACTTAGTTTCGAAATAAGCAAAGTGTTTTCTGCATTAATAACGTTTTGATTATTTGAAGCCACTGTAGCTTTTATATCTAATAAATCACCACGAGGAACAGAACCCGCTTTAACTAATTCTTCAGAACGCGAATATTGCTTTTGATTTATTGCTAATTGTTGCTGTTGTACTTTTAAATTTTCTTTATTAAAAAGAACTTGCAAAAAAGCATTGGCTACATTCAAAGCAATATCTTCTTGCATTTTTAACAATTGATATTTAGCAGCAACAATCGAAAGATTAGCTTTTCGGAGTGTATTTTGGTTTTGCAATCCTTTGTAAATATCAATTCCAACATTGGCTCCAGCCGAAGTAAATTGGGTTGTTTGATTTCTTAAAAGTCCTGTGGTAATATCTTGGTTTAAACCAATATTCCATGAGTGAGAAGCATTCGCATTTAAAGACGGGAGAAAATTCCCAATGGCTCCTTTTTTATCAATTTCGGCAGTCTTCGTATCTAATTCTGTTTGTTTAATCGAGATGTTATTTTGTATTGCATACTTGATGCATTCTTCCAGAGTCCACTTTTTAGATTGCGCATGAGTGGACAATGCAAAAAGCACAATAAAAACAAAACTAATACAACTATTTTTTTTCATATATTTTGAATGAAAGTGCAGTAAAGGTACTACACAAATTTAACATTTTTTTTAAAACTAAAATTCTTTTTTAAATTGCTTATTATTGTTTAGGTTCTTCCGTTAATAAGCCTTGATTCCATATTTTTATTTTACAGGTTATCAAAATGAAAGATTAAAATTAATTCCTTTTAATACATGTAATTCGGAACTTCCCATTTTGTAGGATTTATGCAAGTCTTTAATTTCAATCATAGTAAGTCAATTTTTAACAATAATAGTTCTTAGGCAAAAGAAATTGTAATAATAAAACGTTAATATAGCATTGTATATAAATCCATAAGACTTATTTCAATTGAAAATGTTACAGTTTAATACTAAAATATATTTGTTTCACTAATTTTGTGTCTCTTAACAAAAACAAAATGCCAAAACTCATTCCCGTAGTACTTGTATTTGCCTTTTTAATTTTACTTACTAGCTGTGCTAATTCTCAAAAAATCACAACGCTAAAACCTGAACCTGATGATGCTGTTCCTTTAGTTTATGAAAATACTCCCTCTTTTATCAACTTGCCTATTAGTATTAAGCTAAAAGACATTGAAAAGAAAACAAATACCCTTTTGTCTGGATTGATTTATGAAGATAACACTATCGAAGATGATAATATTGAAATGAAAATTTGGAAATTGGCGCCTATCACAATTGAAAACAATCACGGAATAGGAGAAGAAAAAATTAAAACTATTTTACCTTTAAAAGCGGTTATCAAGTACCGAATAGGAACTAAAAAATTAGGCGTTGAACTATACAACACAAAGGAATTTAACTTAAATGGCATGGTAACTTTACTGAGTGATGTAAACCTAACCAACTGGAAACTGAACACAACAACCGAATTAAAATCATTAGATTGGGTTGAAAGTCCAACTATGACTGTTTTTAATAAAAACATTCCAATTACTTATTTGATTAATCCAGCTGTTAAAATCTTCAGGTCAAAAATTGAAAAGAAAATCGACGAATCCATTTCTAAATCTATGGATTTCAAACCAAATGTAATTGCTGCTTTAGAAAAAATTTGCACACCATTTCAGCTGAGCGAAACTTATGAAAGTTGGCTTCGAATAGCTCCTATTGAAATCTATTCCACAAATATAAAACTCAAAAATGACACATTTCTTCTAGATATGGGAATGAAATGCAACATGGAAACTTTGATTGGCAAAAAACCGGATACAAAATTTAATGCAAATACCATTATTTTAAAACCTGTAAGCAAAATCCCTGAGCAAATTACCGCTAATATTGCTGCCGTTTCGACCTATCAAGAAGCTTCAAAAATAATGACCAAAAACTTCTATGGGCAAGAATTTGGTTCAAAAACCAAAAAAATTAAAGTTCAAAACGTAGCCATTTGGCATAAGGATAGCAAAATGATTATTGCCTTAGATGTGATTGGATCAATAAATGGAACGATTTATTTAGCTGGATTTCCGCAGTATAATGAAGAAACCAAAGAAGTGTTTTTTGACAAACTGGATTATGCTTTGGACACAAAAAACAAATTGATGCTAACTGCAAATTGGCTAGCCAAAGGATTTGTTTTAAGAAAAATTCAGCAAAGTTGTCGCTACTCCATAAAACCCAATTTAGAAGAAGGCAAACAAAGTATTTTAGCATATTTGAAAAATTATTCTCCTATGCCTGGTGTATTTATAAATGGAAAAATGGAAGATATTCAATTTCAAAAAATACAATTGACTAACCAAGCCATGATAGCCTTTATAAAGATTAATGGAACTGTGAATGTTTCAGTAGATGGGTTAAAATAATAGAATAAGACAGAAATGATTACGATTTCTTTTTCTTCATTCTATAAATAACATATCCAATACCTCCAACTAATAGATACGGAATCACCATCAAATAAACAATTCCATCATTTACAGCTTCAGCTTTTGTTTTATTTCCTTCACTGGTTAATGCAGCACGACACATTGCACATTGTGCATTTGTAGTTACAGAAATAAGAAAAAAACAGATTCCAAATAAGAGTGTTCTTACTTTAGAATTAAATGTATTGTTTTTAATATTAGTTGCCTTAATTAACATAATAGGGTGAAATCATTAGATAAACAATCACTCCAGTAACAGCAACGTATAACCAAATAGGAAAGGTGATTTTTGCGATTATTTTGTGCTTGTCAAATTTATTGGCCAATGCTCTTACATAAGTAATCAGGACTAAAGGAATAATTGCAATAGAAAGAATTATGTGCGTTATCAATATGAAAAAGTAAACGAATCTAATTGTGCCTTCTCCACCAAATTTTGTTGAATCAGAGGTCATATGATATGCAACATACATCACAAGAAAAGCTACTGACAACGCAATTGCAGTGGTCATTAACCGCTCATGAAGTTTTCTATTTCCGTTTTTTATAGCAATAACTGCTGCAACCAAAATAACTGCAGTTATGGCATTAGTCGTAGCGTATATAGGCGGCAAAAAACTTAGTGGCTCTATATCAAACCCATAATCTTTTAGTTTAACTCCAAAAAGAATAGCTACCACAACTGGGATTAGAATGGAAACGATAATTATAAAACTACTGCTTTTTTGTTCTATCGAATTTTCTCTCATTTTTATTCGTTTAATAATGTATTAATGTCTTGTTGAATATTTCTCACTCCTTTTTTATCCAACCCATCATAATATAAAATTGGATTTCCAAAATCGTCTTTTCTACAACGGATATTCCCGTTTTTGTCAATCAAAGCAAACAAACCTGAATGCTCAAAACCTCCGCTTACTTTACTGTTCTCTCCAGCATAAAGATTAAATCCTTTATTGGCAAGATTAAAAATATACTCTTTATCTCCTGTCAAAAAGTTCCAACTAGAAGATTTAACTCCTAGAAAACTAGCGTGTTTTTTTAGAATTTCAGGTGTGTCGTGGGCTGGATCTATACTTATAGAAACGATTCCAAAATTAGGATTACCAAAGAATTTATCTTCAATAGTCAACATACTGGCATTCATTTTAGGACAAATAGAAGGACAGGTTGAAAAGAAAAATTCTAAGACATAAACTTTACCCTTATAATCTTCATTAGTAATTTGTTTATTGTCTTGATTTACTAATTTAAATTTTGGAGCTGGCCCTATTAGCACCAAATTTTTAGTGTCATTTTGATGTGTTGTAACTTTATCCAAACGATCTCCTTTTACAACATCACCATTTTTAATCCTATCTACAATCTTAGGAATAGCGTAAATTCCAAAGATCAGTACGATAAAAGAAATTCCAATGTATGATTTATTTTTAAGCATGATGTCTCAATTAAATTTGTCTAGTTGCATTATGATTCTTTTTTAGTGCCGCACGATATTCATACAAAATGACTTTAAAATCATCTAACATTTCATTACTTAACTCAGAAGGATGAAATGTATCATAGCCTTCTTTATATTCTTTCTTTTGTTTTCTTCCTCTTAGATTTCTTTCTTTATCTAAAATATAAACATTAGGGGTGCCAAAATTAGCATCTAATTTTCCAACTAATTTTAGTTGTTTGTAATAAGCACTGATTTCATCAGTAGTTGTAAAAACAAAACGCCATTGAGAGACATCAGTAAATGCTGCTAAAGCGTCAACAACTTTTTTAGCATCTGCTTCAGTTCCAATTGGACAAATAACTACAAATTGCAAATCTTTAAAATCATGATATCTCTGATAAATTTTTTGGTTTAAATTAAAAAAGTTACCTCTGTTTTTTAAAAGCTCTGTTCCTGAAAACCCCAGAATTGTCACTTTGCCATTTAAACTGACTTTTTGATTGTCTAAAGATTTCCAATTACCAAAGTCAGCAACTTTAGGAGTTATAACTGGTAGTTTAGTAAAACTATTTACCCCCGATGCAAAAAAAAGATAGGCAACGATAGGCAAAATAAAAAGAACAAAAAGGACTATATTTTTTTTCATTATGAAAAAATAAAATTTAAAGTGCAAAAATAAAAAAAGGCACGCAATGCGTACCCTTTTTTTGAATTAATATCTTGTTAAAAATTCCATTTAATGGTAGAATTTTTAAAAACCCCATAAATATAATCCCCCTCAGTCAATAGAATGAAAAGAATATATAATACTAGAAAAATTACTGGTAAAACAACTGCATTTCTCAAAGTACTTTTTTCACCTTCCATGTGCATAAAAGCCCATACGATATAATATGCTTTAAAGATTGTAAGCGCATAAAATATCCAGTTAAGCAAATTCATACTTAAAAAATTGTTCATGTGAAGAAACTCAGGTTTAATAATCCCTAAATAAACTTCTATAATTGTAACGGCAGATAATATTCCAAATACTTTCCAGATTCTACCGGTATTAGAGACGTGTTCGTGTGACATGATAATTACTTTTTTTGAAAATTAAACAAGATAGAATACTGTAAATACAAATACCCAAACTAAATCTACAAAGTGCCAATATAATCCAACTTTCTCAACCATTTCATAGCTTTTTCTTTTCTCATAGGTACCTATAAGCACATTAAAAAAGATGATGATGTTTATAATTACACCAGAGAAAACGTGGAATCCGTGGAAACCAGTGATAAAGAAGAAGAAATCAGCAAATAATTTACTTCCGTATTCGTTTCTAGTAAGATTTGCACCTTCAACTACCAAACTAGCTTGACTCAGTCTTAATTCAGACTCTTCTCTTGATAAAATTGTTTTTTTCTTTTCTTTAGTAATAACTTCAGTTCTAATCAAAAGATCAGGATGTGCTTTGAAACCTGCTTGAACTTCAGCTACAGAGTATGATGGTAAAGCTGGCTCACTCATGAACCATCTTCCTTTATTTCTTGTAAGTTGTTCTCTTTCTTCCGGCAATGTTGCAGCAAAGTCAGCCAGAGCTACTCTGTGACCATCTTTATCAACAAACTGAAGTAAGCTACCTCCTTTTGTCTCAATTGCTCCATACTCTCCTTTAATGAAGTTTTTCCATTCCCAAGCTTGTGAACCAACGAAGATTAAACCTCCGATAATGGTTAGAAACATGTAAACAACTACTTTATTTTTCTTCATTTGGTGTCCTGCATCAACAGCCAAAACCATTGTTACAGAAGAGAAAATCAAAATAAATGTCATTAATGCTACATAATACATCGGTGCAGATACACCATGCATGAATGGAAAGTGAGTAAACACCTCATCCGCCAAAGGCCATGTTTCAATAAATTTAAATCTAGAAAAACCATAAGCAGCTAAAAATCCAGAAAACGTTAAGGCATCTGATACGATAAAAAACCACATCATTAATTTACCATAACTTGCTCCCATTGGCTCATTTCCGCCACCCCAAGTTTTTTCTTCACTATTTGCAGTACTAACTGTCGATCCCATATAAGTTATTCGTTAAAAAGTTCCCAAATTTACATTTTTTTCTTATTTAAAGAAAAATAAAAATAAAAATAAATAAACCCACAATAAATCAAGAAAGTGCCAATACATCGCACCTAGTTCAATTCCAAGAGTTTGTGTTGAATTGTATTTTTGTTTAAAATGATTATAAATAATAATTAAAAGAGAAATAAGCCCTCCAGCCAGGTGTAACAAGTGAACAACCGTCACAATATAAAGAAATGTTGTTGTAATTGAACTTGCTTGTCCCGTAAAATAATACCCGTTTGCAACAATTTGACCGAATCCTACAAATTGCAAGATAACAAATAAAATTCCTAATGCTAAAGTAGACAAAAGAAACGTAGTTGTTCTTCCTTGGTGGTCTTTTTGTATTGCTTTTTTTGCTAAATGAAAAGTAACACTACATCCGATTATTGCTATTGTACTAAAATAAAACGCTGTTGGCAATTGAAAATCTTTCAACCAATCTGCTCTAGACTTACTTACCACAAAAGCACTCGTTAGTCCTGCAAACATCATCGTCATACTCACCATAGCAAACAACAATATCAATTTATATGATCTTGCCGTTCTGGATTTTTGTTCCTCTGTTGTCATTGTAATTTCCATAACTATCTTAAAAATTTATCAAATATATAAACTAATTGTAACAATGTAATATACGAAACACTTACTAGCATTAAAGTTCTTGCAGCTTTAGCAGTTCTCAATTTATAAAGTCTAACTCCGTAATAAAGCATCCAAAGACCTAATAAAAACACCACAACAGCAGCGACAGGCGTAATATACAATTGCCCTGTATGACCTAAAACTGGCAGAAGAGAGGCAATAATAAGCCAAACCGTATATAAAATAATTTGAAGCGCTGTTCCTTTATCTTTTTTTCCAGTAGGAAGCATAAAGAAACCTGCCTTTTCATAATCTTCAAACAAAAACCAACCAATAGCCCAAAAATGAGGGAATTGCCAAAAAAACTGAATCAAGAATAATGTTCCCGCTTCAATTCCAAAATTCCCTGTAGCAGCTACCCAGCCTAACATAAAAGGAATTGCTCCCGGAAACGCCCCAACAAAAACTGACAAAGAAGTCACCGTCTTAAGTGGCGTATAAATACTAGTATAAAGAAATATTGAAATCGCACCAAACATTGCTGTTTTAGGATTGATGGTAAATAATAATGCTATACCAATAATAGTTAACAAACTAGCAATAACTAATGCTACTGTCGAACTCATTCTCCCTGCAGGAACAGGTCTGTTTTTAGTTCGATCCATTAAAGCATCGAGGTCTTTTTCGATAACCTGATTAAAAGCATTTGATGCTCCAACCATACAATATCCGCCAATAGCAAGCTTTAATAATACAATCCAACTGCTAGAATCAAAACTATTATTTCCTAGCACAAATCCCGCAATAGACGAAAACACAACACTAATAGCTAAACCTGCTTTAGTAATTGCCTTAAAGTCAATATATATAGATTTTATAGAAATAGGATTTGGTATTGTATTCAATGCTGCTATTTATTTTTGTAAAAACTTTTGCAAAAGTAGGCTATCAAAAGGGATTTGGCAAAAAACAATTCATAAAAAAGTTTTTTATAACAAAACCGAAAATTAATAGTCAAAATACCAATTGAAAATATCTGCTCTCAACCCTATTGTGAACCAATTTGTACTTTGGTTAAAAGTAGTTGCCGTATTCTGACTTGGATCAAAACTTCTGTAAATATAACTTCCGAAAAATTTTAAATTCGTTGCCGGATTTATTAAATATCCTACTTGAAGATCTGTAATAAAGACTGCTGTTTTATTTCCTTGACCAACTTTCACTCCTGAATCAAAGGGTCTGTTTTCATCATAATCTTTATAAATATTACCGCCATAATTGTAACTATCCTCAGTCGTATTAAAATCCAAACCACGTGTTCCTGTAGTAATTTTAGCATCTGCAAAATACCTCCCCTTATGATAACGAGCAATTACAATAAACTCTTTTGCATTACCACCCCATTGATGCCCCATGCTTTGGTTGTTATGCCCATAGTTTGTAATAGGGTCACTATGAGAATACACATAAGGACGCACATGATTGTATTCCAACTGAAGCAATAAATTATCAACATGAAAAGCATTGTAATATTTAGCTCCCAACTGATATCCAAATTTATTTTTCCAACTATTGTCTACACTTTTAATTTCACCAAGAGAAAATTCATCAAGTAAAAATTGCCCATAGAGATTAACTTGATTATTCCATTTATATTTATAGGTAAGTCCTAAAAGTGCATTTCCAGTTCTAGCCGAAGAAGCAAATTCAACTGTTCTGTAAAAAATAATAGGATTTATAAAACTCTTATCAAAACCTCTATTATTGGTATTAGTCCAAATCACAGACTCGAAAAATCCTAAATTTAATTTATTTGAAACATTCCAACTTAAGTAATGATTGGCCATAAACTTTGTAGCATACGTTCTTTCGATTGTAACTTCTGGGCGAACATCTTTAAGCCACATGTAGGTATTCGTATATTTTATTTTCCAAAAATTAGTATTTATTTTGAAATATGGGTATGGACTAGCTCCGTCACTTTCTAACAAAGAACGGTATCCATCTCCTATAAAATTTCTTCCATAACCTAATTGTAAATCAAAATTCTTGCTTGCTGCATACGTTAAATTGGCTTCCGCCAAAGGAAAATCATAGGAATCCGTTTTGAAATCTTTGGCAATTCCAATGCCCGGTATTATAGCAGGATTACCTCCTGCAGGCTTAATTGATTCAGCATATTGATTGAAATAATCCGCAAATCGTCCTTGGCTTTCAAAAACAGTTGTGGTAAAATTGATTTGTTTCCCAATTCCTCCTCTAAAATTAATTCCTCTAGTATTTACATATGTGTAAGAAACATCACTTTGAGATGCTTTACCCACTTGCAAATCAAATATAGGATTTACAGTAAACCAATATCCTTCGCCTTGGATTTCGACCATACTCTCGTTCCATAATTTTCTAGACCACCATCCTGAAGCTTCTTTTTTATTCTTTTCGTTAACTTTTTTAAAATCATAATATTTCGAAACTTCGGCATACGTATACGGTTTAGAAGCCGTATGATTGTTACTTCCAATCTTATTAATTGAAGCATCAAATTCCGCATAATAACTATGAGAGAAGGGAATATTAAGGTGACTCTCGAACTCTGGATTAGTATACTTCTTATAAACTAAACTGTCTAATTCCGTAAGTTTTGTAGTTGTATTATTAAGAATCTCCGATTTAGCTTTTGCTTCAGCGGCAATTTGTTCTTTAGTTTTTAAAGGTATTGCAATTGAAATAGTATATTTTGAATACGTAGCTTTTCCATTATAAGTAGCAGGTTTAATTTTAGGAAACTTAGCAAAAACTCTTTTTGTTTCTTTTACTAAATCTTCTTCAACAGCATCTACATAAATAACTTTGAAAGTTCCCGTTTCATCTACTTCAAAAAGGACTTTTACAGTTCCATTAAAATTATTTTGTTTTAAGCTTTCAGAAACATTAAAATTTTGGAAAACAAAATCTTGAACTTGGTCATAAAAGCAATTTTCTAAGGTTACCCCTTGCAGATTTTCACATCCCGAAAAAACAGGAAATCTTTCGGGTAAAGCATTACCGCTTAATTCTTGAGAATAGCTAAAACAAGTATATAATGCTAAAAATAACAATAACAAACCTTTCTTCATATTGCTGCTGTGTTTAATAATCAATTTGTGTGCTTTCTCCATTTGCAATTGCTTTAGCTCCTGAAGTTCCTATTCGTTTTACTCCCAATTGTATCATTTCAATAGCTTCATCATAAGTTCTAACACCTCCAGCAGCCTTCACAGGAAGCGGAAAGGCGTTTTCAAGCATTAAAGTAATCGATGAAACTGTGGCGCCATTAGGCAAATTGTTTTTGGTTTTAAAAAAACCGGTAGATGATTTCACAAAAACAGAAGAAAACGATTCTTCTTTAAAATTTGAAATTACCAAATTTTTAATCAAACAAGACAATTGTATAATTTGCGTATCAGTTAGAGCCGCAACTTCAATTATCCATTTTACTACTTTATGATTAGCCAACCCTAAGGTTGTACATGCAAGAATTTCTTGTTTAACTAAATCAACTTCACCGCTCTTAAAAGCCTCATAATTACATACAAAATCTAAATCATCAGCACCATTCTTGATTGCCTCATTAGCTTCTAATACCTTTTCGTCTAAACTAGATTTGCCTTCTGGAAAATCAATCACAGTACCAATCTGCAAATTTGAATGTGCTTCAGCAATCATCTTTTTAGCCAGCGCAACTCTATTGGGACGAATCATAATAAGCTTAAAATGTTCATCAATTGCTTCTTGAATAAATCTCTTAGCGATTAAAACACTTTCCGTTTCACTAATTCCTTCTTGCTCTGCGGTTTTTAAATAAGTAGAGTCTAGATATTGTCTGACATTCATGGTTTTATAACTTAAATTAAAAGAGACCAATAGTAGGCAAAAGTACATTTTATATTGAAAAAGGGTGTTCTAAATGTCTACTTTTTAAAATCAAACCGAAAAAGTCCATTTCACAACTTCACTAACAAAAAAAAATCCCATCGGAATGGGATTTTATATCAAATTAGATTTTTGTTTTTTTAAATACAAGATTAAACCACTAGCAAGCATTGCTCCTGAAAAATTTGCTAAAACATCAAACACATCTGCCTTTCGGGTAGTTGTAAATAATTCTTGTAATATCTCGATGGTAATCCCAAAACAAATGGAAAGCAGTACTGTTATAATTAGTAATTTATTACTATTTGCTTCTTTGTAATGTTTTTGAAAAAATAAAAACCAAAGGATTGTAAATGAAAAATGAAAAAATGCATGAACAATTTTATCTAAATTTGGGATCGACATAGTAACATCTGGAATATTGCTCGCCTTTATCAAACAAAAAAAGGCAATAGCTAAAGTCCAAAATAGGGCAATCCAAAAAAAGAGTTGTTTAAGCACCAATCAATTCTTTGTATGATTCGCTTGATAATAAGGAGTCCACTTCATCTAAGTTAGATACTTTTACTTTTATCATCCATCCTGCTCCGTAAGGATCAGAATTCACACTTTCAGGAGCACTTTCCAAAGCATCATTAAAAGCGATAATTTCTCCAGACAAAGGAAGAAATAAATCTGAAACTGTTTTTACAGCCTCAACTGTTCCAAAAACCTCATCTTTTTCTAAAGTCTGATCAAGTGTTTCAACCTCAACATAAACAATATCTCCCAATTCTTTTTGAGCGAAATGGGTAATTCCCACTGTAGCGATATCACCTTCTAAACTCACCCATTCGTGATCTTTTGTGTACTTTAAATTTGCTGGTATACTCATAAAAATGCTTATTGATAATTAATTAAATTTTACGATACAAATGTAACAATCTTATATACAATTCTTGTTTACATTTTAAAAATTAATTTCCAAAATTATAACGAAGTGTAAATCCAGAACGAATATTTGTCAATGGAAATGAGGTCGAAATTACAGCTTTTGAAAACGAATGATCATAATAGAAAATAGCTGTTAGGTTTTTGCTAAATGCATAATCAGCCTTAATTTTCAAAGACCAAATATTTTGTCCAGCAGCTAATTGATTGTTATCATAATCTAAATAACGAACAATAGTCTGGTTGTTACGATACGCTAAATCAGCCGTTACATTGATATCACTTTTTATAATTCCCGTTGGATTATCTGCTAATCTAGAAGAAAAAATCACATCTTTGAATCGGTAACCTAATCCTACTATATATTCAATACCTTTTACTTCGGTCAATAAATTATTATCAAAACTCATTGACAAAGCCCTATCTTTTTTAATTTCTGTCAATACTTTTAAAGAGCTTTTCAATTCAAAATCAACTCTCACTAATGGACTAAATTGCTCCACTAAGTTGACATTTGACATAATTGTTTTATTATAAAAATTACCACTTGCGTCTGTTCCGTTTGGCGTTCTATCGTATTCGAAATTAGACCTGTAATTGTTAATAGTATAAGAAGCTCTATAATTGTGCTGCAAAGAAATTCGTTTAAAATTCTTTTTGAAAAAACCATAGCGCATCAATCCGTTGTATTTTACTGACCAGTTTGGAATTGGGAAGTTTCTAAAAATTCCTAAAGACACATCGGAGGCATTGCTACCTGAATAAGCTGCTAAAAACGATGGCAATAATACCGCTTGGCTATTTTTACCATATCCTAAAGGATAACCTTCAGCATCAAGATTTATAGGATTACTAATATCAATTCCTCTTTGTGACGCTAATCTATTAGCAACCACAAGTCTGTTTGTTCTGAAATCATCAAAGGCGGCCGAACCATTTTCGTCACTAGTTGAAAAAGATGTTTTAATGAAAACCGCCGAAATAGAGAAAAGTCCATAACTGTATGGCGATCTTGCATTATACTGTCCATTTGTAACATCATATTGTTCTGAAAAATTTTCAGAATACGATCTATCCAAAGACAAATCTATTTTAAGGTCAGGAAATAAATCTATATTTGCTGAAGTTTTAAAAATCTTGTTTGTCACCTGAGAATAATTCTGATTGAAATCTGGGTAAGTAGTAAGCCAACCTTTTTTTGCAGCTTCATATCTTACATCATCCTGACTACCAAAAACAAATCCTAAAGTTGGTTTAGAAGAACCTAAGAAACCTACACTTGGTATATATCCGGGTAATACTGTTCCGCTATTGTACGTATAGTTCATTTGTACATTTTTCACACTAGTCAAAACACCTATCAAACCATCAACAAATAGATTATTTTTAGAGGTTTGTTGGAAATTTGTTTTAACTATTTTCTCTCCAGGTTTTGGAGCTGCTGCTTTCGTTTTTGAAGCAAAACTGTTTTTTGCTTTAGTCAATCCTAAATATTTATACAATGCATCCATATTAAATGTAGCATTCAAATTATTAGAATTAGCATTTTGGATTGTATTTCCTAAGTTATAACTGCTTCCTTCAATTTCTATTTGTGATAACGCATTTGAAGCACGTTGCCAGCTATAATCTCCCGTATATGAATAATTAGCTTTTACAAAACTGAATAATGGTATTTTATTTATTGGTATTTCATAATCCAACTTCAATTGTTGCATATGTTGATTAGGATCTCCAATATCCCAATAGCTATCCCAAATGGTAAAACTATCAATAGGTTCATTCTTATCATTCAAATAGCTTTTCACAATATTACTTGACGAAGCTATATAATTCAACTTTAATGCTTTAGTCAGATTATAATTAAATCCATATTGGTAATTAAAGGCAAAATTTCGTCTGTATAATGGATCAATAGCAATTCCTTGAACGCCATCAACTTGTCTAAACTGCTGACGATTGTACTGTCGAATTATATCTGTATTAAATGAAATATTTGAAGGCAAATAATTAAAATTAAAATCACTTAACATTTTCCAGTAGGTGCTTTTCTTCATGAATTTAGTATTCTTGAATGGCTCCACCGATTTTGGTTGAAAAGTAAATGCATAATCAACGGAGGAATTAACTTGCTGATCGATATAATTTTCTATTTCAAAATCATGACGTTCTACCTCATTTATTGACTGAGAAAAAGTGAAATTTTCTGGGTCATAAATATGTTGTTTTTGTTCTGGTCTTCTTTCTTTTCTTACTCCAATAAAATTAATACTGGTTCGTTTTGTATAATCAATTGCTCTGCTTTTAATATTATCTTTTTCTGAAGCAGCACTATTATCCAATAGTTGTTTCAGTTTAATATCTTGATTAAAAGGATCGTATTCTGGCGTAATTGTTTCTTCACCAATACCATAATTAAATGGTAGATTGATTCCCCATTTTGGAGGCAACAATTTTCCAAGGTTAAAATTCGTTACAATATTATACTGCTGAATATCTTCCCTACTTCTTTCATTAGGCCCTTGTTCCAAAGCACCAAAACCAATTGTGGTCTTTTTACCTGTAGCTGATATAGTTGCAAAATCAGCCATATTTGAATCAATATTCAAAACTGCAGCCATACCACCTTTATTATCCATATCCGCCAAGCGAAGTTCATTGAACCAAACCTCCCCTTTAATATCTTGATGCAAATCATTGTTTTTCACACCGACCATCAAAGTTCTAACCAGACCAAAATTTGGATTCCCTTTTATTCCTATTTTCAATTTAGTGTTTCCATCAGCATCCGCTACACCTGATACATTATCTGGATAATAAATTCCATCTATAGGCAATGTGCTAGGATCAATACTCATGGCCTTAATTTTCAATTTAGTCAATAAATCTAAGGACAAATCAATTTCATTTTCTTCTGGCCAGACAACCTCTGCACTAAGAGAAGAACAATCTGAGGAGGACGAAGAGGAAGGAACGGTAACTTTTAAAGGAATTTCTACTTGATAAAAATTTTGGGTAAAATCATTCCCAAAACGAATAAAACCAATCATCTGATTGTCTTGAATAGAAATTTCATTTGGCAAAGATTCAGCGTGTAAAAACATTTTCAATTTTTTGAATTGACGCATATCTACACTTACATTTTTGAAAACAGCTCTTGAATCTTCTGGTTCTAGTCCATCACCTGACACTCTCAATGATAACGATTGTTCGTTTTGATTAATGATGGTGTTGTTATTATACAATTTTTCTCTAACTACTCCTGGAGGCGTAATATAATTGACAGGACATCTTTCATTATTTTCTTGGACATTAACGGCTAAAACATCTAAATCTGTATTGTCATCATCTACATTAGTATCATTAAAATCTAATGTTTTAGTATATCTTCTCCATTCGCCACGCACTAAATCCAAAGCTCCAAAACGTACTGTAACTTGCTCATTAAAGCCTGTCATAAACATTCGCATAAAGCGTATCGATCTAAAATCAGAAATATTCCCAATAGTGTTTTCTGGTTGTGAAACAGGTATTTTGAACTGAATCCATCTTGCCTCAGTAGTTGAACCATTTGGCAACTCTACTTGTGTGTTTCTGATATCAGTAATATAATTTTGTCCAACACTCATATTTGGCTGAAGATTAATACTGTATTCATAATACGCATTGATTGTATTCATGGTATTATCTCTATTGATATCTTCCACATCTGGAACCGTAGACGCTCCTCTATTGATATCATTTATATCAACAGCTGAATTCCCGTCAACTCCATTATAGTTTTTATAACGATCTGTAAGATTTCCTGAAGAATTGAGGTAATAGGTATAATCATCACCAGCAGGATCAGATTCAGAAGCATAATTATTATATATCGAAGCCTCTTTTGCATTAGGCAAACCATCCAAACCTATATCTTGATTGGTTCGGTTATTTGTGTTGTTATCAAAAGCATATATCAAAGATTGTGAAGCGGGAACATCACCCCAAATTGGTTGTGGATTTGTCAATATTTGGTCTGGTCCAAGTCCATTTTCATATTGTTTTCTTCCATCTTTCAAAATATCTTCTGAAAGTTCTCCTAAGTTGAAATATATTTTACCTGTATTAGAAGCTGGAACTGCTCCACTACCAACATAAGGATCTAAAACCCAAAACTGAATATACTCAACATTTCCTTGCTCAAAATTAGTCGAGCTTAAAGAACGCATAATTCCTCCAAAATTATCTCTTGGATTTGTTCCAATGTTTGAATTGTTATTATACGGCCCTCTATCAGATGGATAATAACTCAAATCCAAAGTGTTTACAATTTGAGATTGTCCTTGCGCGATATCAGTCAATGGATATAACTCTTCACTGTAAATTCTTCGGGTTGTGTTTAATGACAAATCATCATTAGTAATTCCTGATGGTTTTTGAGTGTAAAAAATAGGGTCAATTGAATACCATGATAATTTTGCTCTTTTAAAGCCATAACTCAAATCATTTGCACTTTCATTAAAATTATACATGCTTTCGGCATCATTGACTGGAGTTGAAGATAAACTCCAAGAATACGGTGAACGCATGTCTATAGTAGATTGTGAACCTTCAAAATCATCAACATAAATAGTAGATTCTCCTTGAAATTGATCGGCTTTTGGGGTATCTGGTTTCAAAAAAGCAATTTCTCCTCTCACCGAAAGATTTGAAGGAACATCCGTATCAATATTTGGCAACTTGTTAACCAAACGAGTTAAAAAAGGAACTTCCGTTGAAAAATTAGTGTTGAATCCAAAAATGGTATTGTTAACTGATTCTTGTCCAAAACTAGATTTTTGAGTAAATGGTTTTTCGGTCATTTTTAAGAAAGTGGCACCTACCAAAAATTTATCTGATATTTTGTGCTCTACATTCACCCCCATAAATTGTCGGGTTTGTTGACCAAAAATAGAATTGTTTTCTAACGAAACCTGAATTGGTGTATTAGAAGCTTGTAAAGAAGGGTCCAAAATCTGAACTCTTCCTAATTGATAATTAACACTATAATCAACTCCTTCAACTAAAACTCTTCCACCAGCGGTAACAACTACTGATCCTTGTGGCACATTAAAAGCACCTATAGGAATTCCATCCCCACTTGATGATTTATATTTTCCTCGCAATAAGAATTTGTTTTTATCACTGTCTTGTAAAGCTCCTGATTGTGTATTTCGATACATGCTTCGGAATACATATTTTTTTTGATTTGCGTTATAGGTATTTACATCACTATAGGTTTCTCCCGAACCTGGATTTGATAATTTAGAAAACAATAATTCTCCAAAAGGTTCTTTGGTCGTAAATATGATTCGCCCGTTTTGAGCATCTACAGTTAGACCTTGCATAAAATCAAAAAATCCATCACCTCCCGTTTGTGGATCATTATTATAATTTAGTTTATCTAAATTGAATACTTTAAGCAAAGGTGTTTCGGCTACTTTGTTTTCAGGCAAAGGATTAGAAGGAAATGGACTTCCGGCCTCGGTAATATAATTCAACGGGGAAGGATCCGTATACAAAATATTAAATCTGAAATCTTCTTGTTTTAACTGATATCCCCCTTGAATCTGATAAATGTTTTTCATCATTAAATTCCAAACAGGATTTTTGACATTGGTTAAATTACTTTTCAGCATTTTCAAAACCAAACTTTGAGTAATAATACTTTTATTTGAATTAGTATTAGTATTTCCTCCAACAACCGTAGCATCTACTCCGTCATTTCCAAATTCACCCACTTGATAGACTTTGTCTCCAATGGTGTATTGATAAGCAACAGCAAGAATTTCATCATTAGCTAATTTTTGTTGTAACGAAATGTATCCTAATTGAGCATTATAGGTATATTCATTCGGATTTAATTTTCGGGCGTTTTCTAACTTCGAATAATCTTGTCCTTCGCTTACAGTGGTATTAAAACCTGAATTTGAAGTTACAATTTCTCGAATATTAGAATTTAATAAACCTGTGCCAGCTTCTATCTGCGCCGGATCATAATCATTGTTTTTATTGTCCGTAGGCGAATCAATAGGATTGTTGAAAATTCCCGCTGAAGGATCTAGCACAACTACTTCATTATCTGGAATCCCTGATAATTGTCCTTCCCCTAAATCCTGAAGTGCAATAATATTTCTTAAATTATTATTCGTTGTTGTAACCCTGTTTTGTTTGTTTGTAACCCAAACTTCCAATCTCGAAATTTGAACTCTACTGTCTATAAATGGATAATTTTTTAAAGAAGCATCGTATCTATTTCTGAAATATTGTGACAAGAAAAAGTGTCTGTCATTATCATAATCAAGAGCGAAAATATCAAAATTTTGAACGGTTCCTCCACCTTCTGCAACGATGCTTTTGGTTTGTGATTTTTGTTCTGAAAAAACTCCCGTAACTGTAGTTTTACCAAATTTCAATTGCGTTTTAACCCCAAATAAACTTTGAGCGCCTCGAATCAAAGAACTATTCAAAGGCATGCTTACATTTCCGACTTCAATTTTTTGAATGATGTCATCCTCGGTTGGAGCGTATTCTAATTTGATTAAATTCTGAAATGCAAAAGTTGATTGTGTATCATAATTAGCATTTACATTCAATCGCGTTCCTACTTTACCCATCAAACTCATGCTAATTCTTTGATCAAAATCAAAAGAAGTATTTGATCTGTTTCTAGGAGAAAAAGAAGGGTTATCTTGTTTTGTGTACCGCATCCCTAAATCCATTTCAACAGATCCGGTAGGTTTCACATCAATAGTATTACTACCAAAAATGGATTCAAAAAAACCTGATTTCACATAGTATCTTGGTAATAAATCCTTTTTGGCATCTTCACTGCCTGTTTTTTTACCATCAATTGCATCTACTTTACTTTTGAAATACTCCCGCATGGATTCTTTCAAAACTAAATTTTCGTATTCTTTTGGGGTTAAAATAATAGGATAATTGATAGAAAATCCATCAACGGAATTTGTATAAACATACCGATCCGTAACTGGATCATACGTATAAGCAGAAAGAATACTTTGAGGGTTTTTTATTTGAACTTTCCCTACAGAAAATCCAGACTTAACAGTATCTTGAGCCTTTTCATTTACTTGGGCCTGAGATACAAAACCACAAAATAAAATTAGTACTAAAACACAAATTTTATTCATATAATTTTAGTGTTACTTTTATGCTTTTATAAGCTTTTTAAAGCTTTTTTAATAATTGATTCAACAGTAGCTTCTGGATCTTCTTTTATGATTTTTTCTATAACTTTCTCTGACGCTTTTCTAACAAAACCTAAAACCTCCAAAGCAGATAACGCTTCATCTCGATTTGTATTGCTCTGAGACATAGAAACTTCATCTAAATCATACAATTTCAAAACCTTTTCCTTTAAATCAAGAATTACCCTTTGTGCGGTTTTACTACCAATACCTTTTATGGATTGAATTGTAACTACATCTCCAGATGCTATTGCATTTGTAATTTGTTTTGGATCTAAAGAGGAAAGCATAGTTCTAGCAATACTTGCCCCAATTCCAGATACAGACAATAACATTTTGAATATTTCTCTTTCAGATTTTTCAACAAAACCAAATAGTGTATGTGCATCTTCTTTTATTTGAAGATGCGTAAATAATTTTATAAAATCCGTATTAGGAAGTAGTGAATAGGTATGTAATGAAATATTAACATGGTATCCAACGCCTCCACAATCTATAACGACTTGTGTTGGTGTTTTTTCTACTAGTTTCCCTTGCAAATGTGCTATCATATAGATTTTATATTATCAAATATAATAAAATTAAACTTACTTTTTTGGGCAAGCTTCCATTCTATTTTTCAACTCAAATTTATTTTTTTTCCTTCTCTTGAGCATCAATAACCGCAATAGCCGCCATATTGACCATTTCTTCAACACTTGCTCCTAACTGGAATATATGAACTGGTTTACCCATTCCTAACATTATTGGTCCAATTGAGTCTACTTTGTTAAGTTCTTTCATCAATTTATAGGTAATATTAGCTGATTCTAAATTAGGAAAAATCAATGTATTTACTTTTTTTCCAGCTAATTTAGAAAACGGGAATTTTTTCTCCAACATCTCAGGATTAAGCGCAAAATCAGCTTGAAGCTCTCCATCAACTATCATGTCAGGGTAATTTTTATGCAAATAAGCTACTGCTTCTCTTACTTTTCCAGCGCTTTCATTCGTTGAAGAACCAAAATTAGAATAAGAAACCATTGCAATAACAGGTTCAACCCCAAACATTTTTGCAGCATTTGAAGTCATGATTGCAATTTTTGCCAAATCTTCTGCAGATGGATTAATATTAATTGCTGTATCTGACAAAAACATTGGCCCACGAGCAGTCATCATCATATTTGTTGTTGCCACAATAGAAACTCCAGGTGCTTTATCAATAAGCTGCAGCATCGGTTTTACTACTGAAGGATAACTTCTAGAATGACCAGAAACTAGTGCATCAGCTTGCCCTACATTTACCATCATAGCAGCAAAATAATTTCTTTCACGCATCAATTTTTGAGCGTCTAATAATGAGATTCCTCTTCTTTGTCTAGTTTTCCAATAGGTTGTAGCAAAACTATTTTTTCTCTCTTCTTCAGCAGCTTCTTTTGGATCAATAATTGGAACATCGGCAACAAAACCTATTTCCGCTTTTAGCTCCATAATAACTTCTTTATTTCCTAATAAAATTGGGAAACCAATACCTTCTTCCAAAACAATTTGAGCCGCTTTAAGAACATCTAAATGATCTGCTTCTGCAAAAACAATACGTTTTGGATCGTTTTTAGCTCTATTTGTTATCAATCGAACCATTTTATTATCGTTGCCTAATCGATCTAATAAAATTTCTTCATAGGCATTCCAATCTGTAATAGGATTTAAGGCAACTCCAGAGTCCATTGCTGCTTTTGCAACAGCAGGTGCAACAACGGTAATCAATCGTGGATCAAAAGGAGATGGGATAATATATTCACGTCCAAAAGTTAATTTTTTAGCTCCATAGGCAATATTTACCTGTTCTGGCACATGCTCTTTTGCTAATGCTGCTAATGCTCTAACAGCCGCCATTTTCATAGCTTCGTTGATTTTAGTAGCTCGTACATCTAATGCTCCTCTAAAAATATATGGAAACCCAAGTACATTATTCACTTGATTAGGAAAATCAGATCTTCCCGTGGCCATAATAACATCTTTTCTAGTTGCAATTGCTAGGTTATAATCTATTTCAGGAACTGGATTTGCCATCGCAAAAACAATAGGATTTTCAGCCATACCTAATAACATTTTTGGTGTCATAATATCCCCTGACGACAATCCTAAAAATATATCTGCATCAACTAATGCTTCTTCAAGACTTATTGAAGGCATATCTTTAGCATATTGTTGTTGCAAATCTGACAATGATGGATTTCCTTTTGTTAATAGTCCTTTGCTGTTAAACATGTAAATATTTTCAAGTTTAACACCAAGCAAAATATATAAATTTGCACATGCTAAAGCTGCAGATCCTGCACCAGAAACAACCATCTTCATATCTTCCGCTTTTTTTCCTGCAAGTTCTAGTGCGTTCAAAAGTGCTGCTGAAGATATAATTGCTGTTCCATGTTGATCATCATGCATCACTGGGATATCTAATTCTTCAACTAAACGTCTTTCTATTTCAAAAGATTCAGGGGCTTTAATATCTTCTAGGTTTATTCCACCAAAAGTTGGCGCTATATTTTTTACTGTTTGAATGAATTCTTCAATATTTTTTGTGCTTATTTCAATGTCGAATACATCGATTCCTGCAAAAATTTTGAACAACAAGCCTTTTCCTTCCATTACAGGTTTTGAAGCTTCTGGACCTATATCTCCCAATCCTAAAACTGCGGTTCCATTAGTAATTACAGCAACTAAATTTCCTTTTGTAGTATACTTATAGACATTGTTAACGTCCTTTGCAATTTCCAAACATGGCTCGGCAACTCCGGGTGAATATGCCAAAGATAAATCTCTTTGCGTCGCATATTTCTTAGTTGGAACTACTTGAATTTTACCTGGCTGGGGCTTTGCATGATATAATAACGCCTCTCTTCTTTTGCTGTTTTGATCCATTTTGTCAGATTTTATACTAGATTACAAAGATAAGAGTCTTGATCTAAAAAAAGAGGACTTTTACTCCATTCTTTTGCATAAAACAAACTTCCATTTTGAATTAAAAAAAAAGCCGCATTAATATGCAGCTTTATTTAAGATTATTTCTTGTTCTTTTTATTGCGTAATATAGGAGTTCAAATGTTGAATAGTATCTTTTTGAATTTCAATAATTGCTTTAACCACATCACTTATAGAAATGATCCCTATAACAATATTATTTTCTATAACTGGTAAATGCCTCACCCTTTTACCGTTCATTAATTCCATACAAGACTCCAGATTGTCAGTAAGTTTTACTGTAACAACATCCGTCTCCATGATTTCACAAACTAAGGCATTCTTAGACGATTTAGCTTTCAAAACAATTTTTCTGGCATAATCTCTCTCCGATAAAATCCCTTTCAAAACTGTATCTTCAATAACAAGTATAGCTCCAATATTTTTTTCGCTCATCACTGTCAATGCTTCGTATACAGTATTCGTAGGAAGTACTGAATAAACTTCCTTCCCCTTTGTGCTTAAAATTTGATCTACAGTCATGATAAATAAGTTAGAATGAATTATAAAGTTAAAAAAAATATCGTTCGAAAAACAAAAAAATTAATTTACTTCTAAAATAATTCATTTGGAGAAACTAATTCATTTAGCTTCTCTTTCAAATTATTATGCAAAATCTTCAGTCCAAACTGATAGGACGCATTTACCCAACCAAAACCTTCTTTTGCGATATAATCAAACTCAGTACCTACATTGCCATATTCAGCAAAAACTTTATGAGAACTGATTTCTAAATCAAATTTTTCCGGAATTGTACCATTATATTCCACTGCATTTTTAGTAATAAGCCAAAGCCATCTATAAACCATTTCTTGCGCTTTGTCAAAGAATTTATACTTGACTAACCCTTCCCATAACAAAATTTGATGTGGTGCCCAGCCAAAAGGATAATCCCATTGTCGTTGTGGTCCGTCATCTGAAAAAAGATCAGAACTAGTTTTAGTACTTCCTGTAATTCCGCCCGTTTTTATAAAATGAGGCAAAGCAACTTCAACTAATTTCTTAGCTTGATTATCGCTACAAAGTCCAGCCCATAATGGGAAGAAAGTTGTTGCTGCTTCAAAAGGAAATTGTTTTTTGTTTACAAAATCATAATCAAAATACATTCCTGCATCTTCATTCCAGCACAATTCATTTATTTTTTCTTTTCTAATATCTGCTTTTTGTTCCCAGTCTTTCGAAGTATAGGTTACATCTTGAGCTTTAAAACTTCCATTAAAATACTCCTTTATTAAATAGGCAATATCTTTTTCATATTTATAAAGGAAGCTATTTATATCAACCGAATTTAGATTAGCACACATATTTATAAGCCTATCCGTAGTATCATGACCACTTTCTCTTAAACTTCTATCGTGAACAAAATACAAATCAAGCTCAGGATCTACTAGAGTTCGCTCTAAATATTGTTTTTCAAAATCTCGAATTGGCAAATTATATTTTTTTGCAAATGGCTCCAAAACATCATCAAAATGTCCTGGCTCTACCTCAAATGGCATTCCTACACCATCCGCTTTATACCTATTTAAACCCGTTGGCGTCAATCGGTTTCCTTGTTCCATCCAGACGGTATTGTATTCTAAAATCACCGTTTCAAGATGATCTTGTAACCAATCTGAACTTGGGACTTTTTGTTTTACAATATCAATAAGCAAAGAAGAATACAAAGGTGGCTGCGTTCTAGTTAAGTAATAACTTCTGTTGGCGTTTAGAATTTTTCCATAATGAATAATTTGATATTTAAAATTATCCGCAATTGCCATGGCCTTGTCCAGCTGATTATCTATCAACAAACCAACACCAATAAAATAACTATCCCAACCATACATTTCATTAAATCTTCCTCCTGGAACAACAAATGGAACGCCTTGTAAACCATCTGCTTTTTGTTCTAATGCTAAAGCTAAAATACCCGGTTTTTTATTTAAGGTTTCCACATATTCCATTGTGAAATTTTCTGGAAGAATCCCTAATTTAAAATTCTTAAGCTCTTTTTCTAAGTCTTGGAAATAAGCAACTCCTCTTTTATCTTTTGCAGAAATATAAAGAGTAGGAATCTCATTCGTTGTTTTTTCGTCTTGAAGAATTTGAGCTAATCCTTTTTTGTCAATAGTTCGAGTCAGTTCATTCCAATAATCATCTCTGATTTTTCTTGAAATTCTTTCTACTGGATTTTCTTGAATTCGGTTTAAATCAACCGATCCAATTTCACAGTTCTGCTCTTTTAATTGTGCTAATTCTTGCAAAAGATTAGACAAATGATAAGTGCCTTCTATGGTTTTTTCTTGTTTCGTAGTTTCGTCAACTAAAACAAACTTTTTAGGACCAGTATCATCCTTAGTGATTTTTTTATCTTTATCAGTATCTTCTTGAAGCAATAACTCATTAAATACTTTGTCTATGTTAAGAGAGAATTTCATTTTTTAGCAGTAAGATTTTTTAAAATAAAAAAAGAGATAAGTAACAACGACATTGGAATTAAAGTGTAATAAAAAGCATTTTCAGGCCCTTCATTTTTAAACAAGTACCCAATAATCCTTGACCCTAAAGTTCCTCCCAATGCTGAAAAAACAACAATTAATCCTGTCATGGAGCTGTGCATTTTTTTTGGCAAAGCACTCAAAACAACAGAATTCAGTAGCGGATAAATAGGCGCAATAAAAAGCCCTACTAATGGAAATGCGAATCCTATTAAAGGAATATCACCTAATGAATTGATTTCTTTAACATCTAATCCAACTGTTTTTGGAAGTACAAAAATAACAATCAGCATAGCCGCAATAATACAAAAACTAAGTACCCAAATCCAGTTTATTTTTTTAGTTATTATTCCAGCCAAAAGTCTTCCCGCTGCTAAAGTAATTGCAAGAATACTCGCCATCATTATACTAATATTCTGAGGAAGATGAAGCACTTTACTATTAAAAGTAGGTAGCCAAGACATTATTCCTTGTTCAATCATAACAAACAAGAAAGCACTAATTACAAAAACAATAGTCAAAAGCTTAGCAAACAATTTAAACATTTGAGCAAAATCATCCGCTAAATTGACTCCCGGAATTTCCGCTTGATTCTCGAATTTTGCAAAAAACAAAAACACGAAAGATACTAATGAAATCCCTGCCAAAAGCCAATACACATTCAACCATGAATCAGGATTTGTATCGGAATTGAACGCTGGAAATAAGAAATAAGCTAATGCAATTCCTATCATAAAAACACCCTCAATACTACTCATCATACTATTGTGTTCTTGCTGATTCTCTGTAATGGTTCCAATCAAAGAATAAACCGAAACTTTAATCAAAGCAAAAGAAACTCCAACGGTTGCAAAAAGTATTTTCGCCGCAGTAAAAGAATTTCCAAAATACATGCTTATACAAGCAACAGAAACTAATGCTAATCCAATAAGCATTGCTCTTTTGTAACCAATTCTAGGTAAAAAAGAAGCTACTAAAAAAGAAACAATTGCAATCGGAAGATCTTTAAATGCTTCCAGAATACTAGCTTGTAGTTCATCAACACCATAATTTGCTTGTGCTTTCAGAATTACAATTCCTACGCTGTTCAGCAAAATTGCAAACACAAAATAATTGAGGTACATGGCAATCTTAACGGTGTTTTTTTGCATTATTTCTTTATTTATTAATTGGTTAGTATTTATGAATCCACATTTAACTGGTAATTTTCCGATTGCAGTATAAATTAAAAACTCATGGTATTTATCACATCATTTTCCGAATGGTCAATTGTAAAACGATTGGTTTGAAGATCTGCCTTTAGATGTGCTACTGCTGTTCCATTTACCCATTTGATATCTATAACAGCATCAACGGCATCATTTATTTCTATATGACCCGAAAATGCAGCTGAAGTATTTCTTAAGTGCATGATTTCGAGTTGTTTTTTTACAACTTCGGTTTTCAACCCTTGCTGAATATCGTTCCTGGTCAATGTGGTACGATTAATTTCTTTGTGTCCAGCACTACCTCCATTATCTGCCGCTTCATAATTATTTTTACCCGCAAAAATATCTAAATACCAAACCTGAGGAATTCCTGGCATAAACATTTGGATAACTCTTGCAAGAAGTAACTTTTGTTCGTCTTCTCCTAATGCGCTAAAAAATGTTGCATTTATTTGATAATAAGAAATTTTGTTTCCTGAAGGATCGTAAAGATTCTTAACACGACCACCACGTTCCATGATTTTATTCATGATACTTTCAATCTCAGTATCCTCTAATAATCCTTTATTATAAGCTCCATTTATTTCTTTGCCTTTTAAATCTAGAACAGGTATTCCATCATGGCAACCAAGCATATTTACTGTTTTATATCCTTTAGCAATAATTTCCTTAGCCCAAGTCAACAAGGCTTTACTCGTTTTATTTTCGATAGTATGTATCGCTAAACCAGGTAAGAAAAAGTCATAAATATAATATCCTTTATCAGCTACCTCATCATGTAAATGCAAACCATATTCTGCGTGAATTTCCGGCAATAGCATCAAATTATTTTGTTCTGCAATTTTCTTAATACGCTCTAAATATTCCCAAGTTCCTGGTTTATTAAAAAAATTGGATTCCCCTACTTGTTTATGCAAATAGGCAAAAGCGTCTAATCTAAGAATGTTACAACCATAGCCATTCAGTTTCTTTAATGTTTCCTCGTAGAAATTCCATACTAAAGGCGACGCAGCATTAACATCCATTTGTCCTAAATAAGAACGTTTTTGTTCTACAATTTGTAAAATTTCTGATTTCAAAGGAGTACAATCTTTAAAATCAATGGTCGTAAAATCTTTATTATCCTTAATTGCGTCATTAACAATGGCAACAATAAATTGTTTTTGCTCTTCTGTTAAAGCTTTTATATTTTGTAAATCCGCAATAGTAATCGGGTTATAGGTTATTTGCTGATAAAAAGTGTTCCAATAAGGCTGTTCTGAACCATCTGGGAAACGTACTTTCAATATAGGCAAACCCGACTTTCTCATAAACAATTTATTGAGAAATTCTGGATTTGGAATTACAATTCCATCTTCATTTTTAACTCCATTTCCTTCCCAGAATTCATTCCAATTGATAAAAAAATCTTTAAATTTAGATTCATTACCATATTGTAACATATCTTTAAACTGAGGAGAAGCTACAGAAAGATGATTTAATACAATGTCAAATTTCAGCTTTATCTGAAGCTCATCCAAGTCCTTTAAATCTTTTGTATCGACCAAATCTTTATTAATATCATAATCAATAATAGAGAAACCTCTATCTAAATCACTATTAAAAAAAGTTGGCAAAACGTATAGTAAAGAAAACACATCTTTAAAATCGGTCATTTTAAGCATGGATATAGTATCGCTAAATTTTTCTCCAATACTATCTGGATAAACATTCAGCATTACACCATTACTTATTTTTGTATTATTTTGTTGCATGGTGTTTTATAAAAGTTTAGAAAGGATATTGATGTTATCCGGTAATCGTCCTACATTTTGCAGTTTTAAAGCGGCTAATTTTAAAGCGATATCCAAACATTCATTAATTGATTTTTCTTTTATATAAGCAAATAAAAATCCAGACCAAAAAGCATCACCTGCTCCAGTGGAGTCCATAACTTTGTCAATTTTTATTGCTGGCATTTGTATTACTTCTTTCCCTTTTTGAGATAATTTAACTCCTTTGCTACCTAAAGTTAAGCAAACAGTGTCCACTCCTTGTTGGTGAAAAAATTCAAATATCTCGTCATGAGGAAGTTCTTTCTCAAAAAGACGCAACATATCATCTTCACTAATTTTTATTAATGGATTAAACTGACAATAGGTTTTGATTACTTTGAAAGCTTTCTCTTGACTTTTCCACAACTTTCTTGCATAGTTAACATCAATACTTAGCTTACATCCTAAATCGTAAGCTTCTTTTGCTTTCTTCAAAATCGTTTTCTGTGCAGGATTTTTACTTAATGCAAAACAGGTAGTATGAAATATTTTTGTATGAGATAATATTTCCTTTGAAATTTGTTCCTCATAAATACAACAATCTGCTGAACGGTATGGTATAAAATCAGGTGTACCTTCAGATCTTGAAACAAAAATCACACTAGTTGATTTATCATCTAGAACGTTAACATGGTTTGTATTTATACCAACACTCGTTAATCGTTCTGTAATATAGGATCCAAAACCATCGTTTCCAACAGTTGCAACCATAATGGTATTTAAACCTAATCGCGTTGAATTCATAGCAACATTAGTAGGCGATCCTCCTAAATACCTATGATAATCTCTAGTTCCACTAATAAGCACGCCTTCTTGATGACCAATAAAATCTACAAGAACTTCACCCACACAAAGGATGTCAATTTCATTCATATTATTTATTATTTTATTCACTTAATTTTGTCTTTTTTATTTTAATTAATAATGTGCAGAAAGCTGCAATCACTAATAACACCCCTGCAAAACTTATTGCTTGACGAGGATCATTATCTAAGAAATTTTTTAAAATATAACCAAATGATAGGTTTTGGATAATCATCGGAATAACAATCATCATGTTAATAATACCCATATAAACACCATATCTTTCTTTTGAAATAACAGCAACAACCATCAAGTAAGGTATTCCCATCATACTTGCCCAAGCTATACCATAACCAATAACCACCGCAAAAAATACATACTGATTTTGCACTAATGGAAAGCATAAAAGTGAAACAGCTCCTAATAATAGGCAAACAAAATGAATCATCTTAGCACCATGACTTTTGGCTAATTTGGCCAAATAAAAGGCTATTGAAAAAGTAACTATAAACCCAAACGCACCAATCAATCCATTCCATTCCACTGCTTTTTCATAGCCTACAGCATTCTTTGGTGTTACATTCCAAACCGACAAAGCAATACTTTTTGAATTGTTTTGCCAATAACACATCATGGCATACCATTGAAACAAATAGACCACAAACAATTGCCACATAACTGTTGGCATTTCTAAAACCGCTCTATAAATATCTATAAAAGGAGAAAAAACATTTAATGGTTCTGCTTTTAAAAGCGCTAATTCTTCTTCAGTTGGCGGAATTTCTTTAGTCTTAGTCATACTCCACCAAATGGAACTTACAGAAAGTACTGCCCCTAGAAAAAAAGATGCATAAATCCAAGTTGGTAATGATCCTGTATAACCAACAAAAACTATTGGAAATAGAAAAAGAGAAATATAAGCCAAAAACTGCCCGAAACCAGTAAAAAAACTTTGCGCTTGAAAGCCCATAGGTTGCTGATCTTCGCTCAATGTATCTGCAATAAAGGCACGATAAGGTTCCATAGCAGTGTTATTACCAACATCTAGAATCCAAAGCAATCCTGCAGCCATCCATAATGAACTACTAAATGGAAATAAAAATAAAGCAATACTGCAAACTAGTGCTCCAATAAAAAAGTAAGGTTTACGTCTTCCCCATCTTGGATGCCAAGTTTTATCGCTCATTGCTCCAATTATGGGTTGAATCAATAAACCTGTCAAAGGACCTGCAAGATTTAATATTGGGATTTGATCTGGACTTGCATGTAAAAAATCATATATTGGATTGACCGCACTTTGTTGTAAACCAAAGCTGTATTGTATACCAAAAAAACCAACATTCATATTGATTATCTGCCAAAAACTCAATTTAAATTTTGTACCCATAGTCCTATTTTTATTTCGTTACTTATATCTTTTAAATTTAATTTTAAAATCCCAATCAACTACTGAATTAAATAAAAAAAACGTTTTCGGAAGAACCGAAAACGTTTTCGAACGCATTTTATTCGAGAAATAAAACACTATCTATTTTTGATCAAACGGAATGATAATTTGAGTTTCCCACTCTATTTCTTCACCTCCATTAAATGGATTTGCCAAAAAGTGCTCTAAAGGTTTGTTACTTAATTTATAATCATGTCTCTTAGCATAATCTATTAAGGCAAACCAAGCTCTATCTGAAGTTCTAAAATTGCCAAAATAAGTAGCTTTTAATCCTTTAAGTGCGGGTAATGTTTTAAATTTCACAACGTCACTTGGCGGAAAATCAGCTCTTTTTTCAACAGGGAAACAATAATTAAAATCTAATTTTTCCGAATCCAAATCCCAGTTTTGAACTTCAACAAAAGGTCTTCCAATTATTTTAATGTTATTTCTCTGCAAATACCCTGTAATAGAAGCATCATTTTGAATCATTGATTGTGCTTTTTCTTGTAGCACACTTTTTAAATTGATATACGCTACAAATGTTGCTTCAGAAGTTCCTTCTCCATCAATTTTAACTTTAAATTTATTGAGATGTTCCGTTAATCCCAATTTAAATTCTGATATTTTTTTAATTTGCTCTTGCTTAAAATCAGTTTTAAAAAAAGGAGCTGTAATCTTATTATAAAAACTATGATTTAAATCTTTAATACTAACATCAATTTTTGTAACCGAATCATTAATAGATTTAATGTCCCAATAATAATTAAATTCCGAATCCCCTTTTCGCATTTCATATTTAAGAAATTCAAAATTTTTCTTTTCTAAAATCACATAATTTTCGCTGTCTTTCAATGCTTGAGCAGTCGACCATTCTTGTACCCCTTGAAAAACAGTTCCTGTAGCCGTATTAATTTTAAATGAAATCGTATAATCACTTTCTTTAATAAATAAATACCATACTAAAAACAAGGAAAGAACGACACTTAATCCAACTATAATTTTTTTATTTCCTTTCATTATTTTTTAAGCATCTTTAATTTATTAGTAATATAATTTCCAATATTATCCCCTTGTTCAACCCCATTTTCAATAGCTGCTCTATAATGGATTCCTCCGTACAATCTGCTGATTGCAGCTTCTGCAGCGGCTTGTTTAAATGATTTGAAAGGTCTTTTTGGCAACCCAAAATAAACTTCTGAATCATCAATATAACTAAAATTATCTCCAAAAATAGTTGTTAAAATTATTGACGAACAAGAAGATATCACAGAATGTCCGCTAGTGTATTCTGGGAAAGGAGGTGTTTGTAATTGCGGTCTCCAATTTTCATCAATATTTTGATTAATATATGTTTCAGGGCGCACTACATTAGTTCTATACTTTTCATGCCAACAGCTAATAATACTTTCAAAAACACCTATAGATGTTTTGGTAAATGCAAAAACTGTGGTTTCAAAATCTGCATTCGTTTTCTTCAACGCAATTTTAGTGATGTTAATCCAATGTGCGTCTGGCGAATTTTTCTTCTTAGCAAACATCATATGACCTTGCGTAACGGTAGCGTATGGATTACAATCCCAAAAAGTAGCAATAGCAGATTCTTCTGGAATTACAGTACTTTTATTTTTCTCCATTGCTATTAATTTTTCAGAAATCATATTCCCAACATCATATGTTTCCTTTGCTTCTTTATAAAAAGCAGAATTTTTATCCGTTGAAAAAGGATGTGGAGCTTTCGGTTTAAATTGACCTGCTGAGTCCATAACTAACGTTCTTATTTCCCCCCAATGTGGTTCAACTCCATCCATATAGGCTGGTGGTGTAGGTTGCCATCTTCCTGGTTGACTAGCATACACAGAATATTTCGGAAAAGTTCGAGTTTGTTTGTAATTATCTTTCCCCATCCACAATTTAATTCTGTCTACAACTTTTAAAGCATACTCTTTAGAAACTTCAAATTCTTTTTGATTCTCAGAACCCCATTTTTTATACAAGCTATCTCTATATTTCTCTAAAGCTTCTTCAGAAAATATTAATTGTTTACTCACTTCAATATGTGCAATAAGTGCCGCTAAATTTTTATTAACACCACTTTTTGGATCTAATTTAGGAATAGAATCTAATCCATTTAATTGCCCTTGCAAACTTTGATATTTAGCATTGTTTTGAGCCATAATTTCATAAGCTGCAACATTAGGATAGACATAAATTCTACTAGCAACTGGTGGCGAAAATATATCATGAACCATAATTCCAGTTACAGTATCAACTGCAGCGCAGTAATCATTTGTTGTAACTTTAATTGGATCATCTTTTTTACAAGAAATAAAAAAGAGCATTATAAGTCCTAAAAGATAAATTTTAGATTTCATTTTTGGTAGGTTTTATAGTTTTGTTTGTAGTATTCTTCAAATTAGTTCTTAGCTGTAGGCATTTCGTATAATTCCACTTTTTTATTATTAATGGTAATCAAAAGATATTTTTTACCATTAAAATTGACAATATCCATATGTCTAACTGCTTTCTGAGTTAAATCTATTCCAATCTGATTACCCAAAAATATTGTTTTTTCATTTTTGATTAAAGCACCCGAAAAACCATCAAATCGACTATGATATGGAGATACTCCAAAATAATTTCCAGCTACAAAAACTTCTTCTTTTGCATCTGAATCAAAATTAGATTTTACAAAACAAGTAATTGGAGCAACTTGCATTTTATTTGAAAATGGCACGAAAGTAAATTTTCCATTATCATTTTTCAAATACCCTGATTTCAAATTATCAACTTCAAAAAGTTTACCTTTTTCAAGCATTTTTGGATCAAAAACTTCTTCAAGTGTTTTACCTGCAAATGACTTATAGCTATTAAATTTTTTCTTTAACATCCCACTAAATTGTTCTGCTAATTCATCCAGTCCCATTGTGGTATAATATTGACCTTTCTTTTCGATTGCAACAATAGTTTCAAAAGATCCATTGGTATCAAAGTCATCATAATACATTTTCATAGGGAAATCTTGTGAGGCTTTGAATTTTGAATTCATTCCCCAGTTCCCAACTAAATAATCTTCATCACCATCATGATCAATATCAAACGGCATTACAGATTGCCACAACCCATTGCTCTTTTCTGGAAAAACAGTTTCGGTTACATTAGAGAATTTTCCGTTTTTATTAGCAAAAAAAGTTGGTTTCATCCATTCTCCAACAACAATAATATCGATTTTTCCATCTTTATTAAAATCATTAAATACGGCATCAGTTACCATTCCTATTTTTGAAAATGTCTGACTTTCAACGATAGTAAATACCCCTTTATTATTATTTAACAAATAACAATCTGGCATACTTCCGAATCTATTATTTAAAGAATTATTCCCTACAAA
Organism: Flavobacterium sp. 123; assembly: GCF_003634825.1. NCBI lineage: Bacteria > Pseudomonadati > Bacteroidota > Flavobacteriia > Flavobacteriales > Flavobacteriaceae > Flavobacterium > Flavobacterium sp. 123. The sequence goes on from NZ_RBXD01000001.1 coordinate 937,070, forward strand.
AAGATCTAAATCACCATCTTTATCATAGTCAAAGGCTTTTACAACGGATGCATTTTGGGTTAGTTTAGGCGATGCGCTCTTTAAAAATTGATTGTTGCTATTTAAGTACAACCTATCTTGTAAATTAGATGCATTTTCGCCACCACCTGAAGCTACATACAAGTCATTTATTCTATCATTATTAAAATCTCCAATTACCGCTGAAGCATCTTCAAAAACAGAATCTTTCTCTATTTCAGAAACTAGTTTTTTAGTAAATCCAGTTTTATTTTGGATATAAACAGCCGCTTTTTTACCTCTAGATCCACCAAAGAAAATATCTTCTTTCCCATCACCGTTTAAATCTCCAATTGCTGTTGCAGCACTTCTATCAGAACGCTGGTATGGGATTAATTTTTGTGCTAAAAAATCAATATAATCATTTTCTTGATTCATGAAATCAATTCCTAATCCTGTTTCTACCTTTTTAAAAATTGGTAAAACTGCAGGATGTAATTTTCTATAATCAAACGCTTTTCTAGTATTACTTGCATTTATAGTAAGCGTTTGATTTGTTTTAATATTCTTTAGTGTTTGAGATGTTTTATCAGGCCAAATTACCACTATCGAATCCACAGAAGTTGTTTTTCCATATCCAAAATGAATCATTGGTTCAGATGAAGATTGAAAACCTCTTGTAGTTTGAAGTTCTTTAAATTGTTTTTTCCCTTTAGAATATGAAATTACTTTGGATCCAATTCCAAATGTATTTTTTCCTACAAATTGCAACTTCAATTTAAGGTAGTTCGATTTTTTATCCGTTTTGTTAATATAAACAGATGCAATATTATTCAAATTATTAGTAACTACATCTAAATCTCCGTCATTATCTAAATCAGCATAACCGCTACCATTAGAAATAATCGAGTCATTTTCAATCCAATCATTAGAACGATTTTTAAATTCTAAATCTTTTGAACCTTGAAAAACATAATTACTTACATTGCCTTTTGGCATTCTTTTCAACGCTTCTTTATCTAAAAGTTTTGTTGAATTAATTTTACTCTTGATTTGATCATTTGAATAATATTTTACATAATCTAAATCATTTGGACGTTTCGGAATTCCGTTACAAACAAAAATATCTTGTTCACCATCTTGATCATAATCTGCAAACAAAGTACTCCAGCTCCAGTCAGTTGCAGCTACACCACTTAACAATGCAGTTTCTGTAAAATGATTCCCATCTTGATTTAATTGTAACATGTTTCTGGTATACTGATAATGGTATCCCAGTTTTTCTGTTCTCATTTTAAGCATTTGAGTATTGTCATCTCCTAATGATGATTTCAATACTTTTTCGTCCTCTGGAAGCATATCCAAAGTCATTATATCTGGAAAACCATCATGATTAACATCCGCTACATCAACACCCATTGAGAATCGGCTAGTATGACCAAAGTGGCTTTTTAAACTTTCTGAAAAAGTCCCATCACCATTATTAAGATAGTAATAATCATCTTCATGAAAATCATTACAAACATAAATATCTGGGTATCCATCTAGATTAAAATCTGAAACAGCTAAACCTAATCCATATCCATTTGCACCTCCAAAAATTCCTGCTTTTTCGCTTACATCAACAAATTTTCCATTATCATTTCGGAATAATTTATCTCCACATTCATAGCTTCTTTTATTTCTAATATTGGCATTCCCGAAAGATAATTCTGAATGAACAGCATGATTTAACAAATACATGTCTAAATCACCATCTAAATCATAATCTAAAAATGCAGCTGAAGAACTGTAATTATCAAGATCTAATCCATATTCAGCAGCGCTTTCGGTAAACGTATTATCTTTATTATTAATAAACAATTCATTTTTTCCTTCAAAACCATTAATTCCAACTACTGCACAAACATAAATATCTAAAAATCCGTCTCCGTTAACATCCGCCATTATTGTACCTGAGTTCCAATCACTTTGCCCTTCAACTCCTGCTTTTGCAGTAATATCCTCAAATTTATTAGCCCCTTTATTCAGGTATAATTTATTTTTACCTTGATTTGAGGTGAAATAAATATCAACCAATCCGTCATTATTAATATCACCAAGCGCTACTCCACCCCCATTGTAATAATATAGATAATCTAAAATGGATATGTTTTTTGATTCTAATAATTGATTGTTAAAAGTAATATTACTCTCATCAGAAGATAATTTCTCGAATAATTGTCCTTCTTTTTTGGAACATCCTATAAGTAGCAATGAAGCTAGTCCTATTCTAAAAAATTTATTCATTGCGTTTAAATATTTTTGGAGCATTATTATTTATAGCTGCTATAATTGATACTCCTTTATTTTTTTCTTTAATTGTTTTAAGTTGTTTAACTTCTCCTCTAATGAAGAAACCAGATTTAGCATAAGGAAGCCATGAAAAATTACCTTTGCTATTTCCTAAAAGTACACTTGCATAATTTGAATCTAATCTTGAAAATTGAGGTTTGAATTCATATTGGTTTCCACCTAGAATTAAATCCAAAATTCCATCATTATTCACATCCATTGTTAAAATAGTATTGACACAAGAAAATTGAACTTCTTTAGGAAGTACTTTAATTTCGAATTGACCATTTCCTTTATTAATAGCAACTACGCTTTCTTGAATATTGGCTGTTTTTTGAATAGAATTATCAACAACCTCTTGTGCAAATAATTCTTGAAAGGTCTTTTTAGAATAATCCGCATAACTCAAATTTTTCTTTTTAATTGATGGGATTTGTTTTGCCAATTCTTGCTTCAGGTTTATCGGTAAATCTCTACCTTCAATATCTCGAGTAGTTATTTGTTCAATTGTTCCATTGTTATCAAAGTCATTAGTAAACAATTTCATCGGATTAGATTTAGTTGCTTTGTAAGATGTATTTGTTCCTTTATTGCCTAAAACCAAATCTTTTTTACCGTCATTATTCAAATCAACACAACTAACCGCATTCCAAAACCCATGAAAATCTGTAAGATTAGATTTAAATTCTGTCAATCTACGTCCTGTATTTTTGAAAATCATAGGAGCAGTCCAATCTCCTACAAGAATTAAATCTTTTTTGGAATCATTATCAATATCTTCCCAAACTGCATCAGTTATCATCCCTACAGCATTTACTTTAAAGGCTTTTTTATCAATTACATTAGTGAAATTACCTTTCCCATCATTCTCTAATAATAAATGTTTAGGGTCTATACCATAAACTCCTGGAACGCTTCGGCTACCCACAAACACATCAATATCACCATCGTTATCAAAATCATTAGGTGCAATTACAGAAACATTATTATTTGTTGTAGGTATACTAACTTTACTTTTTACAAATATTCCTTTTCCATTATTCAAATACAAACGATTTTTATAATTTGCTTGATCTGTTTTTTCATTTCCACCAGATCCAACTAATAAATCTTGATCGCCATCATTATCGGCATCAAAAAAACTAGCAGCAGTATCTTCAAAATTAGCATCCACATCTAAGTCTTTTTGAGCTGTAACAGCATAATTTCCGTTTCCTTTATTAATATATACTTTAGCAGATTGTCCTTTTGCTCCGCCAATGAAAAAATCCTCATTACCATCTCCATTGATATCTGCAATAGCAAGGGCTGGACCTTCTTGAGAAAGCATTTTTGAAATTAATCCTTCATAATCAAAGTCAATATAATCATTTTCTTTATGCGCTAAAAAAGAAGCTTTCTTTTCAGAAAAAATTGATTTTGAAACTGTTTTTTTAGGAACATAATTTAACTTAGCATCAGCTATATTCAAGTTGATTGTTTTATCTTTTACAACTTTATTAATGGTTTGAAATTTACCATTTGGCCAAATCACTTGTAAAGAATCTATTTTCTTTGTCCCAATTCCAAAAGTCATCACATAATCAATGGATGATTGGAAACCTCTTGACGGAATCAATTCTTGCTTAATGATTTCACTACCAGAAAATAATTCAACTATACTTCCTAAGGCAAATTTATTTTGGTTATCTCCTTTAAGTTTCACTTTTACAAAGTGGTTGTTTTTATTTTTCTCAGAATTATTTTTATAAACAAACGCTTCCATATTAACGTTGTTCACAATTAAATCTAAATCTCCATCATTATCTAAATCACCATAAGCAGCTCCATTAGAAAAACTTGGAGTGTCTAATCCCCATTTTTGAGCTTCATTACTAAAGGTAGCGTCTTTATTATTTTTAAATGCATAATTAGAAATAGGAGTACTTGGCATTTTATTAATGATAGTCTCTATTTCTTCTTTCTTACCAGTAATCACCATTTTTTGCATGATATCATTAGCAAAAAAGTCCATGAAATCTTGATTTGTTAAGTCATGATAAATTCCATTACAAACATATATATCCTTATAACCATCATTATCCATGTCAAATAATAATGCTCCCCAACTCCAATCAGTTTTAGCTACGCCAGCATAATTAGCAATCTCTAGAAATTGATCGCTTCCATTATTTAGCTGCAACGTATTTTGCATGTATTGATTGTAAAAATCAAGATTTAATTTTCTAGTAAATAAATCATAATTATCAAATGTAGTAGTAGTTTTTAAACGTTCATCAGGCTCAGGCAACATATCTGTTACAAAAATATCTGCTTTACCATCATTATTAATATCCGCCATATCTGCTCCCATTGAAGACTGACTAATATGAGATGTCCAATTTTGAATTTGCTCTGTAAACGTTCCGTTTTTATTATTTATATACAAATAATCTCTTTCGTAAAAGTCATTAGAAATATAAATATCCGGATAAAGATCCCCATTAACATCTCCTACAGTAACTCCAAGTCCAAAACCAATAAGACTCCCATAAATACCTGAAGCTTCGCTTACATCCGTAAACTTTCCATTATCATTACGCAATAATTTATCACCTCCACCTTTAAGAATGTCTGCTACATCCCAATCTTTATCTCTTAACTCTCTTTTGTTAGAATAATTAAGACTACTTACTGGAATAAAGCTATTATTTAAAATATACACATCTAAATCACCATCTTTATCATAGTCAAAAAATGCTGCGTGTGTAGTAATTCCAGTATCTGCTAAATTATATTCTTGGGCTTTTTCAGTAAATGTATTGTTCCCATTATTAATAAAAAGCTCATTATTTTGTTGTCCTCCTTTACTATTTCCTGCATTACAAACATAAATATCGAGTAAACCATCTGCATTTATATCTACCATAACAACTCCAGTAGACCAAATTTTAGTTCCTCCAACTCCGGCTTTTTTAGTAATATCTTCAAATTTAAAATTTCCTTTATTAAGATATAATTTATTAGTACCAAGATTAGATGTGAAATAGATATCCGATAATCCATCATTATTAATATCCCCAATAGCAACACCACCTCCATTATAAAAATTTCGGTATTTAAAGATATTCATGTTTTCTCCGTTTTTGACTTCATTTTGGAAATTAATTCCAGTTTCGGATGCATCTAGTTTGGAGAATAAAGAGTCTTTATTTTCTAAATTTTCATTAGAACAATTAGTAAAAAAAAGTAGAAAAAAGAAAAATAAAATAATACGATTAAACATATTTAAATACTATTTGATTAGGTAATTAGAGCATGCCAATTTATGTAATATTGATTATATAAAAAAATAAAACAACTAATAAAGCAGAGTGGAAAACGTTAAAAAATAGAGATTTTATCTATTATTTGTGAGAATAAAAAAGAGTTCAATTTATTGAAATAAAATATTTTTTACTCTTATATAAAAAAAGAAGAATGGGACTTATATAAAAAGATAAAGAGGGTAATAAATACCCTCTTTAAACTAACTCAAAACATAATTAACTTAACAATATCTTAGTATCCAGGATTTTGTGTAAGATTTGGATTGAATAATGCATCAGATGGAATTGGGAACAAAACATATCTAGAATCAGATACATAAGGTTTCAATTCTCTAGCAGCTAAGAATGTTCCAAAACGAACCATGTCATTTCTTCTCCATCCTTCTAACCATAATTCTTTCCCTCTTTCAAGGTATACTCCATCAAGAGTAGCTGGCGAAGCAGCTTGTCCAGATCTTGCAGCAATATCAGTCATGATAGTACCTATTGAACCTGAACCACCTCTTAAGATAGCTTCTGCTTTCATTAATAATGCATCAGAATATCTCATGAATACAAAATCATTATTCGGAGTACCTAAGTTAGCAGCATCTGGAATATATTTTTCCATTCTAATACCTGCAGTTTCTAATGTAGCTCCACTAGTAATCAAAGTGATTGCAGGAGTATAAACTAATGGATTTCCATTTCTGTCTTTTAATGCAATTAAACCACCTGGTTTGTACATTTGACCTACTTGCATACCTACTGGGTTACCAAAATTAGTGATGATATCTGAATCAGCATTTTTGATACGTCTATCATTTGGATTAAATTTATTATAGTATTCAGATACTATAGCAAAACCATTCCATCCATCAGGAGTTTGATTGTAGTGCATACCCATTCTCCAGTGGTATTGAATTCCTCCACCTGCACCACCTTGTACATTCTTAGAAGAGAATAAAATCTCTGGTGATGTATTATTAGTAGGCTTAAAGTTATCCCAATAATCTGAAGATAAAGAACTACTGATTGCATCAACATTAGTAACAACTTTAGTCATGTCTGCAGCAGCAAATGTATAAGGACCTGCAGCATCAGCAGCTTCAAATACACCTTTGTTTAAGTATAATTTAGCTAACAAAAAGTGAGCAGCATCAGCATTAGCAATACTTGCATCACCAGCTGTTCTAGCAGGCAATGAAGAAACTATAGCCTCTAATTCACTAATTACAAATTCAGTAGCTTCAGTTCTAGACCATACTTTAGGATCGTCAGTCAATTTAGATCCTGCCTCTCTGTAAGGAACTTGTCCAAACAAATCGATTACATTATAGTAATAGAAAGCTCTTAAAAAACGTGCTTGAGTAACCTCAGAACCACTACCGTTTTCAATAACTAAGTTACAGTTGTACACTTGAGACAATAGAGTATTCCAAGCATTTTTAACCTCGTTGTGATCAGGAGCCCAAGTATGTACGTGGATTTGTCTCCATGTAGCATTATCATCCCAGTCTCCTCCACGTGTTGGCCCAACTAAAGCATCTCCTGACATTTCGTCTAAAGCAAACATTTGCCCTTGAGTTTCAAAGCCTCTTAATCCTTCATAAGCACTTGTCAACAGTGAAGCTGTATTTATTGTTCCTCCACCTGTATTAGATATAACAACACCATCTAATACTTCTTCATCTAAATTAGTACAACTTACTCCTAAAACCATTGTACCTACAAAAAAGATGCTTTTTATAATATTATTTCTTTTCATTGTTCTTTTTAATTAAAATGTTACGTTAAGACCAACAGATACACTTTTGTCTCTTGGATATGATAAGTACTCCATACCAGCTGAAGGCACTCCATTCAAAGATTTATCAGTATCAACCTCTGGATCTGAACCTGAATATTTCGTGATTATAAATAAATTAGAAGCATTTACATATAATCTTGCTGAAGACATTTTAAATTTATCCAAAATAGAACCTTTAACTGTATATCCAAAAGTTAGGTTACCCATTCTTAAGAAATCTCCTTTTTCTAAATATTTAGTAGAAGGTGAGTTAGGATCTCCTTGTGCTTGTGGAGAAGTTGCAGCTTCTTCAGTTACGTTTCTACCACCTAAGAATGCTCCTTTAAAGAAATATGCATTCGTTGTGTTGTTGTAGATGTAATGACCGAAAGCACCATAGAATGAAGCTCCTAAGTCAAAGTTTTTGTATGTAAAGTTTGTATTGAAACCAACATTGATTTTTGGTAATGGTTGTTTATTCAATAATACTTTAGCAGCAGTACCTAAACCTGTATCGTTACCAGCAGCATCAGCATAAATAGAATTTCCATTAGCATCATATCCTCTCCACTCGTACATGTAGTAGGTGTAAAGTGGTTTGTTGTTAGTCAATACTTGAGCGTAAGCTCCTGATAAACCTTGACCGTTTATTCCACCTGTAGAAATAAATCCAGGGAAGTTTTCTAATTTGTTGCTTAAGAATGAAGCATTACCTGATACATCCCAAGTAAAATCTTCTTTATTGATTACTTTATAGCTCAAAGAAACCTCGATACCTTTAGTAATAATATTTCCTTTAAGGTTTGTATTACGTGGAGATGGAGGACCTGGTTGAGAAGACGCAGCAGGAACTGGAGAAATCAAATCTTTAGTATCTTTATGGAAATAATCCACAGATCCAGTTAATCTATTATTGATTAATTCAAAATCAGTACCTACACCATAAGATTTAGTAGTTTCCCATTTCAAGTTCTCGTTAGCATTATTATCTAATCCTAAAGTTCCGTTCAATCCGTAAGCACCTCTAGCAATAGCTGAGTTAGGAGCAAATTCTTGGTTACCAGTAATACCGTAGTTTCCTCTTAATTTTACACTGTTAACTAAACCTTCTTTATCCTCAACAACTTTGTAAGCAATACCTACAGATGGGAAATAATCGTATTTATTATTTTTTCCTAGTTTAGTAGAACCATCAGAACGCATAGTTCCTGTAAGAATTAATTTTTTGTATAATGTTGCATTAATCCTTGCGAAATAAGACTGTAATTCAGTTCTGTTTCTGTAAGAGTAAACTCTGAATTCATTTTGAAGACCTCCCTCGATATTGTCAATCAAGTTTGTTTGAGCCATATCATAACCTTTACCGATAGATGAATTACCATCAGCATTGTAGTCATAGTAAGAATAACCAACTAATGCATCTAAGTTAAAGTTATCACTAAAGTCATTATTATAATTTAATGTATGCTCGAAAGTTTTATTAAATTTATTTTGTGAATTTATTGAAGCTTGACCATGTTTTACAGCTGAAGATCCAGGAACTGAAGCTTGCGCTACATTTTGAATGTCCATTGTTGGTAACAATTGGCTTTTTCTGCTTGAGTTAGAACTTTCAATACCAAATAAGAATTGATATTTCAAGTGGCTATTAATTTTCCAAGTAGTATTGATACTTCCTAAAAATTTATTTGTGTTTGTAAAATCTTTGTAAGAATTCAATAATTGTACTGGATTCAAGTAAGTATTACTTACAACGTGGTATGAACCATCTGTGTTATAAATTGGCAAAGTTGGATTCCAATACAAAGCAGTACCGATAATGTTTCCAATGTAACCAGCATCATTAGACAAGATAGTAGTTTCATCTTTCAATGAAGCATACATAATTCTTTCTTCTACTTTCAAAGCTCCTCCGAAGAAGTCATTTGAATTATAAACTGTAGCAGAATATTTATCTAAACCTGTATTTTTAACAATACCATTAGTATTACTAGCTCCTAAAGAGATTCTTGTATTAGAGTTCTCTGTAGATTTAGTAAAAGATAAATCATGATTAGTAGCAAAACCGTTACGCAAAACTGCATCTTTCCAGTTGTAGCTTCTTGATCCTTTATCATCACCACCTGCAGCAACGAATTGATCTGGAGTCATTACATTGAAATCTCCAGCCATTTTACTGAACTGTACAGAAGTGTTGTAAGACAATTGTGGTTCTTTAGATTTTCCTTTTTTAGTAGTAATAACGATTACACCATTAGCTCCACGAGAACCGTAGATAGCTGTAGAAGATGCATCTTTCAAAACACTGATACTTTCTATGTCATTTTGGTTAACAAAGTTCAATGGGTTTCTTGCAGAAGACGCTCCTAACAAGTTATCTCCACCTGCAGCTACGTTACCACCGTCCAAAGGCACACCATCAATTACGATAAGTGGTCCGTTACCTGAACGAATAGATGTATTACCACGTACTCTAATAGCAACTCCACCACCTGGCTCACCGCTTGACTGAGTAACTTGTACACCTGCAACTTTTCCTCTTAATAATTGAGCAGGAGAAGGTGAAGCTACATTGTCAAAACTTTTTGATCCAATTTGATCAACTGCACCAGTTGCATCTTTTTTCTTAACAGAACCGTAACCGATAACGACTACTTCTTTTAATTCTTTTGAATCTTCTTTTAAAGTAACACTAACGTTACTTCTTCCTGCTACATTTACTTCTTGACTTTTAAGACCAATGTAACTAAAAACTAAAACTGCGTTTGAGCCAACATTTTTGATAGTAAATTTTCCATCAAGATCAGTTTGCGCTCCGTTAGTTGTTCCTTTTACCAATATAGAAGCCCCTGGAAGTGGACCACTAGAATCTGACACCGTACCTGACACATCTTGCGAATAGGTCAAACTAGTACATAGCATGGTTAGAAACACCATCAAGCCTTTAAGTAGACTATTTTTCATACGTAATAAATAAGTTGGTTAATAATTTGTTTAAATGGTTTGTTTTAAATATTAATGCCAAACATAATATTAATTTTATGATAAATTTAAGAATTAACAAACTATATCGTTTTCGATAGCCCGAAAACGTTTTCGATTTAAAAATTAATACCTTAAAAAATTAATACTAAAATTATATTAAACATAAAAAAAGCAACTTAAAAAAACACATTATGTATATATTATGGTTTTTTGATTCATAATAGTTTGAATTTTTACCAAAATAACCCTCATTTGTAAAAAAATATTACGAATCCTTCATCGATATTATTCTTTCAGTATTAAATCAACATTTTGAGCATATTTAATCTCAGCTTTTTAATACACTCGATGGTGAAAGTGTTGAAAAAAAACATTTTTGATAAAAAAAATCAAAAACTCTTATTTGAAAAAATTATTTTTCTTTCCTAATAAAAACAAAAAAACCATGAATAATTTAGATTGTAATTCTGATTTATTTAACAGAATTACAATCTAAATTATTCATGGCAAAAAAAAGCCTTATTTCAATTCTTATTCTATTGTAATTGTTTTATTATCAACTCCAATTCCAATTATTTTTAAAGATTTCCACTTTTTAGGCAACAAACCTTTATTGTATTTCAATCCTGAATCTGTTTGTTCAACTCCTCCAAAACCGTAAATAACAGCTTGAAGCATTGCACCTGCACCAGTAGCAAAATAAGGATTACTACTATTTGCTGATTCTGAAAACACCCCAAAAGGAGGACGACTATTTGGTAAATAAGATTTTACAAAATAATTATACGCCTTCTCTTTGTCTCCCAGCCTAGCATATAAAACAGATAAAACTCCCGAAGCCATAGCTGGTCCATCTTTTTTATCAATTTTTTCAGTGTAATATTCTAAATCTTTTTCTATTTGAGCTCTTTCGGTAATTATGTGTAAAGGATAAGCTAATAAATTAACATCAGCTTGTTTAATCATTTGTCCCTGGTATCCTCTATAGTTTTGAGTAATTCCATTTTCAGTATGAATAATTAATTTATTAGAGACTTCAACCCATTTTGAATTAATCGGCTCATTCAAAATTGTTGCTGCCTTGATAGTATTTTTCAAAGCTTCAATAGCAGATGCATTTGTAAAAGCATTATCATCAACATGCTGTGCATATTCATCTGCACCTACAACATTCAGAATAGAAAAAGTTCCATCTTGATTCTTAACAACACGACTTACCCAGAAATCAGCTGTTTCTTTTAATACATTCCATTCTTTTTTCAACCAAGACTTATCTTGTGTATAGGTATAGTAGTTCCAAAATGCAATTGACACATCTGCCGTAATATGTTGTTCAAAAATTCCTGTCAAAGCCCATGTTGGCGTTGCCTCTTCTCCAGTATCATCTGATTCCCATGGATACATAGCTCCTTTATAGCCATAAATAGTTGCTTTTTGTTTGGCTTTTTCCAAACGGTCTGAACGGTAATCTAAACAAGATTTAGCCATATCGGGTTGTAAAGCCAAAAGTGTTGGATACATCCAAAGTTCACTATCCCAAAAAATATGTCCATTATATCCCTGAGAGGACAATCCCATAGGAGCAACACTCTGTCTAGTTTCAGGTCGTATATAGGAATATAAATTATACAAAGCAAAACGAACGCGTTGTTGTGCATCAAGATCACCTTCAATCTGAATATCTCCAGTATTCCATAATTCAGCCCAAGCTTGTTTGTGGCGATTCAACAATTTATCTATTCCTTCTTGCAAAGCATAGATTGGTTGTCTTTCTGATTCGTTCAATGGATCCGTAACATCTTTTGAAGTACAAATCCCTCCCGCAACTGCAAAACGATATTTTTTGCCTTTTAATAATTTTTTAGAAAAACCAACCTCACCACCTGTTTGTTTCAAAGTTTCATTTTGTCCATCAAAAAGAAATGTTGTAGATGCAGCAATTGTATATTTCCCATTCAGAGTTTTAGCAGTTGTACCAAAAACCGGCATCATATATTGATTGTCCTTCAAAACGCGATATTGGCTTTTTGCGTTTTTTAATTCATCAGGAACTACCATATAATTATTAGCTGTTATTTCGATGTCTTTTTTAGGAGTGATTTCTACAATTGCCATAGCTGAAAACGGAATCGCTCTATTGGCTAAAATTGTGTAATTAATACTTGCATAATCTTTGAATGAAAATGAAGTTGTACTTAATCCCTCTTTCATCGAAATAACTTGACTCCAATTGTCAATATTGTTTGATTTTATTTCTTCATTATTAATACTCAAATGAAGATTCAAAAATTCTATCCCTCGAACAATTCTACTAATACCATTTTCAGGACTACCGTCATAAACACCATTTAAAATAATTTCTTTTGTTTTCAGTGGTGTGTCATCAGTAACAATTCCTATTTGTCCATTAGCCATTGCAACACCAAAATAATTTTCTCTAGAGTTTGCAAACAAATGCCATTCATCTGATTTAGTTTGACCGAAAGCAGCTGGGCATACTGCTAACATAAATACTAATTTTTTTAAATTTGAGATCATAATTTTATAAATTTATAAAGTTTCCAAACTTATGTTAATTATTTTTCAAAAAGTAATTTATTCGTCTAACTAGACGAAAATCATTATCGACAACGTTTTCGTAATTTCGAAAACGTTATCGATTTAGGTATGAAAATTTATTAAAAAAAATATTCTATTTTTAGAGGCTGAAATTTAATTAATCAATTAAGCATTATGACTTATAAATGGAATAAAATAGTAAAAGTAAGTGCTTTACAACTTATATTGTTGTTGTTTTCATGTAAAAAAGAAAGTGAAACAGCTATTACAATTCCAACTTCTGAAAAAATTTCAGTTGATTCGACAGTTTATTACAAAGAACCATTTCGCCCACAATTTCACTTTTCTCCAGAAAAACATTGGATGAATGACCCTAACGGTATGGTTTATTATAAAGGAATTTATCATTTATTTTATCAATATTATCCTAACGATATAGTATGGGGACCAATGCATTGGGGACATGCTACAAGTACCGACTTAATCCACTGGAAACATAAAAAAATTGCATTATTCCCAGACAAATTAGGTCTCATTTTTTCAGGAAGTGCTGTTATAGATATCAATAACACTTCTGGATTAGGTACAAAAGAAAATCCACCAATGGTTGCTATTTTTACCTACCATAATATGGATATTGAAAAAGCAGGAAAAATCAATACCCAATCTCAAGGACTGGCCTACAGTTTAGACGAGGGTGAAACTTGGAAAAAATACGATGGAAATCCAATTATAAAAAATCCAGAACTAAAAGATTTTAGGGACCCAAAAGTGTTTTGGAATGAAACAACTAAAGAGTGGGACTTAGTCTTAGTAGCTGGAGATCGAGCACAGTTTTATACTTCCAAAAATCTAACGGATTGGAAATTACAAAGTGAGTTCGGAAAAAATACTGGGGCTCATGGTGGTGTTTGGGAATGTCCTGATATATTCAAATTAAAAGTAGAAGGTTCTAAAGAAGAAAAATGGGTTTTGTTAATCAGCATCAACCCAGGAGCCCCGAATGGAGGATCTGGAACCCAATACTTTATTGGAGATTATGATGGGAAAACATTCAAAACCAATCAAAAAGACATCAAGTGGATTGATTACGGTACAGATAATTATGCTGGTGTAACTTATAACAATACTCCTGATAGTAAACGAATTTTTATAGGCTGGATGAGCAATTGGTTATATGCGCGAAACACGCCAACCAAAAATTGGAGAAGCGCTATGACTTTACCAAGAGAAATTTCGTTATCTAAAATAAACGGAGATTACACCTTAAAAAGCACCCCTATTGAACAATTCAAACAACAATTAGTTACTGAATATTCAAAAGATTTGATTTCTATAAAAAAAGGAACTAAAATAGATTTCACCTACGATTATTTAAACCAATCATCTATACGATTTAATAGCAAAAATCAGAATTTAAAACTAGTTTTTTCTAATGATTTAAACGATAGTCTTGTAATTGATTATTACTCTAAACAAAAAATATTTTCTATTGACAGAAAGCATTCTGGCTTTGTTGATTTTGAAAAAACGTTTGCAAAAGACATTCACAAAACAAGCGTATCGAATTTAGTTTCAGTCGCTATCGATTATCAGATTATTTTAGATTGGTCGTCCATCGAAATTTTTATAAATGGAGGTGTATATAGTTTTACAGAACAACTATTTCCTAAAAAACCATATACTAAATTAAGCATACAATCTGATGAAAATCAAGAGATAACAAACTTAACAATAAATAAAATAAAAGGAATTTGGCAAAAATAATATTTTGCAAAATTGATTAACTAAAAACCACAAAAAACTAAAAAAATGAACAACAGAAAAATACTTTATTGGTCAATTATTGTCGCATTGGCAGGCTTTTTATTTGGATTTGACACCGTAGTTATTTCAGGTGCAGATAAACAACTACAACAATTATGGGGTTCTTCTGATTTGTTTCACGGATTAGTGGTTATGTCATCGGCTTTGTGGGGTACTGTTATTGGAGCTATTTTTGGTGCTTATCCAACCAATATTCTAGGAAGAAAAAAGACATTGATAATTATTGGTATATTATTTTTCATATCCTCAGTAGGAACTGCAATGGCAAACGATCCTATTTTCTTTTCTATTTTTAGATTTATTGGAGGAATTGGAATCGGAGCCTCAACTATTGCAGCTCCAACCTATGTTTCTGAGATTGCGCCAGCTAAAGACAGAGGAAAACTAGTTGCTTTATATCAATTCAACATTGTTTTTGGTATTCTTATGGCCTTTACATCTAACTACTATTTACAAGATATTGGAGAAAATTCTTGGAGATGGATGTTAGGAATTCAAGCCTTCCCTTCTTTCATTTACACACTTTTAGTATTTGGAATTCCAGAAAGTCCACGTTGGATTTTAGAGTATAAAAAAGACCGTGAAAAAGCTATTTCTATATTGAAACAAATCAATAGTGATACTCAAGTTGAGCAAGAAATGAAGGCAATTGAAAGCGAAATGGCTCACGAAGGACAAGATGAATCAATTTTTAAGAAAAAATATAGAAAACCATTGTTATTAGCTTTTTTCATTGCGTTTTTTAATCAACTTTCAGGAATTAATGCATTTTTATATTATGCTCCACGTATTTTTGAATTAGCAGGTTTAGAAAAATCAGCTTCTTTTTTGAGCAGTATTGGAATTGGAGTAATCAATTTAATATTTACCATGATTGGTATTTCTTTAATTGATAAATACGGAAGAAAAACCCTTATGTATATTGGTTCAGTTGGATATATTATTTCTCTAGGATTAGTAACTACTGCATTTTATTACGAATGGAAAGGAATGGCAGTTCCTTTATTTTTCTTCTTGTTTATTGCTTCACACGCAATAGGACAAGGTGCTGTAATCTGGGTATTTATCTCTGAATTATTTCCTAATAAACTAAGAGCAGCCGGAACCTCTTTTGGAACATCTGTACATTGGGTATTAGCGGCTTTAATTCCTTCTTTTATTCCATTTTTATTTAAACAAATTGGAACAACAACAGTGTTTAGTATTTTCTGTATTATGATGGTTTTCCAATTGCTTTGGGTATTCTTCAAAATGCCAGAAACCAAAGGAAGAACATTAGAAGAACTATCTGGAAGTCTATCAAATAACGAATAATTATGACAAAAAAAGTAATCTGTTTCGGAGAAGTTTTATATGACGTTTTCCCAACACATAGAAAAATAGGCGGAGCTCCACTAAATGTGGCTATTCGTATGGCTTCACTTGGCATAAATACACAAATTATTAGCCGAGTAGGAAATGATGAAATAGGAAAAGAATTGATCCAATTTATTGAAGAAAATGATGTAGATACTTCATCCATTCAAATAGACGAAACATTCCCAACTGGTGAAGTAATTGTAAGACTAGACAGCAAAGGTTCAGCCTCTTATACCATTAACTATCCAGTTGCCTGGGATAAAATTGCTTGTGTTCCAGAAGATGAAATTAATGTTAAAAAAGCAGATGCATTGATTTTTGGAAGTCTTGTATGCAGAGACTCTGTTTCGCATCAATCCCTTTTAGAAATAATAAATTATTCGAAATATACTGTTTTTGATGTTAATTTAAGAGCTCCTTTTTACACTAAAGAACTGCTTATTAACTTAATGATGCAGGCTGACTTTATAAAATTCAATGATGATGAGTTATATGAAATTAGTGAATACATGAACTCACCGTACAATTCATTAGAGCAAAATATTCGCTTTATTTCTGAAAAAACAAACACAAAACATATTTGTGTAACCAAAGGTAATCACGGTGCTGTTTTGTACTATGATGGAAAACTATACTATAACAGCGGGTATAAAATTAATGTTATTGATACCGTAGGTGCTGGAGATTCGTTTTTAGCATCTTTACTAGCTAAATTATTACTTGGAAATGACCCACAAAATGCTATTGATTTTGCCTGTGCGATGGGAGCTTTAGTAGCACAAAGCGAAGGGGCAAATCCAAAAATATCAAACGATTCGGTAGCTGAATTTATGAAAATATAAATAATTTAATTTTCAAAGTATTTACATTTATTAGCTTGTTATTGAACTAAATACGATGATTTTTTTAATTATTTTAAACTATTTTTTCAACTGAAATGAATAAAATTTTGTTGTTGATTGTAGCTTTAGTATTTCCTATGCTCTTTTTTGGACAAGGCAACTTTGATTCGTTATTACAGGAATTAGACAAAACAGTAAAGGAATACCAACTGTATTTAAATCAGAAAGAAACCAAAATAGATGGATTAAAAAAACTTCTAAAAAATAAGAATTCTGATTATCAACAATATGAGCTTTACGGTAAATTATATGATGAATATAAATCCTATCAATCAGATTCAGCATTAGTATATGTAAGAAAGGGTTTGTTGACAGCTAAAAACCTAAAAGACCCTGAAAAATTAAATGAAGTAAAACTAAATTTTGCTTCGATAATGGGAACTTTAGGCATGTACAAAGAGGCTATAGATAAACTCTATGAAATTGACATAAAAACTTCACCTACATTAAAAGGCTCGTATTTCTGGACCCATCGAATTATTTATGGCTCCATGTCAGAGTATGCAACTTCAGCTCAGGAAAAAGAAAAATATGTAGCTCTAACTAAAAGATATAGAGATTCATCCTTATTATACTTTCCTGAAAAATCGCCACAATTTTTTATAGATAATATTGAAAAACGAATTGATTCTGGCAAGTATGATGCAGCACTAAATGAGCTCATTAATTTTTTTCCAAAAATAGCTGGTAATGATCCCAATCGGGCAGTTATTGCTTATATAATTTCGGAAGTTTATTCTTTAAAAAAGAATATTGAACAACAAAAAAAATGGTTAACAATTTCGGCAATATCTGATTTACAATTAGTAAAAAAAGAAAACATTTCATTACGAAAATTAGCAATTATTTTATACAATCAAGGAGATATTGATCGAGCCTATAAATATACAAAACGTTCTTTAGAAGATGCTCTTTTTTGTAATGCACGCTTAAGAACTTACGAAATCTCAAAGATGTTACCCATCATAAACGAAGCGTACGAGACTAAAAATGAAACTAATAGATCTCAACTCGTTTTGTTTTTAATAAGTGCAAGTATATTATCACTATTTTTATTAGGTGCTTTAATACTTCTTTTTAAACAAATGAAAAAATTAGCAAAAGCTCAGGAAAATCTGAGTTTAGCTAATGCGCAGATGTCTTTATTAAACAAAGAATTAAATGCTTTCAATGAGAAATTAAATCAAACGAATACAACTCTTGCCGAAGCTAGTTTATTAAAAGAAATATACATCGGTCGGTATATGGACCAATGTTCAGATTATATAGGAAAATTAGAAGAATATAGCCAGAAATTAAATGTTATGGCAACTGCTGGGAAAATGAATGAACTCATAAATACCGTCAAATCAAAGAATTTTATAGCGAAAGAATTAAAAGAGTTTTACAGTAATTTTGACGAAACATTCTTACAGCTTTTTCCAAATTTTGTAGAAGAATTTTATGAATTATTGAACAAAGAAGAACGTATTCAACTAAAACACGGTGAATTATTAACTCCTGAATTGCGCATCTTTGCACTAATTCGTCTTGGTATTAAAGACAGTGCAAAAATTGCAATCTTTTTACGCTATTCTGTATCGACTATTTATAATTATCGTTCTCAGCTTAAAAATAAATCACTTGGACCAAGAGAAGAATTTGAATCAAAAGTTATGTTAATAGGTAGCTCAAATAAAAAATAAGGTATTCAAATTTTTTATCAGAACTACTTATTTTAAAGCAATTATTTATTTAAAAAACTAAATTTCAAATACTTACATAAAAAATAATCTACTTTTTTTGAAACATAAAAAAGTATCATTAAGAAAATATCTATTTTTACAATGACAAAATTAGATGTTAAAAATAAATCGATTTCGTTGAAATCATACATAAGCGAATGTACATCATGAATTTAAAAATTAATCATATTCAACATATCGGCATACCGGTAACTGACATTAAAAAATCAGAAGCATTTTATGAAAAATTAGGCTTCACGAATGTCATGGCATCAACGTTTGAAATTGAAGCTGAAAAAGGTGGAATAGTAGCCATGATGAAACGTGAATCCATGATTATTGAGCTTTATCAGATGCCTGAAAGCAAATTATCAGAAATTAAAAGCAGAAAAGATGGACATGTAGATCACATTGCTTTTGATGTAGATGATATAGATTTAACTTTTACAATTTTAAAAGAAAATGGCTTTCAAATTTTAGAAGAGAGACCTGTATTCCTTAATTTTTGGGATAACGGATGTAGTTATTTTAATATTTTAGGCCCAGACGGTGAACGATTAGAATTCAATCAAATCATCAAAAATTAGTATTTTTAACTTTAACCAAAACTTAGATATGAAAAAAAATCATGTATTATTTTTGTTTGCAGCTTTACTACTACTCCCTTGTATTAGTTTAAATGCACAAAATAAAAAAATCTCAATTATGAAAAATGTAGATCCAAAATGGTGGAAAGAAGCCACTGTTTACCAGATTTACCCAAGAAGTTTTAAAGATAGTGACGGTGATGGTGTGGGCGATTTAAAAGGGATTATTTCTAAACTAGATTATGTAAAAAGTTTAGGAATTGATGCGGTTTGGCTCAACCCAATTTACACTTCTCCAAACGATGATAATGGGTACGACATTAGTGATTATCGTGAAATCATGAAAGATTTTGGAACGATGGAAGATTTTGATCTTTTGTTGAAAGAAATGCACAAACGCGACATCAAATTAATCATGGATTTAGTGGTAAATCACAGTAGTGACGAGCACGAATGGTTCAAACAATCCAGAAGTTCCAGAGATAATAAATACAGAGATTATTACCATTGGTGGCCAGCCGAAAAAGGAAAACCAACTTACAGATGGAGCTTTTTTGACGTGAATAGCGAAGCTTGGAAATATGATGCCCAAACTGATGCTTATTACCTGCATTATTTTTCTCAAAAGCAACCAGATTTGAATTGGGAAAACCCAAAAGTAAGACAAGAAGTATATGATATCATGCGTTTTTGGCTGAACAAAGGCATTGATGGTTTTAGAATGGATGCTTTCCAATTTGCTTCAAAAGACACCACTTGGCCAGAATTACCAAAAGGTTACGAAAAAAATGTAAATAAATATTATGGTGTAGGACCCCATTTACACGACTATTTACAAGAAATGAATAGAGAAGTTTTTAGCAAGTATGATATCATGACAGTTGCTGAAGGTGCTGGAAGTTCTCCTGAAGATGCGATGCAATTTGTGGATCCCGATCGAAAAGAATTAAACATAGCATATCATTTTGAAAGTGTAGATATTGGCAAACATTTAAAAGATTTTGGCCTTGTAAAATACAAAGACATTTTTTCTCGATACGACCAAACTTTCAAAGACAAAGGATGGCTGTCTATTTTTCTTGCCAATCACGACCAACCTAGAATGGTCAGTAAGTTTGGTAATGATACACCGAAATTTAGAGCTATTTCTTCAAAAATGCTTTCTACTTTTGTAATGACTATGAGAGGAACTCCTTTTTATTATAATGGTGATGAACTAGGAATGGTAAATATCCGATTTGATAATATTAATGATTATAACGATGTTCAAACCAAAAACAAATATCTTGAGTTAAAAAATAATGGTGGCAATTTAAAAGCATATATTCAGGGCCAAAAACAAACTTCAAGAGATAATAGCAGAACGCCTTTTCAATGGGACACTACTCAAAATGCAGGTTTTACTACCGGAACTCCATGGTTGAAGATAAACCCAAATTATGAGACCTTGAATGCCGAAGCGCAAGAAAAAGATCCTAATTCAGTGTTGAATTATTTCAGAAACTTAGTAGCATTACGCAAAAAGGAACCAACATTGGTTTATGGCAAATACACCCTTTTAGACAAAGAGAATCCGGATGTATTTGCATACACTAGAGAACTTGACGGTAAAAAACTATTGATTTTATTGAATTTTTCTGAAAAAAATACAGCCTATACCCTTCCGATTTCTACGGCTAAATCTAAAATTATTTTAGACAATTATTCCAACACCAAAAAAATAAAAAAGAACACTTTACGTCCGTACGAAGCAGTAATTTTGGAGCTTAAATAAAGCCTGATAAAATCTTTCAAGTTAAACTGTTTTTTGAAAATCGATTTGCAAATTAAATTGTAGATTTGTTTTTCAAGAAACAGTTTTTTTTATCGATACTAATCAGGAACTCCATAAATGAAAGATGCTACTCTCAAACAAATTGCCTTACAACTTGGAATTTCTATAACAACTGTTTCGAAAGCCTTAAAAAATTATTCTGACGTAAGTGAAAAGACTAAAAAAGCGGTTATAGATTTAGCAACCGAATTAAATTATACTCCAAATAGCTTTGCCGTAAACTTAAGAACCAAAGAATCTAAAACCATTGGATTAATAATCCCCACTGTTGTACACCACTTTTTTTCGAATGTTATTGAAGGAATTCTTGAAGAAGCCGAGAAAAGAAACTACATGGTTATCATTTTACAATCTAATGAAAACTATGAACTCGAAAAAAAACAAGTAGCGCTTTTATTGAATAAAAGAGTAGACGGAATTCTTATTTCCTTATCAAATGGGACAGGCGAATTTGACCATTTAAAAACAATTCTTGCCAACAAAACTCCATTAGTTCTTTTTGACAAAATTGCAAAAATTGTAAACTGTTCGAAAGTGACCATAAACGACAGGAAAGCGGCTTATGATGCGGTTACTTATCTAATAAAAAAAGGATATAAAAAAATTGCTCATTTTCGCGGATCTTATTTACCCCAGAATGCTATAGACCGTTTTTTGGGTTATAAAAAAGCGCTTGAAGACAACAACATTGTTTACGATTCTTCATTGGTTTATTTATGTGAAAATAATTTAGACTTTGAAGACGGCTATGAAAATGCAAAAAAAATAATTGCAGAACATCCTGACATTGATGCAATTTTTGCCGTAACGGATTTAGTTGCGATTGGAATTATTAAATATTTTAATGAAATTGGAATTGAAATTCCAAGGCAAGTTGCCGTTTTTGGATTCAGCAATTGGTTTATGTCAAGCATAATATCCCCTAAACTCACTACAATTAATCAGCCAGGTTTTGAGATTGGACAAAGGGCAGCTTCCATTTTATTTGATGAAATAAAAGCAAAAAAGAACGATGAACCAGTTGTTTTTCAATCTATCGAGTTGAATACAAGTATCATTGAAAGAGAATCTACCTAAACACAGTTTTTATTAAATTTAACTGTTGCTAATTAATTTGTTTAATTTGAAATTTAGAAAGGATTTCAGATAAAAATTAATATCTTGGTATTGAATTTTTGAATAAAAGAAGATCTAAACCCTATTAAAAAGACCTTCTCGATAATAAATATCTTTTTCACTAATTTTTTTAAATTAAACAATTAGATAAACGCTTCATGAAAGACATCACTCTTAAAGAAATAGCTAGTAAATTAGGCATTTCCATAACTACCGTTTCCAAAGCATTGAAAAATTATCCAGATGTTAGTGAAAAAACTAAAAATGCGGTAATTGAACTTGCTCAAAATCTACAATACACTCCAAATAGTTTTGCGGTAAACCTAAGAACGAAAGAATCTAAAACTATTGGATTGATTATTCCAGAAGTAATGCATCATTTCTTCTCGAATGTGATTAATGCTATTATCGATGAAGCTGAAAAAAATGGATATTTAGTTATAATTCTTCAGTCAAATGAAACCTTAGAATTAGAAAAGAAACAAGTTGAACTTCTTATCAATAAAAGAGTTGATGGGATTATAATGTCGTTATCAAACGAATCTAATAATGACGAGCATATAAAGGGAATTATCAATAGAAAAATTCCATTTGTAATGTTTGACAAGATTGCAAAACTTACTACTTGTTCAAAAGTAATTATTGATGATCAAAAAGCTGCTTTCAATGCAACTCAGCATCTAATCGATAATGGTTGCAGAAAAATAGCTCATTTTCGTGGTCCATTAAATCCTCAAAATTCCATTGACCGCTATATTGGATATAAAAAGGCATTAGAAAAAAATAATATTCCCTTTGACAATAAGTTAGTTTACACCTGTGAAAAAGTTACTTTTCAAGAAGGAAAAGATTTTGCAGAACAAATCATTAAAGAACATCCAGATGTAGACGGTATTTTTGTCATAACAGATTTAGTAGCCGTAGGTGCTTTAGCTTATTTTAATGAAAATAACATAAAAGTTCCAGAACAAATCGCTATTATTGGCTTTAGCAATTGGTTTATGGCACAAGTTATTACGCCTAAATTAAGTACTGTTGATCAACCAAGTCATGAAATGGGAATTGTTTCTTTTAATTTGTTATTAGAAGAAATGAATTCTCGTAAAGAAGAAACTCCATTTAAACCTAGAACGGTTGAATTAGAAACTAATATTATAGTTCGAGATTCTAGCTTAAGAAACTAATAAATAGTATTATTTTAAGAATTCAATATTTTTTTTAAGCCCTTGAAACTTGGCTCTTTTGAGGGGTGAATTTTTAAAAATGACTTTAAAAGTTTCTTCGGTAATTTCTTCCCAATCGCTTTTTGACATCGAAAGTAATTCCCGATTAGGATTAAATAAGGGTTCCGAATGTGATTTTGAAAAACGATTCCAAGGGCAAACATCTTGACAAACATCACAACCAAAAGCCCAATCATCAAAGCTGCCTTTCATTTCTTGAGGAATGTTTTCTTTTAATTCAATCGTAAAATAGGAAATACATTTGCTCCCATCAACTACATAAGGTGCAACTATAGCCTCCGTAGGACAAGCATCAATACACGCTGTACAAGTGCCACAATGATCAGTTGTAGGAGTATCGTAGTCTAAATCTAAATCAATAATAAGTTCTGCAATAAAGTAAAAAGAACCTACTTTTTGAGTCAACAAATTACTGTTTTTACCTATCCAACCCAAACCACTTTTGGCAGCCCAAGCTTTGTCAAGAACCGGCGCTGAATCAACAAAAGCGCGTCCAGAAACCTCCCCAATGTTCGATTGAATTGAAAACAGAAATTCTTTAAGTTTTTCTTTAATTACAAAATGATAATCTTGCCCGTAAGCATATTTGGAAATTTTATATGAATCTGTATTTTGTAGCTGTTCCGGATAATAATTTAGCAATAACGAAACCACACTTTTAGCATCATCAACAAGCAAGGTCGGGTTCAGACGCTTATCGAAATTATTTTCCATATACAACATTTGTCCATTTTTTTTATCATTTAGCCATTTTTCAAGTCTAGGAGCTTCTTGTTCTAAAAAGCCGACTTTAGATATCCCACAAGACAAAAACCCGAGGCGTTTGGCTTCGGATTTTATAAATTGTGTGTATTTTGATTTGTTGTTAATGGTAAAATAGTATTTGTAATTCTAGGCAAACTCTTAAATAAAAGTCAATTTTTATACATTTTATAAAGAAAAGTGAACAAGAATAACTTAAAACAAGCCACCTTGAATATTGGTTTTTATTTTTCCTAAATGTCTATATGCCTTATCCGTAACTTCTCTACCTCTTGGCGTACGCATGATGAATCCTTCTTGAATAAGAAACGGTTCATAAACTTCTTCAATGGTTTCACTACTTTCAGATACTGCTGTTGCTAATGTTGACAATCCAACTGGTCCACCTTTAAACTTATCGATAATTGTATTAAGAATTTTATTATCCATTTCATCAAGTCCATGAGCATCCACATTAAGCGCTTTAAGAGCATATTTAGCAATTTCTATATCAATTGTTCCATTACCTTTAATTTGAGCAAAATCACGTACCCTACGCAATAAAGCATTAGCAATACGAGGCGTGCCTCTACTTCTACCGGCAATTTCAATAGCAGCATCCAAAGAAATTGGCATTTTTAATATTGATGCACTTCGTTCAACTATTGAGGTAAGGAGTTCAGTTGTATAGTATTGAAGGCGTGAAGAAATTCCAAAACGTGCTCTCATAGGAGCTGTTAATAAACCTGAACGTGTTGTTGCGCCAATTAAAGTAAAAGGATTTAAATTGATTTGGACAGTTCTGGCATTAGGCCCAGATTCTATCATAATATCAATTTTAAAATCTTCCATTGCAGAATATAAATATTCTTCAACTATGGGACTCAAACGATGAATCTCATCAATAAACAAAACATCGCGTTCTTCTAAATTTGTCAATAAACCAGCTAAATCTCCAGGTTTGTCCAAAACAGGACCTGAGGTTATCTTAATACCAACTTGTAATTCATTAGCTAAAATGTTAGCCAAAGTAGTTTTCCCCAAGCCAGGAGGCCCATGAAAAAGGGTATGATCTAAAGCTTCATTTCTTTGATTAGCTGCTTGAACAAAAACTTTTAAATTTTCAAGTATTTGGTCTTGTCCTGCAAAATCATCAAAAGAAAGAGGTCTCAATCTTTTTTCGAGATCTAATTCTTCCGAATTAAATCCTTTGGTTGTGGGGTCTAAATTTTCATTCATTTAACAAAGATAAAGAAACTAATGAGTTGCATGAAATACATCAGGCGAGATTATTAAAATAAAAGTCTAAACTCAAATATATAAAAACAAAAAACCCCTACTAATGTAGAGGTTTTTGTTTTTATATATTTTTAGTGATGTAAAACAACTTCACCTGGCTTCATTGGAACATTTTGAGGAACAAAATCATCTTCATGTTCAGGATTGCTGTAATCATAAGGCCAACGATGTACTTCTGGTATTTCACCTGGCCAGTTACCATGCATATGTTCTACAGGAGCAGTCCACTCTAAAGTATTCGATCTCCATGGATTTTGAACAGATTTTTTACCGTAGAAAATACTACTAAAGAAGTTGTATAAGAAAACCAATTGAAAAGCACCTCCGATTAATGCAAAAGTAGTTATAAGTACATTTACATTTTGTAAATCGTCGAACAATGGAAAGTTTGTATTTGTATAATAACGTCTTGGTAATCCAGCTAATCCAATAAAGTGCATTGGGAAAAATACTCCATAAGCACAAACTGCAGTTACCCAAAAGTGAATATAACCTAAGTTTTTGTTTAACATTCTTCCAAACATTCTTGGAAACCAATGATAAATACCTGCAAACATTCCATAAAGAGCTGAGATACCCATTACTAAGTGGAAGTGAGCTACAACAAAGTAAGTATCATGAACATTAATATCCAAAGTACTATCTCCAAGAATAATTCCAGTTAAACCTCCAGTAATGAAAGTAGAAACTAAACCAATAGAAAATAACATTGCAGGATTTAATTGTAAATTACCTTTCCAAAGTGTTGTGATATAGTTAAATGCTTTTACAGCAGAAGGAATTGCAATCAATAAAGTTGTGAATGTAAATACCGATCCTAAGAATGGGTTCATACCTGAAATAAACATGTGGTGACCCCAAACTATAGTTGATAAAAATGCAATAGCTAAAATTGACATAATCATTGCTCTGTAACCAAAAATTGGTTTACGAGAGTTAGTTGCAATAATTTCAGATGTAATTCCTAAAGCAGGCAATAATACGATATATACCTCAGGATGACCTAAGAACCAGAATAAGTGCTCAAACAATACTGGAGAACCACCTTGATAATGTAAAACTTCACCAGCAATATAAATATCAGAAAGGAAAAAAGATGTTCCAAAACTTCTATCAAAAATTAATAATAAAGCTGCAGATAATAATACTGGAAATGAAACTATACCAATAATAGCAGTTACAAAGAAAGCCCAAATAGTAAGTGGCAATCTTGTCATAGTCATTCCTTTGGTTCTAAGATTGATTACTGTAACAACATAATTTAAAGATCCCATTAATGAAGAAGCAATAAATATAGCCATAGAAACTAACCAAAGTGTCATACCCATTCCTGACCCAGGAATTGCTTGTGGTAAAGCTGATAATGGAGGATATATAGTCCATCCTGCTGATGCTGGTCCAGCTTCAACAAATAATGAACAAACCATAATAACACTAGATAAAAAGAATAACCAGTATGAAATCATGTTCATAAATCCAGAAGCCATATCTCTAGCCCCAATTTGAAGGGGAATAAGTAAATTACTAAAAGTACCACTTAATCCTGCCGTCAAAACAAAGAAAACCATTATAGTTCCGTGAATTGTAACAAGAGCTAAATAAATATCATTTGCCATTACTCCATCAGGAGCAAACTTATCACCTAATAAAATATTGAATATTTTAAAAGACTCTTCAGGCCAAGCCAACTGCATTCTAAAAAGCATAGACATACCTACACCAATAATACCCATAATAATACCTGTAATCAAGTATTGTTTGGCAATCATTTTGTGATCTATACTAAAAATATATTTAGTAATAAATGTGTCTTTATGATGATGTTCGTGTTCGTGATCGTGTCCGTGATCGTGACCTTCTGCTGACATATATGTTTACTTTAAATTTTCTTAATTAATTATTTCATTGCTATTTTAACAACAGCTGCTGTATCATTTGTTTTAGTAGAATCAGTAGTTGCAGGTGCGCCATCAACAGGAGCAGGAGCCGCAGCAGTTTTAATTTCGTCTACCAAAGAAACTTGTTCGCTTAACCATTTTTTGTAGTCTTCTGGTGTATCAACAACTACTTTCATTTGCATGTTGTAATGTGACGCTCCACAAATTTTATTACAAAGTAATAAGTAATCGAAAGTATAAGGATCAAGTGCTGGCTGACCTTTTGCTACAAGTTCAATACTCTTTTTAGCTCTTATTGCATTAATATTAGCTACTTTTTCAACCATGTATGGTAACTCTCTATATTCTGCAGAAGTATAAATTGGCACAAAAGCAAATTCAGTAACCATACCTGGAACACAATTCATTTGAGCTCTAAAATAAGGCATATAAGCAGAGTGCAATACATCTTGAGAACGCATTTTGAAATGAATTTTTTTACCTTTAGGTATGTGTAATTCTGTTACAACAAAATCATCTTGTGCATTTTTATCAGACATATCAACACCAACAGAATTAGCTCCTTCAATAAATCTAACATTAGCTTTTCCTAAAACATTATCTTGACCTGAATATCTAGCTTTCCAGTTGAACTGTTGTGCATATAATTCAATTACAATAGTATCTTCATCTTCATCAACAAACATAATATTATTCCAAGCATATAAACCATACAAAATCAATCCTGCCAAAACAACAGCTGGAATAACACTCCATATAGCTTCTAACTTATTGTTGTCAGCAAAATATAATGCTTTCTGATCTTTTTTCCCTCTGTATTTGAAAGCAAAAAAGTGCAATAAAACTTGTGTAATAGCTTGAACAGTAAAAATCAAAATCCAAGTTATATTCATCAAATTATCAACATCAGCTCCGTGTTCTGAAGCTGGCGTATGAAGCACTAAAGAACCCCATCTAAACAAAGAATAAATTGAAAAGATGTATATAAAAGCTAAGAAACCAAACATCAAATAACCTTGAACGTTATTATCATTATCTGTAGCTATTTGAGAATTGTCCGAATCAGATACTCCTACTTGAGTAAGATCGAAAATTTTCGTCAATTGCCATAAAGCAACAGCCAATAAAACTAAAACTATAATTACCAACAAACTTGTCATCTGTTTATTTCTTTAAATATTAATAATGAAAATGTTTACTTTCTTCAATAAATGGATTTCTTTTCGGCAACAATGGTGCTTTTGATAAAGCAGTGAAAACAACAAAAATAAATAATCCGAAGAAGAAAAGAACTGAAGCTATTTCTGACACACCGATGAACCATTGATCTCCAACTGTTCCTGGCATAATCATATTAAAGAAGTCAATATAATGACCTAATAAAATTACTGTTCCAGCCATAACAAGTATCCATGTAATTCTTTTAAAATCAGTATTAATTAAAATTAACAATGGGAAAAGAAAATTCATAACTACAGCTCCAAAGAATGGAAGATTGTATACTTGTATTCTAGTAATAAAATAAGTTACCTCTTCAGGTATATTTGCATACCAAATTAACATGAATTGAGAGAACCATAAGTAAGTCCAGAATACACTAATACCAAACATAAATTTAGCTAAATCATGAATGTGACTTGTATTAACATGCTCTAAATACCCTTTAGATTTCAAGTATAAAGTAACCATTGCTATTACAGTGATACCGCTTACAAAGAAACTTGCAAAAACATACCATCCAAACAATGTACTAAACCAGTGTGGATCAATTGACATAATCCAGTCCCATGACATAATTGACTCAGACACAATAAAGAACACTAAAAATCCTGCAGATATTTTGAAATTCTTTTTATAAAAATCATCGTTTGTAGACTCATCTTGAGCTAAACAGTTTTTTCTAGAGAAATAACGGTATAAATTCCATCCCAATAAAAACACAGCAGCTCTTACAATCCAAAATGGAAAGTTTAAATACCCTGCTTTACCTGCAATTATTTCGTCATAATTAGCACTTTTAGGATCAGTAACACCTTCTCCTAACCATACAAATATATGATTGAAATGTAATCCACATAAAACTAATAATATAAAGAACAAAACAGATCCTACTGGCAAGTAAGATGTGATTCCTTGCATAACTCTAAACAAAACAGGAGACCAACCAGCTTGTGCTACTTGTTGTATAGCATAAAATGCTAAAACACCCATAGAGATTAATAAAAAGAAAATACAAGCAACATACAATGCAGACCAAGGTTTGTTTTGTAATTGGTGTAAAACATGATTTAAGTGTTCTTCATGTTCAGCAGCTTCTTTAGCTACAACAGCTGCATCAGCATGCTCTTCTGAAGCAACATTTGCTTCGTGAGAAGATTTAGATTCTTCATGCTTAGCAACACCATGAGAACCATGACTATCAGCAGCAAGTATCTTTTCAACTTCTTGAATATCTTTAGGTGCAGTTAAAAAACCATATCCAATTCCTAAAAGACCTACAGCCATTAAGATGAATGAAAAAGTTTTTAATTTACTTGAAAATGTATACATATCTATTACGATCAGTTTGTTCAACAATTATAATTGGCTTTTTAGTTTTAGAACATAGTCAGCAACTAACCAGCGTTCATGGGCACTTAATTGATTAGCATGTGAACCCATTGCATTCAAACCATAAGTTATCACATGAAAAACACTTCCTTCAGTAATAGCTCTGTCAGCATAACTAGGTACACCAAGAAATTTTTCTCTTTCTACTAATTTTCCTTTACCATTACCAGCAGCACCATGGCAACTAATACAATAAATTTCAAAAAGTTCTTTTCCTTTACCAGAATTTCTTTCAATAGAATCCAAAGGTGATTTTAGATTTGCTTTCGCTAAATCATAACCAGCGGTTGTATTTTCATATTCATAAGGTTCAAAACCTCTATTGATGGTTCCAGGAACAGGAAGTTGACCTTCTTTACCATTTTTAAACGCATCAGATTCAGAGTACGTTTCATAACCTACAGATTCGTACATGTTTGGAAAATACTGATAGTTTGGCTGTGTCTTATCATGACAAGACGAAACTAAAACGGTAAAACCAAATAAAAGTGTTATTTTATATATCCTTTTCATAGCTATGATTACTGCTTTTCTATTACTTTAACTTCAACTGCTCCTGTAGTTTTGAAAAAAGAAACTAATTCTTCTTCATTTTCATTTACAGCAACTTCCATCAAAAAATGATCATCTGTTGTTCTTACGTCTGGATTTTCAGCTTCTTTAAACGGCCATAATCTACTTCTCATATAAAAAGTAATAACCATTAAGTGAGCTGCAAAAAATACCGTTTCTTCAAACATAATTGGAACAAATGCAGGCATGTTTTCAATATAACTAAAACTTGGTTTACCACCAATATCTTGAGGCCAATCTTGAATCATGATGTAATTCATCATCCAAGTTCCAAAAGATATACCACATATCCCGTATAAAAAGGCGCAAATGGCTAATCGTGTTGGGGCAATTCCCATAGCTTTATCCAATCCGTGAACCGGGAAAGGAGTAAAAACTTCTTCAATATGATAATGAGCTGCACGCGTTTTTTTAACAGCATCCATCAATATATCATCGTCATTATAAATGGCGTATATTACTTTATTACTCATGATGTGAATCTTTATTTGCTTCTCTTTCTCTTTTGTAATTATCTCCTGTTCCTTTCAATATTGTTTTTACCTCTGCTTGAGCTATCACAGGGAAAGTTCTAGAGTATAACAAAAACAACACAAAGAAGAAACCTATTGTTCCAATAAAAATTCCTATGTCAACAAATGTAGGAGAAAACATTGTCCATGAAGATGGAAGGTAATCTCTATGTAATGATGTTACAATAATTACAAACCTTTCAAACCACATTCCAATGTTTACAACAATTGAAATTATAAAAGAGAACATGATACTTGTTCTTAATTTTTTAAACCACATGAATTGAGGAGAGAACACATTACAAGTCATCATTGACCAATAAGCCCACCAGTAAGGTCCTGTTGCTCTATTCAAAAACGCATATTGTTCATATTCAACTCCAGAATACCATGCAACAAATAGTTCTGTTATATAGGCAACCCCAACAATAGAACCTGTAATCATGATAACAATATTCATCAACTCAATGTGTTGAATTGTAATATAAGCTTCAAGATTAGAAACTTTTCTCATAATGATAAGCAAAGTATTTACCATCGCAAATCCGGAGAAAACCGCTCCAGCAACGAAGTATGGAGGAAAAATTGTAGTGTGCCATCCTGGAATAACCGAAGTAGCAAAGTCCATAGATACAATAGTATGTACTGAAAGTACAAGTGGAGTAGCCAATCCTGCAAGTACCAAAGATACCTCCTCAAAACGTTGCCAATCTTTAGCTCTACCGCTCCATCCAAAACTTAATATAGAATATACTCTTTTATTAAAAGGAGTTATAGCTCTATCACGTAACATTGCAAAATCAGGCAATAAACCAGTCCACCAGAATACTAATGAAACTGAAAGATAAGTTGAAATTGCAAATACGTCCCAAAGTAATGGCGAGTTAAAGTTTACCCATAAAGAACCAAATTGGTTCGGAATTGGCAAAACCCAATATGCTAACCATGGACGTCCCATGTGAATGATTGGAAATAAACCTGCTTGAATTACAGAGAAAATAGTCATTGCTTCCGCAGAACGGTTAATGGCCATTCTCCAACGTTGACGGAAAAGTAATAATACTGCAGAAATTAATGTTCCTGCGTGACCGATACCTACCCACCAAACGAAGTTAGTGATATCCCAAGCCCATCCAACAGTTTTATTTAATCCCCATGTTCCGATACCTGTAGACACGGTGTAAATTATACAGCCTAATCCCCAAAGGAAAGCTGTTAATGCGATTGAAAACACAATCCACCAATGTTTATTTGCTTTACCTTCAACAGGTGCAGCTACATCTACTGTTACGTCGTGATATGATTTATCACCTATAACTAAAGGTTTTCTAATGGTTGCTTCGTAGTGAGACGACATAATCCTTTATCTTGTTTCTTATTAATTATTTTTTTGTACTATGTATTTCTAACTTTAACGTGATAAATCACATTAGGTTTTGTTCCAACATGCTCTAATAAATGATACATTCTATCATCAGCAGCTAATTTAGCAACTTTTGCATCTGCATCATTAACATCTCCAAATACCATTGCTCCGTTAGAACAAGCACTTGAACATGCTGTTTGGAATTCACCATCAACAATTGCTCTACCTTCTCTTTTTGCTTTTAGAATTGTAGCTTGTGTCATTTGGATACACATAGAACATTTTTCCATAACTCCACGAGAACGAACATTTACATCTGGATTTAATACCATACGACCTAAATCATCATTCATATGATAATCAAATTCACTGTTTTTGCTATACAAGAACCAGTTGAAACGACGTACTTTATAAGGACAGTTATTAGCACAGTAACGAGTACCAACACATCTATTGTAAGCCATATTATTTTGACCTTGACGGCTGTGAGATGTTGCAGCTACAGGACAAACAGTTTCACATGGTGCGTGATTACAATGTTGACACATAACTGGTTGGAAAGAAACTTGAGGATTATCTCCTGCTTTTTCCATTTCATTAAATGTAGACAAAGAACTTGACAAACCAGCAATATTTTCTTTTCTTTCGTTATCTCCTTCAAAAGTACTTTCAGAAGAATAATATCTGTCAATACGCAACCAGTGCATATCACGGCTTCTTCTTACTTCAGATTTACCCACAACAGGCACATTGTTTTCAGCGTGGCAAGCAATAACACAAGCTCCACAACCTGTACAAGCATTTAAATCGATAGATAGATTAAAATGATGTCCAACAGAACGATCAAATGAATCCCATAAATCTACTTTTGTAGCTTCAACCTCTTTGTGATCTAAAGAAACCATAGGAACTTTATTCCATTCTTTAGCATCTTTCGTGTTGAATATCTCAAGAGAAGTTTCTTTGATAATATCACCTCTACCCATCAATGTTTTCTGACCTTGAACACAAGCAAATTCATGTTCTCCATCAGCTTTAACTAATGTTATAGATTGTACATCATTAAAACCTTTATATAAAGAGTAAGCATTTAAACCTACCATCATTTCTTCTTTCAAAGCAGCTTTACGACCATAACCAAGAGACAAACCTACAGTTCCAACAGCTTGACCTGGTTGAACAATTACAGGAACATTCTCTAATTTAACACCGTCAGCAGTTGTAATAGAAGCATAACTTCCGTTCAAACCACCATTAGCTACAATTTCATTAGAAAGACCTAATGCTTTTGCATCAGCATTAGAAACAGTTACATAATTATCCCAAGATACTCTTGTAATTGGATCTGGAAACTCTTGCAACCATGGATTATTAGCTTGTTGACCATCACCCATACCTGTTTTAGTGTAAAGAACAAGTTCAAAACCTTCAGCAGATTTTGATTGTGCCAATACATTTGCAGCAGCAGTGTAATCAGCAGAAGCTGCAGATGCCGATGGAATTACACCTACATATACACCATCATGTAAAACTTTATTCCAAGAAGAACCTGCAATTATTGTTGAAGCAGTTGCTTTGATATAATCGTAATATGTTCCAGGAATACCGTTTAATGATAATAAAACGTCTTGAAATTGTTTTGTATCAAATAATGGACGAATAGTTGGCTGAGTTAAAGAGTAAGTCCCTTTAGTCAAACTAATATCATTCCATGATTCTAAATAATGAGGAACAGCAGCTGCTACAGTAGAAACTAAAGCAGTTTCATCTTCTTTCAAAGAAAAAGCAACTGAAGTATTTACTTTTTTAAGTCCTTCTACAAATGAAGCACTATCAGCTAAAGTATAAACTGGATTAACACCACTCATAATTAAAGTATGAACACTACCAGCCTTCATCTCATTAATTAATTGAGCAACTTTTTGATTAGATCCTTTTCTAATTTGTCTTGAACCTGAAGTAGTAAAAGCCTCACTAGCTAACGCTTGGTTGATAGCTAAAACTAACAATTGAGCATTTTTATCCTGAATTCCAGAAACTAAAACACCTTTAGAACCAGCAGCTTTTAATTGTTGAGCCGCTTTAGTTACTTCAGCTTTAAATTTATCATCTAAATTTACAGAAACAGCAGAACCTGTTACTATATTATATATTTGAACTAATGCTTGTTTTTGATTAGCCGTTGACATTGGTAAACGCTTATCAGCAGCAGCACCAGATAAAGTCATGTTTGCCTCTAATTGGAAATGTCTAGACATTTTACCACTTTGAGGAATTCTTCCTTTAGCGTAACCTGAATCGTATCCTCCACCTTGCCAGTCTCCAAGAAAATCTGCACCTACAGATACTATAAGAGAAGCTTTTGAAAAATCATAATCAACTAAAGCTCTTTCACCGTATACAGCTTCAAATGCATCAAGTGCTTCTGATGAAGAAACAGCATCATAAACTACATGCTTAGCGTTTGGATTTTTAGCAATAAAATCAGCAATTAACTTTTCAGTTGATGGACTTGCTAATGTATTTGTCAATAATACAACCTGACCGCCTTTTGCTTTAGCATCTACTAAACTAGAAGCTAATTTTGAATTCACCTCAGACCAAGATGCTTTTTTACCTGCAATTTTTGGTTCTTTAAGACGCATACTATCGTATAAAGACAAAATAGATGCATGAATTCTAGCATTTGCAGCAAATTTTGCTCCAGCAATAGTATTATTATCTATTTTAATAGGACGCCCTTCACGAGTTTTAACTAAAATATTCGCAAAATCAAAACCGTCAAAAACAGACGTTGCATAATAGTCGGCAACACCAGGAATAATTTGTTCTGGTTGCAATACGTAAGGTATAGACTTATGAACAGGTCCTTCGCAAGCTGCAAGTGTAGCTGCCGCAGTACTAAATCCAACGTACTTTAAAAAATCACGACGTGTTGTAGAAGAAGATGACAATGCATCATTATTACCTAAGAATTCATCCGTAGGAATTTCTTCAACAAATTCGTTATTTTTAAGCGCCTCAACAATAGAACTATTTCCGTCTAGTTCTTCAACACTTTTCCAGTATTTTTTGTTTGATGACATATATAAATATTAAAATCTTAATAATTTGATTAATAGTGACATTTACCACATTCCAAACCTCCCATTTGTGCAGCAGTCAATTTGTCTACACCATATTTTTTAGAAAGTTGCTCATGGATTTTAGTGTAATATTCATTACCCTCCATTTTAACGTCAGTTTTTCTATGGCAATCTATACACCATCCCATAGTTAAAGGAGCGAATTGTTTTTGAATTTCATACTCCTGAACTGGTCCGTGACAAGTTTGACATTCAACACCAGCAACAGTTACGTGTTGTGAGTGGTTAAAGTAAACAAAGTCAGGTAAGTTATGAATACGAACCCATTTAACAGGTTGTGTTTTTCCAGTATAGGATTGCGTAGTTTTATCCCACCCAACAGCAGTATAAAGCTTTTGAATTTGCTCATCATAAAATGCTTTGCTATACTCAGGAGTAGCAGTAGACTCAGCTACTTCAGCAATATTTTTATGACAGTTCATACATACATTCAAAGAAGGTATACCCGCATTTTTACTAACTCTTGCAGCAGAGTGACAATACTTACAGTTGATTTCATTATCACCAGCATGTATTCTGTGAGAATAATGTATTGGCTGTATAGGCTCATAATTTTGATCCACACCAACTTGCATTAAAAACCCGTATACAAAATAAGCACCCGACAACAATAATAGTATAGCAGTAACCAAAACCAAAAATTGATTTCTAGCAAATGCTTTCCAAATAGGTAATGTTGGTTCTTTTGGAGCCACTTCAATGTTGTTTGCTTTAGCTACTTTTCTTAAAACATTGTTTACCAAAAACAACATCACAACAAGCATAGCCATCACAAGACTTAAAGCACCTAAAACAATATTATTTGATAATCCCGATTCCGGAGCAGGAGCACCAGGAACAGCAGCACCAGCAGCAGCTGCAGGAGCTTCCTCTTTAGGGGTTGATGTATAAGCAATGATATTATCAATATCTCCCTCTGCTAATTGAGGAAAAGCAGTCATTGAAATTTTATTATTTTCTTCAAAAACTTTCACCGCAGCAGCATCTCCTGATTTAATCAAATCAGAACTGTTATGAACCCATTTGTAAATCCATGACATTTCATATTTACCTGCAATTCCTCTAAGGGCAGGACCCGTAGCTTTTGCATCTAATTTATGACATGCCGCGCAATTTGCATTAAACAGCTCTTTACCTTTTGCAGGATCTCCACCAGTTGCAGCTGCAGGCGCAGCATCTTGAGCAAATGAAGATAATGAGAAAATTAGCATTAGAGCTAAGCTAAAATATAATTTCCTTGACATCGAATTATGGTTACCCACCTTTTTCATATAGTATAATGATTATCTACTAAAATTGGTACGGTTTTTTCTATAAACATTTTGAGAAAAAACGAATACATTATTTTTAAACTTGGACAAAAATACGACTTAAGAACTATTCTCAAAACCTTAAAATAGTCTTAAATTCAATTTATATTAATTCTAAATAATTTTTTTAACCCGCTTTCATCCTTTAAATATTATTTTTGCGTAAAAAACATCACATTATGAGAATTTTAACGATTAAAAAATACATTTTTTACACCATTGCTATAGGTTCATCAACGTATGCATTACATGCTCAAGATAGAGTTATTACGGTAAATCAAGACCCAAAATTCGAACAATTACTCAATGAAAAGAGAAAAATAAATGCTTCATTGACTCTAAACGATCGTTATAGAATTCAAATTTTTAGTGGAGAGAGCGAAAAAGCAAAAAAAACATTAATTGAATTTAAACAAGAATTTGATAATTTGGATGGAACTATCGTTTTTAACACCCCAAATTATAAAGTATGGGTAGGTAATTTTAAAACAAGAATCGAAGCCGAAAAAAACCTGTTTATCATCAAAAAAAGATATAAAAATGTGCTTTTAATAAAGCCCAACAAATAGACTTCAAATAATAGTTTGATATTACAATAGCTAAAAAACCCACTCTAAATGAGTGGGTTTTTTTTGTTTTAGATTTCGACTTAAATCCCCACTAAATTAGATTAAAAAATACACACTAATTTATAGGTAGACTATTAAACTGATTGAAGATTAAATTATACAAATTGTAATACCTGTTGTTATCTATATAAAATAAAAAAATCCCGATTTACATCGGGATTTTCAAAAGATCTATAAAAATTTATATTATTTCAATTTCTTTTTGATAGCTACTTCATGGTAAGCCTCAATAACATCTCTTTCTTCAATATCATTGTAGTTTTTAATTTGAATACCACAATCATACCCTTTAGCAACTTCTTTAACATCATCTTTAAAACGTTTAAGCGCTAAAAGCTCTCCACTGAATACAACTACACCATCTCTAATAATTCTGATTTTAGAGTTTCTTGCAATTTTTCCATCCATTACCATACATCCTGCAATAGAACCAACTTTAGAGATTTTGAATATCTCTCTAATTTCAGCTGTACCTAGAATTTCTTCTTTCATTTCTGGAGCTAACATTCCTTCCATCGCATCTTTCAAGTCATCGATAGCTGCATAGATAATAGAGTAATAACGGATATCGATTTCTTCTTTATCAGCAAGCTGTCTTGCATTTCCAGCAGGACGAACATTAAATCCAATAATAATTGCATCTGAAGCAGAAGCTAACATAACATCAGTCTCTGTAATTGCTCCAACTCCTTTATGTATAATATTAATTTGTATTTCTTCAGTAGATAATTTAGAGAACGAGTCAGACAACGCTTCAACAGATCCATCAACGTCTCCTTTAAGGATAACATTAAGTTCTTTAAACTGACCAAGAGCAATACGACGTCCAATTTCATCAAGTGTAATATGACGTTGTGTACGAACCGATTGTTCACGCATCAATTGAGAACGTTTAGAGGCAATTTGTTTTGCTTCTTTTTCATCTTCAAAAATATTAAACTTATCACCTGCCGTAGCAGCTCCGTCTAAACCTAAAACAGATACTGGTGTAGATGGTCCTGCTTCTGTAACCACATGACCTCTTTCATCATGCATGGCTTTAATTTTACCATGATGTTTACCTGCCAACATATAATCTCCAATTCTAAGAGTACCATGCTGCACTAATATAGTAGAAACGTATCCTTTTCCTTTATCAAGGAAAGCTTCAACAACCGTACCTTGTGCTGCTTTATTTGGATTAGATTTTAAATCTAAAATCTCCGCTTCTAACAATACTTTCTCTAATAAATCTTTAACTCCAAGACCTGTCTTTGCAGAAATATCATGAGATTGAATTTTTCCACCCCAATCTTCAACAAGTAAATTCATACTTGCTAATTTCTCTTTAATTTTTTCAGGATTAGCATTTGGTTTATCCACTTTATTTATTGCAAAAATAATTGGAACACCTGCTGCTTGAGCATGACTAATTGCTTCTTTTGTTTGTGGCATGATATCATCATCCGCAGCAATTACAATAATAGCAATATCGGTAACTTGAGCACCACGCGCACGCATTGCAGTAAACGCCTCGTGACCTGGTGTATCTAAAAATGCAATTTTTTGTCCGTTATCCAAAGTTACTCCATAAGCTCCAATGTGCTGTGTAATACCTCCAGACTCCCCAGCAATTACATTTTCTTTACGAATATAATCCAGTAAAGATGTTTTACCGTGATCGACGTGACCCATTACAGTAACAATAGGTGCCCTGAAAACTAAATCTTCTTCTTTATCTTCAACGACTTGAATAGCTTCTTCAATATCAACTGTAATAAACTCTACTTCATAACCGAATTCATCAGCAACAATTGTTAATGTTTCTGCATCTAAACGTTGATTCATGGTAACCATGATACCAAGTGACATACAAGTTCCAATAACTTTAGTAATTGGCACATCCATCATGATAGCGATTTCACCTACAGTAACAAATTCAGTAACTTTAATAGTTTTACTTCCTTCATCTAAAGCTCTTTGCTCATCATCAGATTTCTGACGGTGCGTATCTCTTTTATCTCTTCTATATTTCGCTGCCTTAGATTTACCTCCTTTACCTTGAAGTTTTTCTAAAGTTTCACGAATTTGATTTTTAACTTCTTCTTCTGTAGGCTCTACTTTCGCAACGATTGCAGGTCTGTTTCCTTTTACGAAACCAGGTCTTGCACTTCGGTTTGCATTAAATCCTCCACCAGCTGCATTAGGCGTAATTTTATTTGGATTTGGAGCTCCCGGAACTCCAGGAGTTGCAGGTGGTCTCGGAGCACCTGGTTTAGGAGCAATCCTTTTACGTTTATTTTTATTAGCACTATTAGCTGCTCCAGCCGCACCAGGAACACCAGGCTTGTTTGGAGTAATTTTAGGCTCTTCTTTTTTCTTTTTAGGTTTATTAAATTGAGATAAATCAATTACTTGACCCGTTAAAGTAGTACCTGATAATTTTTGATACTGAGTTGTGATGGTTTCATCTATAGGAGCTTCTTCTGATTTTTCAACAGATTTTTCTTCCTGAACAACTTGCTTTTTAACTTCTTTTATTCCTAAAACAGGCTTAACCTCTTTTATTTCTTTTTTCTCCGAAATAGGTTTTTCTTGAACTACTTCTTTAACAACTGGTTCTTCTGATGGAATAATAGCTTTAGGAAGGTCATTTTTTTCAACCGCTGCAGGACCTGGAACAACTGAAGGTTTCTTAGGATTAAGATCTATTTTACCGACTTGAACTGGACCTGATACAATAGCTCTTGCTTTGATCACTTCCTGTTGTTTTTGTCGCTCTTCATCTTGTTTGCGTTTGTCTTCAATTTCTTTTTCTCGTTCAACACGCAACGCTTCTTTCTCTTTTCTTTTCTCTTCTCCTACTTCTTTCGAAGCCTCTTTATTCCCCTTGTCGCCCGCAAATTGACTTTGTAGGATATTAAATTCCTTATCAGAAATTTTTGTGTTTGGATTTGCATCAATAGCAATTCCCTTATCTTTTAGATAATCCACAGCTCTTTCTAACGAAATATTTAATTCCCTTAAAACCTTGTTTATTCTAATTACTCTCTCTTCAGACATAAAACCTTTTTATTATTACCTTATTTTGTTGTTTCTCAACCTAACCTTTTATAATAAAAGGAAAAATAAGGTCAAGAATTAATTGTAAAGAATTTTGATTAACTATCAAATTCTTCTTTTAGTATTCTTATTACATCTAGAATAGTTTCCTCTTCTAAATCTGTTCTTCTTACCAAATCCTCTACATCATGTTTCAAAATACTTTTTGCAGTATCCAATCCAATTTTTGCAAATTCTTCGATAACCCAATCCTCAATCTCATCAGAGAACTCAGTTAATTCAACATCATCCTCATCAGCAGTAGCTCCTGCTACATCACCTTCACGAATAACATCTAACTCATAACCTGTCAATTGACCTGCTAATTTAATATTGTGACCTCCTCTACCGATAGCTTTTGAAACTTCTTCTAATTTCAAAAACACTTCAGCTCTTTTTGTTTCTTCATTAATTTTAATTGAAGAAACTTTAGCAGGACTCAATGCTCTAGTAATATACAATTGAATATTGCTAGTATAATTAATAACGTCAATGTTTTCGTTTCCTAATTCACGAACAATTCCATGAATACGTGATCCTTTCATACCTACACAAGCTCCAACTGGATCAATTCTATCATCATAAGAATCAACCGCTACTTTTGCTTTTTCACCAGGAATTCGAACCACTTTTTTAACCATAATCAATCCGTCAAATACTTCTGGGATTTCTTGTTCAAATAATTTTTCTAAAAACTTCTCAGAAGTTCTAGACATAATAATTTGTGGTTTATTTCCTTTTAATTCAACACTTTCAATGATTCCACGAACATTATCTCCTTTTCTGAAAAAATCAGAAGGGATTTGTTTTTCTTTTGGCAATACAATTTCATTTCCTTCGTCATCAACCAAAATAACAACTCTAGGACGCACATGATGCACTTCAGCAGTATAAATATCACCAATAATATCTTTAAATTGCTTGTAAAGATTTGTATTATCGTGTTCATGAATTTTTGAAATTAAATTTTGGCGTAAAGCTAAAATAGCTCTTCTTCCTAAATCTATTAATTTCACTTCTTCTGAAACATCTTCTCCAATTTCAAAATCAGGTTCAATTTTTCTAGCCTCAGTCAAAGTAATCTCTTCGTTTTCAAAATCCAAATCCTCGTCTGCAACGATTACTCTTCTTCTCCATATCTCCATATCCCCTTTATCAGGATTTATAATGATATCAAAATTATCATCTGAACCGTATTTTTTCTTCAATGCATTTCTAAATACATCTTCCAAAATTGCCATAAGCGTTACACGATCAATAAGTTTATCATCTTTAAACTCTGAGAATGAATCGATTAATGCTAAATTTTCCATGCGAATTCTTTAATTAAAATGTTACTGTAACAATTGCTTCTTTAATATCTGCGTAAGGTAATTCTAGTCTTTTTTGAACCGTTTCTTTACCTTTTCCTATCTTCTTTGGTTCTCTTGCTTGCCACGACAAAATTACAAAATCATCATTAGCTTCCACTAATTCTGCTTCAATATTTTCTGTAGCGGTCTTTACAATCAAGGTTCTACCTACATTTTTCTTGTATTGTCTAATCATTTTTAATGGCGAACCAACTCCTACTGATGCAACTTCTAAAGAGAAATCTTGTTCTTCTCTATCCAAATTATTTTCAATTGCGCGGCTCACATCGATACAGTCTTGTAAAACTACTCCGTTATCTCCGTCTAAAGTAATAATAATTTTAAAAGCATCTGTAATGATTAAGTCAATCAGAAAAACTGTTGGTTTTTCTAAAAGACATTCTGTCAATAGCTTATTTACTTTTTCTTTAAATGTCATATTTTTATAAAAAGAGGGGACATTTAGTCCCCTCATTATCTAGATTTTAATAAATAACGGTGCAAATATAGTGTTTTTTTTATTATTTAAAATAATCGATAGCTGATAAAATATTTCTTATCTTTAATGGTGTATTAAAATATCGTGATTTTCCCACGATTTAAACTTCAAAAATCATGAAACGAATTTTAGTCCCAACTGATTTTTCAACGTATGCAGAGAACGCATTAAAGGCAGCAGCTCAAATTGCCAAGAAAAATAATAGTGAATTATTTTTACTTCACATGCTAGAATTACCGAGTCAAATGAGCGACACAATTACCGAAGGAAATAGCATCCCTGAAGTAATGTTTTTTATCGAAAAAGCTCGAGAAATGCTTGAAAGCATCAAAGAGCGCCCCTATTTAAATGGAATTATTGTTAATGAATCCGTATTATTTGAAAGTGCTTTTAAAGGCATTATTGAATTTAGCAAAAAAAACGACATCGACTTAATTATTATGGGTTCACGAGGATTATCCGGATTTGAAGAAATTTTAATTGGTTCTAATACAGAAAAAGTAGTTCGACATTCTGAAATTCCTGTCTTAGTAATTAAAAAAGACACCGTTGAATTTAAAGCTGAAAATATTGTTTTCGCATCTGATTTTTCAAAAGAAGCTAAAAAACCTTTCAAAAAACTACTTAAGTTTGCTCAAATTTTTGATTCAACCTTAAACTTAGTAATGATTTGCACACCAAGCAGTTTTAAAACAACACTAGTTGCCGAAAAATTCATAAGTGATTTTGCCGCTAACTTTGATTTAAAAAAATTCACCTCACATATTTATAATGATGCTAATATCGAAAAGGGAGTTATTAATTTTTCAAATAGCATAAATGCAGACTTAATCGTTATGTGCACGCACAATAGAACTGCACTTTCTCATTTTTTCAACGGAAGTATTAGCGAAGATTTAGTTAATCACTCCAATAAACCTGTAATTGCTTTTAAAGTAAAAAACAAATAAATTTCTATTCCTTTTAAGTTATAATTAAAAAGGGTTTTATGAAAATTCATAAAACCCTTTTTAATATCATTTATTGAATCAAATCCAATTGTGTTATTTCAAGTAATAGTTACGCTGCTCTAAACAAGTTACAACTGTTCTTGAACCAATCCTATAATAGTATTCGCATCTAATTCACCAGATTGCCTCCAGATCATCTGCCCTTCTTTATAAATCATCAATGTAGGAAGTCCTTTAATCCTTAAAGCATCAGCTAATTCCTGATTTTTATCTACATCTATTTTTATCACTTTGGCTTTATCACCAAGAGCGGCAGCTACATCTCTAATTACAGGATGCATCGAAACAGATGACTCATTCCATTCTGTGTAAAAATCAATTAACACAGGGACTTGCGCATTTATAAGTTCTCCAAATTTTGACATAAAAGCAAAAATTTTAATTTTCTAAATCTACTGAAAAGAGATAATTATTTTACAAATGTAGCATTTTTAACGAATTAAGCCACATTTGCACCTTTTTTTAGTTCAATGACTGTGATTTCTGGCATAATTCCTACTCTTCCTGGGTACGCA
This sequence comes from Flavobacterium sp. 123, assembly GCF_003634825.1. Lineage (NCBI taxonomy): Bacteria > Pseudomonadati > Bacteroidota > Flavobacteriia > Flavobacteriales > Flavobacteriaceae > Flavobacterium > Flavobacterium sp. 123. Next base: position 981,155 of record NZ_RBXD01000001.1, read on the forward strand.
TGATATCCAAATCCTCTATTTACATAGACATAACGACCAAGATTTTCATATAAACCTGCCCATTGTTTGTACACATATTGCGCTAAGCTCCATTTGAAATATCCTGGAATTTCTATCCCAAATTGCATTCCATGGGTATGACCTGATAACGTTAAATGAAAGTTTTTTTCATGATGTTGCACTTCATAATCCCAATGAGATGGATCATGTGACATTAAAATTTTAAAATCTTCTTTACTCAAATGTTGGGCCGCTTTATTCAAATCACCTGCTTGTTTAAAATTATGGCCCCAATTTTCAACACCAACTAAAGCGATCTTAGAACCTTCTTTTTCGATAAAAGTATGTTCATTAAGCAATAATTTAAATCCTATTTGACCGTATAGATTTTTTATATCCTGAAAATTTTCTTCTTTAGCGGCTTCTGTAGGCCAGGTTACATACTCACCGTAATCATGGTTTCCTAAAACAGAGAATTTTCCGAATTCGTAATTTTTTATTTTATTAAACATTTCAATCCAAGGAAGCATTTCTTTTGCAGCAGTATTTACAATATCCCCTGTAAATAAAATCATATCCGCTTGTTGCTGATTTATTAAATCTATAGCATATTGTATTTTCTCTGGATTATCAAAACTACCGCTATGTACATCTGAAATTTGAGTAATTTTGAATCCATCAAATGCATCTGGTAAATCTGGAAAAAAAATACGCTGCTTGATTACTTTATAGTTATACCTTCCTTCAAATATTCCATAAATTAAAGACAAGAACGGCACTGCTGCTAATCCAACACCTATTTGACTAACAAATTTTCTTCTGGAAGCAAAAAATGCAACATCTTCATTCTTGGTAATAAAAAAATTCAGAGAGCCTGCACCTATTCTAAAAATATCTTCTCCAAGTAAAACAAGTGTCAATACTAGTTTAGGAATATACACTAAAAGTACCAATCCCATAGTAAACATAGTTTGTTTTGTTTGACCCACAGAGCGATCAAATTGCATAAAGGAATAAATAATAAAAATCAACAGAAACAAACTGATAACTTGATATGCTATCAAGACTGACTTTACCTTTATCAAGGTTCGTAAAGCCTGAAAGGCATAAAATTCAACCGCTAAAAGAATCAGGAAAAGAAACAGAAATCTAAAACCCATTTTATACATATTTTACACAAAATAACAACAAAATTGAACTAAATGGATTTTAATTAATTAAAATTTAACTCTAAAAGTAAACTTTCACCCTGATTGTTTATTTTTACAAATTCATAATTCACAATTAAATATATGTCTTCTCAAAAACGTCTTTTTCTACTCGATGCCTATGCATTAATCTTTCGAGGCTATTATGCTTTTATAAAAAACCCAAGAATAAACTCCAAAGGAATGGACACATCAGCTATTATGGGATTTATGAATTCGCTGATGGACGTAATCAAAAGAGAAAAACCAGATCATTTAGCCGTTGCTTTTGATAATGGCGGAAGTGATTTACGAAATGAAATTTTTCCTGAATATAAAGCTCATCGTGATGCAACTCCTGAAGCCATAAAAATTGCCATTCCGTACATTCAAGAATTACTCAAAGCCATGCACATTCCTATCATTGAAGTCAAAGGATTTGAAGCAGATGATTTAATAGGAACTATTGCAAAACAAGCTGAGAAACAAAATTATAAAGTCTTTATGGTAACTCCTGATAAAGATTTTGCTCAATTAGTTTCCGAAAATATATTTATGTACAAACCTGCCCGAATGGGTAATGGAATAGAGATTTGGGGAATTCCTGAAGTATTGGAAAAGTTCGAAATAGAAAGACCTGATCAAGTCATTGACTTTTTAGGAATGATGGGTGACGCTGCTGATAATATTCCTGGATTACCAGGCGTAGGAGAAGTTACAGCAAAAAAGTTATTAAAAGAATTTGGCACTATGGAAAACCTTTTGGCTAATACCGACAAGCTGAAAGGGAAAATGAAAGAAAACATTGAAGCCAATAAAGACAAAGGATTGTTATCAAAAACACTTGCAACAATTCTTTTAGACTGCCCAGTTGTTTTTGACGAAACAGATTATGAATTATCAACTCCTGATGTAGAAAAAACAGATGCACTTTTCAACGAATTGGAATTTCGCCAAATGAAAGCTCAGTTTGATAAATTTTTTGGAACTGGAAAAGAGTACGATGAAATTGACACCAATGGAAATGAAAATAGTAATGACAATGAAAAAATAGCCAAAAAAGCTCCTGTTAAAAAATCCAATGAAGACCAATTCGATTTATTTGGTTTTTCTGATGAAGAAAGTGGCGAAATAAAAACGAATTCTCATTACGCAACTTTAGAAAACACCAATCATAATTATACTATTATTCAAGGTGAATTGGGCACAAAATTATTTTTACAAAACTTAATGAATCGAACTTCCGTATGTTTTGATACCGAAACCACAGGGATTGATGCTTTAAATGCCGAATTAGTTGGAATGTCATTTTCTTGGGCAAAAGGAGAAGCGTTCTATGTTCCATTTTCAGAAAATCAAGAAGAAGCTCAAGTTTTAGTGGATAAATTCAAACCGTTTTTTGAAAGCGAATCCATCGAAAAAATTGGTCAGAATATCAAATACGATTTGAAAATTCTATCTCATTATGGAGTTCAAATCAAAGGTAAATTATTCGATACCATGATTGCGCATTATTTAATAAATCCAGATATGCGCCATAATATGGATGTTTTAAGTGAAACTTATTTAAAATATTCTCCAAAATCTATTGAAGACTTAATTGGTAAAAAAGGCAAAAATCAAAAATCAATGCGTGAAGTTGCTTTGGAAGACATCAAAGAATACGCTGCCGAAGATGCTGATGTTACGTTTCAATTGAAACAAAATTTCAGTCCAATTTTAGACAAAGCCGAAACCAAAAAATTATTTGACGAAATCGAAATTCCGTTAATTCCTGTTTTGGCAGCAATGGAATTAGAAGGAATTAATCTTGATGTGCCTTTTCTAAAAGAAATGTCAGTTGAAATGGCAAAAGAAAGTTCTGAATTAGAACAAAAAATATATGAAACCGCTGGCGAGAAATTCAATTTGGCTTCGCCAAAACAATTAGGCGACGTTTTATTTGACAAAATGAAAATTGGCGGAGCTAAACAAAAGAAAACCAAAACCGGTCAATATGCAACGGGGGAAGAAATTTTAACTTATTTAGCAAATGATAATCCAATTGTAAAAGATATTCTCGAATGGCGCCAAATGGTAAAATTGCAAAGTACTTATATTGATGCATTACCAAACCAAGTTGATCAAAAAACTGGACGCGTTCATACCGATTACATGCAAACCGTAGCCGCAACTGGAAGATTGAGTTCAAATAATCCGAACTTGCAAAATATTCCTATTCGTACAGAACGAGGTAGATTGATTAGAAAAGCATTTATTGCTCGTGATGAAAATTACACCCTAGTTTCTGCCGATTATTCTCAAATAGAACTTCGAATTATCGCTGCTTTATCTGGCGAAGAAAACATGATAAAAGCGTTTCAAAACAACGAAGATATTCATAGAAGTACCGCTGCAAAAGTATTCAATGTTCCGTTAGAAGAAGTTACAAAAGAACAGCGTAGTAATGCCAAAACCGTGAATTTCGGAATTATCTATGGCGTTTCTGCTTTTGGACTTTCCAATCAAACTTCACTTTCAAGAAAAGAAAGTGCAGAGTTAATTGAGGCTTATTATGCAACCTACCCCAAACTGAAATCGTACATGGCTAACCAAGTTGATTTTGCTAGAGAACATGGCTATGTTCAAACAGTTTTAGGGCGTCGTCGCTATTTGAAAGACATTAATTCAGCCAATCACATAGTAAAGGGTGGTGCTGAACGAAATGCAGTAAACGCCCCAATTCAAGGTTCGGCAGCCGATATTATTAAAATTGCAATGATTAATATTCATAAAAAATTAACCTCTACGAATCCCGACGGTTCGAAATGGAAATCAAAAATGCTATTGCAAGTGCATGATGAGCTTGTGTTTGATGTTCACAACTCTGAATTAGAAAAAATCAAGCCAATGATAAAACACGAAATGGAAAACGCCTTCAAACTTGAAGTTCCATTGGAAGTCGAAATTGGAATGGGGAAAAATTGGCTGGAAGCACATTAAAATTAATTTAAATCAAAAAAAAATCCATTCAAATGAATGGATTTTTTTATTATAATTTTCTAGTAGTCTCTCGTTCTTTTAATTTAGTTTTAATCACTATCGTTTCATAAACTGAATTCTCTTCCTTTTTCTCTAATCTATTAATAAGAAGTTTAGCCGCTTCCTCTCCAATTTCAATACCATGCTGACTCACTGTAGTCAAACTTGGCGAAAGTCTTCTTGAAGCTAGTATTCCATCCGCGAAACCAATAATTGAAAGTTCTTCTGGGATTTTATATCCTTTTTTCAATCCAATTCGTAATGCAGCAACTGAATCGTTTTCTTCAAGAGCAAAGATTCCGTCAATTTTATTGTTATCAAAAACGCCTTCTATTCTATCTTTTAAATCATCCTCTGAATCTGTTCGGATAATTAAATTTGGGTTTACTGGAATTTTATTATTTTCTAATGCTTTTAAATATCCTTCCGCTCTTAATTTTCCAACACTCAAATTATCAACAGAAGAGAACAAAGCAATATTCTTACATCCTAAATCAATTAAACGTTGTGTTGAATACAAAGCAGAATCAAAATCATCTACTACTACTTTATCACAATCAACACCTTCAGCAATTCGATCGAACATAACAATAGGTGTCCCATCATTGATAATTTCTTTGAAATGATTGTATTCATGAAGTTTTTGAGCTTCTTCAGAAACAGATAAAATAAATCCATCAATAGTTCCATTACTCAACATTTCAAGCGTATGAGCCTCTTTCTCTAGAGATTCATTAGAAATACACATAATTACATTGTAACCTTTTTTATCAGCTATCTTCTCAATACCACTAAATACTTTGGCAAAAAAGGAATTTAAAATATTAGGAATAATTACCCCGATGGTTTTTGTCTTTCTATTCTTAAGGTTTAAACCAATAATATTTGGTTTATAATTTTTAAGCTTTGCGTACTCTTTGATTTTTATTTTGGTTTGTTCGCTAATTTCAGGGCTGTCATTAAGTGCTTTAGAAACTGTAGAAACAGAAACGTTTAATTCTTTTGCAATTTGTTTTAAAGTTGCTTTTGCTTTCATAAGTTGGTATTTAATGTCTTTTTTTGGTTAGAAAAACGAATGTCAAATTCATAATTTCTATCAAAACACACGAAAATGATTTGATTTTATAACCAATTATAATAAAAACTTGTAAGGTACAAAATTTATTTGATTACAAAAATAAAACAAAAATTCAAATTCTATATATAAGGTGTGATTCAAAAAAGAAGAGTCTAAATATTAGATTAAATATATATTTGATTATCAGCTTAGAACCTTAAAAAAAATAATCTTTTAAGGTATTTGCATTTAAAATAATTAATTGTACTTTTGCAACCCCTTTATTGGGGATGGAATGTTTAATTAAAATATATTATTGTGAACGCATTAAGCTACAAGACAATTTCAACAACAAAAGCCAATTCTACAAAAGAATGGATTGTTGTAGATGCTGACGGTCATAACTTAGGTCGTCTTGCTTCAAAAGTCGCTATGATTTTGAGAGGTAAGTACAAGCCAAGTTATACGCCACACGTGGACTGTGGAGATAACGTAATTGTTATCAACTCAGAAAAAATTAACCTTACAGGTAACAAAATGGATGAAAAAACATACATCCGTCACACTGGTTACCCTGGAGGACAAAGAACTTTAACTGCTAAAGTATTGCAATCAAAAAATCCTGCATTACTAGTAGAGAAAGCAATAAAAGGGATGTTACCTAAAAACAAATTAGGAGCTGAGCTTTTTAGAAATTTAAATGTTGTTGTAGGACCTGAGCACAAACAAGGAGCTCAAAAACCTAGAACTGTTAACCTAAACGATCTTAAGTAATGGGAGTTATTCACAAAATCGGTAGAAGAAAAACCGCTGTTGCACGTGTTTATGTTTCAGAAGGAACAGGAGTAATCACTGTAAACAAAAAAGAATTCGCAACTTACTTTCCAACTGCAACTTTACAGTACAAAGTTTTACAACCAATGTCTATGACAGAAAACGTAAACAACTTTGACGTAAAAGTAAACGTTTACGGAGGTGGTTCAACTGGTCAAGCAGAAGCTGTAAGAATGGCATTAGCACGTGTTATGTGTGAAGTAAATGCTGAAAACAGAGGAATATTGAAACCAGAAGGTTTATTAACAAGAGACCCAAGAATGGTTGAACGTAAAAAATTCGGTCAGAAGAAAGCTCGTAAGAGATTCCAATTCTCTAAACGTTAATAGTACCTGTCTTGTTCAAATGGGACAAGATATCGTTTATTTATTATTGAATTTAAAAAAAACAGTTATTGTTGCTCTCCTACCGAGGTAGGAAATAGTTTAGCATCTAAATGTATTTAGCCGAGAAATCGCCATTAATACATTGCTAATCAACAGAACGTAAACTAGTACAAAAATGGCAAACAAAATAGAAGTAAAAGAATTACTAGAAGCAGGTGTTCACTTTGGACACATGACTAGAAAATGGGATCCAAACATGGCTCCTTACATTTATATGGAGCGTAATGGTATTCACATTATCAATCTATATAAAACTGCAGCTAAAATCGAAGAAGCTAATGAAGCTTTGAAAAAAATCGCTGCATCAGGTAGAAAAATATTATTCGTTGCTACCAAAAAACAAGCAAAAGATATCGTTGCTGATAAAGCAAAAGCTGCAAACATGCCTTACATCACTGAAAGATGGCCTGGTGGAATGCTAACTAACTTCGTAACTATCCGTAAAGCTGTTAAAAAAATGGCTACTATTGATAAAATGAAGAAAGATGGTACATTCATGACTCTTTCTAAAAAAGAGCGTTTGCAAGTTGATCGTCTTCGTGCTAAATTAGAGAAAAATTTAGGTTCAATCGCAGATATGTCTAGACTACCAGCTGCATTGTTCGTAGTTGATATCAAAGCGGAACACATCGCTATAAAAGAAGCTCAAAAATTAAACATTCCAGTTTTTGCAATGGTTGATACAAATTCTGATCCACGTGAAGTAGAATACGTAATTCCTGCAAATGATGATGCTTCTAAATCAATTGATAAAATTTTAACTTTAGTTACTGCTGCAATCGTTGAAGGTCTTTCTGATAGAGGATCTGAAAAAGAAGGTGAAGCAACTCCTGAAGTAGCTCCTGCTGCTGAAGTTGAAGTTGAAGCAGCTCCTGCTCCAGCAACTGAAGAATAAATAAAATAAATTTAAAGATTGAAGGATTTAAAGATTAAAAATTATTGATTTTAGAATTAATAATTAAATCCTTGAATTTTTCAATCTTTTAATCTTTAAACAAAAAAATTATGGCAACAATTACTGCTGCAGACGTAAATAAATTAAGAACAATCACTGGTGCAGGAATGATGGACTGCAAAAAAGCCTTGGTTGAAGCAGAAGGAGATTTTGATTTAGCAATCGAAAACTTACGTAAAAAAGGACAAAAAGTGGCTGCTAACCGTTCAGACAGAGAATCTACTGAAGGTGCTGTAATCGCTGTTGTTAACGCTGAAAAAACTGCTGGTGTAGTTATCTCATTAAACTGTGAAACTGACTTCGTAGGTAAAAACGAATCTTTCGTAAAATTAGCTCAAGACTTAGCTGCTTTAGCATTAAACTTTGATAACAAAGAAGCATTTTTAGCTGCTGATTTCAACGGAATCACTGTTGCTGAAAAATTAATTGAGCAAACTGGAGTTATTGGAGAAAAAATTGAAATCGGTTCTTTCGAAAGATTAGAAGGTGCTTTCATTGGATCTTACATTCACGCTGGAAACAAAATCGCTACTTTAACTGCTTTATCTGCTAATGTAGCAGGTGCTGATGATGTAGCAAGAAACGTATCAATGCAAGCTGCAGCTATGGCTCCAATTGCTTTGAACGAAGATGGTGTTGATGCTGATACAATCGCTAAAGAAATCGAAATTGCTAAAGACCTTTTACGTCAAGAAGGAAAACCAGAAGCTATGTTAGATAACATCGCTAAAGGTAAATTAGCTCGTTTCTTTAAAGATAACACATTAGTAAACCAAGATTATATTAAAGATAACAAAATGAGCGTTGCTGCTTATGTAAAATCTTTAGATAAAGATCTTATCGTTACTGGTTTCAAAAGAGCTGCTTTAGGATAATCTATTCTAAACCTGTTTAAATAGTTTACTATTTAAAATCAAATATAAAATCCCATTCTTAACTGAATGGGATTTTTTTTTAAACTCTAGACTCCTTTTATAAAAACAAAAATTCAAATTAAAATACTAAATTTGGAAACCTAATTATAAAATATGTTTCAATCCAAAAAAGATACTGTTTATGTTATTCTAGCTGGAATATTCATAACGAATGCAGTCGTGGCAGAATTAATAGGCGGAAAATTGATTTATGTAGGTCCATATTTAATGAGTATTGGTATTTTGCCTTGGCCAATTGTATTTGTTACAACCGATTTGATTAATGAATATTTTGGAGAAAAAGGAGTTAAAAAATTATCTCTAATAACCGCTAGCCTTATCGCATATTGCTTTGTATTATTATACTTTGCCTTAAAAATACCTGCTGCAAAAGGAGCCAATTTAGTTACTGATGCTCAATTCAATGGCGTTTTTGGTCAAAGTATGTGGATAATAGTTGGGAGCATCACTGCTTTTATGGTTTCACAACTTATTGATGTTACTATTTTCCATTTCTTCAAAAACAAAACAGGAAATAAAATGATTTGGTTACGAAGTACAGGATCAACTGTTATTTCGCAACTATTTGACAGTTTTATCGTATTAGGCATTGCTTTTTGGATGACTGGAAAAATGACTACCGAAACATATATAGCTTCCGCATTTACAGGCTATTTTGTAAAACTTAGCATTGCTGTTTTACTAACCCCGTTAATCTATTTAGGTCATTCTCTGATTGAAAAATACATTCATAATAAATAATTCTATGGAAACTAAAATACGTTGCAGTTGGTGTAATTCAAGTGATTTATATAAAAAATATCATGATGAAGAATGGGGAGTTCCTGTTTATGATGATGCTACGTTGTTTGAATTTTTAATTTTAGAAACTTTTCAAGCGGGATTAAGTTGGATAACTATTTTGAATAAAAGAGAGAACTTCAGAAAGGCTTTTGATGCTTTTGATTATAAAAAAATTGCTAGTTATTCAGAGGATAAAATCCAAGATTTACTTCTTGATTCTGGTATTATTCGCAATCGGTTAAAGGTTAGAGCTGCCGTTTCTAATGCAATTGCTTTCATGAATGTCCAAGAGGAATTTGGTAGTTTCTCTAGCTATATATGGAAATTCGTAGACGGAAAACCAATTATAAACAAGCTGAGAAATTCTTCGGAAGCAAAAGCTACTACACCGCTTTCAGACACTATTAGTAAAGATTTGAAAAAACGTGGTTTTAAATTTGTAGGTTCAACCGTTGTCTATGCACACATGCAAGCTACTGGAATGGTTAACGATCATTTTGAAGATTGCTGGAGAAGAAACACCGTAGAAATTTAGCTTTTTAAAATCGCTATAAATTCCTCTCTCTCAATTTCACGACATCCTAAACTTTCTAGATGTGTATTGTATACCTGGCAATCCAACAACTTGTAATTGGCTAATTTTAATTGGTTTACCAATGCTATAAAAGCTACTTTTGAAGCATTTGAAACTAAGGAAAACATGCTTTCACCACAAAATACAGTTCCTAAATCTATCCCGTATAACCCTCCTACTAAAATATCATCTTGCCAAACCTCAACTGATTTTGCCACACCCAATTCATGAAGCTTACAATAGGCTTCAATCATATCATTTGTAATCCAAGTTCCGTTTTGTCCCTCACGCTTTATGTTTTGACAATTCGAAATAACATCTCTAAAATTCTGATTGAAGGTTACTTTAAAAATATTCCTATTCCGTATGTTCCGCATACTTTTAGAAACAACCAACTCGTCTAAAAACAAAACCATTCTGGGATTAGGTGACCACCACAGTATGGGCTCACCTTGTTCAAACCATGGAAAAATTCCACTATTGTAGGCTAGTTGTAAACGCTCTGGCGATAAATCACCCCCAACCGCAAGAATTCCGTCCGCATTAGCTTCGGAAACAGGAGGGAAAAATAAGGATTCAGATACGTAATACATGATATTGACTGATATGTTCTAGCCCAGATAGCAGCAGCATCCTTTTACAGGTTTTTTTTACCTGGAAAAGATAAAGCGGATAGCTGGAATTAGCTCCTAAAAAAACAGCCATCAATGAATGATAGCTGTTTGTAATTTATAATTGTTGCTTTTTATAATGAATTAAGAACCGCACATTTCGCAATCCTCAGGACCTGAAGCTTGTGCCTTCATTAACATTGCTTTGTATTCTTCAACGCTCATTGGCTCTGCTTCATCAGGTATAGCTTCTGCTTTTTTATCATTATTTAAGGTGAACTTAATGGCATCAACTGCTGATTTTGTTCTCAAATAATACATTCCCGTTTTCAATCCAGATTGCCAAGCGTAGAAGTGCATTGATGTCAATTTTGAATAGTTTGCATCTTGCATAAACAAATTCAACGATTGAGATTGATCAATAAAATAACCCCTTTGACGCGACATATCAATAATGTCCTTCATGGACATTTCCCAAACAGTTTTGTACAATTCTTTAAGGTCCTGTGGAATCACATCAATATTTTGAACAGATCCATTGTGACGCATAATTTCTTGTTTCAAAGTATCATTCCATAAACCTCTTTCAACTAAATCATGTAATAAATGTTTGTTTACAACAATAAACTCCCCTGAAAGTACTCTACGAGTATAAATATTTGAGGTGTAAGGCTCGAAAGCTTCATTGTTACCTAATATTTGTGATGTAGAAGCTGTAGGCATTGGAGCAACTAATAATGAGTTACGAACCCCATGTTCCACTACTTCTTTTCTTAACGAAGCCCAGTCCCAACGTCCTGATAATTCTTCATCTTTCATCCCCCACAAATTGTGTTGGAATTCACCTTGAGAAATTGGCGACCCTTTGAAAGTTGAATATGGACCTTCTTCTTTGGCCATCTCCATCGAAGCGGTAACTGCTGCAAAATAAAGAGTTTCGAAAATTTCTTGGTTTAATTTTTTAGCTTCATCACTAGTAAAAGGCATACGCAACATAATGAAAGCATCTGCTAATCCTTGCACTCCAAGACCTACTGGTCTGTGACGTAGATTAGAGTTTTCTGCTTCTTTTACTGGGTAATAATTTCTATCAATTACTTTATTCAGGTTTCTAGTCACTCGTTTAGTTACATTGAACAATGCTTCGTGATCAAATTTACCATTTTCAATAAACATTGGTAATGAAATAGATGCTAGGTTACAAACTGCAATTTCATCTTTAGAAGTGTACTCCATAATTTCGGTACACAAGTTAGAAGAACGAATAGTTCCTAAATTCTTTTGATTTGATTTGCGGTTTGCAGCATCTTTATAAAGCATATATGGTGTTCCAGTCTCAATTTGTGATTCTAGAATTTTCTCCCATAACTCACGTGCTTTGATCGTTTTTCTACCTTTTCCTCTTGCTTCATAATCTGTGTACATTGCTTCAAATTCTTCACCGTATACATCATATAATCCAGGACATTCGTTTGGACACATCAAAGTCCAAGTAGTATCTTCTTGAACACGTTTCATGAATAAATCCGAAGTCCACATAGCAAAGAATAAATCTCTTGCACGCATTTCTTCTTTTCCAGTATTTTTTTTCAAGTCTAGGAATTCGAAAATATCAGCATGCCAAGTTTCAATATAAATAGCAAAACTTCCTTTACGTTTTCCACCACCTTGGTCTACATAACGCGCCGTATCATTGAAAACTCTCAACATTGGAACAATACCGTTTGAAGTTCCATTAGTACCACGAATGTAAGAACCAGTTGCTCTTACATTGTGAATAGAAAGCCCTATTCCACCTGCTGATTGAGAGATTTTTGCCGTTTGTTTCAACGTATCATAAATACCATCAATACTATCATCTTGCATAGCCAAAAGGAAACAAGAAGACATTTGTGGCTTAGGTGTACCTGCATTAAATAATGTTGGAGTAGCATGTGTAAAGAATTTTTTCGACATTAAGTCGTATGTTTCTATTACAGATTTCAAGTCGTTTAAGTGAATTCCAACTGAAACTCGCATCAACATGTGTTGAGGACGTTCAACAATTTTACCGTTTAATTTCAGTAAATAAGAACGTTCTAAAGTTTTGAAACCAAAATAATCATAATTGAAATCTCGGTTGTATATGATATGAGAATCTAAGAATTCTGCATTTTCAAGAATTACATTAAATACTTCATCAGAAAGCAAAGGTGCTTCTTGTCCATTTCTTGGATTAACATAGTGATACATATCTTTCATCGTCTCTGAGAAAGATTTTTTTGTATTTGAATGCAAATTCGAAATAGCAACACGAGCAGCTAATTGCGCATAATCTGGATGTGCAATAGTCATCGAAGCCGCAGTTTCAGCTGCAAGATTGTCTAATTCTGATGTAGAAACACCATCATATAAACCTTCAATAACACGCATTGCTACTTTTACAGGATCAACTAATTCGTTTAACCCGTAACATAATTTTTTTATTCTGTCCGTAATCTTATCAAACATTACTGGCTCTTTATGGCCATCTCTTTTTACTACATACATAAGGTTACTTTTTTAATTTATTATTGAAAAAAAACTAAAGATCAAAAAAATGCTTTTCTTTCTTTATGTCACTTAATTTTTAGGAGTGTTTACTTTTTAAAAATCCGCATCAAAACTAATTTTTTGAGCATCACTATCGGTATTCATTACACCTGATTTTTGATATTCACCAACTTTTTTCTCAAAGAAGTTTGTTTTTCCTTGAAGCGAGATCATGTCCATAAAATCAAAAGGATTTGCAGTATTATATACTCTATCACATCCTAATTCTACTAACAATCTATCCGTTACAAACTCTAGGTATTGCGTCATTAATGTTGCATTCATTCCAATCAAACTTACCGGTATTGATTCGGTGATAAATTCTCTTTCAATATCTAATGCATTAACAATAATTTCTTTAATTCTATCTTTTGGTACTTTATTTATCAAATGATGATTGTGTAAATGCACCGCAAAATCACAATGAACTCCTTCGTCACGAGAAATCAATTCGTTAGAAAAAGTCAAACCTGGCATTAATCCTCTTTTTTTCAACCAAAAAATTGAACAGAAACTTCCAGAGAAGAAAATACCTTCCACAGCAGCAAAAGCAATCAATCGCTCTGCAAAAGAATCCGATTCAATCCATTTTAATGCCCATTCTGCTTTTTTCTTAATAGCAGGAAAAACATCAATTGCAGTAAATAATTCTGTTTTCTCAGTTTCATCTTTCACATAAGTATCAATCAAAAGTGAATAGGTTTCGCTATGAATATTTTCCATCATGATTTGGAAACCATAAAAGAATTTTGCTTCTGCATATTGAACTTCGTTTACGAAATTTTCAGCAAGATTTTCATTTACAATTCCATCAGAAGCAGCAAAAAAGGCAAGAATATGTTTGATAAAATATCTTTCGTCATCACTAAGTTTATTATTCCAGTCATTTAAATCTTGAGACAAATCTATTTCTTCGGCTGTCCAGATACTTGCTTCCATTTTTTTGTACCATTCCCAAATATCATGGTGCTTTATAGGAAAAATAACGAAACGATTTTTATTTTCTTGTAAAATTGGTTCAACTTGCGTCATTGCTATTGTTTATTTTTTTGAAATTTTAACGAAATTTTGTGCATTCAGGGGATTACAAAGATTGTGAAATATTGCGGAAGTTAAAAGCCAAACTTATTCACAATCTGGTCTAGTTTTTAACAAAAATAAAAAATAAGGATACTTTTCATACAAATCTTAAATTTCTAAATATCAGATATTTAAAAATAAAAAAAGTAGTCAAGGCACTGTAAAATATAGGATTTAATAAACGTAAAACAAGAAATATTTTATTTTATTTTAAAAATAATTATTACCGTTCGTCGATTTATTTTTGAATTAATTTGCAGTAATGCTATTTTGGAAAACGAAACTAATTCTGGAAGGTGTTTTAGACTATGAATGCTTCATATCCTGAGCCACTTTTTCAAGCTCTGCAAACCAATCTTCACCAAATTTTCTAATTAAAGCTTCTTTGACAAATTTATAAACGGGTACTTCTAATTCTTTTCCTAATGAGCAAGCATCGTCACAAATATCCCATTTATCATAATTAACAGCTGCGAATTCCGTGAAGTCTTTTACTCGTATAGGATATAAATGACAGGAAACAGGTTTTTTCCAATCAACTATACCTTGATTATAGGCTTGTTCAATACCACAAAGTGCTGTTTTACCATCAAAAATAACGTAAGCACAGTCTTTGTTGTCTATTAATGGTGTTTCAAGATCCCCATCAGTTCCTTTTACCCAAGTCCCTTGCGCTTCTATAGCAGCAATTCCTTCTTTTCGTAAAAAAGGTTTAACTTTGGGATATATTTCCTCCATAATTTTTGTTTCCTCAACGCTTAAAGGCGCACCAGCATCACCGTCAACACAGCAAGCTCCTTTACAAGCTGACAAATTGCAAACAAAATCTTTTTCGAGTATGTCTTCTGAGACGATGGTTTTTCCTAATTGAAACATTATTATGAAGTAGTATGATTATAAAGTGCAAATATAGTCAAACTAACACAAAAGGGATTAATATGTGATTTTTAAAATGCTACTTAAAGATTCATAATTTGAGTTTTGATTAGACATAACCACATAAATATTTTCATCTTTATCAATCGTCATACATCTCAAACCTCCGTAATTATTATCTAAGTGAAAGGACACAACTGCGCCTGTAGGAGTAATTTTATTAATAGTATTATCAATACTACCCGTATACACATTACCTTTGCTATCACATATCAAATCGCTAGGAGGGGAATTTAAATTAGAAACTAACCAACTATATCTTCCTTTTGAACTTATTGTGCCAATACTTGAATGATCTGCCAAATAATAATTCCCATAAGGATCTATCGTAAAGTCTCCAACCAATCCATAGCCAGACGCAAATTGAGAACTATTTCCTAATGCATCAATCTTATTCAGTTTTCCGAATGAAAAATTATTGATAAATAACTCCCCATTCTTTTTATCAAAAAACAAATTGCTTGCAAAATAATCAACCCTTAAAAAAGGGGTAGCAATTCCAGAAACATCAATTTTATCAATATTTGACAAGGTATTCTCTGGCTTTAGAGCGAATAAATTACCTTTGGAATCAAAAGCCATTCCCCAATAGTTACCGCTTACAAAAGAAGAAATAGCCCCAGAAGAAGTTATTTTATAAATACCTGCATCTGTTGATAAATATAAAATTCCCGATTCATCAAATATTAAATTATGAGGAAAAGAGAGAATTTGATTCATATTTGAAGAATAGGAAGTTGTAACGGGATTTATAACATTTGGCGCCCATTTAGCATATAAAGTGCTATTTTCTCGTATCACATTCGAATACTTAAACGGAAGCTGCAATTCCTCATCATAGTACCAACCTACAAATGTAAATCCCTTGTCTACTGGAGTACTTTCTTTGACCAAGGATCCTGAATTAAAAGTTTGTGGAGCTAAATCATTACCCCCTTTTGAATCAAAAGTCACTGTTATCATCACTTCGTCTTCCGTTTTAGAACATCCAACAAGCAAAAACAACCCAATTAAAAACAATACTATTCCTTTATTCATATTACCGATTTTAAGTAAATTAACAAAAATATTATTTTATTATAAAATTTAAAAACATAAAACATAAAAACCCTCAAGAATCTCCATTTTTTAAAATACGCTAGAGTTAACGAATAAAGCGTTAAAAAACAAGTGTTTTAAATTCTTTAAAATATTTCAAAAAGGAAACCAAAAACAGATACTAGAATAAAAATGTACCTTTGCAAACAAAAAAAGCTATGTTAGAAATTGACTTTAAAGAAATCATAACCGTTGGAATGGTGCTTTTTGCCGTAATTGATATCGTAGGAACCATTCCTATTATTGTTGATTTAAGAGCCAAACATGGCCATATCGAATCTGAAAAAGCTTCTCTTGTAGCTGGATTTATCATGATTGTTTTTTTATTTATCGGTGAAGAATTTTTAAGCCTAATAGGAATCGATGTTCATTCTTTTGCTGTTGCGGGTTCATTTGTATTGTTCTTTTTAGCACTTGAAATGATTCTGGGAATTCGCCTTTACAGAGACGAAGAAGCAAATACTGCTTCTATTGTTCCGCTTGCATTTCCATTGATAGCTGGAGCAGGAACAATGACCACTTTGCTTTCTTTACGATCACAATTTCACACCATAAATATTGTTATTGCAATTGTTCTAAATATTATTTTAGTTTACATCGTTCTAAAATCGTCTTCAAAACTCGAAAAAATGTTAGGAAAAAACGGACTTGGAGTAATTCGTAAAGCATTTGGCGTTGTTCTTCTTGCCATTGCTGTTAAATTATTTGCCGCTAATGTTAAAGGTTTGTTTGTCTAAAATAAATTTTTATAAATTTACTGCCGATGTTATTTATAAATAGTTTTGATTTTTTGGAAATGCATTACATTAACTAATTTCCAGAACTATTCTTTTTTATAATAAAAAACAAAAAATTATCTTATGAAAATTTTCACTACCGTTTTAGTTTTTTTAGCACTTGCTTTAACTATCTTCAACATTACATTACTTGATTTCAAAAATCCGTTACAAGGAGACAGTGTTGTTGCTCTTATTGGGGTTGCTGCTTCTTTTTGTGCTGTGCTAATTCTTTTAATTTTTAAAATGTCAAAAAAGATTGAAGAAAAAATGAACGACAAACTTTAATAATGTTTGACGTTTTAATCATTGGCGGAGGTGTTTCAGGAATGTCTTGCGCACTTGTTTTAGGTTCAGCAAAAAACAAATCCTTTGCTTCTGATAAAAAAATAGGGATTTTAACCCATCAAAAAAATTCAGCTCTTCAAGAAGCACTATTTAACAATGCATACGGAATTGCTCCAGGCAAATTAGGTTCTGAATTATTAACAGAGAGTATTCAGCATTTGTCTACCATTTACCCTCATGTTTTACAAATCCCCAATGAAAAAGTCTTCAAAATAGAAGGCGAATATCCCCATTTTAAAGTTAGCACCAATAAAAATTCTTATACTACCAAAACTATTGTAATTGGTATTGGTTCAGCAAATACTTTTGCCATCGAAGGATTGATGCAATTTGTAGAATCACATCAAAAATCGCTACCTGAAAAACAGCGTATTCAATTACAAAACAAGGATCATAAAGTTACCGAAGGTATTTATGCAATTGGAACATTAGCAGGCTGGAGAAGCCAACTAGCAATTGCTTCTGGAAGTGGCGCAGCCGTCGCCACAGACATTCTTACGCTATGGAATGGAGGCGTTCAGACACATGCTCACGACAGCATCCGATAATTTTTCTTTGAAATTTTACAGGAATAAAATTTAGTTTTTAGGATTTGAGATTTTCCCTAAAACTGTTTTTATCATAGTATCTTCTTTTAGTGAAATTTGGTAGTAATACTCTTCACCAAACAATTGTCTAGCAAATTCAGCATTGATATACCGTTTTACCATAGCTTTGTTTTTATTGAATTTAATATCCAATCCATTTTCAAAAATATACTTTTGAAACAAATTAAAATACAAATCTGTTTTATTCATTCTATCAACAAAGTCGCCAAAAGTCACTCCTTTAAAAAGATTTCTATTTTTGTCCAGTTGTTCAAAAACAAAATGACCCACAACTCCTGATTGCATTATATAGGCTGTAGTTTCATTACCGTGTTCTACTTCAAGAGGCACAAAAACATCCGGCACAATTCCGCCGCCGCCATATACAATTCTACCTTTTTTAGTTTTAAACTTTAAAGAATCTGTTACTTTTATACTGTCTTTTTCATACAATTCCCCATTTATAAAACGAGAATCCGATTCTTTAAAATAGCTTTCATTCCCTTTAGAATATGGTTTTTGTATCGAACGCCCTGTAGGTGTATAATATCTAGCAATGGTTAATCGTACGGCGGAACCATCTTGAAAATCCATTTCGCGCTGCACTAATCCTTTTCCAAAAGAACGACGCCCAACAATAGTTCCTCTATCATTATCCTGAATAGCTCCAGCAAGAATTTCGCTTGCCGAAGCGCTATTTTCATTTATCAACACAAATAGTTTTCCGTTTTCAAAACTTCCTTCTCCAGTGGCAAATGTTTTATCGATTGCTCCTTTTTTATTTTTGGTAAAAACAATCAATTGCTTGTCTTTCAAAAATTCATCCGCAATAGCAATGGCTTCTTCCATGTATCCACCCCCATTATCACGCACATCCAAAACGAGCGATTGAGCTCCTTGTTTCTTTAATTTATCCAAACCTTTTTTGAATTCCTCAAAAGTAGTTTCGGCAAATCTGTTTATTTTTATGTAGCCTGTTTTAGGATTTAAGAGTAAGGCAACATCAACACTTTTTAAGGCAATGACATCTCGCTTTACTTTTATTTTCAGTTTTTTACGTTCTGCTTTTCTGTAAACCGTAATATCAACTTCAGAACCTACTGTCCCTTTGAGTTTAGAAAACAAAGTATCATTAGGTAATTTTCGTCCAAATAATTTTGTTTTATCCGCATATAAAATTCGGTCACCCGCTTTAATTCCAGCTTTGGCCGAAGGACCATTATCAACTGGCTTTATAACAGCAACAGAATCATTGTACATATAGAAATTGATACCAATACCCACAAAATTACCTTTCATGTTTTCCGCAACTTCTGCTTGTTCTTTTGGTGGAATATAAACAGAATGCGGATCTAGTTTAGCTAAAATATTGTCAACGGTAAGATTCACAATAGAATCTGTATTGACATCATCGACATATTCATTATCAATAAAGTCGATGAGTTGATTCAGCTTGTTTTTCGAATTGTTTTTGGCTAAAAAATGATTGCTGTTATTGAAATTTAACATGCCACCAAGTAGTATTCCAACAACTAGTGAAGTTCCAATAACAATTGGTAAATATTTAAGGTTGAATTTCATTATTCTTCTAATACCGGAATATGCTCTATTTCCACGCCTGCTTTAATCAAAAATTGAATCCCTGAATCATCACGATATCCATTATGAAAAACCACTCTTTTTATTCCTGATTGATGAATCAATTTGCTACACTCTTTACAAGGTGAAAGTGTAATATATAAAGTTGCTCCTTCACAAGATTGTGTAGATCTAGCCACTTTTAAAATTGCATTCGCCTCAGCATGCAAAACATCCCAACGTGTTAATCCCTCTTCATCCTCACAACAATTCTCAAATCCTGATGGAGTACCGTTGTATCCATCAGAAATTATCATACGATCTCGTACTATTATTGCGCCTACTTGTTTGCGTTTGCAATAAGACAAAAAACTCCATTCTTTTGCAATTCTAAGATAGGCTTTGTCGTATTTATTTAATTTTTTTTCGTTCATCTTATTTATCTGTTCCAAATTTCACTTTCTAAAATCATTGGTAAAACCACCCCTATTATAAATGCTGACATTACTAAAGTCCAATCCCGTTTAGAAAACCTAAAAACAGTTTGAACAATATATGATAGCACAAGAACTACAAAAACCACTATAATCTGAGCAGCCTCAATTCCTAATGCAAATTCTGACAATGGTATTAATTTTGAATTGGCACTTCCGCCAAGTATTGTTTTAAAATAGTTTGAAAAACCTAATCCATGTATAATTCCGAAAAACAATGTTATAAAAAAAACCAAATTCAAGCTTTCTTTTTTACTTGATTTTCCAGCTGTAAAAAGACTAAATAATGCTGTTACAAAAATAGTTATAGGAATCAAAAACTCAACAACATTTACCTTTATAGCTACAATTTCATAAACCGAAAGTAGCAATGCCATAGTATGACCCACTGTAAAAAGCGTTACTAAAAGAACTATTCGTTGCCAATCTTTAAATGTAAATGGGACAGCTAAAGCTACTAAAAATAAAACATGATCATAGGCATAAATATTCAAAACGTGTTTTAATCCAATTTGAAAGTAAATCCAAAAATCTGACATAGATTACTAATTTATTAAATTGACAATGGGGTTGTAAACTTACGATTAATTTTGAAAATGATGATTTTGGATTAACAAATCATTTGGTAAAAAACCGAAAAAAATCATATAAATTTAAAAGCCATATAGAAAGCAATTCTCAAAAAAGAAGTATCTTTATATTATAAAAACTAACTATTATGTCATTTTCAGATTTATTCGACAGCGAATTTAAACAAAGAAATAAAGGTCATTTCTCTGCCATTGTTCGCGTGGCGCTTGCTGATGGGAAATCATCCCCAGAAGAAAAAGCTTTTTTAGACAAACTGGCCACAAACCTTGAAATCATCCCTTCAGAATATGAAGAGATTTTAGAAAACCCTTTAAAATACCCTATCAATCCTCCTTATTTACATGTGGAACGATTAGAACGTTTGTATGATTTAGCAAGAATCGTTCATATTGATCATCATTTAGGAGACAAGAGAGAAAAAATGCTTTTAAAATTTGGATTAGCATTAGGATTTACTCCTGGAAATGTAAATTACATCGTCAATAAGGCTTTAACCCTAGTGGATAAAAAAGTAGATTTAGATACTTTTATCTATGAAATGAAAAACATGAATAAATAATTAAAAAGCTCCCAATTGGGAGCTTTTTACATTTTAATATTTGCTTAGTTTGGCAAGGCGCATAAAATCCTCCGCCTTTTCTACCATATTTAAACTTCCACAAAAGAAAGGCGCTCGCTCATGTAATTCTGTAGGTTGTATTTCCATTATTCTATTAAATCCATCCGAAGCTTTCCCTCCTGCTTGTTCCGCAATAAATGCCATAGGATTGCATTCATACAGTAATCGCAATTTCCCTTTAGGTGCTTTTGAGCTTGTTGGATATAAATAAACCCCACCTTTTATCATATTTCTATGAAAATCAGAAACTAAGCTTCCGATGTAACGAGACGTATAAGGCCTATCGTCCTCTTCCAGCTGGCAATATTTGATATAATCTTTTACTCCTTGCGGAAAATGCACATAATTCCCCTCATTAATGGAATAAATAGTTCCATTTTGTGGGAATTTCATATCTGGATGTGACAAGTAAAAAGTACCAATCGCAGGATTCAAAGTAAACCCATTTACACCGTGACCAGTAGTGTAAACTAACATCGTTGAAGTACCATAAATAACATATCCTGCTGCAACTTGATTAATTCCGGGTTGCAAAAAATCTTCAATTGTTACTGGAGTTCCAATAGGAGTTATCCGTCTAAAAACCGAAAAAATTGTTCCTACCGAAACATTTACATCAATGTTTGACGATCCATCTAAAGGATCCATCAAAACCACATATTTATTGTTATGGGCATTGTCTGAACCTTGCACGGTTATAAAATCATCATTCTCTTCAGAAGCAATTCCGCATACAATTTCGCGATTAATTAAAGTTTGAATAAAAATTTCATTTGCATAGACATCTAATTTTTGTTGGTCTTCGCCTTGGATATTTTGTTCTCCTGCGGCACCTACAATATCTACTAACCCAGCTTTATTTACTTTATAATTAACCACCTTAGCGGCCAATCGGATAGAGTTAATAATTCGGGATAATTCGCCTGACGAGTATTGAAAGGCATTCTGGTTTTCGATGATAAATTCACCTAATGTTTTGTTGCGTTGTTCCATTACGAAATCGTTGTAGTTGTTTTGAGGTAACAAATATCGCTTTTTTTGTGAAAACAACATGAATACTATTTATTTAGTTTACCGTATTGTATATTTGCTTAAAAATTGTTGATTTTTGGCAGAAATTTGCGTTAATTTGGCCAATTCAACAATTAAAATTAAGAATTTACAAAATGAGCATTCCGCGGAGTTTGATGCAAACATCAATTTAAAGACATGCGGATTTTAGATTCTAATAAAAAACAAATAAAAACCACGTATGAATATCAGAAAAGGAAATCCTGAAGACATGAAAGCCGTTTTAGGACTCATTCAGGAGCTGGCAGAATTTGAAAAAGAACCAAATGCTGTGCTTATAACTGTTGATGATTTAATTCGCGATGGTTTTAGCGAAACGCCTTTATTTCATGTTTTTGTAGCAGAATTAGATTCTGAAATTGTGGGAATAGCATTGTATTATTATCGTTATTCAACTTGGAAAGGAAAGACAATCCATTTAGAAGATTTAGTTGTAAAAGAAAAAATGCGCGGAACAGGTCTAGGATATGCCTTGTATTCTGAAATTATAAAACAAGGACAAAAAGATAATGTACGAAGAATTGAATGGAATGTCCTAGATTGGAATACGCCTGCAGTTGAATTTTACGAAAAATCAGGAGCAAAAGTTCTTGACGATTGGAGAGTTGTACAAATGGACCAAGAAGCAATTAATTATTTCGTTGACAATAAGTTAAAATAAAAAATAAATAAGCTTGTAGTTTCATATAAAATATGAAATCTAGAATCTGAAATCTTAATTTTAAAATGAGAGTATTCAAATTTGGTGGTGCTTCTGTAAAAGATGCCGAAGGAATTAAAAACGTATATGACGTTTTGCAAAAAGTAGGTTACGAAGATGTATTATTAGTTGTTTCAGCAATGGGAAAAACTACAAATGCACTTGAATTAGTAATAAAGAACTATTTCGAAAAATCAGCTGAATTAAATTCATCTGTTCAAGAAGTAAAAAAATACCACAATCAGATTTTGTTGGATTTATTCGAAGACGACAAAAATGCTGTTTTTGGAGCTGTGAATTCTCAGTTTTCGGACTTAGAATATTTTTTAGCACACAACAAATCACCAAATTATAATTTTGTTTACGACCAAATTGTAAGCTATGGTGAACTTATTTCTACTACTGTTTTGAGCCATTATATGAACTATATGGGAATCAATACGCAGTGGTTAGACGTACGTAATTTTGTAAAAACAAATGCTAACTACAGAGATGCCGAAGTAGATTGGGAATTGACACAAAAAAATATTGCGAAAAACGTAAAACGTAAAATATTAAATATCACACAAGGATTTTTAGGTTCTGACGAAAACAACTTTACTACAACTTTAGGTCGTGAAGGTTCGGATTATACAGCGGCAATTTTTGCATATTGCTTAAATGCCGAAAGTGTAACCATCTGGAAAGACGTTCCTGGAGTTATGAATGCGGATCCTCGTTATTTTGAAAATGCGAGCTTATTGAATCAAATCTCTTATCGTGAAGCAATTGAATTAGCTTTTTATGGCGCAACGGTTATCCACCCAAAAACGTTGCAACCGTTGCAGAAAAAGGAAATTCCTTTGTACGTAAAATCATTTATCAATCCACTATTAAAAGGAACAAGCGTTTCAAAAGGAGTTGATTTAGAACCATACTTGCCTTGTTTTATTGTAAAAAGAAACCAATTATTGATTTCACTTTCTTCTATAGATTTTTCATTTATTATGGAAGAAAACATCAGCGAAATTTTTGCTTTGTTTCACCAATTCAAAATCAAAGTAAACTTAATTCAGAATTCTGCAATTAGTTTTTCTGTTTGTGTGGAAGATAAATTTGAAAATTTCAATGAATTAAATGCAATTCTTTCTAAGAAATTCAAAGTTGAGTTTGATGAAAATGTAACTTTATATACCATTCGTCACTTTAATGATCAAGCGGCACAAACTGTTGAAAACAATAAAGTAGTTTTATTAAAACAAGTAAGCCGTGAAACCATGCAAGTGGTAACCAAAGAATAGATTACAAAATTTGTTACTATACAAAAGGGAAGTCGATGCTATTGACTTCCCTTTTGTTTACCTATCAAATTACAATCAAAAACCTAGACTTCTCTTTTTTAACATTTATAAATACTACTTTTGGAACTCTTGAGTTATTCTTATTATGTTGAAGAAATTACTTTTTTGGATAGTAATCTGTTTTATTTCTGGGCTTCAGGCACAGGAAAATAACACCTTGTTTCAAAGTAAAAAAATTCAAACAACAAAAGACACTATTTACCTTGAAAGCAACAGTATAAATTCTAGCTTTTTCAAAGTTCTTGATAAAAATAACGCTCCTATTGACAGCACTTTATACAAAGTCAATTTCCAAAAAGGAACATTAATTCTCAATGAGAAAATTGCTCAAATTCGCGATTCTGTAACCGTTAGTTATTTGAGATTTCCTGATGTTTTAACCAAAGAATACCGTATTTACGATCCAAGCAAAATAGTTAGTAATAAAGCATTATCTGGCGAATTGTACCAAATTCAAACAGATTCTCCGCAAAAAAACATTCCGTTTGACGGCTTAATTACTTCCGGAAGCATTACCAGAGGTGTAACCGTGGGAAACAATCAAAATACTTCCTTAAACTCCAATTTAGACTTACAAATTACCGGCAAGATTTCTGAAAAAGTAAGCTTACGTGCTTCTATACAGGATAGTAATATTCCGCTGCAAGAAGGCGGTTATTCACAAAAACTAGATCAATTTGATAATATTTTTATCGAAATGTTCCGTGATGATTGGAACGTGCGAGCGGGAGATATTTTTCTTGAAAATAAAAATACACAATTTTTAAATTTTAATAAAAAAGTCCAAGGACTATCCACCAGCTTTGATTTTGGAACAAAAAACAACCACACTAATGTTTTTGCATCTGTGGCTTTAGTAAAAGGGCAATATGCCAAAAGTAATTTTAAAGGGCAAGAAGGAAATCAAGGTCCTTATAAACTAAAAGGTCAGAACGGCGAATTATATGTATTAGTAATTTCAGGATCTGAGCGTGTTTATGTGAATGGTATTTTATTAAAACGAGGTGAAAATAACGATTACACCATTGATTATAATGCAGGAGAAATTGTTTTCACGCCACTTTTTACTATTACTTCCGAAATGCGAATTACAATTGAATACCAATATTCCGATCGAAATTACACGCGTTTTGCAACCTATGCAGGAGCTTCTCACGAAACCGAAAAATGGAATTTTAGTGGTTATTTATATTCTGAAAGTGATTTAAAGAACCAACCGCTACAACAAAATCTTTCTCAAGATCAAACACAAATTTTAGCAAATGCTGGAGATAATTCAAGCTTAATGACAGCACCTTCAGCTTATGAAGATTCCTATTCTGAAAACAAAATTCTTTATAAAAAAATACTGCTTAATGGCGTTGAAACGTATGAATATTCTAACAATCCTTATGATGTTTTGTACAGCCTTAAGTTTAGTTTAGTTGGTGCCAATAAAGGAAACTATATCTTGAGTAACGCTGTAGCTATTACTAAAATTTACCAATACACTGCTCCAATAAATGGAATCCCTCAAGGAAATTACGAACCTACTATACAATTAGTGGCACCAACAAAAGTTCAGGTTGCTACTTTTTTAGGAAAATATAAACCTACCGAAAAGACGTCTGTTGATTTTGAAATTGGCGTAAGCAACAATGACAAAAATTTATTTTCTTCAATAGATGATGGTAATAACAAAGGTCTAGCTGGTAAAATAAACATTAAACAACGCTTGTTTTCCAAAAGATGGAACACAGATGCCTTTGTAAATTATCAATTCATAAAGGAAAACTTCTCTTCTGTTGAACGCCTAAATACAATTGAATTTAATCGCGATTGGAATTTACAGCTCAATGCTTCAGGGAATCAAAGTTTATTAGTTTCTGGATTGAACTTTAAACTAAATCCAAAAAACAACACCCAAAACAAAGGCTTAATTAATTATCAATTTGAAAAATTAGATTTTTCAAATACTTTTTCAGGAAATAGACATAGCGTCAATGGTCATGTTAAGTTAAAAAATTGGAGTTTTCAAAACCAAGGGAGTCTTTTAAAAAGCGAAAGCACTGTAGCAAATTCTAAATTCTTAAGAAATCAATCACAAATGCGTTTCCATTTCAATAAAAACTGGATTGGAAGTAGCTTACGATTAGAGGATAATCAAGAAAAAAATACAGCTACACATCAGCTTTCTGCTCTGAGTCAACGGTTTTCAGAATATGGTTTTTTTGCAGGACGAGGAGATAGTACCAAAGTTTTTGTTGAATTGGGTTATCTAAAAAGAACTAATGATAGTTTACAAAAAGGTATAATTGAACGTGTAAATAACTCTCAAACTTTTGTTTTAAAATCAAAACTAATTCAAACCAAAAAAAGCGATCTATCCGTTTATATGAACTACCGAATCTTTGACTTTGTAACCAATACAAAACAAAAAGAATCTTCATTGAATTCTAGAATACTTTATAACAATCAGTTTTTTAACCAATTAATACAAAGTACAACTGTTTACGAAACAAATTCTGGAACCATTCCTCAACAGGAATTTACCTATCTTGAGGTAGCTGCAGGGCAGGGCGTATATACTTGGAATGATTATAATAACAACGGCATTCAAGAGTTACAGGAATTTGAAGTAGCGCCTTTTATTGATCAAGCAAAATACATTCGCGTATTTCTACCCAACCGAATTTATATTAAAACCAACCAAAATAAATTCTCCCAATCTTTAGTTATAAATCCTAATCAATGGCAAAACGAAAATGGTATTAAAAAAATACTGTCTTATTTCTATAATCAAACTTCATTTATTATCGATCGCAAAGCAAAAAATGATGGCGATAATTTTGATCTCAATCTATTTAATTCTTCTCAGAAAAACGCATTAGGATTAAATTCAAGTTTCAGAAATAGTTTGTTCTACAATCGAGGGAAGCAACATCATTCTATAACCTATACTTATTTACAAAATAATGCGAAAAATTTATTGTCAATTGGTTCGCAAGAAGCCACAAACGCATCACATCAATTACAGTATAATCATTTGTACCAGAAAAGTTGGTTACTAGGTTGTTTTCTAAAAACTATAAAAACTTCAATGTTATCTGAAAACTTTCCTGATAAAAACTATGCTATCAATGGCTACCTTATAGGGCCAAAAATCAGTTATTTA
The DNA here is from genome assembly GCF_003634825.1 of Flavobacterium sp. 123. NCBI lineage: Bacteria > Pseudomonadati > Bacteroidota > Flavobacteriia > Flavobacteriales > Flavobacteriaceae > Flavobacterium > Flavobacterium sp. 123. Next base: position 1,008,441 of record NZ_RBXD01000001.1, read on the forward strand.
TTTTCTAAAAATACGAGTTTGGATCTGTTTTATGAATTACAGAACAAAGAAAACCAAATTCGAAATTCAGAAACACTACTTCAAAATAGGTGGGGAAGTTCTTTTTCTTACTCAGGTGACAAAAAAATAACGCTAAATGGAGAACTCTCTTTTTATCAAAATAAATTTAGTGGAAACGCATTTTCATCTGTAGGATTTCAAATGCTTGAAGGACTACAAGCTGGACAAAACTTAACCTGGAGATTATTACTACAAAAGAATCTAACACAGTTTTTAGATATAAACTTAAATTATCAAGGAAGGAAAAGCCAATCAAGCCAAACCATCCATACTGGCAACATTCAACTAAGAGCATATTTTTAGCATCTCATTTAATTAAACAAGAAATAATTCTTAATTTTAGTATCTTAAAATTTAAATCCCCCAGTAAATATGAAAAAATTAGTGTTATTATTTTTGCTTTTTGCTTTTTCAAATAGTTTTTATGCTCAAGAAACTACTACTAAGAAAAAAACAAAAGCGAAAACAGAGAAAGCAGCTAAAGTTGTAAAAGAAAAACAAGAAAAAGCTAAAAAGAAAGCTAAAGAAAAAAAAGAAGAGGCTAGCGCTAATGCTGCAGAAAAAAAAGCTAAAGCAAAGGCAACCAAAGCTGATGCTAAAGCAAAAAAAGAAGCAACTGAAAGTAAAAGCAAAGCAAAACTGAATAAGGCTGATGCTAAAATTAAAGACGAAGCAGCCGAAGGTAAAAGCAAAGCAAAGGCAACAAAAGCGGATGCTAAAGCAAAAAAAGACGCAATTGAAAGCAAAGGCAAAGCAAAACTAAATAAGGCTGATGCTAAAATTAAAGAGGAAGCAGCCGAAGGTAAAAGCAAAGCAAAACTAAATAAGGCTGATGCTAAAATTAAAGAGGAAGGAAAAAAAGTTGAGAAAAAGGCTGTAAAAGTAAAAGAAACAACTGAGAAAGCACCTAAAGTAGCAGATAAAATCACTGGTGAATACAACGGTAAAAAAGTTTATACAGGACCAAGAGGAGGAAAATATTACATCAATTCAAATGGTAATAAAACATACATTCAAGAATAATTTAATTTGAATAAACAAAAAAAGGCTATCCAATGGGTAGCCTTTTTGTTTATAAACACAGACAAATCAATTACTGATAAAATAATAGTTTGGTAATCTAATGGAAATATAAAATGGGAAACTGTTTATGTATCTTTCCATTTTAAAATAAAATGATAAATTGAACTATGACTTCTTCGGAAAATACCAATAAAACAATTTTGATTGCTCCACTAAATTGGGGATTAGGACACGCAACTCGTTGTATTCCTGTCATTAAAGCTTTACAAGAAAACAATTATATCCCAATAATTGCTTCCGATGGCATTGCATTAGCCCTTTTAAAAAAAGAATTCCCTTATATTAAAACCCTAAAATTACCTTCATACCAAATTGAATATGCCAAAAACGGCAAAAACTTTAAATGGAAATTAATAAAGAATAGCCCAAAAATGATTCGTGCGATTTGGGAAGAAAAAAGACTGATTAAAAAGTGGGTTAAAAAGCATGCTATTGATGGAATTATTTCTGATAATCGATTAGGTGTTTTTAGCAAAAAAGTACCTTCTGTATTTGTAACGCACCAGCTTAATGTTATGACAGGAAACACCACTTGGATAACGAGCAAATTACATCAAAATATTATAAAAAAATATACGGAATGTTGGGTTCCAGATGTTGCGACTTTACCTAATTTAACGGGCGAACTTGGGCATTTAAAAAAAGATTCTTTGAATCTTAAATATATTGGTCCTTTAAGTAGAATGCATAAAAAAGAAACCCCAAAGCAATATGATTTAATGATTATTCTTTCGGGTCCTGAACCTCAGCGTGGCCTATTAGAAGATAAACTAAAAACAGAAGTTGTTCATTATACCGGAAAAGTAGTTTTCATCAAAGGAATCATTCAAAAAGAGCAAACGAAAGAACAAATAGGAAATGTTACCTATTATAATTTCATGAATACACGTCAACTTGAGCAAACATTCAATGAAAGTGAAACCGTATTATGTCGTTCTGGATACACTACTATTATGGATTTAGCAAAACTAGAAAAAAAGGCTTTTTTTATTCCAACACCTGGTCAATATGAGCAAGAATATTTGGCAATAAAACTAGCGAACGAAGGATTGGTCCCTTATGCAACTCAAGAGGAGTTTAAAATGGAGGATGTATCCAAAATAAATACCTACAAAGGATTGCTAGCAATTGACAACACAATTGTATGGTCGGATTTATTAAAAGTTTTTGAGTAATAAGTAGCCTTCTGGAAATAAAAAAAGCGCTGATTATAAATTATAATCAGCGCTTTTTAGATAGAATAAACTAGGATTAATTATCCGATTTTTTATCGTCAAATTTTTCGTGTTTAATAATTTTAGCATTAATCATAAAAAAAACATTTTCAGCAATATTTGTACAATGTTCAGAGATACGCTCTAAATGTTTCATCACAATTACAAGATTCGTTCCTGAAACAACTGTTTTAGAATTTGTTTTCATCTCGTTAATGATACTATGAATGGTATTGTCACATTTGTTTTTAATACTTTTATTCAAAACAAATATTTCGCCAATGGTATTCTCGTCGCGAGTCAAAAAACACTCGTTTGTTTTTATAGTAATAGATTCAACTTGTTTAGCCAATTCATCTACATTAAACTTAGAAATCAAATCATACTTGTCTTTTATATTTTTTGACTTTTTAATGATGCTTATTGCTAAATCTCCTATACGTTCAATTTCATTGCTAATTTGCATTGCAGACATAATAAAACGCAAATCTGAAGCTACTGGTTGTTGCAACGCAAAAATACTTTGACAAATTTCATCGATTTTAATATCTAATTTGTCAATTTTATGTTCCGTTTTCTTTACTTCTTTTCCTTCGGTAATTGGTTCAGAAAGCAATGCTTTGACCGCCTCACCAACTTGATGTTCAGCAAGAAGACCAATTTTTTCAATTACATTTTTTAATTTTTCTAGTTCTATTTCAAAGTGTGTTGCCATATTTTTTTATTTAAAATTAAAAGATTTACAAGGTTAAATCAAGTAAGGCTTTAAATTAATTAAGCCCGCTAAATTTAATAATTTTATCCAAATCTACCTGTAATATAATCTTCTGTTTGTTTTTGTTCTGGTTTTGTAAATATCGCATTTGTTTTGCCTATTTCTATTAACTCCCCTAAATAAAAGAATGCGGTATAATCACTAGTCCTAGCTGCTTGTTGCATATTATGCGTCACAATAATTATAGTGTATTGTTCCTTTAATTCATGAACCAATTCTTCAATTTTTGAAGTTGAAATTGGATCCAAAGCACTTGCAGGCTCATCCATAAGAATAATATCTGGGCTTACAGCCAATGTTCTTGCAATACACAAACGTTGTTGTTGACCTCCAGAAAGTCCTAAAGCTGAATCTCCTAATCTATCTTTGATTTCATCCCAAATAGCTGCTTTACGCAAAGAAGTTTCAACAATTTCGTCCAATTCCGTTTTGTCTTTTATTCCGTTAATTTTAGGACCATAAGCTATGTTCTCATAAATGGACTTTGGAAAAGGATTAGATTTTTGAAAAACCATTCCGATTTTTTTTCTGATATTAACAACATCTACGTTTTTATCGTAAATATCAACGCCCTCAACAAGCATACTCCCTGTAATTTTCACATCAGGAATAAGGTCATTCATTCTATTAATACATCTTAGGAATGTTGATTTTCCACAACCAGAAGGTCCTATTAATGCAGTCACTTTATTTCTTGGAATCTGCAAAGAAATTTCTTTCAATGCCTTTTTTTCTCCGTAATATAATGATAAATCTTTTACTTCAATTTTAATGTCTTTCATGTCTATTAATGTTATCTAAAACAATAAATGATTAGTTTAAATTTCTAATTATTTTGCTCTTCGTCTAATTCTTGATCTAATAACTACTGCTACTAAGTTTAATGATAGGGTAAGGATTAACAATACTAATGTTGTAGCGAACTGAATTGGCATTGTTTTTTCTACGTCAGAAGATTGAGTTGACATGATATAAATATGGTATCCCAAATTCATAAATTGGTCACTCAAAGAACCTGGCAAAGTTGCTAAATAATAAGCAGCTCCAGTAAATAAAATAGGAGCAACTTCACCAGCACCTCTACTAACAGCAAGAATTGTCCCTGTCATAATTCCAGAAATTGACCCTGGGAAAACTACTTTTTTAATGGTTTGCCATTTTGTAGCTCCTAAAGCTAAACTTGCTTCACGCAATTCACGAGGAATTGTTTTTAAAGCTTCTTCTACAGAAACTATAATAACTGGAAGTGTTAGCAAAGACATTGTAAGACTCGCCCAAAGTATATTTGGTTGTCCCCATCTTAATGCTCCTCCATTAAAAACAGTATCAGCACCAGCACCTACAAATTGGATGAAAAATCCAAGTCCAAAAAGACCAAAAATAATCGAAGGTACTACAGCAAGAGTTCTAATCGAAAATCGAACGGCAGCAGCAAATTTTGAATTTTCTTTTGCATATTCTGTTAGATAAATTGCAGTAATTGTTCCAAAAGGCACTGCTGCAATCGACATAACAATTACTAATATAAAAGTTCCTATCAAAGCTGGAAAAATACCTCCTTCAGTCATTCCATTTGTTGGAAATGAACTTATAAATTCCCAAGAAAACTTCTCGCGTCCTTCATAAACTATGATTCCTAAAATAATAAAAAGAATCGCAATAATCAATAAAACTGCTATTTGAGTAATTCCTACAATTAACTTTCCTTTTATGTCAACACCTTTTCCTTTACTAGAAAAAAAGTGCTTTTCTGTTTCATTTATATCTTTACTCATGATTATTTACCTTGAAATTTTTTGATTAATTTACCTTTTACGTAAAACTCAGCAACGGCATTTAATGCGAATGAAAAAATGAAAAGCAACGATCCAATAAAGAATAAAACACTATAATGCGTTTCTCCAAAAACAGTTTCGGCCATTTCGGCACCAATTGTGGCTGCAAATGTTCGCACACTCTCAAAAGGATTTGTAGACAATAATGCTGCATTTCCAGTTGCCATAAGTGCGATCATAGTTTCACCAAAAACACGACCAACTCCTAAAAGCAAAGCTGCAAAAATTCCTGGTGTAGCTGCCGGCAAAATTACAAAAAAAGCGGTTTGCCACTTACTAGCTCCTAAAGCTAAACTTGCTTCTGTAAGGGTTTTTGGTATCGCAGAAAGTGCATCTTCTGATATCGTGTAAATAATTGGAATAGCCGCTAATGCCATTGCAACTCCACCTATAAAGGCATTTAATCTTGAATCATATCCAAAAATATTTTGAAAAAATGTCGCTAAAACCATTAAAGCAAAAAATCCAATAACAACAGAAGGAAAAGCGGCAAGCATTTCTATAATTGGTTTTATAATTTCTTTGACTTTTTTTGAGGCAAAACAAGACGTATAAAGTGCTGCTAAGACTGCAAGTGGTCCAGCAATTAACATAGCAATTATGGTAACCTTTAGCGTTCCGACAAGAAGTCCTAACAATCCAAATCTAGGATGTTCAGAAACAGGGACCCATTCCGTTGTGAAAAAAGTACTCCAGGTTTTATCAGCTCCTTCATTATTTTCCGAAACTGCTTCTGGAGTTTCTTCAGAAGAAACAGCAGTAGGTTCTGCAGTTACATCTCCATATGTTTCTGGTTTCAAGTCTTCTTGCGAAACTGGTTCTGATCCATATGTTTCAGGCTTTAAATCTTCTGTTGGTTCAGAGCCATATGATTCTGGTTTCAATTCACCAGCTGGTTCAGCACCGTATGATTCAGGCTTTGAACCTGATTCAGTAGCTTGAATTTCTGTTTTTACAGCTTCTTTTCCAAAATTAAAGATTGGCAATGATTCTTTAAAAACAAAAACAAAAATTAGAAAAATTATTGCAATAGATAAAAATGCAACTGATGAAATAATTTTCTCTGCTAGAAACTCTGAAAGTCTGAATTGTTTTTTCAGACTCTCTTTAGTAAAGCTTCTATTAATTGGATATTGTGAATTCATTTATTTGAATTAAGAAATTCATATTTTTTTAAATACAAAATTATCCCTAACCAGAAACCGGAAAGGGATAATAGATTTGCTTTTTATTATTTTACAGGGAAGTAACCCACTGAAGTAATCAATTTTTGACCTTCTGGACTTAAAATCCAATCAACGAATTTTTTAGTTTCTCCTGTTGGTCTAGATTTCAAATACATGTATAAGTATCTTGTGATAGGATATGTTTTGTTTTTGATTGTTTCAGCAGTTGGATAAACTCCTGGAGTTTTATCATCTTTCTTTACTTTACAATCTTTAACTCCTTCTGCGTAAGCAGCACCACCGTATCCAATAGCATATTTATCTTTTTTAACTGCATTTACAATTGCTGCAGTTCCAGGCAAAGTTTGACAACTTGGTGCATAATCTGTTTTTACAACATTGTCTTTGAAGAAAACAAATGTTCCAGAGCTACTTTCTCTACCGTACAATCTAATTCCTGCATCAACTCCACCTACTTGTTTCCAGTTTGTGATTTTTCCAGAAAAGATATCTCCAATTTGTCTTACTGTAAGCTCAGAAACACCATTAGCTTTGTTTAAATAAACTGACAATCCGTCTTTTGCACAAGGAATTTCAATTCCAAGAGTGTTATATCTTTGTTTCAATTTATCAACTTCAGAAGCTTTCATTGGACGACTAGAGTTTGCAATATCTGTAGAACCATTGATTAATGCTGCAATACCTACTCCAGATCCACCACCAGTAACTTGAATTGTAGCTCCAGGGTTTTTTTGCATATATACTTCAGCCCATTTTTGAGATAAAATAACCATAGTATCAGAACCTTTAACTGTTATTTTATTCAATGTTGTAAATGAAAATCCTATTGTCATCACAACTAATAAGATTGCTGCTATTTTAATTTTTTTAGTTTTCATTATTTTTTTATTAAGGTATATTTTTAATTATTTTAGAACTTCGCTTGAATTCTTATTGTGAAAGTGTTATCTTTTTTATCTCTATTTAAGTAATCAGCTCCAACACCTGAATTAGTACTTTTTTCGTTTGTTGGCAATGAATATCCAAAATTGATTTTGATGTTATCATCATAAAAATACTGCCAAGAAAGTGCTAAAGTTGTATATTTTAAATCAGCCGCAGTAGTAACTAAATTTCCAGCTAATTTTGAATTTGGATCAAATGAATCATAACGAGCGATTAATTGGTTTTTAACCCCGATGTTTTTAATGAATTGCACATAGAATCCTTTGAAATCTCTAAGACCATCAACTTTGAATTCTTTGTTATAATTTGCATAAGCACTGTTTTTCACCCCTGAAAGTGTTCCTGAGATATATTCCCCTTTTAAAGCTGCGCCACCTAAAATATCATAGTAGATTTGCATTTCAGCTCCAAACCATTTTTTGTCTAATTTATCCCCTACATTTACAGTTAAAGCTTCTCCATTAACTCCAGTAAATCCTGTTAGTGTTGAACCTGAAAGAATTTCAGTTTTTCCAAAATACCCATGTCCTCCAAAATCAATTCCAAGACCAGAATTTGGTAATTTTATAGAATATACCGCTCTAGCTATAACATCTTTATTGTTGTCAATATCTTTAACTTGGTTAGTAGTAGTTCCTTGAGCAAAGTTTCCATTTACTACTGCTAATTGCAATTTCAAAGGGAAGTTGTATTTAGTATCAAAATTAGCTTCTAATTTTGCTCCTAATTCTTTTTCACCTGGATACAAAACACTCGCCATTCTTGTTCTTTCTAACATTTCCATAGATCCTGAAGAGTATTCAACCTCATAACTTGGTCTATCAAATTGTCCTAAAAATAAAGAGAATGTTTTTGACCAACGGTCGTTTAAAACTACATAAGCATCTTTCAAAGAAACTTTATCGAAAGAGAAATCAGGTTGCAATACAAACTTTACTCCGTCAGTTGCTTCGTAAGCAAATTTAATTCTAGCTCTTCTTAAATAAAATGAATTTGAAATTCCATCACGAGCTCCTGAAGCTTTCCAGCTATCATACATGTCATATTGGGCTTGGATATATCCTGATACTTTAATTTTTGTCAATTTTCCTAGATCTGCATCTGAAGTAGCAAGTCTTTCTTCTAAGCCTGCAAATTTCATAGAGTGTTCGTCAACAGATTCTTTTAATGATTCGATACTAGCTGATTTTATTGTATCATTTTGCACGTCTTGTGCCTTAGCTACGAATGCGCCTAATAATAAAAACGCTACAGTAATTTTTTTCATTCTTAGTTTTATTTGATTAATTTTCTGATGCAAAGATGCGGCAGCAATGTTAACCAAACGTTAAGATGATATTATGTTGTGAAGAAATAATTGTTACTCAATTGTTATACAAATTTGCTTTCGGCATAAAGTACCTAAAAACAAGAACAAAAGGGGTTAGTCTTTTTTGACCGCTTTATCAAGAGTGAAGGAAAATTCAGAACCTATTCCAAATTCACTTTCTACATAAATTTTCTCTTTATGAGCCTCAATAATGTGTTTTACAATTGACAAACCTAATCCAGAGCCACCTTCAGAGCGAGAGCCGCTCTTGTCTACACGATAAAAACGTTCAAAAAGTCTCGGAATATTTTGCTTTTCTATTCCTTCCCCATTATCGCTTATTCTTACTAAGACTTTTTTCTTAGTCAAATTAACAATTCCAACTTCTGTTAACCCACCTTCTTTACCATATTTAATGGAATTGACTATAAGGTTTTCAATTACTTGTTGGATTTTATCTTTATCTCCTTTTACAAAGACAGGCTGGATATGATAGTTTTCAAATGCTAATGTAATCTTCTTTTTATCTGCCTTCATTTCTAATAAATCAAAGACATTTTGAATCAGCTCTACAATATCAAATTCGGAAAATTCCAAATTCAAATCTCCGACTTCGAGTTTAGTAATCATATCTAAATCTTCCACAATATAGATTAATCGCTCTACTCCTTTTTCGGCACGTTTTAAATATTTTTTTCGAATGTTTTTGTCTTCCATCGCTCCATCGAGTAATGTAGACAAATAGCCTTGAACCGTAAACAATGGTGTTTTTAATTCATGCGAAACATTTCCAAGAAATTCTCTGCGGTATTCTTCTCTAATTTGCAACATTTGAATTTCTAATTTCTTATCTGTAGCAAACTTTTTTACTTCTCGAGTAAGTGTCTCAAGATCTGTAGTTATAGGTTGATTAATAAACGAACTTGTCTCTAACAAAGAAACATCATCATAGATTTTTTTTACCCGTCTGTAAATAAATCGTTCCACTCGATATTGCAGAACAAGGAAAGAGAAAATAGAAAAAATAAGAAAAAAAACAGACCCTAAAAAAAGGATGTTTTGGCTTTCGTATTTTGCCATAAATTTAAATAACAGCATTACAAATCCTGCTGCAAAAAGACTAACATATAGCGCTGATTTTACAGCAAACTTATAGTTCTTTTTAAAATTTATTTTCATCTATTTTACCCCTAAACTTTTTAAGAAAGCAATCCATATAATTCCTTTCATTGATACGAAATACAAAGTATATTTCTTTTAAACTTCAAATTTGTAGCCTACTCCTTTTATGGTTTTAAAAAGATCTTCTCCTATTTTTTCACGAAGTTTTCGAATGTGAACATCTATTGTTCTACCTCCAACAACAACTTCATTTCCCCAAACTTTATCCAAAATTTCTTCTCGTTTGAATACTTTTCCAGGCTTTGAAGCTAACAAATATAACAATTCAAATTCTTTTCGAGGCAATGCAATCTCAATATTATCTTTTATGATTTTATATTCCTCACGGTTTATTTCAATACCGCCTACATTCAAAGTTTCACTATTTTGATCTTGATCTTTTAATCTACGCAATAATGCTTTTACTTTACTAACTAATAATTTGGGTTTAATCGGCTTAGCAATATAATCATCAGCTCCCACATCAAATCCTGCAACTTGTGAATAATCTTCGCTTCTTGCAGTCAAAAAAGTAATAATTACATGATTTAGTTCTGGAATCTTTCTGATGTTCTCACAGGCTTCCATACCATCCATTTCTGGCATCATGACATCCATTATGATAAGATCTGGAATTTCTTTTTTAGCTTTTATTATTGCTTCCTTGCCATTAGCCGCAGTAAAAATTTGATATCCTTCTTGCGCAAGATTATATCCTACAATTTCTAACACATCTGGTTCATCATCAACTAGTAAGATTTTTGTGTTTCTTTTTTTCATAATGTAACAACAATAGTATGTTCGTATTTTAATGTAAATATAAAACAAAAGCACCAAAGGTGTTAACTAGAGTTTAATAAGATAATAAATTGATAACAATTGTATAACATAGCGTTTTTCATTTGAATTTTGCCAAAACCAAAACCCTATTACATATTAATTTTCTCAGTAAAATTAGATGTTGACAGCCGGCAACTGATTTTTTTAAATTTCAAGAACTAATTTCTTTTGAGTTACTACTCCTTCATAATCAACCCTTAGTATCGTGTTAAGAATCATTTGGCATACTATTTGAAATATTTTTTTTATCTTTACGTACCAAATCAAAGCTAATGACAAAAAACTACTCTTACCTAATTATTGCATTGCTGTTTTTCTTTTCACTGAACCTACGTGCACAAGAAACTAAACAGCAATCTAAACTGCAAGAAAACGCCTCGATTGAAGGCTTTAGCTTGTACCCGAACCCTGTGAGTAATGGCAAAGTATACATTACATCAAAAAATGATTTAGACAAAGAAATTCAAATTTTTGATGTTTTAGGAAAAAAAGTGCTTCAAACCATGTTGAGCTCAAAAGAACTAAATGTATCCAATCTTTCCCCCGGTGTATACATTATAAAGATTAAAGAAGAAGAAGCATCGACAACAAGAAAACTTATCATTCGATAAAAACATTCGATAAAAAGCCTCAAATTATTTTGAGGCTTTTTTTATAAATTGTCCCAAAAAAGACCGTTGCCATTCCTGATTATTTTCAATATGCATTCCATTTAATTTTAATTACTTTTGTAAAAAAATAATTCTTGATTACTTCTACTGATATATTTACGATTACAAATCAAAAGCAATTTGAAAAAATAGCTTTGAAAGTCTTCCGTTTTCAATATGAAAATAATCCTGTATACCATGAATTCTGCGACTTTTTAAAAACTGATGTGCAAAAAGTAAAATCTATAATTCAGATTCCTTTTTTACCTATTCAATTTTTCAAAAGCCATTCTGTTGTTTCTAATTCAAATCCCGTTCAAGCCACATTTACAAGTAGCGGAACAACAGGAATGACTACAAGCAAACATATTGTGACTGATGTTTCTATGTATGAAGAAAGTTATCGCAAAGGATTTTCTCAGTTTTATGGAAATATTGAGAACTATGTAATTCTTGCTTTACTACCATCTTATCTAGAAAGAGAAGGTTCTTCTTTGATTTATATGGTAGAAGATTTAATCCAATTATCAAATCATTCGGAAAGTGGATTCTATCTCAATAATCATGATGAACTTATCAAAAAATTAATTGATTTAGACCAAGCTGGACAAAATGTCATTCTGATTGGAGTTACTTATGCCTTATTGGATTTAATCGAAAAATCTTCTTTCAAATTACAAAACACCATTATTATGGAAACAGGTGGTATGAAAGGAAAACGCAAAGAAATGATTCGAGAAGAATTGCACGAACAACTTTGTCATGGTTTTGGAGTCCAAGCGATTCATTCAGAATACGGCATGACTGAATTACTTTCTCAAGCATATTCTCTTGGTGAAGGTGTCTTTGAATGTCCTTCTTGGATGCAAATACTAATTCGTGATACAGAAGATGCTCTGAGCTATGTAACCGAAGGTAAAACGGGTGGAATTAACGTAATTGACTTAGCTAATATCAATTCTTGTTCTTTTATTGCCACACAAGATTTGGGTAAAAAAAATGCAAACGGAACATTCGAAGTTTTAGGCCGTTTTGATAATTCTGATATCCGAGGTTGTAATTTAATGGTTTTATAAACCGTCTTTAATTACTGAAAAGCATATGTGATTCCAACACCTAAAACTTGTTTCAACTGCGCTTTTGGCCCAACAGTAATCTGCTCTCCTCCTTTTTCTTCTCTAGCTTTTATATCATCATCATACATGATTCGGGCGCCAATATTTGCTTTTACATATTGGTTTACTACCAAATCAAATAAAAGATCATAATCAACATCAATGTTTCCAAATTTATTGATATAATCAGAATACAAGCTCACTTTATTTACCATGTTTATATTCTTAACAATTTCTTTTTTATAGAAACTTGTTATCAGCATTCCTAATTCCATTTTTGATTTTTTACCCAAAGAAATCAAATTCCCATTCAAATCATATTGTGCTTTATTAACCCCAAAAGCACCCTGATTAGCTAATCTTTGATCTAAAACTAAGGTTGTTTTGAAAGTAAAAGGAGAAAAATAAAATATTCTATTCTTTTCTTTATTTGCATTTTCCGCTCCCACACCCATAAATACATAAGCTGGCGCAAAAGGCTTTGAAATTGCTATTTCTTTATTAGGATAAGCGTATCCATTAGTGAACTGTGTATTAAAATTAAACTTAGCAGAATGATACCAGTTTGTTATCGTATCTTTTCTGTAACCAAAGGTTGAGTTAAAATGAATTGCATCGTCTGTTTTTCGCATTTCAAGTCCATCTTGCTTATTCAAACCATATCGAATTATAAGTTCATTTACCCATTTGCGATTTTTTTTGGCATATATTCTAGAAAAATCTCCTTTCACCAATCCTGAAACTGAACTTGTTCCTCCGGCACTCCAATTGACAAAAGCAATTTCAGAAATATCAAAACCAAGCTGATTTTTTTTAGTCCAAGGAGAAAGTGTATCTGGTGTTTTAGGATTTACAACTTCTTGTGAAAAACCTAGGTTGCAAATTATAAATAAGACAAATGTAAAAACGAAAGAGGATAACTTCATTATAAAAAAATTTGATTTAGGATGTGCAAAATTATTATTTTCAATATGCTGAAAAAATTATTTCTAGACTTTTAACGTCAATTTTGCAATATTGTTGTAATTGCGCTACAGTTCCTTGTTCAATAAATTCATCTGGGATACCAAGAATGTGAATTTTAGCATAGTAATTATTGTGCGATGCAAACTCTAAAATTGCACTACCAAAACCGCCTTTAACCACTCCGTCTTCAATAGTTATTATCGTAGTAAATTCTTTGAAAATTGTATGCAGCGCTACTTCATCTAGAGGTTTTACAAAAGGAAAATCATAATGTGCAATTCCCTCTGGATTATTCATTTTCTCTAAAGCTGAAGTAACATTATTCCCGATTGTTCCGTTTGACAAAACAGCAACTTTTGTTCCTTTTTTGAGGCATTCAGACTTTCCAATTTCTATTTTATTATAAGTCCCGAATCGTCTGGATTTCCAATCTACAATTTGTCCTCGCCCACGTGGATAACGAATAGCAATTGGATTATTAAGTACTAATTGAGCCGTATATAATATGTTTTGCAACTCTATTTCATTTCGTGGCGAATACACAATCATATTAGGAATACAACGCAAATACGCTAAGTCAAAAACCCCATGATGAGTAGCTCCATCTTCACCTACTAATCCAGCTCTGTCCAAACAAAATATAACGGGTAAATTTTGCAAAGCCACATCATGAATCACCTGATCATAAGCCCTTTGTAAAAATGTAGAATAGATATTACAAAAAACAATCATTCCTTGCGTAACCATTCCTGCTGCTAATGTCACTGCGTGTTGTTCTGCAATTCCTACATCAATGGCACGATCCGGCAATTCATCCATCATAAATTTCAATGAACTTCCAGATGGCATTGCAGGAGTTATACCAACAATATTCTTATTTTTTTTGGCTAAATCCAAAACGGTTAAACCAAAGACATCTTGATATTTAGGCGGTAAATTCTCTTCTGATTTCGGAAGCAATTCACCTGTCATAGCATCAAATTTTCCAGGCGCGTGGTATTGCACCTGATTTTGTTCGGCTTGTTGTAATCCTTTGCCTTTTGTAGTAATAACGTGAAGGAATTTTGGGCCTTTTATTTTTTGCAAACGCTTTAATTCTTTGACTACAGCAGTGATGTCATGACCATCTATTGGCCCCGAATAATTAAAATTCAAGGACTTAATCATGTTATTTTGTCTCGGGTTTTTTCCTTCTTTTACGGCAGTGAGATATTTTTTCAAAGCGCCTACACTTGGATCAATTCCAATAGCGTTGTCATTAAGAATAACCAACAAATTAGCATCTGTAACTCCCGCATGATTCAACCCTTCAAACGCCATTCCTGATGCAATAGAAGCATCACCTATTACAGCAATGTGTTGTTTACTATAATCGCCTTTGAGGTTTGAAGCAATTGCCATTCCTAAAGCCGCCGAAATAGATGTGGAGGAATGGCCTACGCCAAAAGCATCATAAACACTTTCGCTTCTTTTTGGGAAACCAGAAATACCGTCTAACTGCCTATTCGTATGAAAATTGGCTCTTCTTTCGGTCAAAATTTTATGACCATACGCTTGATGACCTACATCCCAAATCAACAAATCATTGGGGGTATCAAACACATAATGCAAGGCGATTGTCAATTCTACAACACCTAAACTGGCTCCTAAATGCCCTTCTTTTACAGAAACAACATCAATAATAAAATCACGCAATTCCTGCGCTACTTGAGGAAGTTGACCTTCATCAAGCAAACGTAAATCGGTGGGATTGTTTATGTTTGAAAGTAAATTAATTGACATGAAGCAAATGTACGAATTGAATTCTTATTTTTGTACTTATGGAAAACCCTTTCACCGACGAATACTTTATGAAAAAAGCTTTGCAAGAAGCTGAAATGGCTTTTGAAAAAGGCGAAATCCCTGTTGGAGCCATTATCGTTATTGCTAATAAAGTAATTGCAAGAGGCCATAATCTTACCGAAATGTTGGTTGATGTTACCGCTCATGCCGAAATGCAAACCATAACTGCTGCTGCTAATTTCCTTGGCGGAAAATACCTAAAAGACTGTACCCTTTATGTTACTTTAGAACCTTGCCAGATGTGTGCTGGTGCTTTATACTGGAGTCAAATTTCAAAAATTGTATATGGCGCAAGTGATGAAAATCGTGGTTTTGTAAAAATGGGAACGCAATTGCATCCTAAAACTACTGTGGTTTCAGGAGTTTTAGCAGAAGATGCAAGTGAATTGATGAAACGTTTTTTTGCCGAAAGAAGGAAGTGAGTTATCAATATCTGACTAGACAGACATACATTATTCCTATCTCCCCTTATAACCTTCAAGCAAATAAACAAACATATTTCTTGCTGGTTTTTTATTTCGAAACTGTTTTATAAGTACAGGCGGATTAATTTTTTGAAAAATCTTTTTGTATTCCTCATTCGGATCTTTAAAATTAGTAGAAACAGTAATAAAATAAGCATCATCTCCTTTCACCATTTTTTTTCTGAACTTATTTAGCCAATCGTAGGTATGAATGTCTTCAAGTTTACCAATTGCGATAAAATCCAACTGCAAGGGTTGTACAATATAATTATCAATGTGAGCCCCTGGAAACCATTTGTTATTAATAATAAAACTAGTCTTGGTCCTTCCAGATTGCATGTCTTTATCATGTACTTTTTTAAACTCATTTTTAAAAAAATCCCAATCATACATATCTAATGTAACATCTCCTTTGCCTAATAATTCTTCTTTTTTATTTCCTATTGTTCCAGGATAATAATTGATTACAGCAATTCCCGAAAATGAAATTATAATTATAAAAACACAAGAAATAGCTACAGATTTAGGTAATCTAAAATTTGCATTTAAACCTTGTATAGACTCTGCTATATAGCAGGCCGTAAGCATAATTAATGCTGTAAATGCTGGTCCTGACCAATGAGGTAAAGTGTCTCTAAATAACGAAATAAAAAGCAACAAAATAATTAGCGGAAGACTTAACAGAAGTAAAATCCTCTTTACAGGTACGGAAATAGTAATTCTGTTTTTCCAAACAGCAAGCAAAGCCATAACTATCAAAAAATAATTGATTGGATTATTATAAAAAATCCCGCCTAAAAATTCTCTTAAAAAACTATTAGGATTGACACCTCTGTTTATAGCAACTCTATTACTATGAAAAGTATATGTAATAAAATGATTCTCAATATTCCAAATCAATATAGGAGAAATAATTACTAATGAAATCAATACAGATAAATAAAGATATCCATTTGAAAGCAAACTTCTTTTATAAAGCAAAATATACAAACCAAAACCAAACCATAAAAAAACACCGTGTACTTTACTCATAATACACAAACCCGCAACAACACCAAACAACAGAATGTTATAATTGAGATTTTTATCTGACTCGATCGCTGAGACAATTTCGATTAACAAAGAAACACTAAGCATCCAAAAAAATAATTGTGGGGCATCTGGTAAGATAAACACACCTGCAATTATACTCGAATAAAACGAAGATGAAAACAATAGAGCCGCTAGTAAGCCTGCACTTTCATTCTTTATTTTTTTACAGATATGATAAATTAAATACGTATTGATAGCCGCTAAAAGAATAGGTCCAAGCCGGATGAAAAATTCAGTAGTGAAAAGTAAATTAAATGTAGTTAAACGAATAAGCAAGGCAACCATCGGGGGATGATCAAAATAATTCCATTGCAAATGTTGCGCATAAGTAACATAATAAACCTCATCATTGCCTAACCCTATTGTTGCAGCAATTAAACATCGCACTAAAGTTGCAATACTTATTAAAACCAGTATTTTGTGTTTTCCTAACATTATTTTTTAAAAGTGTACAAGGCATTAGCGCTAAAATTCCAAAAGAAAACCATAATGGTTACAATTGCTTTACAAACATAAAAATTAATTTTAGTGTTTTTTTGAAGCAAGTACAGCAAAGTAGTATTCAAGGCAAAACCTATAACAGAAATAATTAAAAAATTGAAAAACTGTGAGGCAAGATGGGTATCATTATTATGAAAAGTAAAGTATTTATTGAGAAAATAATTATTTACAACACCAAATAAAAATCCCAATCCATTTGAAAAATATTTATTTAAGCCAATTTTTTCTTTAAAAAGCCACGTAATAAAAAAATCAATTACAAGACCCGAAAAACCAACCATCCCAAATTTTATAAACCGAATTAAATCCATCTATCTATTACTTAAGGAAGAATTATTAAAAGCATTTGCCCAAGGGTTAGGCGCAAAAGAATTCTTTTTAACTATTTTAATAATTTTTAATCGAACAGCGTCATACCAAATTACCGATAAAGATCCGGATAAAATGCCTATAAACACACCTCCTAAAACATCAATTAAAAAATGATGTGCTAAATAAATTCTAGAATATCCCACTAAGATTCCAAAAACCAATGAAAAAATACAAACATATTTTCTGTTGGAATAAATTGAGAAAATAGTAGCCATTGCAAAAGCTGATGCAGAATGCCCTGATGGAAAACTTCTAAAGCCAACTCTACTATTTGCAAAAGTATCTAAATAGTATTTATAATGATGCATTTCAAAATACACGCTTGGTCGAGGAGCACTTATAAATAATTTGAATATTTGTGCAAAAACTCCAGAAACTAAATATGCTAACAGCAAAAGAAAGGCTAGTTTTCTATGTTTTTTTAAAAAAATAAGAATCATTAAACTAACGAAGATGATGAATATTCCGTCTCCAAAAAAAGTAATATTTTGAAAAAAAATATTTAAGGTTTTAGTATGAAAACGATTCAAAAAAATAAACCCTTCAGATTTTGAAAAAAAACATAAAAAAAATAAAATAACACCTATCAGCAACAGGCTAGTTTTATAAAACAGGCTGTTTTTGTGTGCAATATTCAAAATTGAATTCATTTTTGCAAAAATTAACTTTTCGCAAAAGTAACCGCTAATTGTATTTCTAATAATAATTAAAGATTAACAAACCAAAATCAAATCGTAAATCAAATATTAAGTCCTAAACAATACCTTAAAACAAATCAAATATTACAAAACATTTACTTGGAATAGATATATGGAAATAGCTCCTGATTGCTTCTAAAAATCTCGCAATACCGCATAAAAAAACCGCCAATCTCACGAAAGGCGGTTTTTAATTTATTCTGTAATAACATTTCCTTTTTTGTCAAAGAAATGATATTCTAAATACGTGTAAGCGTCACGAGGTATGATTTTCACCCATTTTTTATGTTCAAAGAACCACTTTGAACGTATTGATGGAAAACCTTTGGTAAGGTATGCTGCCACAAATGGATGTACATTTAGCACAACTTCTTTATGGGCTTTTAGAATTCTTTCTAGATCTGAAGCAATTTTATCAATGATTAAAATTGGCGCTTCAATTTCGCCATTTTCATTGTTTGGATCTTCTTCTCTAGTTTTGATATTCACTTCCGGTCTTACTCTTTGTCTTGTAATTTGAACTAATCCAAATTTACTCGGCGGTAAGATTTTGTGTTTCGCTTTGTCATCGCTCATTTCTTCTCGAAGGAAGTCGAACAAAACTTTACGATTTTCGGGATTAGACATATCAATAAAATCAACTACGATGATTCCACCCATATCGCGAAGACGCAATTGTCTTGCTATTTCGGCAGCTGCAATCATATTAACTTCCATGGCGGTGTCTTCCTGATTAGTAGCCTTATTGGAACGGTTTCCGCTGTTTACGTCAATGACGTGTAAAGCTTCAGTATGTTCTATAATAAGATAGGCTCCTTTACTCATGGAAACTGTTTTCCCAAATGAGGTCTTGATTTGTCTCTCAATGTTATATTTCTCAAAAATAGGCGTATCGTTTGATTGATAAAACTTAACAATAGATTGTTTTGAAGGTGCAATTTCTTGCAAATAATCCTTAGTTTGGTTGTACAACTCTTCGTCATCAATTTGAATCCCACTAAAGGTATCATTAAATACATCTCTTAATATTGAAGAAGCTCTGTTGAGCTCTCCTAATACCTTGGATGGATGATGAGCAGTTGGTAATTTTTTACACATTGCAGTCCATCTGCTAAGCAGGTTCTGCAAATCTTTTTCTAATTCGGCTGTATTTTTGCCTTCGGCTACTGTGCGAACAATAACACCAAATCCTTTTGGTTTGATGGATTGTACTAATCGTTTCAAGCGTTCTTTTTCTTTTTTGTCTTCTATTTTTTGAGAAATAGAAACGCGGTCAGAAAACGGAACCAAAACTATAAATCTTCCGGCAAGTGATAGCTCAGCGCTAATTCTTGGTCCTTTTGTAGATATAGGTTCTTTAACGACTTGTACTAAAACAGATTGATTGGCACTTAATACATCAGTAATGGTACCATCTTTGTCTATTTCTTTTTCAAACTGAAAGGTTTTTAGGGAGAAATCTTTTAATTTACCTGCGCTTACAAGTTTTATGAATTTCAGTTGAGAAGATAAATTAGGTCCTAAATCGTGATAATGTAAAAAAGCATCTTTTTCGAAGCCCACATTTACAAAAGCAGCATTAAGTCCAGCAACGGGTTTTCTTATTTTGGCAATAAAAATATCACCTACTTGAAAGTTGCTTTTTTCTTCTTCTTTGTGTAATTCAATTAGTTTTCCATCTTTTAATAAGGCAAAATCTACGAAATCAGAACTAGATCTAATGATTAATTCTTTATTCATTTGTAAATTTTTATCCGAACTTTTTGGCTTTTGGCTTTTGGCTTTTGGCTTTTGGCAAATATAACATTGCTAATAGCTAACGGCTAAGGCTAACAGCTAATTGTAAGGATGGATTAAACAATAATTATACAGGTATTGAACCCGGGGAAATTAATTGATTTTAGAATTAAGCGGCATTTTTCAGATACTCAAATCTTATATTGTGATTTTTAAATCCTGAATCAAAAAACTTCAATTTCAATGAACGTTTAAAAAGAAAAAAGTAGTTATAAACTACTTTTTCTTTTTGTGACGGTTAGCTCTCGCTCTTTTCTTACGTTTGTGCGTCGCTACCTTATGTCTTTTTCTTTTTTTACCACTTGGCATATCTTGTAGATTTTATGATTAATTAATATTTTTATTTTGCTTCGTTGTTAATTTTTACTCCTTCTACAAAAACTTTTGCAGGTTTGAAAGCAGGAATGTTGTGTGCAGGAATTTTGATAGTTGTATTTTTAGAAATATTTCTACCTGTTTTTTCAGCTCTAGTCTTAACGATAAAACTTCCAAAACCTCTTAAATATACATTGTCTCCAGTTTCTAATGAAGTTTTTACTTCATTCATAAAGGTCTCCACAGTTGCTTGAACATCTCCTTTTTCAAGACCTAATTTTTCTGAAATTTTCGCTACGATATCTGCTTTCGTCATTTTCTTTCCTATTTATAATGTTGTACTATTTTTTTGAGTTTGCAAATATATGAATTTAAAAAACAATAATTCAAGCTAATTCATTAAATTTTAATTACATAAACTTTTACTTTTGCAAGCAAATATTTAATCATGATTTTTTCTAAACTGTTGATAAATTGGTATTTACAAAATAAACGCGATTTACCTTGGCGAAATACCACTAATCCTTACCCAATTTGGCTCTCAGAAATCATGCTTCAACAAACGCGAGTTGCGCAAGGAATGCCTTATTTTCTATCTTTTACAACTGCTTTTCCAACGGTTTTTGATTTAGCTAATGCTAATGAAGAACAAGTATTGAAACTTTGGCAAGGCCTAGGCTATTATTCACGCGCCAGAAACCTGCATAAAACAGCACAATATGTAGCTCACGAATTATCAGGTGTTTTTCCTCGTACTTATAAGGACTTATTGAAATTAAAAGGTGTTGGCGAATATACCGCTGCCGCAATTGCATCTTTTTCTTATAATGAAGCCGTGCCAGTTGTTGACGGAAATGTATTTCGGGTTTTATCCCGTTACTTTGATATTGAAACTGATATTGCTCAGGCTTCCGCCAAAAAGGAATTCGCTGCTTTGGCTTTCGAATTGATGCCAAAAGAAAACCAAGACGAAGCTAATCCGGCTATTTTCAATCAAGCCATTATGGAATTTGGCGCTTTACAATGCGTTCCTAAAAGTCCGAATTGTAACATTTGTATTTTTAACGAAAGTTGTGCCGCTTTACAAAAAAAGAAAGTGGACCAATTGCCTGTAAAGTCCAAAAAGGTAAAAGTCAGAAATCGGTTTTTTAATTACCTAGTTGTTGCTGATGAATTAGAAAATACTATAATCCAAAAAAGAAGCGCCAAAGGAATCTGGCATAATCTATATGAGTTTCCATTAATTGAAACAGAGTCAGAAGAAGACTTTGATTCCATTTCAAAACGGATTCAAAATGATTTTTTTGCAGAAAATGCCATTCTAAATATAGGTGAACACAATCAAAAAAGCATCATCCACAAACTATCGCACCAGCATTTACATATTAAATTTTGGAAAGTAAATCTAGAAGGAGTTGTTAAAAATGGAATAGATGCCAGCACTTTAAAAACCTTCCCTTTCCCGATTGTGATTCATAATTTTATTGAAATGAATTAAATTAGTGTTTCTAAAAAAATGTATCTTTGACTTAAATACCACTATTTACAATGAATGGAACGTTAAATAAAGTTATGCTTATCGGTTATCTTGGTGACGATGTCAAAATGCATTATTTTGATGGCGGAAATTGTATTGGAAGATTTCAGTTAGCCACACACGAAGTTTATGTAAACAAAACCACTAACGAAAAAATAACTTCAACGGAGTGGCATAATCTTGTAGTGCGGAATAAAGCTGCTGAAATATGCGAAAAGCATCTGACAAAAGGAGATAAAATATACATTGAAGGCCGCATAAAATCTCGCCAGTGGCAAGGTGAAGATGGAACCACAAAACACACCAGCGAAATTCAAGTTACTGAATTTACTTTTTTGTCAACAAAGAAAGATTCCGAAAACAACAAAACGTTTCCTTCATCAGAATCCACAAAAAATACTAACTTTGAAGCACAAAATAACGGCTTACCTATCAACGACTTGCCGTTTTAATGTTTAACTAATCTCATTTAATTTGGACCCAGAGCCCAGTATAAATTTAGCTTACACTTTAGATACTACATTAGTATTAGGATTTACAGGAATATTTGCGCTACTCTTTTGTTCCGCATTAGTTTCTGGTGCAGAAATTGCCTTTTTTTCTTTATCTCAAAAAGACATTGACGAAACTGTTCAGGAAAATGCTTCAAAAGGAAAAATCATTGCAGATCTTTTGGAGAAACCTAAAAAACTTCTTGCCACACTTCTTGTAGCAAATAATTTTATAAACATTGGCGTTGTCATCTTGTTTTCATTTGTTGGAAAAGGAATTTTCTCAGAAATTACTTCACCCGTTTTAAAATTTATTTTAGAAGTTATCGTAGTTACTTTCTTGATTTTGTTGTTTGGAGAAGTATTACCAAAAGTATATGCCAGCCGAAACAATATAAAATTTGCCAAACAAATTGCCTATCCTATTGCCTTACTTGACAAAATACTTTCGCCGGTGAGTTTACCCATGCGATCAGCCACAATATTTTTACATAATAAATTAGGGAAGCAGAAAACCAATTTTTCCGTAGATCAATTATCTCAAGCTTTAGAACTTACTGATTCCGAAGAAACCAGCTCTGACGAACAAAAAATATTAGAAGGAATTGTCACTTTCGGAAACACCGACACGAAACAAGTGATGAGTCCTAGAATTGATATTTTTGCACTTGAAATTGAAGAATCTTTTAGCGATATCTGTCCAAAAATAATCGAAAAAGGATTTTCAAGAATTCCTGTTTACCGAGACAATATTGATCAGATAGAAGGCGTTTTGTTTGTAAAAGATTTACTGCCTCATATTAACACTAATGATTTTGACTGGAAACCATTAATTCGAGAACCGTTTTTTGTTCCTGAAAATAAAAAATTAGATAATTTGTTAAAAGATTTTCAGAATATGAAAAGCCATTTAGCAATTGTGGTAGATGAATATGGTGGAACTTCGGGATTAGTATCGCTTGAAGATGTAATTGAAGAAATTGTAGGAGATATTAGCGATGAATTTGATGATGAGAATATAAATTTTTCTAAAATTGACGACAAGAATTATCTTTTTGAAGGAAAAATAAATCTCAAGGATTTCTACAGAATCGTTGATGTTGACGAAGAGTTGTTCGAAATCAAAAAAGGAGAGGCTGAAACCTTAGCGGGATTCATTCTTGAAATTTTGGGCAACTTTCCTAAAAAAGATCAAAAAATCACTTTTGAAAACTGCTTGTTCACAATAGAAACAGTAGATAAAAAACGTATCCGACAAATTAAAGTAACCCTTGAATAGATTAAAATGTTAAAAAAAACACTCGCTATTACCCTCTTGTTCATAGTGTTAATTTCTGTTTTTAGTTGTAAAGACGATGTTTTACCTAAGCCATCAAGTCATTTGAGACTGGATTATCCAGAGGCTAAATATGTGCATTTTGAAAATAATTGCCCCTTTAGTTTCGAAATCAATTCAGATGCAATAATCAAAGGAGAGAAAGATTGTGGATTTGCCATTTCATATCCAAAGATGAAAGCAACTATATATTTGACCTACAAACCCGTTAATAACAACATAAATAATTTATTGCGAGACGCCCAAAAACTAACCTACGAGCACGTCATTAAAGCAGATGACATCTTAGAACAACCTTACTTAAATCCTGACAAAAAAGTGTATGGTATGTTTTATCAAGTAGACGGGAATGCAGCGACAAATTCACAGTTTTACGTAACTGACAGTATCAAACATTTTGTTATTGGTTCCGTATATTTCTATGCAAAACCCAATTTTGATTCTATTATGCCAGCAGCGAGTTATGTAAAAAATGACATGCAGCGTTTGATGGAAACTTTAAAGTGGAAATAATTTTATAAAAAGCAGAATAAAAAATCAAACCATATAAGACATTTAAGTGCAAATAAACCCAGTAAATATTGAATCCTGAGAGCTTATTGAACGACCTTCAATTTGCTATATGGATCAAAAAAAAGCATTCTCTTAACGAGAATGCTTTTTTTTGAAATTACAAAAGTCTTTTTACGACTTGATATTTGAAACTTTATATGTTTTACCATCTCCAGTAGCTTGAACAATTTTAGTTAAACTTTCTGGGCTTTGAACCGTTTTATCAAAAGTAACCGTAGCCAATTTTTTGTCAAAATCAACCGTAGCTTTTTGAACACCTTCAAGAACTGACAATTCTTGCTCTATTGTTTTGGCACAGCCTATAGCACAAGTCATTCCTTCAACTTTAAAACTAGCCGTTTGAATATTAGCTGCAGCAATTTCTTTTTTTACTTTTGGAGCTTCCGCTTCTGCTGAAACACTTTCTGAAGTTTCTGCTGTCTTTTCTTTACAACCCACAAACATAAGACCTGAAAAAACAACAGCTGCAATTGATTTAGTAAAATTCATTATATTTTTATTTTAATTGTTTTCATTTTAAAGAAAAACAAAAATAATTAAAAAACGATTGAAAATTCATAAAATAATTACAATTTTGAGCCAAATTAAAATCATATGTTTTCAAAACAATTGAAATGGGTTTACTTAGGGATTCTTTCTCTTGTTTGGGGAAGTTCATTTATATTAATTAAAAAAGGATTAATTGGACTAACCGCTTTGCAATTAGGTTCTTTACGAATCATATTTGCTGCGGTATTTTTATTGATTATTGGATTTAAAAGTCTTGAAAAAATCACTAAGTACCAATGGAAATTTATTGCAATGACATCCTTGTTCGGAACATTTATTCCAGCTTATCTTTTTGCAATTGCGCAAACTCAAATTGACAGCTCAGTAAGTTCTATTCTGAATTCCTTAACGCCATTAAATACATTAATAATTGGAAGTTTAGCTTTTGGTTTACAGTTCAAAAAAAATCAAATTTTTGGCGTGCTAATAGGTTTAGTTGGTTGCACTTTATTAATCCTGAATGGAGCAATTCATCATCCAGAACAAAATTATTATTATGCAATTTTAGTTTTAATTGCTTCTATTTGTTATGCCACAAATGTCAACCTCATTAAGAGACATCTTCATGATTTAGCGCCATTGAGTATTACTACAGGGAATTTTTTGGTTTTACTTTTCCCCGCCACAATCATATTATTTGCATCAGGTTTTTTTGATGTAGTTCATGTAGCTTCGGTTCAGAAATCGGTTTTATTTATCATGATTTTAGGAGTTGTAGGAACTGGAATTGCCAACATTCTTTTCTTTAAATTAATCCAAATGTCTTCACCAGTATTTGCAACTTCTGTAACGTATTTAATTCCAGTAGTTGCTTTTTTTTGGGGACTTTTAGACAATGAAATGATTTCGGCGGTACAATTCATAGGCGCATTTATAATTTTGATTGGAGTTTATTTATCTGCTAAGAAATAACACAAATATTATAAAACAACAAAGGCTGTCCAAAAAGACAGCCTTTGTTATTGAATGCTAAATTCGATTATTTAAAATCAGCATCCGATACACCTTCGTTGATTTTCACTTCAGACATTTTAATATCCAATTCAAAACCTACATTTTGGATTACATTAAAAGGAACTTTTACTCCTTTTACCACTCTGTAATCTCCAAAATTAGTTGTTTGCGTCATTGTTTGACCAGCTTGTTCCATAGTTTTCGCTTCTGCAACTTTAAGCCCTGAAACCACATCATAATAATAGGTTGTTTTACCATTTTTCACAGCAAAAGCATCACTTCCATTCACGGCTTCGATACCGCCTAGAATCAATCCTGTTTTCTTAGCAAGTTTTAATTCTTCAAAAGGTGTTGCACTTGCCTTCATTTCTGATAGATCTTCCCCTTCTATATTTCTGCGCTGTCCTTGTTGAAGCACATACGCTCCTTTTTCATCAACAACTTGTTTCATCAAGCTCATCGTCCCCATTGCTAATTCTGTTATTAGCTTTCCTTTCACATCAATTTTAGAAGTAAAACTAAGCGGAGAAGGCGCTTGAGGGATTGTAGTTGAACCAACCATTGCGATTGTTTTCACAGCAGTTACAGCTTTTTCACCACCAATAGCTTTGATGTAATTATCTAAAACTATTTTAGCGGTCATTCCTAATGGAACTTCTTTTTTCAAAATAGGTTTTGCTAATGGATTTGCATATTTATCAAAAAAGAACATTGGGATTTTTAGTCTCTCCAAGGCAGGAATCACTTCTGAACCTTTACCAGCAATTACAATTCGGGTACTGTCAATAGAAAAATACTTATTTGCCACACGAATTACATCATCAGCAGTTACGGCATTTATGGTTTGGATGTATTTTTCATAAAAATCTGCTGGAAGTCCTTCTGTCTCTATATTCAATGCATATCTGGCAACCGCTTGAGGTTTTTCAACCTGCATTACAAATCTACCAACATATCCCGCTTTTACATTATTTAATACTTCATCAGAGACTTTTTCGGTTCTTATTTTTTTAATTTCTTTGATAAATTCAACCACAGCACTATCCGTAACAACATTTCTAACTGCCGATGTCGCTTTGAATTTGGTCACATATTTACCACTTCCTATGACAGAATTAGCTCCATAAGTCCAAGCGTTTTTTTCACGCAAATTCATATTCAAATAACTATTAAAATCTCCTCCTAGAACTTGGTTTGCTATAACTGCTGGAAAAAAATCAGCATCTCCCATTCGGAGATTCAATGTGTTTACCAATGAAATTTCAGATTGCACTGCATTTGGAACATCTACAAAATTAATTTGCATGAAAGACACATTTTTTGGCGCTTCATAAGTTAATTTTGGAGTACTCTTTTTTTGCCAAACTCCAAATAATTTCTCCACTAATGGTTTTATTTTATTGTACTTAATATCACCAATGATAACCAAATACGCATTTTCAGGAACAAAATAATTACGATAATTTGTCTCAACATCTGCCAAAGTAACATTCTTGATTGTCTCTTCGGTCATATATTCTCCTGAAGGATGACTTTTACCAAAAGCTAATGCATCTACAACTCTATTCGCAATTGCAGGAACACTTTTCTCTTCTGATTTAAGCCCTTCAATAAGCTTAGCTTTTTCTTTATCAAACTCTTCTTGAGTAAAATTAGGATATAGCGCACCTTCTGCCATTAACTCTAAAATTCTTTGTGCATATTTTGAAAGAGAGCTTGCATAAGCACCTTGAGAACTAAAGTTGATACTCGCTCCAAGAAAATCGACTTCTTCATGGAAAGCATCTTTAACTATTTTTTTGCTTCCATTACCAATCAAGTTGCTGGTTAATTCATCAACTCCTTTTTTATTTCCCTCAACAAATGGAGCATTATCCAAAGTCAAATTATAAGAAACTCTGGGTAATTTATTATTTTCAACAATCATAACCTTTAACCCATTTGGCAAGACAAACGATTGTGGTTTTTTAATATTTACAACTGGAGATTTACCCGGTTTAGGTTGAGTTCGATCTTGTGCCTGCATAATTCCTGTAAGGATCAATAGAATGAATACTATATTTATTTTTTTCATGATTTGCGATATATCTTAGTTTTGAGCTTTCTCTTTTGATGGAATGTAGTCCAAAATCAATCTTTGATTTGCGTTCAAATATTTTTTTGCGACCTCTCTGATTTCTTCGCGTGTAATAGAATGATACAATTCAATTTCAGAATTAATCAGATTTACATCTTTATATAACAAATAATAGGTAGCTAAATTTTCGGCTATTCCTTCAACACTAGCGTTTGCATTCACAAAATTATTGTCAAACTTATTTTGTAACTTTTGGAAGTCTTTATCCGAAATCAAATCTGTTTGAATTTTTACAATTTCTTCATCAATTTCTTTCAATAGATCTTCGGTTGTGTATGTCCCCATTGGCAAACCATACACAATATACATTCCATAATCTTCTTGACTAAAACCAACAGCTCCTATTTGTAGTGCCATTTTTTTATCGTCAACAATTTTCTTGTATAATTTAGAACTTTTCCCATCGCTCAAATAAGACGAAATCATATCCAAAACTCTGGCATCTCTAGTTTTCATTGAAGGCGTTCTGTATGACGCAACAATCATTGGAATCTGAATATTAGGATCTTCGTATGTTGCTTTGATAGTTTCTGTTATTGGCTCTTCAGTAAAAACTTGCTTTGTTACCACTTCACCTTTTTTGATAGGCCCAAAATACTTGCGAATCCATTCTTTAGCCTGCCCTTTTTCAAAATCACCTGCAACTACTAAAACAGCATTGTTTGGCGTATAGAATTTTTTGTTGAAAGCCTGAAATTCTTCTAAAGTTGCAGCATCTAAATCTTTCATGGAACCTATAGTATTCCAACGGTACGGATGATTTTTAAACATGTTTTCTTTAACCACCGTTAGAATATTTCCGTATGGGCGATTATCAAAATTGGTTCTTTTTTCTTCTTTTACCACTTCGTTTTGAGTATCGACACCTATTTTATTAATCACAGGATGCATCAATCTTTCGGATTCCATCCAAAGTGCTAATTCTAAATTATTAGAAGGAAAGACTTCATAATAATAAGTTCTATCATCCGAAGTATTAGCATTATTAGTTCCTCCATTTGCGGTGACTATTTTCATCCATTCGCCACGCTTTATATTTTCGGTTCCTTCAAATAATAAATGTTCAAAAAAATGTGCAAAGCCAGTTCTATCTGGTTTTTCATCTTTTGAACCAACATGATACATTACCGAAGTTACTACAACTGGCGCCGAAGTATCATTGTGCAAAATAACATGCATACCGTTATCTAAATCATATTCTTCAAAAGCTACTTTTTGAGCTGAAGCAACTCCTCCAATCATAAGCGCTGCACTTAACATCATTATTGATTTTTTCATAAGGATTAATAAAATTTTATCTCCAATTTGTACTATCGGGTAAATTATTGTTACGCCAAAATTACCTTTTTTTAATTAGCAAATAAAAATGAAACGGTTTTTATATAAATTTTAACAATATTTTTCTGCAATTATTTTAATGAATTACTAATTATAGATTACTTGAAAAACAAGAAGATAAGAGCTGAAAATATTTTTTTGTTTAAGAATTGCATAGTAAATTTTTAATTGTATATTTGCAACCTTAAAATTAATAAAACAATTTCGTATGTATGCAATCGTAGAGATAGCAGGGCAACAATTTAAAGTAAGCAAAGACTTAAAGGTTTATGTTCACCGTTTAGCTAATGAAGAAGGTTCAAAAGTTTCTTTTGACAAAGTTCTTTTATTAGACGACAATGGAAATGTAACTTTAGGCGCCCCAGCTATAGAAGGAGCTTCAGTAGAAGCTAAAGTGTTACAACACTTAAAAGGAGACAAAGTTATCATTTTCAAAAAGAAAAGAAGAAAAGGATACAAAAAGAGAAATGGTCACAGACAATATCTTACTCAAATTGTAATTGAAGGTATTACTGCATCAGGAACAGCTAAAAAAGCAGCTCCAAAAAAAGCAGCAGTTGAAGCAACTACAGAAGAAGCAGTAGCTCCTAAAGTAAAAAAAGCTCCAAAAGCTAAAAAAGAAGATACACAAGAATAATAACAATATTAAAACCAATACGTCATGGCTCACAAGAAAGGTGTCGGTAGTTCTAAGAATGGTAGAGAATCAGAATCAAAACGTTTAGGCGTTAAGATTTTTGGTGGTCAAGCTGCTATTGCTGGGAACATCATCGTAAGACAAAGAGGTTCTAAACATAATCCAGGTGAAAACGTTTACATCAGTAAAGATCACACCCTACACGCAAGAGTAGATGGAGTTGTTAAGTTCCAAAAGAAAAGAGATAACAAATCATACGTTTCTATACTTCCATTCGAAGTTGAAGCATAATTGATTTTCTCAATTTATTTAAAAGCCCGTTTCTCACGAAACGGGCTTTTTTGTTTTCCTAAAAGCAAAAAAAACATACAGTTAAATAAATGTTATTTTTAAGTTTGTTAATACTATAAATTTGTATTTTTAATGGGTTAATATTCAAGTGTTTATAGATTTATCTTGAATAAATTGTCATTCTTGTTTTATATTCTGTTTAAATAATACTAACCCCCTAATAAATATATTATGAGTACAACAGACCAACACAATTCGCTTTATGATAGACTTGGCGGAACTAATGGAATTTCATCTATTGTAGATAATGTTTTTGAAGCACACATGACTAATCCTGTTGTTAAAGCACGGTTTCTCCCTTTAAAAGAAGACCCTGCACATTTTGCGGAAGTAAGACAAAACGTAATTGATTTTTTCGTGACTGGTAGCGGCGGACCTGAAGTATACAAAGGCAAAGACATGACAGCGGCTCATAAAGGAATGAACATAAGCGAAGCCGAATATATGAATGCTATCGACGATATACTTTTTGGACTTGAAAAAAATAATATTGACGAACAATCAAAAAATGATGTACTTGCGATACTTTACTCTCTAAAAGACCATATGATTAGAGTTTAATGAACTAAGCCGTCTCAAAGTCTTACGCAAGAACATTCCAAAACAAAAAACCCTCACATTGCTGCGAGGGTTTTTTCTTAATACTTAAACTAAGAATTAATTAGTATCTGTAATATTCTGGTTTGAATGGTCCTTGAACTTCAACACCAATGTAATCCGCTTGGTCAACACGTAAAGTTTCTAGTTCAACACCTAATTTAGCCAAGTGTAACATAGCTACTTTTTCATCTAAATGTTTTGGTAACATATACACTTCATTGTTATAAGCCGCACTGTTTTTCCACAATTCGATTTGAGCTAAAGTTTGGTTTGTAAATGAATTACTCATTACAAAACTTGGGTGACCTGTAGCACAACCAAGGTTTACTAAACGTCCTTCAGCCAAAATGATGATATCATTTCCAGCGATAGTATATTTATCAACTTGAGGTTTGATTTCGATTTTTGAAGCACCGTGGTTTTTGTTCAACCAAGCCATATCAATTTCGTTATCAAAATGTCCGATGTTACAAACAATAGTTTTGTCTTTCATTTTCTCAAAATGAGAACCCAAAACGATGTCTTTATTTCCTGTCGTTGTAATGATAATATCAGCAGTAGCAATAACTGTATCTAGTTTTTTTACTTCAAAACCGTCCATTGCTGCTTGTAGAGCACATATTGGATCAATTTCAGTAACTGTAACAATAGAACCAGCACCTCTAAAAGAAGCTGCAGTTCCTTTTCCTACATCACCATATCCACAAACAATTACTCTTTTTCCAGCTAACATAATATCAGTAGCACGACGAACTGCATCAACTGCAGATTCTTTACAACCGTATTTGTTATCAAATTTAGATTTAGTAACTGAGTCATTTACATTGATAGCAGGCATTGGCAATGTTCCCGCTTTTACTCTTTCGTATAATCTATGAACACCTGTTGTAGTTTCTTCAGATAATCCTTTGATTCCAGGAACTAATTCAGGGAAACGGTCAATAACCATATTAGTCAAATCTCCACCGTCATCAAGAATCATATTCAATGGTTTTCTATCTTCACCAAAGAATAATGTTTGCTCAATACACCAGTCAAAATCCACTTCATTCAACCCTTTCCAAGCATAAACTTGAATTCCAGCAGCAGCAATTGCAGCAGCAGCTTGATCTTGAGTAGAAAAAATGTTACAAGAACTCCAAGTCACTTCAGCACCAAGAGCGATTAAAGTTTCAATCAAAACCGCAGTCTGAATGGTCATATGCAAACATCCCGCAATACGAGCCCCAGCAAGTGGTTGTTCCTCTTTGTATTCCGCACGAAGCGCCATTAAACCTGGCATTTCAGCTTCTGCTAATTCAATTTCTTTTCTTCCCCAAGCCGCTAGAGAAATGTCTTTAACTTTGTAAGCCACAAAAGGCATAGTTGTAGTACTCATATTTTATTTTATAGTATATTTGTAATTACTTCGTCCGTTCGCCTTCAAGGCTAGGGTGTAAAATTTTTGCAAATTTACGCAATAACTTTAGAATTAAACTATTTTCTAAAAGAATTATGAATTGTTTAATTCGTTAGTCTTTTGGACATTAGATAAATAATTTTCTTTCTGGAGCTATTCCCGCCGTTCACTATATCTTTCGTGTCAAAACCTGACACAAAAGGATGCCGTTGCCGTCGGGGCTAAAAAATCAAAACGCTAAACGATGCCGCTTTATAAAGTCATACATTTTAACGCTAACACCCAAATCCTAATTTGGAAAATAACCGAAACCTTCCAGGAATTATTGGAACAAGTAATTTTAAATGATTCCAATAAAAAGAGGTTGGAGGGTATGAAATCCGAAATGCACCAACGCGCTTTCCTAAGTGTTCGTAAATTACTTCAACAAATAGAGCATACGGATTTAGACTTGTATTATGATGAATATGGAAAACCTCATCTTCACGGAGAAAAACACATTTCCATCACCCATTCTCACGAATTTTCGGCTATTATCATAAGTGACAAAACTGTAGGAATTGACATTGAATTACAACGAGAAAAAATCATTCGCATTGCAGACAAATTTATAAACCAAAATGAATTACAGCGTTTAAAAAGCAGCAATAGCGAGGATTATATCAAAAAACTAACAGTGAAATGGGGCGCTAAAGAAGCCATTTTCAAAATCAGAAATGAAAAAGGAATCAGCTTCAAAGACCATATCAAAGTCAATGCTTTTGAAATACAAGATGCTAAAGCAATAGCAGAACTACATTTCGACAACATAATTAAAGAATTCAAAATTTATTTTGAAGAAATTGAAGATTTTACCTTAGTTTACGCTTTTGAAAATTAAAAAAACAAAAAAAGCAAATTCGCAAATTTCCGCATTACATTAGTTTTAAATAATTTGCGAATTTGCGGTAAAATCAATTATGAGAAACATCTACAAAAACATACTACAATCAAAAGCTAATAACGAGAAACTACTCGCCATTCTCCTCGATCCCGACAAAATTGTTTGGAGTATGATGCCAAATCTAATTTCAAAAATCAATCAATCGCCAGCCACACATATTTTCATTGGCGGAAGCCTAGTTGAAAACAATATTTTAGACGAATTAATTATAGAAATAAAAAAGTACTGCCCATTACCAATTGTTTTATTTCCAGGAAATCCTTCTCAAATTTCAGATAAAGCTGATGCTATTTTATTCTTGTCATTAATTTCGGGGAGAAATTCGGACTTTTTAATTGAACATCAGGTAAAAGCAGCTCCAATTCTAAAACAAACACAATTAGAAATTATTTCAACTGGTTACATCCTCATTGAAAGCGGAAGCAAAACAGCTGTGGAACGTATTAGCAAAACAAAACCAATCAATCGAGATAACCTTAATTTAGTCTTGTCAACCGCACAAGCAGGTGAAATGTTAGGCAATAAATTAATTTATCTAGAGGCCGGAAGTGGAGCAAAACAAGCCGTTCCTTTAGAAATGATTGAAAAAGTTTCAGAAAACATAGAAATTCCTTTACTAATTGGAGGTGGAATTATAGATTTACAAGGAATTCAAAACGCTTACAAGGCCGGTGCTGATTTAGTTATTATTGGAACAGCATTTGAAAACGATTTGAATTTTTTTAATCCCTAAGCAAAAACAAAATAATGTTCGAATATTTATTTTCTCAATATAAAGACTACCCAACTTTTCATGTTGTTTTAGAAATAATTGCTGTAATTTTTGGGTTGCTAAGCGTTTGGTACGCTAAAAAAGATAACATTTTAGTATTCCCAACTGGAATTATAAGCACCTCAATCTACGTGTATTTGTTATGGCAATGGAGCTTATTAGGCGATATGATAATCAACGGATATTATTTTGTAATGAGTTTTTACGGCTGGTATCATTGGACAAGAAAAAAAGGAGACACGGTGGAATTTCCTATTTCGATAATTTCTAATTCCGAAAAACGAATTGCTGTATTTATTTTTATATTTACAGTTTCTGGAGTAGTTTTAGTATATCATTATTTTGATAAATTTACTACTTGGTATGCTTATGTAGACACCTTCATTACGGGAATTTTCTTTGTTGGAATGTGGCTTATGGCCAAAAGAAAAGTCGAAAATTGGATTTACTGGATCATTGGAGATGTAATTTCCATTCCTTTATATTTTTCAAAAGGCTTTACTTTTACAAGTTTTCAATACATAGTATTTACAATAGTTGCCATTTTTGGCTATTTAGAATGGAAGAAAATCTCAGACAGCTCGCTAAAAACGACGGAAATAGAATCATAAAAATTGCGTTATTTGGCCCTGAAAGTACAGGTAAAACTACCTTGTCTAAACAACTTGCTGAATACTACAATACCAAATGGGTTCCTGAATTTGCAAGAGAATATCTTCAGGAAAAATGGGACAATCATCAGCAAATTTGCGACATTGATGACATGCTTCCTATTGCTTATGGGCAAACCAAATTAGAAAACGACACCGTTTTACAGGCAAATAAATATCTTTTTTGCGACACCAATCTTATGGTGACCAAGGTTTTTTCAGAAGTATACTATAATTATTGCGATCCTGCACTTGATAGAGCTGCGCTGGAACACGAGTATGATTTATTTTTTCTTACCAACATTGATGTTCCTTGGGAAAAAGACGATTTGAGAGATAAAGCCGAAGGTAGAGAATCCGTTTTTGGAGTTTTTAAACAATCTTTAATAGACAATAAAAAGCCATTTATAACTCTTTCAGGAGATCAAAAAACACGATTAGAAAAAGCGACAACGATTATAAATGATTTGGCAAAAGCACAAGAAATGGGATTTTCTTCTGTTGATTTTGTTCAAATATATGAATATGGCATTCCTATAGAGAATGTTGAAAAACAACTATCCTATTTCAAAAATGGAATTTCAAAAATTGATTTAGTTAGTCCTGCATTCTTATCATCTGGTATTTTGAAATTATCTGAAAATGATTTCCAACAAAAAGCAGCTTTCTACGATGCGCATAAAGCAAATCTAAAATTAAAGAAATTTGTTCCTGCTTCAGGCGCAGCAACCAGAATGTTTAAATTTTTAAACACCTTTCTTAATGATTTCGACATAGAAAACGAGAGTATAAATGCGTATATCAACAGAAAAAAAGAAAGCAAACTATCTATATTTATTATTGGTTTAGAAAAATTTCCTTTTTTTGAGGCAGTTGACGCAAAATTGCGAGAGGTATTTCCTGACTTTGATTCATTAGAAAGAGACTATAAAAACTATTATTTTATCAAATTACTTTTAGGAGCAGATTTTTTCAACTTTGCAAATAAACCAAAAGCGATTCTTCCTTTTCACAAATACAAAACTCATATCGCAACAGCTTTAGAAGAACACTTGTATGAATGTGCTTATTATTCAAGTTCCAATAAAAAATCACATTTGCATTTTACCGTTTCTGAAGCACATCAAGATCAATTTGAAAACATTGTTGCAACTATAAAAGAGCCAATCGAAAAAAAACTGGATACAAGCATAAATGTTAGTTATTCTTACCAAAACAAAAATACCGATACGCTAGCGGTAAATCCAGACAACAGCCCTTTTAGAAATGAAAACGGCGAATTAGTATTCAGACCTGGCGGACATGGAGCTTTGATTAACAATTTAAACAATCTAGATGCAGATTTAATTTTCATAAAAAACATTGATAACGTTATTCAGAATAACATCAAAAGAATAACTCTTTATAAAAAAGCTTTAGGAGGAATTCTGATGGAATTACAACAGCAAATTTTTTCATATCTAAACGCTATTGACAGTACAGAAATTAAAGCCGAAAACATTGATGAAATAATCTTTTTTGTAACTAAAAAACTGAATGTAGTATTTGATTCTGACTTTGACACATTGCCTTTAGAAGATAAAATTTCTGAATTGAAAAAAACCTTAAACAAGCCAATAAGAGTTTGTGGTATGGTCAAAAATGAAGGAGAACCTGGAGGCGGACCTTTTTGGATAAAAAACAAGAAAGGAGCTGTTTCTCTCCAAATTGTTGAAAGTTCGCAAGTCAATTTAAAAAACAAAAAGCAAGCAAAAATAATGGATAGCGCCACCCACTTTAACCCTGTTGATTTAGTATGTGGTATAAAAAATTATAAAAACGAAAAATTTAATTTGAATGATTTTATAGATCACGAGAGTGGTTTCATAGTTGATAAAAATAGTGCCGGAAAAAACATAAAAGGATATGAATACCCTGGATTATGGAATGGCGCTATGGCGAATTGGCTCACTGTTTTTGTACAAGTTCCTTTAATTACTTTTAATCCGGTAAAAACAGTGAATGACTTATTAAAACCAGCGCATCAACCTCAATAATATTTTCAACACCATAAATGGACCCTCAAAAGATAATTTCAGAGCTACAATACAAAGCGGTACGAAGTAGCGGTGCTGGCGGACAGAACGTGAATAAAGTTTCTACGAAAGTGGTTTTGTCCTTTGATTTGGGAAATTCCAAAGTTTTGTCCCAAGAAGAAAAATTGCTGTTAGAAACCAAACTTTATTCGAGATTAACATCGGAAAAAATACTGATTTTGAATTGTGATGAAGACCGAAGTCAGCTCAAAAATAAAGCGATTGTTACCAAACGTTTTCTTGATATTATAACCGCAGCACTTGTAATTCCGAAAATTAGAAAAGCCACAAAAATTCCAAAATCTGTTATTAGAAAGAGAATTAAGGATAAAAAAAACGTTTCCGACATCAAAAAAAATAGACGAAAACCAGATTTTTAAATTTATTGCAATTCATAATTCATAATTCACAATTTATAATTAATTTTGTCTCGTCTCAAAGGGGTGCTCTAAATAACGAGCTGAGATTATACCCAACGAACCTGAACAGGTAATGCTGTTAAGGGAAAAAATGACAAAACTTAGAGTGCACGCTACATTTTTGTCATAGGAAACAATCATTTATTAATTTAACAAAAGAATAATTCCCCCTTTTATTCGTAATTTTTTTACGGATGAATACTTTATTTTACAAAAAAAGCCAAAAGCTATGCGCTAAGGCACAAAACAAAAGCACATTTATAACTGCTTGCTTCTTCCTTCTAATTTCGTTTGCTTCTTTTTCGCAAGAGAAACAACAAGACTCAACCAAAGTAAATCAACTTGATGAAGTACTGGTTTCGGCAGTTCGTGTGACCACAAAAACACCAGTCAGTTTTAGCAATTTGGACAAAAAGGAAATCAAATTCCGAAATTTAGGACAGGATATTCCAATCTTAATGAATTTTTTACCTTCGGTTGTTACGACTTCAGATGCTGGAAACGGTGTAGGTTACACAGGTATTCGAGTAAGAGGTAGTGATGCAACACGTGTAAATGTAACAATCAATGGAATCCCTTACAACGACTCTGAAAGCCACGGAACCTATTGGGTAAATATGCCTGATTTTGCTTCATCGGTTGAAAGCCTTCAATTGCAGCGCGGTGTAGGAACTTCAACTAATGGAGCAGGAGCTTTTGGTGCGAGTTTAAACATGTTAACTGATTCGTATTCGGGTAAAGCTTCTGGAGAAATCGCGAATTCTTTTGGTAGTTTTAATACCCAAAAACACACTGTGAAATTCAGTAGCGGTTTGATGAATGATCATTTTGAAATCGCAGGTCGATTATCAACATTAAAATCAGATGGTTATGTTGACAGAGGCGCATCGGATTTAAAATCATACTTTTTGCAAGGAACCTATGTTGGCAAAACAACTTTAATTAAGGCGTTGGCTTTTGGTGGAAAAGAAAAAACATATCAATCATGGTATGGAATTGATGGAGAAACTTTAGCAAACAATAGAACTTTCAATTTTGCTGGAATGTTTACGGACGAATTAGGAAATGCTCGTTTTTATGATAATGAAACGGACAATTACCAACAAGATCATTATCAGCTACATTGGAATGAAAAAGTATCCAAAAATTGGAATACTAATTTAGCTTTTCATTATACCAAAGGAAAAGGATATTACGAAGAATATGTAGAAAATCAAGATTTTGCTGACTACGGATTACTTCCTGTAGGCGGTGGAGTTGTTGCAACAGATTTAATTCGTCAAAAATGGTTGGATAATAATTTCTACGGAACAACATTTTCAGCAAATTATAAGGATGAAAAATTAGATCTAATCTTTGGCGGTGGTTATAACAAATACGAAGGAAGTCATTTTGGAAAAGTAATCTGGGCTAGATATGCTTCGCAAAGTGAATTAGGAGATCATTATTATGATAATTTTGGAAGTAAAACCGACGGCAACGTTTTTGCGAAAGCAAATTACCAAATATCAGAGAAATTGAGTTTGTTCGGAGATTTACAACTTAGAAATGTACATTATAAAGTTGACAGTCCAGAAACTGGTTCTGTAAATGACAACTTCAATTTTTTTAATCCAAAGGCCGGATTAAACTACACTATAAATAGCAAAAGTGCAGTATACTTGTCTTATGCCAGAGCAAATCGTGAGCCAAATAGAACGGATTATGAAGGCGGAAATGCTAAACCTGAAAAATTAAATGATTTTGAAATTGGTTGGAGATATGCAGCTGATAAAATAAAATTCAACTCAAATATCTATTACATGGCCTACAAAGACCAATTGATATTAACTGGAAAACTGGATGATGTAGGAAGTCCTATCCGTTCAAACAGCGAAAAAAGTTATCGATTAGGGCTTGAAGTAGATGCAACAATTGCAGTATCTGACCAAATCATCATTAGACCAAACTTTACTTTGAGTAGCAATAAAAATATTGATTTGAATGTAGCTGGAGAAGATTATGGAACAAAAGATATTTCATATTCTCCAGCTGTTATCGCAGGAAACATAATTGTTTACAAACCAACAGAGAACTTTCAAATTTCTCTTTTACAAAAGTATGTTGGAAAACAATATATGAATAACATTGAATTAGCAGATGCTAAATTGGCAAGTTATTTTGTAAATGATTGGAATGTGGCTTATGAAATCAAACCTAAATCTGTTTTCAAATCTATCATAATTACTGGATTAGTAAACAATGTTTTAGACAAAAAATACGTTTCAAACGGATACATGTGGGATGTTTATCCTTATTATTATCCACAAGCTGGAATCAATTTCTTAGCTGGTTTGACCTTGAAATTTTAAATTACTTAGATTATATATTCCCAAAAATCCTGGCTGTTAATTCGGTCAGGATTTTTTGTTTAATTATAAACATGCAACACATTCCCATTTACCTCAACAAGGTATTGCTTCAAGGGATATTGTTTACCTGCGCACAAACCTGTAAATAGACTATAAGAAGATTCATCACAACCACAAATTGCATTTATTCCATTTATTGTCATGGTAGAACAAGAACTCAAATTTTGATTCGGACAAGCGGCATCAAATGCATTATAACCACTACCTGTATTAAAAATAATTATTCCACGAGCACCTTGGGACGGATAATATATGGAATTACTAACATACAATAATTTAGAGTAAGCCGGTAGGCTCATATTAATATCTAATGCAACTGTATAATTAGGAATATAAGGATTCTTATTATTGAAATCATTGTTGCTACATGAAAAAAACAAAGAGAGAAAAAGACCTAAAAAAATGTATTTTTTCATTATTTAATAATTAATTAAAAGAATTAGCGAAACAAATTTAATTTATTTACATTTGAAATGTATATGATTAACATATATTTATAGACTATAAAAAATAATAGTATCTTTGTGGAAAGAAATCCCGTCCTGATGGGATTTTTTCTATTTATATAAACGATGAAGTTATGAGTAAAGTATCTTATTACACCGCAGAAGGTTTAAAAAAATTACGAGAAGAATTAGATTACCTAAAAAGCGTGATGCGCCCTAAGGCATCACAAGATATAGCAGAAGCAAGAGATAAAGGAGATTTGTCTGAAAATGCAGAATACGATGCCGCAAAAGAGGCTCAGGGAATGCTTGAAATGCGAATTGCAAAATTAGAAGAAGTACATTCGAATGCAAGATTAATTGACGAAACTAACTTGGATGTTTCCAAAGTGTTGGTTTTATCAAATGTAAAAATTAAGAATCAAACCAATGGAATGGAAATGAAATATACCTTGGTTGCAGAAAGTGAAGCCGACTTGAAAACAGGAAAAATTTCCGTAACCTCTCCTATCGGGAAAGGATTATTAGGAAAATCTGTGGGTGAAGTTGCCGAAATCACAGTTCCTAATGGTGTTTTAAAATTTGAAATTTTAGAGATTTCTAGAGATTAAAACCTAAAACAAGCATAGTCATGAGTTCTATTTTTACAAAAATTATAAAAGGAGAAATTCCTTGCTACAAAATTACAGAAGATGATAATTTTATAGCATTTTTAGATGTAAATCCAAATGCTAAAGGACATACTCTTTGCATTCCAAAGCAAGAAATCAATAAAATCTTTGATATCGAAGATGATTTATATATTGGGCTAATGCAGTTTTCCAAAAAAGTTGCAATTGCATTAGAAAAAACAGTTCCTTGTAAAAGAATCGGAATGGCTGTTATAGGCCTTGAAGTACCTCATGCCCATGTTCACCTTATTCCTTTGAACGAAATGGACGAAATGCGATTTCAGAATAAGGTTTCTATGACTAAAGAAGAATTTGAAGCTTTGGCAAAAAGCATTCAAAATAATTTATAATTAAATACATGTCTCGAAATTTCGGGACATTTGTTTTTTTAGGAAAATCTCAAACCAAATGAAAAGCAGTTTTTTATTTTTGTCTTTGTTATATACACTTTTAAGCTTTGGTCAAGTTAAAGTAGACTATACTTTGATTGATAAAAAAATTACTGCAATTCCTCAATCAGAAACGCAATCTGCCACAGATATTGCTCGTTATATTGATTCTAATTTTAAAACTGAAGACGATAAAATTCGAACTATTTTTTATTGGATTACATCAAATATTAGCTACGATATCGCTAATATGTATCAAGTTGATTTTGAGAACAACACTTCCAAAAGAATAACAAAAACATTAAAAACAAAAAAAGGAATTTGTGCAGACTATTCCATGCTATTTCATGAAATTGCTAGTTTAACAGGTATAAAATCCTTTGTAATTGAAGGATATACCAAACAAAATGGCAAAATAGATGTACTTTCACATGCTTGGTGTGCTGCTAAAATTAACAATGAATGGTATTTATTTGATCCAACTTGGGGCTCAGGGTATGTAAACAATAACAAGTACACCCGAAAAATCAATAATCTTTATTACAAAGTAGCGCCTTCGCAAATGATATCTTCGCACATACCATTTGATTACTTATGGCAATTTCTGAATTACCCTATAACAAATCAAGAATTTATAAACGGTAAAACCCAAATCAATAAATCAAAGAAAAAATTTGATTTTATAAGCGAAATTTCCAGATATGAATCTTTACCTAAAACGGATCAATTATTCGAATCTGCAACAAGAATTGAGGAAAATGGAATAAAAAATCAATTAATTTCACAAGCGTATGCCTACACAAAAACAGCTTGGAACAACGAACGCGAAAATGAAATTACGACTAAATACAATGCAATTGTAACCGAATTTAACGAAGCTATAAATGAGTTAAACGACTTTATTTATTATCGAAATAATAAATTCAAGCCCTTGCTACCCGATGAAGAAATTAAAGCAAAGATTCAAATTCCAAATGATAAATTTAAAAAATGTCAAGAGGCACTTTCGCTAATGACTTTTTCTGATCCAAAAAATGCTAATAACTTTAATGCTATGAAAAAATCAGTTGCTGATGGATTAGCTGAATCTGAAATGCATTTAAAGTTTGTAAACGATTATTTGAGTAAAAGCAAGTTGATACGCAAAACTATGTTTACTAAAGTTTCGTGGTTTGGAATCCCATTAAACTAATTCACTTTTTTTCAGACTTACTTGCATTGTTGTCCCTTTCCCTATTTCGGAATGCAGCACTTTTATCGTTCCTTTATGGTATTCTTCCACAATTCTTTTAGTTAAAGAAAGTCCTAATCCCCAACCTCTTTTTTTGGTTGTAAAACCTGGTTCAAAGACTGTTTTAAATTGTTTTTTTTGAATTCCTCCTCCAGTATCCGAAACATTTATTTTGACATAATCGTCTTCTTCAAAAATCTCCAAGGCAACTTTTCCTTTGCCTTTCATCGCATCGATTGCGTTTTTAACTAAATTTTCAATAGTCCAACTATGTAAAGTAGTATTGAGAGAAACCATAATGGTATCTTTTGGTGCTTTAAAAGAAAACTCAACTTGTTTTGAAAATCGAGATTGTAAATAATCATACGATTGAAATGTTTCTTGAATAATATCTTTACGTTCTAATTTAGGCTCAGAGCCAATTTTCGAAAATCGGTCCGTTATGGTTTGCAAACGCTCGATATCTTTTTCAATTTCAAAAGTCGTTGATTCCGCTACATGTTCCGCTTTCAAAAGTTCCACCCATCCAATCAGTGAAGATAATGGCGTCCCGATTTGATGCGCTGTTTCTTTAGCCATTCCTGCCCATAGCTTATTTTGGGTAGCCATTTTGGTACTTCTGTAAAAATTATAGACTAATCCTCCAAACAAAACAATGATTAGTAACAATGCAATGGGATAGTATTTGAGTTTATTCAATAATGCCGAATTTCCATAATAAAGCTTTTGAAATTTCCCTGGAGCATATTCAATTATTATCGGTTCATTTTCATTCTTCAAATTGGATAAAAATTCAGTTGCAGACTGTT
This sequence comes from Flavobacterium sp. 123, assembly GCF_003634825.1. Lineage (NCBI taxonomy): Bacteria > Pseudomonadati > Bacteroidota > Flavobacteriia > Flavobacteriales > Flavobacteriaceae > Flavobacterium > Flavobacterium sp. 123. The sequence continues at coordinate 1,051,380 of NZ_RBXD01000001.1, forward strand.
TGTTGTTTACAATTGCTTCATCGATATTTACCGTATTAATAATTCTGTCTTTTTCGGTTAAAATAATAGGGATTGAAGTATTATTACTAAATATCTGAAGCGGAAGTTCAACATCAGTGTTAGATCCTGCATTAATTAATGTTTTTTGTGCATTAGCCCAAAGACTCATTTTTAAACGTTCTTCATTTTTGAAAATTTGAAAAAAAGTATAGGTATTCCAAAGAATTAATGAAATAATTAAAAAAGAAGCAAAAATGATAACCCAACGTGTTAAATTTCTTTGATCTGAAAAAGACATAAAATAAATTTTGATTATAAATATAACGAAATAATTATAAAAAGATTTTAGACTATTTTGAAATTCCTATTGATTTAACACCTAGTTCGATACCAAAAGCCTCGTTTTTGATAGGAATTATTTATGCAAATTAGGAAATACAGAAGCCTTGTCTACAACAGAAGAAGTTAGTATATTTGTAGAAGAAAATTTTATGCTAAAAAGCATTTAAGCTCAGATACTACTGAAAAAGCAACTTTCAGAGCCTAAATACCTAAGCAACAATACGTACTAGCGATATAGAAAGTACTTTTGACAAAGAAAAAATAAAACAAAAATAAAAAACAACAAAGATGGAAGTTACAGGGAAAATAAAAATGATTGACCAAACTAAAGAGGTTGGTTCAGCAGGATTCAAAAAAAGAGATGTTGTTGTTACAACAGACGAACAATATCCACAACATATTTTAGTACAATTTGTTCAAGACAAATGTGACTTATTAAATAATTTTCAAGTAGGAGAACCTGTTAAAATTGACATCAATTTAAGAGGTCGTGAATGGACTAATCCACAAGGTGAAACTGTTTATTTCAACACAATACAAGGATGGAGAATTGCAAAACTTCAAGCTGAAGCTCCTTCTGCTCAAACTCCTCCTATGCCAGCTGCTGAAGCTTTTGCTCCTGCAACAAACTTAAACGAAGACGAACCAGACGATTTGCCATTTTAATTGAAAAATGCATAAACCATACTAAAACCCGATAACTAAATCAGTTGTCGGGTTTTGTTTTTTAGTTGAAAAGGAAAGAAATCAAACTTCTATTTCGAACTATTTTTTATTGAAAATTTAAAATAAAAAACGAAATTAAATCACTATATTTGAGTTAGTTATATTAAATCCAATTGTTTTATTATTTATCTAAATCAATAAAAAATGGAAAATCTAAACTTCACTATCTCTACGGATTTATTAGCATCACCCGTCCAACGTTTTTTTAATTTAATCATTGACTTACTCATTATATATGCTATACTTCTTGGTATAGAAACAACAATAAAAATAATTTCAGACGTTACTAACAGTCGGTTTTTATCAGAGGAAATTGAAAATTTAGATCTTATCGATCAATGTGTAATAGGGATTATAATTGCTATTTTATATTATAGTCTAACTGAAATTTATTTTTCTAGATCATTAGCAAAATATTTTACAAAAACTGTTGTAACAATGAAAGACGGCTCAAAACCGGATAATAAAACCATTTTTATGCGTACTTTTTGCAGATTAATTCCAATCGATTTTTTAACTTTCTTAAAAATTCCAGCTCGAGGTTGGCATGATACTATTTCAGGAACTTATGTAGTAAAAAAACATCCTTTTGTAGAAAAAAAGGGATGGTTTTAATATTCTCAAATTAAGAAAAGACACCATTTTAAATAAAATCAGCTATCTATTTTGATGGCTGTTTTTATTTTACGCCAATTCATCTTTCTCTTTGTACATTTGTAAATCAGAAATAAGACAAAACCATTAATATAAAATCCAAGCATGAACTGGGAACAACTTTTATCATTAAAAAGACAAGGCGACAAAGGCAAGAGATTGCGTATAGAACAAGACGATACAAGATTAGGATTTGAAGTCGATTACGATAGAATCATTTTCTCGTCTGCTTTTAGAAGTTTACAAGATAAAACACAAGTTATTCCGCTTTCAAAAACTGATTTTGTTCACACCAGACTAACACATAGTTTAGAAGTTTCAGTAGTGGGTCGTTCATTAGGAAGATTAGTAGGTAAAAAAATAATCGAAAAATACCCGCATCTAAAAGAAGTTCATGGCTATCATATGAATGACTTTGGAGCCATTGTCGCTGCCGCTTCTTTGGCACATGACATTGGAAATCCTCCTTTTGGTCATTCGGGTGAAAAAGCAATAGGCGAATATTTTTCTATTGGAAACGGACAACAATTCAAAGACCAATTATCTCCAAAACAATGGCAAGATTTAGTCGATTTTGAAGGAAATGCAAATGGCTTCTCTGTGCTTACGGCTAGTCGCCCAGGAATTGAAGGTGGACTGCGCATATCGTATGCTACTTTGGGCGCTTTTATGAAATACCCAAAAGAAAGTTTGCCTAAAAAACCAACAAAAAATATTGCAGACAAAAAATATGGTTTTTTCCAAACCGACAAAGACTTCTTTCAAGATGTTGCTGCTGATATGGGGATGATTCCAAATAAATCAGGAAATGATATTGGTTTTGAAAGACATCCATTAGCTTATTTAGTCGAAGCTGCTGATGATATTTGTTATACCATTATTGATTTTGAAGACGGGATAAATTTAGGATTAGTACAAGAAGAATTTGCTTTGGAATACTTGATAAAACTAGTAAAAGACGCTATCGATACTGCTAAATACAAAACACTAACTACTAAAGAAGACCGCATTAGTTACTTAAGAGCATTGGCAATTGGAAGTTTGATTAATGATGCAGTAAAAGTATTTATCGAAAATGAAGCAGCCATTTTAAACGGTAATTTCCCTTATGCTTTAACCGATAAAAGCAAGTTTAAAGCCCAAATGGACGACATTATCAATATCAGTGTAAAAAATATTTATCAGAGCCGAGAAGTAATCGAAAAAGAGATTGTAGGATACCAAATTATTCAAACTTTACTGGATAAATTTATAACAGCTTTCAATAATAAATACAACGGAACGGCTTCAAATTATGATAAATTAATTTTGAAAATGTTGCCTGAAAAACATGATTTAGAAAAAGACAATGTGTACGAAAGATTGCTTCATATATGCCATTATGTTTCTATGCTAACAGATGGAAATGCATTGGAACTTTACGACACAATTAACGGCAGAAAAAAAACCTAATTAGATTACTAATTAGGTTTTTACTTCTATAATTTGTGTTTTATCTAAAAAACACCTTTTATTTAGAAAATTATTTTACTCGAATAACAAAATAATTTTTCTTTCCACTTTGTAATAAAACAAATTGATTGTTAATCAAATCTTTGGATGAAAGCACAAATTCTTCGGTAACTTTTTCTCTATTCACTGAAATAGAATTAGCGGTCAACGCTCTTCTCGCTTCTCCATTTGATTTAAAAAATCCTGTTTTTTCATTCAAAACAGTTACAATATCAAGTCCACTTTCGATTTCTGATTTTGCAATTTCAGCTTGAGGAACTCCGTCAAAAACTTCCAAGAAAGTAGCTTCATCTAATTGTTTCAAATCTTCAGCAGTTGCATTTCCAAAAAGAATTCCAGATGCTTTAATGGCGTTTTCTAAATCGGCAGCAGAATGTACCATTACAGTAATTTCTTCCGCTAAACGCTTTTGTAACAAACGTAAATGCGGTGCTTCTCTGTGTTTCTCCGTTAAATCCTGTATTTCTTCTTTGGATAAAAAAGTAAAAATCTTAATGTATTTCTCTGCATCAATATCAGAAGTATTCAACCAATATTGGTAAAATTTATACGGAGAAGTTCTAGCCGCATCCAACCAAATATTCCCTCCTTCGGATTTTCCAAACTTAGTTCCATCCGCTTTTGTAATCAATGGACAAGTCAATGCATAGGCCTTTCCGCTGGCTATTCTACGAACTAATTCAGTTCCCGTAGTTATATTTCCCCATTGGTCACTTCCACCCATTTGAAGCGTACATTTTTTCTCTCTATACAAATGCAAAAAGTCATATCCTTGAACCAATTGATAGGTAAACTCTGTGAATGACATTCCTTCGGCAGCTTCTGAAGACAATCGTTTCTTTACAGAATCTTTTGCCATCATATAATTGACGGTAATATGTTTACCAACATCACGAATAAAATCAAGAAAAGAAAAATTCTTCATCCAGTCGTAATTATTCACTAACTCAGCTGCATTAGCTGCATCCGATGTGAAATCTAGAAAACGAGATAATTGTTCTTTTATAGCTTCTTGATTGTGACGTAAAGTTGCTTCATCCAATAAATTTCTCTCATTCGATTTTCCAGACGGATCACCAATCATTCCTGTTGCTCCACCAACTAATGCTAATGGTTTGTGTCCAGATATTTGGAAATGCTTTAACAACATAACTCCAACTAAATGTCCTATATGCAATGAATCTGCAGTTGGGTCAATCCCCACATACGCCACACGCATTTGTTCCATCAAATGTTCTTCTGTGCCTGGCATAACATCGTGGAGCATTCCTCTCCAAGTCACTTCTTCAATAAAATTCTTCATTTTTCAATCAATTTACTTTCGTCAATTCAGCCTTTCAGGCTTCGTGTGGGCAAAGATAGTAATTCGAAAAGCAATGGCAATATCAATTTTAATGGCAATTTCAATTTGTAAACCAAAAATCGCAATTCGTAACTCGTAATTCGTAAATTCGCAAAATGGTTTTAGTAACAGGAGGAACAGGATTAGTTGGTGCTCATATATTGCTTCATTTGATTGAAAATGATGAAAATGTACGTGCCATTTATCGAAGTATATCTTCTATTGAAAAAACAAAATCTCTTTTTGCTTTATATCAAAAAGCTACTTTATTTGAAAAAATAGAATGGGTTCAGGCTGATATTATTGATGTTCCCTCATTAGAAAATGTTTTTGATGATATAGAATATGTATATCATTGTGCCGCATTAATTTCATTTGACCCAAAAGACGAAGATTTAATTCGCAAAACTAACATCGAAGGAACAGCTAATATTGTGAATTTTTGCATTGCTAAAGACATAAAAAAATTATGTTTTATAAGCTCTATCGCAGCCCTTGGTGATTTAGGACCACAAGAAAAAATGATTTCAGAAACCACAGAATGGAATCCAGAAAAACCACATAGTGATTATGCTATTTCAAAATATGGTGCTGAAATGGAAGTTTGGCGTGGACAACAAGAAGGGCTTAATGTAATTATTGTTAATCCTGGAGTTATACTTGGCCCTGGTTTTAGAGAACAAGGAAGCGGAAAACTTTTTACAGAAGTAGCTAAAGGACTTTCTTTTTATACTTTGGGAAAAACCGGCTTTGTTGCAGTAACTGACGTAGTTAGAATGGCTTTTGAATTAATGAAAAGTTCAATTACTAACGATCGTTTTACTCTTGTTGCCGAAAATATGGTCTTCAAAGAAGTATTAGACGCAATAGCCGATGGTTTAAAAGTAAAAAAAACTAGAATTCACGCAAAACCTATATTAACTGAAATTTATTGGAGAATAGATTGGTTTTTGGCTACTTTTTTATTCAAGAAAAGAAGTTTTACAAGAGCTAACGCAAAAGCTTCTTATTCGAAAAACTTATATTCGAATGAAAAAATAAAAGCTGTTTTAAATACGGAATTCACCCATATCAATACTTACATAAATACCATTTCTGGTTTATAATTTTACCTGTATACAGCTTCATTTTATAAAAAATCAATTCGTAAATTGTCTTTTTGATTAAAATATTTAGGCATAAAAAAAGCCTCTCAATTACTTGAGAGGCTTTATGTTGGTCTACAAGGACTCGAACCTTGAAAGACTGCACCAAAAACAGTTGTGTTACCATTACACCATAGACCAGCAGTGCTGTTAAGCGAGTGCAAATTTAATACAAAATTTAATTTCTCCAAATTTTTGGGGGCTTTTTATCAAAAAACTTTTTACTTGGGACTCCAGCCGTTTTTTCATCCTGACAAACAAACTAAAAACCAATCCATTACTGATGTATATTTGTTTTTTAGAATTTTTTGTTAATGCTCGTATCATTAGATAAAAAAACATTTTCTTTGTATCGTAAAAAAATAAAAATTACTACATGAATAAGGTGGAATTCAATTTCAATAAATGGAATACAATTACAGGTTGGTTTGCATTTGCAGTTGCATTAATAACATACACTCTTACTGTCGAGCCTACAATGAGTTTTTGGGATTGTGGCGAATACATTGCCACAGCAGCTAAACTAGAAGTAGGACACCCACCAGGAGCTCCTTTATTTCAAATGATTGGTGCTTTTTTCGCCATGTTTGCCTTAGATAAAGAACATATTGCTTTGATGGTTAATATGACTTCTGTCTTTTCTAGCGCCTTTACCATTTTATTTATGTTTTGGTCATCGACCATGATTCTAAAAAAATTGATTTCTCGTTTTTCAGAAATTGATACAAATAACGCTATCGTAATCCTTGGAAGTTCTTTAGTAGGAGCATTAGCCTATACTTTTTCTGATAGTTTCTGGTTCAATGCTGTTGAAGCCGAAGTATATGCAATGGCATCGCTACTTATTTCCTTACTTTTTTGGTTGGGACTTCGATGGGAACAAGACATGAATACTGCTCGAGGTGACAAATGGTTGTTAATCATTTCACTTGTTATAGGACTTTCATTTGGAGTTCACTTTATGGCGCTATTGACCATTCCTGCTATTGGTTTTCTATATTATTTTAAAAATTACAAAGAGGTTACCATCAAAAACTTCTTGATTGCTAATGTGGTTGTAATTGCTATTTTATTATTTATTTTTAAATTACTGTTACCACTAACAATGGCTTTCTTTGGTAAAACCGAAGTTTTCATGGTGAATGACTTAGGACTACCCTTCGATTCAGGAACTATTTTTGTAGCCTTATTATTCATTGCGTTCTTTTATTTCGGATTAAAATACACCAAACAAAAAGGGCTGGTTTTCTACAACACCATCATTCTTTGTATTTTATTTATCTTAATTGGTTTCTCTACTTGGATGATGTTACCTATTCGTGCCAATGCAAATACCGTAATTAATGAAAATAAACCTTCGGATGCTGCCGAAGTTTTAGCCTACTACAATAGAGAACAATACGGCGTGAATCCTTTATTTTACGGACCACAATACACAGAATCATTTGCTGGATTAGACAAAGACAATCCGTATTTAGACAAAGCGCCTAACTACGAAAGAGATTATAAAACGGGTAAATATGTAATCACTAATAACTTCAAAAAAGCGGAACAAAATGGTGATGACAGTCAAAAGACTATTTTACCAAGAATGTGGAGTCCTGATCATATTGAAAATTATATGAATTTCACAAACCCACCCGCTTTTAAACTAAATCCTGATTATCCTTATGAAAATGATTTGGCTAAATACGGTATTGATGCTAGCAAACTTACGGAAGAAGAATACAACAAATCGGTTGCTCAATTAAGAAATGAGGTTGAAAAAATTGTAACTGAATTTAGACAAGCTTACGCTCAAAAACAAATTGACAATGAAGGATATATCTCATTTCTTAAAAGTTATGGCGATTATTTAATTGTTGAAAAACCATCTACAATTGACAATTTCAGTTTCATGGTTGAATACCAATTTGGCTATATGTACTGGAGGTATTTAATGTGGAATTTTGTTGGACGTCAAAGTGATGTTCAAGGAAAATATGACAACTTAAATGGCAATTGGATAAGCGGAATCAAATTTATGGACAGCTTACATTTAGGCTCTCAAGATAATTTACCTTCGGATGTATTGAACAACAAAGGACGCAATACGTATTTCTTTTTACCTTTTATTTTAGGACTTATTGGATTAATGTATCATGCTAATAAAGATTTAAAAAGCTTTTATGTGCTATTAGCTTTATTCCTTTTTACAGGAATTGCTTTGAAAATATACTTAAACGAAAGGCCTTTTGAACCTCGCGAAAGAGATTATGCTTTAGTAGGTTCCTTTTATGTTTTTGCCATTTGGATAGGATTTGGTGTCTACGCATTATATGAAAGTGCCCGAAACTATTTAGCCCCAAAAATTGCTGGACCAGTACTTATTGGAGCCTGTTTATTAGCAGCCCCAGTATTGATGGCGTATCAAAACTGGGATGATCACGACCGTTCAAACAGATACACTGCTGTTGCATTAGCAAAATCTTATTTAACTTCTTGTGATCCAAATGCTATATTATTCACCATTGGTGACAACGATACATTCCCGCTTTGGTATGCGCAAGAAATAGAAAAAGTACGAACTGATGTTAAAATTGTAAATACTAGTCTTTTCATGACCGATTGGTACATAGACCAAATGAAAACTAAAACATACGAGTCAGAACCATTGCCTGTCTCTTTCAACCACGATGAGTATGTAGGTGACAAGTTAGACTATGTGGCTTATATTCAAAAAATTGAAAGCAGATGGGATATTAAGGATTTTATTAATTTTATTAAAAATCCTAAATCAACGGTGGAAATGCAAAATGGACAAACTATCCATTTTTATCCAACGAATAAAATCCGAATTACAATAAATAAGGATGACATCATTAAAAACAAGGTGGTATCTCCAAAATACTATGATTCAATTGTTCCTTATATTGACATTGATATAAAAGGAAGCGCTTTGTACAAAAACAGATTGATGATGTTAGATATCATAGCAAATAACAATTGGAAAAGACCAATTTATTTTAGCAATGGAGCTTTTGACGCTGAAGATTATTTATGGATGAAGGATTACCTTCAACTAGAAGGAATGGCGTACAAATTAGTTCCTATAAGAACTCCTCTTCCAAAAGATGGTAGTCCACTAGACATGGGTATGATTGATTCAGACAAACTATACAATAATGTTATGAAAATGGATTGGGGAAATAGCGAAAGCCTATCTATTTATCACGATCCTGAAACAAGAAAGAATAGTATTAATTACCGTTCTTACCTTGCCAGATTGATGAATCAACTTATTGTAGAAGGTAAAAAAGAAAAAGCTAAAAATATTATTGATCTCGCTATGGCTAAAATGCCACTAGAAAAATTTGATTATTATTCTTTAGTCGACCCTTTTGCAAAAGGATATTATGCTATTGGTGAAAAAGCAAAAGCGCAAGACTTACTAAAAAAATTAATCAAAAAATACCAAGAAAATCTTGATTACTACAGCAAACTAGACCCATCAGAACAAACTAGTATTGCAATTGAAATCATCACAGATTTAGAACGCTATAGAGGTTTATTACAAGTAGCGAAAGAAAGTGGCGACATGGCTTTTTACAACCAATGCAAAACGCCTTTCAACACCTACATCAACATCTTTGAACGTTTTGGTCGTGAAAAAGAATAATGAATTACAAAATGTAAAATTTAATAAATAAAAAATGTGGTACTCAAAAAGTACTGCATTTTTTATTTACTTTAATACAAACAAAATGAGCTTCTACTGGATAAAAACAAGGTCGTTTATAAAAAAACTATTCTTTGATTATGTTTGGGATGTTCCCAATAAACAACATAAAGTCTACCTCACTTTTGACGATGGCCCAACACCAGAGGTAACACAATGGGTTTTAGATGAATTGAAAAAATACAACGCTAAGGCAAGCTTTTTTTGTATTGGCAATAACATCCTGAAACACCCTGAACTGTTCAGAAAAGTAATGGAAGAAGGCCATGCAATAGGAAATCACACTTTTGATCATTTAAATGGCTGGAAAACAGAAACAGAAAAATATTTAGAGAATACCAAACTTTGTGAAGACACTATCCAGAATAACAATAACGGATTGAAATCAAAACTATTTCGTCCGCCTTACGGCAAAATAAAAGCAGCTCAAGCTAAAAAAATTCACCAATTAGGATATAAAATAATTATGTGGGATGTGCTTAGCGCAGATTTTGACCAAACCATTTCTCCCGAAAAATGTTTAGAGAATGTAATTTCGAATGTAAAATCAGGAAGTGTAATTGTATTCCATGATAGTATAAAAGCACAAAAAAATCTTTTGTACGCATTACCAAAGACCTTGGAATTTTTAAAAACAAATGGATTTGTATTTGATTCCTTGGAATGTATTGAAAACTAAATCAATTTTACTCTTATACAAAACTATTTTGACAGCCTTCTTCTTTGATTGATTTCTAATGAATCAGAAGTGCTTTTAGTAGGAATTGGCGTAACTTTTACAGCAGCATCCTTTTCTTTCTTCTTTGCTTTTCTTTTTTTCTTTTCTTCCGCTTTAATCAAAACATCAACACTAGCTTTTTCTTTATCTAATCGCTTAGATACTTGATCAAACATGGCTTTATATTCTTCATAGTTTGCCGCATAGTAAACACTACTTTTTGCAAATTGCAAACTGTCAATTTTATATTTCTTATAAATATATTGCTTTGGAGTTATTCGATTAGAATCTAAAACAGCAGCTGCTTGATATTTTATAGCCTCAAGTAAAGACAGGTCATACATGATATTGACCATTACCGATTTTTCAATAAGTTTATTGGGTTTTTTAACCACCTCTTCTTTACAACTTAGAAAAACAAGAATCCCTAAAAGCGCTATTATTTTTTTCATCTTCGTTTTTTATCTTTCAAATAACAATCGTTTTCCTGCTTTAATTTCTTTCACTTTAAATGCAGAATAAACCATTTGTCCGTTTACAAAAGTATGTGTAATTCTAGATTTAAAAGTAAATCCTTCAAATGGAGACCATCCACATTTTGATAAAATATTTTCTTTTTTCACACTCCATGGCAATCCTGGATTTACAATAGCTAAATCCGCATAATACCCCACTTTGATAAAACCACGTTTTTCAATTTTGAAAATCTTAGCTGGATTGTGACACATTTTCTCCACAATTTTTTCTACGCTTATTTTACCTTGGTGATGTGCTTCAAACATAGCTACAACAGCATGTTGCACGAGCGGTCCTCCCGAAGGCGCGTTAAGATAGGATTGGCTTTTTTCTTCCAATGTATGTGGCGCATGATCCGTGGCAATCACATCAATTCGGTCATCTAACAACGCTTCCCAAAGTGCTTTACGATCATCTGCAGTCTTAACTGCTGGGTTCCATTTTATAAAATTCCCTTTAGTAGCATAATCTTCATTAGTAAACCACAAATGATGAATACAAACTTCGGCAGTAATTTTCTTTTCTTCCAATGGAATTTTATTGGTAAATAAATCCATTTCTTTTGCTGTAGAAAGATGAAAAATATGCAAACGAGCGCCTGTTTTTTTAGCCAAAGCAATTGCTTTTGAAGAAGAAATATAGCAGGCTTCGGCACTTCGAATAAGGTGATGAACCGTTACTGGAACATCCTCGCCAAACTCTTCTTTGTATTTTTGCAAATTATTTTTAATAGTTGTTTCATCCTCACAATGCACTGCTATTAGCATCGGTGTACTTGAAAATATTCTTTCTAATGTAGCTTCATTATCAACTAGCATATTTCCGGTTGAAGAACCTAGAAATATTTTTATTCCCGCCACATTTTTTGGATTCGTTTTTAAAACTTCTTCCAAATTATCATTAGTTGCCCCCATCATAAACGAATAATTCGCATAAGAATTTCGGGATGCAATTTCATATTTTTCTTCTAAAATCTCCTGAGTAACTGCGTTAGGAACCGTATTAGGCTGTTCAATATATGAGGTGATTCCTCCTGCAACAGCTGCACGAGATTCTGATTCAATATCTCCTTTATGAGTAAGCCCTGGTTCTCTAAAATGAACCTGATCATCAATTGCGCCAGGAATCAAGTAATTCCCTTCGGCATCAATAATTTGACATTCTGAAGACTTTGCACTTATACTTTCTGAAATTTCAACAATTAAGTCATTTTCAATTAATATATCGCCTTCAAAAATCGCCCCTTCATTTACTATCTTGGCATTCTTAATTAAAACCCTATTCATCGTATCTTCTTCTTATAATGTGTTTATTAATTTTTTCAATCGAAGTGCAATAACTCCAAAAACAGCTTCAATAATAATGGAGTTGCTCATCTTGGACTGCCCTTTTGTTCTATCTGTAAATATAATAGGAACCTCAACTATTTCAAAATTTTTACAGAACGTTCTGTATTTCATTTCAATTTGAAAAGCATAGCCCACAAACTTAATTTTATTTAAATTGATGCTTTCTAACACTTGTCGTTTATAACAAACAAAGCCAGCAGTAGCATCATGAATTTTCATTCCGGTAATTATTCGCACATAAACGGATGCAAAATAAGACATCAAAACTCTGCTCAATGGCCAGTTAACTACATTTACTCCGGTCACATATCGTGAACCTATAGCTAAATCCGCATCTCCAAAATGACAGGCATTATATAACTTTTCTAAATCATTTGGATTGTGTGAAAAATCTGCGTCCATTTCAAAAATAAAATCATATTGATGTTGCATTGCCCATTTAAAACCATGAACATAAGCGGTTCCTAAACCTGATTTTTTAGTTCTTTTTTCTAAAAATAATCTACCTTCAAATTCTGATTGAAGCAAAACTACTTTATCAGCAGTATGATCTGGCGAATTATCGTCAATAATAAGAACATGAAAGGGTTTATGTTGCGAAAGCACTGCTCTAATGATGCTTTCTATGTTTTCAATTTCGTTATAGGTAGGAATTATAACAATACAATCGTTCATATTTTCGAGTAATTTCAACGCAAAAGTAAACTTTTTATGGCATTTGATTCCTACGAAAATAATATTTGTTTTTAAAAGGAATATGGTATCACCGTTCTTCATGTATATTTGTATTTTGAATCAGGGCGATTTCATAATAAATTTATAATAAAAAGAATAATATAAAAATTAGTAATTTTGTAAAGCTATGATTGATTACCTACTTCATCCGAGAATAACTGAAAACAAAGATTGGGCAACCTTTTTGTTTCTGTTGTCGTTTATCATTATTGCTTTCACTAAATCGGTTTTCGAAAATCGGTTTAATGATTTTATAAACCTGATTTTTTCGGATAAATATATCAAAGTATATAGGGATAGTAGCCACCTTAAAAGTGGTTTTACAATATCTTTATTTTTAGTACAAGTTATATCATTGGCATTTTTCATCCAACTTTCGTTACATATTTTTGGCTATGCCTCAAAAACAGATTGGATACTTTACATACAAATTACCACCTTTCTTATTTTCTTTATTTTATCGAAATTTTTGATTGAAAAAATCATTGCAACATCATTCAATATAGAAGAATTCGTAGAACAATTTAATCTTCAAAAGGTTACCTATAGAACTTATATTGGTCTTTTTCTACTCCCAATTGACATTATTTTGTTTTATTATGACAATTTTTCAAGAAGTATTCCAGTCATAATGATTGGCGTAGTATTAGTAATTAATGTACTTACCTATTTTATTTCAATAAAAAATTATCAAAATTTAATATTCAGTAAGTTGTTTTATTTTATTTTATATCTTTGCGCTTTTGAAATAGCCCCCTATTATTTTATATATTATTGGTTTACAAAAGGGATTGCTTAGAAACTGTTAGATATGAAAGTGAAAACAATTTTGGTGTCACAGCCCGAGCCTAAAGTGGAGAATTCTCCTTACTTTGAGCTCCAACAAAAACATAAAGTAAAAATTGATTTCAGACCTTTTATTCATGTAGAAGGGGTTAACGCGAAAGAAATTAGGCTACAAAAAATCGACCTTAATAATTATACGGCGATTATTTTAACAAGTAAAAATGCTGTTGATCACTTTTTTAGAGTTGCTGACGAAATGCGCTTTAAAGTTCCTGAAGGATTGAAATATTTTTGTCAATCAGAAGCGATTGCTTTTTACTTACAAAAATATGTAGTTTACAGAAAACGTAAAATATACGTTGGTCCGAAAGATTTTGCAGATTTATCTCCACTAATTAAAAAATACAAAGACGAAAAGTTCTTGCTTCCTGCTTCAGATCAACTGAATGCGGATGCTCCTATAACTCTAAATGCTTTAAAAGTAGACTGGACTCCAGCTGTTTTTTACAAAACAGTAATGAGTGACTTGTCTGATTTGGCTGATGTGTATTATGATGTATTAGCTTTCTTTAGTCCAACTGGAATAAAATCATTGTTTAAAAACTTTCCAGATTTCGAACAAAATAATACCAGAATTGCAGTTTTTGGAAGTACTACTCAAAAAGAAGCTTTGGAACACGGATTACGCATTGACATTATGGCGCCAACTCCTGGAACTCCATCAATGACAATGGCTTTAGAAAAATATATTATTGAAGCTAACAAAGGAAAATAAAATTAGTTTCCAAAATAAATAAAATCAAACCATCCAATCTGGATGGTTTTTTTATGCTTTAAAAAAGGCAAAAATCAATTCTCAAATAGCAGGAATTAGATAGTAACAAACATTTGATATAATTACTAAACAAAAAAATCCGTCTCGTTTAAACAAGACGGATGATTTATATTTTTGAGCGAAAATTAATTCCTTCTACCGCCCATATATATTGAAACATAATACAACAAGGTCGCAATAGAACCTAAAGCAGCAACCACATACGTTCTAGCTGCCCATTTCAATGAATCTTCTGCACCAGAATACTCAGCTCTATTCAACATATTTTCATTTTTTAACCAAGCTAATGCGCGATTACTCGCATCGTACTCAACTGGCAAAGTAATTATAGAAAACAAAGTTGTTGCGGCAAAAATAATAATTCCAATTAGCAACAATTGCGGAAAAGTTCTAATCATTAAGATTCCAGCAAGCAAAATCCATTGCATATAAGTTGATGCAACATTTACTATTGGAACTAATTGTGAGCGCATAGTCAACCATTGATATCCTACAGCATGTTGTACAGCATGTCCACATTCGTGAGCAGCTACTGCAGCAGCCGCAGCGTTTCTTTGATTGTAAACCGCCTCACTTAAGTTAACTGTTTTATCCACCGGATTATAATGATCTGTTAATTGCCCTGGTGTAGAAATTACCCTCACATCAAAAATTCCATTATCAGCTAGCATTTTCTCAGCGATTTCGGCACCGGACATTCCGTTTTGTAATTGCAATTTAGAATAATGTTCAAATTTGCTTTTTAGTCTTGAACTAACTAACCAGCTAAATAGCATAATTGCTCCAGCAAGAATCAAATAACTCATTCCCATATTTTTGTTTGTTTTTATGTTTAAAATAAAACATCAAATTTTGAACCAAATTTTAAGAATGTCAATTTGGCATCATTATAAAAAATGGCAATAGCAATGTCAATAACAATAGTGCTTACAATAAAAAAATCCAAACTCTAATTGAACATAGTCAATAGAATTTGGATTTTTTAAATTTACATTTTTCAATGACATTGTTATTAGCATTGAAATTGATGCTTTTTCTAGCCAACCAAGTTGATAATTTTCCCAGGAACAATAATCACTTTATTAGGCGTTTTGCCATCTAATTGTTTGATTGTTCTTTCGTCCTTCATTACAATTTCCTCGATTTGTTCCTTTGTTAAATCCAAAGGCAAAATTATAGTAAAACGCATTTTTCCATTGAAAGAAACTGGATATTCTTTACTACTTTCTACCAAATGTTGCGCATCGAAAATTGGAAAATCAACCGTTGCAATTGAACCTGTGTTTCCTAACAACGACCATAATTCTTCCGCAATATGTGGTGCATAAGGCGAAATTACAATCGCTAATGGTTCTAAAATCGCACGAGAATGACAGTTTTGAGTTGACAATTCATTCACGCAAATCATAAACTGAGAAACCGATGTATTGAAAGAGAAACTCTCAATATCCTCTGCTACTTTTTTAATAGTTTTATGCAATGATTTTAAGTTGTCTTTCGTTGGTTCATCATTAGTTACTATTAAACCATTATCATCAAAATACAAACGACACAATTTTTTCAAGAAACCAAAAACCCCCGAAATACCAGCAGTGTTCCAAGGTTTTGCTTGTTCCAATGGCCCCAAGAACATTTCATATAAACGAAGTGTATCCGCTCCGTACTCTGTACAAATATCATCCGGAGTTACCACATTGTATTTGGATTTCGACATTTTTTCGATTTCGCGACCTACAATATATTTTCCGCTTTCTTCGCAAATGAATTCTGCATCAGCGTAATCTTCTCTCCAATTTTTGAATCTTTCAATATCTAATTCATCAGAAGAATTCACCATTGAAACATCCACATGAATAGGCTGCACGTTTTTCCCTTCTATTTTATTTTTCGAAACATACGTATTTGTTCCCTCTACTCTATAAACAAATGCACTCATTCCCAAGATCATTCCCTGATTAATCAGTTTTTTGAAGGGCTCTTCGGTAGGCGCAAAACCTTTGTCTTTTAAAAACTTGTTCCAAAAACGAGAATACAATAAGTGACCTGTTGCATGTTCGCTTCCGCCAATGTATAAATCTACACTTTCCCAATATTTCAAAGCTTCTTGACTAGCAAATTCACCTTGATTATGGGCATCCATATAACGCATCCAATACCAAGAACTTCCTGCCCAACCTGGCATCGTGTTTAATTCTAATGGAAAAATAGTTTGGTTCTCGACTGCGCTCGAACTGACAACCTTGTTATTAACACTGTCCCAAGCCCAAACCAAAGCGTTTCCTAAAGGCGGTTGCCCATCTTCTGTTGGTAAATACTTTTCAACTTCAGGTAAAATTATTGGTAAATGTTGTGCATCAATCATTTGCGGCAAGCCATTTACATAATATACTGGAAACGGTTCTCCCCAATAGCGTTGACGAGAGAAAACGGCATCACGCAAACGGTAATTGATTTTTCCTTTTCCTTGGTTTATCTTTTCTAATTCGGCAATAACTTTCTTCGTTGCTTCTTTGTAATTCAGCCCATTTAAGAAATCTGAATTTGCAATTTCTACATTATCTTTAGAACCATAAGCTGCTTCCGAAATATCAACATTGGCAAAAATGTTTTTGATTTCTTGCATTGCCCCCGAAGTTTCGGGATTGCCTCTGAAGAAATTTGCAAAAGCATAATCTCTTTCGTCTCCACAAGGAACCGCCATTACTGCTCCTGTTCCATATCCTGCCAAAACATAATCTCCAATCCAAACCGGAATTGGTTCTTTAGTGAACGGATGCTCTGCATACGCTCCTGTAAACACACCTGAAATAGTTTTTACATCAGCCATACGCTCTCTTTCGGAACGTTTAGCTGTTTTTTCTATATAGGCTTCAACGGCTTGTTTTTGTTCTGGAGTTGTGATTTGAGCAACCAATTCGTGTTCTGGTGCCAATGTCATAAACGTAACTCCGAAGATTGTATCAGGTCTTGTAGTAAACACATCGATATATTGTTGCTCGCTTTCGACTTTTGACTTTTGACTTTCGACTTTAAAAGAAACCATTGCTCCAACAGATTTTCCAATCCAGTTTCGTTGGCTTTCTTTGATACTTTCACTCCAATCAATATCATTCAATCCCTGAAGCAAACGTTCCGCATAGGCAGAAATTCTCATACTCCATTGTGTCATTTTCTTACGAACAACGGTAAAACCACCACGTTCTGAAACCCCATTTACAATTTCGTCATTCGCTAGAACGGTTCCTAATCCAGGACACCAGTTTACCTCAGTCTCGGCTAAATAAGTCATTCTGTATTGTAGCAAGATTTTCTCCTGCTGTTCTTTTGCGAAAGCGTTCCATTCATTTGCTGAAAAGCTTTCAATATTATCATCACAAACGGCATTTACATTTGCATTTCCTTCTGTTGAAAAAATAGAAACTAAAGTCGAAATATCTTCTGCTTTGTCACTGTTTTTATTGTACCAAGAATTGAATAATTGAATAAAAATCCATTGTGTGTGTTTGTAATAATCTGGATTTGAAGTACGCACTTCTCTACCCCAATCAAATGAAAATCCAATTTTATCCAATTGTTTTCTATAACCGGCAATTTTATTTCCGTCTTTATCAAAACCTCCGTCAATATTTACCGAAGTTGTGTCTTCAGGACGTTGCCCCGTTTGAATAGCATATTGTTCCGCTGGGAGTCCAAAACTATCATAACCCATAGGATGCAAGACGTTAAAACCTTGATGTCTTTTATACCTTGAATACACATCAGAGGCAATATATCCCAACGGATGCCCTACGTGTAAGCCTGCTCCTGATGGATAAGGAAACATATCAAGTACGTAATATTTAGGTTTTATTGAATTATTTTCGGCTTTAAACGTTTGGTTTTCTAACCAATATTTCTGCCATTTGGCTTCTATTTCAATCGGATTGTATTTCATTATTGCTTTTTAAATTAAGTTATGCTAAAGCATACTCAAGTCATTTTTATAAAAATTCTAAAAGAGACATGGAGACAAAGCCGTAGAGACTTTCTCACGATGACCGTTTTCAGGTGCCAAATTTACGTTTATTGTACGAAAGTTAAAACTTTGAGGGTTATTAACTTTAAATAAAGAAATTCTTTATTATTTTTACCCCATAATTACAGTAAACTATGAGTTCTTCCTTTGATAAATTTCAAAAACGCAGGTTAATTTCCTCTTATTTTTCAGTTGTACTAAGTGTATTCTTGGTTTTATTTCTGTTGGGAATGTTGGGTCTTTTCATTATAAATTCTAAAAAATTAGCTGACGATTTCAAAGAGAATATTGCAATGACCGTATTCTTCAAAAACGAAGCTAATGATACTATTCTAAAAAGTTTTGGAACAGAATTAAAAAAAGCTCCTTTTTCAAAAACCTATGTATTTGTTTCCAAAGAAGCTGCTGCAAAGCAACATACTGATATTATTGGGGAAGATTTCGTTACGTTTTTAGGCGAAAATCCTTTACAAAACTCTTATGACATTCACTTAAAAGCGGATTATGTATTTAGAGACAGCATCTCAAAAATAGAAAGTCGCTTGCGCAGAAATCCTATGATTTCGGATATTGTTTATGACAAGCAATTAGTAAATTTAGTGAATGACAATATCAAAAAAGTAAGTATGTGGATCCTTATAGTAAGTGGATTTTTGACTGTGATTGCCGTTTTGTTAATCAACAGTTCACTTCGTTTATCCATTCATTCAAACCGATTTATCATTAAAACCATGCAAATGGTTGGTGCAACCAAATCATTTATCAGAAAACCATTTGTAATGCGAAGCATACGACTTGGAATGATTGGTTCTGGATTAGCGATTCTTGCCTTGATTGGAGTTTTGGGGTATCTTGAAAATAATTTCCCAAATCTTGGAATTCTAGACGATAAATTTTTAATTGGATTAGTATTAGTAACTGTTTTTGGAATTGGAATACTAATTACTTGGTTGAGTACATATTTTGCAACACAACGTTTCTTGAATTTAAGAACAGACGATTTATACTAATGTTTATTCGTTGATTTGGTTATTTGTTTATTCAAATTCTAGCCATTCAGCTTTCTAAATCTACATCATAAAAATGAAAAACAACGAACAAAAACAAGAATTCCTTTTCGAAAAAATAAATTACAAAATTCTCTTAATTGGGATTGGAGTAATTGCTTTAGGATTTATACTTATGTCTGGTGGTGGAAGCGAAGATCCAACTGTTTTCAATGAAGATATTTTTAATTTTAGAAGAATTCGCTTGGCACCAACTACCGTTCTTGTTGGTTTTGCCATTACCGTTTATGCCATTCTAAAAAATCCAAAAAAAGCATAAATGAATACTTTACAAGCCATTATTCTTGCCATTATTGAAGGAATTACAGAGTTTTTACCCGTTTCTTCAACTGGTCATATGATTATTGCCTCTTCTTTTTTTGGCATTGAGCATGATGAATTCACTAAACTTTTTACAATTGTTATCCAACTTGGAGCTATATTATCAGTAGTTGTTTTGTATTTCAAACGATTCTTTCAATCTTTTGATTTTTATTTCAAATTACTTGTTGCTTTTATTCCTGCAGTAGTTTTTGGATTACTTTTCAGCAAAAAAATAGATGCCTTGCTAGAAAGTCCGGTTACAGTTGCCATTTCTCTTTTGGCAGGAGGAATTATTTTATTAAAAGTTGATGATTGGTTTTCAGTTCCAGAAGTTGGCTCTCCAGTAAGCAAAAAAATCACTTATCTTCAAGCATTTAAAATTGGATTGTTCCAATGTTTAGCAATGGTACCTGGAGTTTCCCGAAGCGGAGCAAGTATTGTAGGCGGAATGTCACAAAAATTATCCCGTACTACAGCAGCTGAATTTTCTTTTTTTCTGGCGGTTCCAACAATGTTAGGTGCTACAGCAAAAAAATGTTATGATTATTACAAAGATGGTTTTGTATTAACCAATGACCAAATTAGTTTTTTAGTAATTGGAAATATCGTTGCATTTATAGTGGCACTTTTAGCCATAAAATCATTTATAGAATTTTTAAGTAAAAAAGGCTTTAAAATTTTTGGCTATTATAGAATTATAGCTGGAATTATTTTATTGTTAATTCACTTTTTCATTCACCCACTGACTATTATTTAATGACAGCCGAAGACTATTTAAACGGACAAATTTTATTAATAGATAAACCTTTGCATTGGACTTCATTTCAAGCGGTCAACAAAATGAAATGGGCTTTAAAAAGCAAATTAAATCTTCCAAAAAAATTCAAGATTGGTCATGCAGGAACTTTAGATCCATTAGCATCTGGACTGCTATTAGTTTGTACGGGTAAGTTTACCAAAAAAATTACAGAACTTCAAGGTCAACCTAAAGAGTATACTGGGACTTTCTTTATTGGAGCCACTACACCATCTTATGATTTAGAAACTGATATTGACCAAACCTTTCCAACTTCGCATATTGATGAAGCTTTAATACACGAAACGGTAAAGCAATTCTTAGGTGAAATAGATCAAAAACCACCTATTTTTTCGGCTATAAAAAAAGACGGCGTTCGTTTATACGAACATGCTCGTGCGGGAGAAACGGTAGAAATTGCAAGCAGAAAAACTACTATTCACGAATTTGAAATCACCAGAATTGCACTTCCTGAAATTGACTTCAGAGTGGTTTGCAGCAAAGGAACTTATATTCGTTCTCTAGCATATGATTTTGGAAAAGCCATGAATTCTGGTTCTCATTTAACGGTTTTGCGCCGAACAAAAATTGGAAATTATAACGTTAAAAATGCCTTAGATGTCACCTTGTTTGAAGATTCTATTGTTACAAACTAAGCATTAAATCCAGAATTTCATTCTGTGTACTCAATCCTTTGTCATGCAAATACCATAATTGCAATTCTGCTTTGGCTGTTTCGTCAATAACACCATGTTCTTTTTTGTAATTATTCATAAATTCAATCGCTCCTTTTGGTCTTGGACCCCAATGACCAAGAACATCACCAGTTGCTTTTTCAATTATAATCAGTTTAGGAATAGCTCTTGTGCCATTTGTTAAAAAATGATTCATCGTATCTTCATTTTCATCGCGTAAAGCTATTTTCATTTCTATTTTCTTATTGGATTCTTGCACCATTTTATTGAAAACAGGAAGCAATTGTGCTGCATCACCACACCAACCTTCGGCAAGAACTAACCAGATATACTCTTTTTTTAAAGCCTGAAGTTTTACCACATTTTCTGCTGAAATTTTCATAGTCTTATCCAAACGATTCAACCTTGTTTCGTTCAATATACTATAATGAGTTAGCTTTTCAGATTGTTCATTCCCTGTTGATTTACCTTCTAGCAACAAATCTGAAATTAATTTTCTGTATTCTGAATAAGAATGGCTATTGAATAATGCTTTTGCAATAGAAACTTTCATAGTTTTTGGTTTTTATTTATGGCTCAAAATTAGCTTTAATAAAAAACAGAAAAGGTGACTTTTATTACTTAACAAAAGTAAATTCGGAAAAAATAATCGCCTCTTTAATTTGAAAATGTTTTTTAAAAATAAAACCTAAATTATTTTAAAAACACTATTTAAAAAAAAACAGAATATCCCTATATTTGCACCCAAACAACTCAAGATACACATGAAATATAAAAGAATTCTTCTGAAATTAAGTGGTGAAGCTTTAATGGGCGACTTACAATATGGAATTGACCCAAAAAGATTAGCTGAATACGCTGATGAAATCAAACAAATTCATGCTAAAGGAGTAGAAATTGCCATTGTAATAGGTGGAGGAAATATTTTCAGAGGTGTTGCTGGTGCAAGTTCAGGAATGGACAGAGTACAAGGCGATTATATGGGAATGCTCGCTACCGTTATTAATGGAATGGCATTACAAGGTGCGCTTGAAGACAAAGGAATGAAAACGCGTTTGCAAACTGCCTTAAAAATGGAATCTATTGCTGAACCTTATATCAAAAGAAGAGCAGATCGTCATCTTGAAAAAGGACGAATTGTAATTTTCGGAGCAGGAACTGGAAATCCATACTTTACAACAGATACTGCAGCTGTTTTACGTGGTATAGAAATTAACGCTAATGTGATTTTGAAAGGAACTCGCGTTGATGGTGTTTACGATTCTGACCCAGAGAAAAATGCTTCGGCGGTAAAATTTGATTTTATTTCTTTTGAAGATGTATTGAAAAAAGGATTGAATGTAATGGACACGACTGCTTTCACATTGAGCCAAGAAAACAAACTTCCAATTGTGGTTTTTGACATGAATAAAGTAGGTAATTTATTAAAAATCTGCGAAGGAGAAAACATCGGAACCGTAGTAAATATATAGTTAATGATTATGGGTTTTTGATTTTTAAAAATAGCCAAAACCCAAAATGCAAAATCTAAAAAAATGACTGAAGAAATTGAATTTATATTAGATAGTACTAAAGAATCTATGGCAGGTTCTATTGCACATTTAGAAAAATCGTTTTTAAATATTCGTGCAGGAAAAGCATCTCCAGCAATGTTGGGAAGCGTTTTTGTTGATTATTATGGATCTGCAACACCACTTTCTCAAGTTTCAAAAATCAGCGTTCCTGATGCAAGAACGATTACTTTACAACCTTTTGAAAAAAATATGTTACAACCTATCGAAAAAGCAATCATGATTGCTAATATAGGTTTTAACCCAATGAATAATGGAGATGTGGTTATTATAAGTGTTCCGCCATTGACCGAAGAAAGAAGACGTGATCTTGCAAAACAAGCAAAATCTGAAGCCGAAGATGCAAAAGTAGGTATTAGAAATGCCCGTAAAGACGCCAATACCGAAATTAAAAAACTAGAAAAAGAAGGAACTTCAGAAGACATTTGTAAAAGTGCTGAAGATGAAGTGCAAAACTTGACAAACAGTTTTATAAAAAAAATTGATGAGCTTCTTGTAATAAAAGATGCTGAAATCATGAAAGTATAACTTCGAATGAAGCTATCTCAAAAATCCGTCTCGTGAAATAACCAGACGGATTTTTTTATTCTTATTTTTGCCTTACCAAAAACAATTACATCCGTTTTGTCTTAAAAGCATTTTTATGAAGCATTTCTGTATTATGTTACTCTTATTTACGGTTACACTTCAGGCGCAATTTCAGATAAACGGAATTGTAAAAGATTCTTCTACTAGCAAACCCTTACCATTTGCATCTATTAGCACTAATGACGGCACGAATACCGTTTCGGATGTGGATGGAAAATTTAGTATTTCAACTTCGATTAACACAAATAGCTTTACTGTTTCCTACATTGGATTTGAAAAGTCAGCAATCCAAATTGAAAAGAATAAAAAATATTATGCGGTGGTTCTTTCTCAAAACACCAATAATTTAAATGAAATATTCATTTCGAGAGAAAATCCAGCCCTAGCAATTATCCGAAAAACAATAGCTGCAAAGGACGGTAATAATCCTCAAAAAAAACTAAGCAGTTTTGAGTTCAAAACCTATAATAAACTAGTCGTAACGGCGAATCCCGATTCTATAAACGGCCGAATCGATTCTATTTTTATTGGAAAATCAATATCTAAAATCGATTCCTCTGATTATAAGTTTAAAGAAATTGTAAAACAACAACATTTGTTTCAAACAGAGAAAGTTTCGCAATTTCAATTTAAAAATTCAAAACTTAAAGAAACCATTTTGGCAACAAAAATGGCTGGTTTCAAGCAACCTGTTTATGAGATTATTTCTTTTAATCTGCAATCTTTTTCTATTTACGATTCCAGTTATGAGCTTTTTGAAACCAAGTACAACAGCCCTATTGCTAATGATGCGCTAAAAGATTACAACTATAAGCTATTAGATTCCGTTGTTGTTGATGGCCGAAACACCTATATGATTTATTTTAAAAACAAAAAGAAAAGTAAAGCAGCTGGACTAGAAGGCGTGCTGTATATAGATCAAAAAAATATGGCCATAGCCAAAGCTGTTATGCGCATAAAAGGGGTTCTGGATATTAGTGGAATTCATGAGTTTAAATACATTCCCGAAGAAGATCTTTGGTTTCCTTCTGACAAAACATTCAAAATTGTAAAAGGTAAAAATGACGATGATTTAAAAATTCTTGGTGGAACAATCCAATTTGACGGCGATGTAGAAAAAGATTTTAAAGCCCGAAAAAGAGAAGCTTCAGATTACACCTACTTACTTTCGCAAAGCAACATTTTTGATCTCAAGTACAATACTCCCGTACAAATAAAAAAAGCTTCGGTTTTTATAGAAATTAAAGACGACGCTATAAATAAACCAGAGAGTTTTTGGAACAAATACAGAAAAGACAGTTTAGACATTCGAAGCCAAAAAACCTATTTAGCCTTAGATAGTATTTCCATAAAAAATAGGATAGAGAGCAGAATCCTTTTTGGACGCAAAATAATCAATGGATATGTACCTATTGGACTGGTTGATTTAGATTTACGAAAAATAATTAGTTATAATAATTATGAAGGATTTCGCTTGGGAATCGGAGGTATCACTAACGAACATTTTTCGAAGAAATATAAAATTGATGGCTATTCAGCGTACGGAACCAAAGATGGCAAATTCAAATACAGTTTAGGAGCAGCAACTAGATTGGGTAAATTTTCAAATTCTTGGATTGGGATTTCCTATACAGATGATGTTCGTGAAATTGCCAGTACGGTATTTGCCATTGACAAAAGAGTTTTCAAAATATACGATCCAAGACCCATAAACATTAGTACTTTTTATAATTATGTAAGTTGGAAAACATACATTGAAACTAAAATTATTCCTAAAACAGAAAGTATTTGGGAGCTTTCAAAAACTGTTGTTGAACCAAAATTTAATTACACATTCAATCTCAACAACAAGTTGTATTCTGTCTACAATATGACAACCGCAATGGTTTCTTTGAAATGGAATCCTTTCAGCGATTATATGCAAACCCCAAACGGAAGAATTGAAGTCGAAAAACGATTTCCTAAATTCACTTTTCAGTTTACAAAATCGTTGCCTAAAATTGCTCAAAATGATTTTGATTTTGGCAAAATAGACTTTAGGACAGAGTATGAAAAAAAATATTTAAACGGTCAAAAAACAAGCTTGCTTTTTGAAGGCGGATACGCTTTTGGCGATCTTCCTTTGACGCATTTATACAATACTTCGCCAAATAACATCACGAAAGAAACTATAATTCAAAGAATCACTTTCTCCGGAAAAAACAGTTTTGAAACGATGTTTTTTAATGAATTCTTTTCAAGTGAGTATGCTTATTTTCAATTCAAACATGGTTTCAGCCGAGTAACTTTGTTCAAAAAAATAAAACCTTCGTTAGTACTGGTTTCTCGAATGGCTTGGGGAAATTTACAAAAGCCAGAACAACATATTGGACTAGATTACAAAACCCTCAACAAAGGTTATTTTGAATCTGGTGTTGAACTGAATCAAATTTACAAGGGATTAGGCCTAAGCGGATTTTATCGTTATGGTCCGAATCAACTGCTTAAATTTCAAAATAATATCGCCGTAAAAATAAGTTTTGTTCTAGATTTAGGTCTTTAACTACGGTTTAAATATCAATACAGAAGGAACTCTACTCAGCCAAATACTTCTTGAATCGACCAAAGTCTTCCAACTTTCTAGACTGATAATCATTAAATCCTGATTAGATAAAAATTCCTTTTTAACTATTCTATCCTGCATCAAGGAAATGTTTTTTGGATATTTTTTAAGTAAGGATTCTATTGAACTTTTAATAACAAAAGTCGAATTCACATGATTATTTACGTCCAAAACAACAACTTTAGAATCATTGTTATAAATTAATTTTTGAATGTAATCAATCAAAAATGCGTCTTCGGCATTAAAAATAGGAATGAATACTTGATTAACACCTTGCAAATCTTTATCGATTAAAATTCCTAAAGGCATTTTAGTTCTAGAAATAATTTGTCTTGTTCGCTCATCAAAAGGAGAGTTTTCAAACAGACCTTCTTTTCCCGTAAACTTATCAATCAAACGGTCTGGATTAATAATTCTAGTGGTAAAACCTATCACTTTCCCTAATATTGTCCCTTCAAAAATTGATTTACCTAGACCTACTAAAAGCAAATCATAATCACCTTCATTCGCAATTTCAGCAATCTCTGTTTCAATGTCAATGGTAGCTTTAAAAATAGTAGTGATTTCCTGATTTAGAAGTCGAGATTCTTCTACAATAGGAACAAAACTAGCTTTTTCTTTATCCTCCATATTAAAAGAATGCATTTCATCACTCAAGGACAAATGCATTGCCGTTATACTTGCCGTATCTTGTTGTTTTTTCACCAAACTATTCGCTAATCGCAACAACGACTTTCCTTTTTCGTTATTTCCAAAAGAAATTAAGATTCTGTATTTATCAATATTAGTTACAATTTCTGGAGTAATTGCGTCTTTATTTTTGAAGATATAATTGATTAAATCTAAGGCTGGACCAGTCATGAATGTGGTTACTAATGCCATAATAACCATCATGGTAAAGACTTCGGGAGTTAAAACTTTCAACTCTAAACCAATGTTCAAAACAATTAGTTCCATCAATCCTCTGGTGTTCATCAAAGCCCCAATAGTAAAACTATCACGCCAACTTTGCCCAACAAATTTTGCTGCCAAAGCACTTCCTAAAAATTTCCCAACCACCGCAACCAGAATAATAAATCCAGTTACTTTCCATAAATAAGGATCGTTAATAAGCCCTATTTCTGTTTTTAAACCTGTAAAAACAAAGAACAAAGGCAATAAAAGAATCAGCGAAACATCTTCAACTTTTTCAATAAATATAGTTCTGAATTTAGCTGCATCGGGCATAATAGCTCCGGTCATAAAAGCACCAAATAATGCATGTATCCCAATTACCTCCGTAGCATAAGACGAGATAATCAATGTAAGAAAAAAGATAGCCACAACTGGCTTAACAATTGTGTCTTTTGAACCATATAATTCCCCTATTCGTTTCAAAAAAGGTTTCACGACAAACAACATAGCGAGCACATAAACCAAGGCTAAACCTATAATATATAGCGAACTAACAAAAGTTCCTGCTTTTACAATTGCAATTACAACTGCTAATATGCACCAAGCCGTAATATCATCTGCAGCGGCACATGTTATTACAATAGCGCCTAATTTAGTTTTATGAATGCCTCGTTCTTGAACAATTCGTGCCAAAACTGGAAAAGCAGTAATACTCATAGCAATCCCCATGAACAAACTAAAGGAAAGAAATTTTACCCCATCAGGAGCAAACCTGTTATATACAAAATAAGCGAGCCCAATTCCTAATGCAAAAGGAATAACAATACTAGCATGACTGATAACAACGGCTTCATTAGCTTTGTTTTTCAATACTTTTAAATCCAGTTCCATTCCTATGACAAACATGAAAAGTATTAATCCAATCTGGCTTAAAAACTTTAAATTCCCTAGTGATTCTACAGGAAACAAAGCTGCTGAGAATTCAGGAAAATACATCCCTAACAAAGAAGGTCCAAGAACAATCCCGGCGATAATCTCACCTATTACTGATGGTTGTCCTATTTTTTTGAATAACCAACCAAAAAAACGAGCTACAAAAATTATCGTAATAATTTGCGCAAGCAAAATAGCCAACGGATCCTGAAAATTATGTTGCATGGAAGCCAAAAAGTCATTCCAAGAACCATTTTCAATTTCGGTTTTTGCAATGGTTTTAGCGGATTCCAGATATTTTCCTTTATTTATAATCCAATACGTTAAAGCAGCGAAACCACCCGTTACACCAATATAAAATAAACCGTTTTTATAATTCTTCATACTTATATTTAAGTCGTAATTATCCCATCTAAATATCGCAAAGATGAGAAAACCAAATATATGAATTATTATAGCACTAAAAATAGTAACCTAAATTTAATCTCGACGAAATTTTAACCTTTTAAAAAAGAAATCTACTCTTCAAAAGCTTAAAAATAACCAAGCTTTATATACCTTTACCGCCTGTAAATATAAAATATGGTCAAGTGGTTTAGTTTAGGATTCTGGGAATTAATTGCCCGAATCGTACTTAGAAATAGAATTTTAATGTTATCTATAATTGTTGGGATAACAGCTCTTTTGGCAATGCAATGGAAGAACATCCATTTCACCTTTACGGAGGCTAATATGTTGCCCGATGATAATATTGCTAATGTAGAATACAATGCTTTCCTAAATAAATTTGGCGAAGAGGGTAACTTGATTATCATTGGTGTAAAAGACAAAACTTTTTTTACGCCAAAAGCATATGCTGCTTGGAGCAAATTAATGAATGGCCTGAAAAAAGACAAAGCCATTGATTTAGTAATTTCTTTAAACGATTTAAAGAAGCTACAAAAAAATGATTCTCTTGAAAAATTTGAATTAGTTCCTTTTGTTGACCAAAGCAAAACAATTGATAAATCCTATTTAGAGAAAATAAAAAAGGAGCTCTTTAATGATTTGCCTTTTTACGAAGGATTACTTTTCAATAAAAGATCTGGGAGTATTCGTTCTGCTATTTACATGGATAAAAAAATTGTAAATACTAAAGCTCGAAAAGAATTCATCCTAGAAAAATTAGTTCCAGCAGTTGAAAAATTTGAAAAAGAAACCAATATTGACCTGCGCGTTTCTGGAATGCCCTATATCAGAACGCTAAACGCAAAAACCATTGTTGACGAAATAAGCATCTTCATTGGAGCTTCATTATTAGTAACTTCATTGTTGTTTTTCTTCTTTTTTAGAAGTTTTAGAGCCACCTTGATTTCGATGGTTATTGTAATTATTGGCGTAATGTGGTCCTTTGGATTCTTAGGTTTATTAAATTACGAAATCACTGTTTTAACCGCTTTGGTTCCTTCTTTGATTATTGTAATTGGGATTCCAAATTGCATTTTCCTAACTAATAAATACCATCAGGAATACAAAGTGCACCGAAACAAAGCCAAAGCGCTGCAACGCGTAACTACCAAAGTAGGAATGGCTACACTGATGACTAATGTAACTACAGCCATTGGTTTTGCAACATTTGTAGCGTCTAATAATGACTTATTGTTAGAATTTGGAGTGGTAACCGCCATTAATATCATAGCGTTATTCTTTTTATGCATCATTGTAATTCCTATTTTCCATAGTTATATTCCTGCACCAAAAGATCGTCATATTGAGCATTTAGACAGAGGTTCTGTAAAAAAATTCATGGATTGGATTTTACATACAGTAAAAACTAACCGTTTTTCTATTTACGTGGTGGCCGTTTCCTTGCTTGTTATCAGTATTATTGGGATTTACAAAATGCGAATTTCAGGAAGTTTGATTGAGGACATGCCTAAAAAAGAAGCCTTTTTCCAAGATATTGTTTTCTTCGAAAAAGAATTTGATGGGGTTATGCCGTTAGAAATTATGATTGACACCAAACGTAAAAAAGGCGTTATGAAATTGTCAACGCTGAGACGAATGGAAGAATTAGAAACTACTATTGACGAAATTCCAGAATTGTCAAAACCGATTTCAATTGTCAACTTGGTTAAGTATTCTAAACAAGCATATTATAACGGAAATCCGGATTATTACGAATTGCCAACATCACAAGAGCAAGCATTTATTTTGTCTTATGCCAAAAATGCTACAAAAGACACCAAAGGCAATCTGATGAAAAGCTATGTGGATTCAACGGGTCAATTTGCCCGAATTACCACTTTTATGCGAGATGAAAGCGGTGATAATATGCCTAAAATTGAAGCTGAAATTCGTAAAAAAGCGGATAAGCTTTTCCCTCCAGACCGTTTTCATGTAACAATTACTGGGAAAGCATTAGTGTTCCAGAAAGGAACTGGATATTTGCTGGATAATTTACTTTCTTCGTTGATTTTTGCCTTTTTCCTAACTGCGCTTTTAGTTGCTTTTATGTTCCGTTCGTTCAAAATGGTATTGGTTTCTATTATTCCAAATCTATTGCCGTTGTTGCTAACTGCAGGAATTATGGGCTTTTTAGACATTCCATTAAAACCATCAACGATATTAGTTTTCGGAATTGCTTTTGGACTTTCGGTGGATGATACCGTTCGATTCCTAGCGCAATATCGAGAAGAATTGAAGAAAAACCATTGGAAAATACGCAAATCTGTTTACGCTACTTTTAATGATGCTGGTTTGAGTATGTTTTATACTTCAATTGTATTATTCTTTGGGTTTTCGGTATTTATGTTGTCTAGTTTTGGCGGAACCATTGCGCTTGGCGGCTTAATATCTTTGACCTTGTTATTTGGAATGTTGTCCAATTTAATGTTATTACCTGCTTTGGTTTTGACTTTGAATAAAACATTGGCCAACGAGCAGGAATTCATTGAACCAAAAATTGACATCATCGAACACAGCGACGAAGAGATTGACGCGTTAGAAAAAGAATAAATTAATTTTTAGATTCTACGGTTTTTTAGCCCTGATTGCAGGTGATATCCTTTTAAGAGGCAATTTTTCATTGCCTCTTAAAAGATAAAACCGAAAAGCAGGAAATAGCTCCTGATTAGACCATTTGTCACAATGGCATTTCCAAACAAATCAATTATATTTGTATTTCGATAAAATACTATTTCTCAATATCAATTATATCTAAAATGAAACATACAAAAGTTAAAGACTTACTAAACAGCAGCACGATGCTTCATGAGGTAAATGCAAAAGGATGGGTGAGGACTTTTAGAAACAATCAATTTATTGCTTTGAATGATGGTTCTACCATCAATAATATACAATGTGTTGTCGATTTTGAGAACACTCCCGAAGAAACTTTGAAAAGAATCACAACTGGGGCTTCGGTTTCAGTAATTGGAACTTTGGTTGAAAGTAAAGGTGCGGGTCAAAAATATGAAATTCAGGTTTCTAAATTGGAAATTCTGGGCGACTCAGATCCAGAGAAATTTCCAATGCAACCTAAGAAACACTCGCTTGAATTCTTGCGTGAAAATGCACACTTGAGAGTTCGTACAAATGCTTTTGGGGCAATTATGCGTGTGCGTTCGGTATTGTCATTTGCAGTTCATAACTATTTTCAGGAAAAAGGATTTGTGTATGTTAATACGCCAATTATAACTGGTTCTGATGCTGAAGGCGCTGGTGAGATGTTCAAAATTACAGCTTTGCCTTTTGACAATACCCCAAGAAACGACGAAGGGAAAGTTGATTATAAAAAAGATTTTTTTGGTAAAGAAACCCATTTAACGGTTTCTGGACAATTAGAAGGAGAAACTTTTGCCATGGCTTTGGGACAAATTTATACGTTTGGACCAACGTTTAGAGCAGAGAACTCGAATACTTCTCGTCACTTGGCGGAATTCTGGATGATTGAACCTGAAGTGGCTTTCAATGATTTAGATGACAACATGGACTTGGCGGAAGATTTCATTCAATACGTAATCAAATATGTATTGGAAAAATGTCCCGAAGATTTGAAATTTCTAGAAGGACGTTTACTTGAAGAAGAAAAATCAAAACCACAAGCGGACAGAAGCGAAATGGCTTTGTTAGAAAAACTAAACTTTGTTTTGGAAAACAACTTCAAACGCGTTTCGTACACCGAAGCAATTGAAATTTTGAGAAATTGTACGCCAAATAAAAAGAAAAAATTCAATTATATCATTGACGAATGGGGTGCTGATTTACAATCAGAGCACGAACGCTTCCTTGTAGAAAAACACTTTAAATGTCCTGTGATTTTGTATGATTATCCAGCAAACATTAAAGCATTTTATATGCGTTTGAACGAAGACGGAAAAACAGTTCGCGCTATGGACATTCTTTTCCCTGGAATTGGAGAAATTGTAGGTGGTTCTCAAAGAGAAGAACGCTATGATGTTTTAGTCGAAAAGATGAAAGCTTTAGGAATTGATGAAGAAGAATTATGGTGGTATTTAGATACCCGCCGATTTGGTTCAGCGGTTCATTCTGGTTTCGGTCTTGGATTTGAAAGATTGGTATTGTTTGTAACTGGTATGACTAATATTCGTGACGTAATTCCTTTCCCTAGAACGCCAATGAACGCAGAATTCTAAAAATTTGTTTCCCGTTTAAAAGTTTCAAGTTCAACAACCTGAAGCTTTAAACATTAAACAAAAACAACAAAATATAAAATGCTAAAGCAATTTCTAAATCTAAAATTATCCCAAAAATTATCTCCTCAACAAATCCAGTTGATGAAGCTAATTCAATTGCCTACCCAAGCATTTGAACAACGTTTGTTAGAAGAAATGAACGAAAATCCAGCACTAGAAGCCGGAAAAGAAGAAGAGGAATACGAAAAAGATGAGTTCGACAACGAAGATTATGATGACTATGATGATGCCGAATCCGAAAGAATCGATGCTGAAGACATTAACATAGATGAATATTTAAGCAACGACGACACTCCGGAATATAAAACTCAAGCAAACAATTACAGTGATGACGATGATGATCACGATGCTCCTTTTGCAGCGCCTATAAGTTTTCATCAAGATTTAATCAATCAATTAAACACCTTCATTTTAAGTGATGAAGACCGCGAAATCGCAGAATTTCTCGTTGGTAGTATTGATGATATGGGGTACATCCGCAGAAGCATTCCTGATATGGTAGATGATATGGCGTTTACTCAAGGGATTTATACGGATGAAAAAACAGTGGATCGCATGCTACAAGTTATCCATGAACTGGAACCATCTGGAGTTGGTGCGCGCGATTTACAGGAATGTTTACTCTTGCAGTTAAAACACAAAACGCCTACGGAGTATGTTGCATTAGCAACTGATATCATCGAAAATCAGTTTGATGCTTTCACTAAAAAACATTACGACAAGCTTTTACAGAAATACAATGTTTCGAATGAGCAACTCAAAAAAGCCATTCATGAAATCGAAAAACTAAATCCAAAACCTGGAGGTTCCTTTACCGGAAACAATAAAGTTACCGAAAATGTAGTTCCTGATTTTGCTATTAGAATTGTAGACGGCGAATTAGAATTGACCTTAAACGGCCGAAATGCTCCTTCCTTACATGTCTCAAAAGACTATCAGGAAATGATGCAAACCTATAAAGATTCCCGTGATAAATCTGCTCAACAAAAAGATGCTGTACAATTTATCAAACAAAAACTGGATTCCGCAAAATGGTTTATTGATGCCATTCGTCAACGTCAGGAAACGCTTTTTGTAACTATGAATGCTATTATGCATTATCAGAAAGAATATTTTCTGGAAGGCGATGAAACTAAATTGAAACCGATGATTCTGAAAGACATTGCTGACATGGTAGGTCTTGATATTTCAACGATTTCACGCGTGGCCAATAGCAAATATGTAGAAACTCCTTATGGCACCAAATTAATCAAAGAATTCTTCTCAGAAGCCATGAAAAATGATCAGGGAGAAGATGTTTCCACTCTTGAAATTAAAAAAATTCTAAAAAATACCATCGAAGAAGAAGACAAACACAAACCGCTTCCAGATGATCAATTAGCTGAAATTCTTAAAGAAAAAGGCTATCCAATTGCCCGAAGAACAATTGCAAAATACAGAGAACAACTCGATATTCCTGTAGCAAGAATGAGAAAGAAAATGTAAAATGGAATTTTAATATATAAAAAGGGGAAATATGTTTTAAACAAATTTCCCCTTTTTTATTTCTTCTCTTGATCTTTCTTCTCCTCATCCTTCCGCATCGCGTGATAATAAGCAGCACGACTTAGTGGCTCGTATTCTTCGGTTTCCCCTAACATCACGAGTTTATCATTGTCCGTTTTTCGAAAACTATAATTGGCAAGATTTCCGGTACGAGTGCACACCGCATGCACTTTAGTAACATATTCGGCGGTTGCCATAAGTGCAGGCATTGGGCCAAAAGGATTTCCTTTAAAATCCATATCGAGTCCTGCAACAATTACACGAATCCCTTGGTTTGCTAAATCATTACAAACCGTAACAATTTCGTCGTCAAAAAACTGTGCTTCGTCAATACCAACCACATCACAGCCTTGCGCCAAAATTGCAATATTAGCTGCTGCAGGAACTGGCGTAGAACGAATTTCGTTAGCATCATGTGAAATAACCATTTCATCATGATAACGCGTATCGATGGCAGGCTTGAAAATTTCAACTTTCTGCTTGGCAAATTGTGCTCGTTTTAGTCGGCGAATAAGTTCTTCGGTTTTGCCCGAAAACATCGAACCGCAAATGACTTCAATCCAACCAAATTGTTCTTTATGATTTACTGTATTTTCGAGAAACATTTTGTATTTTTCAACTTTAAAAATGAATAGTTTTTATTACTTTGTAATCGTAATAAATCAACCTAAAAAATTTAATACTTTTACGTTTTTCAAAAGTAGATATTTTTTATTAAAGGTGACTTCTTCCTTGGGTTAAATAAAAAATAAAGAAGCTTTAAACATAAAGACACGCCTAATTCACTATAATTTCAAACGATATGAAAAAAAGATTGGAAGCCGATTTAATCAGCATTGCACACAGAATTTTACAATTAAAAAACAAATCTGACATCAATCAACTCTATCTAGAAACCCAAAAATTATATGAAAAATTAGCGGTACTACGATTTGTCGATGCTCAATTTGGCGATATAAAACCTACTATCGGTCAGGCCGAAATAGAAAAACAGATTGAAGAAGTTTTTGAAACAATTGAAAATTCCCCAATTGCAAGTGTCGTTATTGAAGAAATTATAGAAATTCCTGAAGCAACAACAGAAACTACCAATTCAGAAGTTGAAGCGGAAAAAGAAGAAATTATTATAGAAGAAATTGTTGAAGAACCTGTTGCTGAAGAAGAAATAGTAGCTGAGGAAGCGGCACCATCTGAAGATCTATCTTTCCACCCTTCTTTCGAATTAACTGAGGAAGAACCAGAAGAAGTAGAAGTAGAAGAAATAAAAAAACCAGAAGTTGTTCAAATTTCTTTTGAGGACTTATTAGGTGGAAATTATGATGAAGCACAATTTGTAAAAGTGCATCCAGTAGAAAACATTCCAACCGCAATTGCTATTGATTTTGAAGAAAAAGAACTAATTCCTATTCCAGAAATCAACATTGAAGAACCGGAAGAACCAAAAGCAATAACACTTAATGAGAAATTAGCTAAAGGAATTAATATTGATTTGAATGATAGAATTGCCTTTACAAAACAACTATTTGGCAATAGCAGCGAAGATTACAACCGCGTTTTGAATCAATTAATTACCTATGACAGCTTTGAAGAAACAAAAGATTTCATTGAAGATATGGTCAAACCAGATTACAACAACTGGGAAGGAAAAGAAGAATATGTACAACGTTTTATGGAAATTATAGAGAAAAAATTCTCTTAAACAACTGTACAATCACTAAATAAAATTCAAATAAACACAAATCCCGATAAACCGTCGGGATTTATGTTTCACACTTATAGCTATGTCAAAATTATATATTGTTCCTACTCCTATTGGCAATCTCGAAGACATGACTTTTCGCGCCATTCGTATTCTGAAAGAAGTCGATTTGATTTTGGCAGAAGACACGCGAACCAGCGGGAAATTGCTAAAACACTTTGAGATAAGCACACACATGTATAGCCACCACATGCACAACGAACATAAAACAGTCGAAAATTTAATTTCTCGATTGAAAGCGGGCGAAAATATAGCTTTGATTTCAGATGCAGGAACTCCTGCCATTTCGGATCCTGGTTTTTTGTTAACCCGTGCTTGTGTCGAAAATGGTGTGGAAGTTGAGTGTTTGCCTGGTGCAACAGCCTTTGTTCCTGCCTTAGTAAATAGTGGTTTACCCAATGATAAATTTGTTTTCGAAGGGTTTTTGCCTGACAAAAAAGGAAGACAAACTCGTTATTTGGCATTGGCCGAAGAAACCCGAACCATGATTTTATATGTTTCCCCACATAAATTAGTCAAAACCTTAATTGAATTTATTACTTATTTTGGCGAAGACAGACCTATTTGTGTTTCTAGAGAATTGTCAAAATTGCATGAAGAAAACGTACGCGGTAGTGTTCGAGAAGTATTAACTCATTTCGAAAAAACGGCACCTAGAGGAGAAATTGTAGTTGTTGTAGGAGGAAAAACGCTAACTAAAGAACCTAAAAAAAATAAATTTTCAGACGAAGAATAAAATAATATATGAGTACAACATCCTTTTTAGAAAAATTAAAAAGCACGCCAGAAGCGGTAACCTTTGCAGAAACTATTGCCGTAATTGAGGAAAATTACACTTTTACACCAACCGCTTTTCAAAACGGATTACAACATAATGATGCAGGTGAAAATTCAGGTTCTTGCAAATTATTTGCTTTTGCAAAAGTACTACAGCTAACAGAAACGGAAACATTAGCGTGTTTTGGGGCCTATTATTCTGAAGAAGTTTTGGGAGATCCTAGCGGAACAAATCATCAAAACATTCGCAATTTTATGAAAACAGGCTGGAGCGGAATTCAGTTTGAAGGCGAAGCTTTACAGTTGAAATAAAAGTTACTATTCGGTGTCAGGTCGAGCGCAGTCGAGACCAATTGATGTATCTCGACTGCGCTCGACTTGACAAAATCCTTACTGAAAATCCTATAATCCCAAGTCAATATGCGTTGGACAATCAAACCAAAACCTTCTGAAGAAAAAATAAAACAATTGGCGCAAGCCTTGAATGTGGAGGATTTTGTGGCAACTTTATTGGTTCAACGAGGGATTGAAACTTATGAAGACGCCAAACGTTTTTTCCGTCCTACGCTGAATGATTTAAACGATCCGTATCTGATGAAAGATATGGACAAAGCTGTCGAGCGAATTGAAACTGCCATTGCCAATCAAGAAAACATATTAGTTTTTGGAGATTACGATGTGGATGGAACAACTGCTGTATCACTAGTTTCATCGTATTTAAAAACCTACTATCCAAATGTTGCCACCTATATTCCTGACCGATATGATGAAGGCTACGGAATTTCATTTAAAGGAATTGACTTTGCTGATGACAATGGTTTTTCTTTAATTATTGCCTTGGATTGCGGCATTAAATCTATTGACCATATTGCTTATGCGAAAGAGCGAAATATTGATTTTATCATTTGTGACCACCACCGTCCAGGTGAATTTTTGCCAGAAGCTGTTGCTATTTTAGATCCCAAAAGAAACGATTGCAACTATCCCTATGACGAATTATGCGGATGCGGAATAGGTTTTAAATTAATTCAAGCTTTGGGCACAAATAGAAATCAGACTATTGATGATTTAATTCCCTATTTAGATTTGGTAGCAGCCGCAATTGCTGCAGATATCGTTCCAATGACAGGAGAAAACAGAGTGTTAGCCTATTTTGGATTACAAGTTATCAATTCAGAACCAAGACCTGGAATTAAAGCATTAATTTTTCAATTAAAAAAACAAACCCTAGATATAACTGATGTAGTTTTTATCATAGCTCCTAGAATAAATGCTGCAGGACGCATCAAACACGGGAATCATGCCGTTGAATTATTAACAGAATTTGACTTTGAGCAAGCCCAACAATTTGCTTCCGAAATTGAAGCATACAACTCCGAACGTAAAGATCTAGACAAGCAAATCACCAAAGAAGCGCTACAGCAAATTGAGGAAAATAAAGAGCAAAAACGATTTACTTCGGTGGTTTTTCAAGAAACTTGGCACAAAGGCGTCATTGGAATCGTAGCTTCAAGATTGATTGAAACCTACTATCGTCCAACCTTAGTTTTTACCAAAAGTGGGGATAAATATGCAGCTTCAGCTCGTTCCGTAAAAGGATTTGATATATATAATGCACTCGAAGCCTGCTCCGAATACTTAGAGCAATTTGGCGGTCACATGTATGCCGCAGGAATGACATTAAAAGAAGAAAATTACCAACTCTTCAAAGATGCTTTCGAAAAGGAAGTCGAAAAAACCATTCATCCTGATATGCTGACCCAAGAAATTTCAGTTGATGCTGAAATTAATTTTACTGATATTACCCCAAAACTAACCCGAATCTTAAAGCAATTTGAACCTTTTGGCCCACAAAATATGACTCCCGTTTTCTTGACAAAAAACATAAAAGATACTGGCTATGGAAAACCAATGGGACAAGAAGAAGAACATTTAAAACTTTTTGTCAAGCAAAATAATTCGGAAGGAATTCCCGCAATTGGTTTTGGATTAGGCAATAAATTTGATGTAACAACCCATCAAAAACCTTTTCAAGCTGTGTATTCTATTGATGAAAATGAATGGAAAGGACAACTGAGTTTACAATTGCGATTAAAAGACATTCAATAAACTGAAAATATGAAAAAGAACGACCCTTACGAAGCCTTACGATATAGAGAATTCAATATTTTTTTATTGTTGCGCTTTGCCATGGTTTTTGCTTGGTCTATGCAATTTATCGTCATAGAGTGGGAAGTTTACAGTTTGACAAAAAATCCACTTTCCCTTGGAATAATTGGCTTGATGGAAATAATTCCAGCCATTTCGATGGCATTATTTGCAGGACATATTGTAGATCAAAATGAAAAAAAAGGCCTGCTTTTAAAATGTATTTTAGGATTCTCCGTAATTAGTCTTGGCTTATTTTTATTAACATGGCCGCCTTTTATAGGGGATTTTTCTAAAAAAATAATTTTATATTCTATATACTTTCTTGTCTTTTTAGGCGGATTAGTAAGAGCATTTCTTGGGCCAACAATATTTTCTCTTTTATCTTTGATTGTCCCTAAAAAAGCTTACCCAAATGCCGCCACTTGGAGCAGTTCGGTTTGGCAAATAGGCTCTGTTTTGGGTCCTGCAATAGCTGGTTTTTCTATTAATTGGATTGGTGTTCACTGGTCTATGTGTATTGTGTTAGGGTTTTCTGTTTTTGCTTTAATGGCTTTATCACAAATAGCCGTTAAACCAATATTAAATCCAAAAATCGGGGAACCTATTATGGAAAGTTTGAAAGAAGGGGTGAAATTTGTCTTCCATAATAAAACAATTTTAGGTGCTTTGTCATTAGATATGATAGCCGTACTTTTTGGCGGAGCTGTTGCGTTACTCCCAGTTTTTGCTCAAGATATTTTAAAAGTGGGTCCTGAAGGATTTGGTGTATTAAGAGCCGCTCCTGCTGTTGGTGCCTTTTTGACAATGTTCATATCCGCTTATGTTCCTTTAAATAAAAATGCAGGAATGAAACTCTTGGGAGCTATTTTTGGTTTTGGAATTTGTATTATTGTATTTGGCGTTTCTTCTATTTTTTGGGTGTCTGTTATAGCCTTATTTTTAAGTGGAATTCTCGATGGAATTTCAGTGGTTATCCGACAAACTATTTTACAACTTAAAACTCCTGATCACATGCGAGGTCGTGTAGCGGCAGTAAACTCCATATTTGTTGGTTCTTCAAATGAGTTGGGCGCTTTTGAAAGTGGGCTAACCGCTAAATTAATGGGAACTGTAACTGCGGTAGTTTTTGGCGGAAGCATGACTCTTTTAACAGTACTAATAACTGGAATAAAATCGCCTACTTTTAGAAATTTAGATTTACAAAAAGAATTAGATGAACACCGAAATCAAGAATAATTAGTACTTTTTGATTTCGAAATTTTCACCGTCAAAAACACCATAAGTAAAATACGTAATCCAATCTCCAAGATTAACATATTCGGCATTTTCGCCTACAGGAATTTTCATAGGCAAATGTCTGTGACCAAAAACGAGGTAATTGTAATGCTTAGTTTCTAATTTTCTTTTGGAATAAAGAATAAGCCATTCGTTTTCTTCGCCAAGAAATTTCACGTCTTCATCACCAGAAATAAGCTTGTTTTTCACCGAAAGGTATTGTGCTAAACCAACTCCAATATCTGGATGAAGCCATCTGAAAAGCCATTTTGAAAACGGATTAGTAAACACTTTTTTCATTCGTTTATAACCCATATCGCCTGGTCCTTTTCCGTCACCGTGACCTATTAGGAAAGTTTTATCTCCAAAAGTAAATTCCTGATTATCATGATATACTGGAATGTTCAATTCCTTTTGGAAATAATCGTTCATCCATAAATCGTGGTTTCCTACGAAAAAATAAATAGGAATCCCGCTATCGCGAATTTCGGCTAGTTTGCCTAAAACTCTAATAAATCCTTTAGGAACAACTGTTTTATATTCGAACCAAAAATCAAACAAATCACCCAATAAAAAAATTGCTTCTGCGTCAACTTTAACCTCATCAAGCCAAGCCACAAATCGCTGTTCTCTAGGAAAACTTAATGCAGGAGTTGGTGCTCCAAAATGTTGGTCTGAAGCAAAATATATTTTTTTGTCGTTGAGTAATTGCATGCCGCTAAAGTAAGAATTTAGAGTTACAAATTATCGCTTGCAAACCATTCCGCAAAGGAAGAATCTGTTTCTTGTAATTTTAAAGAAAAAAGTTTGATTCCGTCAGGCAATCTTCCCATAATTCTGTTTGAAAAATCGACAACCATATTTTCGCTTGTTGGCTGATAATCAACTAAAATCACGTGATGCCCTCTGTCTTTTAACTCTTTTGCTAATTCTATATGAGGAGTAGTTTCATTAAAAACGGTAGCATGATCAAACTGATCTACAATTTCTTCTTTTACAATTTTTTTCAAATCAGTAAAATCGATAACCATACCAAATTTCACATCATTCCGATTTGTAATTGGGGTTCCTATTACAGTAACCGACAATTTATAACTATGTCCATGAACATTTTTACATTTTCCATCGTACCCATATAAGGCGTGTCCGGTCTCGAAACTAAATTGCTTTGTAATTCTGATATTGCTCATCGGAGTTTAATTTTGGTTGCAAATTTACAAATAATTAACCGTTTTCATCTCTTTTTTTGGCTCTGTTATACATCCAATACGCAAGACCTACAAGAATTACAAATGGAATAAAGGAACCAATTATTACACCAGTTTGATAATTGCTATCGATGGCGTTTTTGAGTTTTTCCTCAATATTTACTTGTTGTATTAAAGATATAATGCCCATTACTCCTTTATTTTTTAAATTGATTTAAAGCTTTTTTAGTAAAATCAGACAATACTAATCTCCCGGAAATTGCGGCACGTTCTTTTAATAATTCGTCCCAATGATCTGTTCCTTCCCAAAGAACTTTTTTAATTTCAAACAAGGCCTCAGGATTAAAACTTGCCAATCTGGAACTGAATTCAATCAAAG
The DNA here is from genome assembly GCF_003634825.1 of Flavobacterium sp. 123. Lineage (NCBI taxonomy): Bacteria > Pseudomonadati > Bacteroidota > Flavobacteriia > Flavobacteriales > Flavobacteriaceae > Flavobacterium > Flavobacterium sp. 123. The sequence continues at coordinate 1,093,013 of NZ_RBXD01000001.1, forward strand.
CTTCATCTAATAATTCTATGGTTTCAAATGTATTGGCATACAATCCTTTTTCTTTAGCCCAATCTGCTGTTTTCCATTCGTGAGCGGCCAAAGTCATTTCGGCCAAAGCAGTTTTTCCAATTTTTCTAGAAACAGCAGGCTCAATTACAAACGGACCAATTCCTATTGCTAATTCTGATAATTTTATTGATGCCTGTTTCGTTGCTAATGTATAATCACAAGCGGCAGCAATACCCACTCCTCCTCCTACGGCTTTGCCTTGAATGCGTCCAATAATTAGTTTAGGACATTTTCGCATAGCATTAATTAGGTTTGCAAATCCAGCAAAAAATGCTTCTCCCTCCTTTTGATTTGTAATAGCCATAAGCTCATCAAAAGAAGCTCCTGCACAAAAAACACCAGTTCCTTGACTTTTAATAACAAGAACTAAAACATCAGGGCGAGTACTTAAAGAGGTGATTTCGTTTGTAAGATTGTGCAATAATTGAGCAGGGAAAGCATTACTCGCCGGATGACTAAATTCCAGTGTAGCAATTTTGTTTTCAATTGAAGTAAGCAATAAACCAGCTTGATTTTCTGTTGGCATAAAACGAATTTTAATGTAAAGTTAAAACTATTACTGCTAGTTTCTTCTTTTTTTTAAATAAGTGATATGTTTTTTTCAAATTCTCTTTTTGAAACTTAATTGTACTATATTTGCTACCGAAACGGGGATGTAGCTCAGTTGGCTAGAGTGCTTGACTGGCAGTCAAGAGGTCGTGGGTTCGAGCCCCATCTTCTCCACCAGTAATACCAAGCCTTACAGTAATGTGAGGCTTTTTTTATGGAGGTTGAGTGTGCTTTTTGGGTGGCTTTTTGAAATTCCAAGTGTTAAAATGAAGCTCTACTTATGAGTGCTTAAACCTTTTTTTGGTTACTAATTCTTATAATCTTTACTGATTCTCTTTTATCATAATCTCATTAAGCATAAGTATCTAATAAAAAATGCCTTTTTGATAATTTACAAGTATTTTTATTCTATTTTTGAGAGGATAAATGAAGTAAAACTAGCTTTTACAATCTACTCATAATTGGGCGTATAGACAAAGTCTTTTGCACATATAAAAGTTAGAGACAATACAAATACCATCTTGATTGACAATTAAAAATATAAATAATGGATAAGGAAGAAAAAATATCAGCTGCACAAAAAATGTTAGGTGACTTTGCACCAAAACTTTTGGGCTATACTGACAATATACTATTTGGTGACTTATGGGAAGGCAAAGAGCTATCCAGGCGTGAAAGAAGTTTAATTACTGTTGCCGCTTTGGTCGCTGGAGAACATTCTGGGCAACTTAAATTTCACTTAAATTATGCAAAAGAACACGGATTGACCGAAGAAGAACTTAAAGAAGTCATTACTCATTTAGCTTTCTATACAGGCTGGCCTAAAGCTATGACTGCGATAATGATAGCAAAAGAGGCATTTGAAAATGAAAAATAATAGCAATCAAAGATTGTAATAGCCTTTGTCGTCTTTAGCAATATAGCGATATTCTCCACCAGTAATACCAAGCCTTACAGTAATGTGAGGCTTTTTTTTATGGAATCATACGGTAATTTTACTGTCGGATATTGATTTTTATTTAACCAAGCGTTTTAAAACATAAGGTTCTCCCGGTGCAAGAACAAATACTCGTTCTGGATTAACAACTTGTGCTTTTAATTTTTCAGGATCTGCATTGAATGGTGCAAAATCAGGAGCATCAACTGAACCCCAATGACTTAATAATAATGGAGTATTTGGATAAGCATTTGCAATTTTCAAAGCTCCTTCAAAAGTAAAATGCCATTCACTATCGGAAAAATCAAATAAAATAGCATCTGGAGTTTTCATTTGCAAATGTTCATTCATTAGACGAGAATCTCCTTGAGCCCAAATCGAACCGTCTGGAGTATCGATCCAAAAACCACAAGCATCTTCATTCTTAAAATGTCTTTTACTCATTCCAGGATAAGCATTTTGATACGCATGATCAGCAGGTGTTAATCTGACTTTTATATTCCCAAAACGAAATTTTCCTCCAATAATGTGCCCAAAAGAAGGAAACCCTTCATTTGTCATTAATGAATCAACATAAATAGTAGAGTGAAAAGCCTTAGTAACAGGCAATAAATCTTTATTAGTTGGCAAACTAAAATGATCATTATCTGCATGTGAAATTAATATTGCGTCCAAATGAGGTATTTCTTTAGGCGTTATTGGAAACTCGATCATGACAGGCATATCGAAACCTTCTAACACGGGATCAAACATCATAGTGGTTCCACGACTATTAATAAAAAAACCTCCCATTCCTAACCATCTAATAACCGTTTGATTCGTAGGTTTAAATGCTTCAGCACCAAAAAATTGTGTTGGCGGAGCTTTAGCTTGATATTTTTTAATTACAATATTATTTTCTCCTGTATTTTCTTGAGTAGTTTGAGCCTTTAGAGCAACAGTAAGTGTTAACATTATTAACCCTAGGAATACTTTTTTTAGGTGCATGATATCGCTATTTAATGATTGCAAATTATATAATACAAATTTCTATCTAACTGATCAATTAACACTTATACAAATTACAGATTCTCATACCATTATTACAGATTCTAGATTGGAAAGGATGATTATTGGAAATCTTGTTCTAATTTTGATTCATACAAACGGAAATATGTTAGAGCAAAAAAAACTATTAAGTGTTAATCAGTTCATTACAGAAAGAGGACAAGATACTTTACATCCATTAGTATCTGTAATCGATCAGGCTTTATCAGGGCCAGTAAAAGTAGCGCATTATACTTCAGCTATTTATATCATTTTTTTAAAAGATTTGAAATGCGAAGAATTGTCTTATGGGCGAAACAAATATGATTATCAAGATGACTCTTTATTATTTATTGCTCCTGGAAAAAGTTTTGGTTACGAAGCGAAAGATAAAATAGTACAACCAAATGGTTGGGCTTTGGCATTTGATCCTGAATTAATAAAAGGGACTTCGCTTGGGAAAAAAATCAAAGAATACTCTTTCTTTGCCTACGATGCTAATGAAGCACTACATTTATCTAAAGCTGAAAAGCAAGTTGTGCTTGAATGTTTTTCAAAAATTTTACACGAACTAAATCATGCTATTGACAAGTATAGCAAGGATTTAATAGTAAACAATATCGAATTATTTTTGAATTATTGCTCTCGTTTTTATGACCGTCAATTTATCACAAGGGAAAATTTAAACAAAGCTCAATTGGCTAAATTTGAATATCTAATTGATGATTATTTTGAAACAAAAAAATCAAAAGAATTAGGATTGCCATTAGTGAGTTATTTTGCTGAAAAACTGCATCTCTCTGCAAATTATTTTGGAGATTTAGTAAAAAAACACTCTGGTAAATCTGCGCAAGAATTTATACAAGATAAAACAATCGAGTTAGCTAAAGAAAAAATACTTGATTTAAATAAATCTATAAGTGATGTTTCTTATGAAATGGGCTTTAAATATCCGCAACATTTTACCCGATTATTTAAACAAAGAGTTGGTATTCCCCCAAATGAATATAGAGCATTGAATCATCAATAAACAATCACAATCTTGTTTTGAATTAGAGCGTTGTGATTGTATTGTTTTAATATTTAATCCTACCAATATGTCGCATAACGCGAACAATTCTAGCCTTTCTGTTGTTAATATAAGAAGAAGAACCTGTTGCTTTGTATTTACGCGGATTAGGTAAAATAGCCGCTATTCCAGCCGCTTGCATCATGGTTAAACTCGATGCATCTTTTCTGTACCAATATTGTGTGGCTGCCTGAGCACCATAAATACCGTCACCCATTTCAATACTGTTCAAATAGACTTCCATAATACGCTCTTTACCCCAGACAAGCTCTATCAAAACAGTAAAATAAGCTTCTAATCCTTTTCTGAAATAACTTCTTCCTTGCCAAAGAAAAACATTCTTAGCCGTTTGTTGTGATATGGTACTGCCGCCTTTGATGCGTCGGCCTCTTTCGTTATTTACATACGCTTTTTGCAAGGCATTAAAATCAAAACCGTGATGTGTCAAAAAAGTTCCATCTTCACTTGCTATCACCGCTTTTTGTAAATTGTTTGATATGTGTTCAATAGGCACCCAATCATGTCCAAAATAAATTTCCTTACCTGAAGTCTTGTTTTCAATGATACGAATGACCATTAATGGCGTGAATGGAACCGGAACAAACTTAAAAAAAACGACCAAAAAAATTGAGATTCCAAAGAACCACAGCATTACTTTGACTAAAAATCGTTTTAATTTGCCCATAAAATTCCCTTCTTTTTTTTCAGGTTGTTTTGTTTTTTTTGCTGTTATTTTTGTTGCCATTACAATAAATCTGCTAATTCCTGACCTATTAAACTTCCTATTGCTACTCCCATTCCTCCTAATCGCACCCCACAATAAACATTGTCAGATAGTTGTGAAACAATAGGATTCTTGCTATTTCCTAAACCCATAATTCCGCTCCAGCGGTGGGCTATTTGAAACTCTTGCTTAGGCAAAATTACTTCTTTTAACAATTGCTCCAGTTTTTTTTGTACTATTTCTGTCTGTCCAAAATCAGTTGTGGTTTCTGCATCAAAATCTAAATTTCTGCCCCCACCTAACAAAATTCTATCGCCAATATTTCTAAAATAATAATATCCCCTATCAATATGAAATGTCCCTTTTATATCTAAATTAGGAATAGGATCTGTAATCAAAACTTGCGCTCTTGCGGGTTTAACAGCACCTTTTGTAAGCGAATTAGCAAAACCATTGGTTGCGAAAAATAATTTTTTAGTCCCAAAAGAGAAATCACCCATAGCAACTTGAACTCCTTTATCCGTATCAAGATAAGAGGTTACCGTTTGCTGATTCAAAATCAAAATATTTGCTGCAATGGCTTGTTTTAACAGAGCCTGCATCATATTTCCAGTGTCAATTTGCCCCTCGAACGGATTAAAAATTAAATATTCTTTAATTCCGTTGAAACCAAATCGGTCTACTTCTTTTGCAAAAACATCTGCTTTAAATAACGGTTTTAGAATTTCGTTTATAAATGGCAACTTGTTTACACACTCATTGTAACAACTTTCATCGGCATTCAAAAACAATTCATATCCACCGTAAGGTTTAAAATCTATAGCCGAATCTCCTAAACGTTTTCTCAACAATTGCAATCCTTTCCAACGTTTTTGAACCAAACTTACCACCTCTTCTTCTGAATGCGATTTCAAGTCATCAATAATTTCAGAAATACTTCCAAAGCAAGCAAAACCAGCATTTTTTGTACTGGCTCCTTGAGGCAACATTCCTTTTTCTAAAACTAATATTTTACTGCTTGGGAATTTTTCGCGCAAGCGCAATGCCGCATGAAGACCTACAATACCACTGCCTACAATTGTATAATCAACATCCGTAAACCAATTTTTTAATTCCCAATAACTTAGTTGCATCTGAATATTTTCTATAAAAATAATATTTTTTTGGAGCTATTTCCAGCTGTACACTATATCTTTTCTTTTTTGCAAGAAAAAAGAAAAGGATGTCTCCCGAAGGTTCGGGACCCTCTGGGCTAAAACCACAATTGAAATCAAAAAACATCAAATAAAATAGTTATTTTTATACTCTAAAATACTCTTTCACTATGAAAAAAACACTCATTTTAACCTTAACACTCATAAGTTTGAATGCAATGGCACAAAACGTAATGACCCCAGAATTACTTTGGAAACTTGGCAGAATAAGCCCATTAGGAATTTCTAAAGATGAAAAACACATTGTTTATAAAGTAACAACCCCTTCAATAGAAGAAAACAAATCCGATTCAAAATTCTTTATTTTACCTATTAACGGAGGAAATCCTACGGAAGTAAAAGACACAAAAGCCATTTTGACGGATAAAAATATTTCTCCTGACGGAAAATATAGGGTGTATAATGAAGAGGTAAAAGTTGATAAAATTCATGGTAAAGATTTTTATCCAGAACTAACAAAATCCGATGTTCAAATCTATAATGGTTTAGATTATCGCCATTGGGACACATGGAATGACGGGAGATTCAACCATGTTTTTTATAAAGAAAACAAAGACGAAGCAACAGGAATTGACATTCTGAAAGGGGAGAATTTTGACAGCCCTCAAAAACCTTCTGGTGGAGACGAAGATTATATTTGGTCACCAGATAGCAAAAGCATTCTATATGTTTGCAAGAAAAAAGCTGGAACTCAGTATGCTATTTCTACAAATACAAATATTTACGAATACAATCTTGAAACTGGAAAAACCATCAATAGAACCGAAGGAAATGAAGGTTACGACACCGCGCCACAGTTTTCACCAACAGGGAATTTAACTTGGTTGCAAATGAAACGTGATGGATATGAAGCGGATAAAAATGACCTAATTGTTAGTTTTAAAGGCATGAATATCAACCTAACGGCAAACTGGGATGGGACTGTAGATCATTTCAAATGGAGTGCTGATGGTAAAAAAGTATATTTCATAGCACCAATCGATGGGACAAAACAACTCTTTGAAGTTAATTTTCCGGGCCTAACCAGAATTGCTATTCAAGTGCACCAAATTACAAATGGCGATTTTGATGTAAATGACATCGTTGGTTATTCGGGAGATACTATTATTATAACTAGAGCTGATATGAATCATGCTACTGAGATTTTTTCTTTCCATTTAAAGAAAAAAACTTGGAAACAATTATCAAATGTAAATACAGAAACCTACAATTCACTGGCATTAAGCAAAACCGAAAGACGCTATGTAACTACAACCGACGGCAAAAAAATGTTAGTTTGGGTTATTCTTCCTCCAAATTTTGATGCTTCAAAAAAATATCCAACCTTATTGTATTGTCAAGGTGGACCACAAAGTGCCTTGACTCAGTTTTATTCTTTCCGATGGAATTTTCAGTTAATGGCCGCTAACGGATATATTGTAGTAGCACCAAATCGTCGTGGAATGCAAGGACATGGCGTAGAATGGAACGAGCAAATTAGTAAAGATTGGGGTGGACAAGTTATGGATGATTACCTGTCTGCTATTGATGACGTTGCTAAAGAAAGTTATGTTGACAAAACCAGATTAGGATGTGTTGGCGCGAGTTATGGCGGCTATTCTGTGTTTTATCTAGCAGGAATTCACAACAACAGATTCAAGACTTTTATTGCTCATGACGGTGTTTACAATACCCAAAGTATGTTTGGCACTACCGAAGAAGTTTTCTTCAATAATTGGGACTTTGGAGGAGCATATTGGGAAAAAGATAATGCGGCGGCTCAAAAAGCATACACTACTTTCAATCCTATGAATGCGGTGGAGAAATGGAATACTCCAATCTTAATTATTCAAGGAGGAAAAGATTTTAGAGTACCGATAGGGCAAGGGCAAGAAGCTTTTCAAGCGGCACAATTGCGCGGAATAAAAAGTAGATTCCTTTATTTTCCAGAAGAGAATCACTGGGTTTTAAAACCTCAAAATGCTCAAGTTTGGCAAAGAGAATTTTACAAATGGCTGAAAGAAACCTTATAATTACCCATAAAAAAACCTCACTTTTCAGTGAGGTTTTTTGTATTCTAGAATTTTTTATTCTGGATCATTCATTTTAAAATCATCCATAAAAGCAGTTGTATAATCTCCTGCTATATAACGAGGATCATCCATCAACTGTCTGTGAAATGGAATAGTAGTTTTGACTCCTTCTATAACGAATTCATCTAAAGCTCTACGCATTTTGCTAATTGCTTCTTCACGAGATTGAGCAGTTGTTATCAACTTAGCAATCATAGAATCATAATTAGGTGGAATTGTATATCCAGAATACACGTGTGTATCTAAACGAACTCCGTGACCACCTGGCATATGAAGCGTAGTGATTTTTCCTGGTGAAGGACGGAAATCATTGTATGGATCTTCTGCATTAATACGACATTCGATTGCGTGCATTTGAGGTAAATAATTTTTACCTGAAATTGGCACACCAGCAGCAACTAAAATCTGCTCCCGAATTAAATCATAATCTATAACTTGTTCTGTAATTGGGTGCTCAACTTGGATACGAGTATTCATTTCCATGAAGTAGAAATTACGGTGTTTGTCCACCAAAAATTCTACAGTTCCTGCGCCTTCGTACTTAATATATTCAGCAGCTTTTACAGCAGCTTCTCCCATTTTAGCACGTAATTCATCAGTCATAAATGGCGAAGGTGTTTCTTCGGTCAATTTTTGGTGACGACGTTGTACAGAACAATCTCTTTCAGAAAGGTGACATGCTTTTCCGTAAGAATCTCCAACAACTTGAATTTCGATATGACGAGGTTCTTCAATTAATTTTTCAAGATACATTCCGTCATTTCCAAAAGCAGCAGCCGATTCTTGACGTGCACTTTCCCATGATTTCAATAATTCATCTTCTTTCCAAACGGCACGCATTCCTTTTCCACCACCACCAGCAGTTGCTTTTAGCATTACTGGAAAACCAAAATCTCTGGCTAATTGAAGTGCTTGCTCATAGGATTCTAAAATTCCTACTGAACCTGGAACACAAGGAACACCTGCTTCAATCATGGTTGCTTTAGCCGAAGCTTTATCTCCCATTCTGTCAATCATTTCAGGTGAAGCACCAATAAATTTGATTCCGTGTTCTTGACAAATTTTAGAAAACTTAGCGTTTTCAGAAAGAAATCCATATCCTGGATGAATTGCATCTGCATTTGTTATTTCAGCAGCAGCAATAATATTTGACATTTTCAAATAGGATAAATTACTTGGAGCCGGACCTATACAAACCGCCTCATCAGCAAACTTTACATGAAGACTTTCTGCATCGGCAGTTGAATAAACAGCCACAGTTTTAATCCCCATTTCCTTGCAGGTTCTGATTACACGAAGTGCAATTTCTCCCCTATTTGCAATTAATATTTTTTTAAACATCTTTTGAAATTTTAAATTATAAATAAATTTTAAATTAGTTGAATGACAATAAAATGCATCATTCAAAATTCATCATTCAAAATTTCTTATGATGGATCTACTAAGAATAAAGGTTGGTCAAATTCTACTGGAGACATATCGTCTACTAATATTTTGACAATTTTACCTGAAACTTCAGATTCAATTTCGTTGAATAATTTCATTGCTTCAATTACACAAAGAACATCACCTTTAGCGATAGTACTTCCTACCTCAACAAAAACAGATTTGTCCGGAGAAGGTTTTCTATAGAAAGTTCCAATAATTGGAGATTTTATTGTGATATATTTTGATTCTTCGGAGGCTGCTGGTGTTTCAGAACTAGTTGCTGCAGGAGCAATTTGTTGAGGAGCTACAGCTTGCTGAAGAACTGGTTGAGCTGGCATTTGTTGTACATACGTGGTCTCTGTAACATTGCCTTCTAACGTTGTTCTAATGGTGATTTTAACATCATCCATCTCCAATTTAACTTCAGCAACACCTGAGTTTGCTACAAATTTGATTAGGTTTTGAATTTCTTTTAAATCCATAATTATTTGTTTTTAGTTTAATTTATTTTTTATCGTAGGCCCATTTCAAGTAAATAGATCCCCATGTGAATCCACCTCCAAAAGCGGCTAATATAATAGTATCTCCTTTTTTAAACAAATGTTCAAAATCATTAAGAACTAATGGTAATGTTGCAGAAGTTGTATTTCCGTAACGCTCAATATTCATTAATACTTTTGACTCCTCTAGATTCATTCTATTTGCTGTTGCATCAATGATTCTTTTATTTGCTTGATGAGGAACTAACCAATCTACATCTTCATTAGTTAGACTATTTCTTTTTAAAATCTGCTCACTTGCATCAGCCATATTAGTCACTGCATATTTAAAAACAGTTTTCCCGTCTTGAATGATATTATGTCTGTTTTCTTTTACTGTTTCTAAAGATGTAGGAACTAAAGAACCACCTGCAGGAATTTTTAAAAAATCACGACCAATACCGTCACTTCTTAAATATTCGTCAATTAGTCCTAGTCCTTCATAGTTAGGCTCAAACAACGCAGCTCCAGCTCCATCACCAAAGATAATACAAGTTGATCTATCTGTATAGTCTACTATAGAAGACATTTTGTCCGCTCCAATAAGTAATACTTTTTTATATCTACCTGATTGTATGTATGCAGCAGCAGTTGACATTCCGTATAAAAAACTAGAACATGCTGCTTGCAAATCGTATGCAAAAGCATTTGTTGCGCCTATTTCGGTAGCTACGTAAACTCCCGTTGATGCTACTGGCATATCTGCTGTAGCGGTTGCCATTATTAACAAATCTATCTCTAAGGGATCAATATTTGCTTTAGCAATTAAATCTTGAGCGGCTTTTATAGCAAGGTATGAAGTTCCTTTGCTATCATCTTTAAGAATTCTTCTTTCTTTAATTCCTGTACGAGTGATAATCCATTCGTCATTGGTGTCTACCATAGTTTCAAGAACTTTGTTTGAAAGAACAAAGTCTGGAACATACGCTCCAACAGCGGTAATTGCGGCTGTAATTGTACTCATTATATTCGATTATTTCTATCAAATGCGAGCATTTGAAAAATTTTTAAAAGACTTGAAAATTACAAAAAAAAATCTAAACCTGTTGTTTTAGAACTTCTTATTTAACGAAAATTATAAACAACAAAAAAAACTCTCACATAGTGAGAGTTCTCATATTATTTACTAAAATGTATTAAGCAACAGCTACAGATTTATCTATAACAACTTGCCCTCTGTAGTACATTTTTCCTTCGTGCCAGTAAGCTCTGTGGTATAAATGTGCTTCTCCAGTAATTGGACAAGTAGCGATTTGCGCTACAGTAGCTTTATAATGTGTTCTTCTTTTATCTCTTCTTGTTTTCGAGATTTTTCTCTTAGGATGTGCCATTTTACTATATTATTTATCCGTTAATAGTTGCTTTAATTTGTCCCAACGCGGGTCAATATTTTCTTCTTCTTTCTTCTCTTCTTTTTTTTCTTTGACTGCTAGTTCTTTCAGTTTTGTAAGTGCTTCCGTTTTCAAACTTCCGTCCTTAACTCCTGGATGAACTCGTCTTAGAGGCACAGAAAGCACAATCATTTCATAAATATATTGTGCAATATCTATTTCAAATTCTCCATGTGGCAAAATGAGCAATTCTTCATTGTCATTATTAAAAGCTTCTCCAAATCTAACAATTAGATTCATTTTACCTTTTATAGGCAAATCAAAATCTTCACTTGTAAGATCACAAGGCACATTTACTGTTCCTTTGTGCTTGAATGCCAGCTCCAACATGGTGCTTTTTTTCTCTAAAACTAAATTTACTTTGATATCCGAATTTTGAAATTCGTTATAATCAAAGATTTCAAAGAACTTGTTATTTATTTGATATTCAAAATGATGTTTTCCTAGCTTTAATCCTATAAAAGGAATTAAATATTCTTTTGTCTTATTCATTTCAACAACAATTTGCCCGAAACTTCGGGAGTGCAAAGATATAAAATTATTATAAATCTAATAATGTTATTCACCTTTTTTTGTTTATAACTGTTTTTCTTTTGTTTTCAAGGGTTTAAGGCTGATTTCCGCATATTGACTTCTAGAATTATAAATGTCAATTGCCAGATAAACAGCTTCTTTAAACGAATTATAATCTGCAATTCCTTTTCCTGCTATATCGTAAGCCGTTCCATGATCTGGAGAAGTTCTAATTTTATTTAAACCTGCCGTATAATTCACTCCTTTCCCAAAGGACAAAGTCTTAAATGGAATCAGTCCTTGATCGTGATATGTAGCTATAATAGCATCATATTTATCATATTGATTGCTTCCAAAAAACCCATCGGCTGCGAATGGTCCAAATACCAAAGTTCCTTTTTCAAATATTTTTTTCAAAGTGGGTTTCAAAACAGCATCTTCTTCTCCTCCAATTACACCGCCATCTCCACAATGTGGATTCAATCCTAAAACTGCTATTCTAGGTTTATTTATACTAAAATCTTGAATCAAAGATTGTTTTACAGTCTCTATTTTTTTGATAATCAATTCTTCGGTAAGATGTGATGCCACTTCGCTTAACGGAATATGATCTGTTAGCAATCCTACTCGCAAATTGTCTTGCACCATCAACATAAGCGCATTCCCTTCTAACTCTTGCTCTAAGTAATCCGTATGCCCTGGAAATTTAAACGATTCGGATTGAATGTTATATTTATTTATTGGTGCTGTAACTAATACATCTATCAACCCTTCTTTAAGGGCTTTGGTTGCGGCAACAAAAGATTTAATAGCATATTCGCCTACTTTATCATCATTGGCACCCAAATTCAAATCAACCCCTTCTTTCCAAACATTCAAAACATTGATTTTTCCCAGTACAACTTGGTCCAATCTGTCTATGCCATGCAATGCAACAGTGGATTCAAAAGTCTTTTTGACAAAAGACATAATCTTTACATTAGCAAAAATAACCGGAGTGCATAACTCTAACATGCGAGAATCCTCAAATGTTTTTAGAACAACTTCGCTTCCAATACCGTTTAAATCTCCTATCGAAATTCCAACTATTATATTTTCTGCTTTTTTCATAATGACCTCACGTTATTTATTACTAATTTTGATGTGCAAATTTAGTAAAATAAAACAAGAAATGTTTACAGGAATAATAGAAACACTTGGCACCATCCAAGAAATAAAAAAAGACAAAGACAACATTCATATTACTATAGATTCCGCTATTACTAGCGAACTCAAAATTGATCAAAGCGTAGCTCATAATGGAATCTGCCTGACTGTAGTTGACATAAAAGACTCTCTTTACACCGTTACTGCAATAGGCGAAACGATAAAAAAGACAACAATTTCACATTGGGAAAAGGGCGACAGCGTAAATCTTGAAAGAGCCATGAAATTAGGCGACCGTCTTGACGGACATATTGTACAAGGACATGTGGATCAAACTGGGACTTGCATTGCAACCCATGAAACAAATGGAAGTTGGTCTTATACTTTTCAATATGACGACTCACTTAACAACATCACTATAGAAAAAGGTTCAATTACTGTAAATGGAGTAAGCCTCACCATAGTGGATTCAAAGAAAAATGAATTTGGTGTCGCTATAATTCCCTATACCTTTGAGCATACAAATTTTCACGACTTTAAAGTTGGAACAAAAATAAATTTAGAGTTTGACGTAATTGGCAAATATGTTTCCCGATTATATAGCAACAAATGATATTCTTAATTTATTAAAAAAACAAAAGCTGCAATTTAAATTGCAGCTTTTGTTTTTTGCTTATAACTATAAATGAAATAGCACCCCATTATTATTGCCAATACAAATAGTATGATTAGATTTTCGTCTATTGGCAAAGGTGGCGGTGGCGGTGGAGCCGCTTTCCTGCCTGTAGGACTACTCGAAGGAGAAGGAGGATTTCCTGCCCACACAAGTAAAGGACCTATAAGTAAGACAAAAAAAATAAAATTTTTATAATAAAAAGACCTCATATTTTTGAAACTAATAACTCAATTGCTTCTTAAAAATAACCTACTAATCATTTAATCACAACAACTAGCTGTAAAACAAATGCATAAATAAATATTATTTTTTACAAAAACAATAAAATTACTACAAAAATACGTTTTATATAACAAACCTAACTAACAAAAGGCACTATTTTATTTTGAAGGAATAATTATATGTGACTCTTCTTTTTTTCCAGCTAAAATATCATTCAAAAATTCTAATACATAATGTGGTTCCTTCTGAAAAAGATATCCTGAAAACTCATGTCCTCCACCATCAAAAGTAATCAGCTTAACCTCTTTATGCAAGGAAATCAAATGATTATAAACAGCATTTGACCCAAAAAGAATTAACCAACCAGATGCATTTGTTGAGCAAGATCGATGTGGTCCAACTGAATATGGAACTAATTTATCTTGATTTCCGTGCCCAAGCAACATTGGAATCGCATTCTCTGAAGTAATCAAATTAACATCCATAATAGCCCCTGAACCTCCAATAAAACCAGCATACTTAAAGCTTTCAGGCAAGTTGTTTTGATATAAATTCATAAGCTTATAGTCCCAAAATGAAGCGTGAAACCCTATTTCGGCTCCAGCACTAATTCCAGATATAAAAATTTTAGAGCTGTCAAGGTTATATTTGTCCGCATTCTTAATTAAATATGAAGTCGCTTGCCACATATCACTAACCCCAATTTGTATGGCTTTAATTTTCTCTGTTAAAGTTCCTCCGCATCCAAAATCTTTATCTTTCATATATAATGAATAGGAAATATTAGCGACAGCGAATCCATTCTGAGCAAGGTAGATGGCAAAATCTCTTTCAGTTGTTCTATTCCCTCCCGAAAACCCACCTCCAAAAGCAAAAATGACAAGCGGTGTTTTTTTATCTGCCTTTTTTTGAGGCAAGTACAAATCCAAATCTAATGCAATTGTATCATTTTGAAAATACGTCATCGTTTTGACTTCTTGTGCATCAACAAAATTCAGGGTCAGACAGATGAAAATTGATAATTGAAAAATGGTTTTTTTCATGAAGAAAATATTTTTTGTTTTTAAAAAATGAAACTCTTTGGACACAAAAAAGTTTCAAAACTAAATGCTTTGAAACCTTTCTGATGCTATGCTTTAAATTTCTATTATAACGACTTCAAATAATCAGCACTTTTTTTCAACGCAATTTCAGGAGACTGCACCATATCTTGTTCCACAAAGAAATGATCAACCCCGTTTTGTTTTGCCGCAGTAAGTATTTTAGGTAAATCAAACACCCCTTCTCCGCAAGAAGTCATATATGGGAAAAGACTAATCCATTGTGACGGATCACCTCCGTCACCTGCAAATCTTTTAGACTCTTTCATATCCTTTGCGTGTATCATTTTATACCTTCCTTTGTGTTTTTCGAATAATTGAACTGGATCAGCACCACCAGCCATAGTCCAATACACATCCATTTCAAAATAAACCAAACTAGGATCCGTTTGGTCAAAAATAATATCTAAAGGCATAACTCCATTTACCTTATTTAAACCATATCCGTGATTATGATATGCAAAACGAATTCCTTCTTTCTTAGCTGCATCACCAATTATATTGAATTTATCTGCAACTTTTTTATAATCATCCAAGGTTTTTCTTTCTTCATAAGGAATAGATGGAAGCACTACATATTTCGCCCCAATTAAGTTAGCCGTTTCAGCTAATGGCCCCATATTAGTTAACAATGTGTCTAAATCAGTATGCATCGAAGGAATAGTTATTCCGTTTGATTTTGCAGCTTTTAAAAAATCATTAGCAGACTTATTAAAGAAACCACTTCCTTTGAATCCTAATTGAGGAGTAACCGCATTCCAGGAAGCTTTTGCTTTATCAGTACTAAATTCATATGGTCCAAAACATTCTACTTCTTCATATCCCATTTTAGCTAAAAGAGTAAAAGCGGTTTCAAAATCATTCTCTAATAATTTAGGTACGGAAAACAAACCCAAACCTACTTTATCAATTAACGGGGTTTTAGTAAATAGGCCGTTAGCATTTACTAAAGATGCTACTGAAAACAGTGCCGTACTTTGAAGAAATTGACGTCTTTTCATAAATAATAATTTTTAGCTTCTAAGTTATTATTTATTTTGAAATAAAAAAAATTGCTTTACTCTTTTGCATAAAAAAAGCCTCTCAATTACTTGAAAGGCTTAAAATTGTGGTCCCACCTGGGCTCGAACCAGGGACCACCTGATTATGAGTCAGGTGCTCTAACCAACTGAGCTATAGGACCGGTTAAGAGTTTGCAATATTACTACTATTTTTTATTTGCCGCAACTATTTTTTAATTAGATTTTTTGATAATGGCCATTATTAACATTTCAAAAAACAAATGCTCTGATTATTAAGATTCTATTCCAATCTTTCCTTAAAATTATTGTTTTATTTCTTGACATAATTCTATCAGAACCCCATTTGTGGTTTTAGGATGTAAAAAAGCAACCAACTTATTATCTGCGCCTTTTTTAGGAATTTCATTCAAAACAACAAATCCTTCATTTTTTAATCGCGCTATTTCCGAAACAATATCTTCAACATCAAAAGCGACATGATGGATTCCTTCTCCTTTTTTTTCAATAAATTTAGCTATTGGACTTTCTGGATTTGTTGCCGCCAAAAGTTCAATTTTATTTGGCCCAGTTTGAAAAAAAGACGTCGTTACTCCCTCGCTTTCAACAGCTTCAAATTTATATGCGGCAACTCCTAATAATTTTTCAAATAATGCATTTGAAGTTTCTAAATCCTTAACCGCTATTCCTATGTGTTCAATTTTTTTCATTTTAATCAGCCGAGTTAAATACAAATATTTTTGTTTAAAATTAAACATTACAAACTAAATACATCTAAAGAACAAGCAAAATATTCTGAAATTATAAAATTAAAACACCTCTCATCAAACCTCTAGGAACACCCTTAAACTCCTCATAATATTTCAATAAAAGTTTCGATTACAATAAATATAATTGTTATTTTGTGGAATCTAATTTTTGATTCGTTATGTTGAAAAACAATTTTAAATATATCTATTTTTTATTATTGCTAGTTGTTGTTAGTTGCGCTAAAAGAGGCAGCATAACTGGCGGATTAAAAGACACTATTGCCCCAGTTTTAAAGGCAAGTTTTCCAAAAAATTTCAGCACAAACTTTAAAGAAAACGAAATTAAATTGACTTTTGATGAATACATCAAACTAAAAGATTTGAAGAAACAACTCATTATTTCACCACCAATGAAAAATGAGCCACTGATTTCGCCTTTGACTTCAAGTAAATATATTACGATAAAAATCAATGATACCTTAAAACCTAACACTACCTATAGTTTTAACTTTGGTCAAAGTGTCGCTGATAATAACGAAGGAAATACTTTAAACCAATTCAAATACATATTTTCAACAGGAAATAACATAGACTCTTTGGCCATTGGCGGAAAAATAAAAGATGCTTACAACAAGGAAGTTGAGTCTTTTGTTTCCGTAATGTTGTATGAGGTGAATGACACTTACAAAGATTCCATAGTATATAATGAAACTCCCAGATATGTAACCAATACATTAGACAGTTTAAAAACATTTAGATTAGAAAACATTAAAGCTGGAAAATACCTTCTGGTTGCCATGAAAGACTACAATAACAATAACAAATACAATCCTAAAAAAGACAAAATAGGCTTTCGCAAAGAATTCATCACCATCCCAAACGACACCATTTACGAACTAGAATTATTCAAAGAAACATTACCTTTCAAAGCATTCAAACCAAATCAGGTTTCTGGAAACAGATTAGTTATGCCTTATGAAGGGAATCTACATTCAGCAAATGAAAGACCAAAGATTGTCTTAAAAAACAAGGACGAAATCATCCCTACAATACTAACGCAATTACCAAAAAAAGATTCCTTACAGATATGGTACAAACCTATAAAAGCAGATTCTCTGAGTATAGAAGTCAACAAAGACAAATACACTGGAACGTTTAATTTTAAAATTAAAGATCAGAAAAAAGACAGCTTAAGTATTGTTGCTAAACCAAATGCGATATTAAATTTCAGAGATCGCTTTACTTTAGAAACTGCAACTCCATTAGTAAATTTTGACAAATCAAAAATAAAAATACTAACTAAAGATTCGGTTGATGTTCCGTTTACTACCGAATACGATGAGTTTAATCAAAAATTATATCTTGATTTCAAAAAAGAGCCTTCCGAAAAATACAATTTCACCTTATTACCTGGTGCTCTAACTGATTTTTATGAAAAATCAAACGATACTTTACGCTATAAGCTAGACACAAAAAGCACTACTGAGTACGGAAATCTTAATGTCACTTTGGAAAATGTCAAACATTTTCCAGTACTAGTTGAATTGACTAATGCAAAAGGAGAAGTAATAACATCTCAATATACTGAAAGCAATCCTGTAATCACTTTTAGTCTATTAGAGCCCGCTTTGTTTTCACTAAGAGCTATTTACGACGAAAATAAAAACAAAACATACGATCCTGGAAATTTTTTAGAAAAAAAATATGCCGAAGAAGTTATTTATTTTTCAAAAGAAATAGATGTTCGAGCAAATTGGGATGTGGAACAACCTTTTGACTTAAGCATTCCGTACATTCCAGAGAAAAAACCAAAAAAGAAAACGGAGAAAAAGAAACCCTAACTCAAGACTATAAATTCTTTATTTCAAAAGAATCTAAATCGTTTAGGAAACCTAATTTTTTTCTGGTTTCAAGCATTTTATCTTTGTTTAATTCTACTATAAAAACGGCTTCTGATTCCTGAGGTTCTAAAATAGAATTACCAAGATAATCAACAACTTGCGAATGTCCAATATATTCTAAATTATTACTGTCAAGACCAACTCTATTTACTCCAATTGTATAGCACATGTTTTCGACAGATCTGGCTTTTATTAAAATATCCCAAGCATTAATTCTTGGCTTTGGCCAATTGGCAACATATAATAGCAAATCATAATTTTCAGTATTTCGAGCAAAAACAGGAAAACGCAAATCATAACATACCAGCGGACAAATTTTCCAACCTAAATAATCTACAATTAATTTTTCTTTACCAGAAGTATAGACTTTGTCTTCTCCAGCAAGCGTAAACAAATGTCGTTTATCATAAAACTGCAACTCGCCATTTGGAAATATAAAAACCAATCTATTAAAGAAATTTTTGCCTTCTTTAATAATCAAACTTCCTGTTATGGCACATTTTTTGGCTTTCGCCAAAGATTGCAACCATTGCATTGTTTCCCCTTGCATTGTTTCGGCAACGGCAGAAGGATTCATTGTAAAACCAGTAGTAAACATTTCGGGAAGAACAATTAAATCTACTTGTTCCGTAAGGGCATGGATTTTTTTCTCGTAAAAATTACGATTGGATTTTGGGTTTTCCCAAACAATTGACGATTGAACTAATGCTACTTTCATTTTATAAAATTACAAATTTTCGGGCGATTTAATAAAACAAAAAACGCATTCAAATTAATGAATGCGTTTTTACTATTGCCTTTTGGCTAATGCCTAAAAAACTATTATTTCAAACTTGCAGATAAAAATTCTCTGTTCATACGAGCAATGTTCTCCAAAGAAATTCCTTTTGGGCATTCTACTTCACAAGCACCAGTATTGGTACAGTTACCAAAACCTTCTTCATCCATTTGACGAACCATATTCAAAACACGGTCTGTAGCTTCAATTCTACCTTGTGGCAACAAAGCATATTGAGATACTTTAGCCCCAACGAATAACATAGCTGAACCATTTTTACAAGTTGCTACACAAGCACCACAACCAATACATGCTGCTGCTTCAAAAGCTTTATCAGCATCTTGTTTATTAATTGGAGTTGCATTCGCATCGATAGTATTTCCAGAAGTATTCACAGAAACGAAACCTCCTGCTTGTTGAATTCTATCAAAAGATGTTCTGTCTACAATTAAATCTTTAATTACAGGAAAAGCTGCCGAACGCCAAGGCTCGATAACGATTGTATCTCCATCATTAAACATTCTCATGTGCAATTGACAAGTGGTGATTCCAGTATCAGGTCCATGTGCACGTCCGTTGATATACAATGAACACATTCCGCAAATCCCTTCACGACAGTCGTGGTCAAATGCGATAGGTTCTTTTCTTTCGTTTACTAATTGTTCATTCAATTGGTCTAACATTTCCAAAAATGAACTTGCCGTAGAGACATCGTTCAATTTGTATGTTTCCATTTTTCCTTTTTCTTTTGAGTTTTTTTGACGCCAAATTTGAAGGCTTATATTTATATTTTTTGCTGCGCTCATAATCCTATTATTTGTAATTTCTAGCTGCGATTTTAATAAACTCGTATTTCAATTCTTCTTTGTGAAGTTCCGATTTTGTAACATCGTATCCTTTGTTTTCCCAAGCTCCTACGAACGAGAAGTTTTCGTCATCACGAAGTGTTTCTCCTTCTGAATCTTGATATTCTTCACGGAAGTGACCTCCACAAGATTCTTTACGTTGCAAAGCATCCATAGCCATTAATTGTCCTAATTCGATGAAATCGGCAACACGAAGTGCTTTTTCTAATTCAGGATTCAATTCGTCTGAACTTCCAGGAACATAAACTTCTTTATAGAATTCTTCTTTTAAAGCAGCAATTTCGGCAATGGCTTCTGTCAAACCTTTTTCATTACGCCCCATTCCTACTTTATTCCACATAATATGACCTAAACGTTTGTGGAAATGATCCACAGTTTTAGTTCCATTGTTAGACAAGAATTTATTGATTTGCTCTTTTACATTATTTTCGGCAGCTACGAATTCTGGCAAATCTGTAGAGATTTTTCCAGTACGAATATCATCAGCTAAATAATTAGAAACGGTGTAAGGCAATACAAAATATCCATCGGCCAAACCTTGCATCAAGGCCGAAGCTCCTAAACGGTTCGCTCCGTGGTCAGAGAAGTTAGCTTCTCCTGCAACGAAACAACCTGGAATAGTCGATTGTAAGTTATAATCAACCCAAACTCCACCCATTGTATAGTGAACTGCAGGGTAAATTTTCATTGGAGTTTCATAAGGATTCTCATCCGTTATTTTTTGGTACATCGTAAACAAGTTACCGTATTTTTCTTCCAACCATTTTTTTCCTAAAGTAAGAATTTCTTCTTGAGAAGGATTGTGATTTCCTTTGGCGAAAGCCGTTTGTTTTCCTTTGGATTGAATCTCTGTAGAGAAATCAAGGTAAACGCCTTCGTTAGTGTCATTAGCCTCAATTCCGCGACCTTCGTCACAAACTTCTTTTCCTGCTCTTGAAGCCACATCGCGAGGAACTAAGTTACCAAATGCTGGATATTTTCTTTCTAAGTAATAATCTCTATCTTCTTCCGCAATTTGTGTTGGTTTCATTTTACCAGCACGAATCGCTTCTGCATCTTCTTTTTTCTTTGGAACCCAAATACGTCCTGAGTTTCTTAACGACTCAGACATTAATGTCAATTTAGATTGATTGGTACCGTGAACTGGAATACAAGTTGGGTGAATCTGTACGTAACAAGGATTTGCGAACAAAGCTCCTTGTTTGTGAATTTTCCAACCAGCAGTTACATTCGATCCCATTGCATTAGTAGAAAGAAAATAAACGTTTCCGTATCCTCCAGTAGCAATAATCACGGCGTGTGCTGAATGTCTTTCTAATTCACCTGTGATCAAATTACGAGCAATGATTCCACGAGCTTTTCCGTCTACTTTTACCAATTCCAACATTTCATGACGGTTGTACATATCGATTTTTCCTAAACCGATTTGTCTTGATAAAGAAGAATAAGCTCCTAATAATAATTGTTGTCCTGTTTGTCCAGCGGCATAAAAAGTACGTTGTACTTGTGTACCACCAAAAGAACGATTGTCCAACATTCCACCATAATCACGGGCAAAAGGAACTCCTTGGGCCACACATTGGTCGATGATATTTCCAGAAACTTCCGCTAAACGATGAACGTTTGCTTCACGTGCTCTGTAATCTCCACCTTTAATTGTATCATAAAACAAACGGAAAGTACTATCTCCGTCATTTTGATAATTTTTTGCAGCATTAATACCTCCTTGTGCTGCGATTGAGTGCGCACGACGTGGAGAATCTTGGTAACAAAATGCTTTTACATTATAACCCATTTCGGCAAAAGATGCTGCTGCCGAAGCACCAGCCAATCCAGTTCCTACTACGATAATATCTATTTTTGGTCGGTTGTTTGGAGCAACTAACTTTAAGTGATCTTTATAATCAGTCCATTTTTGTGAAATGTGACCTTCTGGTATTTTAGAATCTAGTTTCATTATAGATTGATGTTAATTATTAAAATGATGAAATAGTGCAATGAAAATAAATCCAAAAGGAACTATAATTGCAAAAGCATAACATATTTTATGCAACGACCTTCCGATTTTATTATCGAAACCAATTGATTGTAAAGAGGATGTAAATCCATGCCACAAGTGAACTGATAATAATAAAAACGCAACACTATACAATCCTGTACGAATAGGGCTTTCAAATTTAGCAACTAATTCTGTATAATATCTTGATTCTTCGATAGCATTTACCTCTACATATTTGTAAATCATTTCGTGAACCCAGAAATCATAAAAATGTAATCCTAAAAATGCTAAAACCACTAAGCCTGAAATAATCATATTTCTTGACGCCCATGATGCATTAGCAGCTCCATTGTATTTTGCATAAGCAATTGGTCTTGCACTTCTGTTTTTCAACTCTAAAACAAATCCCATAACAAAGTGAAAAACAACACCTACAATTAAAATAGGCTGCATAACAAATTGGATTAAAGGATTATACCCCATAAAATGAGACATTTCGTTGAAAGCATCAGCACTAAAAACCGAAACCATGTTAATAAAAAAATGTAATGATAGAAACATAATCAAAAAAAGTCCAGAAAGAGCCATTGCAACTTTTTTAGCAATGGATGACTTTAATAATGTAGATTTTGCCATAAGAATTTGAATAAAATTTATAAAAGTTATGCAAAAATAAATGAATTAGGAAGAAACTACAACCTTTTCGTGGCTATTTATAATCATTTTAAAGTGTTATAGCACATCATCAAACAAACCCTTAAAAAACAACGCATAACACATTAATTATCTGTATTTTAGTTAAACAAAAGTGAAGGTATTTTATCTTTTTGATTTGTGAATTTAATTGTTTTTATAGTTGTTTTTACTTCAAAATTATGTAATCCGTAATTTTAACTAATTATTTGTTTGTAATCCGTAAAAACATTAAAAACCATATTTTTTATCTGTCTAAAATAATTGGAATTTGAGTTGGTAATTTTAACTTTACCAGTTAAAAAATTAGTACATGAAAATCGGAATTGACGCAATCGCTTTTGACGTTGCCAAAATACATTTACCTATAAAAACTTTGGCGAAAGCCCGAAATATAGAACCTGATAAACTAGAAAAAGGTTTAGGTTTAATCAAAATGACTTTGCCAGACACACACCAAGATACTGTTGTTTTTGGGGCCAATGCATTAACAAAGCTTATCGTTGAAAATGATATTAATTTAAACGAAATCTCAAGAATATATGTTGGAACTGAAAGTGCTATTGACAGCTCCAAACCTATAGCATCTTACTTGATTAACTTAATAGAACAAAAATTCGGAGAAGACCTTTTATCGGAATGCGACGTTGTTGACTTCACATTTGCCTGTATAGGAGGTGTTGATGCCCTACAAAATTGCATTGATTTTGTAACTTTAAACCCTACCAAAAAAGCAATTGTCGTTACTACTGACTTTGCAAAATACGACTTAAATTCTACAGGAGAATATACGCAAGGTGCTGGAGCGTTAGCCATGCTTATTAGTACAAATCCAAGAATCATTGCTTTTGAAAACAATTGGGCAACAAGCACTAAAGGAGTTTTTGATTTTTTCAAACCTTATCGTACGATTTCTAAAAACGAATTAACAGGCGATGAAAATAATTTACCTTGGTTTGAAAATTTAGAAAGTGAAATAGAAATCCACAAAGACCAACCTGTATTTGACGGACAATATTCAAATCAATGCTACATGGATAGAACCAAAGCAGCCTATTTTTCATTCAAGAAAATTAAAAATACATCCGAAACTGTTTATAATTCATGGAGAAGCATCATCATGCATTTGCCGTATTCTTTCCAAGGCAGACGCATGTTATCAGAGATTTACGCTCTAGATGCGAGTTCGAAAATTATTTCTGGTGATGAATCTATTTCTGATTATCAAAACAAACTGAAGGAAGTAAGTAAATCCGATGATTACAGAAATTTTGTTAATCAAAAACTACAGCCTGCCGAAATTGCTTCTTCTTTAATTGGAAACTTATACACTGGTTCTATTTTTATGGGATTGCTTTCAACATTAGCTCATTTTTATAATACAAAAGCTGAAATTTCGGGAGAAAAATTTGGATTTTTAGCTTACGGAAGCGGTTCAAAATCAAAGGTTTTTGAAGGTACAATACAACCTGATTGGAGAACCGCAATTGCTACTGTAGATTTATTTGAGACCTTAGAAAAAAGTCATGAAATCGATTTTGAAACCTATGAAAAACTTCATAAGAAAGAACAAAAGAATAGTGTTCAACTTCCAAAAAACGAATGGGTTTTAGACCGAATAGAAAAAGAAAGTCCAAACTTAATTGGAGCTAGATATTACAAGTGGGTTGATTAAATTCATGCAACACTTCTCAATTAAGCACAAAATAGAAACAAAGCCAATTTGTTATA
Organism: Flavobacterium sp. 123; assembly: GCF_003634825.1. Lineage (NCBI taxonomy): Bacteria > Pseudomonadati > Bacteroidota > Flavobacteriia > Flavobacteriales > Flavobacteriaceae > Flavobacterium > Flavobacterium sp. 123. Next base: position 1,117,415 of record NZ_RBXD01000001.1, read on the forward strand.
TTTTGTGCTTTTTATTTAAAATTTACCCTATTCATAACAAAAAACAATTTAATCTTAGTATTTTTGAGTACTTATAAATACAACTCTAATTGTTATGAAATACCATCAAATTGACCGAAATTTATTTATAAAAAATCGTGATAAATTCATGGCTCAAATGAAGCCTAAAAGTGTTGCGGTTTTTAATTCTAATGACATATATCCTATTAGTGCGGACAGCACAATGCCTTTTGCACAACACCGTGATATTTTTTATTTAAGCGGAGTAGATCAAGAAGAAAGCATTTTATTGCTTTTCCCTGATGCACCATACGAACACCAAAGAGAAATGTTATTCCTAAAAGAAACTAGCGAACACATTGCCATTTGGGAAGGGGAAAAACTAACCAAAGAACGTGCTTTTGAAGTTTCAGGCATCAAAACAGTTTATTGGTTACAAGATTTTAAAAAAATTCTGTTTGAAATGATGACTCATTCAGATACTATTTATATCAATACAAATGAACATTACAGAGCTACAATAGAAACGGAAACACGTGAAGCTCGATTTGTAAAATGGTGGAAAGAAAATTATCCGGCACATTCAGTAGCCAAAAGTAATCCCATTTTACAACGCTTGCGTTCTGTAAAAGAAAGCGAAGAATTAGATTTAATCCAAAACGCCTGTAATATTACCGAAAAAGGTTTTAGAAGATTACTTTCTTTTGTAAAGCCAAATGTTACCGAATACGAAATCGAAGCAGAACTAGTTCACGAGTTTATTCGGAACCGTTCCAAAGGTTTTGCTTATACTCCAATTATTGCTTCTGGAAATAATGCAAACGTATTACACTATATAGAAAACAACCAACAATGCAAAGCAGGCGACTTAGTTTTACTTGATGTTGCCGCTGAATATGCAAATTATTCTAGTGATATGACTCGAATGATTCCTGTTTCAGGGAAATTTTCTGATAGACAAAAAGCGGTTTACAATGCTGTTCTACGCGTAAAAAATGAAGCTACAAAAATGTTGGTTCCAGGCACATTATGGAAACAATATCATTTTGAAGTAGGAAAAATTATGACTTCGGAATTATTAGGATTAGGACTTTTGGACAAAACCGACATACAAAATGAAAACCCAGAATGGCCAGCTTACAAAAAATACTTTATGCATGGAACCTCTCATCACATGGGATTAGACACTCATGATTATGGAATATTAACAGAACCGATGCAGGCTAATATGGTTTTCACCGTAGAACCTGGAATTTATATTCCTGCCGAAGGATTTGGAATTCGACTAGAAGATAATGTTGTGGTTCAGGAAAGCGGAGAACCGTTTAACCTAATGCGTAATATTCCAATTGAAGTTGACGAAATTGAGAATTTAATGAATTCTTAAATTACAGAAAAGAATCAAGATAAGGGAACAGACGGTTTGCAGAAATGTGAACCGTTTTTTTATTTACGATGTCAGTCCATAAGAAAAACTTAAATGACATATATGATTCAAAAAAATAAAAATCCTATTTTTGCTCCAAGTTTAAAACGATGAATCAAATTTTCTACAAAAACACCAAAATATCTTATTCCGACATTGGAAAAGGAACCACCATTGTTTTACTTCATGGATTTTTGGAAAACAAAAATATGTGGCAAAAATTTGTCACTGATTTAAGTCCAAAATACCGCGTTATAACAATCGACTTATTGGGTCATGGGGAATCCGAATGCCTAGGATATGTACATTCCATGGAAGATAATGCTGATGTTGTTCACGCTGTTTTATCAGAATTGCGTATTCGAAAAGCTATTTTTGTTGGGCATTCTATGGGTGGTTATGTAGCTTTGGCTTTCGCCGAATTATACCCTCAAAACACAAAAGGATTAGTTTTATTAAATTCAACCGCAAGAGCCGATAGCGAGGAACGAAAAGCAAATCGAGATCGCGCTATTAAAGCCGTAAAACAATCCTTTATAAATTTTGTCTCGCTATCCATTGCCAATTTATTCAGCGAATCTAATCGAGAAAGGCTTTTCTCAGAAATTGAAAAAGTAAAAAAAGAAGCTTTAAAAACACCGCTTCAAGGAATCGTTGCTTCACTTGAAGGAATGAAAATAAGAAAAGACCGAGAGGTTTTATTACACCTTACACCTTATCCTAAATTATTAATTTTAGGAGAAAAAGATCCCGTATTAAATTACGAAGAAACTAAAGAACAAATAGAGAACACAGCCGTAAAACTAGTCACTTTCCCAGACGGACACATGAGTCATATTGAGAATCAAGACCAATTATTGATCGTATTGTTGGCTTTTTTCAAAAGTATTTAAATCATTTTCTCTTCAAAAGGAATGCTTTCATCTAAAATTTCGCTCAATAAAAGAACCATTTGTTCTAAATAATTATTCAAAATTTCTTCATTTATAATTGAATTGACCTCTTTGTCTTCTTTAAAATTAAACGGAAGAAAACCTGCTTTTAAATTCTTGAAAGAAATAATTCCCGCTTCAATTGACTTTCCTTTAGCTTCATGCTCATACATAAACGCATAAGCCAGAACCTGAATGATTTTGTCGCTTTTAATATCTTCCGTTAATCCTTTCCAAGATTTCAAAGTGACACTTGCCTTTTCAACTTTACCCGTTTTGTAATCGATAATTCTAATAATTCCGTTACGCTCTTCAATTCTATCTACGTTTCCTTTTATCAATACTGGAAAAGGCAAATTAGGATGATTTAAAGTGCGTTCGAAAGTTTGTTCCAAAGCAATTATTTTTATTGCCTCATCATTTTTAATACTTTCTAATTCTACATTCAAGAAATTTAAAACATTTCGTTTTGCCACTTCAAAAGCCAAAAGATTTCTTCCTTTTTTGATTTCGCCTTCTTTGTAAACCAATTTGAACTGCTTCAAAACCTCAGCGTCAATTTGTTTGAAACAATTTAAAATATCATTTTCCGAAATAAATTTACCAATAAAAGGTTCGTATAAAGCTTTCAATGTTTCATGAATAATCGTTCCTAATGTATTCAAAGCAATGTTTTCCTCTACTTCTTCGACTTCACTAATGCGTAAAATCTTCTGGAAATAAAACTGAATCGGATTCCGAATATAACTCGTCAAGGCAGATGGAGAAAATCCTTTTTCGGCAATTTCTTTCAATCTTACCATCACACTTTCTGACTTAGGAATTACCATTGGCTGATAAGCCGTTTCAGGCAAAACCGCATTGTAAATTTCGTGTGTCAACGTATGATTTTTTTGCTTTTCGACCTCTAATTGAGTTATGAATCTGCTCTTTTCACCAGCATCAAGACCATCGCCCTCGGTATTATAAAGCAAGTAAATATTTTTAGCTCGTTGTAATAAATGGTAGAAATGATAGGTATAAATGGCGTCTTTTTCTTTGAATGTTGGCAAACCTAATTCACGTTTCACATCATATGGAATAAAAGAATTTTGTGATTTACCTGCCGGAAATTTTCCTTCATTCATTGAAGTAACAATAACAGTATCAAAATCCAATACGCGACTTTCTAATACTCCCATAATCTGCAAACCATTCAAAGGTTCCCCTTCAAAAGAAACTTCTGCCAAATCAATGACTTGTTTATAAATAGCATACAGCGTTTCGATTTTATCGATATGTTCGTGTTTTGAATAGTAATTAATCAGCTTATTAATCACTTTAAAAATAGCAAAAACAAAAGACTTGGTTATTTTCTCTTCTTCGTTATCATTGCTTAAATTATTCTTTATGGTTTGTAATAATCTAGAAATAGTCTCCAATACTGGTATTGAACCTTTTTCCCATTTTTGAAATAACAACAAAAATAAGTCTGATGGATTTGCATTCAATTCCATCAATTTATAATGCGCAATAAAGGTGTAATTATTTTGATTGATGGTATTTACAAGTGCGCTAGTTTTTGCATACGGCTCGACTAAAGGGTGCGTCAAAATATCCAAAACATCTTTATAATACAAAACGTAACTTTTGTTATTTCTAGACAATGCATTAGTGTGCATTTTGAATAATTTAGCTATCAAAATCTGAGCTGGATTATTTTTACTCGAATAACCCATAGTAATATTCAAAGCACCAACAGTTGATGGCAACGAATATAAAAGTGGAACCAAAAGATTTTCTTCACCAAGAACAACCGCTACCTTATCAAGCTTGCCTTCTATCCCGAGACTTCGGGATTCATGGATAACATTTTCAATAATACTCCCGGCAATTTTGGCTTGACCAATAGTTTTTGGAGTCCCAATAACTTGAATGTTTTTAGTTTGAGAAAAATCATTCACAATCCATTCAAAAGGATGTGATTTATAATGTTTCCAACTCTCTTTAAAACGGCGTACAAACAACCCCGCATCATGATATGGATCATTTAGAAAAGTTTGGTCTACATCCCAATATATTTTTGCTTGGTCTGAAGCAATGAGGTGCTGAATTATTTTTTCTTCAGCAGCATTTAGTGCATTAAATCCCGCAAAAAGAAATTGTTTATTTTGTATTGAATTCGAAAAATGGTTTAAATTATTTACCGCTTCACGATAAATTAACCCTTGGTATCCAATTCCTTTATTCAGTAAATGAGTATAAAGGGATTGATAATAATTAGGAAGTAATTTCCAAAAATCAACATACTTCTCTAATAATACCGTTTTATTTTCGACTTCGATTCCCCATTTTTTGATATCTTCTATGTCTTTCAAGTAGGAAAGAACATGAGAGGGCTCTAATAAATACCTGTCAATTTCATTGAAATCCTGCAAAAGTGTTTTGGCCCAATTAGCAAACAATTCAAATGATTGTTGATTTGCTTTATCAGTAACCGACAAATAGACTTCATAAAACTCAAACAACAACTCTATTGGATCAATCGTACGAATCCCTGCTATATTTTGGATAAAATCCTCTATACTTATAATTTCAGGAGAAAGTATATTTGTTGTCACTTGATTTTTTAGCGCTTCAATCAAAAATATTTTTGCTCGTTTGTTTGGTAAAACTACAATTGTATCCGAAAGATTTTCGGAATAGTTTTCAATTAGAACTGAGGCTATTTTATCTAAAAAAGAAGTGTTTGTCATTTTATAAAAATAAAAAAACGCCTCGATAAATCGAGGCGTTTTCTAAAATATTTTAAAGGAAATTATTTTTGTAATTTCACTTCAGTTCTTCTGTTTTCAGCTTTACCTTTAGCAGTTTTGTTAGATGCAACTGGAGAAGTTTCACCAAAACCAACAGCATTAATATTGCTTGGGTTGATACCTCTTTCAATTAAAGCATTTTTAACAACATTAGCTCTAGCTTCAGAAAGTTTTTGGTTGAACGCATCTGAACCATCGCTATCTGTGTGTCCTTCAATGCTAAATTTAGCATTTGGATAATTTTTAAGAATAGAAGCCATTGCGTCTAATCTAGCAGGAACATCAGCAGATTTGAAAGTAGATTTACCTGAGTTAAAGTAAACTGCTCTTGCTTGAATTTTAAGATTATCTAAAGCTTCAGTAGTAACTTCAGGACATCCTTTGTTGCTAGCTGGACCAGCTACAGTAGGACAAGCATCATCTTTATCAATAACTGAATCTCCATCAGTATCTGGCCAAGGACAACCTGCGTTATCTTTAGGACCTGCAACAGTAGGACATTTGTCGTCTTTATCAGCAATTCCGTCTCCGTCTGTATCAGGACAACCTTTTAATGATTTAGGACCAGCAACTTCTGGACAAGCATCATCTTTATCAGCAATTCCGTCTCCGTCAGTATCAGGACATCCGTTTAAAGCAGCTAAACCAGCAACTTCTGGACAAGCATCACTTGCATCAACAATTCCGTCACCGTCAGTATCAGGACATCCGTTGAATTGTTTTAAACCAGCAACTTCTGGACAAGCATCATCTTTGTCATAGATACCATCACCATCAGTATCTTTACCTCCAAATTTGAAGATAAGACCAAGTGTGTGTTGGAAATGAGAAGGAGAATCAATTACTCCATAATAATCTACTCTGTCTCCAAATGATTTTTTGTATTTAGTAGCAAGCTCTAAACCAACACCTTCAGTTAACCATAAAGTTAATCCAGCACCTGGGTTTACAGTTCCGTAGCTATCTTTTCCAAGAAATACATAACCTCCACCTAAAGTTAGGGATGGATCAATAATTTTAGATTTGATTAAATTCATGAAACTGTATTTTACAGTTGCATCAATTCCATAATACATCAAATCTCCTGGATTAGTTACGATATAACCTCTAGAATCATGACCTACAGCAGTTGGAGCAAAATATACAGCTTTGTTAATTTTGTTTACAGAACCAGAGATTCCAAAAGAAAAATTATCACCAACATATTTAGATACACTTAAATAAGATACAGAAGGAAGGACATTCCAATTGTCTTTAGTAGCGAATGGTTGAGAAAAATGACGATCTAGCCAATTATTTCCTCCACCAGCACTAGTTTTAGTGTCAACGGCATTAACTCCAAAAGAGATAGCCCATGGGTTGTTACTGTCTTGTGCGTGAGATGTTAATCCCATTACCATCATTACAGCAACTAAAAGTTTGTTAAGATGTTTCATACTTAATTTTTTTAATTACAATTTAGTTAATTATCCACAAAAGTAACATGTAAATTCATAACGACAAAATGAAATGATAAAAAAACTTACAAAAATCACCAATTTCAGGTATTAAATAACCCCTAAATCATGACCTACTTCAATAAATGCGCTTATTGCTTTGTCTAAATGTGCCTTAGAATGAGCCGCTGATAGTTGTACTCTAATTCTCGCTTTATTCTTAGGAACTACCGGAAAAAAGAAGCCAATCACATAAATCCCTTTTTTTAAGAGCTCATTTGCCATCGTTTGTGAGAGTTTTGCATCATACAGCATTACAGGAACTATTGCCGAATCTCCGTCAATGATATCAAAACCGGCTTTTTTCATTCCTTCTTTGAAATAATTTGTATTCCATTCCAGTTTATCTCGCAATGTGGTATCTCTTTCTAATATTTCAAAAACTTTTATAGAAGCTCCAACAATAGCGGGAGCCAAAGAATTAGAAAATAAATACGGTCTAGAACGCTGACGTAATATTTCTATAATTTCTTTTTTGGCGGTTGTATATCCTCCCATAGCTCCTCCGAGTGCCTTCCCTAATGTTCCGGTAATTATATCTACTCTTCCCATTACCCCTTTTGCTTCAAGCGTTCCTTTTCCTGTAGCACCAATGAATCCAGCAGCATGACATTCGTCAACCATAACCATAGCATCATATTTATCTGCCAAATCACAAATTTTATCTAAAGGAGCCACTACTCCGTCCATAGAGAAAACACCATCAGTCACAATTAATTTAAAACGAGCTCCTGCTTCACTTGCTTTAATGAGCTGTTGTTCCAAATCTTCCATATTGCTATTTTCATAACGATAGCGTGCCGCTTTGCACAAACGTACCCCATCTATAATGGAAGCGTGGTTCAAACTGTCTGAAATTATAGCGTCATTTTCACCTAATAAAGGTTCGAAAACACCTCCGTTAGCATCAAAAGCTGCAGCATAAAGAATAGTATCTTCTGTTCCATAAAACTCAGAAATTTTCTTTTCTAAGGTTTTATGAATATCTTGAGTTCCACAAATAAAACGTACCGAAGACATTCCAAACCCATGAGAATCTAATGCATCTTTAGCGGCCTGAATTACTTCTGGGTGTGATGACAATCCAAGATAATTATTGGCACAAAAATTCAAAACTTTCTCGCCGGTAGAAATCGTAATTTCCGCTCCTTGAGGTGAAGTGATAATTCTTTCTTTTTTGAAAATTCCGTTATCTTCAATAGTTTGCAATTCTGACTGTAAGTATTCTTTGATTTTTCCGTACATTTTAAAAGTTTATTAAAACCGTTATTTATTCTTTTTAATAATTGCTTACAAATTTACTATATCGATTTCTTTCCCTATGTATACCAATGCCTTTTTAACTACTTTGTATCCCATTTTCTCAATAGCATCTTGATAATTTTCCAATTGTTGTTGGTATTTAACATTATGCGTTCCAGTTTTGTAATCCAATAATAAAACTTCTTTGTTTTTAGTCAAAACCATTCGGTCAGGTTTTACGGTTTTACCTTCTTTTTGAATAATCGTTTGCTCATTCAAAACCTCATTACCTTCAGCAAAACAAATTGAAAGTTCTGGATGACTGACAATTTCTTGAATCGTTTTATAAACTAATTCTTTTTGGCTTAAGGTAATTAATCCGTTTTCAATAGCCTTTGTGATTGCCAAATCAACATCTCCTTTAGTTTTCACAAAAGATAAAATTTCGTGAATAACGTTCCCATATTCTATAGCTTCTTGTTGGAGTGTTCCCCACATTAAAGCTTCTCGTTGTGCAATTTTTATATTCTTTGGGTTTAAAATTTCAGAAACTAATGGAATCGTTTTAGACGTATCAATATGCTTTTTCTCAACAGACAGTTTCAATGGATTACCAAATTCATATTCGAATTTATTTTCATCGAAATCACCTTTATTAGCTAAATAATTAATAAAAAAGGCGCACATATTATTTTTTGGAACTTCTCCTTTATTAGACAAATTCATATTCGAAATAACATACAATTGCTCTTCGGCTCGTGTTAAAGCAACGTACAAAACATTTATATTGTCTAATAATTCTTCCTGCTTTTTCTGATTGTAAACTTCCGCTGCCGCTTCTCCAAAACCTTCCACAGCGCTACTATTATCTATTAAAACTTTTGGCAATCCAAAATCTTCTTCTTCGGCTTGAATCCATAATTTTGGTTTTGGATCTTTACTGTATTCATTTTCTGCAAAAGGCATTATTACTACCGGAAATTCCAATCCTTTAGAAGTATGAATGGTCATAATTCGCACAGCGTTTTTACCTTCTGGTGATGGGATACTGAATTTTTCTGAGTTTTTGTCCCAGAAATTCAAGAAATCCGAAATCCCCGCTTGATTGCGAATATCTCGTTCGAGAACGATATCCATAAAATACTGAACATAAGAATTCCCCTCCCCGACCCTCCCCGAATGGGATGGAGCCTTTACTTGCATATTGGAGTTTTGAAAATTTTCTTGGTTTACTAATTCACTTTTTATTTTATTTAAAACATAATTAATATTTGTTAAAACTTCATTATTTGTAAATCGAATTACTTTATATCCTAATTCATTTAAGATGATTGTTCGTTCATTATCTAATTGAATTTGCTCTTCGGTAAAATGATAATCACCATCAACTTCAATTATTAATTTTCTTGACAAACAGACAAAGTCAACTATAAAATCATTTATCAAATGCTGGTGCCTAAATTTGTAATCTAACGCTTTTGATCTCAACTCGGACCATACTATTTTTTCAGCATCTGTTGGAGTTTTTCGCATTCCCTGAGCTTTTTCTATCAACAAATGAGAATATTTCCCGCCAGTCATATATCCCAACTTTCGGGTTTCGTCTCCTCCTCCTTTGGAGGAGGCTGGGAGGAGGAATTTAGAAACTATAACCTCAACCGCTTCATACAAGGATTTTTTTCTGATGTTTTGAAAAGACAAACTCACGTTAAAACTCTCAAGCCAGGTCTCAAATTCCTTTTCATTTACATGTCCCATTCCTTGTGCAATAAAATCATTAATAGGCAATTTATCTTGTCTGTTTTGGGCTAAATAATATAGGAAGTTGGCTTTTGACTCTTTGTCAGAATTGTTTTTTAGATATTTTAATAAATGAATAATAAATCGAACTTCAGTGGCGTTTTTTATCATCAAAGTTTCTGATGACAAAAGTGGAATTCCTTGTTCTGTCAAATAATTAGCAACGGCAATTCCTTGACTACGTTTTCTAGTCAAAATAACAATATCCTTATATTCGAAACCTTGTTTTACTACTTTCTGAATGGTATTCAACGTTGCTAAAACATATAAATCCGTTTTATCCAAAGCTTCTTCTTCTCCCGAAGCTTCAGAATTATCGTCTGTTTTTTCGACTTTTGGAATGAAAGAAATATTAACATAACCTCCCGTTTTATCATTTGGTTTTTGATGACTGTGATTTTCATACAGATCTTTATAGTCCAAATGCTGGAATTCATTCGACAACAATTTAAAGAAATCATTGTTAAATTCGATTATTTGAGAATAGGAACGGTAATTTTTATCTAAATGCTCTAACTTTTTATCAGGATTACTGAATGGATTTTGGTCTTTACTCAACTCGATAAACTGTTCGGCTTTCCCACCACGCCAGCGGTAAATAGATTGTTTTGGATCGCCCACAATCATCAAAGTTCCTTTTACTCCAAAATCATCCTGACCAGAAAGCGCATTGTCAATCAGTGGAATCAGGTTTTGCCATTGCATTTCGGAAGTGTCCTGAAATTCATCAATAAAAAAATGTCGGTAGCGTTCCCCCAATCGTTCGTAAATAAAAGGCGCTGGCTGATTCTGGATTTCCCGATGGATAATCGCATTAAATTCTGAAATCGAAAGCACATTTTGTTCTTCCTGAATTTTGGCTAATTCGTTACTGACCGTATTTAATAGTGACAAAGGCGTAATGTTTTTCAAGAACGCTTTATAGAAAAATATCTTTTCGAAAGTTTTGTAAACTTTAGTTAGAAGTTGCAACAAATCAGGAATTATGCCTTCAATAATAGCGCTATCTTTGGCTGTTTTATTGATAGCAACATCATCAAATTTGCGAAAAGTTTTATTCTTTGGATTGAATTTACCTTGTTGAATACTCGTAATATGATTAGGAAAAGTACCTCGGGAAAAAGACTTTAGATCAATTCCATTTTTTTCGATTAACGCATAGGCCTCGTCTGCTAACTCAACTGTTTCTTTCTCTAAAACCTTGCAGATTTCGGCTAATTTATTTTTTATTTCAACAAATTCTGCAATGGATTTGTCTTGAAAATGTGTGATTTCATTTCGGTTATTTTCATTCAAAACTAAACGACCCGTTTCGAAAATTTCACGAGAAATATCCCAGGACTTATCATCGTCAGTTTTTTCCATAGTGAAATCAATGAGCAACTTAGTCAAGGTTTCGTCTTCTCCAGCTTGAACAATAATGGCATCTACCGCTTCAATCAACAAGTTTTCCGTATCCAAAGTAACTTCAAAAGTCATAGGTAAATTCAAATCATGTGCAAAAGCCCGAATCACTTTATGCGTGAATTTATCAATAGTCGAAATATCAAAAGCAGCATAATTATGAATAATATGCTTGATGATTTGCTGTGATTTGGTTTTGATTTGGATTATAGACAATTCCGTGTCAATGGATAAATCCCGCATCAAATCCTGCGCTTTCTCATTAGGTTCCTCTTTTGCAAATTCAGAAAGATTGCCTACGATTCGGCTTTTCATTTCATGAACCGCTTTGTTTGTAAACGTAATAGCGAGAATGTTGCGATAAGCATCATTTTTTGGCGCTACTAATATAATTTTCAAGTATTCTTTAACGAGTGCATAGGTTTTTCCGGAGCCTGCCGATGCGTCGTATATGGAGAATGAATGTCTTTGCATTTTGATATTTTTTTGGACAAAATAGATTTTAAACCATATAAGTCATTTAAGAAAAAAATTTAGAATATTCGGATTTCACAACTTATTGTAAATGATGTTAATTCCAGAAAACCCTAGCCCTGATGGAAACGGCATCCTTTTTATAAGATGATTTTTCATCACCTTATAAAAAGATATAGTGAACAGCAGGAAATAGCTTCTAAAAACACCCCTATTAATAGGTTACTTTTAAAATATGTCCCGAAACTTCGGGATAAAACTTAAAAGTAGTATTTTTGCAGCATGGAAACAAATAGACAGAAAAAAATAGGTGGGGTTATCCAAAAAGATTTGGTTGACATTCTACAAGGTGAAGTGAGAAAAAACGGACTTACAAATTTGATAATTTCGGTATCCAAGGTTGTTGTAACATCAGATTTATCTGTGGCAACTGTACATTTAAGCATTTTTCCTCAGGATAAAGCGAAGGAAACTCTAGCGGCAATTAAGACTAATACGACTCTAATCAAACATGATTTATCACAAAGAGTGCGTTTGCAATTACGAAAAGTACCAAATTTGGTTTTCTTTATTGATGACTCTTTGGACTATATTGAAAAAATTGATAATGCCTTGAAAAATCAAGAAAATCCTATTGAAAATAGAGATCTTCTAGAAAAACGTAGACATTCATAAACTTGAATTTCCCCCTTTACATAGCCAAACGCTATATTCTTAGCAATAGTAAAAACAATGCGATTAATATCATCAATCGGATTGCGAGCTTAGGAATTATTGTTGGAGCTTTGGCTTTGTTCGTCGTTTTATCCGTTTTTAGTGGATTGAAAAATTTTAGTCTTTCATTTACAAATGAAATTGATCCGGATTTAAAAGCGAGTTCCACTCTTGGAAAATCTTTTTTTATTTCTCCCTCACAAGAAAACCAAATCAAAGAAATTGACGGCATCGCCTCCTATTCTAAAATAATTGAGGAACGTGTTTTATTTACTTTTAACGGAAAACAGGAAGTTACGTACTTAAAAGGTGTTGACCCCAACTTTAGGAAAGTAAATGCTATTGAAAAAAAACTTTTTAACGGACAATGGATCAAACCTGATACCTATCAAGTAGTGGTTGGTTACGGAATTGCTCAGAAATTCTCGATGGGTTTGCTTGATTTCAATCATCAATTGGAAGTTTTAGTTCCAAAACCGGGAAAAGGAGCTATTGAAAATCCGGAACAAGCTTTCAATAAAACGGACATAATTCCTGTGGGTATTTATGCTATTAGTGAAGATTTAGATTCAAAATATGTTTTTGCCGATTTAGGTTTAGCCCAAGAATTATTAGAATACAAAACAAATCAGGTTTCTGGAGTTGAATTTAAGCTAAAAAAAGGAGCTGATGAAGCAGTAGTAAAAGACAAACTACAAGCTATTTTCAACAATAAATTGACCCTAAAAAATAGAGCACAACTCAACGAATCACTTTATAAAATGTTGAATACCGAGAATATTGCGGTGTATTTAATTTTTACTTTAGTCATTGTTGTGGCGCTTTTCAACTTGATTGGCGCACTAATTATGATGATTTTGGATAAAAAAGGAAATTTAAAAACTTTATTCAATCTAGGAACTGAAATCAAAGATTTGCGCAAAATATTCCTGCTTCAAGGCACTCTACTCAGTGTTATTGGTGGAATTATTGGTTTGGTTTTAGGAATTATCATTGTGCTATTGCAGCAGCAATTTCAATGGATTATGATTACACCTACACTGGCGTATCCTGTGGTTTTCTCTCTAGAAAACGTATTGATTGTTATGGGAACTATTGTCTCACTTGGTTTTATGGCATCTTTGATTGCAAGTAGTCGCGTGAGTAAGAAGTTGTTGGATTAAATCAAAAAATCGCGAATTCACGATTTTTGCTTTTCTTTTATACTATAAAATTTAAACCACTTCGTAACCTGCATACGCTTCTTCAATCTCATGCAAAGCGGCGAACAATTCATCAGGATGATCTAGCGTTACTAGTTTTTGTTTGTAGGTTTTAAAAGAATGAATTCCTTTAAAATAATTAGTATAATGTGGTCTTGTTTCAACAATTCCAAGTCTTTCACCTTTCCATTCCATTGCCCAAGTCAAGTGGTTACGAACAGCTTCAACTCTATCTATAACGGTAGGTTTTGCTAAATGTTCGCCAGTATTGAAGTAATGTTTTATTTCGTTAAAAATCCAAGGATAACCAATGGCTGCACGACCAATCATGATGCCGTCGATGCCATATTCGTTTTTGTATTGCAATGCTTTTTCTGGCGAATCGATATCCCCATTCCCGAAAATAGGCATCATGATTCTAGGATTGTTTTTGACACGAGCAATATGCGACCAGTCCGAATGGCCTTTGTACATTTGGGCACGAGTTCTAGCATGAATACTTAAAGCCGCAACACCAATATCTTGCAAACGCTCCGCAACCTCATCAATATTGATAGAATTATCATCCCAACCCAAACGCGTTTTCACCGTTACTGGTAAATGTGTGCTATCGATAACGGCTTTTGTCAAACGTATCATTAAATCAACATCTTTCAGCACTCCTGCTCCAGCGCCTTTGCAAACCACTTTCTTTACGGGGCAACCAAAATTAATGTCAATCAAATCAGGATTTACTGCAGAAACAATCTTTGAAGACATGGCCATAGCTTCTTCATCACCTCCAAAAATCTGGATTCCAACGGGGCGCTCGTAATCAAAAATATCTAATTTCATTCGGCTTTTAATAGCGTCACGAATTAATCCTTCGGAAGAAATAAATTCCGAGTACATCAAATCAGCACCATGTGATTTACACAACCTGCGAAAAGGCGGATCGCTTACATCTTCCATAGGTGCGAGAAGTAAAGGAAAATCAGGTAATTCTATGTTGCCAATCTTGACCATCTGCTTAATTTTTTGCAAAATTACACTTTTTAGACGAATGGAAGAAAGGCTAAAGAAGAAAGACTTCACATTAAAGCGATTAGTTTGCTAATTCTAGACTTTGAAACTGTTTATTTTAGCTTATATTTGCAGATTAAATCTCAATTATTGGGATTTGCGTTAGGGATGGAAGCGGCATCCTTTTGTGAAGCGAAGCGGAACAAAAGATATAGCGGACAGCCCGACCCGAAGGGAAACGCCCAAACATCGACATCCTGAAGTTTCGGGACGGTACGACATAAAATGATAGAAAACGAGAATGAAAAATATTAGAAATTTTTGCATTATTGCACACATTGACCACGGAAAAAGTACGCTTGCCGACCGACTTCTTGGTGCTACACAAACGGTAACCGCTCGTGAAGAGAAGGCGCAATTGCTTGACAACATGGACTTGGAGCGCGAACGTGGGATTACAATTAAGAGTCATGCGATTCAAATGGAGTATAAATATAAAGGGGAAGATTATATCTTGAACTTGATTGACACTCCGGGTCACGTGGATTTTTCTTATGAAGTTTCTCGCTCAATTGCTGCTTGCGAAGGCGCTCTTTTGATTGTAGATGCTGCACAAAGTATTCAGGCGCAAACTATTTCTAATTTATATTTGGCTCTTGAAAACGACTTGGAAATCATCCCTGTTTTGAATAAAGTAGATTTGCCAAGTGCCAATCCTGAGGAAGTAAGTGACGATATTATTGATTTATTAGGTTGTAAACTAGAAGATATTATTCATGCATCAGGTAAAACTGGTTTTGGCGTGGAGAATATTTTAGCAGCTATTATCGAAAAAATCCCTGCTCCAAAAGGAGTTAAAGACGAACCATTACAAGCCTTGATTTTTGATTCTCACTACAATCCGTTTCGTGGAATTGAAGTTATTTTCCGTGTAAAAAATGGAGAAATTAAAAAAGGCCAAAAAATAAAATTCATGGCTACCGGCAATGAATATTTTGCGGATGAAGTAGGAACTTTGAAATTAAATCAAGTTCCAAAGAATGTGATTTCGACGGGTGATGTTGGGTATTTGATTTCAGGAATTAAGGAGGCAAAAGAAGTAAAAGTAGGTGATACTATTACGGATGCGAAAACGCCTACAACGAATATGATTACTGGATTTGAGGATGTAAAACCAATGGTTTTTGCCGGAATTTACCCTGTAGACACTGAAGATTATGAAGATTTGCGTTCTTCTATGGAAAAACTGCAATTGAATGACGCTTCATTAGTATTTGTTCCAGAAAGTTCCGCTGCTTTAGGTTTTGGTTTCCGTTGCGGATTCTTAGGAATGTTGCATATGGAAATTATTCAAGAACGATTAGAACGTGAGTTTGATATGACTGTAATTACTACGGTTCCTAACGTTTCGTATTTGGCTTACACCAAAAAACATCCTGATACTCCTTTTGTAGTTAACAACCCTTCTGATTTACCTGAACCTTCGCGTTTAGACAGAGTTGAAGAACCTTATATTAAAGCAACAATCATTACCAAAGCAGATTTTGTTGGGAATGTAATGAGTTTGTGTATTGAAAAACGTGGATTAATCACGAATCAAACGTATTTGACAACAGAAAGAGTGGAGTTGAATTTTGACATGCCTTTGGCTGAAATTGTATTCGATTTTTACGATCGATTGAAAACAGTTTCTAAAGGATATGCTTCATTTGATTATTCTCCAATTGGAATGCGAACTTCAAAATTAGTGCGTTTGGATGTCTTGTTAAATGGACAAACCGTTGATGCCCTTTCTGCCTTAATTCACGAAGATAATGCGTATAATATAGGTAAGAAAATGACCGAAAAACTACGCGAATTAATTCCGAGACAACAATTTGACATTCCAATTCAAGCTGCAATTGGGGCTAAGATTATTGCTCGTGAAACTATAAAAGCCTTACGTAAAGACGTTACAGCCAAATGTTATGGTGGAGATATTTCTCGTAAACGTAAATTATTGGAAAAACAGAAAAAAGGTAAAAAACGTATGCGCCAAGTAGGAAACGTAGAGATTCCTCAAGAAGCATTTATGGCTGTTTTGAAATTAAACGATTAATTTTTCCGGAGAACAGAAAAAAGAGAATAGAATAAAGACAAAACCTGACAATATTAAATTTGTCAGGTTTTTTTATTTTTTATTTATCCATTAACCAACCGAATAATCGCTTCGCATCTTCCCCTTTAAATAATTGCGTTCCCTCATTCATAGTTGCTGCTGAACCACAAGCTACTCCCCAACGAATAACTTCTTTCAGGCTTTTATTTTGCGAAAGCGCCCAAACCATGCCTCCTACCATACTATCACCAGCACCAACAGTACTTCGTTTGACTACATTAGGAGCTGGAACAAATTCATAAGTATCTTTAGTAACTAAAACTGCTCCTTGAGGACCAAGGGAAACCACTACAATTTCTGCACCACCTTGAGCAATGATTTTCTTGGCAGCTTCGTTTACTTCACCTATTTCAAGGGTTTCTACACCTACTAACTTAGCTAATTCGCCAACATTGGGCTTTATCATATAAACTCCTTCTTGGAGCGCATGAGTCAACGCTTCACCATATGCATCAACTACTACTTTTATACCAGAAATTTTGGCTATTTTGGCTATTTGTTTGTAAAAATCAGGTGGTAAACCTTCATTTAAACTTCCGCTAATTACTAAATACTTACATTTTAATTTTTGGATTACCTGAATAATTTCGGCTTTTTCAGTTTCATTTATAGCTGCTCCCGTAAAACCAAACCTATATTGGAGATTTGTATTATCATCCACCGCAACAAAACTTTCTCTTGTCCAACTGCCAATCGCGATAGCTTCAAATGGTATTTTCTCGCTTTCGATGAGTTCCTTTAACTTTTCGCCCGTTGCTCCTCCAGAAGTAAAAACAGCTTTTGAAATACCTTCTAAACGCGCAATAGCTTTAGAAACATTGATTCCACCGCCGCCAGCATCAAAACGTGGTGTTTCGCAACGGATTTTTTGCTCAGGAACTAAACCTTTGAAATGAGAACTTTTATCTAAAGCAGGATTAACTGTAAGGGTAACAATATCGAATGATTCCATTGTATGAATATTTATATTATAAAGGTCTGAAAAATTAGTAAATATCCATCTGAATTCCCTGATAAAAACACTAAAAGTTTACGACCAAAAAAGATTGCAAGTTTGTACCTTTGCGATTCTAAACTTTGGAACTAAAAAATGATTGAAGATAAAAACCCACAACGCACGAGTATTTCACAATTAGGAGAATTTGGATTGATTGATCATTTGACAAAAAATTTCGAAATCACACAACCTTCTACTATAAAAGGAATTGGCGATGATGCCGCTGTACTTGATTTTAAGGATAAAAAAGTTGTGGTTTCAACTGATTTATTGATTGAAGGTGTCCATTTTGACTTGGCATACATGCCGTTAAAGCATTTGGGTTACAAAGCAGTCGTGGTGAATGTTTCTGACATTTGCGCTATGAATGCAAAACCAACGCAAATTACGGTTTCTGTTGCTGTTTCTAATCGGTTCCCACTTGAAGCCTTAGAAGAATTATTTGAAGGAATAACGCACGCTGCTAATGAATATAAAGTAGATGTTATTGGCGGAGACACTACTTCTTCACAAAAAGGATTAATCATCAGTATTACTGCAATTGGAGAAGCAAATGAAGACGAGATTGTCTACAGAAATGGTGCCAAACAAACGGATTTATTAGTTGTAACAGGAGATATTGGAGCTGCCTATATGGGATTACAAGTTTTAGAACGTGAGAAACAAGTTTTTCAGGTAAACCCAAATTCACAACCTGATTTAGATGCATACACTTATTTGATAGAACGCCAATTGAAGCCAGAAGCACGTAAAGATGTTCGTACTTTATTACATGCTTTAGAGATAAAACCAACATCTATGATTGATATTTCGGATGGATTATCATCAGAGATTATGCATTTGTGCAAACAATCAAAAGTAGGATGTAATTTATACGAAGACAAATTACCTATCGATCCTCAATTTATTAATGTTTGCGAAGAATTTAATATTGATAGTACAACAGTTGCCATCAATGGTGGAGAAGATTACGAATTGCTTTTCACAATAGCTATTGAGGATTTTGATAAAATAAAAGGAAATCCAAATTTTTCGATTATCGGTCATATGACTCACGAGAGCGAAGGCATACATTTAGTCACTAGAGCCAATACTAAAATTGCTTTAAAAGCTAGAGGTTGGGATGCGCTATCAGAATAACAATACTTTATAACAAAAAAAAACGACACTATTAAGTGTCGTTTTTTTTGTTATAAATATTAGCTAAAAAAGTAATCCTCTATTTTTAGCTTCTCGAACTAAGTCAATATCACTGCCTTCTTCTACTTTTAGCAATTCTTTCAGATTTATTTTTCTTCTCTCTATTGCACTTAAAGATATAGGAATGTACTGTGGCATCTCAATTGTCTTTGTTCCTTTGGATATATGAAATAATATTTGCTCGTCAAATTGATCGATTTCTATACCATCTTCTTCTGACAGACTCAACATTTTCTTAACGGATTCACTATAATAAAATTCATCTTTTAAAATTTTATCAAAAGCAAAAAGCAATTCATCAAAAGTTAAATCATTTTTTATAACCAATCCACTAGGGTTTATTGTCTTGATAATTGTTTTTATCTTCAACAATTCCGTATACATTGTTAGTAAGATAATTTTACATTTAGGCATGTACTCCATTATTAGCCTAGCTAAATCCTCCCCTGAAAAAAGATTTTTCTCTTCATAAGCAGGCATACTAATATCTAAAAAAGCGATATCAAAAGGTTCAATATCTGGATTAGTAATTATCTCGTAGGCTGATTGACAATCCTTAGCTTGTGTAATTGTAAACGCAAATTCACTAGGATTGTACCTTTTAATTGCATTTTTATAACCCTCAATAATAAAAGGATGGTCGTCAACAATTAATATATTGTTTTCAATTACCGATTTAGCAGACGAATCACTTATCATTTTTTCTAAGTTGTGGATTTATTTTTTTCTTCAATTGGAACTGTTAATGTAATTATTGTTCCATTATTTTTTTTTGATTGTATGTCAACGATTCCTTCACATTCGTTTGCTCTAAAGAGTATATTTTGCAATCCAATTCCTTTTTTTGCAGTCTTTACATTAAAACCAACACCGTCATCACTTACTATCAAAATTAGATTATCTTCTTCTTTTTTCAGCTCAACTTTAATGTTATTTGCGTTAGCATACTTATTTATGTTCTGTAATGCTTCTTGTATTATTCGATATAAGTTAATTTTAATGGAGTTACTTACTAATTCCCATTTTATAGTCGAATCAACAGTTACAGCTAATACTGATTTATAAGTCTTTTTTTGTTCCTCAAATAAATCGTTCACTATAGCCACGAAGTTATTAATTAATTCTGACTTTTCTCTATTCAAATCGTGTGAAATTTCACGAATATCTTGTTCGATATTTTTTAATTCTGACAAGTAGCTGTTTCTTTGATCAATTGCCGAATCATTGTTGATTGTATTCAATCCATCCAAGTTCATTCGCACCCCAAACATCCTTCCTAGCACACCATCGTGTAACTCCCGAGCCACTCGTTTTTTCTCTTTTATTCTATTAATTTCAATAGTATTTTGTTGAGAAATCATTAAGTTATAGATATCCTCATTCGCTTTTTGTTGTTGTTGTTTAAACATAAGCTCTCTATGTTTAGCTTTTTGTGTTTTGATAACAAATAACAGCATCCCAAGAATTGTAAGTATACTAAAGAAATAAAGGAGATTTCTATTTTGAGTTACTAGATCCGTATTCTCTCCTTTTATCTCATCTGTTTCATATTCTATACGAGTAAATTTATCTCCCATTTTACGCTCAGCCTTCTGGAGACTGTCGTTTATATGAATATATTCTTTAGTATATAAAGAAGCATTTTTGGGTTCTACAACAGCTAATTGTTTAAGTGGCCCTAAAACATTTCTATAGTTTTTAGAAACACGGGCATCTTCAAGAGCTTCTTTTGAATATTGAATTGCTTTGACAGTATCTTTTTTTGATGCAAAATATTCTGAAAGATGAATTTTATTTAAAATAATCCCTGCTGTCAATTGCAAACTATCTCTCAACTTTAAAGATTTATAAAAAAGTTCTGGAAGTCCTTTAGAGTCGTTAATTTTAAATTTGGAGTATGCTAAATTATCCAATAAAATGGCATATAAAGAGGGCTTATAATTTATTAAATCTTTTTGCGCCAATCCTTTTTGAAAATAAGGTATAGCTTCTTTTTGTTTATTTAAATTTTGATAAACATATCCAATATTATTCAAAGAAGTAGCTCTTGGTTGAAAATCTATTGGAATCATTTTATCATCTATACTAACTAATGCTTTCGTATGATATTCTAATGACTTGTCATACTCATCCAGTTCATTATAAATAGCCCCTAAAAGATTATAAGAATCATATACTATATCACTCGCTTTTTCTTCTTTTATAGCACGTAAAGCATTAAAAACCGCTATTTCACTACCCAAAAGATCACTTTCGTTGTATTGTAAATTAGCCTTACTTAAACGGGTTCTAGCCAAATTATAAGTGTCATCTAATTTAAGATACATTTTTTCCGCCTTGAAATAATACATAAACGCACTATCAGGAACACCTTGCGCACCATAATAATCTCCTAAATAAATATAAGCTTTGGCCATATTTATAGTGTCATTACTGCTTTTAGATTTCTCTAAAACTACTCCAACAGTTTTATTAAAACCCTGCCAATCGTTCATATTATAATAACGATTTGCAACTTTAAATAAATTCACTCTATTTAAAGAATCATTTGGCTGTTCAATTATAATAGCAAAAGCTTTTTGATTATATTGTTGCTTTTTTATGAGAGGTAATTTTATATCATTTGCTAAAGAAAAATACAAAGACAAACTGTCTTTTGTAGAAGAATTAGATGAAATTCCTTCTTTTTCCTTATTACAACCAAAAAAAAGTAATATGAGAAGTAGTGATATTATATGTATATGTTTCAATAGAATTTCTTTATTTTAATCAAAAATACTAAAATAAAATACTATTAATATAAAAAAGGCTACCAAAAAAATGATAGCCTTCTTATTATTTAAAGGAATTATATATTATTAATTAGTCAACTTTTCTATTTCCTCCTACACTACTTCCTCCTACCAAATCAACTTTTCTGTTTCCTCCTACACTGCTTCCTCCCACCAAATCAACTTTTCTGTTTCCTCCTACACTGCTTCCTCCTACTAAATCAACTTTTCTATTTCCTCCTACGCTACTTCCACCTACTAAGTCAATTGAAGAGTTATTATTAGAGCTTACGGTAACTGTTTCAGGGGCAGTAAATGATGTTAATATCATCATTAATGAAAATAATCCGAATGTTAAAATTGCTTTTTTCATAATATTGGGGTTTTATGTTTTTATGTTTCTATCTTACACTTAAGTGAATTGTTTCGAGCAAATCACATTGTAAAACTACATAGTGTTCCCAGATTTATATCAGAAAATAAGGCGTTTATGGTGGAATGATGCCGTTTGATAGTGAATGACTGTCAAATTCAGGTGAATGGACCTTTTTTAAATTTCTATGTAATTTCCGTTAGAAAACTCTGAAATCACAAGATCAACATTTGACTTATACGATTTAGAAAACGGTATTTTGACAGTAGTATTTTTAATGTAACATACCGCATTTCCAGTGTGTATTCTGGAAATATAATTGCGGTTTACTATATAGCTGTTATGAATTCTAATAAAAGGAGCAGAAAGAATACTCTCAAAATGTTTCAATGTTTTGAAAGCTGTAATCATTTCGCCATTATTCAAGTATATATCCGTTGAATTATTATCGGCTTGAAAATAGCAAACATCTTTAGCGTCGATATACCTATAGTCACCGTATGATTTTATGCAGAGAATAAGAGGTTTTTCTTCGCTTTTTGTTTCTACTTCCACAACGGAAATAGGCTTCTCATCAACAACAGCTACTCTAGAAATTGGCGCTTCCGGTTCTGTATTGGATTTATTTAACTTTAAAATTGACTTGACTAAATCAATTCGATTTAATGGCTTTAATAAATAATCTGCAACTTCATATCCTATTGACTCAAATGCTAATTCTTTTTTGCTAGTAGTAACAATAATTCTAGGCACTATTTTCAAATAGCGGTATAGCTCATTGATAAGCAGTAACGATAAATTACTTTTTTTATCCGCTGGATCAATTTCTAGGAAAACTAAATTTGGGGTATGTTCCAATATAAGGTTAAGGCCTTCTTCATAATTATGAGCTGTTGCCAAAAAAGTAAGCTCTGAAAAACTATCAGCTACTGCTTTTGTTTTCAAAACACTTTCTTGATCGTCGTCAATAATAATGTACGAATAATTCATCCGCGGCTTTTCCTATTTGGTTTATTACATCGCAAAATGCTATACTTGCAATTTTCATTGAGGAATTTTATGTGCTTTTTTAGAAAAACTACATACTCAACAAGCTAAAAATAAACATTTAACATTTTTTTCATGTGAGTTGTTAACACATTTCAAACTAATGTTAATACATTAAGATGAAGTACAAATAAATCCGACGAAATGCACAATTAGCACTCTTGAAAAACATACAAATATGCTGTTTTCTCATCAAAAAAATCATGTAAGTACCTGAATCCCTTCATGCTTTTACAATAAAAATAAACTCACAAATAGAAAAAAAATTAAAAACAAGACAGCAAGAAAACTAACCCTAAAAAGGTTATATTGAACCTATTTTAAACAAAAAAAAGCTTCTCAAATGAGAAGCTTTTTTTGTTATTTTAGAAAACATAATTACATTTTCATCAACCAATTTTTCATCGAAACTTCGTTTTCAATAATTGATTTCAAATCGGTGATTTTTACACGATCTTGTTTCATTGTATCTCTATGACGAATAGTTACCGTTTGGTCTTCTATAGTTTGGTGGTCAACCGTAATACAAAAAGGAGTTCCTAACGCATCTTGTCTTCTGTAACGTCTTCCTACCGCGTCTTTTTCATCATAAGCCACATTGAAATCCCATCTCAAATCATCAATAATTTGATTCGCGATTTCTGGCAATCCATCTTTTTTAACTAATGGCAAAATAGCAGCTTTTGTAGGTGCTAAAACTGCTGGTAATTTAAGAACTGTTCTTGTTGAACCATCTTCTAATGTTTCTTCTTTTAATGAAGTTGCAAAAACCGCCAAAAACATTCTGTCTAATCCTACTGAAGTTTCTACTACATAAGGAACATAATTCTGATTCAATTCGGCATCAAAATACTGTAATTTTCTACCTGAATATTGTTCGTGTGCCTTTAAGTCAAAATCTGTTCTAGAGTGAATTCCTTCTAATTCTTTGAAGCCAAAAGGAAAATTAAACTCAATATCAGCTGCTGCATTAGCATAATGAGCTAGTTTTTCGTGGTCATGAAAACGGTAATTTTCTTTTCCTAAACCTAGCGACAAATGCCATTTCAAGCGAGTTGTTTTCCAATGTTCATACCATTGCATTTCTTCGCCTGGACGTACAAAAAATTGCATTTCCATTTGTTCAAACTCACGCATACGGAAAATAAATTGTCTCGCTACGATTTCGTTTCTAAAAGCTTTTCCGGTTTGAGCAATTCCAAAAGGAATTTTCATTCTTCCTGATTTTTGTACATTCAAGAAATTTACAAAAATCCCTTGTGCCGTTTCCGGACGCAAATATAAATCCATTGCCGTATCAGCAGATGCTCCTAATTTTGTACCAAACATCAAATTGAATTGACGCACTTCGGTCCAGTTTCTAGATCCAGATTCTGGACAAGCAATTTCTAATTCTTCAATTAACGCTTTTACATCTTCTAAATCTTCGTTACCTAAAGAACGTGCCATTCTTTCCAGAATTTCTCTTTCTTTAGCTTTATATTCCATCACTCGGGCATTTGTAGTGACAAATTCCTGCTCATTGAAAGCATCTCCAAAACGAGCACGTGCTTTTTCGATTTCTTTGATTGCTTTTTGATTCAGCTTTTCGGCATAATCTTCAATCAAAACATCAGCTCTATATCTTCTTTTCGAATCTTTGTTATCAATTAATGGATCGTTGAAAGCATCCACGTGACCAGATGCTTTCCAAGTAGTTGGATGCATCAATATTGCCGCGTCAAGACCTACAATGTTATTGTTCATTTGAACCATTGCTTTCCACCAATATTCGCGTATGTTCTTTTTTAATTCTACACCGTTTTGTGCATAATCATAAACTGCACTTAAACCATCGTATATTTCGCTTGACGGAAAAATAAATCCGTATTCTTTTGCATGCGAAACTACATTCTTAAATAAATCTTCTTGTTTTGCCATAATGATGCAAAAATATAAAAAGTGTCCTTAAAAAAAAGAAAATAGTTGAAGTTTGAAGCATTCATTTCCTTATTTTTATAAATAAATCCTTGATTATATGTTCAAAAGCTTTATAAATCTATTTTTTCCTCCTGTTTGTTCAGGTTGTAGAGCCATGCTATTATCTAATGAAAATGTAATTTGTACTGTTTGCAGACATGAAATACCTCTAACTAATCATTATTTAAACAAAGAGAACGAAGCTTTCAAAAAGTTTTATGGAAAAGTTCCTATTGAACACGCTTCGGCCTTGCTTTATTTTCACAAAAAAGGGATTGTTCAAGAAATGATTCATAGCCTTAAATATCGTGGTCATCAAGAAATTGGAACTATTATTGGAGAATGGTATGCTGAAGATTTAAAAAATGCGGCTGTAATACAAAGTGTTGATGCTATTATTCCTGTTCCTCTTCATAAAAAAAGAATGAAAGAAAGGGGATACAATCAGGTTACAAATTTTGGGATTGCATTATCTGAAAATTTAAAAATTCCATACCAAGCGAATCTCCTTCAACGAAATGTATATTCAAAAACGCAGTCTAAGAAAAATCTCTTGGGAAGGACAGAAGGAATCGACGCTCTTTTTGATGTTTCTTTTACAGAAAATGACCATAATAAACATTTCCTTTTAATTGACGATGTCATAACAACGGGAGCAACATTAGAAGTCTGCACTAGAGCTTTACTTAAAATTCCCGGGGCTAGAGTCAGTATTGCATGCATGGCAATGGCGCAATCCTAAATGCATTATTATAAAAAATACTTGGTCCATTTACACATTTAATGAAATTATAACAAAATAGTGTTTCCTATTATAAAGTTAAATGTCTAATTTTGAATAAATTTTATAAATCACTAAAAAGATATATCATGGCTTTTGAATTACCACAATTACCTTATGCATACGATGCATTAGAACCTTATATTGATGCAAGAACGATGGAAATCCACCATACAAAACATCACAATGCTTACACAACCAATCTTAATGCTGCTATTGCAGGAACAGATATGGAAGGAAAGACTATTGAAAATATTTTAATCAATCTTGATATGAAAAACGCTGCTGTTAGAAACAATGGTGGAGGTTTTTACAATCACAACTTATTTTGGACTGTTATGTCACCAAATGGTGGTGGACTACCAACAGGAGATTTATTAGCAGCTATTGAAAGTGCTTTTGGTTCTTTTGAAGAATTCAAAGCTAAATTTGCTAAAGCTGGAGCAACTCAGTTTGGTTCAGGATGGGCTTGGTTATGTGTTCACAAAGGTGGTAAATTAGACGTATGTGGAACTCCAAATCAAGACAATACATTAATGCCAGGTGTAGGCTGTGGAGGAACTCCTATCTTAGGAATGGATGTTTGGGAACACGCTTATTACTTACATTATCAAAACAGAAGACCTGATTATATCGAAGCTTTTTTCAACTTAATCAACTGGACAGAAGTTAACAGAAGATTTGTTTTAGAAAAATAATCTTTCTTTATACAAAAAAGAGCCCATTTTATAAATGGGCTCTTTTTTTATGTTTTAAATTCAAATTTTTCAGTTTATTCCAATAAAAAAGATGGAATTTCTTCCACCTTTTTTGCCCCAAATCTACCATAAACTTAACCTACTAATGTTAATGGTAGACCAAAAGTATAATAGTCCTTGTTATAAAAAAAATTTCTTAGACAAACAACCTATTTTGTCGACTAATGGCGTTATTTGTTAACTAGTATGCTCTAGCGTCTTTACCTTCATAAAAATTCATAAATGCACGATTCACTACACGATTTCCTCCTGGTGTAGGATAATCTCCTGTAAAGTACCAATCTCCTAAGTTTTTTGGACAGGCAATATGCAAATCTTCAACTGTTTGGAAAATTATTTTAACCTCGGCATTAATTTCAGGTGAACTTAGCATTTCTGCAATTTTATTTGAAATCTCTTGTGGTTGAAAAGGTTCGTATATTGCCGTAACATAATTCACAACTTCATCATCTTTGAAGTTTTCTTGTGATTTACACTTTGCGTATACTTCGTCAACTATATGGTATAGATTTCTTTCTTTTAACAATTCTAATGCCGCTCTAAACGCAACCAATCCTTCTAATTTTGCCATGTCAATACCATAACAATCAGGATAGCGAATTTGAGGTGCCGAAGAAACAATTACAATTCGTTTTGGTTTCAAACGATCCATCATTTTGATGATACTCATTTTCAAGGTAGTTCCTCGCACGATACTATCATCAATAATAACTAAATTATCGGTTGGTTTTATCACTCCATAAGTAACATCATATACGTGAGCAACTAAATCATCACGACTACTATCCTCAGTTATAAAGGTTCTTAGTTTAGCATCTTTTATAGCTACTTTTTCTGTTCGTATTTTTACCTTAAGCAACTCTTGTAAAGTTTCTTTAGTTAAGGTATTTCTGTTTTCAAGTATATAGTTGTTTTTTCTTTGATTCAAGAAATCTTGAGCCGCTTCAACTAATCCGTAGAAAGATGTTTCTGCCGTATTTGGTATATAAGAAAACACTGTATTATCAGTATCTTGATCTATAGATTCTAAAACTGCAGGTAAAATTAATTTCCCTAAATTTTTTCTTTCTTGATAAATCTCCGCATCACTTCCTCTTGAAAAATAAATACGTTCAAAAGAACATGCTTTTTTAACCGTTGGTGGAAGAATTTCTTTCATCGAAACTGTTCCGTTTTTCTTGATTATTAAAGCATTTCCTGGTTCTATTTCTTGAACTTTTTCAAATGGAACATTAAAAACGGTTTGAATTACTGGTCTTTCAGAAGCTACTACTACAACTTCATCATCTTGATAAAAATATGCTGGACGTATTCCTGCTGGATCTCTAAATACAAAAGCATCTCCATGCCCTAGAAGTCCTGCCATAGCATACCCTCCATCAAGGTTTTTTGAGGCTCTTGTCAAGATTCTTGCAACATCTAATTTTTCAGCAATTACTGGTGAAGCTTCTCTTTTATTTAAACCTGCATTTTTACATTCTTGGTACAAGTCGGTTACCGCATTATCAAGGAAATGTCCAATTTTTTCCATAACTGTAACTGTATCCGCCATTTCTTTTGGATGCTGTCCTAATTCAACTAAACTTTGAAAAAGCTCTTTTACATTAGTCATGTTAAAGTTTCCAGCCAAAATCAAATTCCTGTGCATCCAGTTATTTTGACGCAAAAACGGGTGAACACTTTCAATACTATTTTTTCCAAAAGTTCCGTAACGAACATGTCCTAAAAACAACTCTCCTATATAAGGTATGTTTGCTTTTTGAAGTGCAACATCATCTGCATACTCTGGATTTGCAGCCATTTCCTCATTGATTCTCTCATTAATTTGAGCAAAAACATCTTGTATAGGCTGTGCATGATTAGAACGCACACGACTGATATAACGCTCTCCTGGTTCTACATCTAATTTTATACTTGCAAAACCTGCTCCATCTTGTCCTCGGTTGTGTTGCTTTTCCATAAGGAGATACATTTTTTGTATCCCGTAAAAAGCACTTCCATACTTTTCTTTGTAAAACTCAAGTGGTTTAAGTAATCGGACTAAGGCTATTCCACATTCGTGTTGTAAAGCATCGCTCATTGTGTTCTTGTATTGTAGGTTGTATTATGTGTTTTTTATAACAAATTCAGAATCTATTTTTAAAATTCAGAATCTGTGGGTGTCATTAAATAAAAAATGCCTCAAAAAATTGAGACATTACTTTATTATAATTCAACATCAAATTGGGTCAAAGATTTAAATTGTTGCAATCTTGACACTACTTCGCTTTTGTCTAAATCAATCATTCTATCAGTTCCAAATTTCTCCACACAAAAGGAAGCTAAATTAGAACCATATATTACTGCGTTTTTCATATTATCAAAAGATACATTTTCACTTTGGGCAATATATCCTGTAAATCCTCCTGCAAAAGTATCTCCTGCACCAGTTGGATCAAAAACATCTTCTAATGGCAAAGCTGGAGCAAAGAACACCTCTTTATCATGAAACAAAAGTGCTCCATGTTCTCCTTTTTTGATAACCACATATTTAGGTCCCATTTGATGAATTTTAGCAGCAGCTTTTACCAATGAGTATTCGCCCGAAAGTTGTCTTGCTTCTTCATCATTAATTGTAATTACATCTACTCGCTTCATTACGTCAAGTAATTCAGGTAAAGCACAATCCATCCAGAAGTTCATCGTATCTAAAACAATTAATTTTGGTTTAGACTCCATTTGATCAATCACACTGCTTTGTACTAATGGATGTAAATTTCCTAGCATTACTACATCAGCATTTTTAAAATCCTGAGGTACCTTTGGTTGAAAATCAGCCAAAACATTAAGCTCGGTTGCTAATGTATCTCTTGAATTCAAATCATTATGATATCTTCCGCTCCAAAAAAATGTTTTACCTCCTTTAACTACTTCAAGACCTGAAATATCAATGTTTCTAGAGGTTAATAAATCTAAATATTCTTGAGGAAAATCATCGCCAACTACAGAAACTATAGCAGATTTCAAATTAAAAAAAGAAGCTGAAAGACCTATGTAAGTACCTGCACCACCTAAAATTTTATCTGTTTTCCCAAAAGGGGTTTCAATTGCGTCGAAAGCTACGGTTCCAACAATCAATAATTTATTCATTTTTTGAATTTCGAATTAAGGCGCAAAGATAGTTCATAAGTTACGAAATTGCAAAGAGTATTAAGTGTAAAGTTTTCTTAATTTATAACGCTGTAAATTAACAATTTAGAATAATTTATTTTCTTCTTTTTCGTAAAAAGAATCTATAGAAAGTTGCTTTTGAACCGAAGCCATTACGGCTAATTCGTCACATCTTTCGTTTTGAGGATGATTGTTGTGTCCTTTAATCCATCTAAAATCAACTTGGTGTTTTCTATAAACAATAAGAAAGCGTTTCCACAAATCTGGATTTTTTTTGCCTACATAACCTTTTTTCTCCCAACCAAAAACCCATTTTTTTAAAACAGAATCAACCACATATTTAGAATCTGAAACTACCAAAACTTTTGTATTGGAATTTTTAAGCTTTTCAAGACCAACAATTACAGCTAATAATTCCATTCTATTATTAGTTGTATATCGGAAACCCTCATAAAATTCTTTTTTATAGGGTTTTCCTACCCATTCCATAACTACACCATATCCGCCAGGACCTGGATTGCCCTTCGCTGCACCATCAGTGTAAATATGTACGTCGTGTTCCAAAATAAAATAGGTTAAAGTTTATTAGTCAACCATTTTTCAATAATCAAAGGGAAATTCTCTTGCTCTAATTCGTGAATCTTAGCCGCTACATCTTCTGGAGTATCTGAATCTATTAAAGCTACTTTTTTCTGAAAAATAATATTTCCTTCATCATAATTTTCATTAACATAATGAATTGTAATCCCCGTTTCCTTTTCTTTATTTTCAACTATTGCTCTATGAATATGCATGCCATACATACCTTTTCCTCCATATAAAGGCAATAAGGCTGGATGAATATTTAGTATTTGATCTGGATAAGCTTCGATAATATCTTGAGGGAATTTTAATAAAAACCCAGCTAAAACAATCAAATCTGGTTTTATTTCATTAATTTTTTGAAGTACTTTTCCTTCAAAAAGGTCTGATTTAGAGAAAATTTCTGTTGGAATTTGATGATTTTTAGCTCTATCAATCACTTTAGCATTCGCATTATTTGTAAAAACACTAACTACTGATGCCATTTTAGTTGCAGCAAAGTGTTTTATAATATTTTCAGCATTAGTACCCGATCCTGAAGCAAAAACGACTATTTTTTTCATAACCTACCCTATTTTATTATGCAAAAAAAGGGATAAAAAATGAAAATAAATAACATTCGGAAGTCTTTGTTAAAATAAATTTCATAAATTAGTTCACACATTTATTAACTAAATAGTTGTTTTAAAATAAAGTTTTTTATTTTTGCCAACAAATTAAATTCTAAAATTAAAGATTATGTCAGACATTGCATCAAGAGTAAAAGCGATTATCGTAGACAAATTAGGTGTTGACGAAAACGAAGTTGTAACAGAAGCAAGCTTCACTAATGATTTAGGAGCTGACTCATTAGACACTGTAGAGCTTATCATGGAATTCGAAAAAGAATTTGACATTCAAATTCCAGACGATCAAGCAGAAAACATTGCTACTGTAGGTCAAGCAATCTCTTACATCGAGGAAGCTAAAAAATAATACATTTACACCCGACTGCACTATTGCATTCGGGTGTTATTATTTTTTAAAAAAATTGAATTGCTGATTGAATTTCAATCAAAAAAATATTTATAATGTAATGCCCATGGCTCTTTTGTAAGAATAATACAATAAAGAAAGCGTGGGTTTTATTTGTTTAAAGATAACAAAACACATAAGTTATGGAATTAAGACGAGTTGTTGTAACAGGTTTAGGTGCGCTTACTCCTATTGGAAATAACATCCAAGAATTTTGGAATGGTCTAATTAACGGAGTTAGTGGAGCCGCACCGATAACTTATTTCGATGCTTCAAAATTCAAAACTCAGTTTGCTTGCGAATTGAAAAACTTTAATGTCGAAGAATTTATTGACAGAAAAGAAGCAAGAAAAATGGACCGTTACGCACAATATGCTATGGTTTCATCAGAAGAAGCAATGAAAGATGCTAATTTTGATTTGGACAAATTAGATAAAGATCGTGCTGGTGTAATTTGGGGATCTGGTATTGGCGGATTAGAAACTTTCCAAATTGAAGTTCTTAATTTTGCTGCTGGAGACGGAACGCCAAAATTCAATCCTTTCTTTATCCCAAAAATGATTGGTGATATTGCTTGCGGACATATTTCGATAAAATATGGCTTTAGAGGTCCTAACTTCGGAACTGTTTCAGCTTGTGCTTCATCAACTAATGCTATTATAGACGCATTCAATTATATCCGATTAGGTCATGCCGATGTTATGGTAACAGGTGGTTCAGAAGCTGCTGTAACTATTGCCGGAATGGGTGGATTTAATGCTATGCATGCTTTATCAACTAGAAATGATGATCCAAAAACAGCTTCAAGACCAATGGACAAAGACAGAGATGGGTTTGTACTTGGAGAAGGAGCAGGAGCGTTAATCCTTGAAGAATACGAACATGCTGTTGCTCGTGGCGCAAAAATTTATTGTGAAGTTGGTGGTGGCGGAATGTCTGCTGATGCCTATCATATAACCGCTCCACATCCTGAAGGATTAGGTGCAAAAAATGTAATGCTAAACTGCTTAAGAGATGCTGGATTAAAACCAACAGATGTTGATGGTGTAAATATGCACGGAACTTCAACTCCTCTTGGAGATTTAGCAGAATCTAAAGCTATTCAACATGTATTTGGAGAACATGCTTATACAATGAACTTGAATTCAACAAAGTCAATGACAGGCCATTTACTTGGTGCTGCCGGTGCTGTTGAAACTATTTCATCTATCCTTTCTTTGAAATACGGAATTATTCCTCCTACAATAAATCATTTTACAGATGATGAAAACATAGATCCAAGATTAAACTTTACTTTCAATACTGCTCAAAAAAGAGACGTGAAAGTTTTAATGAGTAATACTTTTGGATTTGGTGGTCACAATGCTTGTGTATTGGTGAAAAAATTAGACCTATAAAATATCCATGCGTTTAATCAAAAAAATATTTTCGAAATCCCGTTCTCTTGAAGACGGGATTTTTTTTGATGCTATTGAACGAATTCTTGGTTTCTCCCCTAAAACTATTGACTTTTACAAAAAAGCATTTACACATCGCTCTTCAAATCGCCTTGATGAAAATGGAAATCCTATCAATTACGAACGGCTCGAGTTCCTTGGTGACGCCATGCTTAGTTCTGTGATTGCAGCTCATTTATTTAGCAAAGCACCGGCTGGAGACGAAGGTTATCTGACCAAAATGCGTTCAAAAATTGTCAGTAGAGAGCACCTTAATGAATTAGGGAAAGATTTAAATTTGGTACAATTCATAGAAAGCAAAGTACCGGTTCAACATTTTGGAGAAAACATACACGGAAATATTTTTGAATCATTAGTAGGTGCCATTTATTTGGATAGAGGTTATGAATTTTGCGAAAAATTTATTCAAAAAAGGGTAATAATCCCTTATGTAGACATTGCAAGATTAGAAGGAAAAGTAATTAGTTATAAAAGTTTAGTCATAGAATGGTGCCAAAAAGAAAAAAGGCAATTTCATTATGACATATTTGAGGACAATGCAATTGATGGACAAAGACTGTTTGGCGTAAAATTAAGTATTGACGAAAAAGTGATTGCAAAAGCACGAGCAACGTCAAAAAAGAAGGCTGAAGAGAAGGCATCGCAACGTGCCTATTTTGCATTTCAAGAAAAAATGGATAAGAAATAACATCGAATTCCTAAAACTATAACGTTTTCGTTCATAATTTAACAAAAACATAGCCGATAAGGATATTGATGCTTAAATAGAAATACTATATTTACACCTTATTTTTTCATGAAATGGCTATTCATAAATTGGATCTTGGCGAATTTGACGAAATAGATTATTATCTTATTGCTATTCATACTTCATTGGAAGACTATAGACTGGCATTTTTCATCAATCAAAAGCTTCCAATAAATTTAAGTAAAAGCAAGAATGAAATTCAAATCAGTATAAAAGAAGGAGAAACAAAATTTTCAAGATATTATTATTACGATACAGAAAAAACGCTTTCTTGGGATTTGATTCAAAATAAAAATGAAGTTATTCAACACAAAAAAGAAGTAAGCCAAAATTTATTTTCAAATATAGCACTGGAAGTTTCAACGAAAGTTTATTTGCTTCCCGAATTTAAAAAGGCGGATTATTTTTTAAAAATAGAAGACGACGAGACCAGTACAGTCTTAAATATAATAACAATATTAAATACCATAGATGGTATATCAACAGCTTACAGTGTTGATACAAATAAAATAAAATCTAAAAACAATTTAATTTTTTAATACAAATGCTTACAAACAAGAAAACCAAAATTGTAGCCACACTTGGGCCTGCATGTAGTTCTAGAGAGATCATCAAAGATATGATTGACGCAGGAGTAAATGTGTTTAGAATAAATTTTTCACATGCTGATTATGCTGATGTAAAAGAAAGAATAAACATTATACGAAGTCTTAACGAAGAGTTTGGTTACACTACTGCAATATTAGGCGATTTACAAGGTCCTAAACTTCGTGTAGGAGTTATGCAAGACGGTGTTGTTGTAAATGATGGCGATTTAATTACGTTTACAACTGCTGAAGATGTCCTTGGAACTGCTGAAAAAGTTTTCATGAAATACCAAAACTTTCCAAATGATGTAAATCCAGGAGAAAGAATTTTATTAGATGACGGAAAACTTATTTTCGAAATAGTTTCTACTGACAAGAAAACAGAAGTAGTAGCAAGAGTAATTCAAGGCGGTGAATTGAAATCTAAAAAAGGGGTTAACCTTCCAAATACTAAAATATCACTTCCTGCAATGACAGAAAAGGATATTGCTGATGCAATTTTTGCTATTGGACAACAAGTAGACTGGATTGCTTTATCTTTTGTAAAAACACCTAGAGACCTTCAAGACTTACAAGAATTAATAGCGGAACATTCAGAATATAAAATTCCAATCGTTGCTAAAATCGAAATGCCAGAAGCATTAGAGAACATTGATAAAATTGTTGCTTATTGTGATGCTTTAATGGTTGCTCGTGGAGATTTAGGAGTTGAACTTCCTGCTCACGAAGTGCCCTTAGTTCAAAAAGAATTAATCAGAAGAGCAAAAACAGCTAGAATTCCAGTAATTGTTGCTACTCAAATGATGGAAACAATGATTACTAGCTTGACACCAACACGTGCGGAAGTTAATGACGTTGCAAACTCAGTTATGGACGGTGCAGATGCAGTAATGCTTTCTGGAGAAACTGCAACAGGTAACTATCCCGTTCAAGTAATCCAAAAAATGACTCAAATTCTTGAAGCAGTTGAAGATTCTCCACTTATTCAAGTACCTCAAAATACACCACAAGTTAGAACGAATCGTTTTATCACTAAAACAATTTGTCATCATGCTGCAACAATGGCTAATGTAATTAAAGCTAAAGCTATTTGTACTTTAACTAATAGTGGTTATACTGCTTTCCAAATTTCGGCTTGGAGACCATCAGCACATATTTTAGTATTTACATCTAACAAAAGAATCCTTACACAACTTAATTTATTATGGGGTGTAAAATCATACTACTACGAAAAATCAGTAAGTACTGATGATACCGTTACAGATGTGAATGAAATTGCTAGACAAAAAGGATACGTGAAAAAAGGAGATTTCCTTATCAACTTAGCAGCAATGCCAATTACTGATAAAGGAATGGTAAACACCTTAAGAGTTTCTGAAATAGAATAGTCAAAAACTATCTGAAATAATCTAAAATCCGTCTCATAAATTAAATGAGGCGGATTTTTTAGTTTATAAAAATTTTAAGATTCTTTAAACATCCTTCTAAAAAATAAAATTTATATTTGAACAACAAAAAATCATACTTATGGCTTTCAATTCAAACAATCCGTTTTTAAATAATAAAACTTTTTCTTCAAAAAAAGACGTAGTACATCAGGCAACCATAATTGATTTCAATCAAGAAATGACGCTGGCTGGAACTATAAACAAGAGCTTAATCTTATTTTTACTACTTACAGCATCAGCTTCTATAATCTGGTGGATAACTTTTAATGGTATGAACCCAATAGTTCCTGCAATTGGCGGAGCAATAGTTGGACTTGTTTTAGTTTTAATATCTGCATTCAAACCACAATATTCGCCTTATTTAGCCCCTGGATACGCGCTATTTGAAGGTTTATTTATTGGTGGCGTTTCTGCTATTTTCGAAGCTAAATATCCAGGAATTGTAACACAGGCTGTAGGAGCAACTTTTGTAACTTTTGCGGTTTGTTTAGGACTTTATAAATATAGAATTGTAAAAGTGACGGAACAATTCAAATCTGTTGTCTTAGCTGCAACATTAGCAATTGCAACCTATTATTTAATATCATGGCTGTTTTCAATGTTTACAAGCTTTGTGCCCGTACATTATGGAAGTTCTTTAATGAGTATAGGAATTAGCGTATTTGTAATCGTAATTGCTGCTTTAAATTTGTTTTTAGATTTTGACAGAATAGAAAAAGGAGCCGAACAAAAAATGCCAAAATATATGGAATGGTATGGCGCAATGGGATTAATGATAACTTTAGTCTGGCTGTATGTCGAATTCCTACGATTACTTTCTAAATTATCTAGCAGAGACTAATTAAAAAAGAAACCCTTTCTATGTCAGAAAGGGTTTCTTTTTATACTACATTTTCACCTTTTATTTCTAAAATTAAAAGGCAAATTTAAGTTGAACCACAACCGTTTTCTTTTCTTCTGTATTTAAATTACTTAAAGATATTCCTAGTAATCGGACGGAATCCTTCATTCTTTCTTGATATAATAATTCTTTTACCGATTCTAAAATCAGTCCTTTATCTGAGATAAAATAAGGCAATGTCTTACTTCTGGTTTGTTGCGAAAAATCACTGTATTTAATTTTCAATGTAATTGTTTTTCCCGCAATGGAATGTTTTTTTAATCTTCTCTCTAATGTGTTTGCAATTTTTTCTAATTGCTCAATCATAAAAATTTCAGAAGTAAGATTGCTTTCAAATGTATGTTCTGCTGCAACTGACTTTGCGGTTCTTTCGGATTTTACTTCTCCGTTATGAATTCCACGCACTACATTATAATAGAAATTACCTGATTTTCCAAAATGTTTTTCCAAAAATTCTACTGATTTACTTTTTAATTCCAATCCGGTAAAAATTCCTAATTGGTACATTTTTTCAGTAGTTACTTTCCCAACTCCATAAAACTTCCGAATAGGTAATTCTTCCAAAAAAGAGATAACCTCATCTGGATTTACCGTTTTCTGACCATTAGGTTTATTAAAATCACTAGCAATTTTAGCAACAAATTTGTTAACAGATATTCCAGCAGAAGCAGTTAATCCAACTTCATTAAAAATACGCAATCTTATTTCTTGCGCCAATAAGGTTGCACTAGGATTCCCTTTTTTATTATTTGTAACATCTAAGTAAGCCTCATCCAGAGATAATGGTTCTACTAGATCTGTATATTCATGAAATATTTTTTGAATTTTTGCCGATATTTCTCTGTATCGTTCAAATCTTGGTCTAACAAAAATAAGCTCAGGGCAATTTTTTTTTGCCATAACTCCGCTAATTGCACTTCGAACACCAAATTTTCTAGCTTCATAACTAGCGGCCGCAACAACTCCACGGTTTTCAGAACCTCCCACAGCAATTGGCTTGCCCTTTAATTCGGGATTATCCATTTGTTCAACCGAAGCATAGAAAGCATCCATGTCAATGTGAATTATTTTTCTATTTGGATTTATTTCGGACATGACACAAATTTAAATAAAAACAATTAGATTAGAATTTATACCTTTAAAACATCTAATTAAAGCATTGAAATGATAGAAATAGAAAGAAAGTTTTTGGTTACATCAAACGCTTTTAAAACTGACGCTTTTAGTCAAAACAAGATTGCACAAGGCTATTTGAGTTCTGTGCCAGAACGTACGGTGAGAGTACGAATAAAAGGTGATAAAGGTTTTATAACTGTAAAAGGGATTTCAAGTGATTCAGGAATGTCTCGTTTTGAATGGGAAAAAGAAATTCCCATAGATGAAGCTGAAAATTTATTAAAGCTATGTGAAAAAGGTATTATAGATAAAATCCGTTTTAACGTTAAAATAGGAAATCATACTTTTGAAGTCGATGAATTCCATGGCGAAAACGAAGGTTTAATCATTGCCGAAATAGAACTTAATTCGGAAAACGAAGTGTTTGAAAGACCTAATTGGCTTGGTGAGGAAGTAACTAATGATAAACGGTATTACAATTCTTATTTAAGCAATCATCCGTTTAAAAATTGGTAAATTATTTTTCTAGCACCTCTATAGTTACCATCATTTGCCCACTGCCTTTGTTTTGAGCAATTTCCATAAAAGCACGCTTAGTAAGGTCAATTTCTCTTGATCTTACAAAAGGTCCTCTATCAATAACCTCAACGATTACGGACTTTCCATTAGCTTCATTTGTAACTTTTACTTTTGTTCCGAAAGGTAATTTTTTGTGGGCTGCAGTATATTTATTATTGTCAAATCTTTTTCCACTAGTGGTTCTTTTTCCATTAAATTTGTTTGCATAATAAGATGCATGAGCATTTTTTTTATACTTTTTAAAAGTCCCAGACACAACTTCTGTAGTATCGATTTGCAATTCTTTTTGCTCAACAACAGGTTTATTCTTTTTTACAGTATCTTTTTCTACGGCTATTTTTTGCTTGTTAGCAGTTGTAATTTGACTACTTACTAAGCCAAAAACAGCTACCAAAAAAAACCATGTTACTACTTTTTTCATGAATACTTTTTTAAGTTCAAATCTATTTTACAAAAACCATACCTAGATAAAAAAAGTCCTTTTCAGGACTTTCTGTTTTTAGAACCATAATGACCAGGGAAGTCTACTCAGGATGAGTAACAATCCTATACCATAAAATACGGCTATGCTTTTAAATTTAGATTCGCTTGAATCTGCTTTTTTATGTTTAGACCATCCTATTGTAATAAATACAATTGCTATTATGTTTATTAACGGATGCTCTAATGAAGTTAATCGTAAGGAAGCATCTTTCATTTGTCCTAAAGATGCAAACCCTAATTGTGATACAAAGTATAAAATAAGACCTACTAATAATTGTGTGTGTGTTCCTATTAATCCAAACAATGCTATTTTTCTATCTTTTGGTGTAAACTCTTTTTTGGAATTTTTTCCAATAAATGAATTAACTACTGCAATCACTAATAATAAAAGAGCTAAATATGCCCAACCAGAATGAAATTTTTGAATAAATTCGTACATATAATTTGTTTTTTGAAATTCAAATATAATAAAAAAACAGGATAAAAAAAACGGCATTCAATCAAATATGAATGCCGTTTTAGTAATATTATAATTTTAACTTAGAAGTTATAACGTAAGCTAAAGTTCCAAGTTCTTCCGAAACCAAAGAAAACACTGTTTGCTTTAGCAACTCCATTGTATGTTTTACCAGCTGATTCGTAAGTAGGTCCTGAACTTCCAGAAACAAAATCAGAAGCAAATATATTAGTTTTTGATTCAGCAATATACGTTTCATCTAAAACGTTGTTTACATTTAATCTGAAAACCACTGAGTTTGCTTTATCTCTACCAACAAGCATTTTATATGAAAAACCAGCATCCATTAAACCGTATGATGGCAATTCTAAAGACCCTTTATTTGTTGAAGAAGAAAAATTCGCAGGCGAAATAGACGCATATAATTTATCATTATAGTTGTAGTTTGCATCCAAAATAACTCTCGTAAAAACTTCATAAGAAGCTCCCAAAGAAGCTGTCAATTGAGCTGCATCTCCTACTTTTACTTTATCTAAATATAAAGTTGTAGATGTTCCTCCAGAAACTGGATTATTTGAAACATCGTATCTATTACTAATACTATTCCCTTTATATCTCCAATCTCCAATAGAGAACATTGCGTTTATTTTTAACTTATCTGTTGCTTTAGCTGTTGCTTCAAGCTCTACTCCTGAGTGAACCTCAGTAATCCCAGAATAATCATAATATCCACCTGGATTAAGAGCGTCAGTATCATTTGATCTTTGGTATCTATCTTTCCATTGTGTGTTGTAAATATTTAAGTTAGCATTAAATATTGCAGATCTAAATCCGTAACCAGCTTCAAATCCAAGGATTTTTTCATTTACTAAATTTCCATTTACTAATGATTTATTATTTGGATAAACAGCAGTAAAGAATGGTTGTTTAGAATAATATCCAGCATTTACAAAAACATTGTGATTTTCGTTGATGTTGTAGTTAGCACCTCCTTTTACATTTCCACCAATAATGTTTTTGAAACTAGTGTCTGAAAGTGGGTTTGAACTTAAATAAGTAAAACGATCGGTTTTCTTAAATCCTTGTTGCGAAACAGCTCCTTGAACAAAGGCCGTTAAATTATCTTTAGAATATTCTAATTGCGTAAAAGCACCGTACCAGTTTACTCCACCGTCATAATCATATCCTATTTTTTCTTTAACCGCTGAACTTGCAAAAGGATTTAAAGAAGGACTTACTGAATATGTTTCTGTAAGAACTCTGTTCGGCGAGTTAACATTTGTGTTATCAAGAAATGCATCTCCTCCCAATAAAGTATTCACATCTTGATAGTGAATTCCTTTGTAAGTTCTTGCATCAATACCAAAATCTAATGTTAGAGTTTGAGTTAATTTTTTATTCAAACTAACAATTCCTCCATACCAGTCATGAGAGTTGAAAGAAGAAATTCTTGAAATACCAGTAGTCGTTGTAGAAGAAGTTCCTGCACTTGACGTATTTTGATATTGTCCTGTTACACCTGTAGTAGTTCTAGTTCTAGCAACGCCATTAATCATAACTGTTTGCCCTGAATTATAGGCTTGTATTTTATCAAAATCAACTAATCCAGTTGCAGTTCTAAAAGCACTGTTTAAATAGTTTAAACTTCTAATACCTCCAGTTCCTGTAGAACCACCTCCACGACCCCAAGAACCGTAAACTACAGTTGAAAGTTTAGTCGTTTCGTTGATCTTCCAATCCCAGTTTAAAGAAGCAACTGGTTTGTGGTAAAAGTTTCTTTTCATGTTAAATTGCTCTCCATTCAAATAACCCCAATCAGAGTTATATCTTGTATTTGGCTCACCATTAGAACCATATTTAAGATAAGTATCAAGAGTAATATTAGTAGATCTTTGATTGTGCCATTGTGGCGCACCTGTAAAAGTAAATTGAAGATCATGTTTATCATTTGCTTTGTAACCTAAAGCTATAAAATAATTTTTACCTTCAAAATTTGTTCCGTCAACATAACCATCTCCAGTAGTTGAACTCAATAAGACTGATGCTGAAAGACCGTTTTTCAAAAGCCCCGTATTATAAGAAGCTTGCACTTTCAAATAATTAGCATTACCAAAACCAGAAGATACTGCTCCTCCTTCTTTCATGTCAGACGATTTTGTCAACACATTTATTGTTCCTCCTACAGAAGCAATTGCTAATTTAGAAGAACCAAGACCTCTTTGAACTTGCATCGCTGAAGTAACATCAGATAATCCAGCCCAGTTACTCCAGTAAACAGCACTGTTTTCCATGTCATTTACAGGAACCCCATTTATCATAACAGCAATGTTTTTTTGATCAAATCCACGAATGTTAATTCTTGAATCTCCAAAACCTCCACCAGATTTTGTAACATATACAGAAGGTGTATTTCTTAAAATTTCAGGAAATTCTTGAGTTCCTAATTTTTCTTGAATTTCTGCTGCTTTAATAGTTGACACAGCTACAGGTGTTTTTCTGTCCTTAGCGATATCCGCAACACCAGATGTTACTATAATTTCATTTAATTGATTAGAATTTTCATTTAAAACAATTGTTCCTAAATTAACAGTAGCTCCATTTGAAACTGAGAATTTAACTGTTTTTGTATCAAAACCTATAAAAGAGATAACTAATTCTCCAGATACAACCGAAGTATTAATAGAAAATTTACCGTCAAAATCTGAAGAAACTCCAGTTGTTGAACCTTTAACAGCAATATTTGTTCCAGGCAAAGTCATTTGCCCATCAGTAATAGTTCCAGTAATTTTTCCTTGAGAAAATACTGATGAAACTATCAAAAACATTAATCCAGTGAGTAACCAATTTTTCATTGTCTTCATTGTTGTTTAGTTAAATAATATTTGGTAAAATTATAACATTTTTGTGTTAAAAAGTTAACGTAATGTTAAGAAAAGTACATTTTAGATTCGTTTTTTTACAGAATTATGTTTTATGCAATTATTTTGTTAAAAAAAATATAATATATAATTTGATGTGTTTTTAATTATTCATTCTGTAAAAATAAATTAACATGACTATTAATAAAAATGGAATGCAGAAATGTATTACATTTTTTAAAAGTTAACTGTAAATAAAAAAAGCTCTGATTTATACAAATCAGAGCTTTTTTATATTATTAATGTACGTTACCTTATCATTAATTTCTTTCCAGAGGTTGTGAATTAAATTAGGAAGAGATAGTATTAAATTCTATTTATTTGTCAAAAAATGATTTAACAAAAATGAGGTAGAACTATCGTGGTTTTTAATTGTTTTAGTGTTTATTTCTTCTAAAATAGAATTTGCTAATTGCTTTCCTAATTCAACTCCCCACTGGTCAAAACTAAAAATATTCCAAATAATTCCTTGTACAAAAATCTTGTGTTCGTACATTGAAATCAAAGATCCTAATGATTTTGGAGTCAATTTTTGGATTAAAATAGTGTTGGTAGGTTTGTTTCCTTCAAAAACTTTGAAAGGCAACAGAGCAGCAGCTTTATCTTTTGGCAAACCTTGTTTATCAAATTCGGCTTGTACTTGCGCTCCTGTTTTTCCGTGCATCAAAGCCTCTGTTTGCGCAAAGAAATTAGACATCAATTTATCATGATGATTGTCATCTCCATATAATGGTTTTACAAATCCAATAAAGTCAGTAGGAATAATTTTAGTTCCTTGGTGAATTAACTGAAAAAAGGCGTGTTGCGCATTTGTTCCAGGCTCACCCCAAATAATAGTCCCTGTTTGATAGTCAACTGGTTTCCCGTCACGACCCACACTTTTACCATTACTTTCCATTGTACCTTGTTGCAGATACGGAGCTAATTTTTGTAAATACTGAGTGTATGGAATTAACGCTTCACTTTCTGCACCAAAAAAATTGTTGTACCAAACGCTTAATAAAGCAAGAATTACTGGAATGTTTTGATCAAAATCAGCTGTTTTAAAATGCTCATCCATTTCATTTGCACCGCTTAATAATGCATCGAAATTATCAAAACCAACTGCTAAACTTATTGAAAGTCCAACTGCACTCCACAATGAGAATCGTCCTCCAACCCAATCCCACATAGGAAATACGTTGTCAGGATTAATTCCAAATTCCGTTACTTTTTGAAGATTTGTAGAAACTGCCACAAAATGTTTTGCTACATCTGATTGTGTCGCTGATTTCAAAAACCATTCTCTAATAGTCTCAGAATTTGTTAGTGTTTCTTGAGTTGTAAATGTTTTAGAAACAATAACAAAAAGGGTTGTTTCTGGATTTAATTTTTTAATAATTTCATTTACATGATCTCCATCAACATTCGATACAAAATGAACATTTAAATGATTTTTATAAAACTGTAAGGCCTCAACTGCCATTACAGGTCCTAAATCTGAACCGCCAATACCAATATTGACAACATCTGTAAATGTTTTTCCTGTATAACCAGTTCTTAAACCAGATGTAATTTCATTTGTAAATGCTTTGATTTTATTTTTTACTTCATGAATTTCAGGAACTACATTTATTCCTTCAACATTTATAACAGAAGATTCTTTTGTTCTTAATGCGGTATGAAGTACTGCTCTATTTTCAGTTTGGTTGATAATTCCTCCATCAAAATACTCTTGTATAGCGCTTTTAAGTCCAACTTGATTGGCTAATTCGAGTAACAATGTTAGGGTTTCCTGATTGATTCTATTTTTAGAGAAATCAACTAAGAAATCATTCCATTTTAAATTGAATTTTTCTACTCTTGAAGCATCCGATTGAAACATATCGTGCATTGATGCTGCTTGTATTTCTTGGTAATGTTTTTGAAGCTTATTCCATGCTTCCGTACCAGTTGGGTTTATTGTATTTAAAGCCATCTATAATTGGATTGTGATATTATTCTATTTTTTTGCAAAAATACTGAAATTAGTTTGAATAGATAATCAGTTTGCACTTATATAACAATTAAAAAACATCAAATTTGTTAGTTTACGAATACACAACTTGAATACTACAAATTTGCCACACTATCCAATTCTCTTTTTAAAGGCTCAATTTGCTTTAAAAATCGTTTTTTACTTGATGAGTTCATAGGTTCTCCATTAGGTAATTTCAATTTTAAAGCATCTACTTGAACGCCATTTTTCCAAAAACGATAACATACATGAGGTCCTGTTGCTAAGCCCGTACTACCAACTCGACCTATGACTTGCCCTTGAATAACGTGCTGTCCTCGTCTTACCAAAATTCTAGACATATGTAAATATTGCGTAGAATAGGTTGAATTATGTTTCACTTTTACAAAATTTCCGTTTCCAGTTGTAAAACCTGTTTGCTCCACTACACCTGCAGCTGTCGTGGTAATAGGAGTACCGTAAGGTGCTGCATAATCAGTTCCTTTATGTGCTTTCCAAGTATGTTGCACTGGATGAAATCTATTTGACGTAAATCGAGAAGAAATTCTACTGAATTTGATAGGGGTTTTCAAAAAGAAATTTTTCAGGGTTTTACCGTCCTCATCATAATATTCTACTTTATCGGAAGAAGGATTTTGTGCAAAAGGAAAGGCATAAATAATCTTGCCTTTATACTCAAAAAAAGCAGCCTGAAGACTATCAACTCCATCATAAATGGTGTCGTTAATATATCGTTCCGTAAAAGTTAAAGCAAATCGGTCTCCTTTTTTTAACTTGAAGAAGTCAATAGACCACGCAAATATTTTAGAAATTCTACTCGCTAAAGCGCCCTCAACTCGAGCACTTTCTAAGGTTTCAGATAAGGAGCCTTTTAACAAACCTCCTATTGTTCTTTGTTTAA
Organism: Flavobacterium sp. 123; assembly: GCF_003634825.1. NCBI lineage: Bacteria > Pseudomonadati > Bacteroidota > Flavobacteriia > Flavobacteriales > Flavobacteriaceae > Flavobacterium > Flavobacterium sp. 123. The sequence goes on from NZ_RBXD01000001.1 coordinate 1,162,283, forward strand.
TTTTAATAGGTCTTGTTTTTTTGTAGGCAGTAACTGTAGTATCTCGCAAATCAATTACATAATAATTTAAAGCGTTTGGCTGATAGATAAAAACCTGTAATTCATTTTTTTTATGTCTTGATCTAAGAAGTGTATAAGGTTTATCAAACCTCATTATTCGCACATCAAAAGTATCTTTTACTTTTTCAATGATGTCATAGACTTTCTTATTTCCAATGTTTTGCTTTTGGAGAATAGTACCAAAAGTATCTCCTTTTTTAATCGTGTCATGAACTACATTAAAATCAGCATATGTAAATCCAAACTCTACCTTTTTAGAGGCTGTTTTTGAAGTTTTGTCATCCAATGTTTCATCGGTTTTAGAACAAGATAGTATCGAAAATAATACTATTATAAGTGCAAAAACTTGTTTCAATCTTTATATTTTTTTTAATTAATTTACTTTTCCTCTTTCTTGTTCTCCGACTCGTGTTCATTGCTCAAAACTATATAGTCATGAATCATTCTTTTTTTAAGCTAAGTATTTACAGTTTTACTTTAAACGAATTTTTTAATCCTTTGAATGCGTCTAAATCTGCTTTTATAGAACCTACAGCAAGATTCGCTTTAATACGAAGAGGCAACTTATTATTATCATCTGAAATCCAAACAGTTAAACTTTCCTGCTCTTTAAAAACACGTCCAGATTGAACTAATGGTCTAAAAACCATTGCCGAAACGGTTCCAAATTTAGTTGTAATATCCTCACGTCCAATAAATTTTAACTTAAACTTTGTAGTTTCTTCGTCAAAAAACATATCAATAGCAATTGACTCACCAGGCTTTATTTTATCAATATTAGGAGAATTCCTTAAATAATAAAATGTTGACATTATGTCTTGTGTGTTTTTTGGAATCACAAAAGTTTTTTCCGTTTTGTGTTTGTAATCTTTAAACAAAACTTTATTTGATGCTTGATTAAAAAAGCCCTCTTGGTTTTTAGTATATCCGCCTTCATTTATTTTTCTGACAAACTGATATGGATTACCTGTTTCTTTGTCAATATAACTTTCATAAAGATCTTCTACTTTGAAAAAAAACCTGGACATTCCCGTGGTGTATCCTTTGCCAATAACATGAAAGACTTTTTTGTTATTTATGGTGGCATCTTGTACTTCTAATGTGGCATAGCCCGCATTTACAAAGCCGTAATGTATGCGAAACTTAAACCATTCCCCTACGGCATAAGCATCTTCCTTTTGAGAATCAAAACTTACAGTAGTTATAAATATTAGAAGTAGTGCTATTTTTTTCATCACTTTTTTGGACTATTTATTACCACAAATACAAATTTTGTTCCAAATGTATTAAAACAAAAAAACTCAGTCAAATAATGACTGAGTTTTTATGCTATTAACTAACCAAAAAACTATAAATTATGAAATTTATATCAATAATAAGAAGGAAACCACCCCTTCCTTTTTTGCGAGTGCAAAGGTAGTTAACAAATCCAGTTTTTTTGATGAAAAATATACTTTAACACAACATATGCAAAAATACCTTAGAAATGTCCTGTATTTTTTTACATTTCACAAAAAAAGTATAATTTTATCGATATACTCTCAATCATCTCATATACAACTCTTCTTTATTTGTTCTTTAAAAAACAACTGTCTTTCAAAAATGATTGTCGTTTAATTTCAACACAAACATTAAACTATACCACTATTTAATTAAAACCAAAAACCAACCCCAAACCATGTATATCCTTTTGGATTTTCAGGTGACCAAGAATGCTTAATTTCAATTGGTCCAATGGCAGTTTCTAAACCATATCCTACCGCATATCCAGAATATTTTGGAATTGAAATCCAATTAACCGTTCTAAAAAGATTGTTTTCTAAGTTGGCAAAGTTTGCCGAAAAATTCAAGTGATTCTTCTTATAAAACTCATAATCAAGAGTTGCAGCAGTCTTTATATAACTATTAGCAGCAACACTCAAGAAATCATATCCATAAAAATGTTTGAAATTATTTATTGTATTATATCCGTATCCTCCTAGCACAAAATTAAAAAACGAAACACTTTCTTGACCAATAGACATTCCAGCATCAGCTTGAAATCTTAGTGTGACTTTTTTTACAATTTGAGCTGCTAGCCCAACCTCAGTTTTAAAAATTGAAAATGGTTTGAATTTATTGGTATAATTAGAAGAGAATAGATACGATTGAATATCACTAGAAAAATACCAACCTTTCTTTGGAAAATACTTATTGTCAAACGAATCATATTTCATATAACCAAAAACACTCAAATAGCTGCTTTTGTCTATTATTGGATTTGTATTTGCTAGTGTTTCGGACTTTATTTTAAGAAGCTTTAATTCAGCTCCTGCGCCAATCAAAAATTTTTGCGCAAATAACGACTGGAAATAAGCTTGATTTGTAAAATCTAAAAAGTCCACATTTATAGTATTAACCCCTATATCTGATATACTCTGCGGGCTTAGTTCTTTAGTTACATTCCTGTTAAATTGATTAAACTGTGACTTAAACCCAAAACTCAGATTAAAACCATTGTCAACATAATAATCATAATTATACCTGAAATTGTCTCCTAAAACAACATCTAAAGATGCGATGTCGTTTTTGAATAAAGTCTTTTTGTGTGTTAGATTAACTAAAATACCACTTTTATACAAGCCATCATAGTGTAAACCAAATTTCAAATATGTTTTAGTTGGGTTTTCTATTAATGTTAAATTCAAATCTTCTTTGTTCTGCTTAGGATCAAAAGAATAATTTATAGCACTGAAGTTTTGTGTTGCATTAATATTATTTATGCCTTTTTGTAAATCCGTATAACTAACTTTCGAATCCTCTTTAAATCGTAATTTACCAACAATATAATCTTCGGTAAAATTGTTCAAATTGTTTATGTTTATCTTCTCAATTTGCAAAGTATCCGTAACTAATTTAAGTTTTGGTTTCTGATAAGCATCTTGTTTATTAGCTACTAATAATAGTTTTTCATATACTGAAAAAGCGGCTTCTTCCCCTTTTCGGATAATTTCCTTTCCCTTATCAAATGAAATAACACCATAGTTTTTAATATCCGGATTTATATAAATATCCGTTTCAACAATCTTATTTTTCATTTTTGCAATAGACTGAAGATTGGTAATTTGAACCAATATTTTGGTAGCATTTTTTAGCTCTTTCCTGTCCATTAAATCATCTTGAACATCAACACCTATAATAATATCCGCACCTAGTTTCCGAACTTCTTCAATAGGATAATTATTAGCAACTCCACCGTCAACTAGCAAAGCTCCGTCAATTTCTATAGGTGAAAACAAGGATGGAAAAGCGGCACTAGCTAACATAGCTTGCGCTAAATTTCCTTTATTCAGCAATACTTGTTCCCCTGTTTCAATATTAGTTCCAATACACAAAAAAGGAGTTGGCAGTTGATTAAAATCCTTAACATGCCTTACATTTCTAGTAATTCTACTTAGTAAATTAAAATTATACATCCCTTTAGAAAGTGCTTCTGGGATTCCTATTTTAAAATTATTAAATGGTAAAACTAAGGCGTATAATTCGTCATTTCTTTTTTCATAAAAATTCTTAGATGATCTTGGTATAAAATCATTTAATAATTCATCGAAATTAGTGGATTGAAAAATCGAATCAATCTGAGCAGCATTATATCCTGTGGCATACAATCCACCAATTACAGCTCCCATACTCGTTCCTCCAATATAATCAATCTTGATTCCGGCTTCTTCTATCACTTTCAAAACGCCAATATGTGCAAATCCCTTGGCTCCACCGCCGCTAAGAACCAACCCTATTTTAGGTCTTTTTTGCTCTTGCGAAAAGGATTTCTGAATAGTAAGACAGAATGAAAAAAGAAAAAAGAAAAAAGAAAAACAAGTTGCAGGCAATGTATTTTTCAAGCCCCAGATAGAAGTATAAGCCTTAGACAACATAAATTTTGTTTTTTCTTTTAAAAAAAGAGCACCCCAAGAAGCTTCTTCTTTTTTATAAAAAAAGATTTTTTGCAGAACACTCAAAACGGGCAGCTTGAATAGACTCATGGAAAAAACTAATTAGTAGTGTAAAAGTCGACAATTTTTTTGGCTTTTGACACACCTATTACGTCAGAAATTTCTTTTTCTGAAGCTAACTTCAATCTTTTAACACTTTTAAAGTGTTGAATTAATGCAAGCATCGTCTTTTCGCCAATGCCAGGGATTGATTCTACTGAAGAATTCAGCGCTGCTTTACTCCTCTTGTCACGGTGATGGGTTATCCCAAAACGGTGCGCTTCATTCCTTAATTGTTGAATTACTTTTAACGTTTCTGATTTTTTATCTAAATACAACGGAATCGAATCTCCCGGGTAAAATAATTCTTCTAATCTTTTAGCAATGCCAATTATGGCGATTTTTCCTCGCAATCCTAATTCATCTAGACTTTTTAATGCAGATGACAATTGTCCTTTTCCCCCATCAATTATAATAAGTTGCGGCAAAGGTTCGTTTTCATCCATTAATCTCTTGTATCTTCTATATACAACCTCAGTCATAGAAGCAAAATCATCTGGCCCTTCAACCGTTTTTATATTGAAATGGCGGTAGTCTTTTTTGCTTGGCTTACCATTTTTAAAAACCACACAAGCCGAAACAGGATTTGTTCCCTGAATGTTAGAGTTATCAAAACACTCAATATGGCGCGGTTCTACTGGCAAGCGCAAATCTTTTTTCATTTGTGCCATAATACGATTGGCATGCCTGTCAGGATCTACAATTTGCAATTGCTTCAATTGTTCAATTCTATAAAACTTAGCATTACGAATAGACAAATCCAGAATTTGTTTTTTATCACCCAATTGCGGAACCGTGATTTTTATATTTTCCCCCAAATCAACTGGAAATGGGACAATAATCTCCTTGGACAATAATTGGAAACGTTCACGGAGTTCAATTATAGCTAGTTCTAATAATTCTTCATCTGTTTCGTCTAATTTCTTTTTGATTTCCATCGTGTGGGAACGAATAATAGAACCGTGGGAAATTTGTAAAAAGTTGACATACGCAGCACTTTCATCCGAAACTATTGAAAACACGTCAATGTTGGTTATTTTTGGATTTACAATGGTTGAACGCGATTGGTAGTTCTCGAGAATTTCTATTTTTTCTTTTATTTTTTGGGCTTCTTCAAAATGCATTTCAGCAGCTAAATTTGTCATAACTCGCTTGAAATCTTTCATGCTTTCCTTAAAATTCCCTTTCAAGATTTCGCGAATAGCATCTACTTTTTTTTGATAACTTTCAATGGTTTCATATCCTTCACAAGGCCCTTTGCAATTGCCTATATGATACTCCAAACAGACTTTGAACTTGCCGCTATCAATATTGCTTTCGTTCAAATCATAGTTGCAGGTTCGGAGCGGATAGAGTTCTTTTATAAGTTCCAAAATAGTATTTACGGTTTTGAAACTGGTGTAAGGACCGAAATATTCTGAGCCGTCTTTAACCATTCTACGAGTAGAAAAAATCCTTGAAAAGGGTTCTTTCTTAATGCACAACCACGGATAACTTTTATCATCTCGCAACAGCACATTATACCTTGGTTGAAGCGTTTTAATTAAATTATTTTCTAACAAAAGGGCATCTGTTTCAGTAGGAACCACAATGTGTTTTATGGTTACAATTTTCTTAACCAGCACATTTGTTTTGGCCGTATCGTGGATTTTATTGAAATAAGAAGAAACTCTTTTCTTTAAATTTTTGGCTTTGCCCACATACAATATCTTGCCGTCCTTGTCGTAATATTGGTATACACCAGGATTATCAGGTAATGTTTGTATTTGTAGCGCAATAGTGGGGTTAGTCATTTTTTGAATACGAATTATGAATTCCAAATTTACGAATAACATCTTTGTAAATCAAAATCAAGCTCACACTTTTAATCCCAAATAATTATTTCTATATTTAGCTTTTTATATTAAATATGAGAAGTTTAAAACCAATAGTGATTTTTGGCGAAAGCATTTTACCCGGCGAAAACAAAACTGTCAACGTAGAAATAGCCCGATTACACACCACCACGAAGTTAGATATTCCAATTATTGTTAGACGGTCCAAAGTTGATGGTCCTGTGGTGCTTTTTTCGGCAGGAATTCACGGAGATGAAATCAACGGAATCGAAATTGTCAGACAAGTTATTAGCCAAAAAATTAATAAGCCCAAAAAAGGAACCATCATTTGTATTCCTATAATTAATATGTACGGCTTTGTCAATCGCTCTAGAGAATTTCCTGACGGACGTGATTTAAATCGTGTTTTTCCGGGAAGCAAAAAAGGCTCTTTGGCTAGTAGATTTGCCTTTCATATTCTTACTGAAGTAATGCCTATTGTGGATTATGCCGTTGATTTTCATTCTGGAGGTGCCAGCAGATTTAATGCTCCACAAATTCGACTTGCAGAAAATGATGCTGAACTAAAAATATTAGCCGATGTTTTTGACGCACCATTTACTTTATATTCTAAAAATATTGCAGGTTCTTTTAGAAATTCAAGTGCAAAATTGAGCGTTAAAATGCTGCTTTTTGAAGGTGGAAAATCATTAGACATCAATATCGATATTGCTAAAGAAGGGGTAAATGGAGTAAAACGAGTCTTAAAACATCTCGATATGTTAGATCCAAAACACCAAACCGAAAGACAGAAATCTTCTTCTATTTATATTGAAAAATCCAGTTGGGTACGTGCCAAATGTTCCGGAATGTTGCACGATAACAACACCATTGGAACCTTTGTGAAAAAAGGAACTCTTTTAGCAACAATTACCGATCCTTTTGGAAAATTTGAACGAAAAGTTAAAGCCCCAAATGACGGATATGTAATTAATGCCAACCATTCGCCCATTGTATATGAGGGTGATGCCATTTATCATTTGTCAAATTCTGTTATAAAAGAAATTAAAAAAGAACCGGAAATCCAATCTGCTATGATTGCAGCCTTGGAAAATTTCTAGGCCTAAATAAATTTTAACCGAACAATTATAATATTTCATCTCGAATCAATACCTTCGATTTACTAAACTATTTCACGCATGATATACTGGGAAAAAATAACGCAAAAAGAAAGACAAGAATACATCCAAAGAGCATTAGACGAAAATGTAAATTTCTCTAGTGATATTTCACTTGGATACCCAGCGTCAAAATTAGATGGAAAAGTATTCAATGAAGACGCCCCCTTTTTAAAAGACGCCCCTACCTTAAAAACCTATGTTGCAAATCCAAACCATATTGGTTGTCACACATTAGGAACTTCTGAAAAAGCTTTCAAAGGAACCCAAAAAATGGAGCGTGATGTGCTAAATGTTATTGCTGTTGACATCTTCAAAGCCGAACCGAATTCTTTTGATGGTTATATTTCGCCTGGAGGAACCGAAGCTAACATTCAAGCCATGTGGATGTATCGCAATTTTTTTATGTATCAAAAGGGCGCTAAATTAGACGAAATTGCTATTCTAGCTTCTGAAGATACACACTATTCTATTCCAAAAGGTGCCAATATTTTAATGCTGGACTGGATTAAAATTCCTGTTTCTTTTGAGAATAGAGAAATCGACAAAATTGCTTTGGAAGATAAAATTATTAGTGCCAAACAAAATGGAAAAAAATATTTTATCGCCATTTCAAATATGGGAACGACCATGTTTGGATCCGTTGATAATCCTGAAGATTATATCCAAGCTTTAGAAAAACACAATCTAGAATACAAACTTCATGTTGATGGGGCTTACGGTGGATTTGTTTATCCGTTCAGCAACGAAAAATCAGTTATTAATTTTAGTAATCCTAAAATAAGTTCTATCACCATTGACGCTCACAAAATGCTTCAAGCTCCATACGGAACTGGTATTTTTATTTGTAGAAAAGGATTAATAGAAAACGTTTTGACCAAAGAAGCCGAATATGTTGAGGGAATGGATCTTACCCTTTGCGGAAGCCGTTCCGGTTCAAATGCAGTTGCAGTTTGGATGATTTTATTTACCTACGGCCCATTTGGTTGGTTCGAAAAAGTAAGTATTCTGCAAATGCGAACTCGGTTTTTGTGTAATGAACTAGACAAACTTGGTGTGCGTTATTTTAGAGAACCATTTATGAATATTGTAACTATTCATGCCGAAAATATTGAAGAAAAAATCGCTTCGGAATTTGATTTAGTGCCTCAACAACACCATGGCGACAACAAATGGTATAAAATTGTACTCATGGATCATGTAGAAATCGAACATTTAACAACTTTTATTGATCATTTAAAAGCAAGTCTTCATGCTAAAAAAAGCATTACGGTTAACTTATAAAACATTGCGAAAGCAACTTTCCGAAGACCAATTAGAAGAAATGAGTCTGGCTATTGCCAATAAAATCTTGATTCTTCCTATTTGGGAGAAATCATACTTTCATATTTTTTTGCCTATTGAAGAACAAAACGAAGTAAATACAGAGTTTATTCTGCATCTTCTTTCTGGAAAAGACAAAGAAATTATTGTTTCGAAAAGTGATTTTGAGACTAGAGACATGACTCATTTCTTGTTAACAGATAATACCAAAATCAAAAAAAACGAATATAACATTCCCGAACCTGTCGATGGAATTGAAGTTTCTGTTAAAAAAATAGAAGTCGTTTTTGTTCCACTTTTAGTCTTCGATAAATTTGGAAATCGTGTAGGTTATGGAAAAGGGTTTTATGACAAATTCTTATCTGAGTGCAAACCTGGAACTATCAAAATTGGACTCTCCTTTTTTGAACCCGAAGAAGTTATTTCGGATGTGAATGAAAATGACATAAAATTAGATTATTGTGTAACTCCAAACGAGGTTTTTAAATTCTAACAATTACTGTTTCAACCCAAGTAAAACCTTGGTTTATCCCAAACATAATGCTTAAAATTTTTATAAAATCTGATACTGATATTCTTTTTTTTCCTTTCTTTACGGGTTCAAATTAAAGTCCTTAATAAACCCCAATTTATCAAAGGATTATTTTAAATCATTCACAAAACAATCATCATTCATGAGAACCGGAAAACAAAAAATAATTCTAGCAGCAAAAATACTTAGTGTTGTATTTATAAGCGCAATTGTTGGATTTTATTTTTTTCGCGATGAATTACTGCAACAAACTCTTGTAAAAGTTTCTAATAAAATGGAACAGGATTACAACAGTACTTTTTCGGTAAAAAAAGCTTCTTTTGATGGATTTGCAGGAGTGAATTTAACGGATGTAATTTTGGCACCAAAAGGAGCCGACACCCTTTTTAAAATTCAAAAAATGAAAACTAGTGTCAGTTTCTGGCATTTGTTAATTGGTGATGTGCAATTAGGAACTTTGGAAATCAAAAATGGATATGTACAACTTACCAAAAAAGGAAATGTCAAGAATTTTGCTGCTTTTTTGAAAAAAGATAATGCTGTAAAAACATCAACTGATAAAAGAGATTATGCTGAATTTGCGTACCGAATTATTTCGAAGTTATTAAATCTTGTTCCAACGGATATGAGCATCGAAAACTTAACCTTTAAGTTAGACGACAATGGTAAAAAAGCCAGAATTGATATCCGAAAATTAGTACTGGACGACAAAGAACTTGAAACTGCCATTGATGTAAAAACGAATACTTTTGCACAACGTTGGGAAATTAAAGGATTTGCAGATCCTAGAAATAAAACAGCCGATATCCGTTTTTTTAATAGAGATACGGGCGCAATTAAAGTCCCTTATTTTGACGAACGATTCAACTTAATTTCTAGTTTTGACTCCATCCGATTGAACATTGAAGATATTGATAGAGATGGGGACGAATTGCACATCGACGGTTATGCTGCAATTGCAAATTTAAAAGTAAATCATCCTAAAATTGCCAGTAAGGATGTTGTCATTAAAAACGCGCGTTTTGACTACCGCTTTTTGTTAGGCTCTGATTTTATTTCTGTGGATAGTACCTCAACTGTTGAATTCAACAAAATAAAATTTCACCCATATCTAGCTTACGAAACCGAGGAAGATACAATCTACAAACTCAAAATTAACATCCCGAAAATGAAAGCTCAAGATTTCATTACTTCACTTCCAGATGGTTTATTCACGAACTTTCAGGGGATGCAAGCCAGCGGTAATTTTGATTACAATTTGGATTTTATGTTCAATAAAAACAAACCAAATACAATTGTTTTTGACAGTAAATTAAATAAAGAAAATCTTCGAATTACTAAATTTGGACAAGCCAATTTGAATAAATTAAACGGAGAATTTGTATATCGTGCCATCATAAAGAACGTGCTACAACGACCTATTTTAGTTGGTGCTGGAAATCCGGATTATACTCCTTTGAACCAAATTTCACCTTATTTAAAAAAATGTGTATTAACTACTGAAGACCCTTCTTTTTTCAGACATCGTGGATTTATTACCGAAGCTTTCAAACAATCCATTATTAAAAATATAAAAACCAAGAAATTCTCTCGTGGAGGAAGCACCATCAGTATGCAACTGATAAAAAACGTATTCCTTACTCGTGAAAAAACAATTTCGCGAAAAATGGAAGAGATTTTATTGGTTTATATTTTAGAAAATAACCGAATTGCAAGCAAGGAACGCATGCTTGAAGTTTATTTTAATATTATCGAATGGGGACCAAACGTATATGGAATTGGGGAAGCGAGTCGTTTTTACTTCCAAAAAAGCCCTTCGGATTTAACTTTGAATGAATGCTTATTCTTAGCAACTATAATTCCGAGTCCAAAGAAATTTATGTATCAATTTGACGGCCAAGGAAACTTAAAAGGATTTGCTCAAAAAAACCAACGCTATCTTAGTAACTTAATGTTGAAACGTGGTATTTTAACTTCTGAAGACACACTTGGACAACATGGTGTTTATGTTTCTGGAAATGCCCGTTCGTTTTTGAATATCGTTAAAGCCCAAGATTCGACAGCGACGGCAGTTGATTCAACAGCTGTTGATGAATTTGATTTTGAATTTTTAAAAACCCCTGAAGAAGAATAATTCTTTTTCAGGAGTTCTTATTATAAATTCGCTTGTATTTAATTTAAGGAGCAGGATCCGGAATTACAGCATGAACCGCATCTATTTCTTTTAGAATTTCTTCAGATAGAGATACTTTAATCGTATCTATATTTTCTTTTAATTGCTGAACTGTTGTTGCGCCAATAATTGTACTAGTCACAAATGGTTGTTGTTCTATGAAAGCTAATGCTAATTCTGTTAAACTCAAACCGTTTTTATTTGCAACTTCCTGATACAATCGAGTAGCTTCTGTACATTGCTCGCTATTGTATCTTGAAAATTGTGGAAACAATTTAATTCTAGCATTAGGATGGCTTTCTCCCGTTAGGAATTTACCTGACAATACCCCAAAAGCCATTGGTGAATAGGCAAATAATCCAACATTCTCTCTCATACAAACCTCAGCAGAACCTACTTCAAACTGTCTGTTTAATAATGAATAAGGGTTTTGAACTGTTTTTATTCTTGGTAAATTGAAGTTTTTGCTTTCTTCTAGGAAACGCATAATTCCCCAAGGCGTTTCGTTTGAAAGTCCAATATAATTGATTTTCCCTTCTTTGATAAAACCATCTAAAGTTTCTAAAACGCTATGAATATTATCCTCCCAAGCATCATCCTGAACTTTGAAACCACGTTGGCCAAAAAAATTAGCCTTGCGTTCTGGCCAATGCAATTGATATAAATCTATATAATCTGTTTGTAGTCTTTGTAAACTTTGATCCAATGCAAATTTAATACTGGCTGGCGAAAAATCATTTTTCTCTCGCATGTAAGTAAAGTTAGGATTTGGACCTGCGATTTTTGAAGCCAAAACAATTTCTTCTCTTTTACCTGTTTTTTTAAACCAAGTTCCTATTATTTTCTCTGTACTTCCGTAGGTTTCCTGACGCGCTGGCACAGAATACATTTCGGCAGTATCAAAAAAATTAACGCCATGTTCCAAAGCATAATCCATTTGGGCATGTCCATCGGCTTCGGTGTTTTGTTGACCAAAAGTCATCGTGCCAAGGCAAATTTTACTGACTTTTATATCCGTATTCGGTAAAGTAGTGTATTTCATATCTGAGAAAATTATTTTTTGTTTTTTGGAAACAAAGATAAAATTTGTTTATTGTTTTGGTTTCTGGTTAACATAAAATTGAGAAACGTTTATAGGATGTAAAAAATAACCGCAAATTAGCAAATTAATAGCCTTCAATCGAAAGATACAATTAGCGAATTTGCGGTTAAAAAAAGGTTCTTTACCAATCCATTAAGGAATTAAGTTTCATCAAGAATCAACGTTTATTAGTATTTGATTTTCTTAATATCAAAACTATAGCTTAGCTATTTTAACCTTAATTAATCTCGTTCAACATTTTAGAGATTTCGTCTAATCTAGGTGTAAGTATAATTTCTATTCTACGGTTTTTTGCTTTTCCTTCGGGAGTTGCGTTACTTGCTAATGGAGAGAATTCACCTCTTCCGGCAGCTGTTAGATTTTGTTTATTTATTTTTTTGTTTTCGCTCAAAATAGCAACAATTGCAGTGGCTCTTTTAGTTGATAAATCCCAGTTGTCAGCAATTGGACCCGAAGCAGTGAAAGCATCATCATCAGTATGTCCTTCAATAAGCACTGAAATATCTGGATTATCACCCAGCACTTTTCCTACCTCAATAACGGCTTTTTTACCTTCTGGACCAACAGCCCAACTACCAGAATTAAATAGTAATTTGTTTTCCATAGAAACATAAACTTTACCATTTTTTTGTTCAACCGTTAAGCCTTTGCCTTCAAAACTGTTCAAGGCTTTTGATAATGTTTCTTTCAATTTTTGCATGCTAGCTTCTTTAGCAGCAATTAAATCTTCTAGTTCTTTTAAACGTTGTGCGCTTTTATTTAAACGTTCTTGTTCTAACGCTAATGCTTGTGCTTTATCATCTAATTCATCTAACAATTCGCGATTTTTTTTCATGTTGCTTTGCAAAGCGTCATTACTGTTTTTCTCTAAAGCGGTGTATGAATCTTGCAACACATTAAACTTATTTAGTGAGGCTTCATAATCCGATTTAAGTTTAGCATAATCTGAATTTGCTTTTTCCAAAGCTGATTTCAGTGCGCTACTGTCTAATTCTAATTGATTTTTTGCTTTTAGCAATTCGGCATTTTGATCCGAAATATTTCTGTTTTCTTTTTTTAAATCAGCAAACTTGCTTTCTAAATCATTGTAGATTTTCTTAGAAACACAAGAGGTGGAAAGTGCTAGTATCAGTAATCCAATGGAAACTCTTTTTATCATTTTGGGTTGTTTTTTATGGTATTATTTATCTCTTTTAACTAAAAATATCTTGTTTTATTGCGATGCCCTAGCCCTGATAGAAGTGAAAATCCTTTTTTGTTTTTTCTTTAAAAACAAAAAGATTGAAACGGATAGCAGGAAACAGCTCCTTATTTTATTATTCTATTTCTACCAAAATCGGACAATGGTCTGAATGTTTTGCTTCGGGCAGAATAACGGCTCTTTTGATTTTGTCTTTAAGCGGTTCGCTCACCAAACAATAATCGATTCGCCATCCTTTATTATTGGCTCTGGCACCAGGAGCACGCTGACTCCACCAAGTGTAATTATGTGGTTCTTTGTTCAGAAAACGGAAACTATCTATGAAGCCATTTTCCAGAAAACTGTTCAGCCAAGCTCTTTCTTCAGGCAAAAATCCAGATACTTTTTTATTACGTATCGGGTCATGGATGTCAATTGCTTCATGGCAAATGTTGTAATCGCCACAGATAACCAGATTTGGGATTTCTTTTTTCAAATCGGAAATATAGTTTTGAAAATCGTCCATATACATGAATTTATGATCCAATCGCTCGATATTTGTCCCTGACGGCAAATACAAACTCATTACAGAAATATCCTCAAAGTCAACTCTAAGGTTTCTTCCTTCAAAATCCATATGTGAAATTCCAGTTCCAAAAACAATGTTTTTAGGTTCTATCTTAGAAATAATTGCTACGCCACTATATCCTTTTTTTGTTGCGGGAAACCAATAATGATACGGATAACCAGCTAATTCAAAATCTAATGTTGGCACTTGCTCTTCCATGGCTTTGATTTCCTGAAGGCAAATAACATCTGGATTAGCTTGTTGCAACCATTCTATAAATCCCTTTGAAATAGCGGATCTAACTCCGTTTACGTTGTATGAAATAATTCTCATTTAAAATATTTTAGGCATTTTTTCGAAAAATAAAATGTTCTGGATTGCTACTTGAAGCTCCCCTTTTTATTGAATCAAAAGAATGATATTGTTTTTGTGTGGGTTCCCAAATGTAATAAAAAAGTATAAGTTTGATTCAGAAAAAGAAAGAAAATGGAGTTTTTTGCTATCTTTGTTTCTTGCTCAAAAAAAACAAAAAAACACATGGGTTTAGTAACCGCTAAAGAAGTTGCAAAAGCAATAAACGCAGATAAGTACGGAGTATTAGGTACTTTTTCTGGCTGGTTGCTTATGAAGGTGCTAAAAATTTCTACCTTAAATAAAGTTTATGATAGAAACAAACATCTACAAGATGTTGATTTCTTGAATGGGATATTAGATGATTTACAAATAAAATTCGAAATCCCAGAAGAGGATTTAAAACGTTTGCCAAAAGAAGGCGCTTATATCACCATATCTAATCATCCGTTGGGAGGAATTGACGGTGTTTTATTATTGAAATTAATGCTTGAAAGAGAACCTAATTTCAAGATTATTGCTAATTTTCTTTTGCATCGAATTGAGCCTCTAAAAAAATACATTATGCCTGTGAATCCTTTTGAAAATCATAAGGATGCTAAATCAAGCGTAGTGGGAATTAAAGAAACACTTCGCCATTTGAGTGATGGAAAACCATTAGGAATGTTTCCTGCCGGAGAAGTTTCTACCTATAAAGATGGTAAATTAATGGTAGACAAACCTTGGGAAGAAGGTGCTATTAAGGTAATTCGTAAAGCGCAAGTTCCTGTTGTTCCCATTTATTTTCATGCCAAAAATAGCCGATTGTTTTATTTGCTTTCGAAAATTGGTGGCACATTACGTACCGCAAAACTTCCTTCAGAAGTGTTCAGCCAAAAACACCGCGTAATTAAAGTGCGTATTGGTAAAGCTATTTCGGTAACGGAACAAAACGAACATGCTACGCTCGAAGAATACTCAGAGTTTTTGAGAAGGAAAACTTATATGCTTGCAAATCCTTTTGAAAAGGAAAGCAAATTATTGACTCCTCCGAATTTAAAGATTCCGAAAAGCCCTAAAAAAATTGTTACTCCCGCAAATGGAGAAAAAATAATTGCCGAAGTTGATGCTTTAAGAAGTACAGATTGTCGTCTGTTACAGAGTAAAAACTATGAGGTTTTCTTTGCTGAAGCAGCTCAAATACCAAATATTCTTCACGAACTAGGTAGACTTAGAGAAATTACTTTTAGAGAAGTTGGCGAAGGAACAAATGAACCTATTGATTTAGATAAATTTGACCAATATTACCACCACATGTTTTTATGGGATGATGATGCCAAGAAAATTGCCGGTGCATACCGAATGGGATTGGGTTCAGAAATTTATCCAAAATATGGAATGGATGGTTTTTATCTAAACGATTTGTTTCGATTTGAGCCTGAATTACACGATATGATGCACAAATCTATTGAAATGGGACGCGCATTTATCATTAAAGAATACCAGCAAAAACCAATGCCTCTTTTTCTACTTTGGAAAGGAATTATTCATACCACATTACGTTATCCAGAACATAAATTCCTGCTTGGCGGCGTAAGTATCAGCAATCAATTTTCAGATTTTTCGAAATCGCTAATGATTGAATTTATGAAATCAAATTATTACGATCCCTATATTGCACAATACATTCATCCGAAGAAAGCGTATAAAGTAAAACTGAAAGATGCGGATAAAGATTTCATTTTTGACGAAGCCGAATCAGATTTAAATAAATTTGACAAAATAATTGATGAGCTGGAACCAGGAAGTTTACGCTTACCCGTTTTAATTAAAAAGTACATCAAACAAAATGCAAGAGTAGTCGCCTTTAATGTTGACCCTTTATTCAACAACGCTATTGACGGATTGATGTATATCAGAATTGCAGATATTCCAGAAAGTACGATGAAACCCGTTATGGAAGAATTTCAGGCTGAACTGGAACGAAAACTAACTGAAAAAGAAGATTAATAAAAAAATCCCGATTGAATCGGGATTTTTTATGCTTTAAAACCAAGCTTTCTTTCCAACTTGATAGGTTTGATAAAACTCTTCGTCTGATTTTATTAAATATATAATTCCTTCTATAACGCCTAATAAACCTGTAACTGTTCCACAAGTGCAGATACTAATTACCAACCATATTATTCCTTCGGTGGTATATCCTAAAAGGAATTTATGAATTCCAAATGGTCCTAAAAGTATAGCAAGAAGTCCTGCAGAAATTTTTTTATTATCCTCATAAACAGGGCGAGGATTGTTCCATTCTTCGTGTTTTGAATTTTCCATAGATTAATTATTATGTGATTGTAATTCAACACTTAAAAATACTAAAAAATAGATTACATTTTAAAATCTAATTTGATTTTTAGTGTTTTACTTTATAAATACAATGCCTTAATTTTATCTACAATGACCTGAGCCAATCGTTCGTGACTTTCAAATGTCCATCCTGCAATGTGTGGCGTGAGAATTACGTTCTTAGCTTGCAACAAATATTGAAAGGCTTCTGGTGTGTTTTTATCCTGAAATAAAGTTTCAAAAGACAATTTTTCATATTCTAAAACATCTAATCCTGCTCCAAGAATTTTACCTGATTGCATTGCAGCAACTAAATCTGCTGTAACAATGTTCTTACCGCGTGAAGTATTAATAATCCAAAACGGTTTGGCAAAATTATTGATGAAAGCTGCATTTACCATTTTATCCGTTTCTGGAGTCCATGGAATATGCAAGCTCAAGACATCTGCCTTTTGTTGTAATTCCTGTAACGAAACTTGCTTAGCATTTGCATCACCCTCATTTTCCTGAATGTCATAACACACTACTTCAACATCAAATCCTCGGAGTTTTTTAGCAAATGATTTTCCCATGTTACCATAACCAATAATTCCAACAGTTTTTCCATCAAGTTCATGCCCTCGATTGCTTTCTCGGTTCCAATGCCCTGATCTAATTTCGCTATCGGCTTGATTTAATTTATTAAAAAGCGACAAAATCATTCCTAATGTATGTTCAGCAACTGCATTTCGGTTTCCTTCAGGCGCAGCAATAAGCGTAATGTTTTTTGATGAAGCATAATCACAATCAATGCTTTCTAAACCAGCACCTACTCGAGCTATAAATTGCAAATTAATAGCCTTGTCCAAAAAGGTTTTATCAATTTTGAAACGGCTTCGAATAACAATTCCGTGATAGTCCTGAATTTTAGCTTCAATTTCTTCTTTGGAAGATTTGAAATCCTGAAAATTACTGAAACCAGCTTGTTGCAATTGATCCCAAAGTACGGGATGATTGCTATCGATATGAAGGATTTTTATGCCCATAAAATAGCTTGTTTTTTGATACATCAAATTAACAAAAAAAATACGGTTTATTGTTTTAAGAAAAAAATTAGCAAGAAATGCCTAAATTAGCGTCACCTTTATTGTTTACAACAAATCAATTCCAAAATGAAATTAACAAGAACGTTTAAAGCCTTTTTTGAAAGCGAAAAAGCAGGTGGAGTTATTTTGCTTCTTGCTACTATCTTTTCTCTTAGTCTTGCTAATTCATCTATACAAACGGAATACATTAGTTTTTGGAACATTCAATTGGGCCATCATTCCATAACACATTGGATTAATGACGGATTGATGACAATTTTTTTCCTTTTAATTGGTTTGGAATTAGAGCGCGAAATTTATGATGGTGAATTATCCAATATCAAAAATGCTGCGTTACCTATTTTTGGAGCTTTAGGAGGAATGTTGATTCCGGCTGGAATTTTTTTAGCACTGAATTTTGGAACCATTACGCAAAACGGCGCAGGAATTCCGATGGCTACTGATATTGCATTTGCTATTGGTATTTTATCGCTTTTAGGAAATCGGGTGCCAGCTTCGCTCAAAATATTTTTGACTGCACTGGCTGTAATTGATGATTTAGGAGCGCTAATTGTGATTGCTGTTTTCTATACAGATACGATTTCATTTTTAAATTTATTTATTGCTTTTGCAATTATGGGAGTTTTGTTTCTGCTAAACAGAAGAAAAGTACACCATCTAGCACCTTATTTAATTGGCGGAATTGGGATGTGGTATTTCATGCTTAATTCTGGCGTACATGCCACCATAACTGGAGTTTTGTTAGCGTTTGTGATTCCTTTTGGTGACGGAGGTAAAAAAACATCTTCGTATAGACTACAGCATTTTCTACACAAACCAGTGGCATTTTTTATTTTGCCCTTATTTGCAATTTCAAATACTTGCATTGCAATAGATTCAAATTGGAGTGAAGGACTCAATAATACGAATACAATTGGCATATTAGCAGGTCTTGTAGTTGGAAAACCATTGGGAATTTGGCTTTTTTCGTTCCTAAGTGTTGGTTTAGGAATTTGTGCTTTACCAAAAGATTTAAAATGGAAAGATATTTTGGGAGCAGGAATGTTAGGTGGAATTGGCTTTACTATGTCTTTTTTTATTACACTGCTCGCATTTAAAAATGATGGAGAAGATGTAATTACTTACTCTAAAATTGCCATTCTGATTGCTTCTTTTATCGCAGGAACTATTGGTTTCCTTTGGTTGAAGTTTTATCCAAAAAAATAAAACCAAATAAACATTACCTTATTTAGGCTAAAATATTTATTTGGTTTTAAAGGCCTTGTTTTATAAACTGGTCCAATAATCAAGTACTGTTATTTTATCTGGCTTTGGATTCAAAAGAGCCCCAAACGCTTTGTGGTCTGGATGAATCAAATACGCATCTCTATCAGCTTCGCTATAAAATGTCAAGAAAAAACAATGTGTTAAACCATTATTCAAATTTTCAGGACTATTATTCGTTCCCCATTCAAAGGATTTTATCAATGGTATTTTAGCGGGCAAATTTCCAAAAGCAGTTACAATCTTGCTAATATCTGCTGGATTAGTGCCTTCTTTCCATCCAAACATAACTACATGCCTAAGCACTTGTTTTGGTTTGTCTTGTTGGGCATTTATCGTATTGAAAGTTGCCATTAAAAATAGAAGTACAAATAGTAGTTTTTTCATTTTATGTTTTTTCCAAATATACTATTTATTTAAATTGGATTTACAGCACTTTTTTTTGCGTGAGGGATAGTAGTTAGCTACCGAAGTAGCGCATATATCCCGACAGTTCGGGACGACTACAATACCAAAAAGGGTCTTCTCAGCGTAATGTTGAGAAGACCCTTTTTGGTGTTTTGGTCACGCCCAAATGGTGTTTATCCTTTGATTTGTTTTAAAGAAGTTTTGATTCCTTTGATTAATGACGAACTGAATCCGTGTAATTCCATTTCGTTCAATCCTGCAATAGTACAACCTTGCGGTGTAGTTACGCGGTCAATTAATTGTTCTGGATGTCCTTTTTCTTCTAATAACATTTCGGCTGCTCCTTTTACGGTTTGGGCTGAAATGGCTAAAGCTGTTTGCCAGTCAAATCCTATTTCAATTCCTGCTTGCATGGAAGCACGAATGTAACGAAGTGCAAAAGCGGTTCCGCTAGCCGCCAAAACTGTAGCTGCGTCCATTAATTTTTCGTCAATAATAGGCGCTGTTCCTAAAGTCTGAAAAAGAGCTACAGTATCTTGTGCTTTGTCTTTGTCTTTTTCATGAAAAGCGATACAGGTTGCTGATGCACCAAATTGTGCTGCAATATTTGGCATGATTCGAACTGCACTATTAGAAGCTCCAATCTTGTTTTGTAAATTTTCAATAGACAATCCACTCACTGCCGAAGCAATTACTTTATTAGAAATTACAGGAAGTATTTCGGCTAAAACAGTATCTACTTGATACGGTTTGATAGTCAATATTATAACATCTGCTTCTTGAATTTGATGTTTATTATCTGTAGAAACAGTAATGCATAATTTTTCAAGATATAAAATACTAGCTGTGTTTCGTCTGGTTACGGTTACTTGATTGTCTTGTGAAAATTTTGATATTCCTAATGCTATAGAAACACCTAAGTTTCCTCCTCCAATAATATGTACTTTCATGCTGTTTTTTTTAAACTCCTAAAATCAATTTTGCAATTGTAAAATACAAGATGATGCCAAAAACATCATTTGTTGTTGTTATAAATGGTCCCGTTGCAATGGCAGGATCTATCTTTTTCTTGTGCAAAAATAAAGGCACTAACGTTCCTAATGTTGCTGCAAATAAAATAACCACTATAATAGAAATAGAAATAGCTAATCCTACTTGAAATTGCCCATACATGATGGTATGGTACGCCAATACTAACAAGGAAATTATGGTTCCTGAAATCATGGCGACTGTAATTTCTTTGCTAAAATATTCTTTGCTAAAACCTTTCAAAGTACCATTTGCTAATCCTTGAACAATAATTGCCGAAGCTTGAACGCCAATATTTCCTGCAGTCGCTGAAAGCAAAGGCATAAAAATAATCAAGGTATAAAATTGTTGTGATGTAGCTTCATTCCCTTTCAAAACATAAGACGCAACTAGCTCAATTAACATTCCCATAATTAGCCATGGTAATCTCGCTTTGGTATGTTCGTAAACACTATCATCCGCTTCTACGTCTTGGGTGATACCCGCAGCCATCTGGTAATCTTTATCCGCTTCTTCTTTGATTACATCCACGATATCATCAATAGTGATTCGGCCTACCAAACGTCCTAATTCATCAACCACTGGAATGGCTTCTAAATCGTATTTCTGCATGATTCTCGCTACCTCAATATCTTCAGTATCTACATTAACTGAATTTAATTTCCGAATGTAAACGTCATTTATAGGTGTTCTTGAAGATGTAGTCAATAAATCTTTGAGAGACAAACGTCCTTTCAATCTGTCTTCATCATCAACCACATAAATAGAATGTACTCTAGAAATATTTACTGCTTGAATGCGCATTTCTTTTACACAAGTAAGTACGTTCCAGTTCTCATTAACTTTAACTAACTCTTTATGCATAATTCCTCCAGCAGTATCTTCAGCGTAACGCAATAAATCAACAATGTCTTTTGCGTGCTCAACATCTTGTAACTCAGAGATTACTTCGGCTTTGATTTCTTGAGAAAGTTCCGCAATAATATCTGCGGCATCATTTGTTTCAAGCTCATCTAATTCCTCCGCAATTTCTTTTGGAGAAAGTCTTTTTAATATATTTTCCCGCAAATCATCTTCTAATTCTAGAAGAATTTCTGCTGTTTTATCACTGTCTAATACTTTAAAAATGTAGGTCGCCTCTTCAAAATCAAGTTCGTCTAGAACCTCAGCAATATCAGCATGGTGCATGTCATTCAATAAAACTTCCAATTGATGGTCGTTTTTACTTTGAATGAGTTGCTCTAATTCGCGGATTAGTTCTTTGCTGATTTTAAACTCCATCGGCTTCTATTTTTTGGGTAAGTTCTATAAACTGTTCTACACTAAGTTGTTCTGGGCGAAGATCAAAAACTTTGTCTTCTCTCAAATTATCAGACAAATTTAAGGTTTTTAAACTGTTACGCAAGGTTTTTCTACGTTGCTGAAAAGCAGTTTTTACCACTGTGAAAAATAATTTTTCACCACAAGGCAAACTAAAATCTTCTTTTCTGCGCAAACGCAATACTCCTGATTTTACTTTTGGTGGTGGGTTAAAAACATGTTCGTCAACCGTAAACAAATATTCCGCATCATAAAAAGCCTGGGCTAAAACCGAAAGAATTCCATAGGTTTTGCTTCCTTTTTTCTCACAGATGCGTTCTGCAACTTCTTTTTGAAACATTCCTGCAAATTCTGGAATTTGATTCCGAAATTCTAATGTTCTAAAAACAATTTGAGTTGAAATATTATATGGAAAATTCCCTATTATCGCGAATTGCTTGCCTTCAAAAATCTCATTTATATTGTATTTCAGGAAATCTTTTGAGATAATTTTATCCTTCAATTTTGGATAATTACTATCTAAATATTCCACAGATTCCGTGTCAATTTCTATCACGTAGGTATTGATCGGTTTTTCTAATAAATATTTTGTCAAAACACCCATTCCTGGACCTATTTCTAAAACATCCTCATAGCCTTCTAGATTCAAGGTATCCGCAATGGCTTGAGCGATACTTTCGTCTTTCAGGAAATGTTGTCCGAGGTGTTTTTTGGCTTTTACTTTTTCCATATTGTCATTGCGAGGCACGAAGCAATCTCGCTTATTTTTAAGTTTATTTTGCCACGAAGGCACAAAGACGCAAAATGTTTTCTAATGTTCTGAAATCAATTCTAACTCTGTTATAAAAGTCAACATTCTGTCCCCAAAAAGTTTTGTTCCTTCTTCACGCAAAGCCGGTGCATCTTCTTGATAATATTTCTCCAAAGTTTCTTTACTGTCCGTAGTGTATTGAACAGAATAGGTTACTCCTCCCATTTCTTCTTCAACTAATACTCTAACCATTCTGGCAGAAGAGAATTTTCCTGTTGCCAAAACCTCTGGAATGTGTTTGTGTTGCATCCAAATCATCCATTGATCGTGAACACTTTCGTGTATGTTTGTAGTAACGTTATATAGTATCATTTTTCACTGTTTAATCGTTGATTTGTTTAATTGGTTAACCTATTAAACCTAATTTACAAATTTGTATCTCCTCGTAATTCTCTAAATTTTCTCCTTGCTTCAACAAAGTAAATACTGTCTTGGTGGCTAAAAATTATTTTTTCGTACAATGTCTTTGCTTTTTCAGGCATTTGCAATTGTTTATTGTAAATTTCGGCAGCATAATATAAAGCTTCATCAATGTAGATTCCATCATTATGCTGATCAATTATAGTTTGATATTGGCTTAAAGCCAAGGTATAATCACCTAATTTTTCATATGTTTTACCTAACCTCAACAAGGTTACCGCTTCTATTTCCTGTCCTTTAAACGTTTTCAAAATAGTCTGAAATTGCAATACCGCTTCCTGATTCCTATTTTGATACAAAAGATAATCTCCTTTAGCAAATGCCGCCAAGGCTGTTTGCGTTGAATCAGCAACCGTATTGTCATTTATCAAAAGAAAATATTCTAAAGCATCATTCGCAATTAGTTGCGTATTCGCTGATTTCAATTCCTTAAATTGTTTCAAAGCCCAAGCGAAATCTGTTTTGAAATAGCTCGTTTTTGCTGCCTTCAAACTTGCTTCATGCGCCACAACATCATTCTTCAAATCCAATTCTATTTGTGAATAATACAACAATGCTTGATTGAATTTTTCTTCATAAAGCAAAATATCTGCCAATTCCATTTTGGCTTGAGCCACTTCATACGTATTCAATGATAACGCAAGTGCTTTCTTCACCACCGCTTTTCCTTCTTCTGGATTTTTTAAATTAAAAGTTAAAAAATGTGCCTGAATCAGTTGCAAAGGTAAGGTAAAAGGATTTATTTCATATTCTTGTAACAAATGGTTTAGTTCTGCGTTAATCGTTACAAAATCTTTCGGCTGCGCAACTTTGATTTTCATCTTTATCAAATAGGCATTTGCTTGAATTAGCAACTCTAAATCTTTTGTGTTTTCCAAAACAAAACCTAAAATTTCCTTAGCAGCCTCACCGTTTTCTTCTTCAATAGCAAGTTGTCCTAAATTCACAATATTCGATAACGATTCGGGATTGCGTTTGTAAATTGCTTTTTCCTGAATAAACGCTTTTTCAAACTCTTTATGTTGCACATAAAACCAACTCAAATAATGGTTCCAAAACAGGTCTTGGTTCTTCTGAGTTCTAATAATTAATGCTTTGCGTAAGCTGTTATCAAAACTAGCATCTCCTTCGTCAGCCATAAACCGCGCGAGTTGATTTTGAATTTGTATCGAATTTTGAGGATTAGCAAACGCTTCATCTAAAAAAGTAGAAATCATCATTTCAACATTCCCTAACTGACCATAAAGCAATCCTATTTGATAATTAAAATTAAAATTAGGCTGTAATTCAACTGCTTTTTGATAGGATTTCAAGGCATAGTCCAGAAGTACTTTACGCTCAAATGAATTGGAAATACTATAAACTTCATTTGGATTTTTTTGGATTCTGTCAAAAGCTTTTTCGTAATATATCTTGGCTTTATCCTCCTTTTTTTGCAACTGAAAATTATATCCCAATTCGACCAAAAGATTCCCTTGTTTGTATTTATCAAATCGGGCTTGAATGGCTTTTTCTGCAACATCATAGCGTTGCAATTGTTGGTAACAATCAATAGTTCTTAAAAAATATTGGGAGTTTTGAGGTATATCTTGAAGCAATTCTTCGTAACTGATTAGGGCTTTTTCGAAATCGCCTTTGTCATAATAATACTGCGCTAATTGCTCGTTTTGCGAAAAACAAACCAATGAAAAAAACAGGGAGATATGTAGAAAGAGTTTTTTCATTGTTAATTTTTTTACTAAATAACACTTAATCAAAAGTCATTTAACCGCAAATTCGCAAATTTTATTTTTATTGAATTATAAAATAATTTGCGAATTTGTGGTAAGTGAAAATTGACCAAATTTAGTTTATAATATCAAATCCGCAAAACGGACGCAATACCTCAGGAACTACAATTCCTTCTGGCGTTTGGTAATTTTCTAAAATTCCAGCTAAAACTCTTGGCAAAGCCAATGAACTTCCGTTTAAAGTGTGTGCCAATTGATTTTTTCCGTCTTTATCTTTGAAACGTAATTTCAAACGATTCGCTTGGAAAGTCTCAAAATTAGAAACAGAACTGATTTCTAACCAACGTTCTTGTGCCGTAGAAAACACTTCAAAATCATAGGTCAATGCTGATGTGAAACCCATATCCCCTCCACAAAGACGCAAAATTCTATAAGGTAATTTCAATTCTTGAAGAATGCCTTTTACATGTTCTACCATTCCGTCTAAAGCTTCATAAGACTTATCAGGATGCTCTACGCGTACAATTTCGACTTTGTCAAATTGATGCAAACGGTTTAATCCACGAACGTGAGCGCCATAAGAACCAGCTTCACGACGGAAACAAGGTGTGTAAGCCGTACATAAAACTGGCAATTCATTTTCGTTCAGAATTACATCTCTAAATAAATTAGTTACTGGAACTTCAGCCGTAGGGATTAAATATAAATTATCTGTAGCGTCATGGTACATTTGTCCTTCTTTATCTGGCAATTGCCCTGTTCCAAAACCTGAAGCTTCATTTACTAAATGAGGCACTTGCATTTCTTTGTAACCCGCTGCTGTATTTTTATCTAAGAAATAATTAATCAAGGCACGTTGTAATTTAGCACCTTTCCCTTTATAAACTGGAAATCCTGCCCCTGTAATTTTTACTCCTAATTCAAAATCAATGATATCGTATTTTTTTACTAGTTCCCAATGTGGTAATGCTCCTTCGTGCAGAACCGGAATATCACCTTCTTGAAAAACATTTAAGTTTTCCTCAGGAGTTTTTCCAACAGGAACAATATCCGCTGGAAGATTCGGAATAGTATATAGTTTTTGTGTTAGCTCATTTGCAAAAATTTCTGCTTTCTCTGCTAAGTCTTTGCTTTTTTCTTTTAGTAGAATTGTTTTTTCTTTTAAAATAGTAGCTTTTGATTTTTCACCACTTTTCATCAAGTCACCAATATCTTTGGATAATTTATTAGATTCGGCTAAAACACCATCAAGCTCTACTTGAGTAGCGCGACGTTTTTCGTCGAGTTGTACCACTTCTTCAACAATAGTTTTGGCATCCATATTTCTTTTTGCCAAAGCTTTGATTACTTTTTCTTGATTTTCTCTAATAAATGCGATTTGTAACATATCCTGATTTTTAAAACTCTTTGTTTGTTTTCAATAACGGAAGCAAATTTAAGGAAATGTTTGATAGAAATGGGACAAAAAATTAGTCAATAGTCCAAAGTCACAATGTCACAAAGTCAAGCTCTAAGAAATAACCTTATTTAGTATCCCTTTATTTAAATATAATATTATGTTGAAAAGACAATGGAATGCAATAGAAAACGCCTTTAAGACTTTTGACTTAGTTTAGGCTCTTTTAATCTCGTGACCAACGAATTCTTCTAAAGTGGCAAACATTTCATCAACAGAAAGCACTTCGAAATCAGGATGGGATTTAAGAAAATTAGCGTTCAAAGTAATTAGATTTTCTTCTATTTCGAAAAAAGTGTCATTGTTAAGCAAATCTCTAATCGGATTTACACCTTCTAACTTGCCTTTTAGGAATTTATTGAGTTTTACGCTGCTCATTAATTTTACTTTTTTACTTTGCTGTTGAAATAATTCTAAATGCTTTTCAGCTCCAATGAGTGCCAAACCTTCTTCAATCAATTCATTTAATTCGGTATTCCAGCCTGATTTATATACAAATTGAGCAAAATTACCCTCGGCACATTGAGAAAAGTAATAATCTAAATAATAACTCATTAAGGCATCTTCGTGAATCAAATCGTCATTCACACCTTCCTCACGCATTAGGTTAATTACCGAAATATTCGAGTGAATCACGTCTTGAAGATTTTCACTGTTGAAGGCCGTTTCCGAAACTATTATTCTACCGAATTCCATATGGTTTGTGTTTATATTTTTGGCAAATTTCCGTTAAATAAAAACAGAAATGAAATACAATTTAATTTAAATGCTATCCGATTCGTTACTGTTCTCTTTCTGATTCATTTTTGTAACTAGAGCTTTCAATCGTAAGGCTTTTTCTTTTTTCTCCTCTTGAAGTTTTGCTTTTTTCCGATTTAGCAATTTGGTATGCAAAGCCTTATTTTTAGTGTTTTTTTCGGGTCCTTTTGCCATAATATTAAAGCTTCTTTAGTTCTGTTTGCAAATATAAATAACAGGTTGCTTACGAACACATATTTAAAGAAATGTTTAAAATTAATATAACAACATTTAAGGAAAAATCATTTCCCAAAGATACCAGTAGTTTTAAATAAGAGATCCAAAGCTTTAATAGTTTCGAATTATTAAAATAAAAGAAAAATACTGTTAAAATAATTATTCAATACTATTCTTTAATTAAATTTGTTAGTTTTGTCTTACAAATAAATTTTAAAATTTAAATAAAATGAAAAAAATCATTCTTTTAGCAACAGTTTGCTTTATGTCAATTGGTGCATTTGCGCAAGCCCCTTTAGAAAATGGTGCGTTACAATTAAATGCTGGCCTTGGATCTTCAGGATGGGGAACTCCTATTTATGTTGGTCTTGATTATGGTGTTGGAAATAATTTTACCGTTGGTGGTGAATTATCATATCAATCAAAAAGTGCAACTTATGCATCAACAAAATATAAATCAACAGCAATTGGAATTGGAGCTAATGGTAACTACCATTTTAATGCCCTTTTAGATATTCCTAGTAAATGGGACTTATATGCAGGTCTTGGAATTAATTATTACGTGTGGAAATATGACAATGAGTTGTATAAAACTAGTGACAATTCAAATATTGGACTTGGAGCACAAATTGGCGGTAGATACTTTTTTAGTGATAAATTTGGAGTAAATTTAGAAGTTGGTGGCGGTAGTGCAACATCTGGTGCTAAAATAGGAGTAACCTATAAATTATAGTCTATTTATTTATTTCTAATAAAGAATTTAAAAAAAGGGTTGTCTGAAAATCAGATAACCCTTTTTGTTTTTAGGTATTTTTAAATAATATTTTAAATCAAAATTAAAAAAAAGTATAGTATCTAAAGGCAATCATCTATTTTTGCAAATTATTCTGAATTTTTTTAATCTCATTTTAGGATAAATTTTTTCAGGACATAAATCTAATTATATGATACAGAATCCAAAAAGATATACGATTACAGCGGCATTGCCTTATACAAACGGACCGATTCACATTGGGCATTTGGCGGGTGTTTACGTGCCTTCTGATATTTATTCTCGTTATTTACGTTTGCAAGGAAGAGACGTTTTGTTTGTTTGCGGAAGCGATGAACATGGTGTTGCGATTTCGATGAAAGCCAAAAAAGAAGGCATTACACCGCAACAAGTAATCGATAAATACGATGGAATTATTCGTAAATCATTCTCGGATTTTGGAATTTCGTTTGATAATTATTCCAGAACTTCTGCTAAAATTCACCATGATACGGCTTCGGAATTTTTCAGAACTTTATACGATAAAGGTGATTTTATTGAAGAAGTGACCGAACAATTGTATGATGCAAAAGCGGATCAGTTTTTGGCAGACCGCTTTGTTGTTGGGACTTGCCCGAAATGTGGCAACGAAGAAGCTTACGGTGACCAATGCGAAAAATGTGGTTCTACCTTAAACGCTACCGATTTGATTAATCCAAAATCGACAATTACAGGAGAAACGCCTATTTTGAAATCTACGAAACACTGGTTTTTGCCTTTGGATCGTTATGAAGATTTCTTGAAAGAATGGATTCTTGTTGGACATAAAAATGACTGGAAACCCAATGTTTACGGACAAGTGAAATCTTGGATTGACGGCGGATTAGAGCCTCGTGCGGTAACTCGTGACTTGGATTGGGGAATTGATGTTCCAGTTGAAGGTGCCGAAGGAAAAAAATTATACGTGTGGTTTGACGCACCAATTGGCTATATTTCTTCTACCAAAGAATGGGCTGCGAGAGAAGGAAAAGACTGGGAGCCGTACTGGAAAGATAAAGATACAAAACTGGTTCACTTCATCGGGAAAGACAATATTGTTTTTCATTGTATCATTTTCCCTGCAATGTTAAAAGCGGAAGGAAGTTATATTTTGCCGGATAATGTTCCTGCAAATGAGTTTTTGAATTTGGAAGGAAACAAACTTTCTACGTCAAAAAACTGGGCAGTTTGGTTGCACGAATATTTAGAAGAATTTCCGAATCAGCAAGATGTTTTGCGTTATTCTTTGACGTCGAATGCGCCTGAAACTAAGGACAATGATTTTACCTGGAAAGATTTTCAAGCTAGAAATAACAATGAATTAGTAGCGATTTTTGGAAATTTCATCAATCGTGTGGTGGTTTTAACCAACAAATATTACGAAGGAATTGTTCCAAGTCCAAACGCACTTTCTGATGTAGATGAAGCAACTTTAACAGAATTAAAAGCCTATCCAGCCGTGATTTCGAGTTCGATAGAACGTTACCGATTCCGTGAAGCTTTAGGCGAATTGATGAATGTTGCACGATTGGGAAATAAATATTTGGCTGACGAAGAGCCTTGGAAAATGATCAAAACAGATCCTGCTCGTGTACAAACCCAAATGTATGTGGCTTTGCAAATTGCCGCAGCTTTGAGTTCACTTTGCGAACCTTTCTTACCATTTACTGCTACAAAATTATCAAGAATTTTAAAAATTGGAGATAAAATAGATTGGAAAACGGTTGCTGAAAATTCGGATTTGATTCCTGCGGGACACCAAATTGGTGAAGCCGAATTGCTTTTCGCCAAAATTGAAGATGAAGAAATTCAAAAACAAATAGATAAATTAGAAGCTACAAAAACAGCTAATATCGCAGAAAACAAAGTGGCAGAACCACAAAAAGAATTGATTCAGTTTGATGATTTTGCTAAAATGGACATTCGCGTTGGAACGATTCTAGAAGCCGAAAAAATGCCAAAAGCCAACAAGCTTTTGATTTTAAAAGTCGATACAGGTATTGATGTTCGAACTATAGTTTCGGGAATTGCTGAAAGTTTTTCGCCAGAAGATATTGTAGGAAAACGTGTGACTGTTTTAGTGAATTTGGCTTCAAGAAACCTTCGTGGAGTGGAAAGTCAAGGAATGATTTTGATGGCAACAAATGCCGAAGGAAAACTGGTTTTTGTAAATCCTGATGCGGATGCTGTGGCGAATGGCGAAACGATAAATTAAATTCAACCGCAAATCCGCGAATTTTAATTAAACATAAAAAAGAATAATTTGCGAATTTGTGGTAAAAATAAATATAAAAGTAATTGCTTTCGATGCGGATGGTGTGGCGAATGGTGAAACGATAAATTAAATTCAACCGCAAATTCACGAATTTTAATTCAACATAAAAAAGAACAATTTGCGAATTTTTGGTAAAAATGAATATAAAAGTAATTGCTTTCGATCCGGATGGTGTGGCGAATGACGAATCGATAAATTAAATTCAACCGCAAATCCGCGAATTTTAATTCAACATAAAAAAGAATAATTTGCGAATTTGTGGTAAAAATAAATATAAAAGTAATTGCTTTCGATGCGGATGGTGTGGTGAATGACGAAACGATAAATTAAATTCAACCGCAAATTCACGAATTTTAATTCAACATAAAAAAGAACAATTTGCGAATTTTTGGTAAAAATAAATAAAATGAATATAAAAGTAATTGCTTTCGATGCAGATGACACCCTTTGGGTTAACGAAACCTACTTTGATGAAACCGAGAAAAAATTCTGTGGTTTGATGGAAGACTATTTATCCCATCAAGGAATTTCGAAAGAGCTTTTTAAAATCGAAATCGACAATCTAGGATTATATGGATACGGTATAAAAGGCTACATTCTCTCGATGATTGAAGCTGCAATGCGAATTTCAAATAATACTATTCCGATAGAAATCATTGAAAAAATCATTCAATACGGGAAAGAATTACTCGAGAAACCTATTGTTTTATTAGATGGTGTAGAAGAAACACTGGAAGCATTAAAAGGTAAATACAAATTAGTGGTTGCCACAAAAGGGGATTTACTTGACCAACGAAGAAAACTACACAATTCAGGTTTAGGACATTATTTTCATCATATTGAAGTCATGTCAGACAAGCAAGAAGTAGATTATTCTGATTTAATTAAACGTTTAGAAATCCATCCATCAGAATTTTTCATGATTGGAAATTCACTTAAATCAGATGTTTTACCAGTTTTAGCCATTGGCGGACACGCAGTTCATATCCCGTTTCACACCACTTGGGCACATGAAAAAATTGAACATACGGTGGAACATGATAATTTCAGCAGTTATGAAAAAATCACGGAAGTTTTAGAAAAACTGAAATAATGAAAACTTTTTTAGACATAGAAAATTGGAACCGAAAAGAACACTTTAAGTTTTTCAAACAAATGGAAGAGCCTTTTTTTGGTGTAACCGTTGAAATTGATTGTACCAAAGCTTATGCAACGTCCAAAGAGCTAAAAACTTCTTTTTTTATTTATTATTTACATAAAACTTTAGTTGCAGTAAATGCAATTGAACCTTTTAGATATAGAATTTTAGAAGATCAAATTGTTATTAACGACAGAATAGATGGTTCTGCAACAATCGGTAGAGCAGACAATACTTTTGGCTTTTCATTGATAGAATACCACCCAGACTATAGCATTTTTGAGCAAATTGCTACTACCGAAATTGAACGCATTCAAAACACTACAGGACTTTTTACTAGAGCCTTTGAAGAGGATAATGTCATTCATTTTTCGGCCATTCCTTGGGTAAATTTTACTTCTCTTTCTCACGCTAGAAGCTATACTTTTCCGGATAGTTGTCCAAAAATTTCTTTTGGAAAAATGAGAATTTCGGAAAATGGGAAAAAAACTATGCCTATGTCTATACATGTACATCATGGATTAATGGATGGTTTTCATGTAGGGCAAATGGTAGATTATTTTCAAGAGCAAATGAACAAATAAAAAAAAGCACTCCTAAACAGAGTGCTTTTTTTAAAAAATAATCAAAATTAGTTCTACTTCCCTAATAAAAGAATATCATTGGCAACGACTTCTGTAATGTATCGTTTTTCCCCATTTTTATCTTCGTAGCTTCTATGTGTTAGTTTGCCTTCAATTGCAATTTCTTTGCCTTTGGTCACATATTTTTCGATGATTTCAGCAGTTTTACCCCAAGCTACGACTTTGTGCCATTCGGTTTGTTCTACCTTTTCTCCTTTTTCATTTTTATACGTATCGTTTGTAGCGATTGTCAAATTAGCAACTTTTTTTCCTCCATCGAGATTTTTGATTTCTGGATCGTTCCCAACATGTCCTATTAATTGTACTTTGTTTCTCATTGCATTCATGGCGTGTAAATTTTAAATGTTAGTGTATATATCGTGTTGAATCATTGTTTTAAATCAACAAGGCAAAGATGCGATGACTTGCAATTATTATTCGGTTACTAACTGTTTACTTTCGGTTGTAACTATTTGTAAGCGTTTGTAAATGGAAAATTTTATTTATATTTGATTGACTTTAAGTTTTTTATTTAATAAAAATCCTTTAAACCATGCTGAAATCCTGTTTAGAATGTGGAGAAAAAATTGTTGGTCGAGAGGACAAAAAGTTTTGTAGCGACGGCTGTCGTAATGCTTACAATAATAAAATAAATAAAGACAGTACAAACTTCATGCGTAACATAAATAATAAATTACGCAAAAATTACCGCATTTTATCAGAACTGAATGTTGAAGGAAAATCCAAAACTACTCGTGCCAAATTATTAAGCAAGGGTTTTGACTTTGAATTTTTTACCAATATTTTGAATACCAAATCTGGAAATACTTATTATTTTTTATATGACCAAGGTTACCTACCCTTGGAGAATGACATCTTTATGCTTGTTAAAAAAGATATTTAATAAATACCACACCCCAAAAATACCATGAAAAAAGATTACTCATCCCTTCTATCAGTAGCATTTATCCTAGGATTCCTGGGCTTGCTATTTTCGACAATTATGCCATTGTGGACCTCTTCTGAGAGTGATTCACTTTCAGAATTTTCTACAAACAGAGCTTTAGCACAAGTGGACGCTATTTCGAAAAAACCTCATTTTGTGGGTTCCAAAAACCACGAAGAAGTTGCCAATTATCTTGTGAAAGAACTTCAAAAATTAGGCTTGGAAACTTCCCTTCAAGAAGGATATACTTTAAGTGACTGGGGAAATCTAGTGAAATCTAAAAATATTTTAGCCCGAATAAAAGGAACTAACAACTCCAAAGCGCTATTGTTACTTTCACATTATGACAGCGCACCACATTCCTATTCGCATGGCGCAAGTGATGCAGGCTCAGGCGTAGCAACAATTCTGGAAGGCGTTCGTACTTTTTTATACAATAAAACGCCACACAAAAACGATGTGATAATCTTATTTTCTGATGCAGAAGAATTAGGTTTAAATGGAGCCGCTCTTTTTGTAACGCAACACCTATGGGCAAAAGAAATAGGCTTAGTTTTAAACTTTGAAGCCAGAGGCACTTCCGGACCAAGTTATATGTTAATGGAAACTAACAAAGGAAATGCAGGTTTAGTAAAAGAATTTTCTGCTGCAAAAACACCCTGCCCTGCTTCAAATTCCCTGATGTATAGCATTTATAAAATGTTACCAAACGATACTGATTTAACCGTTTTTAGAGAACAAGGAAATATTCAAGGGTTCAACTTTGCTTTCATCGACGATCATTA
Organism: Flavobacterium sp. 123; assembly: GCF_003634825.1. NCBI lineage: Bacteria > Pseudomonadati > Bacteroidota > Flavobacteriia > Flavobacteriales > Flavobacteriaceae > Flavobacterium > Flavobacterium sp. 123. The sequence continues at coordinate 1,195,968 of NZ_RBXD01000001.1, forward strand.
TAATTATCATACGGCTCAAGATGACATCCACCATTTAAACAAAAATACCTTAGCGCATCAAGGAACATATTTGATGCCGCTACTAAATTATTTTTCGAATACGGATTTGAATAGCACTCAAACTTCAGATGATGACGTCTATTTTACAATTCCATATAGTTTTATTCACTATCCTTTTAGTTGGGTTATGCCTATGACTATAATTGCTTTTATACTCTTGATTGTTTTTATTTTCTTCGGAATTGGAAAACGATTAATTTCAATTCAAGAAGTGGGAAAAGGATTTATTCCATTATTAGGTGCTGTAATTACATCTGGGTTAGTCACTTTTTTTGGATGGAAAGCACTACTACAAATCTATCCACAATACAATGATTTATTAAATGGATTTACGTACAATGGTCACGCCTATATTGCCGCTTTTGTATTGTTAAGCATTGCCATTTGTTTCCTTTTTTACAACCGATTTTCGGCTAAGAAAATAACTATGAATCATTATATTGCGCCATTATTGATTTGGATTATCATCAATGGGGTTCTTGCAAATGTTTTAAAAGGAGCAGGATTTTTGATTATTCCAGTGTATTTTGGACTATTTTCTTTTGGGGTATTTATCCTAACACAAAAATCAAAATGGATGCTAAATCTCTTTTTTAGTATTCCAGCCTTGCTTATTATTGCGCCATTTATTCAAATGTTTCCAATAGGTTTAGGACTTAAAGTTTTATTTGGAAGTGCTATTCTTACGGTATTAACTTTTGGCTTATTATTGCCTCTTTTTGGTGCTTACGCCAAAAAAGGAGCTTGGTTCTTTGTGTTTTTTATAGCTTCGATTGCTTTTTTTGCGAAAGCACATTACACCTCTGGTTATGAATTTGGGAAAGCAAAATCAAACAGTTTATTATACATTTATAACGCTGATACTAATGCCGCTAATTGGGTAACTTACGACACCAATCTGGATTCATGGACCAAATCTTATTTGGGTGAAAACCCTAAAAAAGAAAATTTCATGAAAGAAACACCTTTGTTTAGCAAATACAATTCTGTTTTCACTTATGCTGCCGAAGCTCCTAAAACAGCCGTTCAAAAACCAACAATTGAATTTCTTCAAGATCAAATTGTGGGAAATCAACGGCATTTAAAAATCCGAATATCTCCTAATCGAAAAGTAAATCGATATGATATTTTTGCCAATGAAAATATGATTCTTCAAAATTTCATAGCCAATGGTACAAAAGCCTTGGGGCAAAAAGGTTCTAAATACAACCGAAATGGCAAGAAAATATTGAGTTATTATGTAGTTGGGAACGAGCCTTTGGAGATGCAATTTAGCATGAATTCCAAATCTGTTTTTGATATGGAATTACTGGAAAGCTCTTTTGATTTAATTACAAATCCTTTGTTTAAAATGAAAAAAAGAGAAAATTGGATGATGCCAACACCTTTCGTTTTGAATGACGCAGTGGTAATTAAACAGCGTATAAAACCAAGTCCGGTAGTGCCCGCAAAAACTTTAAATAATGGCATTGTAAGTGCTGTTGTGAAAGATAGTGCTTCGGTGGTAAGGGATAGTTTGAAATTGCAATAACAAAAATATAAATGACACAAATTAGTATTCTTGGTTGCGGTTGGTTAGGTTTGCCTTTGGCGAAAGCCTTATTAGAAAAAGGATTTTTAATTAACGGTTCTACAACATCTGAAGAGAAAATTTTGACGTTGAAAAACAAAGGAATCAATCCATTTTTGATTCGGCTTGACAGCCAAAATGTAGTAGGTGAAATGGACCGTTTTCTTAAAGGAAGCACTACTTTAATTATTGATATTCCACCGAAATTAAGAGGAAATTCCACGGAAGACTTTGTTGGAAAAATTCAAAATTTAATCCCACACCTAGAAAATTCAACACTTAAAAATGTGCTTTTTATTAGCTCCACTTCTGTTTATGGTGAAAACAACACCATCATAACCGAAGAAACAACTACTAATCCTGATACCGAAGGCGGGAGACAATTAGTAAAAGCGGAAGCACTTTTGCAAAAAAACAGTCATTTTAAAACCACTATTTTACGTTTTGGTGGCTTAATTGGCGAAGACCGAAATCCTGTGAAATTTTTATCCGGTAGAGAAAATATTGAAAACCCTGAAGCACCAATTAACTTGATTCATCAGGAAGATTGCATTGGTATTATTTTGAAAATTTTAGAAACAGATTCTTGGAATGAAACTTTCAATGCAGTAACTCCTTTTCACCCTTCCCGAGAGCAATATTATACCCAAAAAGCAACCGATTTAAATTTAGTACCGCCAAAATTTAATACCAAAAACGCTTCCAAAGGAAAAACAGTTTTGAGTTACAAAATAGAATCCGTATTAAAGTATACTTTTGCAAAAACAAATTTGTAGATTGAGAACTAAAATTAAAAACGCCTTTCTATCTAAAGTCAACACTATTGGACTTCCAATTTTAGCGTTGTGCTGGGTAAGTTTTTTTTGGGGTACCACTTGGATTGCTTCAAAAGAAGGGGTGAAACATATGCCTGCTTTGCAATTAGCCGCAATTAGACAATTCATTGGAGGTGGAATTTATCTTTGTTTTTTTATGTTCAAAAAAACACCTTGGCCAAAAGGGAAGCAATGGAAATCCATCCTTATTCTAAGTGTTTTGAATTTTGTTTTAAGTAACGGCTTAAGTACTTGGGGCGTAAAATATATCAGTAGTGGTTTAGGCGCAATTATTGGCGCTCTTGTTCCTTTGTGGGTAGTAATTATTAGTCTTTTTTCGGGAGAGCGATTGGCCCGATTAGCGATTTTTGGATTAATTGTTAGTTTTGGTGGAGTATGCGTAATTTTTTACGATCACTTAAGTGATTTTTTGCTGCCTGATTTTAGATTTGGAATTTTTATTTCAATAATATCTACTTTGACATGGGCATTTGGTTCGTTATATACTAAAAAAAAGGCCGCCAGTTTCAATCCTTATTTTAGTTTAGGATTACAAATGTTTCTATCTAGTATTTTACTATTTGCTTTTACTGGCGCCACTGGAACCTCTGTGAGTTTAAGTTCAATTCCGATGATTTCATGGCTTTCCATTGCTTATTTAGTGTTTTTTGGTTCTGTCCTGACTTTCATAGCATTTATCTATGCGTTGCAACATCTACCTGCTGCAATAAACAGTATTTATGCCTATATCAATCCAATTATTGCCGTGATTTTAGGCTCTTTTATTTTTGGAGAACCACTCACAATTGCCTTAGCCATTGGAGGCGGAGTAACCTTATTTGGTTTGTATTTGGTTAATTTTTCCATGAGAAAAAACCGAAATAAAATTAATCCCAATCTGTAAAAGCCTTTTTGCTTTGGCTTCACTAAAGTTAAAATTAGAATAAATCAGAAAGACATCCTTTTTTGAAACTGTCATTTTGTATTTTTGCAGCCATAAACACAACTCGAATAACAGACAGATGAAAGCATTTTTTTATAAATACCGAAAATTCTTTGGCGTGCTATTGGTATTTTCAATCATTACAATATCTTTATTCTACTCTGCTTTAAAACCAAAAAAAACGCTTCCTATATTCAATCCTTCTGATGTAAATCCTGAATTAGTAGACAGCACCGTACAGTATATAAGCAAATACCATACAATCGCTGATTTTTCATTTGTCAATCAAAACGGAAAAACAATTACCCAAAAAGACTATGAAGGCAAAGTTTATGTCGCGGATTTTTTCTTCACTACCTGCGGTTCTATTTGCCCAAAAATGACAACTAATTTAGTTGAAGTCCAAAAAGCCATTATCAATAATCCAAAAGTAATGTTGCTTTCGCACACCGTTTTTCCAGAAACGGATAGTGTTCCTGTGTTAAAAGCCTATGCGATAAAAAATGGGGTTATTGACAGTAAATGGAATCTAGTTACAGGTGATAAAAAAGAGATTTATACTATGGCTAGAAAGTCCTATTTAGCCGTTAAATTAGGAAGACCTGAACAATTATATGATATGGTTCACACCGAAAATTTTGTTTTGGTAGACCAAAAAAAACGTGTTCGCGGTTTTTATGATGGCACCAAAAAAGAAGATATTCAAAAATTGATTTCCGACATCGATTATCTATGTACTGAATAAACTGATTTATAGTAATTTGATTTAATTAATAAAACAGTATCTCCTAAAGAATTACTCTAGTTAATTTACTATTAAAAGTTAGAAAAAATGATAATTATCATTCGTTTTAGCTTTAAAATATGTATTTTTGCAATCTTAATTCAATCTAAATAAGGTTTGCAAACAACCCTAAATACGCTCAAAAAAGGCGAGAAAGCCATTATAAAAGACTTTGACATTGACACAGTTCCTTTAAAATTATTGGAAATGGGTTGCTTGCCAGGTAATATGGTAGAATTACTTCAAATAGCCCCTTTTGGAGATCCTTTATATTTGAATATTAATGGCTCACATGTAGCTATTCGTGTTGAAACTGCAAAAGAAATCGAAGTTGAAATAATCAAAAACAACTAATGCTTAGCAATCACAATATCAATGTAGCTTTAATAGGGAATCCAAATGTAGGGAAGACATCTGTATTCAACCAACTGACTGGTTTAAACCAACAAGTGGGAAATTATCCTGGAATTACTGTTGAAAAAAAGATTGGGTTTTGCAAATTACCTAACAATTACAAAGCTAACATTCTGGATTTACCCGGAACGTATAGTCTAAATGCCAGTTCAATTGATGAAAATGTTGTCATTGAATTGTTATTGAATAAAAACGACAAATTATATCCTGACGTTGCTCTTGTTGTAACCGATGTAGAAAATTTGAAACGAAATTTACTGCTTTTTACACAAATAAAAGATTTAGAAATTCCAACTATATTAGTCATTAACATGGCTGATAGAATGAAGTACAAAGGGATTACGCTAAACATTCCTTATCTTGAAGAACATCTAAAAACAAAAATTGCCCTAATAAGTTCTCGAAAAGGTTTTGGAATCGAAGAACTGAAAAAATTAATTGTTAGTTATAAAACAATACCTAGCGAGCCTTGCTTGAATGCTTCAAGTATTGATCCAGAATATTTCAATAATCTTCGTAAAACATTTCCGAACCAGCTCTTGTATAAATTATGGTTGGTGATCACTCAGGATGTTAATTTTCTAAACTTAGACCGTAACGAAATTCGAAATTCTTTTACAAGACCTCATTCTGATTTAAAGCGTTTACAACAAAAAGAAACCATCAAAAGATACCAATTTATCAATGATGTTTTGAAAGAAGGTTTAAAAATTGACACCTCAGTTGCTAGAGATTTTCGTTCTAAACTAGATCGCGTATTGACACATAAAGTGTGGGGATATGTCATTTTCTTTATCATATTATTTGGTATTTTTCAATCCATATTTGAATGGTCCAAAATTCCAATGGATTTTATCGATACCACTTTTGCTTCTTTGAGCGCTTTAGCTGGTGAAAAACTACCTGCAGGTGTTTTGACAAATTTAATTTCGCAGGGAATTATTCCAGGAATAGGAGGAATTTTAATTTTTATTCCACAAATTGCCTTTCTGTTTCTGTTTATTTCAGTGCTGGAAGAAAGTGGTTATATGAGTCGTGTCGTTTTTTTGATGGACAAGATTATGAGGAAATTTGGTTTATCCGGCAAAAGTATTGTACCCCTAATTTCAGGAACTGCTTGTGCCATTCCAGCTATTATGGCCACACGAAACATTGAAAACTGGAAAGAAAGACTCATTACAATATTAGTAACTCCATTTACAACTTGTTCTGCAAGGCTACCCGTTTACGCAATAATTATTGCATTAGTTATTCCAGATAATCGCATTTTTGGAATCATCAATATGCAAGGATTGACCTTAATGTTGTTGTATTTATTAGGTTTTGGAATGGCGATATTCTCCGCTTATATTTTGAATAAAATTTTAAAAATAAAAGGCAAAACCTATTTTATTGTTGAAATGCCAAATTACAAATTGCCTATGTTCAAAAACGTAGCTATTAATGTAATTGAGAAAACCAAAGCATTTATTTTTGGCGCAGGAAAAATAATCTTAGCGATTTCAATCGTTTTGTGGTTCTTGGCATCCTATGGCCCTGGTGAAAAATTCAAAAATGCAGAACAAATTATTGTTGAAAAACACGCCACAAATCCTATTCCTGCTTCGCAATTACAAAACGAAATTGCCTCTCAAAAATTAGAGAATTCATACATTGGTTTAATGGGTAAAACTATTGAACCTGTCATTTCGCCTTTGGGTTACGATTGGAAAATTGGTATTGCCATTATCAGTTCCTTTGCTGCCAGAGAAGTTTTTGTAGGAACACTTGCAACCATTTACAGCGTAGGAGATAGTGACAATGAAAATACAATTAAGAATAAAATGCAGGCAGAAATAAATCCAGAAACGGGCCAAAAAATATTCAATTTTGCCTCAGGAATATCCTTGCTTTTGTTTTATGCATTTGCCATGCAATGCGCCAGTACACTTGCCATAACAAGAAAAGAAACCAATACTTGGAAATGGCCATTAGGGCAACTCATTTTTATGAGTGGTTTAGCATATGCTGTGGCTTTAATAGCATATCAAATTCTAAAATAGAACATTATGATTCAGGAAATTTTAGCTTTTGCAGCGCTTGTAATTGCTCTTGCTTTTTTGATTCGAAAATTCTTTTTTAAAAAGAAAAAATCGAATAAAAATTGTGGCGGAGATGATTGTGGATGTAACTAAATCATTTTCACAAAAAGATTACTTGCAATTTTATTAGAAATCGTTAATTCGTTTCCATTTACCTTTATTTTTAAAGATAAATCGAAGGTTTCTTTTGCGACAATTTGAATTTTTGAACCCAAAGCAATTTCTTGCTTATCTAGATATTTTAAAAATTCCGAAGAAGTATCTTTTACTCCTACACACATTCCCGTTTGATTCTCTGAAAGTTCAGAAAGCAATTGTTTTTCAATTTTAATAATTTGCCCATTCGCATCGGGAATTGGATCACCGTGCGGATCTTCGGTTGGATTTCCTAAAAAATCATCTAATCTGTTGATGAGTTGTTCAGATTTGATATGTTCTAATTGTTCCGCAATATCATGCACCTCATCCCAAGAAAAATCTAATTTCTCTACTAAGAAAACTTCCCACAAACGGTGTTTTCGCACAATCATTTTAGCACTTAACTTTCCTTTTTCCGTAAGGGAAACTCCTTGGTATTTTTTATAATTTACTAAATGTTTTTCCGCAAGCTTTTTGAGCATATCTGTCACTGAAGATGCTTTGGTTTCCATCATTTCTGCAATTGCATTAGTGCTCACTTCGGTGTCCAAAAGTGTTGTAAGATGGTAAATCGTTTTAAGATAATTTTCTTCTGAAAAAGTCATTCTTTTTGAGTTTGCGGATTAGTGATTGTGATGGCGGATTTTCTAGCCCCGATAGCAGTGAAAATCCTTTTATTTTTTTTCTTCAAAAAATAAAAGATTGCAACGTATAGCGGGAAGAAGCTCCTCCTTATGCTTCTATTTATGAGAACTTATTTAGTTTTTTACAATTAATAAGGGTATCGAAATTTTATGACGTAATTTATCAACGGTAGTTCCAAAAAGCAAATCTTTCATCCCAGTATGACCATGAGTTCCCATGACTAAAATATCAAAATCTCCTTTATTTACAATTTTTGGAATGACTTTGTTGGGCTTCCCAAAACCGAGTTGTATTTTGACATTAAAGCCTTTTTCGCGGAACATTTCTTTGTATTCCAACAAGAGTTTTTCGTCAATTGTGGTTTCATGATCGTCCACATGTTTACCATACATCATGGCGCCTACGGTTTCTACAACATGAATCAAAGTGTATTTTGCTTCCATTCCGCCTAGGTTAAAAGCGCTGTTTATTGCCGCTTCATCAGCAAAAGAAAAATCTACAGAAATAGCAATATTTTTTTTGGCATGTGACGCTGCTTCGGAAAATTTCAAAACCATATGGTGCGGAGAATGATTTTGTATGTCCAATTTTGCTTTTACAATAAACGGTTTGAATACTATATAAAGTAATAGAAAAAGGAATCCTAAAGCTAGTGGCACTACCGTTAACCATAAAACTATAGGGTGATTTGACGTTTCAAGCCAACCTTTTATTTCTGCAAAAACCAATCTTGCATTAAGTGTAACAATAATAATAGCAATTATCCAAGCGGCAACCTGAGTGAGTTTACTGATATGATATCCTTTCATTTTTGACTTATCGCTCACAAAATGAATTAAAGGAATAATTGCAAATCCTAGTTGCAAACTCAAAATTACCTGACTCAAAATCAATAATTTTCCTGTTATGCTTTCGCCATAAATAAGAATCACAATCACTGCTGGCACAATAGCAATCAATCGAGTTATTATTCGTCTAACCCAAGGTTGAATTCGTAGATTCAGATATCCTTCCATTACAATTTGCCCAGCTAAAGTACCTGTAATTGTGGAGCTTTGTCCAGCTGCAATCAAAGCAACTGCAAATAAAATAGGTGCCCATTGTGTTCCCAAAAGGGGTTGCAAAAATTGATGTGCATCTTGAATTTCAGCTACTTCAAACATACCGTTTTTATAAAATGTGGCTGCCGCCAAAATTAAAATAGCAGCATTTACAAAAAAAGCCATATTTAAAGCTATAGTCGAATCTATAAAATTATATTTTAATGCTTGTTTGATTCCCTCATCGGTTCTGGGGAATTTTCGGGTTTGCACCAAAGAAGAATGTAAGTATAAATTGTGAGGCATTACTGTAGCACCTATAATTCCTATGGCAATATAAAGCGCAGCTTCATTTGGCATCGATGGAATCAATCCATAAATTACTTTATTAAGTTCTGGTTCTGCAAAAATCATTTCAAAAATAAAAGAGAACCCAATAATCGCTACCAACACAATTATAAAGGCTTCCATTTTTCGAATGCCTTTATTAATTAGAAAAAGTAATAAAAAAGTATCCAAAACCGTAATCAGCACGCCTTCTATCAACGGAATATCAAACAATAAATTAATTCCAATTGCCATTCCTAAAACCTCTGCCAAATCACAGGCGGCAATAGCAATTTCTGCCAGAAAATAAAGAATGTAATTGATAAACGGAGAGTAAGTTTCGCGGGAAGCTTGAGCTAAATCACGCTGAGTGACAATTCCTAACCTAGCGCTTAAACTTTGTAAAAGCAAAGCCATTATATTGCTCATTAATAAAACCCAAAGCAAAGCATACCCAAACTGACTTCCACCTGCAATATCTGTAGCCCAGTTTCCTGGATCCATATAACCAACACTTACTAAATAGGCAGGTCCAAAAAAGGCTAATATTTTCCTGAAAACAGATTTTTTATTTTGTGTAGATACCGACTGATTTACTTCTTCTAAAGATTTACTCATGATTGAAATTCAATTACTAAAGCAAATATATGTAAAAAACTTTTATTTGAGTAATTATTTTTTTAGTTTTGTCTAAATTTTATTTTAATTCATCCTAAATGAAAAATATTTTAGCCCCAGTTTGCTTTTCATTAGTTTTGGCGAATTACTCATTCTCGCAAAATTTACCGGCAATTCAAACAGACAGACCTGATCAAACAGAATGTCCTTTTATAACCCCAACTAATTATATTCAACTCGAGAATGGATTTATATATGAAAAGTCAGTAGAACACTCCAAAAAAATCATTGCTCCTACCGTATTAACTAAATTTGGGATTAATGATTCATTTGAGCTCCGATTAATTACTGAATTCAATATAGAATCCAATGATTCCAAAACCATTTCAGGAATTATCCCAATTGCAATAGGATTTAAAACCAAACTATTAGAAGAAAAAGGAATTATTCCAACAACATCTTTTATAGGTCATTTACACTTTCCGAAAATAGCTTCCCCAACATATAAAGCAAATTTTTATGCTCCTGCATTTCGATTTACTATGCAACACACTTTAAGCAACAAACAAACATTAAGTTATAATCTAGGTGCTGAATGGGATGGCGAAACTGCAAAAACAACATTAATTTATACCTTAACAACAGGGTATTCATTTACAGAAAAAATGAGTGCCTACATTGAATTGTACGGCTTTATACCACAAACAGAAACTCCGGATCACCGGTTTGATGCCGGGATTGTTTATTTACTAAATCCAAATCATCAGTTAGACATTTCATCAGGAATCTGGCAAACTCAAAAGTCTTTAACATATTTTATTTCGTTTGGTTATTCATTCCGATTCAAAATCTAATCTAATTTTATTTATAAATTAGTTACTTTTGGGAAGCATTTTTTAACCAAATATGAAACAATACGATTACATTTTCACGGGTGCCGGTTTATCCGCTTTGATGACCGTATATAAAATGGCGCAATCCGGTCAATTCAAGGATAAAACCATTTTGCTATTGGATGAAAATGCAAAAAAAACCAATGACAGAACTTGGTGTTTTTGGACCAAGAAAAAAGGAATCTGGAAGAACATTATTTCTAAAACTTGGGACTCCGCCTTATTTGCTAATCAAGATTTTGAACGCGATTTAGATTTAAATCCCTATCAATACCATATGGTTAAAGGCTTGGATTTTTATACTCAAGTTTTTGATGTGATTTCAAAAGAAAAAAACATCCATTTTTTAAATCAAAAGGTAACGGATATTGAGGAATCGGAAACCATAATTATGGTACAAACCGAAACCGAATCGTTCTCTTGTAGCAAACTTTTCAATAGTATTTATACTAAAAGCAAGATGGATAATCAAACCGATTATCCTGTATTGCAACAGCATTTTATAGGCTGGTTTGTCAAAAGTGAACAAGCCGTTTTCAATCCAGAACAGGCAACTTTTATGGATTTTTCGGTAGCCCAAAAAGGAAATACGCGCTTTATGTACGTTTTACCAACAGCTACAACCGAAGCATTATTAGAATACACCTTGTTTTCGCATACGCTTTTAACCAAAGAAGAATACGAAACCGAAATTGAAAACTATATCCAAAAACTCGGAATTTCACACTATGAAATCGTCGAAAAAGAGCATGGAAGCATCCCAATGACTTGCTATCCTTTTTGGAAACAAAACACTAAAAACGTAATCAATATAGGCAGTGCTGGCGGATGGACCAAAGCAAGTACAGGCTATACATTCAAAAATTCTGATAAAAAATCGAGCGAATTAGTGGCTTTTCTTCAAAGAGAAACCAACTTTACAAAATTCCATAAACGAAATAAATTTTGGTTTTATGATTTGTTGTTGTTAGACATTCTGGACCGAAAAAATGAATTAGGTTCTTCTATATTTTCTTCGATGTTCAAAAAAGGAAACCCAACTTTGATATTCAAATTTCTGGATGAAGAAACCTCTCTATTTGAAGACATTCAGGTAATTTTGAAATGTCCAAAAGGGCCTTTTATCCAAGCATTGTTTCGTGCTATTTTCAAATTCAAGAATTAACAATCAAACTATAACAAAACTTTATAATTCAACTTCTTTTCTTGAGCGTAAACTTTGTAACTTTGCAACTTGAAATTATTATTTATTTAAAATAAAAAAATATGTATCCAGAAGAAATGGTAAAACCAATGCAAGCTGAATTAACAGCAGCGGGTTTTCAAGATTTACATAGTGCTGAAGCAGTTAATCAAGCAATAACTGCAGAAGGTACAACATTAGTAGTGGTAAATTCAGTTTGTGGTTGTGCAGCAAGAAACGCACGTCCAGGAGCAAAATTGAGCTTAGAAGGTGCTAAAAAACCAGATCATTTAATCACTGTTTTTGCAGGTGTTGATAAGGAAGCTGTTGATGCAGCAAGACAACATATGTTCCCTTTTCCTCCATCATCGCCAAGTATGGCTTTGTTCAAAAACGGAGAATTAGTTCATATGTTAGAGCGTCACCACATTGAAGGTCGCCCAGCTGAATTAATCGCTGAGAACTTACAAGATGCTTTCAACGAATACTGCTAGTTTTTAAACACTAGATATTCTTTAAAAAGATTTTTACCGCAAATTCACAAATTACTTTTATCAATTTGTGAATTTGCGGTTTATTTTTTTTTTAATCTGCGGTAAAATCCTAAATTTGCACTGAATTCTTCCATTTAGAACTCACAACATATTTTCTCACTTAAACGTTTATAGCATGCAACTGTATAACACCTTAAGCGCAGAAGAAAGAGCTGAACTGATTGATCAGGCCGGTAAACAACGCCTTACGTTGTCTTTCTATGCGTATGCCAAAATTCAAGATCCTAAAAAATTTCGCGACGATTTATTTATCGAATGGAACAAGCTCGACGCTCTTGGTCGAACCTATGTTGCCAAAGAAGGAATTAATGCTCAAATGAGTGTTCCTGCAGAAAATTTTGAAACTTTCCGCGAAACTTTAGAAGCATATGATTTCATGAAAAACATTCGTTTGAATGTGGCGGTGGAGCACGATGATCATTCGTTTTTGAAACTAACTGTAAAAGTTCGTGATAAAATTGTAGCCGATGGATTGAACGACGAAACTTTTGATGTAACTAATATTGGTGTGCATTTAAAAGCGCAAGAATTCAATGAAATTCTGGACAATCCAGATACAATTGTAGTTGATTTTAGAAATCATTACGAGAGCGAAATTGGTCATTTCAAAGGAGCTATTACACCTGATGTGGAAACTTTCCGGGAATCTTTACCAATCATCAACGAACAATTGAAAGATTTCAAAGAAGATAAAAACTTGGTTATGTATTGTACTGGTGGAATTCGTTGTGAAAAAGCTTCTGCGTATTTCAAACATCAAGGTTTTAAAAATGTGTTCCAATTAGAAGGTGGAATTATTAATTATGCCAAACAAATCAAAGAAGAAAATCTTGAAAGTAAATTCATAGGAAAGAACTTTGTTTTTGACCATCGTCTAGGCGAAAGAATTACCGACGATATTGTATCACAATGTCATCAATGCGGAAAACCTTGCGACAATCATACTAATTGTGAAAACGTCGGTTGCCATTTATTATTCATCCAATGCGACGATTGTAAAGCAGCGATGGAAAACTGTTGCTCTACCGAATGTTTAGACATTATACACTTGCCACTCGTAGAACAAGTAAAATTACGAAGAGGAATCCAGGTAGGAAACAAAGTCTTTCGCAAAGGAAAATCAGATAAATTAGCCTTCAAACATTCTGGCGAACTATCCGATAAATCATTGGCTTTAGCCGAAAAATCAACAGCTATTCGCCAAAAAATAAAAGTAAAAAAAGTACTTCTTGGTAAAGCAGAACACTATTATGCAAAAGCACAAGTAGCGCTATTTACTATCGAAAACCAAGAATTAAACCTTGGTGATAAAATATTGATTTCAGGACCAACAACTGGAAATCAAGAATTAGTTTTAGAAAAAATGTTAGTCAACGGAACGGAAGGAGTTCAAGCAAAAATGGGTGATAAAGTAACTTTTACTTTGCCTTTCCGCATCCGATTATCAGATAAATTATATAAAATTACAAACTAATTTATCATGACATTGACGAACAAAATAGAGCTTATGGCTCCCGCTGGGAACTTTGAGTCTTTACAAGCTGGGTTAGATAATGGCGCTGATTCTGTTTACTTTGGTGTAGAACAATTGAACATGCGCGCTCGTGCTACCGTGAATTTCACTATGGATGATTTGCCCGAAATTGCAAAACGTTGTGAGGCTAAAAATGTGCGAAGCTACCTAACATTAAATACCATTATTTACGATCATGACTTATCGGTTGTAAAAACATTATTGAATAAAGCAAAAGAAGCAAATATTACTGCGGTTATTGCTTCGGACCAAGCGGTTATTGCTATGGCGAGAAGCATTGGGATGGAGGTTCACATTTCTACTCAGTTAAATGTTACGAATATTGAAACCATAAAATTCTATAGTTTATTTGCAGATACGATGGTTTTGAGCCGTGAATTGAGTTTGCGTCAAGTAAAAAAAATCACGGAACAAATCGAAAAAGAACAAATTAAAGGCCCAAACGGAAATTTAGTAGAAATCGAAATTTTTGGACACGGTGCATTGTGTATGGCCGTATCAGGAAAATGTTATTTGAGTTTACACTCCAATAATTCTTCTGCAAATCGTGGTGCTTGCAAACAAAATTGTCGAAAAAAATATACCGTTATTGACCAAGAAACTGGCTTTGAAATCGAAGTTGATAATGAATATTTAATGTCGCCAAAGGATTTATGCACTTTAGACTTTCTAGACCAAGTAATTGATTCTGGTATTCAAGTCTTGAAAATCGAAGGTCGTGGTCGTGCTCCTGAATACGTTGCCACAGTCATCAAAACTTATCGTGAAGCCATTGATAGTTATTACGACGGAAGCTTTTCGAAAGAGAAAGTAACGCTTTGGATGGAAGCGTTGAATACCGTTTACAATCGTGGTTTTTGGTCTGGTTATTATCTGGGGCAAGAATTAGGCGAATGGAGCGATGTTTCTGGCTCAATGGCTACACAGAAAAAAGTCTATGTAGGTAAAGGCACCCATTATTTTCCGAAAGCAACTATTGGTCAATTCAAAATTGAAGCTTACGACATCAAACTTGGCGATAAAATTCTGGTAACAGGACCAAGTACTGGCGCAAAAGAAATGATTATTGAGGAAATGTATGTCAATGATAAAGTAGCTGACAAAGCTACCAAAGGAGATGATTGCACTTTCAAACTGCCTTTCAGAATCCGAATGTCTGACAAATTATATAAAATTGTGGAAGCCTAATGGTTATTGTTACGTTACAAAGAGACAAATGCATTGGCTGTAATTATTGCGTCGAAATGGCTCCAGTTCAGTTTCAAATGTCCAAGAAAGACGGAAAATCGGTTTTGATTCATTCCCAAAATGCCAAAGGTTTTTTTACCTTAAAATCACACGATCACAGTATTGTTGAAAGTTGTGAATTAGCCGTAAAAGCCTGTCCAGTCAAAATAATTACACTAAAAGAAACCTAAAATTCACAGCCAAAAAGAGTTTAAATTCAACCCATTACAGCATCTTTTGTAATGGGTTTTTTTAGTATAAATTTATGATTTATTGCTCTTTTGAACGGTTGTAACTTAAAACTAAAAAATACTATCTTTACACATTAATCGTTTTAAGAACTTAAGTTGCTTTTTTGCAACACTACATATAAAATTATGGCATGTACAAGTTGTTCAACTTCTGATGGTGGTTCACCTAAGGGTTGCAAAAATAATGGGACTTGCGGCACCGATAGCTGCAACAAATTAACGGTTTTCGACTGGCTCTCCAATATGAGTTTACCTAATGGCGAAGCCGCTTTTGACTGTGTGGAAGTTCGTTTCAAAAATGGAAGAAAAGAGTTTTATCGCAATACAGAAAAACTAACTTTAAGCATGGGAGATATTGTAGCCACGGTTGCTTCTCCTGGGCATGATATAGGAATTGTTACTTTGACGGGTGAGCTTGTTCGCATCCAAATGAAGAAAAAAGGGGTCAATCCAAACAGTAATGAAGTTCCAAAAATTTATAGAAAAGCATCTCAAAAAGACATCGATATTTGGTCTGTAGCTCGTGATCGTGAAGAACCAATGAAAGTTCGCGCACGTGAATTGGCCATAGCCCAAAAACTAGAAATGAAAATTTCAGATATTGAATTTCAAGGCGACGGTTCTAAAGCGACTTTTTACTATACGGCAAATGACAGAGTCGATTTTAGATTATTAATTAAAGATTTTGCCAAAGAATTCAGTACTCGAGTAGAAATGAAACAAGTAGGCTTTCGCCAAGAAGCTGCTCGTTTAGGAGGAATTGGTTCTTGCGGAAGAGAATTATGTTGTTCGACTTGGTTAACAGATTTTAGAAGCGTAAATACTTCTGCGGCGCGTTACCAACAATTGTCTTTGAATCCTCAAAAACTTGCTGGACAATGCGGCAAACTGAAGTGTTGTTTGAACTATGAATTAGACACTTACATGGATGCGTTGAAGCATTTTCCAGATTTTGACACCAAACTTATTACCGAAAAAGGAGATGCTATTTGTCAAAAACAAGATATTTTCAAAGGACTGATGTGGTTTGCTTACACCAATAATTTTGCTAATTGGCATGTATTAAAAATAGACCAGGTTCAAGAAATTATTGCTGAAAACAAACTAAAAAATAAAGTTTCGGCACTAGAAGATTATGCAATTGAAATTGTTGCAGAACCAGAGAAAAACTTTAATAATGCGATGGGACAAGAAAGTTTAACGCGTTTTGATCAGCCAAAAGCGAAGAAAAAACCAAATAAAAAACGCAGACCTTCAGGAGAAAATGCTGCCGTTGAAAACAACAACAGACCAGCAAATCCAAACCAAAACAACAACAATAATAGACCAAACAATAATAACAATAAACGTCCGAATCCTGCAAATAATAAAAAACCTGCAGAACCAAGAAAACCAATAATTATTACTAAAAATGTCGATAAAAAATAGTGCTTTATTGCTTTTAGTTGCAACACTTTTTTTTTCTTGTGATAAAAAAAGAGTTTTTGATGAATACAAATCTGTTGGGAGTGCTTGGCACAAAGACAGTATTGTAACTTTCAATTTACCAGAATTAGACTCGACAAAACGATACAATTTATTTGTAACTTTGAGAGACAACAACAATTATCCATTTAATAATTTGTTCTTAATTGTAGCTTTAGAAATGCCAAATGGTTTTACTAAAGTTGACACATTAGAATACCAAATGGCTAATCCAGATGGTTCATTACTTGGTGATGGATTCACTGATATTAAAGAAAGTAAATTGTTTTACAAAGAAAATGTACGTTTCAGAGGAAAGTATAAAGTATATGTAAAACAAGCGGTAAGAGAAACTGGAAAAGTTCCGGGAGTAGAACTTCTAGAAGGAATTACAGATGTAGGTTTTAGAATAGAAAAAAAAGAATAGAATTGCATTATGGCTATCAGAAAAAACAACAATCAGCTTAATAATACTGAAAAAGACATCAAATATTATTCAAAGAAATTTTGGAAAGTTTTCTTGTATACCATGGGAGGACTTGCTTTATTCTTCCTATTTGCTTCTTGGGGACTTTTTGGTTCAATGCCTTCCTTCGAAGATTTAGAAAATCCAGATTCCAATTTAGCCACAGAAATCATCTCGGCTGACGGAGTAGTTATTGGAAAGTATTTTGAAAAAAACAGGTCTCAATTAAAATACTCTGACTTACCAAAAAACTTGGTTCAAGCATTAGTAGCTACCGAAGATGCTCGCTTTTATGAACATTCAGGAATTGATGGAAGAGGAACAATGAGAGCCCTTTTGAGTTTAGGAACTAGCGGTGGGGCGAGTACGTTAACCCAGCAATTAGCCAAACAATTATTCCATGGTGAAGGGTCTAAATTTTTACCTTTTAGAATTGTACAAAAAGCCAAAGAATGGATTATTGCTATTCGATTAGAAAGACAATACACTAAAAATGAAATCATTGCAATGTATTGCAACGTCTATGATTTTGGGAACAACTCTGTAGGAGTAAGCTCTGCAGCAAAAACCTACTTTTCAAAAGAACCAAAAGATTTAACCATTGACGAATCAGCGATATTAGTTGGAATGTTCAAAAATTCAGGTTTATATAATCCTGTTAGAAATCCTGAAGGCGTTACCAATAGAAGAAACGTAGTGCTTTTACAAATGGAAAAAGCAGGCATTATTAATGAATCTCAAAAATTAAAATTACAACGTTTACCTATCAAATTGAATTTCAAATTAGAAAGTCATAAAGACGGAACGGCAACTTATTTTAGAGAATATTTACGTGATTACATGAAAAAATGGGTAGAAGAAAACAAAAAACCCGACGGATCAGATTACGATATTTATAAAGACGGATTGAAAATCTACACCACTATTGATTCCAGAATGCAACTACATGCTGAAGAAGCAGTTGAAGCACATATGGCAAACCTTCAGGAGGAATTTTTCAATCAAGCAAAAGACAATAAAAACGCGCCTTTTGTTAATATTTCTGAGGCGGAAACCCAACGAATTATTGATAAAGCCATGAGAGCATCTTCTCGTTGGAACATAATGGAATCTATGGACAAAAGCGAGGACGAAATTATAGCTTCGTTCAAACAAAAAACAAAAATGACTGTATTCACCTGGAAAGGAGAAAGAGATACAATCATGACACCATTAGATTCAATCCGTTATTATAAACACTTTCTTCAATCTGGGCTTATGGCAATGGAACCTCAAACCGGTAACATCAAAGCTTGGGTAGGTGGAATCAATTACAAATATTTTCAATACGATCACGTTGGGCAAGGCGCTAGACAAGTAGGTTCTACTTTTAAACCTTTCGTTTATGCAACAGCAATCGAACAATTGAATATGTCTCCTTGCGATTCTATACTTGATGGTCCGTTTATGATTAGAAAAGGTCGTCATCATGTAACCGAAGATTGGGAGCCTAGAAACTCTGACAATAAATACAGAGGAATGGTTACGCTAAAAAAAGGTCTTGCCAATTCTATCAATACAATTTCAGCAAAATTAATAGACAAAACAGGTCCAGAAGCCGTTGTGGAATTAACGCATAAACTTGGCGTTACTTCTGAAATTCCTGTTCAACCTTCTATAGCGCTTGGAGCCGTGGAAATTACTGTAGAAGATATGGTAGCGGCATACAGCACATTTGCTAATCAAGGAGTCTATGTAAAACCACAATTTCTAACTAAAATTGAAGATAAAAGTGGTGTAGTTATCTATGAACCTATTCCAGAATCACATGATGTTTTAAATAAAGACATCGCCTTTGCAGTTATTAAATTACTTGAAGGAGTTACTGAAGGAGGATCTGGAGAACGTTTAAGAACCCAAGGTGGCGGGAATGGTGACAACCGTTGGACTGGCTATCCGTATATGTTCACCAACCCAATTGCAGGAAAAACAGGTACTACTCAAAACCAATCTGACGGATGGTTTATGG
The DNA here is from genome assembly GCF_003634825.1 of Flavobacterium sp. 123. Lineage (NCBI taxonomy): Bacteria > Pseudomonadati > Bacteroidota > Flavobacteriia > Flavobacteriales > Flavobacteriaceae > Flavobacterium > Flavobacterium sp. 123. The sequence goes on from NZ_RBXD01000001.1 coordinate 1,214,983, forward strand.
GTATGGTTCCTAATTTAGTTACTGGAGTTTGGGTAGGATGCGAAGATCGTTCGGCACGTTTCAAAAGCCTAACTTATGGTCAAGGAGCTACGGCTGCCCTTCCTATTTGGGGTTATTTTATGAAAAAATGCTATGATGACCCAGATCTTCATGTATCAAAAGAACCTTTCGAAAGACCTGCTAATCTTTCTATAAAAGTAGATTGTTACACCGCACCTAAAGTCGTTAAAGACTCCACTGCGGTAGAAGAACAGAGCACTGAAGAGTTTGGATTGTAGTTTTTAAATCTGGAGCTTTTTCCTGCTATTCGCTATATCCACGCCAAAAAAAGCGTGGGATGCCGCTACTATCAGGGCTAGGGCAATTGGATTCAAAATAAAATTTATCATTTCAATAAATTATAAATTACTAGTATGATAAACAAAAAAGTAAACTCAGTCCATGAAGCCCTTCGAGGCATTGAAAACGGAATGACAATCATGCTTGGTGGTTTTGGATTATGTGGTATTCCTGAAAATTCCATTGCCGAATTGGTAAAAAAACAAACCAAAAATCTAACTTGTATTTCAAATAATGCAGGCGTTGACGATTTTGGATTGGGATTGCTTTTACAGCAAAAACAAATCAAAAAAATGATTTCTTCCTATGTAGGAGAAAATGCTGAATTTGAACGCCAAATGCTTTCCGGCGAACTCGAAGTAGACCTTATTCCTCAAGGAACACTGGCAGAACGTTGTCGCGCTGCACAAACTGGAATCCCCGCTTTTTTTACACCAGCAGGCTTCGGAACCGAAGTTGCCATTGGTAAAGAAACACGAGAATTTAACGGAAAAATGCACGTAATGGAATTGGCCTTCAAAGCTGATTTTGCCATTGTAAAAGCTTGGAAAGGCGACACCGCAGGAAACTTAATCTTTAAAGGAACTGCCCGCAACTTCAATCCTTGTATGGCAGGTGCCGCAAAAATAACCATCGCCGAAGTTGAAGAACTAGTTGAGGCTGGAACTTTAGATCCCAATCAAATTCACACTCCTGGCATATTTGTACAACGTATTTTTCAAGGCGAGAAATACGAAAAAAGGATTGAAAAAAGAACGGTTAGGAAAAGAGAATAGAATAAAGAAAATAGACCAAAACTTTCCTTTATTCTTTCAACTAAAACTTAAATGAACTCATATTCCTTATATGGTTGAAAAAACTCATGTACCCTTAAATTTTTTAATCTCGTTCATAAAAATGTTTAGTGTTTAGTTGAAAAACTTATATGGTTCAAAAAATAAAATTATGGCTTTAACAAAAGAAGACATCGCAAAACGAATAGCCCAAGAATTAAAAGATGGTTTTTTTGTAAACCTAGGCATCGGTATTCCAACCTTAGTAGCAAACTATATTCCAAAAGGAATTAATGTGGAATTTCAAAGTGAAAATGGTGTTCTCGGCATGGGACCTTTTCCCTTTGAAGGCGAAGAAGACGCTGATTTAATCAATGCCGGAAAACAAACTATTACAACATTAGCCGGAGCTTCTTTTTTTGATTCTGCTTTGAGTTTCGGAATGATTCGGGGACAACATGTGGATTTAACCATTCTTGGCGCCATGGAAGTTGCTGAAAATGGAGATATTGCCAACTGGAAAATTCCTGGAAAAATGGTCAAAGGAATGGGCGGCGCAATGGATCTAGTTGCTTCTGCTGAAAACATTATCGTAGCCATGATGCATGTCAACAAAGCTGGCGAATCTAAAATTCTGAAAAAATGTACTTTGCCATTGACCGGAGTTGCTTGCGTAAAAAAAGTAGTCACCGAATTTGCCGTTCTCGAAGTAACACCAAAAGGTTTTAAACTCTTAGAACGCGCACCAGGGATTTCTGTAGAACACATCATCGCCTCCACCGAAGCGGAATTAATTATTGATGGTGAAATTCCAGAAATGGTGATAGATTAAAAAAATTAACCGCAAATCCGCAAATTTTGAATCTCAAAAACTTTGAAATAATTTGCGGATTTACGGTAAAATTTTCTTTGTGAACTTTGCAAAAAAACTTTGCGACTTTACGGTTAGTTTCTACAAATTCTCAAAGAAATCATTTCCTTTATCATCTGTGATAATAAAAGCAGGAAAATCTTTCACAGTAATTTTACGAACCGCTTCCATTCCTAATTCTTCAAAATCAACAACCTCAACTGAAATAATATTTTCTTTTGCTAAAATTGCTGCAGGACCACCTATAGAACCTAAATAGAAACCACCATAAGTTTTACAAGCATTCATAACTTCTTTCGTACGATTTCCTTTGGCAAGCATAACCATACTTCCTCCATTTTTTTGGAACTCATCTACATACACATCCATACGACCAGCAGTAGTTGGGCCAAAACTTCCTGAAGCCATTCCTTCTGGTGTTTTAGCTGGACCAGCATAGTATACAGGATGATTCTTGAAGTATTCCGGCATTGGCTTACCAGCATCCAATAATTCTTTAATTTTGGCGTGAGCAATATCACGGGCTACTATCAAAGTTCCGTTTAATTTCAAACGTGTTTTGATTGGGTATTGTGATAATTTTTTAAGAATATCAGCCATTGGTTGGTTCAAATCAATTTCAACGGCTTCTTCTAAATGTGGTGGAGTTGCAGGTAATAAACGTTTTGGATTTACTTCTAATTGCTCTACAAAAATTCCATCTTTAGTAATTTTACCTTTAATATTTCTATCAGCTGAACAAGAAACACCTAATCCAACTGGACAAGAGGCAGCGTGACGAGGCAAACGAATTACGCGAACATCATGGGTAAAATATTTTCCTCCAAATTGCGCTCCAATATGACTTTCTTGACAAATTAATTGTATTCTTTTTTCCCACTCTAAATCACGAAAAGCTTGACCCGCCATGTTTCCTGAAGTAGGTAAATTATCAAAATATCCAGCAGATGCTTTTTTTACCGCAGCTAAATTTGCTTCGGCTGATGTTCCTCCAATTACAAAAGCCAAATGATATGGTGGACAAGCGGAAGTTCCTAAATCCATGATTTTAGCACGAACAAAAGCATCCATTGATTTTTCATTCAACAACGATTTTGTTTGTTGGTATAAATAAGTTTTGTTAGCAGAACCTCCACCTTTTGCTAAAAACAAAAATTCATATGACGCGCCTTTTTTAGCATAAATATCAATTTGAGCTGGAAGATTAGAACCTGAGTTTTTTTCCTCAAACATACTAATCGGAACAATTTGCGAATACCTTAAATTACGTTCTTGATAGGTATTGAAAATCCCTTTTGACAACCATTCTGCATCATCCACTCCAGTATATACATTCTCCCCTTTTTTGGCCATAACAATTGCTGTTCCTGTATCTTGGCAAGATGGTAATTCCCCTTCAATAGCTACAGCGGCATTTTGCAATAAATTATACGCCACAAAACGATCGTTATCCGTTGCTTCTGGATCATCTAAAATCGCTTTTAGTTTTTCTAAATGTGATGTACGCAACATAAAAGAAACATCTTTCATCGCTTCTTGCGAAAGCAATTCTAATCCTTTTGGATCAACGGTTAAGATTTCTCTATCACCTAGTTTTTCTAATTTTACGTAATCGGATGAAATTTTTCGATATTGAGTATCGTCTTTTAAAATAGGATAGGGATCCTGATATATAAAGTCCATATTTAATAATTAATTTTAGAAATGTAAATATAAGAATTGTTCCAGGAATCAAATGTGATTTATATCAACTTATGGCTTAAAATTGTTTAGAATTAAACCATAAAATACCATTTAAAATATAATTCCTTTTCTCTGTTTTAAAAAAACCAGCTTGCTACCAAAATAGCTGTAACTACACAAATCACATCAACTACAAGCATCGTTCCTAAAGCGTAACGCGTATTTTTTATATTAACAGAACCAAAGTAAACCGCTATCACATAAAAAGTGCTTTCGGCACTACATTGAAAAATACTACTTAATCTTCCCGTCAAGGAATCGGCACCAAAAGTATTCATCGAATCAATTAAAAATCCTCGTGAGCCTGCAGAACTAAAAGGTCTAAGCAATGCTACTGGTAGAGCATCTGTGATTTCTTTGCTTACTCCCATATTTGAAAATCCAAAAGCTATCCATTCACTAATAATTTCAAACAAACCACTGTTTCTGAATAAAGAAATAGCCACTAACATTCCCAAAACATACGGAAAAATAGTAACTCCTGTTTTAATTCCATTATTGGCACCAACCACAAAAGTTTCATAAACAGTTGTATTTGCTTCTGTAAATTTCTTTTCTTTAACAAAGGAAAGGATCAAAGTAAATGCAATAATTCCAACTAGAATTAAAGCGGAAAGATTTGACGTGAAATAATTTTTACCAATTAAATCTAAATGGTTTACATATAGCAATAAACCAACTATAGCTGCTATTAATGTCATTAAACCGATGACCAAAGAGGCGCTTTTAAAATTAATTTTTTGTTTAATTCCAACAATTAAAAATGCTGCAATTGTACCGATAAAAGAAGTTATGATACACGGCAACATCACATCAGCGGGATTACTGGCATTAGCCGCTGCACGATAACCAATGATAGAAGTTGCAATTAATGTAAGTCCTGAAGCATGTAGACACATGAACATAATTTGAGCATCACTGGCCTTATCTTTTTCGGGGTTTATTTCTTGTAAACTTTCCATGGCTTTTAAACCAAATGGAGTCGCAGCAGAATCCAATCCCAAGAAATTGGCCGCAAAGTTTAATGTCATATAGGAAATGGAAGGGTGATTTTTTGGAATACTTGGAAATACTTTCACGAACACGGGACTCAAAACTTTTGCTAGTTTTTGTGTAGCTCCAGAAATGATTAAAAGTTCCATCAATCCGCAGAAAAATGCCAAATAAGCAATAAGTGGCAAAATTAAATCTACCAATGTATTTTTACACGTAGGCAATAATCCATCTGATTTTTGAACCCCGCTATATATTTTAACTACTTTATTTTTAAACACATAAGTAGTATCGGCATTAATGGTATCTCGGTTGATAATCATCGTTTGATCTGGCGCTTTCTTGATGCTATCTTTTATAAAAGCAGGAACTTGCTCGATGTATTTTTCAGTTAATAAAATAGGATCGTCTTTTTTACCATTTAAAATATAATCGATCGTATAACTATTCCCAGAAAACAAACTGATGACTACAAATACTATTGAAGAAATAAAAATAGTCAGCCAAAATCTACTCAATACCATAATTTATAATTTTTGTAAATGTAATAAATCAATGTTAATTGCAATGTCAATGTCAATACCAATAAAAGAATCTTCAAGTAGGAAAAATCGCTTCTTCATTTCCAAAAGGCAATTAAACTCAAAATTCTGTCACTGTATTTTCATATTGTGATTGTCTTTATTTACACATGAATAATCTCATCCTCAATCAATAAATCTTCTCTACGCAAGCGAAGGAAAATCTGTGCAACCGCAATCGTATCTTTTTCGCAATACGTCACAATACGGTCAATGTCTTTTTCTACATAAAAAACATGTCCGACTTGACTGCCATCAATATCTCCTTTTGGAGAAGGGATTCCAAGAATTTTACACATCAATTTTAAGGAAGTGAAATGCTTGTAATCGCCAAATTTCCATAATTCCAACGTATCCAAATGCGGGATTTCCCATGGCTTTTTGCCAAATAAATTCAGTTTATTCGGAATTGCAATGTTATTGATAATCATGCGTCGGGCTAGGAATGGAATATCAAATTCCTTTGCATTATGTCCACACAAAACATGTTGGGGCTGATTAAAGTGATTGTTTAGCAAATTATTAAAATCATGTAGAATCTTCTTTTCTTCTCCAAAAAAAGAGGTTACTCTAAAATTTCGGATGTCGCCTTTGATGGTAAAATAACCCACCGAAATACAAACAATTTTACCAAATTCAGCCCAAATTCCTGCTCTATCGTAAAAATCCTCAGGTGTGTATTCGTCTTTGCGTTGGTATTGGGTTTTGTGATCCCAAAGATTTTTCATCTCTTCATCCAAAGCGTTATAATCTTCGGCTTCTGGAACAGTTTCTATATCTAGAAACAGAATATTATTGAGGTTTATTTTTTCTATCATGTGTTTTGTGTTTTACTCCAAATGAAACGAATTTACAAAAATTCAAAAGGCAACATCTTCTTTTGAAAGTAATTGTTTACAAATTCAAAACAAACTTTGCTGCGTACTAGGAGTTTCATGTTCCAATAACCATTTTTTGCGCCATAATCCACCTGCATAACCCGTTAGCGAACCATCTGTACCGATGACTCTGTGACAGGGAACAACAATCCAAAGCGGATTTTTACCATTGGCAGAAGCTACTGCGCGAATGGCTTTTACATCGCCTAATTTCTTGGACAAATCCATATAACTACACGTTTTCCCAAAAGGGATTTCGAGTAATCCTTTCCAGACTTTTTGCTGAAATTCAGTACCTTTTGGATTGAGTTTAAAATCGAAACTTGTTCGTTTTCCTTCAAAATAGTCGTTGAGTTGAGTAACGGCTTCTTGTAAAACAAATGGAATATCCGCCGAAACTACGCCTTCATCTGAAACGGAGATTACTGCAATTCCGTTTTCGTCACCTGTGATTTGTGTTATTCCTAAAGGGGTTTTAATGTAGGTTGTTTCCATTTTATAAAAGTAAAAAAAATTAAGCTCAAAGAAAGTAATGGATATAAAAAAACCACTTGCTTCCACAAATGGTTTTATATTTTTAGCCCTGATAGTAGCGGCATCCTTTACCTTCTTTCTTTAAGAAGGTAAAGATACAGCGGATAGCAGGATAAGCTCCTTATTTTTGTAATAGTATTGCAGCTTCTTTGGCAAAATATGTCGAAATCAAACTCGCACCGGCACGTTTGATGCACATTAATTGCTCCATCATAATCTTGTCATTATCCAACCAACCTCTTTCGGCAGCAGCTTTAATCATAGCATATTCACCCGAAACATGAAAAACGGTTACGGGTACATTTACGGCATTTTTGACTTCGCGTACAATATCAAGATAGGCGATTCCAGGTTTTACCATTACCATATCAGCGCCCTCTTCAACATCCCAAAGTACCTCTTTGATGGCTTCAATGCGGTTTGCATAATCCATTTGGTAGGTTTTCTTATCTTTTGGAATTTCAGCATTGTCGACTGGTGCACTATCCAAAGCATCACGAAACGGCCCGTAAAATGCCGAAGCATATTTAGCCGAATAGCTCATGATTCCAACATGATGAAAACCGGCAGCATCTAAGCCTTGACGCAAACGCAATACGCGTCCGTCCATCATATCTGAAGGCGCTACAAAATCAGCTCCTGCCTGAGCATGAGAAACGGCCATTTTTACCAAAGCATCATTTGTTGCATCGTTTGCAACATCTCCTTTTTCAATGATTCCGTCATGACCATAAATAGAATATGGGTCTAAAGCCACATCTGGCATTACAATCATTTCAGGACATGCGGTTTTGATGGCGCGAATGGCGTTTTGCATTAAACCATTTGGATTCCAAGCTTCTTTTCCTGTATTGTCTTTTAAATCTTCACTGACTTTTACATATATATTTACCGCACGAATGCCTAAATCAAATAATTCTTTGACTTCTTTGACGGTTAAATCAATCGAGCGACGAAATATTCCCGGCATAGAAGGAATTTCCACTTGCAGGTTTTCGCCTTCTGCAATAAACATAGGAAACATAAAATCCGATGGACTTAAACTGGTTTCACGAACCAAACTTCTTATGGATTCGTTAACGCGTAATCTTCTACCTCTTTGTAATGGAAACATATATTTTCGTTTAAAGTTTCAGGTTTAAAAGTTTAAAGTTAAACCTATTTAAAATTTAAAATTTAGAATTTAAAATAAACCTAAAGCCAATCCCTTGGATTCTCTAATACTTTCAATAATTTCTCTTCTTCGCTTCCAGAAACTGGATGATGGTCGTAATGCCATTGCACACGTGGTGGTAATGACATTAAAATAGATTCAATTCTACCGTTAGTTTTTAGTCCGAAAAGTGTGCCTTTATCATGAACCAAATTAAACTCCACATAACGACCACGACGGATTTCCTGCCACGTTCTTTGTTCTGGAGTATAAGGTAAATTTTTTCTTTTTTCGACAATTGGAACATAAGCTTGAAGGAAACTATTTCCAACTTCGGTTACAAAGTTGAACCAATTTTCCATTGACATATCTTCATTTGCTTTGCAATAATCAAAAAACAATCCTCCAATTCCTCGTGCTTCGTTGCGGTGTGCATTCCAGAAATACCCATCGCATTGTTTTTTATATTTTGGATAAAAATCCAAATTGTGTTTGTCACAAGCTGTTTTACAGGTTTGATGAAAATGAACAGCGTCTTCTTCAAACAAATAATAAGGTGTCAAATCTTGTCCGCCACCAAACCACTGCTGGATTACATTTCCGTTGTCATCGTACATTTCGAAATAACGCCAATTAGCGTGAACTGTAGGTGTCATTGGATTTTTTGGATGCAAAACCAAACTCAAGCCACAGGCAAAAAAATCAGCTTCGCCTACATTGAATAATTTTTGCATAGAATCAGGCAATTTTCCGTGGACTGCCGAAATATTAACTCCGCCTTTTTCAAAAACTTTTCCGTTTTCAATTACTCGCGTTCTTCCGCCTCCTCCTTCTGGTCTTTCCCAAAGGTCTTCCCTAAATTTGGCTTGACCGTCAGACGCTTCTAATCCTGCACAGATTTGGTCTTGAAGGTTTTGTATGTATTGGTAAAATTTATTTTTCATTATAAATTTGCTTTTACAGCAGCTAACTTATTAAATATTTCGAATGAAAAAGTCTTGCTTTCCAACTGAATATAATTGTAAATAGCAATTGCTTTTTCAGAAAAATCAGATGGATTCTCTTTAGAACTTTTAACTAAAAAATCTGCAAATTGCTCCAACTGATTCCAATCCAAATGACAACGCATTAAAAGGGTAATTAAATCTTTTTCAGTAGCGTTGATTAAACTTTCAACACTTAATCCAAAGTCTTTCAACTCATTGTCTATTAAACTTGTATCTTCTAAATTCCAAAACTTAGGAACGAAAGTCAGTGAATGCAACACCTTTAGAATGTTGTCTATTCGGATGCTTTCCTGATCTCGTAACCCTTTGTTTAGCATTTTTAAATCTAATTATTGATTGTATTCTTTCACCGCATCAATAAATGCTTTCGCGTGATCCACAGGAATATTTGGTAAAATTCCGTGACCTAAATTTACGATGTATTTGTCTTTTCCGAATTCGTCAATCATTTCGTGAACCATTTTCTTAATTACCGGAATCGGAGAAAGCAAACGACTTGGATCAAAATTTCCTTGTAACGTTATGTTTCCACCAGACAAGTATCTTGCGTTTCTTGGAGAACAAGTCCAATCAACTCCTAAAGCAGAAGCTTTACTTTTTCCCATTTCGCCAAGCGCAAACCAACATCCTTTTCCGAAAACAATTACTGGAGCATCATCTGCCAAAGCTTCTACGATTTGGTTGATGTATTTCCAAGAGAATTCTTGATAATCAACTGGAGAAAGCATTCCGCCCCAAGAATCAAAAATCTGAACGGCATCAACTCCTGCTTTTACTTTTTCTTTCAAATATAAAATAGTAGTATCGGTGATTTTTTGCAATAAAACATGTGCTGCTTCTGGATGTGTAAAACAAAATCCTTTGGCCAAATCAAAACTTTTAGATCCTTTACCTTCTACTGCATAACAGAAAATTGTCCATGGTGAACCAGCGAAACCAATTAATGGTACTTCGTCATTCAACATTTCTTTAGTCAATTTCACAGCATCCATTACATAACCCAAAGTTTCCTGAATGTTAGGAACAATCACTTTTTCGACATCCTGAATGGTACGAATCGGATTAGGTAAAAATGGACCAAAACTTTCTTTCATCAACACCTCAATTCCCATAGCTTGTGGTACTACCAAAATATCCGAGAACAAAATTGCCGCATCTGGTGCAATTCTACGAATAGGTTGAACCGTGATTTCAGCAGCTAATTCTGGCGTTTGACAACGAGTGAAAAAATCATATTTATCACGCAAAGCGATGAATTCAGGTAAGTATCTCCCCGCTTGACGCATCATCCAAACCGGTGGACGTTGAACAGTTTCTCCTTTTAATGCGCGTAAAAATAAATCGTTTTTTATCATAATTTTGAACTATTGGCTATTAGCTGATTTGTTGCCTAAAGCGAAGGCTATATTTGGTTTTATTTAAATTCTTCGATTACATCTTCAATCACATCTTCAATGCTTGGCTGATTTGCAATTACAATGTTTTTTGTTATTTTTCCTAATGCTTCAGCAGTGGTTTCCCCAATACAAAAACAGGTTTCTTTTTTAATCTTATTTTCCTTTAGATAACTTTCAACTCCTGATGGGCTAAAAAACAAAATAGCATCTACTGTCTCTTTTATTTTATGAGGAGTTAAAGACGTTTTATAAACCTGGATTTCATTGAATTTTATTCCGGCTTCCGCCAAAGCTTTTGGCAATGTATCTTTTCTCAAATTTCCGCTGAAAAACGTATAACTTTCATTCGCATAAATCAAAGTAATGATTTCAGCTAAATCCGAAGCATATCCAGTATAAGCCACTACATTAAATCCAGCTTCTGACAATAGTATTTTAGTTTTTAAGCCAACGCAAAAAACATTTTTGGATTTTAATTCCTCCTGTTTTGGGTTTTTTAAAAAACTTCGAACTGCATTCTGACTGGTAAAAATCAGATTATCATTGAGCTCCGTTAATTCAAAATTTTCGGTTTCGGTTTTGATAAAATCCGCTTCGATTACCTGAAAATGGGCTTTTACTAATTCTTGTTTCTGATTTGCAGAAAGAATTTTGGTAGCTAAAATTTGAATTGAATTTCGCATTATTTTTTTAGCGTTTCCTTAATTGTTTTCATCAAAACCGCTCCTCCATTTTCTAAAATTTCTTTCGCTGATTCGAATCCTAGTTTTTTCCATTGTTCGATAGGAACAATTTTATCAACTTCTATTTTTTCTTTTCCATCTATAGAGAACAAAACACCTCTAAACTCGATGGTGTCGTCTTTTTCATTGTATTTTGCTAAAGCTCCAATCGGGGCTGTACAACCACCTTCTAATGTTTTCAAAAATTGTCTTTCGATATGCGTACAAATTTCTGTTTCAATATGATTCAATTGTGACACAGCCTCTTTGGTAAAATCATCATTTGCCATAGCAACAACAAGCATTGCTCCTTGTGCTGGTGCTGGAATCATCCAATCTAAATTAATAAAATTTGTTGGTTTCAAATTGATTCTTTCTAATCCTGCCGCTGCAAAAACAGCTCCGCTCCAATCGCTTTCTTGCAATTTTTGCATGCGTGTATTTACATTTCCACGCAAATCAACTACAGTATGATTGGGATATTTGTTCCACCATTGTGCTTGGCGTCTCAAACTTCCGGTAGCAATAGTTCCAGTTCCATTAAGAAAATCAAGGTTTCCTTTGTGAACTAAAATATCCAATGTATTGGCTCTTTCTAAAACTGCTGCCTGAACAATCCCAATTGGTAATGCCGTAGGAACATCCTTCATGGAATGCACAGCAATATCAACCTGACCATTGATCATGGCAATATCTAATGTTTTTGTAAAAATTCCAGTAATTCCTAATTCGTAAAGAGGTTTGTCAAGAATGATATCGCCCTCAGATTTTACGGCTACAATTTCTGTTTTATATCCTAAATCATTTAATTTTTTGGCTACGGTATGGGCTTGCCAAAGCGCGAGTTCGCTATCGCGAGTTCCTATGCGTATTATTTTTGTCATTATTTTGCAGTCGCTTCAATATGGAACACTTTTTCAATCCATTCGATACTTTCATCGACCATGGTTGTCTCCTCTTTAAGATGATTTGCGAAGTGTGTAGTTATTTTTTGGATGATTCTATTGCTGATGATTTCGGCTTGTTCTTCATTGAAATCGGCAATTTTTTTGCTTTGAAAATTCAGCTCAGAATCTTTAATCGCATTTAATTTTTTCTTTAAAGCATGAATTGTTGGTGCAAATTTTCTGGCTTTTGTCCAAACAACAAATTCTTCTTTAATTTCTTCAATGATTGCTTCAGCAGCAGGAATGTGAGCTTTCCTATTTTCTAATGTTTCATCCGTCATTTCAGATAAATGATCCATATGAATCAAGGTAACGCCTTCTAAATCTTTCACGTTTTCATTGACATTTTTTGGAATAGATAAATCCAAAATCAACATTGGTTTTTTCAAATTCAAAATTGCTTTATCGATAGTCGGGTTTTGTGCTCCAGTAGCCACCACAACTACATCTGCTTTTTGCAATTCTAGATGCAATTCTGAATAATCTTTTACAATCAAATTTAGCTTTCCCGCTAATTTTTCTGCTTTATCTTTGGTTCTATTGATTAAAGTGATGTGATCATTTTTAGTATGTTTTACTAAATTTTCACAGGTATTTCTACCGATTTTTCCAGTTCCAAAAAGTAGAATGTTTTTGTTTCCAATGTTCTCTACATTCTTCATGATGTACTGCACCGATGCGAAAGATACTGAGGTAGCACCTGAACTGATTTCGGTTTCGTTTTTTATTTTTTTGCTTGCTTGAATCGTTGAATTAATCAATCGATCTAAATAGGTATTGATTAAACCTAAAGATCTAGACTCTGCAAAACTGGTTTTTATTTGGGAAATGATTTCAAAATCACCAAGAATTTGACTGTCTAATCCTGTTCCTACTCGAAACAAATGATTTATTGCTTCTTGGTTTTTATATACGAAACCTACTTTTTGAAACGCTTCAACACTACCTTGACTGTTCTCGCAAATTAATTTTATTAATTGAAATGGATGCTCTGCAAAACCATATATTTCTGTACGGTTGCAAGTAGATGTTACGATTAAACTTTCTATGCCTTCTTGTTTTGCTTGTTCTAACAAACGTGTTTTGGCCAAAGTGTCTAAACTAAATTCACCTCTGATCTCGGCATCCGCTTTTTTATAGCTTAACCCAACGGAGTAAAAATAGAGATGCTTTGCTGCGATGTTATTTTTCATAGATACACTTTTCCTAAAAAGTGAAACAAAATTATCATTATACTTTTGATAAAAGTAACGCTTAAAGGACTATTTGTATCGCTAGATGCTTTTTTGAATCTATTTCGCTATTTTAATCTAAAAATTTCTATTTTTGTACTAAAATAAGGTGATTTATGTCGTTCTATTTAGAGTAATTCTAAATAATGTTTGCAGTTAATTGTTCTTTTTTTATTAAAAAAACATCGCTATGGGTTCTCAGGAAATTATAAAAATCGAAAATGATTTTACGCTGATTCGTTTTCAAAACGATAGCGAAACACCTTTTCATGCCCAACATGAAGTAAGCAGTGGCTTGATTCAGTTTCATTTTGGAATCAAAGGAAAGGCTAAGTTTATTTTCAATCAAGGCAATTATGCATTAGAATTGAAGGAAGAAAAATCCTTGCTTTTGTATAATCCGCAGAAAGAATTGCCTTTGAATCTTGAAGTTGCGCCTAATTCATGGGTAATTTCAGTGATTGTTTCTATCAAAAAATTTCATGCTCTTTTTTCAACAGAAGCAGATTATATTCCGTTTTTGAGTGCAGATAATAAAGATAAAAAATATTATAACGAAGGAAACATCAGTCCATCAATGGCGATTGTCTTGAGCCAGTTGTTTCATTACACCCTAAATCCTTCTATTAAAAATCTATACTATAAAGGAAAAGGATACGAACTCTTGAGCTTGTATTTCAATAGAACCGAGGATCCAAACGCAGAACAATGTCCGTTTTTGATTGATGAAGAAAATGTTTTGAAAATAAAAAAAGCAAAAGAAATCATCATTGCAAATATGGCCGAGCCGCCAGGATTACAAGAACTAGCAGATCAAGTAGGCTTAAATTTGAAAAAACTAAAAATGGGTTTCAAACAAATTTATGGCGATACAGTTTATGGGTTTCTTTTTGACTACAAAATGGATTTTGCCCGAAAATTATTAGACAGCGGCTCCTATAACGTAAACGAAGTAGGACTGAAAATCGGGTACAGCACCGGAAGTCATTTTATTGCTGCGTTCAAAAAGAAATTTGCAACAACCCCAAAAAAATATTTGATGTCAATAAATCCAAACATGTAATTGCATCATTTTTTTAGATAAAACAATAGGTAAAAAATAGTTAATCATCATTTAATAAAAAGTAAGTTTATTTACTTTTATCCAAAAATAAAAACAAAATGAAAGGCGTATTATTAGTCAATTTAGGTTCTCCAGAAAGTCCAACTCCAAAAGATGTAAAACCATATTTAGATGAATTTTTAATGGACAAATACGTCATTGACGTTCCGTTTTTATTAAGAGCATTATTGGTTCGAGGAATAATACTTCAAACAAGACCTAAAAAATCTGCAGCAGCTTATGCTAAAATATGGTGGGACGAAGGTTCGCCTCTTGTGGTTATTTCAAAAAGAATGCATGAAAAAGTAAAACAACAAGTTGAAATTCCTGTTGCATTAGCCATGCGCTACGGAAACCCTTCCTTATTATCAGGATTACAAGAATTACATGATAAAGGTGTAAACGAAGTAATGCTTTTTCCATTGTATCCACAACATGCTATGGCTTCAACCACAACAATTTTGGAACTAGCAGAAGACTTGCGTAAAAAACATTTTCCAGAAATGAAGTTTACAATTGTTCCTGCTTTTTACAACAAACCAGATTACATAAAAAACCTAGCCGATTCCATAAAAAGTCATTTAGAAAATTTTGAATATGACCATTTATTGTTTTCGTATCACGGAATCCCAGAGCGTCATATTCGTAAAACAGATATAACTAAATCACATTGCAAAATTGATGGTTCTTGTTGCAACAAACCATCACCTGCACACGAATTTTGTTACCGTCATCAATGTTATGAAACTACGAAACAAGTAGTCAAATTATTAGGAATTCCAGAAGGAAAATACAGTCAAACCTTTCAATCTCGCTTAGCTGGTGATAAATGGTTAACACCTTACACTGATGTTGAAGTTAACAAAATGCCAGAAAAAGGGATTAAAAATCTCGCTGTTGTAACTCCTGCTTTTGTATCTGATTGTTTAGAAACTTTAGAGGAAATTGCCATGGAAGCCAATCATGAATTTAAAGAACATGGAGGCGAAAATTTTATGGCTATTCCTTGTTTAAATGACAGCGACGATTGGTGTAAAACAGTTAGTAACTGGATAACTGAATGGGCCACCGTTGAAAAAGTAATCGTTTAAAATGACCGTCACCGCCGAAGAATTAGGCTCACAAAATATTAAAACCCTCTTGATAAAACAAGCGGTTCCTTCTTCTATTGGCATTTTATTCATGTCGGTTAACATATTAATTGATACCATTTTTGTCGGGCAATGGATTGGTTCTTTGGCCATTGCAGCAGTAACCGTAGTGCTTCCTATTACCTTCTTGATTTCGTCATTAGGAATGGCTATTGGTGTGGGCGGAGGTTCTGTACTTTCGAGAGCCTTAGGCGCGAATCATAAAGAAAAAGCACTATACACATTTGGCAATCAAATTGTCATGACTTTGTTATTGTCTGCTTTATTTTCTCTTTTTGGAATTATTTTTAGCGATCAAATGCTTTTGTTATTTGGCGCTAAAGGCGCCATTATGGAACCTGCTAAAGAATTCTTTTTCCCTATTATTTTGAGCGTTCCTTTTTTGGCATTATGCATGATGGGAAATAATATTATCCGAGCAGAGGGGAAAGCAAAATTCGCAATGATTGCTATGATTATTCCCGCTTTTGTCAATATTGCTTTAGACGTTCTTTTTATAAAAATATTGCATTTAGGGATGTTTGGTTCTGCAATGGCAACGGCTATTTCTTATTTTATGTGTTTTGTTTTTGTATTGTGGTTTTTTCTCTTTAAAAGCGAATTAGCTTTAAAAGCACGACATTTTAAACTTAAAATTACCATTATAAAAGAGATAACGCAACTAAGTTTTGTTACTTTTTCAAGACAAGGTGTTGTGAGTATTTTGGCCATCATTCTCAATCATACTTTATACACTTATGGCGGAGAACATTCCGTTGCAGTTTACGGAATCATAAGCCGAATGCTAATGTTTGCTTTGTTTCCCATTCTAGGAATTACGCAAGGGTTTCTTCCAATTGCGGGTTTTAATTATGGCGCTCAAAATTATGAAAGAGTCAAAGAAAGCATTCTTATTTCAATAAAATATGCCGCCATTTTAGCGACGGCTATTTTCATAATTATTCTGCTTTTCGCAAAACCAATTGTAGCCGTTTTTACAACTGATCCAAAAGTAATTGCAGAAACTCCTGAAGCACTACTTTGGGTCTTTGCAGCTTCCCCAATAATAGCGATTCAATTGATTGGAGCTGCTTATTTTCAAGCTGCCGGAAAAGCAAAAAAGGCCTTATTTTTGACTTTGAGTAAACAAGGTTTTTTCTTAATCCCATTAGTACTTATACTGCCCGATTTTTTAGGTATTTTTGGTGTATGGGTTGCCTTTCCTATTGCCGATGTTTTATCAACTGTAATTACTGGCTATTTTTTAAAAAAAGAAATGAATATCAATTTAATTCAACCAGAAGATGGACTCTTATAATTATTTAAAATCACTTCACCTCATCTTTGTAATCACATGGTTTGCGGGACTATTTTATATTGTACGCTTGTTTGTATATCAAATTGAAGCGGCTCAAAAACCGTCGCCAGAAAAAGAAATACTACAAAAACAATACAAAATAATGACCTATCGTTTATGGTATATTATCACTTGGCCTTCCGCAATTTTAGCTAGTATTTTTGCCTTTTGGATGTTGTTTTTTACTGATTTAGGAGCCGCTTGGCTTCAAATGCCTTGGATGCATGTAAAACTTGGCTTTGTATTTGTGTTGTATTTATATCATTTAAAATGCCATCAAATATATAAGCAACTACAAAATGACGAAATAAAATATACAACAAATTATATGCGCTTGTGGAATGAAGGTGCTACAATTATTCTTTTTGCAGTAGTATTTTTAGTGATCTTAAAAAATGAATTCAATTGGATTTATGGCGTAATTGGAATCGTTTTGTTTTCTGTTTTGATTATGCTAGGCTTTAAATTTTACAAACAAATTAGAGAAAAAAATCAATCATAACTATGTTCAAAAGCTTTAAAATATCGATGCTTTCATTGCGAATTAGGATTTTCCTTTCGATGATTGTATTGATTATTACTGCTTCTATTTTGCTCGCCTCAATTTCTATTGTTCAATTTAAGAATGAAGCAAAAGAATACCATCAAGAACGTTTAGAACGTAAAGAAAATGCGGTAAAAGAACACATCAACTATGTACTTTCAACTACAACTTACCCGCTGACATCTGCTAATTTGGGGCTTATATTTAAGGATAAAATTCATGAATTGGCACAAATTCATTCCATTGAAATAAACATTTACAGTCTGGATGGAAAATTATTAAAATCCTCAAAAGAATCTTTCTCCGTTGATAAAGTTTCGCCTCCTGTTCCAAAATACATTCTGAAATTAGTCCGTTCCTCGATTGAAAAAAGATACGTTGATATCAAAACCATTGACGGAGTTAAAAATCGTTCTTCTTACAGTCAAATAAAAGATGATAAATTCAAACCTCTAGGCATTTTAAATCTGCCTTATCTTGAGGATGATGGGTTCTATGAAAAAGAATTAAATAATTTCCTGATTCGTTTAGGCCAAGTTTATTCGTTTATGCTGCTGGTGGCTTTTGCTTTAGCTTATTTTCTTTCCACCTATATCACAAAGTCTTTAAAAACGATTTCGGATAAATTGAGTGAAACTAGTTTGAATCAAAAAAACGAGAAAATAAGGGTTGAAGCCAGTAGCAAAGAAATAAATTTATTGATAAAAGCGTACAATGCGATGGTTGATGAATTAGAGATTAGCGCTGTAAAACTGGCACAAGGTGAACGAGAAGAAGCGTGGCGAGAAATGGCAAAACAAGTGGCGCATGAAATAAAAAACCCTCTTACACCCATGCGATTGACCGTACAAAGTTTCCAGAGAAAATTTGATCCTTCTGATGCTGATGTAAAACAAAAAATGAAGGATTACTCCGATACTCTAATTCAACAAATTGACACTATGAATGCGGTTGCTTCGGCTTTTTCTAATTTTGCATCAATGCCAGCACAACAAAATGAAACCCTAAATGTGGTTGAAGTAGTCGAACTGGCTATGGATATTTTTAACGAAGATTACATCACTTTTGAAAAAGATGCGGCAGAAATAATTTCGAAAATTGACCGAACTCAACTTATCCGAATTATTACAAATTTGGTTAAAAACGCCATTCAATCTATTCCTGAACAACAAGAAAAAAAAGCAATTTCTGTAAGGGTCAAAAAAGAGTCAAAGAACGTTTTGATTATTGTTAAGGACAATGGAATCGGAATCGAACCAAAAGATATAAACCGAATTTTTGAACCAAAATTTACCACTAAAAGTAGCGGGATGGGATTAGGTCTTGGTATTATAAAAAACATCATTGAAAATTACAAAGGAACAATTACCTTTGATACAGAATACGAAAAAGGAACTACTTTTACCGTTTCGCTCCCAATAATTAATTCCTAAACGAGAACCATGAATTACGAGAACATTTTAATTGAAATTGAAAATAATATCGCAACAGTTACCGTAAATCGCCCAACCAAACTCAATGCGCTGAATAAAGAAACCATTGACGATTTACATAAAGCTTTCAAAAATTTAGGTAAAAACAAAGAAGTCAAAGTTATCGTTTTGACCGGTAGTGGTGAAAAAGCATTTGTGGCAGGAGCTGATATTGCTGAATTTTCTAATTTTTCAATAGAAAAAGGAACCGAGTTAGCCGCTGAAGGACAAGAAAAATTATTTGATTTTATTGAGAATTTAAAAACCCCAGTTATTGCAGCTGTAAATGGTTTTGCATTAGGAGGTGGTTTAGAATTAGCTATGGCTTGTCATTTTAGAGTTGCTTCGGATAATGCTAAAATGGGATTGCCTGAAGTATCACTTGGACTTATTCCTGGATATGGCGGCACGCAACGCTTACCGCAATTAGTAGGCAAAGGTCGCGCTATGGAAATGATTATGACTGCTGGAATGATTTCTGCGGATGAAGCCTACAGAGCTGGTTTAGTAAATCATGTTGTTCCTCAAGCAGAACTTTTGGATTTCTGCTATGGAATTGCCCAACGAATAATGAAGAATTCACCTGCCGCAATTGGCAAAGCTATTAAAGCCGTGAATGCAAACTTCAAAGAAGGGAAAAACGGCTACGAAACAGAAATAAAAGCTTTTGGTAAATGTTTTGGAACCAATGATTTCAAAGAAGGAACTGCTGCTTTTTTAGAAAAAAGAAAACCTTCTTTTACGGGAAAATAATCCTTTATAAATAATAAAATATTTCAATACTAAATTATAATTATGTCCTTTCAACCTGTATTTACCCAATTCTGGGAACACGTAAAAGAAAGTATCCAGAATGGAACATTTGCAAAATTAACTTTGGCAAAAACCATTGGTGATACGGAATTAAAAAACATCTATGTACGTCCTGTTTTGTTGGAAGATGATTTTAAACTTTCGTTGATAGCACGTTACAAAACGGAAGAAGTTGAAAGTTTTCATACGCTAGACGAAGCTTTTTTTGTATTGGCTCCGTATATGAATAATCCTTTTTTAACGGCACTTTTGTTCACAACAGAAAATGATCTAACTTTCAAACTCAACAAAAAAAGAGTTGGAAGCATTATAGAACAAGCTCCTACTTTCAAAAATGCTTCGGATGTAATTATTGAAATGAAAGAAAAAGGAATTTAAAATTAGTGGTCAGTGAACAGAATTTAGTGATCAGTTCATGGTTTGTGTGTAAAACAAGACTGAAATCGATTTTTTTGAAGTAAAGCGGTACAATTTAAACGTCAACAAACTGAATACTAAAAACTGAACACTGCTTACTTACTTTTCCCCTTCCCATTCGGAATAGAATTGCGCTAAAAAGCCTTCCATATAACGATGTCTTTGAATAGCAATTTCTTTACCAGATTCGGTATTCATTTTGTCTTTTAGCAACAAAAGTTTTTCGTAAAAATGATTAATTGTTGGCGCTTCACTCTTTTTATATTCTTCTTTTGTCATTCTGGTATTTGGGGATATTGCAGGATTGTGCATTGCCCTATTCTTAAAACCTCCATAGTTAAACGCCCTAGCAATTCCTATGGCACCTATCGCGTCTAACCTATCTGCATCTTGAACAATATCTAATTCTATTGAAGAAAATTTTTGGTCGAAATTCCCGCCTTTGAACGAGATATTTTCAATAATATTAATGACATGAGTAATACTATTTTGATCTACATTTTCAGATTCTAAAAAAAGACGTGCTTTTTTAGGACCAATAGTTTCATCTCCATCATGAAATTTACTATCCGCAATATCATGAAGCAAAGCTCCAAGTTGTACCACTTTGATGTCACAGGTTTCATTTTGAGCAATCAACAACGCATTTTTGTATACTCTTTCTATATGAAACCAATCGTGTCCTCCTTCGGCATTTTCTAAATTTTGCTTAACAAAAAGGATTGTCTTACTAATTAAATCTGGTTTGTTCATTTTTGATGGATATAAAAAATGTTGAATTTTAAAGTTAATTGCTTCAAAATTCAACATTAATAATTTAAAATTCAGAATAATTAAATCTTAGCAGGCTCTACCCATTTGAAAATATAAGATTCTTCTGGAATAATTAAACGCTCTGAAATTTTAGCCATTCTAGCAGGCAAACGCATCAAATAATCACGTGCTTTTTCTGCTTCATCAGTCAAACCAGCAATTTTATCAATTTCCCATTTGTCAATTAATTTTTGCATAATATCAACATAATCAGTAGCCGTATAAACCCCTATTCTTTGTGCCGAATCTGAAAACTGTTCAAAAGCAGTACCTATTTTTTGTCCTGATTCTCTCAAGAAATGTGCTGGCATAACAATTTTTTGTTTCATCATGTATTGAAAAGCAAGCATCATTTCGCTAGGGTCAACCTGAAAAATTCTGTTTACAAATTCACTATAAGCATGATGGTGGCGCATTTCGTCTCCAGCAATCATTTTACACATTTTTGCTAATTTATTATCCCCGTGTTTTTTTGCCAATTGAGAAACTCTATTGTGTGAAACATAGGTTGCTAATTCTTGGAAACTAGTGTAAACAAAGTTCTTATATGGATCTCTTCCTGTACCAATATCAAACCCATCATTGATAAGATGTTGTGTTGTCATTTCAACTTCGCGCATGTTTACTCTACCTGACAAATACAAATACTTGTTAAGCAAATCACCATGACGGTTTTCTTCACCAGTCCATTGACGAATCCATTTTGACCAACCGTTTCGCTCTAAATTATCTATACCTTCCACTTCCATCAACCATGATTCGTATGTTGGCAAAGCTTCTTCTGTAATGGTGTCACCTACCATAGCAACCCAAAAATCATAGGGTAAATCTTTAGCAATTTCTCTCAATTCTTTTACTTCCTCAAAAAAAGTATCACTTTCTGAATTAGGTAAAAAATCTGATGGTTGCCATATTTTTTCTACTGGGATTAGATACTGATCGACAAAACTGTCAACGTTTTTTTCCAAAAACTGCATTACTTCTAATCGAATGTTTTTTATAGACATTATGTATAAATATTAAAATTTAATTCCTTTTACTACTTCGCTTTCCGTTTTCTCCATTAATTCAGCAAAACTAAATTCGCTTACTGCTAATGGTTTATGAATGGTAAAGGTAAGATGATTTCCTAAACCAAGAGGAAAAAAACCATATTTTACCATTTTCCAAGAATTATTTATGGTGATTGGAACCACATAAGCAGATGGGGCGTACTTACATAATATTTTCAAACCGCTTTGGGCAAATTCTTTTGGCTTCCCCGTTTTACTTCGTGTTCCTTCAGGGAAAATAACTGCCGAACGCGTATTTTTTTCAATATATTCAGACAATCCTTTGATTACTGGAATGGCTTGTTTTGGGTCTTTTCTATCAATAAGTACTGATCCTCCATGTCGCAAATTGTAGGAAACACTTGGAATTCCTTTTCCTAATTCTATTTTACTTACAAACTTGCAATGAAATCGTCTCAAATACCAAATCATAGCTACAATATCATACAAACTTTGATGGTTTGATACAAATATCAATGGAACGCCTTTTGGAATATCTTCTGTATTTTCAAATTTATAGGTAGTCCCTAATAAATTCGTACATCTCAACAAAAAAAAGTTTAGATAATCCACACTTTTTTTATGTGCTTGGTATCCAAAAACATTGAAGCAAATCCACTGAATTGGATGAAAAACAACCAAAGTAAGACCAAAACACAAATAATAAATTACCGATATGGGATACGAAATTAGTTTCTGCATGCTTTAAAATAAACCACAAAAGTAAGAAATATATTTGTAGCTATATTTAAATCACAAACAATAAGTAGGTTTAGGGTTTAATTGTACCTTTGTGGACTAAAATATTTGCCTTTTTTACAAAAAAATGAATTTTACTTACACAAAAAATGAAAAGCTGAAAAGCAAAACCACGATTGGATTATTGTTTTCTGAAGGGAAATCAGTGTCAAAATATCCTTTACGTTTGGTTTATCATGCAGGTGCTTTGGGTGATAATGAAAAAATGAAAATTGGTGTTTCGGTTTCAAAAAAATACTTCAAGAAAGCGGTTGACCGAAATTATTTTAAACGGGTTCTTAGAGAAACCTATCGATTAAACAAGCATTTGCTGAAAGACAATCTAGATCAGCCGTATGCTTTTATGTTTTTTTACCAAACTAAAGACCGATTGTCATACGAAGAAATCAATACTAAAACGATTCAATTATTCGAGAAATTTTTAACACAAATCAATCCTGTTATTCTCGAAAACAAAGACAATTCTTCAGATTCTAAATAATTTTTTTAGATTATAAACTCCAAAATAAGTGTTTGTATTTAACATTTATTATTGGCTATTTATTGTTATTTTAGTACTCTAAACTAAGATATACCGCAATCCATGACTTCCCTTTTCAAAAAAAAATATATAATTCCTATTGTAGCTTCTGCTTTTTTATATGTGGGTGTTAGTTTCAAAGATGATTTTTTTGAAATAGCTAAGCAAATAGAAATTTTTACGACCTTATTTAAAGAAGTAAACAGAAACTATGTCGACGAAACTAATCCGGGCGAATTAATGGATAAAGCCATCAAAGGAATGTTAGCCAGCCTTGACCCTTATACCGTATATTTTAACGAGCAAGATGTTGTCAAATTTAAGATAAACAATACTGGAGAATACAATGGAATTGGCGCATTAATAACCCGAAAAGAAGACAAATTAATCATTAAGGAACCATATAAAAATTTTCCTGCCGATAAAGCGGGTCTTAAAGCTGGTGATGAAATTATTCAAGTTGGTGATATTATTTTATCTGATTTCAAAGACGATGCTTCTCAATTATTCAAAGGTGTGAAAAACACTAAAATTGATGTTAAATACATTCGTCAAGGAAAAACCTATTCTACTCCAGTTATTCTTGATGAAATTGAAATCAAATCCGTTCCGTTTTTTGCAAAAATAGATGACAAAACGGGCTATATAGTTTTATCGCATTTTAGCAAAAAAGCATCATTAGAAACCAAAGAAGCTTTAGAGCAGTTAAAAAGAGAAGGTGCTGAGCGAATCATTTTAGACTTAAGAGATAATCCTGGTGGACTCCTAAACGAAGCGGTTAATATTTGCAATTTGTTTGTGCCAAAAAACGAAATTATCGTAACCACAAAATCAAAAAATGACAAACACAACAACACTTATAAAACGACCAGAGAACCTATAGATATCCAAATTCCATTAGTAATTATTGTCAATGGGAAAAGCGCTTCTGCTTCTGAAATTGTGTCTGGAGCTTTGCAAGATTTAGATCGAGCGGTTGTTATTGGAAGTAGAAGTTATGGAAAAGGATTGGTTCAAAAACCAGTTGATTTGACTTACGGAACCCAATTAAAAGTAACTATTTCTCGCTATTACACTCCTTCAGGCAGATGTATTCAGGCACTTGATTACAGCCATAAAGACAAAAATGGAATGGCAATAAAAACGGAAGAGAAAAATTACAATGCTTTCAAAACCCGAAAAGGAAGAACCGTATATGACGGCGGTGGTATTCAACCCGATATTGAACTCGAAGAATCTAAATCAAGCCCGATTGCAAATGCTTTAGTTAGAAATGATGGTATTTTTAATTATGTAACTTCATATTATTATAAAAATCCAACTCTTGGAAATCAAATTCCGAGTTTTTCTGATGCGGATTATGCCGATTTTAAACAGTTTTTAAAAACCCAAAAATTCTCCTTTGACACCGAAACTGAAATTGCATTGAAAAACACTTTGGCTGCAGCCAAAAAAGAAAAAATTGACGAAACTATTACAACAGAATACCAACAATTATTAACGGCACTTCAAAAAAGTGAAACCAATTTATTAGATAAAAACCAAAAAGAAATTAAAGGTTTAATTCTAGACGAAATCATCAAACGCTACCAATATCAAGAAGGATTGTATCAATATTACATTAAAAACAATTCAGAAATCAAAAAAGCTACCAGCGTTTTAAATTCTGAATTGGAGTATAAAGCTATTTTAAAAATGTGATGAAAAACTATTTTAAGATAATAGCCTTCTTGTTTTTCAGTGTAGTATCCCCACAAAAAAAACTTGCTCAAACGGTCTATTTTGAATTTGATAAATACACCTTAACATACGAACAGTCAAAGATTATAACAGATTTTATACAAAAAATAGACAGTTCAAAAATAGAATCTATTGAAATTTATGGCTATTGCGATGATCGTGGTAAAAACGATTACAATTATACATTGTCCAAAAACCGAGTTGAAACGGTTGAAAAAATCATTACTTCAAACGGATTCAACAAGAATAAAATTATAATTATTGAAGGCAGAGGTAGGATAATTTTAAAGAAAGACACCGTACAAAACTTGAATAAAGTTCGATCTGAAAATAGACGTGTCGACTTAATCCTTCTAAATAAAAACACTTTAGGAAAAAACTGCTACAATTCATTTGAAAATAATATTGCAGTGGGGAATAGTATTTTTTTGGAAAACATCTTGTTTGAAATTGGAAGTAGTAAACTAAGTTTAAAATCCAAAAACGAATTAGATAAAATTGCAAAAGAGCTACAAAAACACCAAACAATTGAATTTGAAATTAGAGGTCATGTTTGTTGCACCCCAAACTATTATACGGATGGAATTGACAAGGAAACTAAAGAAAGGAAACTTTCATTAAATAGAGCCAAAGCCGTTTATCGATACCTTCTTTTAAAAAATATAAACAAATCCAGAATGTCCTATAAAGGTTATGGCAACAAATCCCCTTTAGGAAAAGGAGAAGCATTAGATAGGAGAGTAGAATTTTTTATTTCGAAAATATAATTATTCTCTCGTCATTTCAATATGTGGAATGTCATCTTCTAGATACATTTCGCTGGTTTGAACAAATCCATGAGTTTCATAGAATTTTTTTAGATACAATTGCGCTCCAATAGTGATTTTGCTTTCGCCAAAATGCTGCTTAATAGCTGCAATAGACTCCCGCATTAAATCGTGTCCCCATTTTCTATCTCGGTAATTAGCATCCACAGTTACCCTACCGATGGAGGCATTTTCAAAACTGATTCCTGGCTTGAAAAGTCTTGTATAGGCAACTATTTTGCCTTCAAACTCACCAAAAAGATGAAGCGCCAGTTTGTCTTTACCGTCTAAATCTAGATAAACACAGTTCTGTTCTAAAACAAAAATTTCACTTCTCAATTTTAGTAAATCGTATAATTCATGTACCGAAAGAGCCTCAAAGGTCTTTATTTTCCATTCTAATGTCATGCTTTTTTCTATCTAAATTATCTTCTTTTAACGTGAAGAGACTTAATAATTGCTTCTAATTCCTGCATCAAATCCCTTTTGTCTTTTGAGGGAGAATAACAAAATCCTTCTAGCACTAATAATCGGCTGTATGCTTTATCCACTATTACATAATTAATAAATGGCCCAGACATAAAATCATTTTTCAGCTCCCAGGTTCCTCTTGTTTCGTAAGCCTCTTTTCCATCTAATTTTATTTTTAGAAGATAAGGTGCATATCCTTCCTCAGTAATCATTGGAGTATTAGCTTCTGTTCCGTGAATATATTCCCCTATAGAATCTCTCATCTTTACTATTGAAGCAATTAAACTTGGGTCTTTTTTTAAATAATCCAAAGGCAATTGATAGATTAACAAACTCGTATTCCCACTTATAATTTCTTTTTTCATCCAAATAAACTTGCTCTTATGAAGCATGTACTCATAGCCAGAGGGAACATTTAAGGAAATATGAAATTTGTTTGCAATTATCTTTGGGTTGAGCAACGATTGTTTTATAATACGTTGGGTTTCTGCTATTTCAGCATCGTGTATAATTTGAATTATTTTTGGGGTATTTTTTTCAAGAATAGCAATAATTTCGGCACCCGTTTTTCCTGAAATATGAAACACATTTTGTGGAGATGCATATTCGTTTTTATGGATTTCAAATTTATTGATTGCGTCCTTTTTTACTATAATAATGGCTCTGCTATCTGTAGCAAATCCTTCTAAAAGTTTAATTGGATATTGGTTTATAGTAAATAAAGGTTCTTCTTGAGGTAAGCCAACAACTGGCGCAGCAAACTTATTTCTGATACTATCTCCTATTTCTCCATTCCATAATTGATCATCAACAATAACTGAAATGGTATTTATTTTTCCAGTAGTTTGTCGAGGTGAGACATCATTTTTCTTTGTGCATGAAAAAAGCACTAAGGAAAATAGAAGGCATAAAAAATGGGTTTTATTCATTATAATTCAATTATAAAATAAAACCCAAATTTATAGAAGTTTATTGTATTATCCGCTTATTTTAAGCTTCATTCCGGGTTTAAGTTCTTCCCCGCTAATATCATTCCATTTTTTTAAGTCTGAAATGGTCACGCCAGGATATTTTTTAGAAATACTATATAAAGAATCTCCTTTTTTAACATAGTATTCTGCTCCCTCTTTTTTAGATATTCCAGAAAAATCACCTTTCTTCTTGAAAGTATCTGCAGTAGCTTTATTAGTATTGATTACTAGTTCATTTTTTGCAACAATCAAAGTGCTTCCTAACGCAATTGAATTATCATTTAAATTATTCCATTGTTTTAATTCCGCCAAACTAGTTCCAAATTTTTTAGCAATGTTTCCAAGATTATCTCCTTTTAGAACTACATATTGAATGTCTTTTCGGTCTTGTTCTGGAGCAACCTCAACTTTATTTTCTGTACCTTTTTTAGCAACTTGAATAGGCGCACCTAATTGAATATTGTTATTGGATAGATTGTTCCATTCTTGGATTTCGGCTACAGTAACATTATATTTTTTAGCAATAGTACTTAAATTATCTCCTTTTTGAACCACATAAATAGAATCTTTCAGGATTGACTTTTTATCTTTTTCATCTGCTTGAGCCACACGCTGATTGTCATTAGCTGTTGTTGAAGCTGCAACATCTGATTTAATATCTTTAGTATTAGATGCTGATGCATTTTCGTCATTGATGATTTTTAAATTTTTACCATACGCAACTGAATTGCCTTTCAGGTTATTCCATTTTTTCAAATCTATAACGCTTACATCATATTTATTTGCAATAGTAGTAAGATTGTCGCCTCGTTTTACCCTATAGTATTTTGTTTTAGAAAGTACAACAGATTTGATATTTGGCATCGTATCTTTTGAAGCAATTGCTTTTACAACCTGAAATGGCCTTTCTCTTTGGTCTAACTCATGTTGTGCATAAGCATAAATCTGATCTTCATTTGAAGTAAAAACAGCAATTTTATCTTGTGGTAATCTCAAATAATGACTTTGGTCTTTATAAAACGGAATTACATTTAGTTTATAAGATGGATTCAAAACTTGCAATTGAGCTACCGGAATATCTAATAAATCAGAAATCTGTTTAAAAGACATTTGCTTTTTAATCATTATGGTATCCGTAGCAAAATGTTTAACTAAAGCTCTGTCTGGTTTGATTCCGTGTTCTTTATGGTATTCATAAATATACATGGTTGCTAAAAAAGCAGGTACGTAGCCTTGCGTTTCTTGAGGAAGATTTTTTCTAATATTCCAATAATTTTGCTGTCCTCCAGAACGTCTTATTGCTTTAGCAACATTTCCAGGTCCTGAATTGTACGAGGCTAATACTAAATCCCAATCGCCAAATATCTTGTACATATTGGTCATGTATTGCGCTGCGGCATCGCTGGCTTTTAATGGATCGCTTCGTTCATCAACATAAGAATCAATTTTTAATCCATACTGTTTTCCGGTTTGATACATAAATTGCCAAAGTCCTGTTGCGCCAACTCTAGAAACAGCTCTTGGATTTAAAGCAGATTCTACAACGGCTAAATATTTTATTTCTAAAGGAACATTTTGTTTGGCAAGTGATTCTTCAAATAGTGGGAAATAATATTCAGAAATAGCCATTAATCGTTCAAATGATTTTTTTCTATTTTTCAAAAATGATTTGATGATGTTTTCTAACCCTTGGTTGTATTCAATATTGAAAGGAGATTTAGCATCCATTTCTTGAAGCCTAGCTTTTAATAATTCCGTAGGCAATTCATAATCTACTTTCTCGTCAATATTGATGGTTTTAATATCATTTTCCAAATCGCTAAACAAATCTAAATTTGTCAATTCCTTCATCCACAAACTATCAACACAAGAAGCCATGTCGTCTTTTATGAAAGTCATCTTAATGGAGTCTAGATAGGATGTTTTTGACTCTACTTTTGAATTCCATTTTTCAGTGATTCCTTGCGAAAACATAGTGATGGAAAAAAGTAGAAAAAACGATATGGTGGTATTTTTTATATTCATATTTATAGGATCAACAGACTAAAATTCAAATGATTATAAATTCATTTTTACAAACTTAATAGGTTATAACTAAAAAACCCTTTAAATATTGTTAAAAAATCAAAATTAGCCTCTTTTTTGATGAAATTTGGCTAATTCTACACTAAAATTAGCCTTAAAAACACATAACTGTAATAATTTCAGCTATAAATTTGTTTCACAGAATTTATTTTTTTCCCTTATAAAAGAGAAAACCTTAGAGATAAAATAAAATATCTCTAAGGTCTTTATTTTTTTAAATCTGCTATAAATACAGACCAAAAATTTTCATTCGAGAGTCATTTTCAGACACTGAATAAAGTTATATTTAACTCAGAGGATTAATCTAAAATTGCTGCAATTCCTGGCAACACTCTACCTTCTAACATTTCTAACATAGCACCTCCACCAGTCGAAACGTAACTCATTTTGTCTTCAAAGCCAAATTGTTTTACAGCTGCAACTGAATCTCCTCCGCCTACAAGTGAGAAAGCACCATTTTGAGTAGCTTCAGCGATATAATCTCCAAGAGCAATTGTTCCTTTTGCAAAACTTTCCATTTCAAAAACTCCTAAAGGACCATTCCAAAGAATTGTTTTAGACTCTAAAATTACTTTTTTGAAGTTTTCCAATGATTTTGGACCAGCATCTAAACCTTGCCATCCGTCAGGAATTTCTCTTACATCAACAACTTTTGTATTTGCTGAATTTGAAAAATCATCAGCAGCAATTACATCAACTGGGATGTGAATTTGAACTCCTTTTTCTTTTGCTAATCTTAAAATTTCAAGTGCTAATTCTTGTTTGTCATCTTCACAAATAGAATCTCCTATTTTTCCTCCTAAAGCTTTAACAAAAGTATATGTCATTCCACCACCGATAATCATGTGGTCTACTTTATCTAAAATGTTTTCGATAACCGTGATTTTAGAAGAAACTTTTGATCCACCAAGAACTGCAGTTACTGGTTTTTCGCTGTTTTTCAAAACCTTGTTTAAGCTTTCAATTTCTTTAGCTAACAAAGCTCCAAAACATTTATCTTCTGGAAAAAACTGTGCTATAATTGTAGTAGAAGCATGTGCTCTGTGAGCTGTTCCAAAGGCATCATTTACATAAATATCTCCTAATGAAGCTAGTTCTTTTGCAAAAGCAACATCTCCTGCTTCTTCTTCAGCATGAAAACGTAAATTTTCTAATAATAAAACTTGTCCAGCTTGTAATTTGTCTGAAGCACTTTTTGCTGGCTCTCCAATACAATTTGAAGCAAATTGAACCTCAACTCCAAGAATTTCTGAAGCTGTTTTTAAAATATGTTTTAATGAATATTTTTCTTCCGCACCTTTTGGTCGACCTAAATGCGACATTAAGATTACGCTTCCGCCATCTGCAAGAATTTTATCAATAGTTGGCTTTGCCGCTTCGATACGAGTTGCATCAGTTACGTTAAAATTTTCATCCAATGGTACGTTAAAATCAACGCGGATTATTGCTTTTTTATTTTTAAAATCAATGTCATTTACAGTCTTCATTATTTTTGTTTTTTAGTTTATTTTGAAAGAATAACAAATATAATACTTTTAAATTACTAATAAATTCGAAAATTATAGAAAAATATAGCTTTTGTCAACGAAATCGTTGTAATTTAATAGATAATACTTTTTTTAAATAAAAAGGAACCTAAATAAATAGGAACACTTAATCATGGACTGGACTTTGCGTACAAGGACAATTACTAATTCCTTGTAGAAAATCAATTCCTATTGTAACCACGTGTGTCCCTGAATTAAATACCGCCAATTGGTTAAGCGTAACCTGATAGGAATACCCAAAATAAAAATTAGATTTCTTGAAACCAAACATAGGCCCCACGTTTAAAGGTTTAAAAAATTGATCGTTTAAGAAACGATAGGAAAACCCAGCCCAATAGTAATCTTCATACTTATTAAAATGTCGGTATTTAATGTTTAAATCCGTGCTAGAACGTTTATCACTGGCAAACAATTGATAATATACAGAAGGTTCAATTTCAACATTTCTGTTGTTTGGGCTTTTAAAAACATAACCAGAATAAATCTGATAATTCAAAAGTAAATTAGGCTCTACACCCATATACTTATCAATGTTTTTAGTTAAAATATTACTTGCGTTAAAACTGAAATAAAACGATTTATTTCGGTACAATATCCCTGCATCAAAGTTATTGTTTGAATTGAATCTGTTGTCTGTTATAGATGGATCTAAGACAGGTATTTCATAGGTTGTATTGAATTTACTTATGTCAATTTTAAAATTATTAATGTTGTAAGAAAGTCCAAAAGACAAATATTGCTTGGTATAATAATCTAAAATAATATGGTGTGCAAAAGAGAATTTAGCGCCTGTTTGTCTGGTATTTCCATTGCTATCATTATAGAAGGACACTCCAATTCCTGAACGATCTGCTATTCTGAAATCCGCATAAACCGATTGATTTTCGGGAGCATCTTTTATACCTACCCATTGTGTCAATCCGTTAGCTCTTATTTTAAGATTGTCACCAATTCCTGCAAATGTTGGCGATATCACAAAATGATTATCCGCTAAATATTGCGTAAAAACAGGTAAATTCAACTCCTGACCAAAACTATAGGTTGTGGCCAAGAGAAGGAATGACAATACTATTTTTTTTATTTTAATCATTTTCGTTTGCTTGAAAATAGCCGTTTTTAATTTACTCATTATCTGTAAAGCGTAAAATGACCTACAAATTCTCGATCATCTTTCGGGTCATTAAGCTTCAATACGTACCAATAATCTCCTGAAGGAAGTTCGGCACCATTGTATTTACCATCCCAATATTGACCTAATCGGTACTTGGCTATCTCTCGGCCGTATCTGTCAAAAATAGAAAACTGTAAATCTTTATAATTTATTGTACATCCAGGCGCCCAACCATCGCTAACTCCATCTCCATTTGGTGTAAAATAATTTGGAATACAAATATCTATATACTCAAAATATCTTGTAGCTGTAGCTGTACAACCATTACTATCCGTAACCGTAACAGTATAATCACCTGATTTGTATATAATAAAGCTATTTGTAGTCACATTAGGCTCTCCGTTAAGAGAATATTCATATACACCACTTCCTCCATTGGCGATAGCTACAATCTCATTTAATCCTCCATCGTTTAAAACTAAAGTTAAAGGATCAATCTGAATAATATCAAAATCTGTTGTTCTTTTAATACATCCATTAGCATGTTGCACCTCAACAAAATGAGTACCCGGTGCTATATTTGCAAACACATTACTTGCTTGATATGGTGGTAATCCGTCGAGTGAATATTGCACTTTTGTAGGGTCAACACTTGGGTCTATTGTTACTGTAACTATATTATTCGGCGCATTGTTCACGCAGTCATAATTTACCGTAGCAACTGGATTAATTTTAACCGATTCAGGCGTGTCAACTACCCATTGAACAACACAACCATTAGCATCTTTAACATACACGGAGTGTGTTCCTCCTGCCAATCCTGTGAAATTATATGGCAATGATACAACAGGACTAAAAGGACCATTTATATTATCCAAACTTATGCTATACGGCATAACACCTCCTGAAATATTAATACTAAACGCCGCATTATTATCTCCAAAACAAATTTCAGGAACTATAGATCCTGGAACTGTTGAAGCAATTATAGGCGCTGGTTCCGAAATAAGAATGTCTTTGATATACTCATAACATCCTTTTTCATCTTGAACAATTATATCATAAGTACCCGGTGCTAAATTATCAAAGGTTCCTGTGTCAAAAAATTGATCCAACTGAGGTGAAATGGCATATTTAATAATTCTTGTCCCACTAGTTCCTGTTATGATAATTTGTCCATTATTTGAACCTGCACAAGTGACATCTTTTACAATAAGTGGTGAAACTTCTAACTTTGCCAAAGGTTGAGTTATTGTAATCGGAGCCGAAATAGTTTGACAATCAGCACCACTATCCACTTGTACTTTGTAAACACCCGCAACTAGTTGTGTGAACACACCCGGGCTTACTTGTACCGGTGATGGTGAAATAGGCAATCCCGCAGCATCTAACAAAGTATAAACATAACTTCCTAAACCTCCTTGAGCCGTTGCAACAATTACTCCAGTAGCATCCCCATTACAATTTATAATTGCATTAGTAAGATCTAGATTAATCACTAATGGAGGTAATGGATCAATTTTAATATCATTAGATACCGTTGCAATACAATTATTTGCATCTTTAACAAAATAATGATAGGTTCCTGGTCCTACAGGAATTGATACTGATGGATTGAATGTTGTTGAACCAAAAGTAATACCGTCTGAGCTATAAGTATATGGAGGGGTTCCGCCAGTTGCACTCAAAGTAAGTACTGTAGTAGGCACACAGGTTTGAGGTGTTGTAACTACTAAACTCGCTTTTACTTCTGTAGGTTCGTTTATTAGTATTGATGATGAAGTAACACTACAATTATAACCATCGGTGACTGTAACAGTATAGGTTCCCGCTCCTAATCCACTAAAAACAGTCAATGATTGAGGGCCTGATGTATAAGCTACTGGGGAAATTTTATTTAAAGTATAGGAATAATTACTTCCTTGACCACCCACAACATTTGAAACTGTTATAGACGCATTTGTATCACCAAAACAAGATAATAAAGTACTACTTGGCGTAGCCGTGAAACTTATTGGAGTATTAACAAGCGTAATTGGAATAGAAGTTACTATACATCCTTTCAAATCTTTTACATTAACAAAATATGTTCCCGCGCCTAAGTTCGTAAAAGTTCCGTTAGAAGAATATGCAACTGTTGCACTCCCTGTTAATTCATATTGATAGGTTCCCCAACCGCCAGTTGCAGTTGTGGTAATTGTTCCTCGATCATTTGCACAACTAACTTTGGTGGTTTCTGAAGCAGAAACAGTTAAAAGGTTTAAAGGTTCTGCTATGGTTACAGTTGCTGAACTTGTACAACCCGTTGTATCATCCACTACTTCTAACAAATACGTATTTGGTGCCTGATTTGTTAAATTAATTGTTGGATTACTGAAGTTCGCAGCTATTGAAACTCCATTTATGGAATAACTATAGGTTGAAGCAAAATTAGATACGGTAAACTGCATTGCTCCGTCAGCACTGCCCTTGCAAGAAACGTCTTTCATTAACTGTCCAACAACTGCAATTTTCGACACATCGTTAATAGGATATGCTTCTTGATAGGTACATCCATTGGCATCTTTCACCTGAAACAAATAGGTTCCCGGTGCTAATCCTGTAAATATTCCACTCGAAGCACCTGAAACATTCGTAACAGCAGTTGCTGGAGAGATTATTTGATACGTTAATGGTGTTACTCCACCTTTTCCAGCAGGAACTGTTACTCTTACAGTAGTCATTGGCGCAGAGCAAGTAATGGCCGGCGCTGCAAAATCTAAATCTCTTGGAGCGTCTAAAGCTAAAACAGGAACGCTAATTGGAGTAACAATTTTACAGCCGTTCACATCTTTGATGTAAGCCGTTACTGTACCCGCAGTATTTGTTGTATACGTATTTACGGAGGTGTAATTTATTCCTCCATTAAAACTATAGGTATAAGGAGCTGTTCCTCCACTTCCATTTACAGTTACAGTTGCTGGCTGTGAGGCATTACCCGCGCCACAAGATAGACTTTGTGTCACTGACCCTGATCCCCCTACAAGTGAAGGTTCAGAAATACTAACAGGTGTAGCTACTGAAAGACATTCTTTGCTATCTTTTACAACAACTGTATAAGTTCCTGAAGCATTCAATCCAGTAAATACGTTTGATGATTGGAATGCCCCTCCATTATCAATACTATACTGATAAGGAGCAATTCCATCTGCGGCAGTAACAACAAGGCGACCATTTGAATCTCCATTACAACTTACATTAGTTTGTTGTAACGTATACGTTGGTATAGTTTGTGGCGTTACAATCACCGCATCAGAAATGGAAGAGCAACCTTGATTATCGGTTACTCTAAAAATATAGCTTCCTGATGTATTTGTTGAATGTATATTTGAAGATGTTGGAGACCAACTTACTCCTCCATTTGTTGAAAATTCATAGGTATATGGCAAAGTACCTCCACTTGCCGTTAATGTTATTACTGCATTTGGCGAAGTACTACAATCTAAATCTTTAGTTAGAACTGAATTAACTAAAACTTTTTTGTAAAGTGTTATGGTTTTCGTGTCAAAACAGCCGTTTACATCTTTTACCGTTATCTCATAAGTTCCAGAATTAAGGTTTGAAAGCGTGTACGGAAGCCCTGAAATATTTTGGAAAGCACCCGCAACACCATCTTTTTTGACACTAATAGTGTAAGGAGCGATACCTGCTGTCGTTGCAGCAACAACAATTTCAAAAGCACCTTCTATAGCACATTTGTCAGTAACTGCCAATGAAATAATAGGAGATGGATCCAAAGCTAAAGAGATTGGAAATGGTTTAATACAACCATAAGCATCTTTGGCATAAACGATATAATTGCCATTGTCTTTCATAAATGTATTTGAAACATTCCAATTTACATCAGAAGCCGTAGGTGGAACATCATCAGATGCATTACCTATTATTCCTGTATCTGGCAAAATCTGATATTTATAAGGGATTGGAACAGAAACTTGTGGAGGTACCGCTAATGGATCTTCTCTAGAAAATGTAGTTCCTCCTGTTGCTATGGCAACTATTTGTCCCGCAGCAGAATTACAATTGTCATTTTTTACTACTGATGCTGTAACACTTAAATCCATTGCGGATTCATATATGTCAAACGGAAGTGTAGCACTACTACAGCCATCATTAGTCCCGCCATGTTCTGTAATAACCACATAATATGAACCTGGGGAAAGCCCCCCAATTAATGGTAAATTGTAAGGCAACGATCCTACAGGTAGTAAAAGACCTTTATTTGATGGAACTATAGGTGAATTTGTTTGGGAATTATAAACGACATAATCTATCGCTGTTGGCGGAGTATATACAATAGGAGCCGAAGGGCCTTTATCTAATCTTATAGAAACCGTACCGTCCCCAGCTCCTTTACAAGTAACATCTGTTATTACCCTTAAAGTAACCAAACTCGTAATTGTTATAGTAGGAGTTGTGGCTTGTTTAATGTACGAACATCCTGTTTCAAAATCATACACTATAAAAGAATACATCACCCCTTGAATAAGACCCGTAAAGGTAGCTGAGTTAAGAGCATCTTCTGCTTTATAAGGAGGCTGAACCACTCCTGAAATAAAAGTTGGCACGCCAGGATATAAACCCGTTACAGGATCTTTTTGGTAAATTGCAAAGTAAAATGGGCCACTACCAAGCAATGGTCCCGAAGCTGTAACAGTAACCGTACCTCCACTAGCACAACTTGCTGTTGATTGAATACTAATTATCAAATCATCCGGTGGAGATGTAACTTGCATATTCTTTTTTAAAGTACAACCATTAGCATCAACGATATTGACAGTATAAGTACCAAAATTCAATCCTAAAAAAGTATGATTTGTCCCAGTTGCATTTGTTACTGTTTGCGTTGGGTCTCCAAAATTATTAGTTAAAATATAAGTATATGGAGCTGTTCCTCCTAATCCTGAGCCAACATTTACTGTGATAGATCCTAAAGTTGTTGCGGGAGGTGGGCCTGAACATTCTATATCAGTTGGCACAAGAGTGTAATTTAACGCATTTGGTTGGACGATGGTAACTACTTCTGAATCTTTACATCCTTTGCTGTCTTTTACAGTCACTGTATATGTTCCCGCAATTAATCCTGAAAAAACATTAGATGCTTGAAATGTTAACCCATCTATACTATATGTAAACGGTCCAACTCCTTTGCTGGCGTCAATATTTACTTTTATTGATCCACTTGCTTCACCATTACAATAGATATCTTGGATTTTATCAATTGACGTGATAACTGGATTTACAATTGGATTCGTTTTAATTATATTACTTTCTTTTTTACATCCATTTGTATCAGTAATTTCAAATTGAAATGTATTTGCTGCTGAAGTAGTATAAGTAAACGAAGTCCCGCCAAAAGCAATTGGAGAACCACTATAAGTACCCGACCCAATTTTTACTCGATATCCAAAAGGCGCTTTCCCTCCAACAACAGTAATGTTCATAC
This sequence comes from Flavobacterium sp. 123, assembly GCF_003634825.1. Taxonomy (NCBI): domain Bacteria; kingdom Pseudomonadati; phylum Bacteroidota; class Flavobacteriia; order Flavobacteriales; family Flavobacteriaceae; genus Flavobacterium; species Flavobacterium sp. 123. The sequence goes on from NZ_RBXD01000001.1 coordinate 1,252,348, forward strand.
TAGCATTAGTTGGTGCTGGAAGACAGGTATTGTCTTTAGTCAAAACAGCCGTTACGGTCATTTCTGGATATACAACTGTAGGCAAAAGTGTGGGAGCTGTACAACCATTTTTATCTTTAATGGTAATTATATAGGAACCTGGTGCAACTGTAAAAGCAGTGCTTGTTTGGAAAGTAGTTCCATTAATACTATATGTCAAAGGAGCTAATCCTTTACCTACGGCAGTAATTGTAAAATTACCTCCTGAGCCTGCACATTGATTGGTTACACTAGCGGTAACCGTTGGTAAATTATCTATAGCTACTGGTACGGTAACTATTGCAACACATCCATTTGCGTCTTTTACATAAACGTCCCATGAAAGATTTGTGGCGTTATTTGTATCAACAACAACCAAATTACTACTTGAATAAACTGGTGTCGCCGTACTTCCTGCTACTAACGCTCCATAAGTATAATTCATCGTTCCACCTGTAGCAGTTACCGTAATTTGAGAATTATCATTTTTACAATTTACATTAGTTGCAACAGCAGAAGTCACTACTAAACTTGTAGGCTCTGTTATCGTTACAGAGGCATTCGCAGTACAACCTGTACCTTCATCTGTTATCAATATAGCGTAAGTTCCTGCTAATTTATTAGCTAAGTTGATTGTTGTTGCTGATTGTCCTGTAACAGCAGTAGCTCCATTAATACTATAACTATAAGTTCCTGAAGATCCCGAAACAGTAAATGTAGCAACTCCTGTGTTTCCACCTTTACATAACACATCCCCAATTACATTGCCCGAAACTGCAATATTCGTAACTGGATTGACAGGATAGGATTCTGTATAATAACAACCATTAGCATCTGTAACTTTAAAGATGTAAGTTCCTGGAGATAATCCTGCAAAAATACCCGTAGTATTTGAAGTTGCGGAGGCCAAAGGAAAAGTAATTTCATAAGTTAATGTTCCAACACCTGTTCCTGCGGTTGGTTTAACTGTAACAGTACTTGTTGTTGCATTGCATGTAACAGCAGAGTTAGTAATAGTACCCGAAGTTGGTGAATTCAATTTTAATAGCTTAACTGAACCTCCAACGGTACATCCATTGGCATCTCTAACTGAATAAGAAATAATTTGGTCTGTTCCGTTATCATTTACGGACAAGGTATTTGTACTTGTATAGTCACTACCTTTAAAACTATATTCATAGGGTGAAGTTCCTCCTAGTATTGTTCCTCCTGATCCTACTACTGTTATCGTTGCTGATTGTTTTGTGTTTGTTGTGCTACAACTAAAAGGGGTTACAGTATGGGTCTCCGTTAAAATTGTAGGCTGAACTATTGTTATAGATTGTGGTGCTGTTGTACAAACTGAGGTGCCAAATGTATATTCAACTACCACATTATAAGTTCCTGCAATCAACCCTGTAAACACGTTTGAAGAATTGAATGTTACCCCATTATCAATACTATATCTAAGACTATTACCGTTTGCATTGCTCACATTTACGGTTATTGTTCCTGTATTTCCTCCTGAACATAAAACGTTTGTTTTAGTAATTGGATTAAAAACGGGAGCGGGTGTTGGAACTACTTTAATTGTGGTAAATGCAACACAATTATTTGAATCGACAACCTGAATAGTATAATCTCCTCCTGGAGCCGCAACGGTTATTTGTGGTACATATTGAAAATCAGTGGTGCTATTTACAAAATAATAATACGGTGGTGTACCTCCTGTAGGATATACTGTAATCTCACCATCCGTACAAGTCAGTGGCTTAGTAAGTGCTGCTGTTGCCGTCAATAACGACGGTTGAATTATAATTACATTATCTGTGTATGTACAACCATCTTCTGTGGAAACATTAACGGTATATGTCCCTGGATTCAAGTTTGAGAACGTATAATCACTTTCTAGAATAGGACCTGCACTATTTACAATCCCAGCACTATTAGATATGCTAAAATAATACTGTGGTTGCACATTATTTGCTACTAATTTTATGGTTCCTTTATCACTATAGCAAATCGGTTGCGTCAAGATTGTGTCAACTGTTAAATCTCTTTTTTGAATACTAATATCTGGAACTGTGAATACACATGGCAAGGAAGAAGGATCAATCCCTTTTTGTCTAACATATACGGTATATGTACCCGGAGTGTTTATGACAAATGTTTTACCGTCTTGAAAAGGACCCGATGGATTTAAACTGAATTCATATCCGTCAGGAACATTTCCTACCGTTATTTCTCCTGGAACGGTACAAATAATATCTTTTTTAGTTGCCGTTGGATTTAATAAATTTTGATAAACATTAAAATAAAATCTATTGAAACAACCTCCTGGATAATTCAAAGTTATTCTATATTGACCGGCAGCAGTAGCATTAAAATCTGGTCCTGTACCAACTTGCGTCCATGTACACGATAAACTTTCATTAGCACAATTTTGATTTGTAACTGCAGCACAACTCGCTTCATTTAATTTTTCCCAAACAATGGTTGATCCATCCGAAATATTTGTCTGAATAAATCGGGTTGCATTTGCTCCACACAAAAATATATTTGGCAATTCTTTCCCGTCATCAGGGCAAGTCAAAACAGTATCCGAAAAAGGAATTACTGGATTACTTATAGCTGAGCCAAAAGGAGTTACAATTATTGTTTCCATTAGTGACTGGCAGGGTGCTGAAGCGGTATCAAAAACATAATACGTTCCTGTTTGAGTAACCGTAAGTGTTTGATTTGTTCCTATTACTGGAAGACCTGTTGGGCTTTTTGACCAAGAATAACTACTATATCCACTCGCAGCCGTTAATTGAACATTAGTTCCACATAAAATCTCATTTTTTGTAAGGCAATCATCAATTTTGACAAAGAAATTAGTTGCTTGAGGTGTGCCAATATTACAACTGTTTGGAACAAAACTAATCTCCGTAAATTGATTTGTATTAATTGTACCGCTATACGTTGCAGAAGCTTGATTTTTTATTTCGTTCGAACAAGCATCTGTTAAATCACTACAGTTTGCAACTACTTGAACTTTTAGCTTAATTATGTTATTTATATCTCCTATTTCTACTAATTCTTTTGGAATATTAAATAGAATTGTTTTTGTAGCAGAGTTATATGAATAGGTTACCCCTGCAGGTACTGATAGTATATCCGAAGGATAATTGAATATTATATTGTCAGGTAATACATCTTTTATAACCAGGTTTGTTGCATTATCATTTCCAATATTTTTAAACCCAATTTCATAGTATAAATTCTGCCCAATGACAACATATTGATTATTGATATCTACACCTGAAGAATTCTTTACGACTTTGGTAAGGGCAATTTCAGGCTCAATAACATCGACTGCAAAAGCACTAAAATAAGCAAAGAATGGATCCGCTTGACCTTTTGCTACCTGCAGTGTTATTTTGGCAGAAGTAACATTATTACCAACTACAGATTGATTTGGATTTGGAATATTAAAAATCCCTGCATCAAAGCCTAATGTATTACTACCGTTAGGATTTCTTTGTGTAAAATAGCCTGTTAAACTATTTATTGTACTATTAAAAAAGCGGTTAGAAGGTCTTTCGGCTGTAGTTATGGCTTTTCCATTAATTTCTGTTTTACTACCAACTTCTGTTTTATCTCCTTCTAATCCAGCAAATGCATATTCAACATTCACCAGGCCTGATGGAGGCGTTATAAAACCTGAAATTGTTATACTCAGGGTTTTATCATCATAAATACTACTAAATCCATCAAATGATGTAATTGATTTACTTGGTAAATTTGGATCTTCATAAACTATAAAAAGATTCCATCCTGCCGAAAGTCCCGTAGAATTATTAGTGCCTTCGTTTGAAATCACATTCGCCACAGTGTAGGTGCCTTGTGGAGTTGACAAACCAGATATTAAAGCCGTAACATCCGCATAACAAACATAAGGTGTATTCTTAGGTTCTCCAGTAAGCGCATTAATCGGTGAAGCAATCGCATCATAAATTACAGATCCTGTTATATCATTATAAGTTCCCGATGGAAGTTTTAGCTTAATTTTATTTATAGTAGTTCTACTGCCACTTTGAAGAATGGCTCCCCAGTATAATCCAGCATATATGATTTTAGAACAAGCTGCATTTGGAACTGCTAAATCAGCGCTACTAGAATTAAAAGTAGTGGCATCCCCATCAATATCAATGTATTTCATTGATATATCTTCGTTGGTAATGTTATTAACGTTTAGAGGATTGTTATCCTTACCTAAAATATTGTTACCAATTAAGAGCATATTCCCTTTTAACTCTTGGTTAAATCTAGGAGGAGTAAATGGTTCAAAGGTTTGAGAATATGATTCTAAATTAAATAAGGCGATTAAAACAACTAATATTGTTTTAATAAAAGAGGGCGTATTTATTACAGACCAAATTCTAGTTTCTTTTACATTAGTCTTTCCGATTGAAAATCCAAATATAAATGAAGCTAAAAGAAGCTTTGCAAAGGCGGTACTGTTATTAAACACAAACGATACAGCCAATAGTAGGTAGTTTTTCTGTTTCATTGGAATCAAATTATTAATTCTATCAAAAATAATTTTAAAGTTTTAGTACTTTCAAATTAACTCTCAGGGGGCACATCTGAGTTATTTCGAATAGTACAAAACTGGATTTAATCACTCTAAATTACTGAAAATAAATTAGATGCATTATTAAAAAATGTTAATGTCGTTTTATCACTAATTGTTAGTTTAATTAATTTTCAATTTTTACAATTGTCATTTTTCCATTATAAGGTTTGTTTCCTTTCGTTTTCAATGCTTTTTTAGCATCTTCTATATTTTCAAATTTAGCATCATAAATAAAATACCTGCTTGAATTCGCATCATAAAAGAAATCAATATTAGATTGTCCAGAAGCTACTGTTTTGGTCAAAAATACGTCTCTTTTTGCAACATCACTATGCACTGCTACAATTATATAGTAGCCATTATCAACATTTTTAATGCTTTTTAAAATTTGCATATTCGATTGTTCATCTCCATAATCAAAATCCTCCGGTTTTAATGGCGTTGCACTATAAGGTGTTGTTTCTTTTATTCGTTTAAGTGCGGCAACATCTTGTAAATGTCTTTGCTCGTCATTAACAAAAACAGCGCGTTTAATTCTTCGTTTTTTCTCAATTTCGGTCTCAACTTTAATTTTTTCTAATGAAGTTAATAAAGTACTATTCGTTTGCTGTGCTTTATTTTGTTCTGCTTTTAAATCATTAATTGTTTTTAAATAGCTTTGAGTTAAAGCGTCATTTTTATCAGATACTTTTTTGAGTCTTTCATTATATAAATTTGAAAGTTTTTCAATGGATTGTTTCTGTGTATTATTAACTTCTGCTAATTGTAGTTTTAAAGATTCTAATTCACTGTTTTCCGCCGAAGTGCTTTTAAATGCTTTTGGTTCTTTAAAGATTCCTTTATCATTTAAATCATTTTCCTCTCTTAATTCTTTCAAATCGTTTTCTTTATTCGCTACTGAAGTATTCAATCTAGCTAACAATTCTCTTTGGTTTTTATTATATGTTTCTATGTTTTGCGCTAAATTATCCATCGCTTTTGCAGTTTCATCTTTTGAGGCATTCGCCAATGCTTCAGCTGCAAGTTTGGCTTTTGCAATTGAATCAGCTTTTGCTTTGGCGTCGGCAGCTAATTTTTCCTGAGCAAGTGCATCAGCTTTTGCTTTAGCATCGGCTACAAGTTTTTCTTGAGCAAGCGCATCGGCTTTCGCTTTGGAATCGGCAGCAAGTTTTTCTTGAGCAAGCGCATCGGCTTTTGCTTTGGCGTCGGCAGCAAGTTTGGCTTTTGCAATTGAATCATTTTTCGCTTTGGCATCTGCTACAAGTTTTTCCTGAGCAAGGGCATCTGCTTTTGCTTTGGCGTCGGCAGCTAATTTTTCCTGAGCAAGTGCATCAGCTTTTGCTTTAGCATCGGCTACAAGTTTTTCTTGAGCAATTGCATCAGCTTTTGCTTTTGCATCTGCAGCTAATTTTGCTTGAGCAAGTGCATCAGCTTTTGCTTTAGCATCGGCAGCAAGTTTGGCTTTGGCAAGAGCATCGGCTTTCGCTTTGGCATCAGCAGCTAATTTTTCCTGAGCAAGAGCATCTGCTTTTGCTTTTGCATCGGCAGCTAATTTTTCCTGAGCAATGGCATCTGCTTTAGTTTTAGCATCAGTAACCAATTTAGCTTTGGCAAGAGCATCGGCTTTTGCTTTAGTATCAGCAGCTAATTTTTCCTGAGCAAGGGCATCAGCTTTTGCTTTGGCGTCAGCAACCAATTTGGATTGAGCAAGAACATCGGATTTCGCTTTTGTGTCAGCAGCCAATTTGGCTTGAGCTAGGGCATCTGCTTTTGCTTTAGCATCGATTACTGGTTTTGTTGGGGTTGGAGTACTTACATTTGGCTTTTTATAAACCGTTCTTGATTCATCTGCAGGCGGAATTAACGAACCTTCATCATCTTCATCTCGGTAATAATTATTGCTTTTAAATTTATACGCAAAGACAACTTCGTGAGAAGAACCGAAGCTGGATAAATTACCCGTACCCTTTTCAAAATTATATTCTACCGAAATTTTTGGTGTAATATTTAACCCAATTCCTCCTGACATTCCATATAAAGTATTGTAACCTGCTTGTGCCCAAATTCCTTTTGGGACACTAAACATAACTAATCCTGAAATAATGGTTTTATCTTTTCTTAATTCTGTTTTTAACAATCCTGAAAATTTACTTCCATCCAAAAAACCATAGGTTTCTAAATATCCTGTATGCATTATATATGCTTCAATGCTTTTTTGAGGGTCGTCTTCTACAATTTTAGAAGTTTTAAGATTGTATAATACTAAATTGTTTACTGATAATCCAAAATCAAGAAATTCAGTTCCATAATTTATTCCGGGATTTATAGCAATTAATGAGTTGGACGGAATGTTATCTAAAGCAGGATCTGGGTAGTTTGTGAGTACTTTACCTTTGTTTAGACCGCTTTTATAAAATCCTACATTAATTCCAAAAGTCAGGTTTTTATCACCCTGAATTTCAACATTATGAGCAAAATTCGCCACTGCCCCAAAAGTAGTTAACACACCATAATTTTGTTGAAATAAACCAATTCCAATTCCTTGATTGTCTCTAAATCTTCCTGAATAACTAAACAAATAAGTTTGTGGCGCATTATCAAATTGAACCCATTGTCTCTTGTTATAAAAACTAACATAAGAACTTTGTTCTCTAACAAAACTAAAAGTTGGGTTTATGATATACCTGTTAAATTTTAAAGAGTTTCTAACGGGTAATGAAAACGAGACAACTCCATCCTCCTGGGAATACAATACCGATAGGGTACTTAAAAAAAGGACTATAATTAGTGCATACTTTTTCATATTACTTAACTATAGTTATAGAACCTTTTTTTACTTTCTTATCTTGAGTCGTAATTATATAATAATAAACAGGATTTATGTTTTTAAAATCTAATGCTGCTTCTGGCCAATTGTTTAAATATCCATTTGTTTTTAATACAATTTCTCCGTTTGAGTCCATTACTAGAACCTCAGCATTATTCCCTACAGCATATTCTTGAGGGATTACCCATGTATCATTTATGCCGTCGTTGTTTGGACTAATCAAATTAGGAATTGTGGTAACATTTGAATCTACAACTGGATTAACCACAAAAGGAATTTCGTCCTGGATAATACAGCCGGAATTTTGTGTTACAATAACTTTATAAGTCCCTTCAATAGTTACATCGTAAGTATTTGATGTAGCACCTGATATTAGTACGTCATTTTGATACCATTCATAAGTAGGATTAATGGCATTTGAAGTAGCCACAACTGTTTTTGTTTCACCCGAAACAAGTGTACTTGTACTGGCAATATTTATAGAACTTTCAATTTGGTATGCCTCTAAATTAATTACCGAATTAGATTGGCAATTGCCATAATCTATAGAAACAGAATAAGTTCCTGACTGATTTGTTTGATAGGTATTTTCTGTTGCGCCTTCAATTTTTACATTTTCTTTGTACCATTGATAGGTATTTCCTGATGCTGAAGTAAGCGTAGTAGCTACTCCTCCAGAACAAAATGGGTTTCCAAGACTTGAGGTTATCGGCAAGACCGTTCCTGAAACTTGTGTTACTATAACACTATTTGATTTCGAATTCGAATCCGTACAGGAAGCATAATCAATCTCAACATAATAGGTTCCTGCTGAATTTACAATTATTGAAGATCCTGTTTGTCCCGAAATAACGTTAGCATCTTTATACCATTTGTACTTTATATTGGGATAGTTTGAAGGAGATGAGTTTGGAATAGATGGAGTTGGATTATCTATAGCTAGCGTTATGGTTCCACCTGAACACAAATAAGCCGCTGGATTTTTATTATTTATAAAATAAACATCTTCATAAGGCTTATAATATGCCGGAAAATAAGGAATTGTTGCACTACTATTATTGGGGTCTTTAATAGAAAAATCCCCGCTGATGTAGCCTGTAGAACTCTTGATTCTTAATTTGTAAACTTCTGACCCTATTAATGTTTCAGGTACTGCAAAAGTTATTGTTTTTTTTGATACCGAAAGGTCTAAAGTTGCTAAAGTTGTGGTTGTAGTTGGGTTCGTAAAACTGCCTAAGTTATCCGAAAGTAGTACCTCAAAAGTTGTTAATGCAGGAAAACCTGAATAATTAAAAGTTGCATCAAATTGATTGTAACTTCCCGCACAAATTTTACTAAAAACAAGGGTTTGTGGCGTTATAACTTGCGCATGAATAGCTGTGGTTAAAGATAAAACCAGAGTCAGAAAACAAAAAAAATATTTATCTACAATGGAAATTCTCATTCACTAAAAATATTTATTTAGCCGAAATTATAAATAAATATTCTTTTTTTAAAATTTCTTGGCCTTTGTTAAACAGTTATCATACTAACATTACTTTTATTTAATCATCATTTGATGCTGTAATTTTACCAATACGTAATCTGTAATCTGGTCTTTTCTCGTTTTGAAAATCAATAAATGTCTCTTTATTTTCTCCTTGAGAATATACATTGAAAAAAGCAGCATTACCATACCAGCTTTCTAAATCTTCGTTATTAGAATCGTTTTCAACAAAGATATTTCCTTTACATAAGTTAAAGTACATTTCTTGTAATTTTACTTTTTTAAGATTATCATCGTTTACAGCAATTTTAGTATCCAAAAGTATAGCAGGGTTGAAACCAGAAATCACAGTTCTTTTAAAATCAACAGATGCATTTTCAGCAACATAAACTGCTTCTCTAACTAATCCTGATTCAATTTCAGCTTTGATATTTTCACTATTATTAACTAAAGTTAAATTAGTTGCTGTTACCAATGTGTGTTTTTTAGAAAAATCAGCTTCTTCTTTTTTATCGTAAGAAAGAACATTTAAACATCTAGAACCTGTACTACTTGATAAATAAGAAGAACGTATCGCTAATGAATTATCTATACGGCATTGTACTCCATAATTGAATTTGTAATCGTCATTACTTGATTTATAAGAAATCAATTTATTTAAGTTTACATCTCCACCAAAAATTTCGAAAGAATCTCCAGCAGAATAACTTACCATTATATTTTCTAGAGTTGTTTTACTTCCAACTCCTCCTAATAACAAACCGTTGAAATTACCTAATCCTTTAATTTTTGCTCCTGCGAATTCAATTCTTACAAATTTTAAAATTCCTGAATTGCTATTGCTATTAGTACCTCCATATGAAGTTAAAGCAACATCAGTGTCAAAATTCACAGAAGAAACATTGCCAAATTTATTAGTTGGTGCATCTCCAAGAATGATTACTCCTCCCCAATCTCCAGCTTTTTTAACGCTTCTGTTAGATGTAAAAACAATAGGGTCAGTTTCTAGACCATTTGCAATTATAGTTGCACCTCTTGTTACAATAAGTGATGCTTTAGAATCAAAGTCTCCAATAATAACTGTTCCGGGTTCAATAGTCAATGTTGCATTATTTGTTACATATACATTACCTTGTAATACGTAAACATTTTTTTTATACAACTTTGTGTCTACAGAAATAGAACCTGTCAAAATTTGATTGGCTTCGTTATACTCTACTTTGTTAGGTTTAAATTCAGTCCAGTTATTTAACCAACTATTAAATCCTATTATTCCTTTTTCTTGTTGTGCATTTACGTCACAAACTACTAGAAGAAGAACTATCCCTATTATTTGTGTTAAATTTTTCATGATCAAAAGTTATAAATTTTAGTACTAAGTACTTTTTCTATTGTTAAAAAATCAAAGCGAAGACTGAACTTCTTTTACAAATTACATGTCTTTAAACTCATGTAATGATTTCAATATATTTTCATAGAATAAAATAGCTGCTATCAAATCATCTTTGTCAGAATACGGCAAAATCTTTTTCTGAAAATCAGCAGTTGTTTCAAGATAACTTGTTGTAGCCTCTTCTTGAGTTTCCAATATTTTTCTGTAATCTGAATTATTAGGAATTCCTAAATCAGACATGGTTACACCAGGTTTAGTTGCCAAAGCTACATAAGGCAATGTTTTAGCAAGAACACTCATTCGTTCAATACACAATACCAACAACTCTCCTTTTTGCATCCCAACCAATTCTTTTTGATCGTGATATTTTTTAATTATTGCTGTGGTACTAATAATGCTTTTAGGTGCATTTTTATTTTGAGCAAAAGAAAACCCAGTTGCTAACAAAAAAAGAATACTGATAAAAATGACTCTTGCTTTCATGACTTAAGCTTTTAATTATATACACAAATTTACAAAATAAAATTTAATTAACAATTCGTTGTTGATAATTATTTTAGCTAAAAGTATTACAAATTGAGAAAAAACATGCAAAACACCGAATAAATGTGCATTTCATCCGATATTTTACTCAAAACAAAAAATACATTTGTAGGAATATTCAACTCTTGATTTTACCAAAAAACAAATTGAAATTTTCATATCAAGAAATCAAACACTCTTTTTTCAAAAAAGACAAATCCAAATTGTATGCTTCAATTTAAATTTTAAGTAAAAAAAGCAAAAAGAAAATCTCTAGAATAAATTTATTGATTTGACAATTAGAATTGGAAAACTTTGCTTTCGAAAATTTTTGACTAAACCATTTTCTTATATCTTTGCTTCATGCAGTTTTCAGAAATTATAGGTCAGGATTACATCAAAAGTCATTTAACTAAAAGTGCCGATTTAGGTAGAATCCCTCATGCACAATTATTTGTAGGTCCAGAAGGTAGCGGAACCCTAGCTATGGCTATTGCCTATGCACAATATATATTGTGTACTAATATAAATGGAGAAAACTCAGGACCTAATGAATCTTGTAATATTAAATTTCAAAAAATTTCACATCCTGACTTACATTTCGTATACCCTACTGTAAGTACCGAGGAAGTAAAGACAAAACCAAAAAGCATTGATTTCATAACGGATTGGAGAACATTTGTAACTCAAAATCCATACGGAAGTTTATTTGATTGGTATTCCTTATTAGGTGTCCAAAATAAACAAGGCGAAATAAGAGTTGATGATGCACAGGAAATCTTGAAATCATTATCCTTAAAATCATATGAAGGTGGCTATAAGTTTATGATTGTTTGGATGGCCGACAAATTAAACACTGCCGCATCTAATAAATTATTAAAACTATTAGAAGAACCACCCGAAAAAACAGTCTTTATTTTAATATCTGAACATGAAGAAGATATTATTCAAACCATTCGTTCTCGATGTCAAATCATTAATTTTAATGGATTAAGCGAAGCAAGTATTGCAAACGCTCTAATAGATAGGGAGCAAATGGATCCAAAGCTAGCTTCTAAAATTGCACATCAAGCACAAGGAAATTTCAACAAAGCATTGCATTTATCGCATGATGACACTGATGAATCTCCATTTGATTTATGGTTTGTAACATGGGTGCGAGCAGCATTTAAGGCAAAAGGTAATGCAGCGGCTATTCAAGATTTAATTCAATGGAGCGAACAAATAGCTGGCTTGGGAAGAGAAACTCAGAAAAAATTTCTACAGTTTTGCATCGAAATGTTCCGACAAGCTTTACTATTGAATTATGAAACCAAAGATTTAGTTTACATGGAACCAAAGGTCGAAAAATTCAAACTCGAAAATTTTGCTCCTTTTGTAAATGGAAATAATATAAATGATATTTATAAAGAACTATCTGATGCTATGTATCATATAGAACGCAACGGAAATGCAAAAATTATTTTAACGGATTTATCCATAAGACTTACTCGTTTAATACATAAAAAATAAGAACTATGAACAATGTTGCCTCAATTCTAATTTTAGTTTTTTTAGCAATTACATTTTTACAATCTGGTTATGACAAACTTTTTTATTGGAAAGACAATTTAGAATGGCTGAAAGGTCATTTTGCTAAAACCCAATTAAAAAACCAAGTGCCGTTAGCCTTATTACATGTTTTAATATTAGAACTTGTTTCAGGTATTTTATGTGTAGTTGGAGCAATTGAATTATTATTAAATAGTGGTAGACTATTTGGCTATTATGGGGCTGTGTTTTCTTGCATCACACTGCTCATGCTTTTATTTGGACAACGTTTAGCTAAGGATTATGATGGAGCAAGAACAATCGTGCTTTATTTTATTCCAGCGGTAATGGCCGTATATTGGTTGAATTAACAAAATTGAATTTTATAAAATAGTAATTACATATAAATGACTCCAAAACACCCCTCAGAATCTCTAGCAATATTAACCGATTTAGTTTTACCTAGTGAAACAAATCCCTTGAACAATCTTTTTGGAGGTGAATTATTAGCCAGAATGGATCGCGCAGCAAGTATTGCAGCTCGAAGACATTCCCGAAGAATTGTTGTGACTGCGTCTGTAAATCATGTCGCTTTTAATAGAGCCATTCCTTTAGGAAGCGTTGTAACTATTGAAGCAAAAGTGTCAAGAGCTTTCAAAAGTTCTATGGAAATTTTTATAGATGTTTGGACAGAAGACAGAGAATCAGGAAATAGAACCAAAGCTAATGAAGCCATTTATACTTTTGTAGCGGTTGATGATACCGGAAGACCTGTAGAAATAGCTCCGATAATTCCAGAAACTGATTTAGAAAAACTACGTTATGAAGCGGCACTTAGACGTAAGCAACTAAGTCTTCTTCTGGCAGGAAAAATAAAACCACACGAAGCTACAGAGTTAAAAGCCCTATTTATAGAAGACTAAAAAGCACGATTTTATTTTGGTAGAAAAGAAAATTATTTTTTAGTTTTCCATCCAAAAAAATGCTTCAAAAAGAAGTCCCGTAACTTAAAAAAAAGAAGTATTTTTACGAAATATCCATTCGAAAACAGATGGAATATTTTATGTAAATATTTCATTCAAAATAAAAAAAGAGATACAAATAAATGAAAGAAAAGATGAGTTCAGAGAAAGAAGCTAAATTAAAAGCGCTACAACTTACGCTTGACAAACTAGATAAAACCTACGGAAAAGGTACGGTAATGAAAATGGGGGACAAAGCCATCGAAGAAGTAGAAACTATTTCTTCCGGTTCTTTAGGAATTGACCTAGCCCTTGGAGTTGGTGGATATCCAAAAGGAAGAATTATAGAAATATATGGTCCTGAATCATCTGGTAAAACAACCTTAACACTTCATGCCATTGCTGAAGCTCAAAAAGCAGGCGGAATAGCGGCTTTTATAGATGCTGAGCATGCTTTTGACCGAAATTATGCAGAAAAACTAGGTGTTGATATTGAAAATTTAATCATTTCTCAACCCGATAATGGAGAACAAGCATTAGAAATTGCGGAGAATTTAATTCGTTCTGGTGCCATTGATATTGTTGTTATTGACTCTGTTGCAGCATTGACTCCAAAAAGTGAAATTGAAGGTGAAATGGGAGATTCTAAAATGGGTCTTCACGCACGATTAATGTCACAAGCGTTACGTAAATTGACAGGAACTATCAGCAAAACGCATTGTACCGTTTTCTTTATTAATCAATTAAGAGAGAAAATTGGAGTAATGTTTGGTAACCCAGAAACAACAACTGGTGGTAATGCATTAAAATTTTATGCTTCGGTACGTTTAGATATTCGTCGTTCATCACAAATAAAAGATGGTGACAACGTAATTGGAAACAGAACGAAAGTAAAAGTGGTAAAAAACAAAGTTGCTCCTCCTTTCAAAGTAGCTGAATTTGATATTATGTACGGTGAAGGAGTTTCTAAAACTGGAGAGATTTTAGACTTAGCTGTTGAATTTGAAATTATCAAAAAAGCAGGTTCTTGGTTTAGCTATGGCGAGACAAAACTTGGACAAGGAAGAGATGCTGTTAAGTCTTTAATAAAAGACAATCCAGAATTAGCAGATGAGCTAGAAGTAAAAATCAAAGCACATATTAAAGAATTGGCAAATGCCTAATAAATTAAAAAGAGTTCATCCTGGTGAACTCTTTTTTTATACCTTAATTTTACTTTAAATTTCTTTTTCAAAATCGATCAATTGTTTATGAATTATATCATAAACTTCTTCTCTAATTTCTTTCCTATCTACTCCTTTTTTACCCAAAGTCTGAACGAGCGAATGGATTTTTACTCTCATAATTCCTGGGCTACCACTAAAAAAAGTATACGAAAATCTTTTTTTATTATCGCCAAAGGTAATTGGAAGAATTGGAATTTGATGTTCTATTGCTAATCTAAAAGCACCATCTTTAAATGTATCTAAAACTATTTTCTCATCATTAGGAACACCTCCTTCAGGAAAAATGCAAACACTCAGCCCGCGCTTAATTCTCTTTTCTGCACTATTGAAAACTTCCATTCGGCTTTTAGAACAACTTCTATCCACTAAAATGCAAGTTCTTTTGTAGAAAAATCCAAACAATGGAATTTTTGATAATTCTTTTTTACCTACAAAAACAAATGGGTTTTTAATAACAGCCAGCATCAACATAATATCAGCCATTGAAGTATGATTAGCAACAATCATATAACTTTTATTGGAATCTAATTCTTCGGATTTTTCAACTTTATAATAAAACCCCATTCCGAAAAGAATAAATTTTGCCCATAATCGAGCCATCTTAAAGAAATAAGGATACCCTTTTTCTGTCCATATAGAAATGACCAAAAATGGCAACATAATAAGTATAGGAATAGCCATTAGCACATAAAACCATATGCGCCAAAACAACCAAAAACCAATTTTAATTATTCTCATAACATCAAAAATAAGAAATCAAGTGTGACTTTAAACAAAAGAATTAAAAATAGAATTATTTAAAGCATATTCTAAGTTCTTTTATAGTAGTTCATAAAACAGATAAAAGCATAAAATATTTTAATCCTTGCTTAAGAAAACATCTTTGTGGGTTTTTAATATTAATAATTACATTTAATAAGCACCCCCGTGTTTTTTATACTTATATTTATAATTTACGATATTATTTGAACACGAACCCCTTATTTTTTTAGGGTTAATGCCGTTTTATTGATTTTTTGAATGCGAAATTGAAAAAAACTAGCTAAAAAAATAAAAGAATTATTAAAAAATAATTACCAAAAAAAGAATATTGCATTAATTATCAAATAATCATAAAAACGTCATTTTTGTCTAAAAAAAAGTAATAATTTAGCTAAAAATGATCGTTTTTTGAACTACAAATAATCAAAAGTTTAATTTTTTAATAATGAAAAAAAATATGAAATTGACACCTAAATTAAACATTAATGGATGGGACGAAATGTTTTCAAATGAAGGAGTACGTGATTCGTACCGCCAAGTATTAGCAAAGTTACAAACTTCAGATCATGAATATCTGAGCGATAAACAAAAACAAGCAGCCGATTTTTTCATGAATCAGGGGATTACATTTACTGTTTATAGCGATGATAATCAGGGAATAGAACGAATTTTTCCGTTTGATATTATTCCCAGAATTATTACAAAAAACGAATGGACCGAAGTCGAATCAGGAATAAAACAAAGATTAGCGGCGCTAAATTTATTTTTAGAAGATGTTTATAATAATCAAAATATTATAAAAGACGGAATAATCCCCGCTTCTTTAATTGCTTCTTGTCCGCATTATATTCAAGAGGTTCATGGTATAAAAGTGCCTCATAATATTCACGTACACATTGCTGGTATTGACTTAATTCGTGGTGCAAAAGGAGAATTCTATGTCTTGGAAGATAATTTAAGATGCCCTAGTGGCGTAAGTTACATGCTTGAAAACAGAGAGATTACAAAACGTATTTTTCCAAAAATGCTGTCTTCTAATCATGTTCGTATGGTGAGTAATTATCCTATGATTTTTCATAACATTCTTGTTTCATTGTCTCCAAGAAATATTTCAAATCCAAATGTAGTTTTGTTAACTCCTGGTATTTATAATTCTGCTTATTACGAACATACATTTTTAGCAAGACAAATGGGAATCCCATTGGTTGAAGGTAGAGACCTTGTTGTTAACAACAATAAAGTATATATGAAAACCACATCAGGCCTTCATCAAGTTGATGTAATTTATAGAAGATTAGATGATGAATATCTTGACCCTTTAGTTTTTAAACCAGACAGTACATTAGGAATTCCAGGTCTAATTAGCGCTTACAGACAAGGAAATGTAGCCTTAGTAAATGCGGTTGGAAATGGGGTTGCGGACGACAAAGCAGTATATGCTTATGTTCCGGATATGATAAAATATTATCTAAACGAAGAGCCAATTCTTAAAAACGTTCCTACTTACCAAATGGAAAATATCGATGAGCGCGAATTAGTTTTTGCAGATATGGGAAACATGGTTATAAAAGAAACCAATCAAAGTGGTGGTTACGGAATGATAATGGGAAATAAAGCAACTGATGAGGAACTAGAAAATGCAAAAATTGCCATTTGTAATAACCCTAGAAATTTTATTGCACAGCCTATAATTCAGTTGAGTACGGTTCCTTGTTTAATTGATGGCGAATTAAAACTCCGACATGTGGATTTAAGGCCCTATGCTTTATGTGGTCCAAAAGGAGTTGAAATAGTACCCGGAGGATTAACTAGAGTTGCGCTTACCGAAGGATCCTTAGTGGTGAATTCTTCACAAGGAGGAGGAAGTAAAGACACTTGGATTATACAATAACTAAAAAAACGAAAAACTACTTTTCCTTATTTTTAAATAAACGATACAGAAAATGAAAGTAAATATGCTAAGTCGAGTGGCAGATGGAATGTTTTGGTTAGACCGATACATGGAGAGAACAGATGGAATGATGTTAACGCTGAATACCTTTTACATCCTGTCTTTTGACAAAGAAATAGAGAATTATCAAGGTTTCAAACCATTATTAGAATACTATACTGATCTGCCTAAAGAAAAAATAAAAGAGATTCAACACGATACTACATTTATTCTTAAATATATTATTTGTGATAGTCAAAACCATAATTCAGTAAAAAACTTAGTGAATAAAGCGCGCGAAAATGCAAGAGGTTCTCAAGATAAAATAACCAAAGAACTTTGGGAACACATCAATTCATTATATCATTATATCAATTCTCCTGAATTACCAAAAAAACTAGAAACCTCAAGTGCTTTGAAGATTGTAACGAAACTCAACAAAGATTTCTTGCTCTATAACGGAATTCTTCAAGTAACTATGCCAAGAGGTTCTGGTTGGTGCTTTTCAGGTATTGGAAAACATATTGAAAGATGCTTGCAAACTATTTCTTTAACACAAGCCTATTACGCGCCAATTAATTACAACCTTGAAGGCGATGAGGATTTATTATATTGGAGAAGATTATTGTTGTCTTTATCTGGTTACGAAATGTATCTAAAAAGCTATAGCAATATTCCTCACAATCGTAAAGTTGTTCAACAAGTTATTTTTAATAAAGATTTTGCTCATTCTGTAATATATACTTTAGAATTAATCAGCGATCATTTAACTTATTTATTCCGAGACAATACACTAAGTGAAGCTCGAACATTGAACAATCAATTTGGAAGACTTAAAAGCTATGTTGAATATACGGATTATCATAATCTAAGCAATCACCAACTAGAAGAAGTTCTGAACAATACGAAAGCACAATTAAATCAATTTTCAACTGATTTTTCTAAATTATTCTTTTCATATACATAATATAAATGGCACTTTTTAAAATAATCCACATTACAAAATACCAATATAATTGGCCTATAAAAGAAAGCATCAACGAGATTCGTTTGTTTCCACATAACTTTGACAATCAAGATGTGTTACAACATCAGCTTTTGATAACTAATAGTCCTGAGATATACATTTCTGAAGATTGTTTTGGGAATCGTGTAGGGAACTTCAACACCTTAGAAACACATTCCGAAATGGTAATCGAATCACGAATGTTAGTTCGTGTAAATCATTCGTTGAAAATTCCAGAAATAGAAAGCACTACTATAGAGGATTTAACAGAAGAAAAAGAAAAAAGCATTAACCTGCTAAGACTTTGTTATCCAGAAGTTATTGAAAAACAAAACGAAATCAATGCTATTTTAGATAAAATAGACTTTAAAAACAAATCTATTATAGAAATTGCACAACGGTGTAATGAATATGTTTTTTCTAATTTTACTTACACAAAAGGAATCACCAATATTGAAACAACTGTTGATGAGATTTTAGAAATCAAAAAGGGCGTTTGTCAAGATTTTGCACATGTTCTATTGCAACTGCTTCGCACTGCAGGAATCCCTTCACGCTATGTAAGCGGATATATCTGTCCTAACGAAAGCGGTCTTCGTGGTGAAGGCGCTACGCATGCTTGGGTTGAAATTTACTCCCCAAAACAAGGTTGGCTTGGTTTAGATCCTACAAATAATATTTGGACGATGGAAAACCATGTAAAACTATCCGTTGGAAGAAATTTCACCGATTGTACTCCTGTAAAAGGAACATTCAAAGGACTTGCTAAACAAACACTTTCAGTATCCGTATCAATCGGCTATGAAGATGGAAGGCAGTTTGAAGAAATAAACAATGTTCTTTTAGAAGTCGTTTCAACTCAACTACAAGAACAATTAGATTATATCGAAAACATGCAGCAACAGCAGCAATAATAAAACAAAAAAGAGCACTGAAATAGTGCTCTTTTTTGTTTCTAAATAATATCCCTCTTACATTGACAACCAACTTGCAGGATTGTTATAAGTAGTATTTTGAAGAATTAAAAACTTAATTATTGTTTTCCCAGTTTCTCCATTGGTTCTTACTTTTCCAATATTTTGCTTTCGGTTAACATGCTCTCCTTTGCTTACACTTACTGAACTTAGGTTTTGATATACCGTAAAGAAATCTCCGTGTTGAATCATTACTGCTTTATTTACAGGCGATAAAACGATTACACTAGAAACAACTCCATCAAAAACAGCTCTTGCATTAGCACCTTGATCTGTAGTGATTTCGACACCGCTGTTGTGAATCATCAATGATTTGTATACTGGATGTGCTTGGTCGCCATATCCTAAAGAAATAAAACCTCTTTCCACAGGAAATGGTAATCTTCCTCTATTTGCTCTAAAATTATCCGCTACGATTTTAGCTTCAGGTGTTAGTTCAATTTTTGTTGAAGATACAGGTGCAGCTGCGGCTTCACGCTCCATTTTTTTAGATTCCGCTTTTGTTTCTGCCTTCGTAGTTGTTTTAGATTCTGCTTTTAAATTTGCATTAGCCAATGCTTTTGCTTTTGCTTTTTCTAAAGCTGCTCTTCTGTTTGATTCTGCAATTGCTTCTCTAATTAACCTGTTAATTTGTTTGTCAATAGACCTTGCTTCTTGTTGTTTTTTCTTGATGTCAGCAGCAATTTTATTTTTATCCTTCTTGATAGAATTTACTAATTTTTGTTGCTCTTGTTTTTCTTTTTCTAAAGCTAATCTCTCTTTTTCATTCTCAGCAATCAACTTCTTCTTAGCCGTTTTTTGAACATCAAGTTTGTCATTATATTGAACAAGATCTTTAGATTTTACTTTTATTTCTTCTCCTTGAATTTTTCGATAACTAGTATATTGTTTCATATACTGCGCTCTTTTATAGGCTTGCAAAAAGTTTTCTGAAGACAAAATAAACATTGCTCTACTTTCTTCCGAACGGCTTTTATATGACTTAACAATCATCTTAGCATAATCTTCTTTGAGCACAACTAATTCTCTTTTAAGTTTATTGATTTGCAGTTGATTAATATACATATCATTACTCAAAAGCTTGGCTTGCTTTTCGGTAGTATTAATTAGTTTTTCTTTAAGCTTTATCTTATTGCTTTGGATAACAATTACATTTACAGCTGTTTTTTCTTTTTTCTTAACAGACTGTAATAGCTTTTCGTTTTCTCTAATTTCTTGTTGAATCTGAGCTTTTCGTTGCTCTAATTTTTCTTGTTGCGTTTCTTGGCTCCATATAAATGAAGTCATAAAAATAAAAATTAGGCTTAGGAGAAATTTTGGCATATTAAAAATATCTTTTTGCAAATTTACTTAATTATAATTCTTTTGTACCCATTTGGAACACTATATGGAAAAGAAAGTTCTTCGTTAAGGGTGATTGTATTGTAATTTAAATTGATTTCGGTTTTCCCTTTTTTCTGGAACGTATTTATTGATACATTCGATGGTATTACAGTACCGTTATATTCTCGACTGTCTGAATATCCTACTTGAATCATTCGATCTTCAGCGGCTTGTGTTATTTCTTGTTTTTGAATCAAAAAAGTAGTTGCATCTAAAAAGAATGATTTTTTAATATTTCCATTCGAAAAATCATCTAATCTATATACTTGTTCGGCGAACGTTTCGTTGTATTTTCCAGTATTCAAATCATCAAAAGCTTCGCCTAAAAGCATGTTTTGAATTTTATTGTAATCTAAATCTGCGCCAAGCCATTTGCTCAATCCGCTGAAATCGCCTTCAAAATAACTTCCATTAATCTTCTCGTAATAGTTCAC
The DNA here is from genome assembly GCF_003634825.1 of Flavobacterium sp. 123. Classification (NCBI taxonomy): domain Bacteria; kingdom Pseudomonadati; phylum Bacteroidota; class Flavobacteriia; order Flavobacteriales; family Flavobacteriaceae; genus Flavobacterium; species Flavobacterium sp. 123. The sequence continues at coordinate 1,273,401 of NZ_RBXD01000001.1, forward strand.
CGCATTAGGTGTAATTAATGCTTTGGCCATTGTTATTCCTAAAAAACGAATGCTGATTAAAATTTGCTCGTCTTTTTTAATTTTTATCTCGGCCGTAACATTTTGAGTCTGTTTTTCATCTGCATATCGAGCATTTGCTTTTATATATAATGTAGAAAATTTATTTTTATTGTTGTAGTGATTTTCTATTATAGTATTTACCGGCAAATGTGTTGCGTCAATACTTGATGCTACAACCGCTGATTTTGACTTACATGAAACTACAAAAATAAGTAGTAGTAAAAGGGCAATTTTATTCATCTATTATTTTTGTTTTATTAATTGATTCGCTTTAGAGAAATAGATCTCTTTTTTCTTGAAATCTCCCAAACCATTGTAGGCTTCTCCTAATTGAATATTAAAATTAATTTCTAAAGTGAGATCTTCCACTAAATAATCCAATCCCATTTCCAATACTTCTTTGGCTTTTTTGAATTGTCCCAATTGATTGTTTGACAAACCCAAATAATAATAGAATTGAGGTTGTGTTGGGAAGGTCTCCATCATTTCTGTTGCTTTTTTAGACACCAATTCAAATTGTCCTATTTCGGTGTAAGCTTGAAGCAAAAGTAAATTGGTTTCAATATCATCTGATGTGCTATTTTTTAACGACTGCTCGTAGTATTTAATAGCTATTCCCCATTGCTTTTTATTGTGATAAAATTTTCCAATTTCCTTAGTAACATTAACTTCTTTATCATTATCAAAATACCTTATTGCTTTTTCTAAATCTGTTGTGTATTGCGGATTTACATTGACAAAGATTAAAAACTCATTGAGTATTCTGTGCTTTATTTTTGAATCAATTTTGTTACTTGCTAGAACAATATTCATTGCTTGTATGGCCTTGACCGCATCGTTTTTGTCCAAATAACTTTTAAATAAACTTACTTGTGCCCATTCAGAAGTTGGAATTGCTAATTCTAATTTTTTAGCTATTTCTAGTACTTTATCCGAATCATTGTTTTTTGAATACAAGAAAATTAAATTAATATAATTCGATTCTTCCTTTGGATTTTTATTGATTTGGCTAATTAGATTGGCTATTTCCTCGTCTTGATATTTACCTCCGGATAAAATCTGTATTTTATATAGTTCTCTTTCTTCTGTATTTCCAAATTTATCATTCAGTTCGTTAATCAATAAAAGTGCTTTATCATATTGATTTGTAACCATATATAAGGAAATCAAATCGTCTTTATAGCCTTGATCTAAAGGAATCAATTTATTAATCACCGCTATTGCTTGAGTATAATTTTTAGTTTGATAACTTACATCGTACATTCCTTCCCAAAACCACTTATTATTAGGATCTAACTGTGTGGCATGTTCGAAAGAATTATAGGCATTTTGATAATTTTTTAAAGCCAAATAATTTTTACCCAATTCAAAATAAACCGTTGCATTATTAGGCTCAATCATCAAACATTTTTCTAAAGCAATAATAGCCTTGTCGTAATTCTCAATCCCTTTTTGCAGCAATGATTCATAAAAAGAATCTTGAAACTCATTGTTAACTATAGTAATTTCTTCTGGTTCTGTTTGCGCCACAAGCGAAACTGGAATGCAAAACATCCCAAAGAAGATTAGTACTAAAGTCTGTTTTCTCATTGCTGTATGCTCTCTTTTATTCCAATACCGAATAATCTCCTATGCTTATACTGGTGAAATTTCCATCAAAATTAGCGTGATTTCCAATCATTGCATTGTCTAAATTCGCGTTTTTTATATGGGAATGTGTTTGTACCAAACTGTTTTTGATAGTACTATCAACTACATGACAACCTTTACCTAACGACACATTTGGACCCACAGTTGCATTAATTAAAACCACATCTTCAGCAATATAACACGGTGGAATAATTGTTGCGTTTTCTAATTTTACTCCGCCGTCTACTAAATTATGTCCGTCTTGTTGCAAAAAGCCCAACATTCTTGAATTTGTTTCAACAGTTACATTTTTATTTCCACAATCCATCCATTCAGCAACTTCTCCTGGTACAAAAACCATACCTTTTGCCATCATTTGCTTGATTCCGTCATTTATTTGGTATTCACCACCATGAATAATATTGTTGTCCAACACGAGTTGCAGTTCGTTTTTCAAAACAGCAACGTCTTTGAAATAATAGATTCCAATAACTGCAAGATCTGAGACAAATTCTTTTGGTTTTTCAACCAATTCAATGATTTGATTTGATTCGTTTAAATTTACTACACCAAAAGCTTCTGGTTGATCTACTTTTTTCACCCAAATCACGCTATCGGCATTTTGATCCAAATCGAAATTAGCACGAATCAAAGTATCGGCATAAGCAATAACAGCTGGGCCACTCAAAGAATCCTTAGCACACATAATGGCATGCCCGGTTCCAAGTGCTTCGTTTTGATAATAAATAGTTCCTCTGGCTCCTAACTTTTCAGCAATTGCAATTAAATCGGCTTCAACTTGAGTGCCAAAATCTTTGTGAATGATAAAAGCAATTTCTTCAATATCTTGATTTAAAACTCCCGCAATATCTTCTACTAAACGATGTACAATTGGTTTTCCTGCAATTGGAATTAATGGTTTAGGAATAGTTAATGTGTGAGGTCTTAATCTGGAACCACGTCCAGCCATTGGTACTATTATTTTCATTTGTTTTTTATTAAAAGATTAAATGATTGAAAGATTTAAAAATTATCGAGAATCTTTTAATCTTTGAATTATTAAATTATTGAATGTTTTTACTTCACTCCTGTACTCCCAAAACCACCTTCGCCTCTTGATGTTTCAGACAATTCTTCTACTTCAATCCAGTCAGCGCGTTCGTGTTTAGCAATAATTAATTGAGCAATACGCTCTCCGTTTTCGATAACAAAAACATCATTTGATAAATTTACTAAAATCACCCCAATTTCTCCACGATAATCTGCATCAACTGTTCCTGGCGAATTCAAGACTGTAATTCCTTTTTTGGCAGCTAATCCGCTTCTAGGTCTTACTTGAGCTTCGTAACCAATAGGCAACTCTATAAAAAGGCCTGTTTTTACAATAATCCTTCCTAATGGTTGCAAGGTTATAGATTCTGATAAATTGGCTCTTAAATCCATTCCTGCTGAAGCTATGGTTTCATAGTTTGGTAGGTCATGCTGTGATTTGTTGATTATTTTTATAGTCATGTTTTTATTTTAAAAAATCAAAAGATTAAAACGAATAGCAGTAAAAAATCCTAAAATATTATTGTTTTTTTCGTTTTGCAATACTTAATATTGTTGCTTTTTCGTTGTGGTATATAAAATACATAAAGAGCAACAACAATGGAATTCCAACGAAATAATTCTCTCGGAATCCATAAAATGAAATTACCGAAAATCCAATTGATATTCCCAAATAAGCCCCAATTTTTTCCATATCATACGGTATCGGATAATGTTTGTTTCCTAAAACATACGAAATAAACATCATGCTTCCATAAGCTGAAATTGTGGCAATAGCAGAACCGTAATAACTGTATTTTGGGATTAAAAAATAATTCAAAACCAATGTTACTATTGCTCCAACAATTGAAATATAAGCGCCAATTATAGTTTTATCGGTAAGTTTATACCAAACCGAAAGATTGTTATAAATCCCTAAGAAAAAATTAGCCAAAATAATCAACGGAACCACTTTCATTGCTTCCCAATAGGATTTATTATCAAGTAGTAATAGTTTTAAAACATCCGCAAAAACAATTACACCAAGTAATATTAAGGATCCTAAAATCACGAAATACTTAGTAATAACCGCATAGGTTTGCGGTGCGTTTTCTTTATTTGAATGACTAAAAAAGAACGGTTCAATACCTAAACGGAAAGCTGTTGCAAATAAAACCATAAACAATCCAAGCTTATAACAGGCAGAATAAGCTCCTACTTCAGATTTTGCAATGTTTTCAGGAAGCAAGTATCCTAATAAAATTTTATCAAAATGCTCATTTACTGCAAATGCAATTCCTGCAACGAGAATAGGCAAACTGTATTTCATCATTTTTTTCCAAAGTACGCGATCAAAATTTCGTTTTAGAAAAAGATAATTTGGAGAAAGAACTACAAAAGTCAGCAAACTTGCCAATAAATTGGAAATGAAAATATATCCTATTTCGAAATTTTCAACGTATAAATTTCCAATAAATGAATTCGGACTTGAATCTGCAATTTTAGGCAATGCCAATAAAAAGAAAAGATTTAGAATTAAATTTACAGCTACATTTCCAATTTTAATTGCAGCATACATCATCGGTCTTTGATTGGCACGCAATTTAGAAAACGGCACTATCACTAATGCATCCAAAACTAAAATCCAGATGGAATAGGTTATGTACTGCACATCAACATTAGCCATAGCAGCCAATGTACTTCTGAAAATTAAGGCGCCAAAAAGAAAGAAAATAGAAGACCAAAATATAGATATTGTAGTCGTTGCAATGACATTTTTCTTATCCGTTTCAGAATTATAAAACCGAAAGAAAGCAGTTTCCATTCCGTAGGATAAAATTACGTTGAAAAAAACCATCCATGACAATACAATGGAAACCTCACCATATTCGGCGGTTGGCAATATTCCTGTGTACAACCTTACGAGTAAGAAACTCAACATACGGGGTAAAACGGTTGCTAACCCGTAAATCGCAGTCTGTTTGAAAAGATTTTTATATAATCCCAAGGTGGTCTTGTTTATTAATATTTATAAAAACAAAAATAACGAATTCGTTGGTTTAATTCTGTTTTTAAAATTAGAATCACCCCAAATTTGTTAACAGCTTTTTTAAGATAAGCCAGACTCGTCCAAAGTCTTTATAAAATGAAATCCTCTAGGAGCATATCCTTGATTGTAATAAAAACGATGTGCGGTAAAATTTCCTGTATAAGCATCCAGAACAATCATAGTACAGCCACTTTCTTGCGCTTTTGTATGGATATAATCTGTCATCATTTTTGCAATTCCTTTGCCACGATGCTCTGGGTGTACAATAAAATTATCTATCTCAAAATACTTTCCACACCATAATTTAATCCCAGACCATAAACCAGAAAGACCCACACAAACATCGCCATCAAACACAGCAATTTGTTTGTAATTGTGAGGGACCATTTCCTCAAGATATGACTGGTATTTTTCAGCAGTAAATTTTGGATATAAATGCTTAATAATTTCTAATTGAGAAAGCATTTCAGGTAATGTAATTAATTCTTTGATTTCCAATTTCATCCTGATTTAAATATTATGATATAAAATTAGTTAAAAAAAAAGGTATGCTAACGCATACCTTTTAAATATATTATTCAGATAAAATCTATCCGTTCAATGCTTCTGCACCACCAACAATCTCAAGGATTTCATTAGTAATAGCTGCTTGACGTGCTTTATTGTAAGTCAATTTTAATTGATCTCTCAACTCAGTAGCATTATCAGTTGCTTTGTGCATAGCTGTCATACGAGCTCCGTGCTCAGATGCAAATGAATCTCTTATCCCTTTATACAATTGTGTTTTTAATGATTTTGGAATCAAAGTCAATACAATTTCTTCTTTTGAAGGCTCGAAAATATAATCACCAGCTGAAGCTGATTTTTCTGATTTAATAGGAGCTAAAGGCAAAAATTGTTCTGTTTGTACAATTTGAGTAGCTGCATTTTTAAACTGATTGTAAATCAATTCTATTTTGTCATACTCGCCAGAAACAAATTTTTGAGTTAATACGTCTGCAATAGCAGCCACATTGTCAAAAGTAAGATTGTCAAAAACAGCGCTTTGATTATCAACTACCGTAAGGGTTTTGCTAAGAATATCGTTTCCTTTTTTACCTATGGCAAAAACATCAACTTGTTTTCCAGCATAATATTCAGAACGTGTTTTAGCTTCCTTAATTACATTTGAATTAAAAGCTCCACATAAACCTCTATTAGAAGTGATTGCAACAATTAAAACTTTTTTCACTTCACGTTGTGTAGTAAAATCTCCTCCTACATCTCCGTCTAGAGTTGCGGAAAGGTTTTGTAATAATTCCGTTAATTTTTCGGCATAAGGTCGCATAGCTGTGATTGCATCTTGTGCTTTCTTTAGCTTTGCTGCAGAAACCATTTTCATTGCCGATGTAATTTGCATCGTAGATGAAATGGAAGTAATTCTATTACGGATTTCCTTTAAATTTGCCATTTTCTTTATAGTGAAGAGTGAGTCGTGAAAAGTGAATAGTCAAAACTACTCCCTTTTCACTTTTCACTAAATTAGTTATATTTTGCTGAAACTTCTTTTGCTACAGTCTCGATTACATCTGTAATTTCGTCTGTTAATTTCCCTGCTTTCAAAGCATCAAGAGTTGCTCTGTGTTTGTTGTTCAAGAATTCTAAGAAATCTTTCTCAAATTCTTTTACTTTATTCACAGGAACATTTCTCAACAAGTTTTTTGAACCAGCATAGATAATTGCAACTTGGTCTTCAACTGTATAAGGATCGTTCAAACCTTGTTTCAAGATTTCAACATTTCTTTTTCCTTTTTCAATTACGTTTAATGTAACAGCATCAAGATCAGAACCAAATTTAGCAAACGCTTCCAATTCACGGAATTGTGCTTGATCTAGTTTCAAAGTACCTGCTACTTTTTTCATTGATTTAATTTGTGCATTACCTCCCACACGAGATACAGAAATACCTACGTTAATTGCAGGACGTACTCCAGAGTTGAACAAATCTCCATCTAAGAAAATTTGACCATCTGTAATAGAGATTACGTTAGTTGGGATATATGCAGAAACGTCACCAGCTTGAGTTTCGATAATTGGTAAAGCTGTTAATGAACCACCACCTTTAACAATTCCTTTGATAGAATCTGGTAAATCATTCATGTTTTTAGCAATTCCATCATCAGCAATTACTTTACAAGCACGCTCTAATAAACGAGAGTGTAAGTAGAAAACGTCTCCAGGATAAGCTTCACGTCCCGGTGGTCTTCTTAATAAAAGAGAAACCTCACGGTAAGCAACTGCTTGTTTAGATAAATCATCATATACAATCAAAGCAGGACGACCTGAATCTCTGAAGTATTCACCAATAGCAGCACCTGCGAAAGGAGCATAAACTTGCATTGGAGATGGATCAGAAGCATTAGCAGCAACAATAATAGTGTAAGCCATTGCTCCTTTTTCTTCTAACATTTTTGCGATTCCAGCTACTGTTGAAGCTTTTTGCCCAATAGCAACATAGATACAATATACAGGTTGACCTGCATCGTAAAATTCTTTTTGATTTAAGATAGTGTCAATACAAACAGTTGATTTACCTGTTTGACGGTCACCAATAACCAACTCACGTTGTCCACGACCAACTGGGATCATAGCATCTACTGCTTTTACTCCTGTTTGTAATGGTTCAGTAACTGGTTGACGGAAGATAACTCCAGGAGCTTTTCTTTCTAAAGGCATTTCGAATAATTCACCACCGATTGGTCCTTTTCCATCAATTGGAAAACCAAGTGTGTTAACTACACGTCCTACCATTTCTTCTCCTACTTTAAGAGAAGCAATACGTTGTGTTCTTTTTGCAGTTGAACCTTCTTTGATTCCTGTTGAAGCACCTAAAAGTACCACCCCAACATTATCTTCTTCAAGATTCAATACAATAGCCTCAAGACCATTGTCGAATTCTACTAATTCTCCGTATTGAACATTAGAAAGCCCGTAAACACGAGCAATACCATCTCCAACATTAAGTACTGTTCCTACTTCTTCTAGTGTAGCACCAGATTCAAAACCTTCTACTTGCTTTCTTAATATTGCTGAAATTTCAGCAGGTTTGATTTCCGCCATCTTAATTTATAATTTAGACACTTATATGTGTAATAAAACTAATTACTTAACTCTCTTTTTAATACTTGTAATCTGTTAGCAACCGAAGCATTGTACTGCTTGTCGCCTATTCTTAAAATAAATCCTCCAATAATTGAAGCATCTACGATATTTTCAATAGTGATTTTTTTATCTGAAAGTGTTGCAATTTTAGCTAAAACTTTAGCTTCTAATGCAGCATCCATAGGAATAGCTGTAGTAACTTTAGCTACTTCAACACCATTCATAATGTCAGATAATTTACTGTATTCTAATGCAATTGCTTCTAGAATTTCGAATCTTTTGTTTTCAAATAACAAATGAAATAACCCTTGAGTTACACCATTTATTCCTTTAAAAACTTCTAAAAGTGCTTTTTCTTTAACCTCAACTGTTGTAGTTGGATTTTGAATAAAAGTACTCAACTCTAAGTTTCCACTGATTGTTGAAGCAATCAATTTCATATCGTTATTCACAACTTCAGCAATCCCTTTCGAGTTTGATAAATCTAAAATTGCTTTTGCATAACGAATTGCTGCTCTTGTACTTGCCATAATTAGTTCAGTTTTACGTCACCTAACATTTTCTCTACTAATTTAGTTTGAGATTCTTTATTAGATAATTCGTCTTTCAATACTTTTTCTGCAATACTCAATGACAAAGTTGAAACTTGTAATTTCAATTCAGCCATAGCCGCATTTTTTTCGCTTTCAATTGCTGCTTTCGCTTGCTCGATCATTTTTTGACCTTGAGCTTGCGCTTCATTTTTAGCATCAGCAACCATTTTTTCTTTCATTTCACGAGCATCTTTAAGCATGTTGTCACGCTCTAATCTTGCTTCTTGTAAAATACGTTGGTTATCTGCTTGAAGGTTTTGCATTTCTTTTCTAGCGTTTTCAGCTGATTCTAATGCATTTTTAATTCCTTCTTCTCTATCATTAACTGCATCAAGAATTGGTTTCCAAGCGAATTTTTTTAATAAGAATATTAATCCAACAAATATTACTACTTGCCAAATAAACAAACCAAACGAAAAATCATTTATTAACTTATCCATTATATATAATTATAAATTTTAAATTATGAATCTTTTTAAATTGCTATAAAATAACAATTTGTAATGTTTTAATTTTAAAAACAATAGTTGCAACCAACCGTTGCAACTATCGTCTTTGTGTTTTAATTAAGATGCGAATAACGCAGCGAAACCAATACCTTCAATAAGTGCAGCTGCAATAAGCATAGCTGTTTGGATTTTTCCTGAAGCTTCTGGTTGACGAGCAATAGCGTCCATTGCTGAACCACCAATTCTACCAATACCTAAACCTGCTCCGATTACAATTAATCCTGCTCCTACAATAGTTGGAATTTGCATAATATATATATTAAAAATTAAACATTCTTATTAATAGTCTAAAGTTGTAAAGTCTAATGTCATAAAGTCAAGCTGACTTTTAAACTTTCGACGTTTGACTTTCGACTTAATGGTGAGCTTCGTCATGATGATGCTCTTCATTTCCTGCACCAAAATAAAGGGCAGATAACATGGTGAAAATATATGCTTGTAAAAAAGCCACTAATATTTCAAGGATAGAAAGCGCAAACGCCAATCCAAAAGATAATGTGCTTCCAATCCAGCTTTTAAAGATAAACATTAAACCAATGATACTCATTAAAACTACGTGACCTGCTAAAATGTTAGCGTACAAACGTATCATTAATGAAAATGGCTTGATGATTGTTCCTAATAATTCAATTGGTGCCAAGATAAATTTCATTGGTGTTGGCACTCCTGGCATCCAGAAAATGTGTCCCCAATAATTTTTATTAGCGGAAAAAGTAGTGATTAAATATGTCAATAAAGCTAATGAAGCTGTTATTGCAATATTACCAGTTACATTAAATCCTAGTGGAGTTAATCCTAATATATTCAAGAAGAAAACAAAGAAAAATATAGTTAATAAATAACTCATGTATTTTTTATAATTCTTTTCTCCAATGTTTGGGATAGCAATTTCGTCTCTTACATATAATACAAGAGGTTCGAAGAAACGTCCTGCTCCAGAAGCAATTCCATTATTTTTAGCATATGATTTTGCTAATCCTCTAAATAAGAAAAACATTAAAAATGCAATTCCTAAAATCCCAACTACACTCTTAGTAATAGATAAATCAAGTGGTGTAACGTTAGTTGGATGTCCATGCTCTCCTTCGGTTAAAGTTCCGTTAGCATCTGTTTTGTATATTTTTTCATGGTGCAATACGTAGTAATTTCCATTGCTTTCCGCAACTTCTTCACCATGGTGGAATTTTGAAGAAGAAAAAACTTGTAAACCATTATCCCAAAGAATAATAGGTAGTGAAAAACCATAATGTTCACCAGTTTCTTCATTTGCAGAAATAGTAAAATCATGCGCATCTAAAAGGTGATGATTAATAAACTCTTTGATTTTAGATTTTACATCCGTTGGTTCAGCATGAGCTTCTTGTGATGCCTCGTGAGCTACTTCGGTTTCTACTTTTACAGAATCCTGTACCGGATTTGCAAAACTAATTAAAGGAAGACACGCTACTAAAGTCGCTATTATAAATCTAAGTGGTTTGTTTGAAATCACCATAACAGTTAAATATCTTAATTTATTACGTTTCTGAAATTTGGTGCAAAGGTACATTTTTTATTAATATTCAAAAGAATATAAAAAATTATTTTTCATGTTTTAAAAGTGATTTAAACACTTTTATTGCTTTTTACCTAATATCCGTATCGTTAGCATTGTCTCTATTGTCAAAAAGAGAATAAACGTCACAAAAAAATTCTTTTTATCCAATGCGTTGATTTCATTAGAAACCTTTAACAATGGTCTTAGAATAATAAAACATAGAATCATTTTGATGCTTGTTGCTAATAAAAATGAAATTCCGACATTGTCAAAACTTCGTTGTTTTATTTTTAATAAAACCAACATAATTACAACAGAAAAACTAAAAAATAACAGATAGAGTGTTTCTAATGAATAGTAAAAATCTGTGTCTTCAAATTTAAAGACCAAAAAAATCGTTTTGTGAATTAAATATGATCCAACTACAAGTAATAGTAAGCTTAAAAGAGGTTTGTATTGCTTTAGATTCATTGTGTTTACTTTTTGCTAAAAAAACAAAAGAATATTGCTTGCTTTTTAGGCTCTTGAAATAGGAAATTATTGTGATTTATTGATTTCGTTTACTTGCCTAATAACGTTATACAAGGCTAGTACAACACCTATCATTATTAGGATTTTATTATAATACACTTTAGGACTTGGATGTTTTTCATCCAGCCAGTCTCCTAAATAGGAAAAGAGAAAGATGATTGCCCCCATTTGAATAGGAATATTAATCAGGGCTAGCCATTTATTAAATTGTTTTTTGTTGGGTTTCTGATCCATCGTTTGGTATTAGATTTTTTACGTTGGTTTTCATAATACAAGAAGCGCTAAAATCAGCTCCTGGTTCTACGGATAATCTTCCAACAATAACCTCTCCGTGAATGCTAGCTTTGGATTTTACATTCAGCACTTCTAAAACTTGGATTTTGCCGTTGAACTTTCCTTCAATATCCGCATTTTTACAAACAATATCTCCTGTGATACTTCCTGCAGGACCAATTACAATTTTTCCATCAGATTGAAAATCGCCTATTAATTCGCCGTCTAATCTGAAATCTGCGTGCGAAATAATATTCCCTTTTATAATGGTTCCTTCAACTATTCTATTGGTTTTCCCTAAAAGTTCGGTGTATGATTTTGGCTTTTTATCAAACATAACTATTGGTTTTTTGATGCTAAATAAGTATCCAGATTTTTCTTGATTTGAATTATTTTGTAGTTTTCTTTTGAAACCACAATTGCAGGCTCAACAATTTTGAAATTTTTATTTTCTTTCAAAAGCAACGCAACATCATTTGCATATTCTTCTGACTGCATTCCATGAATCGTTATAAAGTTTTCTTTATCGGTATAAATATCATACGAATAAGACAACTTTTGAATGTTTTCATCCGTGATGAATTTTTTGATTTTATCTTCAATGGCTTTTGTAGATTTATCTTCTCTAGCGCCAACTTTATATAAAATTTTCCAGCTCTTAGTGTCTGTTTTATTAAAATTCATTTGCTCTAAAAACGGAATCTGAGTATTTAAAATTTCCTGTGCATTTTTACCTTCTTCTCGATTTGGATAATTATCGGCTATTTCTTGTAAGGCGTTTTTATAAGCAGTCAATCCGTATAACTTACCAATAGTATTTGCTTTGAGCAATTCGATTTTAGAAACAATTTCATCTCCCGAAAATTGATTTATTAATACAGTAGATTTCTCTAAAACAGTTGTAAATTTTTCGTCTTGATATAATTTATAAACAGCATTGTAGGCTGCTTCTGGAGATTCAATAGCGGAACTATTACTCACATTCGAATTATTTATAATCTGTGCATAGCGTGAATCTGGGAATTGTGCAGAAATCTTTTTCTTCATTTCCGCTGCTTTATTTGCATCCGTGATTTGATACATTTTATACAAATTATACATGGAAGGAAGAATCATTTTTTCTTCAGGATTGTTTTTTAATAACTGCTCTAGTTTAGCAATGGCTAACGGATATTCCTTGTATTTTTCTTTATAAATAATTCCCAATTGATAATATGCAAAATTACGTTCTTTGGCAATATTCTCAATTGTTGCTTGTTCTGTTGGGATTTGTTTTAGATAAAAACTAACCTCATATTTTTCTATTGGTTTATCCGGAGTAACTTTGTTTTCAGCAACCTCATTGTTATTTATAGTGTCATTTAGTTTTATAGAATTCGAATTTCCCGAAATTCTCCAATTTCCTGACAAAGTTCGGTCGCCCCAAATTTTCTTAAATTCTAATTTTCCAAACGCTACTGTAGTAGGGTTATAAAAATAGAAAACACTAGCATTTTCTTTTACAGAAGCATCTTTAATCGTTGGAGAAGTCGCTATAGCTTTTTTGGGATTGCTATAATCTACATTTGAATTCGGTTCAAAAGAAGATGTTGGCTTACTATTTCTATCAATATTGGCTTGGGTTTGTTTTTGCTTTTCTTCTAAAACTCTTTTGGCATCATCACTCGCTTTCTGTTTTACAATATAATTGTCAAAATATGTAATTCTATCTGCTTGAGACAATCCAACCAAATTCAAAATACTATCATTTATCTTAGCAATACCTTCATATTTTATAACCTCATCTAAATTTTTTCTGGTTTTTTGAATGTAAATGTATTCTCTAGTTTTAGCATCTAATTTTACTAAGGTACTGTCGTAATATTTTGCCGCAGTTGAATAATCCGTATTTTTAAAATACATGTTTCCAAGATTTCTATAATTTGAGGCATTCAAATACAAATCTTTAGAAGCTGTTTTCAGAGAAGCATTATAAAATTTCTTAGCTAATTTTTGATCTTTATTTGTGTCATAAAAAACCCCCATTTCATAAAATATAACATCTAAAAGCGGTCTGTTTTCTCGGTCTGCAACCAGTTTGTTATAGGTGTTTATAAACGCTTCTTTGTCGTCTTTTTGATAATCAAATAATTGTGCTTTTTTCGCATAGGCCTGAACCATATATTTTCTTTCGGCTTTTCGATTCATGTCAATAACCGATTGGTAGAAATAGGCTGCGCTATCCTTTTTGTCTGATTCTTGATACAACTGCCCCAAAATAAATCTATATCTCGCTTTTTCGGCATTTATTTTGGTATAGTCAACCGCTTTTTTTAATTTAGCTATAGCACTGTCTTTTTCTTCTAAATTCAAAAATGCTTCTGATAACAACGCATTTGCGTCTGCAAAAATTTGTTTTTTGAGTTGTTTATCTTTTAAAAGTTTATTGATGTTTTTAACCACCAAAGCATCATTTCCTAAACGCATATTGGTTTTTTCACGCCAAATTTTTGCGGTATAAATATTACTGCTGTTGGGATATTTATATAAAATATAATTGAATGCATCTAAAGCGGGAATAAATCTTTGGTCATAATAACGTGCTTGCCCAAGTAGCAAATACGCTTCATCTATCTGGGTATTTTTTTCGCTTCCACCAATGTTCATGGAATGTTTTTGGATTGCCTTTGTAGCTTTAGTTTCGGCTAATTCAAAATCGGTGTTTTTTGTTTTTCCATCAGGAGTAAAATCCTCCTTGATTTGCATTCTTTCAATTGGCAAACGTTTCCAAAAATTATCAACGCTATTCGCCTTTATGCTTTCAATTCCTTTGCCTAATGCAATTTGACCATTATACAAAATGTTATATTCTGTACTTAAAGCGTGGGAATTTCTAGCCAAAAAAGTGTTTTTCTTAGTAGAACAAGCTATCAAGAAAAAAAGGAAAATTAAAATATATGAGTATTTAAATGTATTGATTTTCAATGGGAAACGGTTTTATCCTTTAACTTCTAAAAAAAGGTTTTAGTATAATCACTTGTAAAAATACGTTTCTTTTTGAAATATAGAAATTTAAACCGCAAAAAACGCTTCTAGCTCCTGTAATGTCTCTTCAGATGTTTGAATATCTTTCACGATTTCACCTTTATTTAATACCACAATTCTATCACAAACATCGACTGTATGTTGTAAGTCATGACTGGAAACTAAAATGGTACTGTTGGGATTTTCGGCGAGTTCTTTGATGATTTTTTTCAATCGATTTACTGTTGTCGGATCCAAATTTGCAAAGGGCTCATCTAGAATTATCACTTCAGGATTGCCAATAAGTGTAGCAATAATTCCCACTTTCTTTTGATTTCCTTTGGATAAATCCCGTAAATATTTTTTGTTTTTAAGGATTTCACCGTTGAAAAATTCTTCATATTTCGCTAATAAAGCATCGACATCGGCTTTGTTTTGATTGCGTAAATCGCCAATGAAATAAAAATATTCTTCGGGTGTTAAGTAACCAATTAAAAAGCTTTCATCTAAAAAAGAAGCGGTGAATGGTTTCCAGTTTTCACTGCTATTTACTCGAACTTCGTTGTTGATAATATACCCCGTAGATGGCTGAATTAAATCCAAAAGCAAACTAAAAAATGTGGTTTTTCCAGCACCATTATTTCCTACTAATCCAAAACTTTGTCCTTTGGGAATTTCTAGATTTTCGATTTTTAGAACTGTTGTTCCGTTATATTTTTTTGAAAGTTCGTTTACTCGTATCATTTTAGAAAAGTTTATTCGGTTGTTCGTTGATTTGGTTTAATTTTCTTGTTGTTTAAAGCCTTCAATAGTAGCATATTTTCTTTTTCGAAAGCCTTCGGCAATTTTGTCTATTAGAAAACTTCTCATTCCTATCCCTATGATTCCAAGTGATGACAAAACTATTAAAGCTATTTCTGAATTTAAAATAGTAGAAACGCCGTAAAAAACTATTGCAGGAACTATCATTAAAGGCAATCCAACAATCCATTGGGTTGCGCCCGCTCCTTGATAATTCATAAAAGGACTTTTTTCTAAATCAATTTTCTTTTTGTTGTAAGAACCTGCAAATAATAAAATAGGGATATTTACTCCCAAATTATAGGTAGCACAAGCTAAATTAATTGCTAGAATTCTCCAACCAAAATAAAGATAAGGCGTACTCAAAATGGCTAAAATAACAATCGAAACCGACATTAATCCTGCTTTTGAAGTCAAATATTGTTTCATGGGAATATTTTGTGACATCATCATTCCGTAATAATTGCTGTCCCAAGAAGGAATAAATTGTCCAAAATTGAGCATAAAAATTCCTGTCATCAAGATTCCCACCACTACAAAAAAGGACGGTGTATCTTTATAATGTGGATTCGTGTAAATCATTAATCCGTAAGCCAAAAAAAGAAACGACATCCAAACCGTAGTTCGTGGTCGTTTGTTTCTCCAAATTAATTTTAAATCCAATTGTAAAAAAGGAGCAATTTCACCAAAGCGTTTTGTCCAACCTAAATCAGTTGTAGTTGCTACTTGCTGCGTTTTTGATTGTAAGCTGTTATCCAAATAAAAATTATGTTTTAAATAACTGAAATTCAAAAAGTAAATTCCTGCCAAAATCAAAATTGGAATAATTACTAATAAAGGTTGTTCTATCAATGTGTTTAAAACCGTTCCAATCGCGGTGCTGATTTTAAAAATATTGAAATATTCTACTGCCGCTAAAGCCAAACCGAAAACCACAAAAACAAGAAAGGTTTTAATATTTTCAGCAAACTTCTTCTTTATTAAAAAATTGGTGTAATTAACAATCAAAGTCAAAATATACATCGTCAACATCCAAACTAATATGTTGATAATATTATAATTAGCATTCAAAATACACGTTGTCCCAAAAGGGATAATAACCAATAATGAAAAAATATTATAAACCGAAGTCAGGCTTTTGAGTAATACAAAATGAATAACTTTCTCTTTCTTTATAGGCAAAACCAGCAATGGTTTAATATTCATAACTGGCAAACTTTGCATAAAAAATCGCAAAATAAAATCAATAACCATCCAGAAAATCACAAAATTATTTACAATCAATATTGGTTTCTGGTTGGGGAAATTTTGCTCTAAAATAGGATACAAAGCAATTCCTAAAAGCAAAAAAGCAAGTAAAAAATAAACCGCCACAAACCCCATTACTATTTTTAGACCTATGCTTTTTCCTAAACTTGCCGAACGAAAAAAGGCCTTAAACTCAAGATTAATAAAATGTTTGAACATAATACGATTTTAATGTTTTTTTATTAGTAGTTAAATGTAAGAAAATGTTACGCTTTTTTTAACTTATATTCTGGGTAAGTTACATCTAATTAAAAAAATTGGCAATTATAATCTCCATTTATTTGTCGTTTCCTACTTTTGTAAAAAAATAAATCACATGCCGTCTTTTTTAAAACTTATTATAAAAGAAGTAAAACGCGAAACCAAAGATGCGGTTTCCGTACTTTTTAATGTTCCTGAGGAATTAAAACCAAACTATACTTTTGTTGCGGGTCAATATATTAATCTTAGACTTACCTTAGACAATCAAGAGATTCGTCGTGCGTATTCGCTTTGTTCTGCTCCCGAAAGTGGGGAATTAAGAATCGCTGTAAAAGCAGTAAAAAATGGACTTTTTTCACAGTTTGCCAATACAAAACTAAAAGCAGGTGATGTGCTTGAAGTAGGGAAACCGGAAGGAAAATTTACTTTCGAACCACAAATTGATCGTCAAAAAAACTATGTTGCTTTTGTAGCTGGTAGCGGAATCACGCCTGTGCTTTCTATCTTAAAATCGGTTTTAAAAAGCGAACCTAAAAGTTCTTTTGTATTAGTTTATGGTAATAAATCCCCTGAGGAAACTATCTTTCACCAAGAGTTGCACGATTTGCAATTGCAATATGTAGGACGTCTTTTTGTGCATTATGTTTTCAGTCAAGCCAAAGCAGAAAATGCATTATTTGGACGAATTGATAAATCAGTAGTGAATTTTGTTTTAAACAACAAACACAAAGAATTAGAATTTGATAAGTTCTATTTATGTGGTCCTGAGGAAATGATTAATACTGTTTCTGGTGTTCTAAAAGAAAAGAATATCAAAGAATCAGCGATAAAATTTGAGCTGTTTTCTTCTTCTGCGAAAGAGCATAAAATTGAAAAATCATTAGAAGGACATACTAAAATTACCATCTTTGTTGATGATGAGGAAACGACTTTTGAAATGTCTCAAAAGCAAACTATTCTTGACGCTGCATTGAAACAAGGTATTGATGCTCCGTATTCTTGTCAAGGCGGAATTTGTAGTAGTTGTTTAGCCCGAATTACTTCTGGAACAGCCGAAATGACTAAAAATTCTATTCTTTCTGATAAAGAAATTGCTAAAGGATTAATCCTGACTTGTCAAGCACATCCGACCTCAGAAAATCTTTCAATAGATTTTGATGACGTATAAACGATAATTATTTCTATAAATGAAACTTCTCTGAAAAGGGAAGTTTTTTTATTTTAATGACGTGGTGATTTTTTCAACAATAGTTTCAGGAGTAATCGTTCTCATGGCATTTTCATAGCCTTCCACTTTTTTATTTCCATAAACGGATGTGGGTAATTTTGGAAACAAATTTCTATCTGAAACCAATGCGTTTTCTAAAGGTTGATTGAAAGGTGAAAATCCCGCAAAAGGATGAGTTGCGCCCCAAAGCGTAATCACTTTTACACCTAACATGGCTGCAATATGTGCATTTCCAGAATCCATAGAAAGCATTACATCAAGGTTACTGATGAGTTGTAATTCTTGCTGAAATTTCAGTTTACCAGCCACTGTAATTACATTTTGTTTATTGGCTGAAAGCGAATTCAAGATTTCTATTTCTTTTTTTCCTCCGCCAAAAAGCAAGATTTTATAGAATTTTCCTAAATTTCGAGATTCTGATAATTGGTTGATGACTTCCTGCATCAAATCCAAAGGATACACTTTGGAATCGTATTGTGCAAATGGAGCAATCCCAATTAGTGTTTTATTTTCTTCGCCAATTACCGCTAGAATTTCCGGACTTAAAACTGCTTTTTCAGGAAAAACTGTCCCGACACTTCGGGATGATAAATCAACCGTAAAACCGAGTTGTTCAAAAACTCTTACGTGCCTTTCAAACATAGTTGGTAATGGTTTGAAAGTTTTATTTTCGGCTTGAGTCAAGGCTTTTTTCTCCGCTCTCCCTTTATCAACTGCAGCCACTTTTTTGCCATATAAACTAAAAAAAGTACGGACAACTTTAGACCGCAATACATTGTGCAAATCTGCGAAAGCATCGATATGAAGTACTTTTAAATCTTGGAACAAACGTAACAATCCTATAAATCCTTTGTGCCGTTCTTTTTCATCGAAAGCAAAAAAAGAAATATTAGGAATTTCTTCGAAAAAAGGTTTGAAAAAAGGACGAGAAACTAACGTAATTTTTACTTCTGGATACTGCTTTACAAAGGCGCGTAAAACAGGAACCGTCATGGCGACATCTCCCATTGCGGAAAGTCTCATGACGGCTATATGCTTTATTTTATTTGACAATTTTGAGGTTGTCAAAAATTATTTTTTGGCTTGATACAGAACTGGGTTCAAATCATCATCATTGTACATTTTCATTTGTTTGTACACTTTCATGAATTTATCGCCGTTTTCAATGTCCGTCAATAAATCATCAATAGCAGTTGATAAATCTGTTCTTTGCTCCAATAAAATGTTTAATTTTTCTTGACATTTATCTCTATGTTCTTGAGTAGCTTCAGCACGAGTAGCTTCTTCTTGCATATGATAAATTTTCAATGCTAAAATCGACAATCTGTCAAAAGCCCAAGCTGGACTTTCTGAATTGATTTTGGCATTTTCTTTTACATTTACATGACTGTATTTTTGAAGAAAATAACTATCAATATATTCCACCATATCAGTACGTTCCTGATTAGAGGCGTCAATTCTTCTTTTTAGAGTTAAGGCAGCAACTGGATCAATTTTTGGATCCCTAATGATGTCCTCAAAATGCCATTGAACGGTATCAATCCAGTTTTTTAAGTACAATAAATGTTCAAATTTATCTTTTGGAAAAGGATTGTTAATAGGCTGATCTACATTATCAAACTGATGATAATCTTTAATACTTTGTTCGAAAACAGAATAAGCTAATTTTGAAAACATATCTTTATATATTAAAAGACAAAGATACTTTTTATACTTTTATAGTATGAAAAAAAGTTTTAAAGTTTTATTTCAAAATTCAAAGTCTTAAATCTAACATCTTCATTTATGCAAATCCATCATCTTTCGGAAAATAATAGTGTTCTCAATCATTTTTTGGCAGAAATACGAGATGTTTCCATCCATAATGATAGTATGCGTTTTCGTAGAAATATAGAGCGTATTGGCGAAATAATGGCTTATGAATTAAGCAAAAATCTTCATTATGACGAAGTTGATATTAAAACTCCGCTTGGCATAAAAAAAACATCTAAAATAAAAGACCAATTGGTTTTATGCACCATTTTAAGAGCTGGTTTAACCCTGCACCAAGGTTTTTTGAACTATTTTGATGCTGCCGAAAATGGATTTATTTCTGCTTACAGATACCATCCCAATCATGATGATGCCTTTGAAATTAAAGTCGAATACCAAGCCGTTGCTGATATTAATGGGAAAAATATGTTGCTTCTTGATCCTATGTTAGCCACAGGACAATCTATAGTTGCGGTTTATAATAGATTAATGGAAAGAGGTACGCCAAAAGAAATTCATATTGCCGTAGTTATTGCTGCCCCGGAAGGAATTGATTATCTTGAAAAACATTTACCCAACACTTGCCATCTATGGATTGCTGCCTCAGATGAGAAACTCAATGAACACAGTTATATTGTTCCAGGATTAGGAGATGCGGGGGATTTAGCTTTTGGAGAAAAATTATAATTGCGAGAAAAACGCAAATAAACTACATAAAATAAAGATTCCTAAAACTAATTCTTGCTTTAATTTTTGTTGCGCCAGTTCGATATGAGCGGTTGCCATAATAGATAATGGAGCAAAAGTAAAAATCAACAAATCATTGCTTTTATTAGATGAAATTAAGAAAATAACAACTCCAATAAAAAAGCACGCAATTATTTTCTTGAATGACGTATGCAACAATAACGGTCTATTTGAAAGAGTCGCAAACATTGAAACTACAAAAAACAAAGCTATTGACACAAAGATTGACAAAGCACCATTTTGATAGTTATTAACGAAATAATCTATTTTGAAATTTACCGTTACACTTTTGGTTATATAATTAACGACATCAATTCCAAAAAATATTGAAAAAAGCATAAAGATAATTGTTGCCGTAAAAAGTGCTATAAAAGGAAGAATCCAGTTCCTGTAATCTCTTGATACATGAAAAATAATTGAGATAAATACAAGCACAATATACAGAATACTCCAAAAATGAAATAATGCAGCCACAAAAATCCATAATGAGGCATCAAATATTTTTTCCTTAGATGCTTTTAGTGATTGCAAAGAAATCAATCGGCGGAGTGCTAATAAAATAAAAAAATTAGCCAGAATTAAATTTAAATTATCTAATACCGAAGGAAAGAAAATAAGAAATAAAAAGTAGAAAAAAATGGTGTAGCTACTGTCTTTACTCAGTCCGTTTTTCTTAACAACAAAATTAGTAATGAATACCGAAGCTAATAAAAAAGTAATTAATCCTACCCTATGAAAAATCATCACGCCCATATTCATCCAAGATAAATCTTGAAATTGGTAGATTAAAAAGAAAACTAGTATTAAAAATACAACCAAAATGTAATTTAATGGTGTAGATTTTTTAAAAACACTTGTTATCATAAGGATATTTTATACTTTTGTGACTGTAAATATAATACTTGTTTAAAAAGGAAACCAAGAAGTTTAAAAAAGATTAGTCAATACTTAAATCTTTTACTTTATAATCATTTCCAAAACAATATAAATAACAACATAATTTTATAGCATTATGAAAGCATTTTTTGAAGGAATACAATATTTATTTGTAAACATCTTATTCGCACCACTAGATTTTTTAAGATCTTTAGAGCTTAGCTCTTGGTTTGGAGCTAATACAATCAACTGGATATTCATGA
Source organism: Flavobacterium sp. 123 (assembly GCF_003634825.1). Classification (NCBI taxonomy): domain Bacteria; kingdom Pseudomonadati; phylum Bacteroidota; class Flavobacteriia; order Flavobacteriales; family Flavobacteriaceae; genus Flavobacterium; species Flavobacterium sp. 123. The sequence goes on from NZ_RBXD01000001.1 coordinate 1,294,929, forward strand.
TTATATGTGCATCTGCGATGGTATATTGGATCAAACAATTAAGAATTTTTGACGAAGCAGGAACAGAAAATCAAGATACTACCGCTCATTCTTTTTTAAAATAATTTAAAAAAGAATGAGCGATACTTGGAAACTATTTTAAATCGTTTCCAATATCTTTTCTAAAATACATCTTATCAAAATTTAGTTTATCTATGTTTTGGTAAGATTTTTTTATGGCCTCTTCAAAATTGTCCCCATATGAAGTAACGGTCAAAACCCTACCTCCATTAGAAAGCACTTGTCCGTTTTCTAGTTTTGTACCTGCGTGAAAAACAATTGAATCCGAAATATTTTCTAATCCAGAAATTACTTTTCCTTTTTCAAAATCTTCTGGATATCCTCCTGAAACAACCATAATTGTTGTTGCGCTTCTTTCGTCTACTTCCAATGTTATTTCAGCTAATTTTTCATTGGCTACAGCCAAAAATAATTCTACCAAATCCGTTTTTAATCTTGGAACAACTACTTCTGTTTCTGGATCGCCCATACGAACGTTATATTCAATTACAATTGGTTCGTTTTTCACATTTATCAAACCAATAAAAACAAAACCTTTATAAGGAATTCCATCTTTTTGAAAACCTTCGATCGTTGGTTTTACAATACGTGTTTCGATTTTTTCCATCAAAACAGCATCAACATAAGGAACTGGGGAAACTGCTCCCATTCCACCTGTATTCAATCCGGTGTCGCCTTCGCCAATACGTTTGTAATCTTTAGCTGTTGGCAGGATTTTATAGCTTTTACCATCTGTAAGTACAAAACAGCTTAACTCAATTCCGTCCAAAAATTCTTCAATTACCACTTTTGAACTTGCATCACCAAATTTTTGATGAACAAGCATATTTCTTAATTCTTCTTTGGCTTCAGCCAAATCGTGAATAATCAAAACGCCTTTTCCTGCTGCTAATCCGTCTGCTTTTAAAACATACGGAGGTTGTAATGTTTCTAAGAAATCACATCCTTTTTCAACCGTTTCGGCCGTAAAACTATCGTAAGCAGCTGTTGGGATTTTATGTCTGATTAAAAATTCTTTAGCAAATTCTTTACTTCCTTCTAATTGTGCTCCAATTTTTGATGGTCCAATAACTGGAATATGACTCAATTCAGCATCATTTAAAAAGAAATCGTAAATTCCTTTTACCAAAGGATCTTCTGGACCAACTACAATCATCTCCACTTTTTCCTGAAGAACAAATGCTTTTATAGTGTCAAAATCAGTTGGGCTAATGTTAATATTATTGGCTATTGCAGCAGTACCCGCATTTCCTGGTGCTACAAAAAGTTTGTCACAAAGCGGACTTTGAATCATTTTCCATGCAAATGCATGCTCTCTTCCGCCCGAACCCAATAGTAAAATAGTCATGATGTGTTTTATTTTAGTTGTGGTGCAAAAATAATTGCTTTTGAACGTAAAAAATAATTAATTTTCAAAAAGTTGTTCGTTATTCCGCTTTAGTGGTAGGTAAATATTATTTTTGATAAAATATACGCTCAAAATGCTTCCATTTTTCGACATCTCTTTAAAACTAAATGGTTTTCCAATTAAGGAAGCCAAAACCGAATTGAAGCAAATCGTCGATTTATCCGAAAAAGAATATCAGGTTTTTCTTGAAAAACAGAAGACGAAAATTGTCACATTTCATTTGCAAAATAATCCTTTTTACCAAAAATTAGTAGCGCCTATTTCTTTAAAAAAATGGGAAAATTTACCTGTTTTAAAAAAGAAAAATCTTCAAAAACCTCTCATAGAAAGGCTTTCGAAAGGCTATAATTTAAAGAATAGTTACATCAATAAAACTTCAGGTTCCAGTGGTGATCCTTTTATTTTTGCCAAAGATAATTATAGTCATGCATTAACTTGGGCTTCAAATAGCTATCGTTTTGCTTGGTATGGAATAGATTTTAATTCCTCTTATCAAGCACGTTTTTATGGAATTCCGATGGATTTTATTGGAAATAAAAAAGAACGTTTCAAGGATTTTTTAGGTTCTCGATTTCGGTTTACAATTTTTGATTTGTCAGATGAAATTCTAGAGCGTTTTCTAAAACATTTTCAAAGAAAAAAATTCGATTATATCAACGGATATACTAGTTCAATTGTGTTATTTGCTAAATTTTTGCAGAAAAAAAACATCATTTTAAAAGATATTTGCCCGAGTTTAAAAGTATGTATGGTCACTTCTGAAATGCTTTTTGAAGAAGATAAAATACTTTTAGAAAAACAATTTGGCATTCCTATCGTCAATGAATATGGGGCTTCGGAACTGGATTTAATTGCTTTTGAAAATCCTCAAGGAGAATGGCAAGTCAATTCAGAAACCTTGTTTGTCGAAATTTTAGACAAAAACAATCAAGCTGTTCCAAACGGTACTGAAGGCAGGATTGTTATTACTTCCTTATTCAATAAAGCACATCCATTCATTCGATATGATATAGGTGATATTGGAATTTTGGACGAAAAAAGCACCTTACAAAAACCCATTCTAAAGAAATTAATAGGTAGAACTAATGATGTTGCGATTTTGCCCAGCGGAAAAAAATCGCCTGGACTTACATTTTATTATGTAACCAAAAGCATTATTGAAGATGATGGAAACGTTAAAGAATTTGTGATAAAACAAACCAAAATAGATACTTTTGAAGTTGAATATGTAAGTGAAAATGAATTAGATTTGGTACAAATACAAAAAATAGAACAAGCGATTGCTCTGTATTTAGAACCCAATTTGATATTTACTTTTTATAGAAAAAACTCTTTGGAAAGAAGCAATCGAGGAAAATTAAAACAATTTAAATCAATGATTAAATAGTTTTAATATACCTTGGTTTTAGTACTAATTGAGTGAATAAAAAACCAATCATACACACTATAGAAAGGGCTAAATTATATTTATGAAACAATCTATAAACGGAGAAATTGTGTTTGATCAAATCAACTTTTGAGGCTGATATGGAGTTTTGTCTAATTCTATAATAGGCTAAACTTTCTGGAATGGGATTCGCACTTTTAATTTTCTTAAAAATAGTAAGCCAATGCATCCAATCCTGTCTTTTACGAATGGAAGAAATAGCAATTTTTCCAAAATAATTTACATCGTAGATTCCGGTAAGATTGCCAACATAATTACAAAAAAACAACTGTTTATAAGTAAGTAACTTAGGGCATTCAACCGTTTTATGTAACGATTTCCCTTCTTCATCAATGCAATCATAAAAGGAGAATGTAAATGGTAAATTCTGCTTTGTAAGAAACTCAACTTGTTTGTCCAGCTTATTTGGTTTCCATAAATCATCTGCGTCTAAAAACGCAATATAACGTCCTTTTGCGTGATTCAAAGCGTAATTTCTAGCTATGCCCGTTCCTGAATTCTGTTCGAGTTGAAAAAATTGAATTCTTTTTTCATTTAGGGCAATTTCTTTTACAATGACAACTGTATTATCCGTTGATTTATCATCAACCAAAATTATTTCCCAATTGTTATAGGTTTGGTTTTGGACAGACAAAATAGTTTGTGCAATAAATTTTTCAGCATTAAAAGCGGGTATAATTATGGACACTAATGGTTTTTCCATTTTAATATGCTTTTTCTTCTCCTTTTAAAATATTGACAACTGTTTGGTAAATAATTTTTAAATCAAGTAAAAATGACCAGTTTTCGATATAAAAAACATCAAATTTTACTCTATTAATCATGTCTTGATCCTTTTCTATTTTACCTCGATATCCGCTTACTTGCGCTAATCCAGTAATTCCTGGTTTAACACAATGCCGAACCATATATTTTTTTATTCGATTTCCATACTCAATATTTTGAGCCCAAAGATGCGGACGTGGTCCCACAACTGACATATCTCCCAATAAAACATTTAGAAACTGTGGCATTTCATCGATACTTGTTTTTCGCATAAATTTCCCCACTTTAGTCACTCGAGGATCATCCTTTGAAATTTCTTCCTCAGATGTTTTATTGATTCTCATCGATCTTAATTTGTAACAAAAAAATTCGTTTTCACCAATTCCAGGTCTCCCTTGTTTAAAAAAAACAGGCCCATTCGATTCTAATTTTATTAAGACTGCAAGAATTGGAATTAGCCAAGATAATATTCCAATTATAACAATCAATGAAAAAACAATATCAAATGTTCTTTTAAAAATCTTTATTGCTGGATTGTGAAGTATTGTCTTTTGTGATGGAAATGTAGTGTAAAATTCCACTCCTAAATTCTTTGAAAAAATCTCTTTCGGGTCAGAAATAAATTTTAAGGTTTGAGTTTCAACAACACCATTGTCAACGACAAGGTTTTTGAAATCCACAAATTCACCTTTCATGATCTGATTTGACTTTTTGTCTGAAAAATATTTTGGAACATTTAACTCCATTAGACGGAAACCTCTTTATTTAATGTAATTAGAAAAATCTTTATGCTCTTCTTTTGAAAGCTCTTCTTTTGATAATGATTTGAAATAATCATACGTGATTTTCATTCCTTCTGCACGACCAACTTTTGCCTCCCATCCGAGCAAGTTTTTAGCTTTAGTAATGTCCGGTTGTCGCTGCAAAGGATCATTTATAGGCAATGGGTGGTAAACTACTTTCTGATTAGTTCCTGTCAGTTTTATAATTTCATCTGCAAAATCTTTGATTGTTATTTCGTCTGGATTCCCGATATTGACCGGGTAAACATAATCCGAATGCAACAGCCTGAAAATCCCCTCAACTTGATCGTCTACATAACAAAAAGAACGGGTTTGCATTCCATCACCAAAAATAGTCAAATCTTCCCCGCGAATTGCTTGACCAATAAATGCAGGAATAACTCTACCATCATTTAAACGCATTCTTGGTCCGTAGGTGTTAAAAATTCTGACAATTCTAGTCTCAACACCATGAAAGGTATGGTAGGCCATTGTTATTGATTCCTGAAAACGTTTTGCTTCATCATAAACGCCTCTTGGGCCTATAGTGTTTACATTCCCATAATACTCTTCTGTTTGTGGATGAACCAATGGGTCTCCATAAACTTCAGAAGTCGACGCTATAAGAATTCTAGCTTTTTTCACTCTTGCTAATCCTAAAAGATTGTGTGTTCCTAACGATCCTACCTTTAAAGTTTGAATAGGAATTTTCAAATAATCAATTGGACTTGCTGGTGAAGCAAAATGCAATATGTAATCTAATTTACCCGGGACATGAACAAATTTTGTGATATCATGATGATAGAACTCAAAATTTTCAAGTTTGAATAGGTGTTCGATGTTTTTTAAATCTCCTGTTATAAGATTATCCATTCCTATTACAAAATAGCCTTCTTTAATAAAACGGTCACAAAGATGTGAGCCTAAAAATCCAGCAGCCCCAGTGATAAGTATTCTTTTCATAAGTCATTTTTACGTTTGCAAGATATAAATTATCGCGTAAACTATTGGGCTCCTTGGGCTAGTTTCTATAAATTTAACGCTACTAAATCAATTCAAATAAACAATGCGTTTATAATGAATTCCTTTTTTGTCAATTATAGGTTTCGATGCGGCAGATTTCCTAATTGTTTTTATATATTTTTGTGGTACTTAAACTCATTTATTTTGAAAGTTGTCCATGTTGTTGAAGCTTTAGCTGGTGGAGTTCATACGTATTTCAATGATTTATCCTTTTTTTTTGGAGATCATGAAATAAATGAGACTATTGAAACCACTATTATTTATAGTGGCAATCGAAAGGAAATTGATTCTGAAAAAATAAAAGAGGAATTTTCAAATGGAGTTGCGCTACTTGAACTCCCTATGGTTAGGAATTTCTCTCCCATTCAAGATATAAAATCAACAATAGCCTTAATTGCAATACTTCGAAAACTTAAGCCTGATGTTGTTCATCTTCATTCTTCCAAAGCTGGAGTTTTAGGCAGATTATCTTGTGTGTTTTTATTCAAGAAAAAGAAGATTTTTTACACCCCTCATGGCTATTCTTTTCTTCGAAAGGACATCACTCTTTGGAGTAGAAAAATGTATTGGTTTATTGAAAAAAGTACTCAGAAACTCTTTGGAGGCAAAACAATTGCTTGCGGCGATACCGAATATAAAATTGCTAAAACACTGGGTGAATCCTATTTAGTAAGAAACGGAATTGATGTTGCGTATGTCAATAATGTAAGCAAAGAAAAAACGAATAAAACACTAACTCTTGGAATTTTAGGACGAATTACTTTTGCAAGAAATCCTAAGCTTTTCAATGAAATTGCCTTAAAGTTTCCCGATTTTAATTTTGTTTGGATTGGAGATGGCGAATTAAAACACCTGATAAGCGCCCCAAATATTGTTGTAACCGGATGGTTTAAACAAAGAAACGATGCATTAAAAGAACTTTCAAAAATTGATATATACATTCACACATCGCTTTGGGAGGGTTTGCCAATTGCCATATTAGAAGCAATGGCAATGAAAAAACCAGTTCTGGCAACTAATTTAATAGGAAATAAAGATGTTGTTGTTCCTGCCGAAACAGGGTTTCTTTTTAATACAATTGAGGAACTCGATGCGTATTTAGAAATCCTAAAAGAAGAAAAAACAAGAAAGATATTTGGAGAAAAAGCATTAGAAAGATGTTCTACTTTATTCGATAAAAACAAGAATTTTAAAAACCTGATTTCTATTTATCAGCAATAATTCTCTCTTGTAACCAATAACTTCCGAAAATTGAAAACCACAATCCGCTAAATGCAATTCCGTCAAAACGAAGCAAAAAATCATCAGTAAGATTTGAAGTAAAAAAAATAAAAAAGAAAGCAATAATAAGTGGATTTTTCAAATCAATACCTAAATATCCAATCGTAAAAATATATAACAGAACCACTAAAGGACCTAGGATTCCAAATTTTAATAAGAAATCCAAAAACTGATTGTGAGTTGGGAATTCATATTTTGCCAAAAAATGCTGGTTCGTTTGTTTGTAATATTTAATTAACGCTGGTTTTCCATCCGAAGCTCCTACCCCAAAAGGAAGGTTTTTTAACGAAAGTTCCCAAGCCGATTTCCATATGGATACTCGAGTAACTAAGGAATTAAACACTTTTGCTTCAGGGTTTTCAATCGCATCAAGTTTGCCAACTTTATCCATATAGGCAAAGGTTACCGAAGAATATTTTTGAATCATATACGGATTCTTTTGGACAAAAAATAAAGAGATGCTACCCAATAAAATCAATCCTAAAGCGAATATTGAAACGCTCTTTTTGAAACTATATTTTTTAAAAACTTCAAAAAAGAAGATTAAAATAAAACCCACCAAAGCGTTAAATAAAGCCATTCGGGTATTTACAAAAAGCACAAAGAAAAAGGAAAGTAGCAAAATGAAGATACTCGCTGCTTTAATCAAGTTGCTTTTTCTTTGTTGAAAAAAACGAAAAACAAAATAAATAACACAAATTGTTACAAATGCCAAATGCATGTTTAGCGCAGGCGCATGAATACCAATACTATTAGAAAAAGCATATCCTATTTCCCATAAATCAATTCCTTGCCAGTATTTATGTATTAGTTCTGGTGCTATAAAAACAAACCGAACAAAGAAAAAAAGAATCAAAATAGTAGTAAAAATCGAATAGATTCGAAGGAATTTAAAAAAATTAATTCGCTGAAAATTACCTAAAATAAACAAGGGGAAAACTAGTAAGGAAACGCTTTTTTCGAGCGATTTTATTCCCATTAAATACAAATCATTATTCCAAAAAAACAGTATTTCTAAAAGCAATGGTGACGCAATAATTGTCCCTAATAGCAAGGAAGTTCTGGTGAATTTTAATTTTTTTAAAAACAGTAAATTAAATGCCGCAAAAAGAATAATTAAGCCCGTACACGGTTTTCTAAAAATCATTGCAATTGCAATGAAAACCAGAAAAGTATTCCATATTTTATTAAAATTCTTTTCTGAAATACTCATAGTATAAAGCATAATAGATTAAAGGAAAAATTCCTATTTTATGTCGGGTTGCGGTTCCTAAATCCGGTTCAAATATTCCTTGAACTATGAAATAGGAAAACAAAATAAGCAAAGTCCAAAGCAAATATCGGTATTGTTTTCTATCGGCTAAACATATAGAAAACCGCACAAAAAGAATATAGAAAAGTAAAATTTGCCAAATTATAAAAACAATAATTTGTGGTGAAAAAATATGTTTAAATCCTTCCAACGGAATATTAACTGCAAAAAATCCATAAACAATACCCACCGTTTCCCCGTACCAAGTATCGGTTTTAATAGGCGAAACAATAATTGAATTTGCATCTTTCGAATTCATTCGTTCCATATTTACTAAATCGCGAGAACCTTCTGACAGATGTTTTCCTTTGATGACACCAACGCTTAGTGAGATAAAAATAGCTAGTAACAATCCATAAAAAATAGAGGAAAGCGCTTTGTTTTTAAAATCAACTAAGGTTATACCATACATTCCTATCGCTATTATGGGAATTAACAAAAAATAGGGTCGGAAAAACAGCCCAAAAAAGGCTATTATTATCAAGGACAATGTCACTTTATATTTTGAAGGTATTTTATCGGAATAAAAAACAAAAGGCAAAATCGATACGTAAATAAATGTGATAAACTCTTTTGAAGGCATCGAAATAAAAATGGCAATCATAAAAAAACCACTATATACTAAAAAGTTTTTTACGTTTATTTTATGGAAATTAGTTGGTATACCTATTTTGTACAAAACATAAATTATGATTGGATATTGAATCAATGCTACTATTGCATAGGGTAAGTATTTTAATCCGGTTATTGTATAAAAAAAGGAGGAAAATGGATAACTCCCAGAAATTCCTTCCTCGCTGAATTTATGCAAAACGATTGTTTGTGCATCATAAAAAAATTTCTCCGGCAAGACAAAAGAAGCCAATATTGCAACTACTAAATTTGCAATAAATAACCCTAAAAAAATTGCCGTTTCCTTCTTTACTAAAAGTTGCATTTTGTATTAAAATAATGATTTATAAAGTGCAATATGTTTTTCTATCATGTGCTGAATGTCATTTTTCTTGGCTCTTTCTTTACAAGATGAAGCAATTTCCATATAATATTCCGGATCATTAATCAACTTCATTACCTGAACAGCGAGTTCTTTTGCGTTTTCTTTTTCAAAAAGAATCCCTGCATTTTGAACAACATCCGAAACCCCAGAAACATCCGATGCAATTAATGGTTTTCCTGCCGCCATTGCTTCTAAAGCAACCAAAGGAAACCCTTCGTGAAAAGTACTTAAAATAGAAATATCTGCTGTTTTCAATAATTCAGGCACATCCATTCGAAGGCCTAAAAATAAAACTCTATCTGACAAGTTCAGCTTTTGAACTAGATTTTCACAATTTTTTTTCAATTCGCCATCGCCAACTAATACCAACTTAACATTTTGTGGCAAAAACTGCAATGATTTGATTGTTGTTTCCTGATCTTTTGGAAAACAAAATCTTGATACTTGAATCAATAGAATATCTTCCGAACTGAATAAATTAGAAATTTCACTTTTAGAATAGGGTTTAGCTTGATAAAATTTTTCTAAATCTATGCCGTTTTCAATCACCTCAAACTTAGATTTTGACTCTCCAGTATAGTTGTATATAATTTGGAAAACTTCCTCTTTAACACAAATTATTTTATCATAAAACCGATATATAAATTTATCAATTCCCTTAATAAAATAATTTTTCATCCTCGGATTACTGGTAGTGTGCTCTGTCAATAGTAGCTTAATTTTCGAAAAAGAAATAATTTTCGCAAGAACTACCCAATATTGCGAAGGGAACAAATGAACCTGAACAATATTGTATTTTCTCAAAAAAGGAATAATTTTTAGGCAATTTATCGGATTATAAATTGAACCAGAACCTAATGAATGTATTTTGCAGCATCCCGTTTCTTTTAAGGTTTTTAAAAAAGGGTGTTCTTTGCCGTTCAAAACGAGAAGATCCATTTCAATTCCGTTTTTTCTATACAAAGGCAAACTGTCCAAAAGTAATTTTTCTGCTCCACCAGAACCCATATTGCCTATTATTTGTAGTATTTTCATTTGTGTAATTATTAATAAACAACATCTGGGATTCGAGAACTTAATTCAAAAAAACTTTCACTTTATCTTTGTAATAAATTATTCCAGACGCAAGAACATTCCAAAAAAAGGAACTTACAACAAAAGCTATTGCCGCTCCAGACATTCCAAATTCAGGTATTAAAAACCTATTTAAAACAAAATTTATAATTACCGAAGCCAGAAGAATTCCCTGAAAAATATGCTGTCTTCCAGTCATATTTAAATAAACAGATGCCGATCCAAAAGCAGAACAAATGCCCTGTCCTATTATCAAAATTAGTAACGCTTGTTGTGCCGCCACATAATCATTCCCAAAAAAGCGTAAAATTTTTTCCGAAAAAATAACAATAAATACAACCAATGGAAATGTCAAAATAAAAATTAAACGAGAACTGTTTTTTAACATTCTATTCAATTCTATGTTGCTATGGATTGAAAAGCATTCCGCTATTTTTGTAGAAATAGTGATGTTAACAGTAACAATGACTATTGAAAGAACGGTCATTAATTTGACTGCCAATGAATAAAAAGCAACCGTTGCATCGCCTTTATATTTTTTTAAAAACATAACATCAAGACTCATCAGCAGGAACAGCGCCATTCCGCTTATTGCAATAGGATAAGACTTGTTGATTATTTCTTTGTATGCAATAGGCTCTGAATTTGGACCCGATGCTTTTCTAAAATAATTGAACACTAAAACCGTAGTAAAAGCTGAAAGTATAAGGAACCCTAACAGAAAAACATCAACTAAATAGGTCTCATTGTGAAGATAAAACAATGCAATTGCGCCAAAGATTAAAGGGAAATATTTAATAATATTTCTAAATAATTCGGCAATGTATAAATGATTTAAAGCTCTAAAAACCTCCGTATTTAATGTTGTTAAAGCTGAAAAAAACAAAATAATAGCCGATTTCAAAAGAATTAAATATACCGCTTCATCCGAAAAAAAAGAGTTGATAAAATTCTTGTCTATACTTAGAACAATCAATACTAAAATTATGGACATTGAAAACAGTATAAAAACCATTTTTATATAGATTTGTTTCAGTGCGCTTAAAGCATTATCCCCTTTAAATTTCCCTCTAAAATATAAAATGGACTGATCGCAGCCCAACAAACAAATACTGCCTGCTACCAATAAAAAAGAACGCACAAAATCATATTGTCCAACTATTTTGGGACTAAAATTTTTGGTGAAAAACAAAGTAAATCCAAACAAAACTAGCACTCCTATAACTCTTAAGATTAATGTGATTAAACTTTGTAAGATATAAGGGTTGTTTTTAATTTTTTGAAGATAACTACTAAATATTTTCAACATATTAATTTCTAATAATTTATTTATTTTCCTTCAATATGAGAATACTATATTTTGTAATCCTATTTAAATCAAGGTAATACATTTATTGTAATTGAGACTTAGCCAATTGCTTTCTGTAAAAAGAAATGAAAAACTGAATAAAAATAAACAAGAATATAAAAACTATTGGCAAAACAAACTTTAGCTTGCCTTGGATAGATTTAGTGTTCTTAATATTCATTACAACAGCACTTTCTCTTATTGTTTTATCAGAATTGAATAATTGTAATTTTAATTTTCCAATGTCTTTAATCAACGAATCCTTAGTTCTAATAATATCATTTAGTTGCGTATTTTCATTATAATAAATGAGTTTATCGCTTTTTTGATGGTTGCCATTTGAACTCGAAAAAGCATTTAATATTCCGTCTATTTGCACTATTATCCCTTCTTTGGATTGTAGTTCTTGTTGAAGATTACGTATCGAAATTTTTTGGATTTTACTAAAATAAGCATTCTCGTTCAAATAATTCAATATGGGCTGAATAGTGTTTTTTTCGTTTGTAAATGAATTTGTGGAAACAACAATATTGTGAAAATTGTAATTTTTGCTTGTTGTATTTTCTTTTACAACCGATTTTAAATCCCCATTTTGAGCCATTAATTGTAAAACCTCAAAATTCAACTTACTGGAATTAATAAATTCATAAACATCAACAATGGGTTCAATTGAAATTTTATTGATTTCCTCTGGATTTTTTATGCCAATTGATTTAAGAAAAACAAGGTCTCTTTCTGCAATTTTTGAAGCTAATAAATCAATTTTTGAATATAAATAATCTGTTGATTTAAAGTTAGGTTCAACTATAATTTGGTGCTCGTAGTTTTTTTGTGTTTGATCTAAATATACTCCTAATCCAATCCCAATAATTAACAAAATCGAAATAATAATCCTATTTCTAATAAAAAACTGAATCGCTTGAAATAGCCAAGTTTTAATTCCATTAAAAAAACTTCCAATTTTTTTTGAAATCTGAAACAAATCAATTTCTTGATTTTCTAAATTATTAGTTTCTTTTTTAGTCATTCTGCTGTTTTATTTAACGTTGAATATTTGTTCCAATATCTTGATCGTAATCAAATAAGTTGGCTTTACTCCTGTTGTTCCTAATCCTCCTGAAGCAAGCGTACTTCCTGTTTCTAATGGATTATCTGACGCATAATAAGCATATCTTACTTTTACGTCTTGCGGAACACTTTTTCTAATTTTAGAGGCAGATTGAATCGCTTTTTGATAATAGGAACCTTCCATTTCTAAACCGATTACACCCCAAGTTGATTCATGGAAAAACTTTAATAAATCCCTATTTTGTAATGATGTTCCTAATACGGTAACCATTGGTCCGGCATAAACCGCAATATCATTTCCTTCAAACATATCAAGGGTTAGCTCATTTTGGAAGAAGTAATTATCTGCTGTTCCCTCATTAATGTGTGCATTTGGAATCATAATATCGCCTTTACCTCCTTCTAAAATTCCAGCTTTTCCCATGATAGAAACTGATTTCACATTCAAAAGGGTGTCTTTTTTATACGGTTTCAATAACTCATCAATTGTTTCATAAGCCTGCTCTCCAAAAGCATAATCCATAACAATTAACACTGGTTTTTCGTCGCCTAAATTTGCGGTGGGAAATGCAGTTTTAGACCAATCAATTTTAGCTGTATCAAAAATTTGCACATCTATATTTGTTCCCGAAGTATCTAGTAATGATATCATTCCTTGATTCAAAGCAACTGATTCTACTTTGCTTCTGACTTCATTTGCTCCTGATTTGCTTAATTCTTCGTAAATAAAGAAATCAGACTTGTCTTTGAATGTTGATTTTAATATTGGCGTAGCAAAAATAGAATTCATCACACTATGCATATTTGCGCTAATGACATGAATAGGTCGTCCTAAAAGTTGGTTTTGTTTTAAAACTTCTTTGATATTAGTTGCCCAAATCTCTCCATGAATATGATGTCCCAAACGTTCTCTCAAAATTGGGCTAAAGGTTATGGTTCTTTTATTGTTCTCAACCGCTTCTTCAATTGCTAATTTTCCTAACCAAAAAATAACGTGTAAAAAACGATCTGGAAAAGTGGTAGATCCAAAGGCGTCATATATGTCTAAAATTTCTTCGAATGTTCTTCCAAGTATGTTTGCTGTATGCGATATTGCCTTTTCTTTCTCTATCTGCGAAAGTTTTTTGGTTTGAGATACTGCTTGCTCTAATTTGTTCCAATCTCGTGACACTTCGCCTCCTTCATCTAATAAAACTCTATTTCTAATTTTATGAGATTCAATAAAAATGAATGTCAAATGCGTCAAAATATCATAAATATCGGAACGACCACGCGTAATTTCAACATTCATTTGTTCCTCGTCAATTCGGTAACAATTTCTTCTTCTTTTTGGAGGAACAATTGCTTGAAAATGAGATTTAGAATACCCTTCATCCGATGTCAAATTGATAAATTTACATTCTTCAATTCCAATAGGAAGTCGCTCAATAACATATAAAAGCCCGTTCAATTCCACTTTTTCTTCGGCAATACTTCCATATATTTCTGGACGTAACGCTAATAATGCTTCTCGTAATGTGTCACCAGAAACTCCCATAGGTTTATAGAAACCTCTATTGAACAAATGACGCATTGTGATGTACATTTTTTCAATAGCTGCGGATGAATCTTGTGCTCTAGATCTGGATATATTTTTAGTTTCTTTCATTTTTTTGGGTAACACTACAATTACAAATGTATCATTTTTATTGCTCGTTTAATTGATCAACAATCTTTCTGTCGTTAGAAAGTCTTGGTATTTTATTCTGTCCGCCTAGCTTTCCAATTGATTTCATATAATCCTGAAAACCGTTTTTAGCAACTTTAGTAATAACTACTTTTCGAAGTACGTGTCCTACAATCAAATCATCGTAATACACATTTTGTTTTCGCATGGCATTGTCTATCGCTTCCGCAAAAAGATTAAAGTTTTCTGGTTCTCCCGAAGCATCGGTGTCAAATTCTATAAACCACTCATGATAAGGCAATCCTTCCGAAGGATTTATTTGTGGAGCCACCGTAAATTCATTCACTCGAATAGTAGTTCCTTCCATAGCTTCTTTCAACGCATTTTCTACTTCTTTACCAATGACATGTTCTCCAAAAGCCGAAATATAATGTTTGATTCTTCCCGATACAATTACTCTATAAGGCTTTAATGAGGTAAACTGAATAGTATCACCAATATTGTATCCCCAAAGTCCTGCATTAGTAGAAATAATCAACACATAATTAATTCCTAATTCGACTTCGCCTATGGTGTAGCGTCTTGGATTTTCGGTATAAAATTCATCACTTTTTATAAATTCATAGAAAATACCTGAATTCAAAAGCAGCAACATTCCTTTTTCTTTTTGAGAATCTTGATATGCAAAAAAACCTTCCGAAGCGGGGAACAATTCAATACTGTCAACTTTTCTACCAATTAAATTTTCAAATTTGGCACGATAAGGCTCGTAATTTACACCTCCATAAATAAACAAATTGAAGTTTTTGAAAATTTCGCCAACAGGCTTTCCTCCTTTTTGTTGCAGTTTTTCAAAATACATTTGTACCCAAGACGGAATTCCTGAAATCACCGTCATGTTTTTATCAAATGTTTCTTCAACAATGGCATTAACCTTAGTCTCCCAGTCTTCAATACAATTGGTTTCCCAAGATGGCATTCGGTTTTTTTGTAAATACTTTGGAACAAAATGCGCTACAATACCTGATAATCTACCTAGTTTAACACCGTTTTTCTCTTCAAGAATTGGGCTTCCTTGTAAAAAAATCATTTTTCCATCAACAAAATCGGCCTTACCTGTTTCATGAATATAGTGCAGAATTGCATTTCGAGCTGCCTCAATATGAAAAGGCATGGATTCCTTAGTCAACGGAATGTATTTTGCACCCGAAGTTGTTCCCGAAGTTTTGGCAAAATACAATGGTTTCCCTTTCCATAAAACATTTGGTTCTCCTTTTACAACACGATCAACATAGGGTTTTAATTCTTCGTAATCCCGAATGGGAACTTGTTTTGAAAAGTCTTCAAATGATTTAATTGTATCGAAATGATGGTCAATACCAAACTGGGTTTTCTTAGCTTCTTGAATTAGCTCTAAAAAAACTTTGTTTTGGGTTTTGATTGGTTCATTAACCCAAGCTTGTGTTTTGTTGTAAATTTTTTTGGCAAAAAATTTTGCAGCAGTTGATTTTATTGACATTTCTTACTTGAGATTTTAATTTTTGGACTTTTGGCTCTTCTCTTTTTGAGAGGCTGGAAGTTGCTTTTTTTCTTCTTGAGTTACTTGTTTTCTCAATTCTAATTCTTCTTTTGATGCTGATAAATCCATTTTAGAAGGAACTTCATCAGCTGCCGAAAGTATGGAATCCTTATTGAATTTTGCAAACTCTAACTCGCCGGTCAACACTTTTTGAATGGATTTAATATAGGCTTCATTTTTCTTTAAAGCTCGGGTTAACGAGTCTGATTTTAAAGCTAGTTCTGTAGCATCTCTTTTTAATTTTGAAGAAGAATAACCCGGAATAAACTCTCGTAAAGGAGTAAATGCAATTATAAAAGTAGTTACAAATGTTATTATAATAGCTCCTAAACTAGCGACTACAAAAACATTCATTAAAGTAAGTTTCAATGAAAAAGTTTCTTCAAAAGTATCTTCGTTAAGTATTATTAAACGCCTTTTATTGAATAAATTTTCTTTGAGCTTTTGCCGTTTTAGTCGTTTATCAACCATACTTTTTGATTATTGAACAAATATAACAATTATTGTTGTTGATTGTATTCCCTTGTGTTTTGTGCGGCTATACTTAACATAAATTTATTTTTAATAAATTTTTAACGCTTTTAAAGCCAAATAAATGTCTTAAAATTAGTTACCGTTAATTAATTCTATATACCTTTGCTTTCAGTTTTTATTAAAAATTTGCTTCGGCAATAAATTATTCAATCATGGGAAGATTAGGTGTTACAGAAATCCTTGTTATATTGGCAGTTGTTTTATTACTTTTTGGAGGTAAAAAAATTCCAGAATTAATGAAAGGTTTAGGAAGCGGAATTAAAGAATTCAAAAACGCAGCCAAAGACGACCAGCCAGCTGACAAAAAAGAAGAAACTAAAGAATAAATTCTTTTAGAAATTCAAAAAATAAAAAAATTCCAAATCCAAGATTATTCTTCGGGATTTGGAATTTTTTATGGAATAAATTGAGACTTTTATACAATCATTGTCAATTGAATTCTTTTTCTATCTTCATCAACTTCTGTGACTTTTACCTGAACATGTTGGTGTAATTTTACTACTTCATTCACATCGCTTACAAAACCTGCTTTGAGTTGTGAAATATGAACTAAGCCACTTTCCTTGATTCCAAGATCCACAAAACAACCAAAATTAGTAATGTTATTGACAATTCCCGGCAAAACCATTCCTGTTTTCAAATCTTTTATGGTTTTTACATTTGGATCAAATTCAAATACTTTTGCTGATTTTCTAGGATCTAATCCTGGTTTTTCGAGTTCTTTGATAATATCTTTTAAACCCAGTAAACCTATTTCTGGTGTTATATAATTTTCAGGTTTTATTAAAGCTGTTTTTTCTTTATTGGCAATCAAATCATTCACTGAAAGTTTCAAATCTTTTGCCATTTTTTCAACAATTCCATATGCTTCAGGATGTACCGCAGAATTATCTAATGGGTTTTTTGCATTCGAAATCCGAATAAAAGCAACGCCTTGCTGATAGGCTTTTTCACCTAAACGTGGCACTTTTTTTAATTGTTTTCTGTCTTCAAAAGGACCGTTTTCGGAACGATAATTTACAATATTTTCGGCTAGCTTCTCTCCTATTCCGCTCACATAACTCAATAAATGTTTACTCGCCGTATTGATGTTTATCCCAACTGAATTCACACAACGAATTACCGTATTGTCTAATTCTTCTTTCAATTTTGTTTGGTCAACATCATGTTGATACTGGCCTACGCCAATAGCTTTTGGGTCGATTTTTACTAATTCAGCCAAAGGATCTGACAATCGACGTCCAATTGAAACCGAGCCACGAACCGTAACATCAAAATTAGGAAATTCATCACGCGCAATTTTGGATGCAGAATACACCGAAGCTCCTGCTTCTGAAACAATAAATACCTGAACCGGTTTGTCAAAAGCAATTTTCTTAATGAAAAATTCAGTTTCTCTTGAGGCAGTTCCGTTTCCTATGGAAATAGCGTCAATTTTATAGGAATTTACCATAGAACGAATTTTTTTCATCGCCATGACTTCCTCTTTTTGAGGTGCGTGTGGATAAATGGTTTCGTTGTATAACAAATCCCCTTTTTCGTCTAAACAAACGACTTTACATCCCGAACGAAATCCAGGATCAATAGCTAAAATTCGTTTTTCGCCCAAAGGTGGTGCCAATAACAACTGCCCTAAATTATTTGCAAAAACCTGAATAGAATTAGCATCTGCTTTTGCTTTTGCCTCTTGCAATGTTTCATTAGAAATTGCAGGATTTAACAATCGTTTGTAACTGTCTTCAATAGCTAATTGAACGTGTGGCGTAGTGTTATTTTGACTTTTTAAGATTAATTCATCAATAATATCATACGCTTCGTCAATATCAACTTCAACTTTAAACTTAATAAAACCTTCATTTTCTGCACGAAGCATCGCTAACAATCGATGGGATGGTGCTTTAGTTAACGGTTCAGACCAATCAAAATATTGATTGAATTTTTGCGCTCCTTCTTCGTCTTTTTTTGTTTTTACAACTTTGGTGGTAATTATTGCTTTACGTTCGTACAATCTTCTGAGTTGTTTTCTAACATAAATATTTTCATTAATCCATTCGGCAATAATATCTCTTGCGCCTTGTAAAGCCGCGTCTTCATTGATTACATTTTCATTCAAATATTTAGTTGAAATAAAATCAACATCATCATTATTTTGCGCCATAATGATTTTTGCCAAAGGCTCTAAACCATTTTCTCGAGCAACATCAGCTTTGGTTTTTTTCTTCTTTTTAAATGGCAGATAGAAATCCTCTAATTCTTGTAAATCAAAACTTTGTTGTATTTTTTTATCTAATTCTGGTGTAAGCGCATTTTGTTCGTCAATAGATTTTAAAATCGCTTCTTTACGTTTTACAATTATTTCATATTCTTTTTGCAGTTTGGCAATTTGTTCAATTACTACTTCATCAAGATTTCCAGTTGTGTCTTTTCGATATCTTGAAATAAATGGAATCGTACAATCTTCTTGTAATAATTGCACTGTATTTTGAATGTTTATAGCCGCTGTAGAAACTGTTTTTGATATAAATTGTATGTTGGTCATTTCGAAAAAGAATTTTAAATAAGAATAAATAGATTTTGAAAAATCATCCTGCTAAAATAATATCTTTGAAGTTCAATTTATCGCCCAAATGATATTATTATACTATTTTTTACTACTAAATTTTTTAGGTTTTTTAGGAATTGGTTATGATAAACAACTAGCTAGAAAAAGACGAAGAAGAATTTCTGAAAAAACATTACTAAGCTTTGTTATGATGGGTGGAACAATTGGTTCGGGATTAGCTATGTTTGTCTTTAAACACAAAACTTCAAAAGAAAGTTATCTTTTGAAGTTTTATGGAATTTGTATAATACAAGTTGTACTTGTTTTTGGTCTGTTTTATTATAAAATAATACCGCTATAAATTATTTACAAGCAATTTTATTTACTCTATTTTGGTGTCTTCCACCTTCAAATTCAGTTTCTAAAAATGTTTCAACAATTTCTACTGCTTGAGGAATTGAAGTATAACGTGCTGGAATACTAATAATATTAGCATTGTTATGAAGTCTTGTTAAATAAGCTATTTCTTTTGTCCAACAAAGACCAGCTCTAACTTTTGGATGTTTATTTACCGTCATTGCAATTCCATTTCCGCTTCCGCAAATTACGATTCCAAAATCAGCTTTCCCTTCAGAAACATCGTTAGCTACAGGATGACCAAAATCTGGATAATCAACACTATCTTCTGAATCAGTTCCATAATTAGTTACTTCATGTCCTTTTGCTTTAAGCATTTCAACAATCGCTTTTTTATACTCTGGACCAGCGTGATCATTCCCAATAGATATTTTCATTTTCTAAATATTAAATTTTGTAGTGCAAATTTAATCAAAGATTTTGAGTTATATTTAATCCATTTGCTTGTTTCTTTTATTGAATACACATTATTAATTATATTTCTTTGACCATTGAAATTATAACTATCAGATTATTAAAAATATAGGTTTTTAAGGAAATTCGGTTTTTATATAATTATCTGGAAATCAATAGGTAATTTCTATTAATTTGTTAAAAAAGTATAATGTTAATATCGAAATGCAATTGCTTGATATTCAGTTAACTTTAAATTAACACGAAATGTTGATAAGTTCGGATAGAATTTTAGAAGTTTTTTTAGAATATTCTACAAAAAAGAGTAATCCAAAACCCATATTAGAAATCCAAATTTAGTTTGTTGAATTTTTAGAATAGTTATCAAGATTAAAAAATGGCTTATTAACATATTTTAAAAAAATACTTATCTACAAAAAGATTCCTTTTTCTATTATTAACAGTTGTTAACTAAAATACAAAATACCTTTAAAACTAAATCTTTAGCTTAAAAAAAGAATGTTAATAACTAAAAATAACATGATATAAGTTCATTTCAATACTTTTTAAAATAAATTTATAGTAGCTATTAACACACTATAATAACCATTAAAAAAGATTTTAAATTTCCTTTTTCTTTTTGTTGTATTTAATATATGTTGACAACTTTAAATTTTTAAAAAGAAAAAAATTAAACGATATTCAATTTGTTATTCAAATTGTCTAGTATTTCTTGAACTGCTTCAAAATCGTTTTGATGAACTTTTAATTTGATTCCGCCTAAAGCTGTTGAATAAAAAGGAGCAACTGATAAAGTTATTTCGTTTTCGAAAAAATAAGGAATACCTTCTTGTTGTAAAATGTGTTTAAGTACCACAATTTCATGAGAGTGATTAAATATAGCTATTGTTTTAAACTCCTCCATTTTGATTTTTTTATAAATGTACGAAAGTTATATTTTTAATAAATCTATTCTTTAAAATTAGAATTCTAACATCTTCTTTGTAATTTTAGACTTTTAAGAAAAGAAATATGGGGAAAAGATTGAGAAAGCCAATTAAAAAAGAGAAAGACTTCTCAGATAAGATTTTAAAAATATTATCACAAAATGCTAATAAAGCATTCAATTATAAGCAAATAGGAGCAAAGCTAGATCTTGATGACACTCAAAGTCGCAATCAAATTATTAAAGATTTGAAAATTTTAGCTGCTTCCAAAAAAATTATTGAATCAGAACCTGGTAAATATTTAGTAAAAGCAGTAAGTCAGGATTATTACGAAGGAAAAATTGATATGACAGGTCGAAAAACCGCTTATTTTATCTGTCCTGATTTTGAAGAAGATGTTTTTATTCCAACAAATAATTTGAATCACGCCTTAGATAAAGATACTGTAAAAGTTTATGTTTATAATAGAAGAAAAGGTAAAAGACCTGAAGGTGAAGTAATTGAAGTTGTTGAAAGAAATAAAACTGATTTTGTTGGAGTTATAGATATTCAAAAGAATTTTGCTTTTGTATCAACAGCCAATCCAAAAATGTACACGGATATTTTTATTCCAAAAGATAAAATAGGAGAGGCTGAACAAGGAGATGTTGTATTAGTTCATATTGAAGATTGGCCCAAACGAGCAGATAGTCCATTTGGAGCAGTACTAAAAGTTTTAGGAAAACCAGGAGAACATGATACTGAAATTCATGCTATTTTAGCCGAATATGGTTTACCTGCTGAATTTCCTATTGAAGTTGAAACTTATGCACAAAAAATAGATACCACTATTCATGAAACTGAAATTGCGAAACGTCGAGATATGCGAGATACCTTGACTTTTACAATAGATCCAAAAGATGCAAAAGACTTTGATGATGCCTTATCATTTAAAAAATTAGAAAATGGAAATTATGAAATAGGGGTACATATTGCGGATGTTTCATTTTATCTTGAAGAAGGAACTATCCTTGATGATGAAGCCTATCAAAGAGCAACTTCTGTTTATTTAGTAGATAGAGTAGTACCTATGTTACCTGAAGTTTTGTCTAATTTTGCCTGTTCACTTCGACCACAAGAGGAAAAATATACGTTTTCGGCAGTTTTTGAAATTAATGAAAAATCACAAGTTGTTAACCAATGGTTTGGACGTACTGTAATATTTTCAGATCAACGCTTTTCATATGAAGAAGCACAAGTTATAATTGAAACTAAATCTTCAACTATCCCAGCAGAAATTTCATTAACAGGAAAAGAATATAAAGCTTCAGATGAAATTACAGCAGCTACTCTTAAAATGGATGAATTAGCTAAGATTTTACGAAGAAAAAGAATGAATGAAGGTGCTATTTCTTTTGATAAAGTTGAAGTTAAATTTAATTTAGATCAAGAAGGAGAACCAGAAGGTGTTTATTTCAAAATATCAAAAGATGCCAATCATTTAATTGAAGAATTTATGCTTTTGGCTAATAGAAAAGTAGCTGAATATATTGGAAAACAAAAGAAAACCTTTGTTTATCGAATTCATGATGAACCAAATGAAGATAAATTAATAGCCATGCAGACGGTTATAGCTAAATTTGGTTATAAAATAGATTTCAGAAATAAAGGAGATATTTCAAAATCGTTAAACAATTTATTAGCTGAAGTAGTCGGTAAAAAAGAACAAAATTTAATCGATACACTTACTATTCGAAGTATGAGTAAAGCTAAATATTCAACGGATAATATTGGACATTATGGCTTAGCTTTTGAATATTATACTCATTTTACTTCACCAATTCGTCGTTATCCAGATGTTATGGTGCATCGATTATTGCAATATTATCTTGATGGAGGAAAATCAGTTGATGAAGAAACTTATGAAACTAAATGTTTACATTCATCAACAATGGAAGGTTTAGCTACAAATGCTGAACGAGATTCTATAAAATACATGCAAGTTAAATACATGCAAAATCATCAAGATCAAGAGTTTTTGGGTGTAATTTCTGGTGTAACAGAATGGGGAATTTATGTAGAAATCATTGAAAACAAATGCGAAGGAATGTGCAGAATTCGTGACATTAAAGAAGATTATTATACTTTTGATGAAAAACAATATGCACTTGTAGGAGCTACTTCTGATAAAATATTACAATTAGGTGATGAAATTTACGTTAAAGTAAAAAATGCAGATTTAGTTAAAAAACAATTGGATTTTCATTTTTTAAGAAGAAATGAATAATGAATTAAAATTTTAAAAAATGAAAAAATTAATAGCAGTAGCAATACTTTTTATTGCTTACAATTCTAATGCACAAGTAACTAAAAATTTAGGTGATTTTGATACTGTAAAAGTATTTGATCAATTGAATGTGAAGTTAATTTCTAGTTCAGAAAATAAAATTGTTATTACTGGAAATAGAGAAAATGAAGTGGAAGTTTTAAATAAAAACGGCGAATTAAAACTTAGAATGCCTTTTCCAAAATTATTATCAGGAAATGATATTACTATTAAATTGTATTTTAAACAATTAGAAAGTATTAGCGCAAGCGAAGGAAGTTTTGTTTCAAGTGATTATATTTTTAAACAAACTTCATTAGATTTGAATGCTAAAGAAGGAGCTCAAATAACAGTTAAATTAGATGTTCAAAAAGCTGGTGTTAAACTGAATTCAGGTGGAATAATTGAATTATCAGGTAAAGCTTTAAATCAAGATGTTGTTATTACTTCAGGAGGAATTTTGAAAGCTGCTGATTTAAGTACTTCTCAAACTTCAATAAGTGTAGCCGCTGGAGGAAATGCAGAAGTTAATGCATCTACTTTAGTTGATGCAAAAGTTAAAGCAGGAGGGACTATTCACATTTATGGTAAACCAAAACAAATCAATAAACAAACGATTATTGGCGGAACTATAACAGAAGAATAGTATAAGAAAGTAAAAATTTTATTCTAAATAAATTTATATTTTAATGATTAATGATATTATAACAGGGATACCATGGGGAATTTTCCTAAGTTTCATGATAGGACCTGTATTTTTTATATTGCTTGAAACGAGTATTACAAAAGGATTTAGAGCTGCTTTAGTTTTTGATTTAGGAGTAGTTTTAGGAGATATTTTCTTTATAGCTATAGCATATTTAGGAAGTTATCGATTAATTCAAAGTTTAAAGGATAAGCCAGCACTTTTTATGTTTGGTGGAATGTTAATGTTGGTTTATGGAATAATTTCCTTTGTAAAATTAAAAAAAGAAGGAAAAATTAAATATGCATTAATTGATAAAGAAATCATTAAAAAAAATTATTTAAGCCTTTTTATAAAAGGTTTTTTATTGAATGTAATTAATATAGGGGTTCTAGGTTTTTGGTTGGCAATTATTATTTCTGTAGGACCAAAATTAGAGATGCAAACCTCAAGAATGATTACTTTTTTTATCTCTGTAATTGTATCCTATTTACTAATTGATTGCATAAAAATTGTATTAGCAAAGCAATTAAAAACAAAGTTAACACCTTCAAATATTCTTAAAGTTAAAAAGGGAATCAGTATTGTTTTAATCATTTTTGGTATTGTTTTGATAACACAAGGTTGGTTTCCAAAAGAAAAAGAAATGGTTAAAAATGCTTTAGAGAAGATTGATAAATAAGTTAGTATTTTACTAATAAAAAGGCTGATTATAAAACATTTATAATCAGCTTTTTTGTTTAAATTAACTTACATTTCTTATATGGTTTATATTAGAATTTGCTTTGAAATTTTATTCATTTAGTCTCAATTTGACCCACATTTTAATTCATTTTAAAACAACTTACATTTCTTATATGGTTTAAATTTTATTTATTTAGTCTCAATTCGAACCGCACTTTAACTCATTTTAAAACAACTTACATCTCTTATATGGTTTAAATTTTATTTATTTAGTCTCAATTCGAACCGTATTTTAATTAATTTTTCTTAAAAATTATAACAAAAAAAACCTCCAAGTTTCCTTGAAGGTTTTAGAGGCATCTCCCGAAGCTTCGGGACTGATTCGAACCGTATTTTAACTCATTTTTCTTAAAAATTATAACAAAAAAAAACCTCCAAGTTTCCTTGAAGGTTTTAGAGGCATCTCCCGAAGCTTCGGGACTGATTCGAACCGTATTTAATTAATTTTTCTTAAAATTATAACAAAAAAAACCTCCAAGTTTCCTTGAAGGTTTTAGAGGCATCTCCCGAAGCTTCGGGACTGATTCGAACCGTATTTTAACTCATTTTTCTTAAAAATTATAACAAAAAAAACCTCCAAGTTTCCTTGAAGGTTTTAGAGGCATCGTCCGGATTCGAACCGGAGTAGGAGCTTTTGCAGAGCCCAGCCTAGCCGCTCGGCCACGACGCCGTTATTGAACGGATGGCAAAAGTAACTAAAAAGTTTAAAGTTTAAAAGTTTAATACCTAAAATTCCTAAAAAAATTAAAGAATTGAACTATTAACTTTTCTTTTTCCGTTTTTTTTATAAAAAATTAGTTTCTATATTCTTCCATTTCAATAGTAACTGCTTCAACATCACCACCTATTGGCGGATTTAATTTAGAAACACCCACTATAATTCTTGAAATAGAAGGAATTTCATCAAAAATTCTAACTATAATTCTATGAGCAACATGTTCTAATAATTGTGCTCTTATTTCCATTTCTTCTACCACAATTTTGTTTAAAAGCACATAATCTACTGTATCTTCAAGGTTATCAGAGATAGAAGATTTTCTTAGATCTGTTTTTACTTCTAAATCTACGCTATAATCTGATCCAATTTTTCCTTCTTCAATTAAACAACCGTGGTAGGAAAAGGTGCGTATATTTTTAAGTTTTATGATTCCCATTTTTTTGATGTTTTGTTATCTCGTTTATCACAGTAAAAGTACAAAATGTTTTGTTTTTTTAGACCTAAACTCAAATAAAGGATACTCTGATTCAATGATTCCACAACAAATTTGATAACTTTGCAATTCAAATTTAAAAAAATGGCAGCAGAAGATAAATCACTTCATTTTATCGAACAAATTATAGAAGACAGTTTAGCAAGTGGTTTACCCCAGGATAAGTTGCGTTTTCGTTTTCCACCAGAACCTAATGGATATTTACACATTGGCCATGCCAAATCCATATGTTTAAATTTTGGCTTAGGATTAAAGTATAATGCGCCTGTAAACTTACGTTTTGACGACACTAATCCCGCTAAAGAAGAGCAGGAATATGTAGATGCTATTAAAGAAGATTTAAAATGGCTAGGCTTTAATTGGAGCGAAGAATTATATTCATCTGACTATTTTCAACAGTTGTATGAATGGGCTGTTTTAATGATTAAAAATGGAAAAGCGTATGTTGACAGTCAATCTTCTGAAGATATGGCGCAACAAAAAGGGACGCCTACACAACCCGGAGTTGATGGTCCTTATAGAAACCGTTCTGTAGAAGAAAATTTAGCCTTGTTTGAAGGAATGAAAAATGGTGATTTCCCTGAAGGAACACATGTTTTACGTGCTAAAATAGATATGGCTTCTACTAATATGTTGATGCGTGATCCATTGATGTACAGAATTTTACACCGTCATCATCATAGAACAGGAAATGAATGGAATATTTATCCTATGTATGATTATGCTCATGGAGAAAGTGATTACATAGAACAAATTTCTCATTCTATCTGTACTTTAGAATTTGTTATGCACAGAGAATTGTATGATTGGTTTTTAGATCAGATTTATGATGATAAAAAGATAAGACCACATCAATATGAGTTTGCTCGTTTAAACTTGAATTATACTGTAATGAGTAAACGAAAACTCTTGCAATTAGTTCAAGAAAATTTTGTTGATGGTTGGGATGATCCAAGAATGCCAACTATTTCTGGATTAAGAAGAAGAGGGTATACCGCAGCTTCTATCCGTAAATTTTGCGATATTATAGGTGTTGCTAAACGTGAAAATGTAATCGATGTTTCCCTTTTAGAATTTTGTCTTCGTGAAGATTTGAATAAAAAGGCTGCTCGTGTAATGGCCGTTTTAGATCCAGTGAAATTAGTTATTACAAATTATCCTGAAGGTAAAGACGAATGGCTTGATGCCGAAAATAATCAGGAAGATGAAAGCGCAGGATATAGAAAAGTTCCTTTTTCTCGTGAATTATACATAGAAAGAGAAGACTTTTTAGAAGTTGCTCCAGCCAAGTTTTTCCGTTTAAGCATTGGTAACGAAGTACGTCTTAAAAATGGTTATATCATTAAAGGAGAAAGTGTTACTAAAGATGCTGAAGGTAATATTACCGAAATTCAAGTAACCTATGATGAAGATTCTCGAAGTGGAAGTGGGAGCGAAGCAAGTCAACGAAAAGTTGCAGGAACCTTGCATTGGGTTTCCGTTTCTCATGCTATTGAAGCTGAAGTTCGCTTGTATGATAGGTTGTTTATTGATGAAGCTCCAGACAGTCATAAAGAGAAAAACTTCTTAGAGTTTATGAATGTTAATTCTTTATCAGTTGTAAAAGGATTTGTTGAACCTAGTTTGAATGAGGTTCAAGTTGGTGATAATTTCCAGTTCCAAAGATTGGGTTATTTCAATGTCGATAAGGATTCTAAAGAAGGAAATTTAGTTTTTAATAAAACCGTTGGTCTTAAGGATGCTTGGGAAGAAAAAGGTAAAAAAGAACAAAATCTATTGATGAATACTCAAAAAGAAATCAATAAATATGTTAAAGAAAAAGACCAAAAAGCAGCAGATTTAATTCTTGATTCTATTATTGAAAACATTAAAAGCATAGACAATTATACTTTAATAAACCAAACGATTGTTAAGAATATTAAAAACGATAATAATTCTTTATTGTTTGCCAATTTGATTTTAGAACATTCTGATAAAGTTAATCCTTCGGATATTGAAAAAGAATCTTTAACAAAATTATATACTATGTCTTTAAAAAGTCAGTTGGATAAAGTTAGAATTTCTACAGTTCAAAATATTAAACATGACACTTTAAACTTTGAAGATTTCAAAGGACAGCTTTTTGATTTGAAAAGCGTTGAGAAAAATGAAAAGCTTCAAAATTTATTGAGCGATTTATAACATCAATTTTTTATATTGAAAACCCACTATTCAGTGGGTTTTTTTATTATTTAAACTTTTTATCATTTATTATTTTTACATAGATTTTTACAATTAAAAACGGCTTTTTTAGCGTGTTTTTAAGGTGTTTTTTTGTTTTTTATGAGTGCTAGTATAAAAAACAAAAATTCATTTAACAGCGTCTTTTATTTTAGTTTTTGTGCAGATTTGGATTACTTTAACGACTTGTTAACGTGACAATATTAATAAAATTTGTAACTTTAAGCTATTATTAATTCAAATATTAAAATCATGGCAAATAACACAGGAAATACTTTGTTGGCACTTTTGACGGGTGCTGCAATTGGAGCAGGAGTTGGAATTTTGTTTGCTCCAGATAAAGGTTCAAATACAAGAGGAAAAATCAAAGGAAGTTATGATGATGCCAAAGATGAACTGAAGCATAAATTAGATGAAGTTTCAGATCAACTTAAAAAAAAGTTTTCAAGTACAAAATATAACTTAGAAGATTCCTATGAAGATTTAGTTTCAAATATGAGTTATAAAACCGAAGACGTAATTACTTTTTTAGAATCAAAATTGGCTGAATTAAAAAAACAAAACGCCAAACTTCACAAATAAATTAGATTGCAATATTAAATTGAAACCTAAAATTTAAATTATGGCTTTTGAAGAATTAAAAGAACGTACCGAAAATATCCAAGATCACGCCAAAAATTATATTGAGAGTAATTTAGCGTATTATAAATTAAGGAGTTTTAAAGTAGCAATGAAATCAACAACCATGATTTTGAAGTTTATTTTGATTCTTTTATGTGTTTGCATGATTTTATTATTTTGTTCAATAGCGGCTGCTTTTGCAATTGGAAATTATTTTGAAAATAATGCTTTAGGATTTTTAATTGTTGGAGGATTTTATTTGGTGTTGACAGGTCTTTTGTTTTTAATAAAAGACAAAATAGTAGAGGGACCTATTTTAGAGAAATTTTCTGAAATCTTTTTTAATGACTAACCATGGAAACTAAAAAATATTCATCCTACGCTGAAATTGAAAGTGAACTTGAGATTTTGAAATTGGAAAAAGAAATCCATTTTCAAAAAATGATATATAATTTTGAAAAAACGAAAGAATGTCTTGAGCCTAAAAATTTAATTACAGGTTTTCTGGGCTCTTACAAGACAAAATTTTCTGGTTCTTATGTTAAAATTATTCAGGCTTTAATTCCATATTTTATCAATTGGATTACAAATAGAAAAAGAGGCAATTAAGCCTCTTTTTTATTGAAAGATATTATTTTCAATTCTTAATTTCTCTTCAAAAATCTAACTTCTTCTTTTTTATAATTTAGGACAAATAAATTAACGTTATTTTCTAAAAAAACCTTTAGGTTTACTCTCGTTAATTTAATCGTATGAAAAAGATATTTTTAGGCTTTATTTTTATTATCTCAACTACAGCTTTTGCTCAGTATGGCTATAGAGATTCTAATAGAATTGGTATTTTCTTTGGAGCCAATCAATGTACTTTAAACACTAATAATTTTGAAACCAAACCTGGAATGGGATGGAATGCAGGATTATCTATGCGAGGAAATTTTTATAATAATTGGGATATGGTCTATGCAATTGAGTTTAGTGAAAATAACTTTATGGTTGCTACAAAAGACCTAGTTTCAATTAATGAAGATGTAAACTATAAGATGCCTTCTGCGCAAATATCTTTACAATTGAGTTATGTGTGTATTGAAAATCATTTAAGCATAGAATTTGGCCCAATAGTTCAATTAAATGGCAAACTAAAAACAGAAAGTGAGAATGAAAATAACAGCATTACAGGAACTACAGTATTAACAAAAGATATAGAAGACATTTCTAAGTTCAATTGTTATCCTGCTGCCGGAATTACTTTTGGAGTGAAACATGTTCGTTTAAATATTTCATATCAATACGGTTTGATGAATACACTCGGTAATCTAAACAATAAATATCCAAACGCTAATTTCAAAGGAAATACAAGCATGCTTAATGGAAATTTGATTATTTATTTATAAGAAATTCAAAATAAAAAGCACCAATTTCACAACATTCAATGAAGTGAAATTGGTGCTTTTTTAGTGTTTTTTAAAAACTATAAAGTAGCTATTGCTTTTTGAATTCGCGTAATTGTTTCTTCTTTTCCAATAACCTCTACTATATCAAATAGGTGAGGACCTTTAAGCGCTCCAACTAAACTCAAACGGAATGGCTGCATTATTTTCCCCATTCCAATTTCGTTTTTAGTCATCCAATCTTTTACAATGGTTTCTATATTTAGAGTTGAAAAATCAGTAATTTCTTCAAGTACTGAAATTAATTCTTGCATTAATACTGGAGTTTCTTCCTTCCAGTTTTTGCTGGCTTTTTCATCATAGGTTGTTGGAGCCACAAAAAAGAAATCACTCATTTCCCAAAATTCAGAGACAAAATGAGCACGTTCTTTAATTAAAGAAACAATTCTCGTTAGTTCAACCAATGAAAAATCACGATTTAGATTTTTTGATTCTACAATAGGAGCGAAGGCTTTTGCCAAAACAACATCATCTTGTTTTATCAAATATTGATGATTGAACCATTTGTTTTTTTCAGGGTCAAATTTAGCTCCTGCTTTATGAACTCTATTTAAATCAAAAGCTTTTACTAATTCTTCTAATGAAAATAATTCTTTTTCGGTTCCATCATTCCACCCTAATAAGGCTAAGAAATTGACAACAGCTTCTGGGAAGTATCCTTTTTCTCTATATCCTGACGAAACTCCTTCGGCTGTTTTCCAATCTAACGGAAATACAGGGAATCCCATTTTATCTCCATCACGTTTGGACAATTTTCCATTTCCAATAGGTTTCATAATCAATGGTAAATGAGCAAATTCTGGAGCTACCCAATTAAATGCTCTATACAATAAAACGTGTAAAGGCATAGATGGCAACCATTCTTCACCACGGATAACATGTGAAGTTCCCATTAAATGATCATCTACAATATTTGCCAAATGATACGTTGGCATTCCGTCAGCCTTGAATAATACTTTGTCATCAAGAAGATTAGTTTCAAATTTTACATCTCCACGAATAATGTCATGTAAATGCAAAGTTTCATTAACTGGAGTTTTAAATCGGATGACAAAATCTTCACCATTAGCGATTCTCTTAGCCGTTTCTTCAGCTGAAATTACTAATGAGGTATCTAGTTTTTCTCGATTGTTGTGGTTATAAATAAATGTTTTTCCTTGTTCTTCCTGCAGTTTTCTTTCCTTATCCAAAGCTTCTGCCGTATCAAAAGCATAATAGGCATTACCTGAATTGATTAATTCATCAGCATATTGTTTGTACAAATCTTTTCTTTCGCTTTGACGGTAAGGACCAAATTTTTCATTTTTCCCAATAGTTTCATCTGGAGCTATTCCTAACCATTCTAAAGCTTCCATAATATATTCTTCCGCTCCAGGAACATAACGATTTTGATCCGTATCTTCAATTCGCAAAAAGAAAGTACCGCCGTTTTTCTTTGCAAATAAATAATTGAAAAGGGCAGTACGAACACCACCAATATGTAAAGGTCCAGTTGGACTTGGTGCAAAACGCACACGAACTTGCTTTGACATTTTTATAAATTTTGGGCAAAGATACAATTTCAATCACTCAATCAAAGAATTTGAAAATGAGATATTATTGCATTAACAACTTTGGTTCTTAATTTAACATTTCTTTATTCATATTAATTATTACTTTTATTGGTTGTTAATAATTAATTGTAAACCTTGAATACTCAAAACATCATATATCAAAAGATTGAGTCTTTTATCAAAAAATTCTATAGGAATGAATTGATAAGAGGAATTATTCTTTTTGTTGGTTTTGGGCTTTTATACTTTCTGTTTACCTTATTTATTGAATATTTTCTTTGGCTTAATATATTGGGAAGAACTTTTTTGTTTTGGATTTTTGTAGCCGTTGAAATCTCATTGTTGTTTCGTTTTATCTTATTTCCAATATTTAAATTGTTTCGACTTCAAAAAGGGATGGACTATCAGGAAGCTTCTCTAATTATTGGAAACCATTTTTCGGAAGTGAAAGATAAGCTTACAAATTTTATTCAATTGTCAGAAAACAAAGAACAATCTGAATTATTAGTTGCGTCGATTGAACAAAAAGCTCTTGCGTTGCAACCGATTCCTTTTGGAAACGTCATCAATTTCAATAAAAATAAAAAGTATTTACCATTAGCAGTTATCCCCATTTTGTTTTTTTTGTTCTTTTATTTGTCGGGAAATACTAAAATTATTTCTCAAAGTTTTAATCGGGTAGTGCATTTCAATGCTGCTTTTTTACCACCAGCTCCTTTTCAATTTGTGGTCTTGAATTCAAATTTGCAAACGGAACAGAATAAAGACTTTGTTGTTCGGGTGAAAACTATTGGTAACATTGTACCTGAGAATGCAATGATTTTTTTGGGTGATGAAAGCTATTATATGGAAGCTGTAAAAGCGGGTGAGTTTGAATTCAAGATTGTCAAACCTTCTGAAAACATTTCTTTTCATATTGAAGCGAATGAAGTTGTTTCACCTGATTTAGAATTGAAAGTAGTTACCGTTCCTGCTATTTCAAATTTTGAAATGCAACTTGATTTTCCTTCCTATTTAAATAAAAAATCAGAATTAATAAAAGGTTCAGGTAATGCCATTATTCCGGTAGGGACTCGTGTCACCTGGAAAATTAATGCAGCCGCAACTCAAAACATTGATTGGAAAGCGGATAAATCTTATTTTGCATTTATTAAAACAGAAAACTACTTTGTTTTAGCAAAAAATATACTTCAAAATACAGATTATCAAATTCTTACCTCAAATGATAAGGTTAAAAATTACGAAAAATTAAATTATCAGCTTTCGGTTGTTAAAGATCAGTTCCCAATGATTAATGTGCTTGCTGTTCCTGATAGTTTGAAGGCAGAAAAAAACTATGTCACAGGTCAAATCTCTGATGATTATGGATTGTCTAAGCTTCAGGTTGTTTACTACGAAAGAGCAAATCCTTCAAAAGTTAAACGTGGAACAATTGCATGTAAGAAAGATACTTTTGATCAATTTGTTTTTGCATTTCCTAGTAATCTTCCTGTTGTTGCTGGTGTTTCGTATGAGTATTATTTTGAGATTTTTGACAATGATGCTATTCATCATTTTAAAAGTACGAAGTCTAGCGTTTTCTCTAATCGGATTTCTACTGAAGAGGAAAAAGCAGATCAGCTTTTGCAGCAGCAAAATGATAATATTAATAGCTTAGAAAAATCACTTCAATCTCAAGACAAGCAATTATCTGAAATGGATAAGTTGCAAAACATGGGAAAAGAAAAAGACAGTTTTGAATTTAAAGAACAACAAAAAGTAAATGATTTTATCAAACGTCAAAAGCAACAAGACGAAATGATGCAACAGTTTGCAAAAAAAATGAAAGACAATTTAGATAAATTCAACACGGATAAAAAAGAAGAATCTAAAGAAGATTTGCAAAGACGGCTCAATAAGGTTGATAAAGATTTGGATAAAAACAAGAAACTTTTGGACGAATTACAAAAGTTGAATGATAAAATTAATAGCGAAGATTTGCTAAAAAAATTAGACAACTTCAAACAGAATAGTAAAAATCAAACCAGAACATTAGAACAGTTGGTTGAATTGACTAAGAAGTTTTATGTAGAAAAAAAGGCGGAACAAATCATCGATAAATTGGATAAACTGTCCAAGAAGCAAAATGATTTGGCAGACAAAGAGAAAGATAATAATGTTAAAAATCAAGATGAAATTAACACCTCTTTTGATAAAATTCAAGAAGATTTAAAAACTTTGGAACATGAAAATAAAGAGCTTAAATCGCCTTTGGATTTACCTAACGATGAATCAAAAGAAAAAAGTATTGATGACGATTTAAAGAAAGCAACGGATGAATTGAATAAGTCTAATACAGATAAAGCAAAGCCAAAACAAAAAAGTGCTTCCAAGAAAATGAAAGAAATTGCTATAAAAATGCAAGAAAACATGGAGTCTTCTGAAATGGAACAAATGGAAGAAGATGTTAAGATGTTGCGTCAGATATTGGATAATTTATTAGCGTTTTCTTTATCTCAAGAAGATGTTATGGATCAGTTTAAAAACTTAAAATCTGGGTCGCCTTCATTTAATAAGAACATAAAAATTCAGCAAAATTTAAAGTTACAATTCAAACATGTTGACGATAGTTTATTTGCTTTGTCATTAAGAAATGCTAAAATTGAAGAATCAATCACAAAAGAAATTGGAAATATTCAATACAACATGGACAAGTCTTTAGAAACTTTAACTGATTCTCAAATTTCAAAAGGACTGTCTCATCAACAATATGCAGTTTCTTCTGCAAATAAATTAGCGGATGTTTTGAGTGATATTCTTTCTAACATGCAAATGTCTTTGTCTGGAATGGGAATGGGTAAGCCTAAGCCGGGTCAAGGACAAGGAATGCAACTCCCAGATATTATTAAAAAACAAGATGGTTTGGCTCAAAAAATGAAAGATGGATTAAAGAAAGGAGATGGTTCGGAACAAGGCGATTCCAATAAGAAAGGTAAAAAAGAAGGAGATTCTGGTTCGAATGGAACAGAAGGTGAGGGCGAAGCGGAGGCAATTATGCAAATTTACAAACAACAAAAGCAGTTGCGTGATGCATTAGAAATGGAGTTGAACAAGCAGGGTTTGAGTAGGGATGGTCAAAGTGCTTTAGATCAAATGAAGCAAATTGAAAAGCAACTTTTGAATAAAGGTTTTAAAAATGAAACGCTTCAAAAAATATTGAATTTGCAACAAGAATTGCTTAAACTTAAAACTGCTATTCAGCAACAGGGAGAAGAAAACAAACGGCAATCTGAAACGAATAAAAAAGAGTTTAACAATGCATCTAATGCGTTGCCGCCCTCAATATTAGATTATTTGAATAGCATTGAAATATTAAATAGACAATCCTTACCTTTGCGCTCCAATTTTAACTTTAAAGTTCAAGAATATTTTAATAAAAAATGATCAATTTTAATTACGAAACTGAATTTACTTTAGAAAACGTGCAAGCTTTTGAAGATTGGTTGTCTAGAGTTATTGTGTCAGAAAACAAGAAGGAAGGGGAGATAAATTATATTTTCTGCGATGATGAATACCTGCATAAAATAAACTTGGAATATCTTAATCACGATACGTTGACGGATATTATCAGCTTTGATTATTCTATGGGGAATGAATTGAACGGTGATATTTTTGTTTCTATCGAAAGGGTTAAGGATAATGCAGCTGATTTTAATGTTCTTTTCGATGACGAATTAAAGCGCGTTGTTGTACATGGTATTTTACATTATTGTGGATATAAAGATAAAAGTGAAGTAGACGAAGCATTAATGCGTTCTAAAGAAGATGAAAAGATTGCCATGTTTCACGTGGAACAATAAAATGTTTAAACTTCTTAATTTACGTTTCGCGTGGAACATCAATGCTGTTTTTTGCTACATATGTTTTAATGTTTCACGTGGAACAAAAAAATAAAATTTCAAAACATCAATCCTAAGAACAATCAAGGGATTAAATTATAAAACAAAATGTTTCTAAACGAATATGATGTAATTGTTGTTGGTGCGGGTCACGCAGGTTGTGAAGCTGCTGCTGCTGCTGCAAATTTAGGGTCAACAACTTTATTGGTTACAATGAGCTTGCAAAACATAGCGCAAATGTCTTGTAATCCCGCTATGGGCGGAATTGCAA
The DNA here is from genome assembly GCF_003634825.1 of Flavobacterium sp. 123. Lineage (NCBI taxonomy): Bacteria > Pseudomonadati > Bacteroidota > Flavobacteriia > Flavobacteriales > Flavobacteriaceae > Flavobacterium > Flavobacterium sp. 123. The sequence continues at coordinate 1,330,508 of NZ_RBXD01000001.1, forward strand.
AAGGACAAATTGTGCGCGAAATTGATGCGCTTGGAGGTTATTCAGGAATCGTTTCTGACAGAACGGCGATTCAATTTAAGATGTTGAATAAATCAAAAGGCCCTGCTATGTGGTCGCCAAGAGTTCAAAGCGACCGTATGCGTTTTTCGGAAGAATGGCGCATGATGTTAGAAGGAACGCCTAATCTTGATTTTTACCAAGAAATGGTGAAAGGCTTGATTATTGACAACGGAAAGATTAAAGGAATCCGAACTTCGTTAGGGGTAGAGATTCGATCTAAATCAGTTGTGCTGACTAATGGAACTTTTCTGAATGGTTTGATTCATATTGGAGAAAAACAATTTGGAGGAGGAAGAGCTGGTGAAAGTGCCGCTTATGGAATTACAGAAGATTTGGTTCAAGCAGGTTTTGAGTCTGGACGAATGAAAACAGGAACGCCTCCAAGAGTAGATGGTCGTTCTTTGGATTATTCTAAAATGAATGAAGAAAAAGGAGATGCTAAGCCAGATAAGTTTTCTTATTCGGATGTGACTTCGCCATTGACAAATCAGCGTTCTTGTTATATGACTTATACTTCTCTTGATGTTCATAATATTTTAAGAGAAGGTTTTGATCGTTCTCCAATGTTTAATGGAAGAATAAAAAGTCTTGGACCAAGATATTGTCCTTCGATAGAAGATAAAATTAATCGTTTTGCTGATAAGGAAAGACATCAATTATTTGTTGAGCCTGAAGGTTGGCATACTTGTGAGGTTTATGTAAATGGTTTTTCAACTTCTTTGCCAGAGGATATTCAATTTAAAGCATTGCGTTCTGTTGTAGGATTTGAAAATGTAAAATTCTTCCGCCCGGGTTATGCAATTGAATACGATTATTTTCCACCAACACAATTAAAACACACTTTGGAAACGAAGCTTGTGGAAGGATTATATTTTGCTGGACAGATAAACGGAACGACTGGATATGAAGAAGCGGCTTCTCAAGGATTAATGGCGGGGATAAATGCGCATCTAAAAGTTCACGAGAAAGCGCCGTTAATTTTAAAAAGAGACGAAGCGTATATTGGAGTTTTAATTGATGACTTGATTACAAAAGGAACAGAAGAGCCTTATAGAATGTTTACTTCACGTGCAGAATATAGAACGTTACTTCGTCAAGACAATGCCGATTTTAGATTAACTCCAATGTCTTATGAAATTGGTTTAGCATCTGAAGCGCGTTTGCGTAGAATGGAACACAAATTAAAAGAATCTGAAAAAATGGTAGCTTTCTTTAAAGAAACAAGTGTTTCTGTAGCGGAAGCAAATCCTATTTTAGAATCGAAAGATACGGCGTTGATTTCGCAAGGTGATAAAATGTTTAAAGTGTTTTCTCGTCCACAGATTGATTTAGAAGATATCATGAAGTTTGAAAAAGTAATTGCTTATGTTGATGAAAATGATTTAGATCAAGAAATTTTAGAACAGGCCGAGATTCAAGTGAAATATTCTGGATATATTGAGAAAGAAAGAAATAATGCCGATAAGCTTACGAGGTTAGAAGAAGTTAAAATTCCAGAAAACTTTGATTATAACAAAATCAAATCAATGTCAATTGAAGCTAAACAAAAACTGTCTAAGATTCGTCCAGTAACCATTTCGCAAGCGTCTAGAATAAGTGGAGTTTCTCCCAGTGATATTTCGGTTTTGCTAATTTATATGGGACGTTAATATAAAATATTAATTTGTTCCACGTGAAACTACTTTGTTAAGGCTTGTTATTATTGGGGAATTTAAAAAAAGAATAAAATAAATAAATGGATATTTCAAACCAAAAGCATTTTTTAACTGTTACTGATTATTCTGTTTCAAAAGAAATTTTCGACCTGTATCATAACGAAGAGTTGGATATGCTAATCACATCGCCACAACCGGGTTTAGATGTTTTAGGTAAATACTACGAAAGCGTTGATTACATTTCTCACACAGATAGCAAGCGTTCGCTGTTTGAAAAAATGTATCATTTTGTAAAAAGTATAGCGCTAAAAAACAAATTAAATTTAATCAATTCACAACAACCTAATAAAGGTAGTATTTTGGACATTGGTGCAGGAACAGGAGAATTTCTTTCTGTGGCCAGACAAGATGGCTGGAAAACAATAGGAGTGGAGCCTAGCGATAAGGCAAAAGCAATTGCAAAAAACAAAGGTGTTTCATTTGTAGAACAAACAAGCGAATTAGAAAGCCATTCTTTTGATGTTATTTCGATGTGGCACGTTTTAGAACATGTTCCTGATTTAAAACAACAAATAAAAGAATTGAAGCGATTGTTAAAACCAAACGGAACTTTAATTATTGCCGTTCCTAATTTTAAATCTTTCGATGCAAAACATTACGGAAAATTTTGGGCGGCTTATGATGTGCCAATTCATTTTTGGCATTTTTCCAAAACAGCTATAAAAAAACTTTTTCAGAAAGAAGAAATGCAATTGGTGAAAATTCTGCCAATGAAATTTGATTCCTTTTATGTGTCTTTGCTTTCGGAAAAATATAAAACCGGGAAAATGAATTTTGTAAAAGCATTTTTCATCGGATTGCAGTCAAATTTAAGAGCAAAGAAGAATTTTGAATATTCTTCACACATTTACATCCTTAAAAACAACTAAAAACGATTTTTAATGGATTTAAGAGGTGTTTTTGGGTTAAATGGTGGCGTAAGTTGTCTTTTCTGAGAAAGTCAATTAAACAAAATCTATTTAATTCAAATCCGATAGTATAAAATTATCATTAAAAAAACTATAATAATAAAAATTGATATAGGAAAAAAGGCGCATTTTTTAAACTTTATGTTGGTGCTACTTATTTTTTTATATTTTTGTCTTCAAACTTAAAAAACAGAAATTCATCAAAATGAAAAAAGCATTAGTAATTATCGCAGTTTCAATTTCACTTGTTGCTTGTAATAAACCCGCAGAAGTTAAGGAAGTAAAAACAGCTTACGTAGACACTTCTGAGTTAATGAAACAATATACAGAAGCAAAAGACCTTGAAGCTAAATACAAAGCTCAAGCAGAAGAAAAAGGAAGACAATTAGAAGCTGAGATTGCTCGTTTCAAACAAGATGCTGCTAGTTTTCAAAGTCAAGCACAAGCCAATGGTCAAGCATGGGCGCAACAAAAAGGTGCTGAATTACAAAAAAGAGAGCAACAATTAGGGTATGCGCAACAAGCATTAACTCAACAATTGCAACAAGAAAGCGGAAAAGAAATGGATTCTTTAGTAAGTGGAGTGAAAAAATTCATAAAAACCTACGGTAAAGAAAAAGGATACTCTTACATCTATGGTACAGGTGATGCTGCATCAATTTTGTACGCTGAAGATAAATATGATATAACAAAAGATATCATCAAAGAATTAAATGATAAATATAAAGCAGCTGCTCCAAAAGAAGAAAAAGCAGAAGCAAAAAAATAATTTCTATATTAATTCAAAAAATGCCTTTATCTGATTTAGATTAAAGGCATTTTTTTTGTTAAAAAATGATTCTTTTGTCTTTTTAAAAACTACATTAGGACTGCCTTTATAAATTAAAAATGAATAAATTAAGTCAAATTACGATTGCTTTTTGGATAATGAAAATTTGCGCAACTACTCTTGGAGAAACTGCAGGTGATTTACTATCTATGACATTAAATGTTGGTTATATTTTTAGTTCCGTTATTTTGCTGGTGTTCTTTTTTGTAACGCTTTCTATCCAATTATTGTCAAAAGAATTCAATCCTATTAAATATTGGGCAGTTATACTTGCTACAAGTACCGCAGGAACTACAATTTCTGATTTTTTAGACAGATCGTTAGGTTTAGGATATGCTTTAGGTTCTATAATCTTACTTTCGCTTTTACTACTAACTTTATTGTTTTGGTATTTAAGCGAAAAGTCATTGTCTGTAACGTCAATAAAATCTTTAAAAGGTGAGGTTTTTTATTGGATAGCAATTCTGTTTTCGAATACTTTGGGAACCGCATTAGGTGATTTTTTAGCAGATGATTCAGGATTAGGATTTTTTGGTGGCGCATTACTAATTGCAAGTTTATTATTGCTGATTGTTTTGTGCTCCTATTATACCAAAATATCTAAAATTGTTTTGTTCTGGATTGCGTTTATATTAACACGACCTTTTGGCGCTACTTTCGGGGATTTGCTTACTAAATCTTCTGAAAAAGGAGGACTAAATCTAGGTACGATTGGTTCTTCTTTAGTACTTTTTTTAATTCTTGTTTTTCTAATTTTTAAAGCCAATAACAAAAATAAAATAGATAAAGAAGTATCCAATTCTATTTAAATATCATCGCTTTTATATATACGCCCAATGCAAAACATTTCTGAAGCCGCAGCCTACACTTTACGATTTATCAATCAAACCCAGCGTTCTGTTTTCCTTACGGGAAAGGCAGGGACGGGAAAGACAACTCTTTTGAGGGAAATTATTCAAACAACTCATAAGAACACAGTTGTGGTGGCCCCAACAGGAATTGCGGCTTTAAATGCAGGTGGAGTGACAATTCATTCCATGTTTCAATTGCCTTTTGGCGGATTTATTCCAGATAATTCTTCTCCTCATTTTTCTGAAACTACTAAGTTTGAAACCAAAGCTACTTTGCGCAGACATTTCAAAATGGGTGGTTTGAAGAAATCGGTAATTAAAAATATGGAGTTGTTAATCATTGATGAAGTAAGTATGCTTCGTGCTGATTTGCTTGACGCTATGGATTTTATGATGCAAACTGTCCGAAAAAACAGCAATCCTTTTGGTGGAGTTCAGGTCTTGTATATTGGTGATTTATTACAATTACCACCAGTAATTCGTGATGAAGAATGGAAAACATTGCGAACGTATTACAAAGGAAAATTCTTTTTTCATTCGCATGTAGTGCAACAAAACCCGCCCTTATACATTGAATTATCAAAGATTTTTCGGCAGACGGATGATGCTTTTATTTCGGTTTTAAATAATTTGCGCAACAATCAAATTACAGCCGAAGACATTCAGGCTTTAAACCAATATGTAAAACCTGATTTTGATTTAAAAGCGAATAAAGGGTACATTACTTTAACAACTCATAATGCCAAAGCTGATTCTATGAACGCTCAAGCATTAGAGGATTTAGAAGAAAAATTAGTAACCTATAAACCTGAAATAACAGGAGATTTTCCAGATAAAATATTTCCGGTTGACGAGGAATTGCAGTTAAAAATTGGCGCCCAAATTATGTTTGTTAAAAACGATTTGTCTTTTGATAAGAATTATTTTAACGGAAAAATGGGCGTAATCAAATCACTGTCCAGTCACGAAATTCTTGTTCATTTTCCAGAAGAAAATAAAACTATTGAAGTCGAAAAATACGAATGGCAAAACATCCGCTATAAAGTTGATGAAAAAACCAAAGAAATTGAAGAAGAGGTTTTGGGAACATTTGTTCATTATCCGATAAAATTAGCTTGGGCAATAACGGTGCATAAAAGCCAAGGTTTGACATTTGACAAAGCAGCGCTCGATGTTTCGCAAGTTTTTCTTCCAGGGCAAGCCTATGTAGCATTGTCGCGTTTGCGGTCTTTAAATGGGCTTATTTTACTTTCTCCGTTAAGAATGAATGGTATTTCTAACGATCAGGATGTGATGGATTATTCTTTGAACAAAGCATCTGAAACTTTTTTAGAAAATGCGCTGCATTATGAAACTAAAAATTTTATTCATAATTACTTAATTAACAGTTTCGATTGGGATGAATTAGCTCAGGAATGGCGAAATCATCGATTCAGTTATACAGAAAATTCAGAAGCGTCTGCCAAGTCAAAAAATAGTAATTGGGCTAAAAAGCAGAGCATCGCAATTGAATCCCTTTTGGAACCATCTAAAAAATTCATTTTACAATTAAATAAACTATTTGCTAAAGAAACCGTAGACTTAAATCATGTTTTAGAAAGAATTGAGGCTGCTTTTAATTATTTTCTTTCTCCAATGGATCAATTGGTTTATGAAATTCTGTGGAAGATAGAAGAAGTTAAACGCACCAAAAAAGCAAAAGCTTTTTACGATGAATTAATTGTTTTGGAAGACCTACAAACTAAAGCTGTTTTGCGCTTGATGAAAGCAAAATTATTAATAGAAACAGTCGTTTCGGGCGAAACCATTTCAAAGGAAAAATTGACTTCTCCCGAAATAAAAAATTATATTTTTAAGAAAACTTCAGGTATTCAAGAAGAATTCAAAAATATAAATATCACCTTGATTGATGACCAGAAAGACGTGGAACGGTATACTTCAAAAAAGACTACGAAAAATAAAGAACCAAAAAAATCAACAGTTCAAGAAACTTATGAATTGTGGGTTGAAAAAAACGCTATTCAAGATATTGCGAGAATTAGGGTGTTAACGATTCAAACTATTTACTCGCATTTTGTAAAACTGATTCAAACGAAAGCTGTTGCAATTTCGGATGTTTTACCAGAGGATAAAGTACAAGAATTAGCGGATGCTTTTATGGGCTACAAGGAAGAATCTTTGAATGCTTTAATGGAAAATCATGGACATAAATTCTCTTGGGAAGAAGCGAGAATGTATAAAGCAAGTTTGAATTAAATAGACATAAAAAAACCTATTCGTTTAGAATAGGTTTTTATTTTATAAAGATTCAATTAAAATCCAAGCTTCGGGATTGTGTGTTTTTTGAATTTCAACTTTTGCTTTTTCAGCTTCAGCATAGGAGGCGTAACTTCCGTATAAAACAGGAAATAATCCGTGTTTATTTGGAGCAATTCGTCTTGCTTTAAAACCCATATGTGTCAAGTCTTCAAATATTTTTTGTGCATTTTCTTCTTTTCTAAATGCGCCAGCCATAATGTGATATGGTAGCTTTCCTTCTTTTACAGAAAGTGTTACAGCAGGCAATGGACTTTCGATAAAAAAAGTAGCTTCTTGTATTTTATTTTGAACTTGTTTTTGAACGGATGTTTCAACAATAACAGTTTCTGTTCTGATTTGATTTTGGTAAATTGGATAACAAATGCTTCCTGTTATTCCCAATCCTAAAACAAAAATAGCCGCATATTTTAAATACGAACTTGTTGTTCTTGCTTCTGGGACTAAAGTAATGGTTTCTTTCTCTTCAATTCCTTCAATTTGTTTTTCAAATTGCTCTCTTTTTACAAGAGGAGAAACAAAAGGAGTTAAACCAAATGAACTTGATAAATAGTTTGTTTGGTCGTAAGGAGTGAAAATTAAATTTTTATCTGCGTTCAAACAAAAATCACCTACGTTTTTCACAGAGAATAAACCGTTTTCTTGCAATGCTTTTTTCCAATTAAAAATCTCAAACTGAATAGCACTAACAGCGTACTCATAAGATGTTTTTTCTGCTTGAGCAATATGATTTGCTAGTAAGCCATCATTGTTTTTCAAATAGGCATTGAAAGAAATTATTTTCTTTGGCGGGAAAAACGAATTCGAACTTTCGTTTAATTGTGCGGATTGGATTTCAGTTAAAAAAGCTCCAAAACCAGGAACGGTTACACATTGATAACGGTATAAAAGCTGCGCGATGTAAAGTTCAATTTTCATAGTAACAAAGTTATACAACCAAAATAGTTATCAAAATTTTATTCACAATTTTTATTAACAATCTACTTTAAATTTTATAACTGTCAATTTCAAACAGTTATTAATTTTTTGTTCCAAATAGTTTAGAAAAATAATTTTAAATAGTTTGAAAAAGTAATAAAAAACTTATATTTAAAACATAAATAGAATCGTTTTTCTAATTTTAATCAATTCAAAAAAGGATTCAGAATAAAAAAATACAATTTTAAATATGGGAGATCAAGATTTGTTTCATTTGTTGGCTTTGCAAAGAGTAGAGGGTGTTGGTGATATTATAGCCAAAAAATTGATAACTCATTTTGGAGATGCCGAATCAGTTTTCAAGGCAAAAGCAGCGCAACTCAGCGGTATTGATGGTGTAGGTTCTGTATTATTGAAAAACTTAAAAGACAAATCTGTTTTTGAAAAGGCGAATAAGGAATTGGAATTTATTAAGTCAAAAGATATTAATGTAACTTACTTTCATGACAAACAGTATCCTGAACGATTAAAACATTGTATTGATGGTCCAATTTTGCTTTTTAGTTCAGGCAATATTAATTTAGAAAATAAAAAGATTATAAGTATTGTAGGGACACGGCAAATTACGTCCTACGGAATTGAATTTTGTAGAAAACTGATGGAAGAATTGGCGCCACTTGATCCAATAATTGTAAGTGGCTTTGCTTATGGAGTTGATATTGTTGCGCATCAGTTTGCGATGGAAAACAACTTGCAAACTATTGGAGTTGTTGCACACGGTTTGAACCAAATTTACCCAAAGACGCATAAGAAATACGTTGCTAAAGTAGAGCAAAATGGTGGTTTTATGACTGAATTTTGGAGTTCATCAAATCCAGACAAAGAAAATTTTGTTCGTAGAAATCGGATTGTAGCAGGAATGTCTGAAGCAACTATTGTTATTGAATCTGCCGATAGAGGCGGTTCTTTGATTACGGCTAATATAGCTAGTGATTACAATCGGGATGTTTTTGCAGTTCCAGGACGCGTTACGGATAAATACAGTCAAGGGTGTAACAATTTGATAAAAACTCAGAAAGCAAATGTGCTAACTAGTGCTGCAGATCTAATTTATATTCTGAATTGGGATTTAGATAAAGAAATTAAACCAATTCAAAAACAGCTATTTGTTACTTTGGATAATGACGAACAAAAGGTATACGATTATCTCTTGAAAACGGGCAAAGAAGTTATGGATAGTATCGCTTTACACTGTGATTTTCCTATTTATAGAATCTCAGGATTGCTGTTGAATATGGAGCTCAAAGGTTTAATACGACCGTTGCCAGGGAAATTGTTTGAGGCGATTTAATAATCAGTATTTAATAATCTTGCTTTATTTTTAACCATATATGCTATATAAGTTGTCATGAATTTCCGTCAACTAGCTTATAATTAAAATCTTACATAACTTATAGGGTTAATTTTTTTACTCTTTCAATAAATTCAACTTTAATTTTTAAACCATATAAGCTATATAAGTTGTCATGAAGTTCCGTCAACTAGCTTATAATTAAAATTTTATATAACTTATAGGGTTAATTTTTTTACTCTTTCAATAAATTCAACTTTAATTTTTAAACCATATAAGCTATATAAGTTGTCATGAAGTTTCGTCAACTAGCTTATAATTAAAATTTTATATAACTTATAGGGTTAATTTTTTTACTCTTTCAATAAATTCAACCTTAATTTTTAAACCATATAAGCTATATAAGTTGTAATGAATTTTCGTCAACTAGCTTATAATTAAAATCTTACATAACTTATATGGTTAATTTTTTTTATTCAAATCCTAATTTTTCTCTTACTCTACCTAAAACGCCATTAGCTACAAACGCCGCTTTTTCAGCACCAACTTTCAATAAAGTATCTACTTCAGGGAGGTTGTTCATGTAGTAATTGTATTTTTCTCTTTCGGTTTTGAACTTTTCAATGATTAATTCGAACAGAGCTTGTTTGGCGTGACCATAACCATAATTTCCACCAAGATAGTTGGCTTTCATAGCCTCAATTTGTTCTGGAGTTGCCAGTAAAGAGTATATTGCAAACGCATTACACGTATCAGGATTTTTTGGATCCTCAAGAGGCGTGCTGTCTGTTTCAATGCTCATTACTTGTTTGCGTAAGGCTTTATCGTCTAAGAAAATATTGATAATATTATTAGCAGATTTACTCATTTTTCCACCATTTGTACCTGGAATCAACATACTGTCTTCTTGAATTTTAGCTTCAGGAAGGACAAAAGTTTCTCCCATTTGATGGTTGAAACGAGAAGCGACATCGCGAGTAATTTCTAAGTGTTGTAATTGATCTTTTCCAACAGGAACAAATTCAGCATCGTAAAGTAAAATATCAGCAGCCATCAACATTGGATAGGAAAACAAACCTGCATTTACATCTTCTAATCTATCGGCTTTATCTTTGAAAGAATGTGCTAATGTCAAGCGTTGAAAAGGGAAAAAACAACTCAAATACCAAGACAATTCGGCTGTTTGTGGCACATCAGATTGTCTGTAAAAAACAACTTTATTAACGTCTAGACCACAAGCTAACCAAGCAGCTGCAGTACTATAAGTGTTCGTTCTTAAGGTTTCGCCGTTTTTTATTTGGGTTATCGAATGTAAATCGGCAATGAAAAGAAAAGATTCATTTTTTGGATTATTTGATAATGCTATTGCTGGAATAATTGCGCCAAGTAAGTTTCCTAAATGTGGTGTTCCTGTACTCTGAACGCCTGTAAGTATTTTTGCCATTGTAATTTTTTCTGAAACGCAAAGTTCGTAAAGTTTAAAGCGACTTTAGTAAAGTTTGCAATTTTTTTTATCAGAATTAAATAGAAAAAATAAAATTATTTATTAAAAGTAGACTTTATCGCTTTAAGCAGAGTTTGACTTGACCAACTGCTTGGAACAATCATACGACGAACTGTAAATTGAGGTTCAAGAGAATCTTTTTTTGTAGAAAGAATAAAAGCGAGCTTATAATTCTGTTTTTTTAGTTCTGCGATTGCTGCTGAATTCCAAGAGCCAAATGGGTACGCAAAATACTGTACGGGTTTTCCGGTTATGGCTTCTAATTTTTTTTGTGGTTTTATGAGTTGAATATCCCAGTCTTTTTTGGTGTATTTAGTAACGGGATGGTGATCCCATGTATGCGAAGCGATAACATGTCCGGTATTAGAGAGTGTTTTAATTTGTTCTTTGGTCATATATCCTGGACGATTTACAGCAACAGTCATGATAAAAAACACTCCTTTAAAACCGTATTTATTCATTTCGGTCGCGGCCAAATTGTAGTGTTCTTCGCGAGTATCGTCAAATGTAATCAGAATTGGTTTTGACGGCAAAGGCTTGTTGTTGATTAAATAGTTATACAATTGATCGGGCGAAATGGTTTTAAATCCATTATCCGATAAGGCTTTCATTTGTTCTGCAAAAGCTTTTGGAGTGACAGTATACGCTTTAATGGCTTCGCTTGCATTTGGTTTTATGGCTCGAATATTATGATAACATAAAACGGGAATTTCTTTTTTTATTTGATCTGAATGATTGAAACTTGTTAGAAACAACATCAATAAAATGGCGAATAAAATGGCTATTTTTTTCATAAGGCATGTAAGATTATTGATATTGTATGTAAATAGGTTTAGGAGTAAATTTCAATAACTCTTCAGGCGTGAACAAACCGTTGCGATTTGTTTTAGTATCATTTTTATAAAATAATTTAAAGCCTGTAAACTGAACAGGTTCTCTATAAATATAGGCTTTGTAGGTTGATTTTTTTAAAATTTTATCGCCAAAACCATCCATATTTATAACAACCTGTACTTCGGGAACTATTTTTATTTTTTTATAATTAGTCAGCATTCTTTGGGTAAAACGATGTACCACAAGAACTTTTGGCGGAAGCTTATTTTCGCGTACTATTTTTGTCAAAAAGTCAATAGCATCGTTGATATCATCTGCAGAAAAGGTTCCTATTTTGGTTCCGGGAGTTTCGCCATTTTTCATCGAAAATTCAGGATCAATTCCTAAATGAACATTTGGCATCATAAGATATTTTTGTAACGTTGGCACTTCTTCATTGATGGTGCTTTGTCCTACTTGAATGTCTAAAAAAACTAAAGCGTTTATTGATTTTGCCCAACTAAGAACCGTGTCAATTTGATGAAATGACATTCGTAAGCGATGTTTGTTGTTTTTTCCGTGTGAACTTTGGGCGGTAATAGCAATATAATGCAAGGCTGGAATGGTTTTTACAGAAGCATCTGCTGATTGCCATTTAGCAACTTCGTTTTGTAGTTTTTGTAGCATTTCTTTTTTAGGGAGTTCGCCTAAAATACCCATTCTTTTGGAATATAAATTCCCGTAGAAAGCAATAATTCTATTGTAAGGCAAAATGCTTCCTGGTAATGGATATACTGTTTTTACTGGCCATCTTCCACTGGTGTCATTGTTGCTTAAAGCAAAAATTCTTTTATTATAATCTGCGGTATCAATGGAAAGTGTTGATTTTTTTAAGACTGTATCTGACGAAACTAAATCTTCTTTTTTATTTTCTTCTGCTTTTTTATCCGTTGTCATAGTAGCAGTTCTTGCTTTGTCACAACTATTTGTAAAGCATAAAAAAAGTATAGCAATAATAGAAATGGGTACTATGTAAAATTGCTTTTTCATTGACAGGGTCCATTTTATTTGTCTAGTAAAGATAAGTGATTTTGCGAACTTTTTTAAGTCTTTGTAAAACAGATTTCTTTAGAAAAAGGGCATAAAAAAAGCCTAATTTTAGAATTAGGCTTTTTGATTAAAAAGGTATTATTATTTTACTTCGAAGGTATTATTATCTGGTTTTACGTCTGCCATTAATCCGCTAGGATCGATTGTGATTTTTTTGATAGCTGTTTTTGGCTTTGAAATATTAAATTCATACGTTGGATATGCCCAAGCCCAATCATTTAAAACAGTTCTTTTGACTGCTGGATTTGGATTTGCTTTTTCAAAACTCATCATTCGCAATGGAATGTAAAAGCTTTCAGAAGTTCCGTCATTATAATCAATTAGCAAATCAATTGGCATTGGCATTCTGCCTATTCTTTCTAGAGTAACGGTAGTTTTGTCCGCATTTTCTTTTACAGCAGTGATTCCATAATCAATTGTATTTGTAGTTTCGGTCCAATCTGTTAAATACCAGTCTAATTCAGCGCCAGAAACACGTTCAGCAGTTCTTTTGATATCGTTCGGTGTAGGATGTTTGAATTGAAAATCAGCATAGTATTTTTTAAGCGTTTTCATCAAGTTTTCTTTTCCAATCAGATATATTAATTGCGTCAAGAAAATTTCTCCTTTGCTATAGGAAGTTATACTGTACACTCTGTTTTCATCAAAACGATCTGCATGTGTGGTTTGAGGTAATTCTTTTCCGGAATTTGCCATTGATAAATAGCCTTTATAAGCTCCTGCAAATGGGTTTTCTTCTTTCTTTTCGGCAATTTCATTCATAGAATAATCTTCTAAGAAAGAAGTAAATCCTTCATCCATCCATCCGTGTTTGGATTCGTTTGAAGCTAAAATATGTTGAAACCAAGAATGTCCCATTTCATGTGCAACGAGACCTACAAGACCGTCAAAATTTCCGCCTCCTAAAATAAGGGTACACATAGCGTATTCCATTCCGCCATCGCCAGCTTGAATTACAGAGTATTGTTTGTAAGGATAATTACCAACAGTCTGGTTAAAAAGCGCCATCAATTGAACTGTTTTTGGCTCAAGATTTTTCCAGTTTTGAATGTATTTTGGGTCGTTTTTGTATAGAAAATGCAAATCAACATTATTAGGCCCTTTTACCACATCATGAATGTAATTTTTATCAGCTGCCCAAGTAAAATCATGCACCATTGGCGCAATAAAATGCCAAGTTAAGGTTTTTGATTTCTTTGGAGTTTTTACTACAATTCCTTCATCTTGATACCCGTGACCAATTTCGTTTTTGTTTTGCAAATATCCAGAACCGCCCAAAGTATAAGCAGCATCAATAGTTATATTGACATCAAAATCTCCCCAAACTCCATGAAATTCTCTTGCAATGTATGGATCTGCATGCCAGCCTTCAAAGTCGAATTCAGCTATTTTAGGATACCATTGTGCCATTGATAATTCCACTCCTTCTGAATTGTTTCTTCCAGAACGACGAATTTGTAAAGGAACTTGACCATTAAAATCTAAAGTAAAAGTGGTTTTTGAGTTCGGTAAAATGGGTTTTGCCAAAGTTACTTCAAGAATAGTCCCAACTTCTTTTGCATTAGCAGGAATACCATCTTGTTTGAAATTTGAAACTCGCAAATAGCCAATTTCATTAGGTTTTAAAGTTTTTATTCGGCTTTCTTTAATCTCTTTACCGTCAACTTTTATTTTATTGACCATTCTACCATCTGGATCTTTGATGCTTTGAATTCGGGCATCCATTTCGCTTCCTGGTTGAAAAGCATTATTGAATAAATGATAATATACTTTTTTTAGGGTATCAGAGGAATTATTAGTGTAAACTAATTGCTGGCTTCCTTTGTATTGATAGTTTTTTACATCAATGGAAACATCCATTTTGTAATCCACATGTTGTTGCCAATAGGTGTTTTGGGCAGAAACTGTTCCAAAACTTAAAGAAAATAAAGAGAATAGAAGAAGGTTTTTCATGCTTGGATAAAAATAAAAATGGAAGGGCAAGTTGCCCTTCCATGGTTTATAAATAGTTGAATGTTATTTTTTAGACATTTTTTCTGCCATTAATAAAGCATTGTATGCATTAACAATTTTTCCTGATTTAGATAAGTTAGTAAAAGGACGAGTATCATTTGCTTTTCCTCCAACAATAACATCTGTAGTAATTGCTACTCCAGAATCCATCAAAATATGTTTTACTTGTTGCGCAGATAATTCTGGATAATAAGAACGAATTAATGCCGCAACTCCAGCAGTGTTAGGAGAAGCCATTGATGTTCCTTGTAAATATTTATAAGAATCATTTGGCGTTGTAGCATAAATTTTCACTCCTGGAGCAAAAACATCTACATTGTTTTTACCGATATTTGAAAAACGAGCAACAACTTTGTCTCCGTATTCAAAATTTAAGGCGCCAATGGTGATTACATTATCTGCAAATTCTGTAACCTTGTCGTCAGAATCATTTGGGAAATTGTCATAAGAATCAATATCTTTTGCGTCGTTTCCTGCAGCATGAACGATTAATACATCTTTTTGTTCCGCGTATTTTATGGCATCATAAACCCATTGTTTATGAGGAGAAAAACTTTTTCCAAAACTTCCATTAATTACTTTTGCACCATTATCAACGGCATAGCGAATTCCAAGGGCAATATCTTTATCATATTCATCGCCATCTGGTACAGCACGAACAGTCAAAATTTCAACCTGATTTGCAATTCCATCACCACCTATATTGTTGTTTCTAACCTGAGCTACAATACCTGCAACATGCGTTCCATGAAGAATCCCGCTCTTGTCTGGTCCCATAACATTGTTGTTTCCATAAGTAGTATCAGTAATGTCTTCTGGATTATCGCCTAGAATTTCTCTATAGTTCGTTTTTAAATTTTCGCCACTTATTAAAGAATTAAATCCGTCTAGTTGTTTTTGAATGGCATCTTTTAATTCAACAATTGTCAAACCAAACGAAAACATTTTTTCCATTGAAGCCTTACTTTTTTGTAATTCAGGTTCTTCAGAAGCGATAGCTTTTACTTCGTCTAAAGTATAAACTGATTTGCCAAAATGTTTTACCAATGTTGCATCGCTTTCGTTTAGAGTTGTTAGCATTTGTTCTAAACGTGTTTTTCCAGATGCTGCGTCAGCTATTTTTTTATCATTTAACTCTTTTGCTGCTTGATACGTTGTTTCATTAACAAGATTTTTGTCTTTGATAATTCGCTCGTATTCATAATTTTCTTTGGTTATGTTTCCAAGAAAATTCCAACCATGAATATCATCTACATAGCCATTTTTATCATCATCAATCCCGTTTCCAGGAATTTCTTTTTTATTTGTCCAAACAACAGATTTTAAATCTTCATGTTCAATATCAACACCAGAATCTACAATTCCAACAATTACAGGCACTCCTTTTTTATTTTTTAATAATTCAGCATATGCTTTATCAACGCTCATTCCTGGAATAGTATCTTTAATAATATCCAAATGGCTCCAGCGTTTTAGATCGTTTTCACTTATTGGCGCTACTTTTTTAATGTTTAATGGTGCAGTAATAGCTACTGATGCAGTTGATGAAACTTGCTTTGAAGCACCACATCCCGCTAAAACTAAAAGAGCAAATGCAGAAAAGTAAATTGGTTTAATACAATTCATGTTTAATTATTTAAAGTTAAAAAAAGTGTCTAAAATAGGCATTTTTGTTATAAAAAAACAAATTATTAACACGAACTTAAGATTTCATCACAAGTAAATCGATCTTTAAGTCGAACGCCTCTTTCGGTTTTTTCAACGGTAATGATTTCGTTATGCGCATCATGTTCTAAAAACAAGTAATAATTATTTTCAGCAGCAGCGTTCATAAATTTTGTTTTTTCGGTCATAGTTAATAATGGCCTTGTGTCATATCCCATTACATAAGGAATAGGAATATGTCCAGCTGTAGCGACTAAATCTGCACAGAAAACAATGGTTTTGTCTTGGTATTTGATATGTGGAATCATTTGCTTTTCAGTATGGCCATCAGCAAAGAAAATTCCAAAACCCAATTCTGATTCTGAAAGAAAATCGCCCTCGGGTCTTTTTATAAAATTCAGTTGTCCACTTTCCTGCATAGGCAAAATATTTTCGGAAAGGAAAGATGCTTTTTCCCTAACATTTGGTTTGGTTGCCCATTCCCAGTGATTGTCATTACTCCAGAATTTAGCATTTTTGAAAGCAGGTTCGTAACCCGTTTTATCTTTATTCCACTGTACACTTCCGCCACAATGGTCAAAATGCAAATGCGTCATAAACACATCTGTAACATCATCCCGATGAAAACCATATTTAGCTAAGGATTTATCGATAGAATGGGTTCCCCAAAGCGAATAATAACCAAAAAACTTTTCAGATTGTTTGTTTCCCATACCCGTATCGATCAAAATCAAACGGTTGCCATCTTCAATCAATAAGCATCGGGCGGCAATGTCAATTAAATTGTTTTCGTCAGCAGGATTTGTTTTGTTCCAAATTGTTTTTGGCACTACACCAAACATAGCGCCACCATCTAATTTAAAATTGCCAGTTTCTATAGGATATAGTTTCATTTTCTGTAGTATAAAATTAAAAATAGTACTGCAATTTAGGCAAATTCATTCGGTTTTTAAGATAGACAAATAGAGTTTTTCTATTTTAAGATTAGTTATATAAATGTTATCAATTGTGGAAAAAGATTTTTATGTACTATCTTTGTCGTTAATTTAGACAAAATCAATATAAGCTATGATAAAGGTTTCTGATACTGCCAAAAAGAAAATCATCGATTTGATGAAAGATGATGGTTTTGACGCTACCGTTGATTACGTTAGAGTAGGCGTAAAAAGTGGTGGATGCTCAGGATTGTCTTATGATTTGAAATTCGACAAAACCAAGGGAGAAGACGATAAAATTTTTATAGATAATGACATCACTATTGCAGTAGAAAAAAAATCGTTTCTATATTTAGCTGGAACAATCTTAGAGTTTTCAGGCGGATTAAACGGAAAAGGATTTGTTTTCAATAATCCTAACGCAAGTAGAACTTGTGGTTGTGGGGAATCATTTTCACTATAGTCGAAAATCAAAAGTTATAAAGTCGCAAGACTAAAAATGACTTTTGACATTAGACTTTTAAACTTTAAGACTAAAAAAATATGTCAAAATATACCGAAGACGACTTAAAAATTGAACTCGAAACTAAAGAATACGAGTACGGATTTTATACTGATATAGAATCGGACACGTTTCCTATTGGTTTAAACGAAGATATCGTTCGCGCTATTTCTCTTAGAAAAGAAGAACCACAATGGATGACGGATTGGCGCATTGAGGCTTTTCGTGCTTGGGAGCAAATGACCGAACCAGAATGGGCAAATGTTCATTATCAAAAACCAGATTTCCAAGCAATTTCTTATTATTCAGCCCCAAAAAGCAAAGCTAAATACAATAGTCTTGATGAGGTAGATCCAGAATTGTTGGAAACTTTCAAAAAATTAGGAATTTCTCTTGACGAACAAAAAATGTTATCTGGAGTAGCTATGGATATTGTGGTTGACTCGGTTTCGGTAGCAACAACATTCAAGAAAACCTTAGGTGAAAAAGGAATTATATTCATGAGTATTTCTGAAGCAATTCGAGAACATCCTGAATTAGTTCAGAAGTATTTAGGAACAGTTGTCCCTCAAAAAGACAACTTTTATGCAGCCCTAAACTCAGCTGTTTTCTCTGACGGTTCGTTCTGTTATATTCCAAAAGGTGTTCGTTGTCCAATGGAATTATCAACCTATTTCCGTATCAATCAAGCAGGTACAGGTCAATTCGAAAGAACATTGGTTATTGCTGACGAAGGAAGTTACGTTTCTTATTTAGAAGGATGTACCGCTCCAAGTCGAGATGAAAATCAATTGCATGCCGCTGTGGTAGAATTAATTGCCATGGACGATGCCGAAATTAAATATTCAACAGTACAAAACTGGTATCCTGGAAATAAAGAAGGTAAAGGTGGGGTTTTCAATTTTGTGACCAAAAGAGGTTTGTGTGAGAAAAATGCAAAAATTTCATGGACACAAGTAGAAACCGGATCTGCTGTAACTTGGAAATATCCATCTTGTGTGCTTAAAGGAGATAATTCAGTAGGAGAATTTTATTCGATTGCTGTTACTAATAATTTCCAACAAGCAGATACAGGAACGAAGATGATTCACCTGGGTAAAAACACCAAATCAACTATTATCTCCAAAGGAATTTCTGCAGGAAAATCACAAAACAGTTACCGTGGTTTGGTACAAATTAGTGCTAGAGCTGATAACGCAAGAAACTTTTCACAATGTGATTCCTTGTTAATGGGTAACAATTGTGGTGCACATACTTTTCCTTACATCGAAAGCAAAAACCCAACGGCTAAAATTGAACATGAAGCTACGACAAGTAAAATTGGCGAAGACCAAGTTTTTTATTGCAACCAACGTGGAATTCCAACCGAAAAGGCAATTGCCTTAATCGTAAACGGTTTCAGTAAAGATGTATTGAATAAGTTACCAATGGAATTTGCAGTTGAAGCACAGAAATTACTGGAAATTTCGTTAGAAGGATCAGTAGGATAGAGGTTTGTTTAAAGTTTAAGGTTTAAGTTGTATAACCAGAATCGATTAGTAACTTTAAACAAAGAAAATTTTAAACTAAAAATATGGCAACAATTACTCGATTTGAAGATTTAGAAATTTGGCAGGAAGCCAGAAGATTAGCTAAGGAAATTCACATCATTAGTATTGAAACCGAATTGAAAAATGATTTTAGATTTAGAGATCAAATAAAAGCATCATCCGGTTCTGTAATGGATAACATCGCAGAGGGTTTTGAAAGAAATGGAAATTTAGAATTCAGACAATTTTTGTCAATCGCTAAAGGTTCAGCTGGAGAATCCCGATCACAATTATACAGAGTTTTAGATTTTAATTATATTAATGAAGAAAAATTTACTGCTTTAAGAATTGATTACGAGAATTTAAGCGGAAAAATAAACAATTTTATATCATATTTAAACAAAAAAGATTTTAAAGGCACCAAGTTTCAGTAAACACTAGAACTTTAAACTTTAAACTTTAAACAAAAGAAACAAGATGTTAAGTATAAAAAATTTACATGCCTCAATTGGGGATAAAGAAATATTAAAAGGAATTAACCTTGAAGTAAAAGCAGGAGAAATCCACGCGATAATGGGACCAAACGGTGCTGGAAAAAGTACCCTTTCGGCAATTATTGCAGGAAATGAAAATTACGAAGTAACTGAAGGCGAAATCCTTTTGGAAAACGAAGATATTTCAGAATTAGCTCCAGAAGAAAGAGCGCATAAAGGGGTTTTTCTTTCGTTTCAATATCCAGTTGAGATTCCAGGAGTTTCAGTAACGAACTTCATGAGAACTGCGATTAACGAAACGCGAAAAGCAAACGGTTTAGAAGAAATGCCAGCAAACCAAATGCTGAAAGTGATTCGTGAGAAATCAGAATTACTAGAAATCGACAGAAAATTTTTGTCTCGTTCTCTTAACGAAGGTTTTTCAGGTGGAGAGAAAAAACGTAATGAGATTTTTCAAATGGCAATGCTAGAACCAAAATTAGCTATTCTCGACGAAACCGATTCTGGTCTTGATATTGATGCACTTCGAATTGTGGCTAATGGTGTAAATAAATTGAAAAGTGATAAAAACGCTATTATCGTTATCACGCACTACCAACGTTTGTTAGACTATATCGTTCCTGATTTTGTTCACGTATTATACAATGGAAAAATTGTAAAATCAGGCACAAAAGAATTGGCTTACGAGCTTGAAGAAAAAGGATACGATTGGATTAAACAAGAACAAGAAGCTTAAAATTTGTTTAAAGTCTAAAATTTAAAGTTGTCTCAAGTTAACTTTAAGTTTTTAAACCTTAAACTTTAAACAAGAAAGAATATGGAATTGAAAGAAAAATTACTATCGTCTTTTATGGCTTTTGAAGAGCGTATTGATGTTCATTCAGAACTTCATGATGTGAGAACTTCGGCTATAAAAAACTTTGAAAATAAAGGGTTTCCAACTAAAAAAGACGAAGCTTGGAAATATACATCTCTAAATGCCATTTTAAAAAATGACTTTAGTGTATTCCCAAAAAACGAAACAACAATCGAATTCAGAGACGTAAAAAAATACTTTTTACACGAAATCGATACGTATAAAGTAGTCTTTATTGACGGTGTATTTAGTTCCCATTTGTCTTCAACTACTCACGACGGAGTAGATGTTTGCTTGATGTCATCAGCATTGAACAAACCAAAATACAAAATGGTTATTGATACTTATTTTAATAAAATTGCAAGTAAGGATGAAACGCTAACTTCTTTAAATACGGCTTTCGCCAATGAAGGAGCGTATATCAACATTCCTAAAAGCAAAGTGGCTGATAAGCCTATTGAGATCATGTATTTCTCTACTGGAACTGAAGCCGCACTTTTGGTACAACCTAGAAATTTGGTAATCGTTGGAGAGAATTCTCATGTTCAAATTATCGAAAGACATCAATGTTTAAATGACAATGCTGTTTTGACAAACTCTGTTACGGAGATTTTTGCTCAAAAACGCGCTATTGTTGATTTTTATAAAATTCAAAACGATAGTCTGGAAGCTAATTTAATTGACAATACTTACGTTTCTCAAAAACAAGAAAGTCACGTGTCTGTTCACACTTTCTCTTTTGGAGGAAATTTGACCAGAAACAACTTGAATTTCTATCATTTTGGAGAACGCTTGACGAGTACTTTAAACGGAATCACAATCATTGGCGAAAAGCAGCACGTAGATCATTATACATTAGTGAATCATGCAACGCCAAATTGCGAAAGTTTCCAAGATTATAAAGGAATCTATTCAGATCGTTCTACAGGTGTTTTCAACGGAAAAGTTTATGTGGAGAAAGAAGCACAAAAAACAAATGCCTTCCAAAAAAGCAATAACATTTTATTAAGCGATAAAGCAACGATAAATGCAAAACCACAATTAGAAATTTTTGCAGATGATGTAAAATGTTCTCACGGTTGTACGGTTGGACAATTAGACGAAACAGCAATGTTCTACATGCAGCAACGCGGAATTCCTAAGAAAGAAGCCAAAGCATTATTGATGTATGCGTTCTCGAATGCCGTAATTGAAAGCATCAAAATACCAGAACTCAAAAAACGAATTACCGCTATTATCGCTAATAAATTAGGTGTGAAATTGGGATTTGATTTGTAATATTAGTAATAGTTATAATTTTAAAAACCCGACAGACTTTAAAATCTGTCGGGTTTTTTTATTTCTTCAAACTCCCTATAATTCCACTCAATAATCCATTAAAATCAAACTCAGGATCTTCTTTCAAGCCCATCCGCACTACCACTAAATCCTGTGATGGAAAAACGGCAACCATTTGTCCTTGATATCCGCTGCAATAAAACATATCTTTTGGAACATCTGGAAACTTTCCGCCTGCGTTCAGCCAAAATTGAGCCCCATATTGACCGTTTGAGGTATTGGTTGGAGTTGCAGTATATTTCACCCAGTTTTCATTCAGGATTTGTTCGCCATTCCAATTGCCTTTGTGTAGGTACAATAATCCAAATTTTGACCAATCTCTTGTGGTTGCCCAACCGTAAGACGAACCCACATAATTTCCTGCCATATCCGTTTCAATAAGCATGGAATTCATCCCGATTTTATCAATTAGATTGGTGTACCAAAAATCCAAATATTCCTGATGTGTTTTGAACTGCTTACGCAAAATGCCAGATAATAAGTTGGTTGTTCCTGAAGAATAATACCAATGCGTGTTAGGTTTGTAGGCTGCTGGTTTTTCTAACTGTGAACGTGACATGTCTTCGGCTTGAAAAAGCATTTGCGTCGCATCACAAATTGTACTGTAGTTTTCAACCCATTCTAAACCAGAATTCATGTGTAATAAATCATTTGTAGTGATGAATTTGCGTTGGTCATTTGCCCATTCTGGCATTGGAGCGGGTTTATAAATATCAAACTTTCCTTGTTTTTCCAGAACTCCAAATACGGCGCTGGTAATACTTTTGGTCATTGACCAACCTAGTATTTTACTGTTTTTAGTGAAACCGGTATCGTATTTCTCAGCAATAATCTTGTCTTTGTAAATTACTAAAACGGAACGTGTTCTTTTCTTTTTTGCTCCTTTTGTATCAAAAGCATTGGCTACAGCCGCATTTAATTTGGCATAATCAATATTGGCAAAAACGGAGTCTTTAGGGTCATTATTCCCATACGGAAAAGGAAGATTATTGTTTAATTTATTTCTTTTTGGAACCAAATACGGTTTCGAAACATCAAAATCATCGTTAATTAAAGTCACCCCCAAACCATCGCGGTAAATTGCTTTTCGTTCTTTCAAACCATAAACAGATGCAGTTGCGAATTTTCCGTTTTCATCAATTTTATTCGTGGCCAAATCAATCATGTCGATGTCATTGTCGCCATTTTCTATTAATTCCTGAGAACGATGATCAATAAAATGTCCCGAAGCCATGCTTTTGGACGAAAATCCAGAAATTAAATCCAACTTGGGATAGGTGGTAAATCCAAAATAAAAAACCGTAATAAGAGATGCAAAACCAATAAGTTGGAGTAATTTTTTCATTTTTAAAGAATTGAAATTGATGCAATTTAACGAAAAAAAGATGATTTTTTTGTGAAGCGTTGTTCCTTTAATTTTATTAACAAGTGTTTGCTAAAAATTAATTTCAATTTTACTACTTTTGTATTTAGAAAAATTCTAAATAAAGCAATGTTAGACATTCAAAAAATAAGAGCTGATTTTCCAATTCTTTCACAAAAAGTGAACGGAAAGCCATTAGTGTATTTCGATAATGGAGCCACCTCGCAAAAACCACAAGTAGTGATTGATGCGATTTCAAAATATTATACAGAAATTAATGCCAATATTCACCGAGGGGTACATACCTTGAGTCAATTAGCAACGGATGCATACGAAGTTTCTCGTGGCAAAATTCAAAAACATATCAATGCTAAATTTGCGCATGAAGTATTGTTCACTTATGGAACTACACATGGTGTAAATTTAGTTGCCAATGGATTTGCAGCAATTTTAAAACCAGGCGATGAGGTTATCGTTTCGGCACTAGAACACCACAGTAATATTGTGCCATGGCAAATGTTATGTGAGAGAACAGGGGCTGTCCTAAAAGTGATTCCGATGAATCAAGAGGGAGAATTAATAATGAGCGAATTCGATAAATTACTTTCGAATAAAACTAAAATCGTTACTGTAAATCATATTTCAAATGCGTTGGGAACGATAAACCCAATCAAATATATGATTGACAAAGCACACGAGTTTGGTGCAGCGGTTTTTATTGATGGTGCTCAAGCTGTTCCGCATTTGAAACCGAATGTTCAGGAATTAGACTGTGATTTTTATGCTTTTTCAGGACATAAAATGTGTGGACCTACAGGAACTGGAATTTTATATGGAAAAGAAGCGTGGCTGAATAAATTACCACCTTATCAAGGGGGTGGTGAAATGATCAAGGAAGTAACTTTCGAGAAAACAACTTATGCTGATTTGCCTCATAAATTTGAAGCAGGAACACCTAATATAGCAGGAGGAATTGTTTTAGGAATAGCAGTTGATTATATGAATGAAATTGGTTTTGAAAACATTCAAAAACAGGAATTAGCTTTGCTAGAACATGCTACAAAACGTTTATTGGAAATTGAAGGACTGAAAATTTTTGGCACAGCCAAAGCAAAAACATCGGTGATTTCATTTAATATTGATGGAATTCATCCGTTTGATATTGGTACTATTATTGATAAATTAGGAATAGCGGTACGAACGGGACATCATTGTGCGCAACCAATTATGAATTTCTTTGAAATTCCAGGTACAATTCGCGCTTCGTTTGCCTTTTATAATACCAAAGAAGAAATTGACATCATGGTAGAGGCTATTAAAAAGGCTCAAATGATGCTGTCTTAAAAGCAAATAAATTATGAAAATAGCCATTACAATATTTTTGAGTATGTTTATAATGGGTAGTTGTGCTTGTCAAAAAAACACGGATATGAATACAGCCGTAATTGAATACAGTGCGCAATCAAGAGGAATATATCAAAAAGTTTTGGTTGAAAATCAAAAAGTTTTTGTTTCAAAAAATAGAGAAGAGAAAGCAGTTGAAATCAAAATATCAGATGCTGATTGGAAAGTATTGACAACAGAGTTTGAGAAGCTGAATTTAGAGGCTATTCCAAATTTGAAAGCACCTACAGAAAAACGATTTTATGACGGTGCGGCTATTGCCAATTTTAGAATTACATATAAAGGAAAAACCTTTGAAACCAAAGGGTTTGACCATGGATTTCCTCCATTAGAAATAAAAAAAATAGTAGTTAGATTAGTTTCATTTACCCAAAAATAAGTATGACCATAAAAGAAATACAAGAAGAGATTATTGACGAATTTTCGATGTTTGACGATTGGATGCAACGTTATGAATACATTATCGATTTAGGAAAAAGTCTTCCGTTGATTAAAGAAGAAGCGAAGACTGATGAAAATTTAATCAAAGGTTGCCAATCAAAAGTATGGCTTCAAGGGGAATATACAGATGACAAAATCGTTTTTACAGCAGATAGTGACGCGATTTTAACCAAAGGGATTATTGCGATATTGATTCGTGTTTTTTCCAATCAAAAAGCTTCTGATATTCTGAATGCTGATATGGATTTTATTGACGAGATTGGTTTAAAAGAACATTTATCACCAACGCGTGCTAATGGATTAGTCTCTATGATTAAAAATATTAAAATGTATGCTTTGGCATTCAACACAAAAAAATAATTTTGATAAAAACTTTTTTTCAACCATATAAGATATATAAGGTTTTGATTTAATAAAAAGTAATTTAGAAAAATATAAGATTGTTTTTTTTGAAAAAGTAAGAATTAACTTTGTTTTTATACTTTTGAATAAATTTATATTTTCAAAATATGATTACAAGGACATATCTAAAAGATTTAGTTTATCAAGTTAACGGATGTGCTATTGAAGTTCATAAGCATTTAGGTCCAGGTCTTTTAGAAAGTGTATATCATAAATGTCTCATAAAAGAGCTTAGTTTTAAAGGGCTTAATTTTCAATCAGAAATGATTGTGCCAATAAATTATAAAGATTTTGTAGTTGAATCAGATTTAAGATGTGATTTGTTTATTGAAGAAAGTCTCGTTCTTGAATTGAAAACAGTAGAAAAAGTATTGCCCATTCACGAAGCACAATTAATGACTTATATGAAACTTTTGAAAGTACCGATGGGTTTAATTATAAATTTCAATGTGAAACATATTTTTAATGAAGGTCAAAAAACATATGTTAATGAATTATATAGAAAGTTGGACGATTAATTATAAAATATAAATGAACTTATATAACTTATATGGTTCAAAAATAAAAACAAAAGACCATGTTCAATAGATGGTATAAAACTAAAATTATGACAGAAGAAATAAACACCACAGAATTAGGAGAAGCTATTGTACAAAAACTAAAAACAATATATGACCCTGAGATTCCAGTAGATATATATGAACTAGGATTGATTTATGATGTTATGGTTAATACGGATTATGAAGTAAAAATCCTGATGACCTTAACTTCTCCAAATTGCCCAGTTGCTGAAAGTTTACCTAGAGAAGTTGAAGAAAAAGTAAAATCGATTGAGCATGTAAAAGATGCTGATGTTGAAATCACCTTTGATCCGCCATGGAGTAAAGATTTAATGAGCGAAGAAGCAAAATTAGAATTGGGAATGCTTTAATAAGATACTCAAAGTTTAAAGTTTGAGGTAAGGAAACTTTGAACTTTAAATTATTTTAAACTTTTCAGAATGGAAGAAATAATCAATAAAGTAGCCAATAGTGTTTTGGAAGTTTTTGATCTTGAAGACTATTATCCGGAGGGAGTTAGGGCACAAATCGATATTTCACAATGGCTTTTGGATGGCTATGTTTTAAAGGAAAACGACTTTAGAGAGAAATTAAAAAATCATAATTGGTCGCAATATAAAGATCAATATGTGGCGGTTTCTTGTGGAACAGATGCCATTATTCCTGCATGGGCATCCATTTTAGTTACAATTCAATTAGTGCCTTATGCTAAAAAAATTGTCAATGGTTATAGGGAAGATTTGGACGCATCGCTTTATGAAGAGGTACTTTCAAAAATTGACTATTCTGTTTACAAAGACAAGCCAATTATCCTTAAAGGGTGTTCTAAAAAACCAGTGCCAATGCGTGCTTATATTTTAGCGGCCCAATATTTGCAGCCTTTTGCCAGAAGTATAATGTATGGCGAAGCATGTTCTGCAGTTCCTTTATATAAATCTAAAAAATAAGTAAATATTTTTAGATTTATATAAAGGATAATCCTACACCATTTTTGTTTTCATTATATTTGATTAGCAATTTAAAACCAAGAAAATGAAAAGTATTTTACTAGCGGCTATGTTAATAGCAACCGCTACATTAGCTCAGGCCCAAAATTTGGAGAAAGAGATTAAATCAATACCAGACATAACAAATGGGTGGAAAAAAAAGGGAAATGTTTCGTTTCTTTTTAATCAATCTAATTTCAATAATTGGATTGCTGGAGGCGAAAACAACATGTCAGGTAATTTAGGAATCAATTATGACTTTAATTACAAAAAAGACGATTTGAGTTGGGATAATAAAGTTCTTGCTTCTTATGGTTTATTACAGACAAAAAACGCCGATTTTGAAAAGAAAACGGACGACCGATTAGAATTAAACTCCATTTTAGGTAAAAAAGCATTTGGTGAATGGCATTATTCTTTTTTTCTAAATTTTAGAACACAATTTACAAAAGGATATTTATACGGGAAAGACCTAAACGGCGCAGAAATAAGAACGGAGAACACTGAATTTCTTTCGCCGGGTTATTTGACTTTTGGGCCCGGGATATTTTGGAAAAAAACAGACGCTTTTAAGGTCAATTTCGCACCATTGACTTCTAAATTTACTTTTGTAAATAAAGAGTACACTTCAAAAATCGGATATGTTGATGGAAGTTATTTTGGGATTGACGCGAATAAAGGCATGCGTTATGAATTGGGATTTTATACTTCAGTTTATTATAAGTTTAATATCATGGCCAATGTATCGGCTGAGAATACCCTAAATCTATATTCTAATTATCTGAATGAAATACAAAATGTTGATCTTGATTATTCGTTAGCGATTGTCATGCGAATTAACCGTTATTTATCCACTAATTTGAATTTTCAAGCCATTTATGATGACAACGCTTTTAAAGGATTTCAAACCAGAGAGGTTTTTGGATTAGGCGTTAATTTTGGTTTCTAATGAATAGTCTTAATTTTAAAAAGGCCTTTTGAGATACTCAAAAGGCCTTTTTTTATTCTTCTTTTTCAACAGCATCTTTATAATCAGGGTATAAAAATTTGTTATAAGGAAAACGAGTAATATGAATTTGTCGGACGGCTTCATAAACGCGTTCTCTGAATTCTTCGAAATTTTCTTTTTGAGTAGCTGATATAAATAACGCATTTTGCTCACCAACACGATTCATCCAAGTTGATTTCCATTCTTCCAGTGTGTAATGTCTGGTTGTTTTCTCCGTCATTAAATCATCTTCATCGATTGTCAAATGCTTGTATGCATCAATTTTATTGAAAACCATAATTGTTGGTTTATCGCTAGCTTTGATATCTAATAAAGTTTGGTTAACGGATGCGATATGATCTTCAAAATCTGGATGCGAAATATCAACAACATGCAATAATAAATCTGCTTCGCGAACTTCATCAAGGGTGCTTTTGAAAGAATCAACTAATTGTGTAGGGAGTTTTCTGATGAAACCAACCGTGTCAGAAAGTAAAAAAGGAAGGTTTTTAATAACCACTTTTCTAACAGTTGTATCCAAAGTTGCAAAAAGTTTATTTTCTACAAAAACATCACTTTTACCTACAGCATTCATCAAAGTTGATTTCCCAACATTAGTGTAACCTACTAAAGCTACACGAACCATAGCGCCACGATTACTGCGTTGCACGCCCATTTGTTTGTCAATAGTTTTTATTTTTTCCTTTAATAACGAAATCCTATCACGAACGATACGTCTGTCTGTTTCAATTTCTGTTTCCCCAGGTCCACGCATCCCGATTCCTCCTTTTTGACGTTCTAAGTGCGTCCATAAACCAGATAATCTAGGTAATAAATAAATACATTGCGCTAGTTCAACTTGGGTTCTAGCATAGGAAGTCTCGGCTCTTTGTGCAAAAATATCAAGAATAAGATTCGTTCTATCTAGAATTTTACAATCAATAATTTTAGATATATTTTTTTGTTGTGAGGGTGTTAATTCATCATCAAATACCAAGGTTGAAATGTCATTTTCTTTTACAAAAAGATTCATTTCATCTATTTTTCCAGTACCTAAAAAAGTCTTAGGATTAGGTTTGTCCATTTTTTGCCAAAAACGTTTCACTACTTGACCACCAGCCGTAAAAGTCAAAAACTCTAATTCGTCAAGATATTCGTTGAGTTTCTCTTCGCTTTGGTTTTGAGTTACGATGCCAACAATAGCTGTTTTTTCGAAATTTATTACTTCTTTTTCTAACATATCTTTGAATAAGCCACAAATTTAATGATTTGCAAGCGACTTATGGAGTTATGGCTTTAGAAAAAATACAATGAAGACAGGCGTTCGTTATTTATTTTCATAAATCTGTACGTCATCTACTTGAAAAGCGCCGTCTAGAGCTAAATTTTTGCCGGATCCAGTATATTTGAAAGCAATGTTGATTTGGCCTTTATACGAAGATAAATCGATACTCCCGGAGCCTATAAACTGATGCCAAGGAGTGGCTTGTTTGGGAAAATTTGCGGTAAGCGGAACCCAAGTTGCTTTAGTTACATTTAGTCCGTCAAAATCAGTTGAAATATATACTTGTAAGGAATTTAAAGGGGAATCTATATCTAAGTTATGTTGCGCAGTTCTGAAAGTTAGGACTTCATTCGTGTGTTCATCCATATCTATTTTTGGAGAAATTAACCAAGCAATATTAGACTTGACTTTTGTGCCGCTGATATTAAATTCAGCATATCCATTTCCAGAATAAACGATGCCTTTCCAAAAAAGAGAACCACTTTGTACAATATTTGACCAACCCGGAATATTTAAATTTGTTTTGTCAACAACTGATTCAAAATCTTCAGAAAAGAAAGGCTTGGTTTTACTTCCTGACATTACAACATCTTTTTCAGAGCGAACTAACAACTGATAATCGGTGCCATATTTAGTCAAGATGCCTCTCACTTTTCCATTTCCGTTAGGGACTAAATTTTTTGCAAAATCAGAAAAACTGCTGGTTCTGAAGATAACTTGATTGCCAGATTTATCAATTAAATTCCAATTTGTAGCGCCTCCTACATCATTAGTTTCTTC
This sequence comes from Flavobacterium sp. 123, assembly GCF_003634825.1. NCBI lineage: Bacteria > Pseudomonadati > Bacteroidota > Flavobacteriia > Flavobacteriales > Flavobacteriaceae > Flavobacterium > Flavobacterium sp. 123. The sequence continues at coordinate 1,360,424 of NZ_RBXD01000001.1, forward strand.
ATAGTAATGCCTGCCATTAGCAGCTTCCATAAACTGAACTTCGGATAATTCTACCAAAGTATTTAAATTTGAATCATTGAGTAAATCTGCAATTGAAATAGGGGTAACTAAAAGATCTTCACTAATTGTTGTACAAGAAGCATTTAATACTTTTTTGTAGTCATTTTGCGAAAGCCTCCCTACTGAGCCTTCATTGTATGCGTTTACATAAATACTACCTATTCGCAAACTACCATATGAAATATCAGTGTATTGGTCTTTAAGTTTGATATAGACTTTGTTGCCAATTCTGTAATCAATATATAAATTACTAGCATCAACAGGAACGCTAAAACCAATAGCAGGAGTTGTGCTTGTTGCCAAAGTTTGAAAAGAAATTGTTTTGAAAAAATTCCCAGATTCATCGCTAGAAACTACATAAGCTTCTATAATGTCATCAAATGAATAGTGTGAAACTATAGCATTTGCGTTTGTTTTCACTTCCAAAACTGTTCTATTGGTTGTTAAATCAGGTTGGGTACAACTTAGTTTTGGAACCGATAATTCCTCTTTTACACAACTATTAAAAAAGAGTGCAATCGTGAATAAAAACATTGATTTATAAGGGCTAGTTTCCATAAATAAGTTTTTTAAATTTATAAATTGATATAAAGATTGACAAAATAGGTTCTTCCGTATCCATAAAAATATTTGTTTCCAAAAGAAGGTGTGCCACTCAAAACATCTTGATTTAGTTGTCTGAAATTGGCATTTCGAGCTTGTTCATAACCGCCAGTTTTATAGTTAGCGTCCAACAAATTAGTAACGCTCACAAAAACCCCGACGTTTTTACCATAGATTCTCCATGATTTTCCACAACTGAGATTTAGGAGTGAAATAGGATCAATTTTTTCTTGTTTTAATAAAACAGCAGCACGTTCTTCTGTTGCTTCTGGAAACGAAAAACTACTTGCTGGGTTTTTATAAAAGTTCGTTGTTCTTGAAATAGGAGAAACATCAATGTAACTATCTGCTAGATAATTAATATTGGCAGCAATCCACCAATATTTTGGATCACGGTATTCAAATCCAAGGCTATAGGCCTGTTGAGGCATTCCCGCTTGTTTGTAGTTTTTTAAATGAGCCTCTCCAAAGTCAAAAACAGGATTGCTGTTTTCTAAGGAAGCAGCCGCATCATTTATGATAGAAACGTTTGGATTACTATCGATAGTAAATTTTCCAAAGGCAGAAGATAAAGTCGTTTTTAAAGTAGAATTGATTTGGTACTCAAAACTAAATTCGGCGCCATAATTTTTCTTGTTTAAATGGGTTAATGTTTGGCTTACAAAAGCATCTGTATTTGAATAACCGGCTCCATCATCAAAAATCCCTTCGGCATAGAAAAAAGAAGTTTGAGTAGCATTTTTTATCAATGTGTAATAAGCCGTAATTCTGGCTTTTAGTTTTGGAGATCTATAGATGTAACTAGCATCAAGACTGCTGATGTTTTCGCTTTCTAGTCCGTCAACAATGACATTGTTTAATCTTGAATTGGTAAAAGTATTTTTCAGCGCAGGAGCTTTGGTCAAATGCGCACCATTTAAAATAAAGAGTTTTTTACCGGATAGTTTAAAAGTAATTCCGCCTTTAAAACCAAAATTTTCGAATTCAATTTTCTTGCTTTCGCCAAAGGAATTGGTTTCATAAATTCCGTTTTTGTATAATCCTTTTCTCTGATAGGTTGTGTTAGAAAAGTATTGTGCCAAATAAAAATCAACGGTATTGTATGAGAATTTAAATTGAATAAAAGCATCCAGATTTTGCGCCAAATACTTATAATTATACCCGTAAATGTCTCCAACTACAACTTGCCGGTTGGGATGATTCAAATCAGATTGCGCTTGATTTCCTTTGTAAAAAACATCAATATCATCAAAATACAATCCGCCTAATAAGTCGGAAAGTTTTTGGTAATTATGGGATAGTAATTTCTTAAAAGAGGCACCGGCTGTCAAAGTTGTATTTTCGGTCAGTTGCGTATTCAAAGTTGTGGTTGCGGCTACTGTTTTATCATCCACCCGATCATCATATAAAACATATTTACTTTTAGCTGGTTCGTAGCCAGTAATAGTTCCATTTGAATCCGAAATTTCTTTTTGATTAGCAAGGCAAATGGCATCCCAATTGATTTGCGGATTGGCTAAAAACTGTTCTTCGCTTTTTGTAGCATTATCATAATCAGGAATAAATGCCCCTGAATATTCCCCGCTGTCCTTCCCGTAAAGAGAACTGTAATAACTAGGCATTTTCCTGTAATAGGTTGGATCTGGGCTGTTAGCATGTTGGTAATCTAAGTTGCTATTGGCTATTTTTCCAAATTGATATAGTACACTAGAATTTAGATTGGTTTGGTCATTTATTTTGAAATAATGATTCAACATCAAAATGGGTTCTACAATGGTTTTTGTTCTGGAATTTCTCTTTTGTCCATCCTGAAAACCCCAATAGGAATTGTATTTTTCAGAAGTCAATTGAGTTACTTCGGCTGTATTGGGTGAATTTTTTCCACGGGAGTTTGGAGTATAAAATCCAGTAAAGTTTAACGAATGTTTGTTGCTTAATTTTTTTTCTACACTTATAAAAAAGGAATTTGCATCATAATTAGTTCCTTCGAAATAGCCTTCTTGTGCGAAACGTTTACCGCCTGAAACGGCGATTGCCCAGCCACTTTTATTCATGCCAGAAGCATAAGTTCCCATCATTCGGTAGCTGTAATTAGTATTTGTTCCTGAAAATGAAATTCGGGAGCCCGCTCTATATGTTGAGGCTCTAGTATTGATTTCTTGTGTCCCTAAAATACCTCCAAAAGCATAATCAGAAACTGCGGTTCCAATTGAAAATTCTTGATTTCTAAGCACATCGTTTAGTCCGCCCCAATCTCCCCATTGCGGTCTTCCATCATAAATTTTATTCATCGTTACGCCGTTAATCATCATTGTGGAATGTTCGCTGTCTAATCCGCGTATTCTGAAGCGTGCCTGTCCCCAATTGAAAGCAGCTGCTTGTTGGAACGCATCTTTTGAGGATTGTAAAAGGCCAGAAGTGGTTTCAGAACCGCTGTTGTCATCACTCAAATCGCTATCATATAAAGCTATCAAACCAGACTGCTGTTCAGAATTCTGATCTTCTTCTAATGGGATTATTCCTAAATTTAGACTTTGGCCAGAAACAATCTGTATCGGAATTAGTTTGTCTCTGTACCCTTGATTATGAATGAGAATTAATTGTGCGCTTTGCTTCGTGGTTTCAAAACTAAATTTACCCTCAGATGAGGTTATTTGAGTTTCGTTAGTATTTTGGATACTTACCACAACAAATTGTAACGGTTTCTGTGATTTGGAATCAATAATTGTCCCAGTTAAACTAGCAACGTCTTGTGAAAAAACTAGTATGGTTTGTGTCAAAAATAAAAGCAACACTATTTTATTTTTCATAAGACAAGTTTTAGAGATGGAACAATCAATATCATTCAAGGATTTTAAATCTTCGAAATGCGGAAATGCTCAAAAAATAAAATTTGTTTTTGGAAATAAAGTATCATGAATCAATCTCAAATCAGTGGTGTTTTTGAGAATTGATAAATCGTTGTTTGATTTAGAGTATAAAAGTAATTAAAAATTATAAGAATTTACTTTCAAAGTAAAAATAATTTTAAATCATATAAATTAAAAAACCCGTCATCTTATAAAGTTGACGGGTTTGTATAATAAATAAATCAAAAACTATTCTTGAATAGCGGTGATTTTAGAAACCATTATTGCAATAAGAAATCCAAAAATCCCGATGAATGCAAATGAAAATCGTAGGCTAGAAATTTCGGCAATATAACCAATTATAGGCGGCCCCATTAAAAAACCAAAAAAACTTACGCTCGAAACTGCTGTTAAAGCTTCGCCTGTTGGAATTTCTGGATGCTTTCCAGCAATGCTATAAAGAGTTGGAATGATAGTTGAAACACCTAATCCTACAAACATAAAAGCAATAGTTGATGGAATTATATAAGGGAAAAATACCGCAGTAAACAAACCTGTCGAAATCATACAACCACTGATTTGCATTACTTTTTTACGTCCAAATTTATGGGTTAAACCATCTCCTAGAAAACGCCCTCCAGCCATCATAATCATAAATGAAGTATATCCTAAAATCACTAATGGTCCAGGTGCTTTTATGACATCTTTAAAATAAACGCCACTCCAGTCAAACATAACGCCCTCACTTGCCATACAACAAAAACCAATTATCCCTAACCAAATTAAGGTTGTATCCCTTTTTTTGGCACCTTTTTTCTTTTCTAGTTGTGCTTTTTCTTTTGCCTTAATCAAAAACTTTAAATTAAGCACGACTAATACAACTACAATCGCAGCAACAATCAAAAAATGAACATATGGAGTTAATTTTAAGGCTAACATTCCTAATCCTACCAAAGCTCCAGTAAATCCTGCTAAACTCCACATTCCGTGAAACGAGGACATAATCGTTCTTTTAAAAAGACCTTCGGTATAAACGCCTTGCGTGTTTACAGATATGTTAGATAGATTTCCAAATATTCCAAATACAAATAAACCAAGCGCTAGTTGCCAAGAGTTTTGGGCTAATCCTAAATTAGTCAAACTAAAAGCATACATTATAATTGAAAAAAGGAGAATACGGTGACTTCCAAAACGAGTGACTAGTTTTCCTGAAAAGGGCATCATGATTAACTGTCCTAAAGGAACTGCAAAAAGGATGGTTCCAAGGCTTCCTTCACTAAGATCTAAACTGGTTTTAATATCGGGAATTCGGCTGGCCCATGTTGCAAAACATAAACCCATTCCAAAATAAAACATTGAAACTGCCCATCGTAAGCGGGTCAAATAAGAAGCCTTAACGTCTTGATACGTTTTTTTGTATTTTCCTTTAGCTTTAAATCTGCCTAAAAAGTTCAAATCTATCAAATGAATTGTATTTAAAATTTTAACATAGCAAAAGTACAAAAAGCATCTATTCATCACTTATAAACAGTGCTTTGAGCTAAAAATACATCGTTATTGTTTGTGAAAACGATGTATTTTCTTTCGATTTCATTGGTAATAAATTATAGATTTATCACTGTTTTTTGTTCGCTACTTTGTTGAGCCGCTTCAATAATTTGCATGACATGAACACCTTCCTGAGCTGTCACGGGTTCTGTTTTATTATGAATAATAGATTGATAAACCCCGTCAAAAAAGTCATAATAATTTCCTTGAAGAGTAGGTAAGTTGGCTTTATAAATGTCGTTATTAATTTCGGTATGAAGCAGTCCTTGATGGATTTCAGATTCAGTTCCCCACGAATCTAAATTTGGTTTTTTCCCTAATTTCAAATCATCTTCTTGCACATCACCACGTGGCTTAAGAAAAGAACCTTTTTCGCCATGAACAATAAAAGAAGGAATAGGCTCTCTAACAAAAAATCCCGCTTTCAATCGCACTCTAAAATCAGTATAATAAAGCAAAATATCAATATAATCATCTACTAAAGAATGTGCTCTGGTAATACGAATGTCAGCAAAAACTGCTTTTGGGAAACCAAATAAAAACAGGGCTTGATCAATAAGATGAGGTCCTAAATCTTTCAAAATTCCTGCTCCAGAACTAGCTACTTCTTTGTGTTGCTTTGGACTTAAATTCGGATTGTAACGATCAAAATGAAATTCGGCTTCTATAATTTTACCAAGAAGGTTGTCAGTTACTACTTTTTTTACGGTTTTAAAATCGCTATCCCATCTTCGGTTTTGAAAAACAGCTAGTTTTAAACCTTTTTCCGCAGCTAACTTTGCCAATTCTTGTGCTTGAGCTACTGTTGTGGTGAATGCTTTTTCAACAAGAGTATGTTTTCCGGCCAGCAAGGCTTTTTTTGCATATTCATAATGTGTTTCCACAGGAGTATTAACGACTACCAAATCAATATCGTCTTCAAGTAAATCCTCAATTGAAGCGTAACTTTTAACGGAAGGATAATCCGCTTGTATTAATTTTTTGCTTCTTTCCCAAGAACCTTTTAGTTCAAAACCAGGATGAAAGTTTAAAAAAGGGGCGTGAAATACTTTTCCTGACATTCCGTAGGATAGAAGTGCTGTTTTTATTTGTTGCATTTTTATTTATTTTTATATCTAAATCTAATTTAAACATTAAAACTTAAGTGACCTTATATGTTTCAAAAGGCTAATCATATTAAGGCATATAAGAATTGTCTAATTACTTAATTTGTAAAAAAATGTGTGATTTGTGTTTGTTTCAATTATATTTTTGCTCTTTCATATTGTTTTGGCCACGAAATAGTTGCGCTAAGTTCTTTGGCAAAATTCAAGGCTAAATTTGGATTTCTCAAGGATTCTCTGGCAAATAAAACTAAATCTGCTTTGCCGCTGCTGATGATTTCTTCTGCTTGAATAGCTTCGGTGATTAAACCTACTGCACCAGTTAAAATTCCAGTTTCTTTTTTGATTTTTTCTGCAAAAGGAACTTGGTAATTTGGCCCTAATGAAATTTGTTGATGCGAAACTAATCCGCCCGAAGAAACATCTATTAAATCAACTCCTTTTTCTTTTAGAATTTTTGAAAGTTGAACGGATTCATCAATATTCCAGCCACCATCCGCCCAATCTGTTGCTGATATTCTTACAAATAAAGGAAGATTTTTTGGCCATTCTGATTGTACGGCTTCTAGGACTTCTAACAGCAAACGAATTCGGTTTTCAAAAGGTCCGCCATATTCATCCGTTCTGAAATTAGATAATGGAGAAAGAAATTGGTGAAGCAAATAACCATGTGCTGCATGAATTTCTAAGACCTGAAAACCTGCCTTAAGCGCTCTTTTGGTAGCTGATTTGAAATCGGAAATCACTTTTTGAATGCCCGTTTTGTCTAAAGCTACAGGTTTTTTTTCATCCGAATGATACGCAATAGCACTTGGCGCAACGGTTTCCCAGCCACCTTGATTTTCGTCTAATTTTTTATTTCCAATCCAAGGAGCTGAAACGCTAGCTTTTCGACCGGCATGCGCCAATTGAATTCCGGGAATTGAATTTTGACTAATAATAAATTGGTTTATAGTTAGTAATTTTTCAATTTGGTTATCATTCCAAAGACCCAAATCTTCTGGCGAAATTCGCCCTTCGGGAGCAACAGCTGTAGCTTCTTGAATGATTAATCCTGCGCCGCCACTTGCACGACTACCAAGATGAACTAAATGCCAATCATTAGCAAAACCATCTTTGGCAGAATATTGGCACATTGGAGATATGGTGATTCTGTTTTTTAGGACAATGCTTTTTATTGGTAAGGAAGAAAATAATTGTGAAGACATAAAATAGGTTTTTAGTAATCGGATTGGAATAAACAGTAAAGTTACAAGACGCAATCTAAAATGAAAATTAAATTGAAGAATTATTAACAAACATTTATTATCATACAAAATGCTAAACCTTTGCAACTAAAATAGAAAACCTTACTTTTGTCGATCAAATTAAGAACCAAAACAAAAAAATGGATATTGTTATCAAGCTTTCACAATTTTTATTGAGTTTATCATTACTGATTATTCTTCATGAGTTAGGACATTTCATTCCTGCTAAATTATTCAAAACTAGAGTTGAAAAATTCTATTTGTTTTTTGATGTAAAATATTCTCTTCTAAAAAAGAAAATTGGCGAAACTGAATACGGTATCGGTTGGTTGCCACTTGGTGGTTACGTGAAAATTTCCGGAATGATTGATGAAAGCATGGACAAGGAACAAATGGCATTGCCTCCACAACCTTGGGAATTTCGTTCTAAACCAGCTTGGCAACGTTTGATTATTATGTTAGGTGGGGTTACGGTGAATTTTATTTTGGCATTTATTATTTATATCGGAATGGCTTTTGCTTATGGCGATATGTTTATTGCTAATGTTGATTTGAAAGATGGACTTTTGATTGATAATCCAGCGATGCAAAAAGCAGGTTTTCAAACAGGAGATAAAATTATTTCTATTGATGGCGAAAAAGTAATCAAGTTTGATAATGATATGAACATGAAAATCATCATGGCTAAGCAAGTCTTGATTGAAAGAAATGGGGTAGAACAAGCTGTAAAAATGCCTGTTGATTTTGTAGATCAATTATCTAAACTTGAAAAAGGACCTTTGGTTTCTATTAGAATGCCGTTTGTGATTGGCACCATTCCAGAAGAATCTCTAAATAAAGCATTACAGCCAAAAGATATTATCGTTGCTTTAAATGGGCAAAAAACTAAATATTTTGACGAAGCTAAAACTATTTTAGCCAATAGTAAAAACAAAACGATTTCAGCAACGGTTTTAAGAGATCAAAAAGAAATTCAAGTTCCTGTTGTGGTGAATAAAGAAGGGAAGTTAGTTGTTCAACAAGGAGGATACAGTATAGAATCTTTAGAAAAACTAGGGTATTATAAAGTTAGCAAACAAGAATTTGGGTTTTTTGAATCCATTCCTGTAGGAATAGAAAAGGGGAAAGACCAATTAGTAGGATATGGAAAGCAATTAAAAATGATTTTCAATCCTGAGACTAAAGCCTATAAACAAGTAGGTGGTTTTGCAGCAATTTTTAATATTTTTCCTAATACTTGGAGCTGGGAAGTTTTCTGGAATATCACGGCTTTATTGTCAATTATGCTTGGTGTAATGAACTTATTGCCAATTCCTGCTCTTGATGGAGGTCATGTAATGTTTTTATTATATGAAATTATCAGTGGTAAGAAACCAAGTGATAAATTCCTAGAGAATGCACAAATGGTTGGTTTCGTATTACTTATCACGCTCTTATTATTTGCAAACGGAAATGATATTTATAAGGCAATTGTTGGGAAGTAAATTTTTTTGAAATTTTACTAAAAATTATTTGCGAAAAACAAATTAAGCCCTATATTTGCACCGCTTTAAAAGTGAAATACACTTTCCTCCTTAGCTCAGTTGGTTAGAGCATCTGACTGTTAATCAGAGGGTCCTTGGTTCGAGCCCAAGAGGGGGAGCAAACAACTAAAAAGGTTTCAAGATTTATTTCTTGAAACCTTTTTTATTTAGCAAAATTTAAGCAAGGTTATATTTCTTCTTTATAACTTTGAAAAATATATCAATTAACATATTTCGTTTATTAAGTCACAGCTCAAAGAAAATTAAGACTTTTTAATTAAAAATTATTTTTTATAATGAAAAAAACAATATTGCTTATTTTATTAATTAGTTTGGTTTCTTGTTCAAGTGAAAATAATCCTATCGACCCAACAAGTCCTACTAATCCAACAAGCCCTACTAGCCCAACAAATCCTATTCAAGTTATTAAAAAACCTGCAGTAATAAATATAACTGACAAAAACTTAACGGCAAAAGGCGTTACAAGTAAGACTACCGCTATAAGAAAAAGGTTAGTGAAAACAATAACATATACATCTTCAACAGTATTTGACAAAAAGTATCAAACTAAGTTAAGCGAAGCGGAATACCTTGCATTACCATCAGATAATTTATATGATCCAACCGAGGAATCACTAAATGTAAATACTAAAATATATGATGAAAGAACTTACACCTATAATTCAAGTAACAACCTTGAAAAAATCACAATAAACAACATTGCATATCCCGATTATAATGGCACTCTTGCTTATTCTCCTATTGTTTTTGAATATTTTGAATCAGGGGCAAAAGTTCAAATAACGAAATATCAAGATAAAGGAGCTGTTTTACGCTATGAGTATAATAGTATTGGGCAAATAATTAACGCAAAAGATTTAGACGGAACGCTCCGATATACATTTGAATACGATGAAAATAATAATGTTATTAGCAAATATTTATATATGAGTTCAGGAGTTTCGGGAGTCAAACCTCAGATGCACTATACTTATGTTTATTATCCGAATAGCACTTATGTTAAAAATTGGATTGAAGTTAATCCAGATGGAACCGAAAATAAAACTTCATCAGTAACGTATAATTATGATAAAAATATTGCTGGTGTATATAACAATGAACCAGTATATAAAGTTTTGATGGATAATGAACAAGGGTTATCTTATCTACATATTACTTCCAATACTGCTGGATGGAAACCTAAATACTTTTACGATTCAGACGGTTATTTAATTAAATACGACAGTGCAGGACAAAGTAATGCAAATGAAGTAACACTATTTATTTACGAAAATTATTGATTTCAGGTATAAATATGGGGACTTGCTTAAGTCGAAAATGATACGAGTAAGAGATTAAATTTTTTTGTTTTCAATTCTTAAATTAGTATTTAAAAAATTTCAAGCTTTTTTTATATGGATATTTTTAAAAGAATGTTAGCCGGTGGAATTATTCCAAATGATGATCCTGAAATGGGGAATGTTTGGGAGATTGTTTCGCAAACAATTGAATGGTCAGCACAGTTGAACACATCAACAAGTATTCATCAAATACGCGAGGTTTTGTCAAAAATTATTGGAAAACAAATCAGTGAAAACACAACTGTTTTTGTTCCATTTTACACCAATTTTGGAAGACACATTCAGCTAGGTAAAAATGTTTTTATAAACCACGGATGTTCTTTTTTGGACTTGGGAGGCATTACAATTGAAGATGATGTGTTAATTGGTCCTAAAGTAAATTTAATTACAGAAAATCACCCAATAGACCCTAGAAAGAGAAAAAATCTTGACTTAAAATCTATCGTTATAAAAAAGAATGTTTGGATTGGAGCTAATGCAACTATTTTGCCAGGCGTAACTATTGGTGAAAATTCTATAGTGGCAGCAGGAGCGGTTGTAAATAAGGATGTTCCAAGTAATGTAATTGTTGGGGGAGTACCTGCTAAAATAATCAAGTCAATATAAGCTCAAAAGAAATTTTATTATTGCCTATAATTACTTCTTACCCCATAAAAAAACCTTTACAGCAATGTAGAGGTTTTTTTATGGGCTTCTACGAAAACTTATTGGTAATGATTACTACTTGAATTTTTAATAATTTTTTTTGCCATTGCGTACAATTGACACAATAATTATATATTTGCATTTCTTTCAAAAAAATAACATTTAAATTTCACTTAATGAATAAAACTTTACTTATTATTATTTCATTTCTTTTTAGTTCCCTCGCTCATGCTCAATATGCCAATTTTGAAGCAAGTACCGGTGGATTCTCGTTTATTCCCGCTTTTACCTCAAACAGTCCTCATTTAATAATTAATGCAGGAACAAATGAAAGTAAACGACTTTCGTTTCACACATTATCAACGGTTCGATTAAGTAATTTCACTCCTAGAGGAGTTGTTCTTATTTCACGATACAAATTAATTGACAAAAAACTAAAAGTAAATATTGGAGTGCATTTACCAGCAATCCAAATTAATGATGATGATCATGTAGATACTTTCTTTGCACAAGAATTAATTGCAAGTTATGAATTGTCAAAAAAAGTTTCGGTTGGTGCTTTTTATTTGCATGGCAAAGGAAAAAACAACGATTTTGAAGCTAATTTTCTTTCTTTTAATACAAATGTTGTTCAGGGCAATTTTAGTTTCTTATCTCAGTTGTATGGTCTTGATATGGATGAAACCTATGGAGTTTCTGAAACCATTACGTATAAAATAAATAAGAATATTGATGTTAGAGGATTTGCTAATAAAACAATTTCTGACGGGAAATTCAACTGGACATTGGGTGCTAGATACAATTTATAAATAAAAAGCATTACCAAAAGTAAAAAGCCTTTACAGCATTGTTGAGGCTTTTGTTTTCAAATAAATATACTACATTAATTAGTAAGAATAGCTTCTTATTTCTCAACTGCTACTCTGTTAGTTTCAACTGAATTATTATTTATATTTGTTTGATTTTTGCAATTTTAAAAAAATAAAGATCAATTAGATATGGCAGAAAATAAACAAAACCCAACTGCTTCAAGCATAATTTCGAACGATTCTTTAGGACAGTTTAATGTCTTTCGACTAGAGCCTTTTCTTAAGCAAAATAACAAACCAACAGCTTTTCGAACAAGAGATTATTTTAAAATTACTTTGGTTAAAGGAAGTGGTGTTTTTCATTATGCTGACAAAAGTGTGGCTATTGATAAACAAGCCATTACTTTTTCTAATCCACAAATTCCCTATTGTTGGGAACAACGAGATAAAATAATAAATGGGTTTTTCTGTATTTTTACAGCTGATTTTTTCAATCAATTTGGTAGTATCAATCAATATGAAATTTTTAAAGCAAATGGGAAACATATTTTTGAATTAACTCCAGATAATTTTGATGTTGCTTCCTCCATCTATGAAAAAATGTTTGATGAAATAGAGAATGACTATGTTTACAAATATGATGTTTTGCGAAACATGGTTTTTGAACTTATTCATTTGGCTATGAAATTAGAGCCTTCTAAAAACTTTGAAAATATTAAAATGGATTCTTCTAGTCGAATTTCTTCCTTGTTTTTAGAACTTTTAGAACGCCAATTTCCAATAGATGAAAGGAATCAAAAAATAAACTTGCGTTTTGCATCTGAGTTTGCAAATCAATTATCCATTCATGTCAATCATTTGAATAGAGCGGTTAAAGCAACAATGCAAAAAACAACAACGCAACTAATTTCACAACGATTAATTCAAGAGGCTAAATCGTTATTGAAAAACAGTAATTGGAACGTCTCTGAAATAGCGTATTCATTAGGTTTTGAAGAAACGCCCAACTTTAATGATTTTTTCAAGAAGAATGTGGGACAAACTCCCCTTAAATATAGAAATGTTTGATTTTTGCATTTTTTAGTTTGCATTTCACTTTTCTTATAACATCCTTTTTTTTGGGAATACCATAAAAAAGAATGTGGAATAGATAAAACTATTTACAACCATAAAATTATGGAATTAAGGCGGCATGAAAACACTTAAAATTGCTTCAGAATTGTCATTGTAATACTTCGGTTTTTACCTTATTTACAAGCCTTATGATGTAGTTGGTTCGTGTAAAGAAACAAGAAGGTTTGATGTTTTAATCGTTCCAGTTTTCTACTTAATCATTTCCGAAACAATTTTTTTAGCTTCATTTGAATTGCCCCAGCTTGCAATTTCATATAGCACAGGCATCAAACTTTTCCCGGAATTAGATAATGTATATTCTACTCTTTGAGAGCTTTCTGTAAACGCTGTTCTTTCAATTAATCCAAGCGCTTCTAACTCTTTTAATTCATTAGAGAGTACCTTGTTAGAAATGGCAGGCATTAATTGGTTTAGTTTTCCAAAACGCAAAGAACTATCACCAATACAATTCAATATTATTGGTTTCCATTTTCCACCAAAAATAGACATTGCTCTAGTTACTGGGCAATCATGAGGGTTTTCTATATATCTCATATAATTTGTGGTAACCTACGGGTTACTGGTATTTAATTTGTTGGTTACAAATATACACTAATGGTTGTAAATTTGTAAAAAATTATAAAACCAATAATTATGAAAAAGATTGTATTACTTCTGACATTAATTTTATCTGTGGGTAATTTGACCGCACAAACAGCAACAGATGATATCGTTAAAGACTGGGAAAGAGCTAAAGCATATACTAAAGAATATTTGGATGCCATGCCTGAAAGTGGATATGCATTTAAACCAACAAAAGAAATGCGTTCTTTTTCGGGTCAAGTTTTACACTTAAGTGATGCAATATATGGTTTTGTAGGTTCAGCTACGGATGAAAAACCGCCTGTAAGTTTTGGAGATTTAGAAAAATCTGGTGACGAAAACAAAGCGAGTGTTACTAGTAAAGTAATGGCTGCTTATGATTTTGCCATCAATGCCATTAAAAAATATCCTAATAGTAAACTTGGAGAACGCATTAAACTTTTTGGTCAATTTGACCTAAGCAGAGAGCAGGTTTTAAACAAGTGTTTTGAACATCAAACCCATCATAGAGCGCAAACAACGGTTTATTTGAGATTAGTGGGCGCTACACCTTCAACCGAAAAATTGTTTTAATAGTTATGAAAACCAATAAAACAATTTGGCTAGTAATCGTTTTACTAGCTTGCCTAAATGTATTTTCTCAAACAAATAATAGTAATAAAGAAACTATTACGAGCTTATTTGTAAACCCAAATTTAGGAAAAGATGATGCTGAAGGAACTAAAGAGAAACCTCTTAAATCATTACCTGAAGCAGCAAAGCGTGTAAACAAAATGGTTGGTAGTGGTTCAATCGTGTTGTGCTTATCAGCAGGAACTTATGGATTATCAGAAACCGCCTCTTTTAATCCAGTTGAATGGGAATTTTCTAAAAAGGATCGTTTGATTATTCGTGCTGAAATTTTGCCTGATAGCACTATTTGGAATCCAAGTAAAATGCCAATTATTGTTTCAACAATGCCTTTTACTTTAGAAACAAATGAAAAAAAGGAGGTGACTGGAGGTTCTAATTATGGCATTCTAATTGAAACAAGCCATGTAACAATTCAAGGGTTGCGTATATTAGGGGAGCCTGTTCATGAAAAGCCGTCCGAAGGAGTATTAGTTCGAAATTATCCTATTGTATGGGATGGCAAGAATTTAAGTGATTTGCGAATAACACAATGTTTATTTTTAGGAAATAAATTTGCTTTACCGAATCACTTAGGAATTTTAGCAAGTGGTAAAGAACTCGAGGTTGATCATTGTGTTTTTTATGGTGTTAAAGATGCTGTTGTTATGTGGAATACACTGGCAGATCAATGTACAATGCACCATAATTTAATTTTAAATAGTTATGGAGCCGTCGTATGGACTTGGTCTACAATGGAGGATTTTAAATTTTATAATAATGTAATTAGTGGTGCCAATGTATTGTGGGTTCTAGAAAAAGAAGCTAAAAATGCCTATACGATTCAAAATTCTATGTTAGTCGGATATAATCAATTAGTGAATAAAGGTGGTGGTCCACAAGATTTTGGAATCCCAGCCGACCCAAAGAAGCTGAAGTATAATTCGGATTTTAAGATTAAAAAAGTCGGAAGTTTATCTGTTGAAGAAGAGCAAACCAGTCGTTATTACTTACAATTGAAGCCTGGAACATTAGGAACTTCTTACGGATCAGGATTATTTTATAAAGTAAATTAGAGAATATGAAAAAATTAATAGTAGCAATTTTAGTATATGTGATTTTCTGCTCAAGTGTGTTTGCTCAAAAACCATTGCGCCATTTCATGCAAAATAAGGACATAGCAACACAGAAAATCGCCTATGGAAATAATCCACAAGCAGGACATTATGTGCAAGCAAAGGACGCGAAAATTTATTATGAAGTGTACGGCAAAGGGCAACCCGTTGTAGTGTTACATGGTGGATTGTTTGGATCAACTATTGAAATGGGAAGAATAATAGACAGTCTTTCCGTTAACTTTCAGGTGATAGCAATTTCTACTCGTGGACATGGAAAATCTGAAATAGGTACTGAACCAGTAACATTGGAACAAAGAGCAAGTGATGTCTTGACAGTAATCAATGAAGTAACTAAAGAAAAAGTGATGCTTCTTGGGTTTAGTGATGGAGGTTATACGGCATATAAATTTGGCTCGATGTATCCTGAAAAAGTAAAGAAAATGATTGTAATAGGGGCGGGGGTTTTGTATCCAAGGTTGAGAGATTTTAATATTAACTTCAATCAAGCAATGGAATTGGATGCTGATTATTGGGCACAACAGCGAGCCTTAATGCCTGAGCCAAATCGATTAAAAGAGGTGTTTCAGCAGATAGCAACTTGCTATGGACAGCTGACCGTTGGAGCTGAATTATTAGGCGCTATCCAATGTCCTGTTTTAGTAATGGCCGGCGATCGAGATGAGAGCAATTCGGTTCAAAACGTACTAAATGCAGCATTGTTAATTCCCAATCATCAGTTAGCGATTATTCCTAATGCTGGTCATCCTGCTTTCATTATTAATTTTAATGTAACTTGGGCTGGTATAGCTCCTTTTATAAATGAAAAGTAAACCTATTTATATGCAAAAAGTACTTTTATTGAGTTTCTTTATTTTTCAAATCACGGGGTTATTTGCTCAAAAATTTACATGGGAGGATAAGGAACTTGAAGCCGTAAATACAAAAGTAGAAATCGTTAATATGGATGGAGTCCAAGTCTTAAAAGTAGAGAGAGACTTAATTGCTTCTCCTTTTGACGAGAAAAATATTGAAGCTTCAGTTGATGGTGCTACGTACGTAAAATTGACAAACACTACTATTGAGAACGGAACGATTGAAGTCAAAGTATTAAGTCGAATAATGGAAAATTCTCCTTTTCCTGCTGCCCGGGGATTTATCGGTCTAGCGTATCGGGTAGATCAAGAGAACAAGAATTTTCAAGCAATTTACCTTCGTCCAAGTAACGGAAGGGCTGAGGATCAACTTAGACGCAATCATACAGTTCAATATTTTTCCTATCCAGGTAATACGTTTAGTCGACTCCGAAGAGAAGCAAATGGTTTGTATGAAACGTATGCTGATATTGGCTTAAACGAGTGGATTACGATGCGCATAGAATTTGAAGACGAAAAGGCTACTTTATACATTAACAATCAAAAAGCACCATCATTTTTAGTTCAAAAAATGCTTGGAAATTCTAAAAAAGGAAGTATTGCACTTTGGGTTGAAATAGGGACGATAGGTTATTTTAAAGATTTTAAAGTCCTTAAAAAACAATAGTTGCTGTTTGCTATTCTTCAAATTCTGTTGGTATTGTTTCTGGTTAAGAATAAAAAATACTCTTTTTATCTTTTTTAGTATTAAATTTCGATATTTACATATTAAAATAAATGAATAGATGAAACGAAGAAGATTTATTACAGCATCTGCTTTATTTGGATTTGCAGGTTTAAGTTTTGGTATGAATTCAAAGAAAAAATATTTATTGCATCATGTATTTTTTTGGTTGAAAAACCCAGATTCTGAAGTTGATAAACAAGAATTGATTTCGGGTTTAAAAACTTTAGGAGCAATTCCTGTGATTCGTCAGATTCATTTGGGGACTTTGGCTTCTACAGAAAAGCGTGAAGTAGTGGATACTTCTTGGCAAGTTTCGGAACTGTTATATTTTGATAATGAAGTTGATCAAAAAACATATCAAAATCATCCGATTCATCTGGAGTTTGTAAAAAACTATTCTCATTTATGGGAAAAAGTTCGTGTTTATGATGCTGTAGATATTTAAATTTTAGAGATATATTATAAAAATATAAAGCCTTCTTTTTAGAAGTCTTTTATTGTGAGTTAAATCCGTTTTCTTAATTTCAGAAAGAGTTCGGAGAATTTATTTAATGCATAAATTCATGAAGTTGTTATGGCTTAAAAACTAAATTATAAAATGGCTATCTTTAAAGTTAATATTTTTAGTTTAAAAAGAAACAATTTATGGATTATAAATCAAAAATTTCGAACAGCATCAGTTGGGTATTTGGCGGAATATTTTCTGCAATTGGTGTCGTAAATGTATTTTGGGGGAATGATCCTGAATTTGGTGTTTTTATATTTTTAATTTCTTTAATTTATTATCGCCCAACAACTATTCTTCTCAAACGATTTATAGGTTATTCCATCCCAAGATTTATTAAAATAGGGTTAGGGATATTTATACTTTGGGCTAGTTTAGGAGTTGGTGAATTATTTGATAAAATAGATTTGATGGTACAGTCTTTCTAGTTTTTAAATAAAAAGCAGTTTCGATTGAATTATTCTAAAATTTAGAAATATTTGATTTTTGTAATTGTCTGTTTGATTTTTGTTTTTAAATCATCAAATTCTTGTCGATTTTTGTCTTTATTTGTAAAACTAAGTATGCCAAAATGAGTAAGAATAAAGAACAGAAAAAATCACATCTAATACTTATATTAGGATTACTAACTGCCATTGGTCCATTATCTATTGATATGTACTTGCCGGCTTTTCCTGATATAGCGAGAGGGTTGCATACTTCTGTTTCTTCTGTGATGTTGTCTTTGTCGTCGTTTTTTATAGGAATATCTGTAGGGCAACTTATCTATGGGCCATTATTAGAACGTTTTGGACGAAAAAAACCTTTGTATTTTGGCTTACTACTTTATGCTTTGTCATCAGCAGCATGTGCAACTGCAGTAACTGTAGATACATTAATTATTTTTAGACTTTTTCAGGCGTTAGGTGGTTGTGTGGGAATGGTTGCGGCGCGAGCAATGGTTCGGGATTTGTTTGACGTAAAAGATAATGCCAAAGTGTTTTCTACTTTGATGTTAGTGGTTGCGATTTCACCAATTATTGCGCCAACATTAGGGGGGTATATCACTTCATTATTTGGTTGGAGATACATTTTCGGGGTGCTTATCGTAGTTATATTTTTTATAATTGCTGGAATTTACTTCTTATTGCCTGAAAGCAGAAAGCCAGATGCTAGTTTTTCTTTAAAGCCTAGCTCAATTATAAAAAGTTACGCTTCTATTATTAAGAACCCACAATTTGGAGTTTATACTTTTACAGGAGCAGTTGCTTATTCCGGTTTATACGCTTACATAAGTGGTTCGCCTTATGTTTTTATGATATTATTTAAAGTAAGTGAAAATTATTATTCCTGGATATTTGCCATTATTGCTGCAGGATTGATTGGTTCAAGTCAGTTCAATAATTTTATGTTGCGAAGGTTTTCATCTGAAAACATTATCAAGATAGTTTTATACATCCAAAATGGAGTAGGTATTGTTTTGGCTGCAACATCCATATTTGGGTTAAATAATTTATATGTTACGGTAATTCTGATATTTATGTTTTTATGTTGCCAAGGATTTATATTTCCTAATGCATCGGCACTTTCGATGGCTCCATTTAGTCAGAATGCTGGTAGTGCCTCGGCGCTTATGGGTTTTATTCAAATGAGTATTGGAGCTGTTATGTCAGCTATGGTGAGCCTTTTGCAAAATGAAACTTCTTTACCCATGACGGGTATAATGGCAGCTTGTTCCATTTCAGCGTCCATATTATTTTCTTTTGGTAGAAAAATAATTGTGAAAAAAGCAAGTAGAACTTTGGTAGAGGAAGAAGATATCGAAATGATTAACACGCTTTAATTCATTATGTCTTAATTTCCACTTCAAATTTTTGAGTTGTCGATAAAGTGACTATATTGTTCCACTTTATAATTCTAGCATGTATAATAATTAGACAAAAGCAAATAAAAACATATGAATACCACACTTTCAGCATCAAAACCACATTACCCTATTTTAGACGGATTACGCGGTGTAGCAGCCTTAATGGTTGTTGCCTTTCATATTTTTGAAGCACATGCTACAAGTCACTTGGATCAAGTTATAAATCACGGATATCTTGCGGTAGATTTTTTCTTTTTACTATCAGGTTTTGTTATAGGTTATGCTTATGATGATCGATGGGAGAAAATGAACGTTGGAGATTTTTTTAAACGTCGATTAATCCGACTTCAACCTATGGTAATTATAGGAATGATTATAGGAGGTTTGTGTTTTTATTTTCAAGACTCTGTTTTGTGGCCTACTATTCATGAAGTTCCTATATGGAAAATGTTACTTGTTATGGTTATTGGATTCACCTTAATTCCAGTTCCTACATCAATGGATATCCGTGGTTGGGCAGAGATGCATCCGCTTAATGGTCCTGGTTGGTCTTTGTTTTATGAATATATTGCTAATATTTTGTATGCGCTTTTTGTTAGAAAATTTTCAAAAAAAGCACTTTCTATACTCGTTTTTCTTTCGGGTTTAGCGCTAATCCATCTTGCATTAACAAGTCCTAACGGAGATCTTATTGGAGGTTGGTCACTTGATCCAGAACAATTGCATATTGGTTTTGCACGTGTAATGTATCCGTTTTTTGCAGGAGTTTTACTTTTTCGTATGGGGAAACTAATTCAAGTGAAGAATGCTTTTTTACTTTGCAGTTTGTTAATTATTGTAGTTTTTTCAATGCCAAGAATTGGTGGAAGCGAGCATTTATGGATGAATGGTATTTATGATTCAGTAACAGTTATCTTGTTTTTTCCTTTAATAGTCTTTTTAGCAGCGAGTGGAGAAATTAAAGGCACAATGGCAATGCGTGTATGTAAGTTCTTTGGAGATATTTCGTATCCAATATATATTACTCATTTCCCAATAATATACATCTATACAGGCTGGGTTGCTGATAAAAAAATTCCATTTAGTGAGGCATTCCCAATAAGTGTTTTAGCCTACGTTTCTTGTATTGTTCTTGCTTATGCTTGCTTGAAATTATACGATGAGCCAGTAAGACTTTGGTTAAACAAAAAAGTATCTAAAAGGGCATAATTGTTTGTTTGAAAAATTAAATTTTAGTCTTTTTTTAAATAATAGAATTGTAAAAAAAACAACTACACTGCTCTTTTTTAGTCTGGTCTTTATGGTTTCATATTAGAATTAAAAAGGTTTAATTGTTTGAAAAACATAATTTTTGCTTTGAAATTTGTTATTTAGGCTTTGAAAAAAGCAATTATTTTGCTCCTTGTTAATTTTAAATAAATAATGTATGAAAAATGTGTGTCAGAATCTGTCTTTGAAAATAGTTGTTTTATTTCTGTTTTTAAATTCATTCGTATTCACATATGCCCAAACAGCAGATAGTCCGAAAACTGAATATCATTTTTCAGGAAATATAAGCGCTACTAATAACGGTATTTCTGTTATCCCCACATTTTCATTAGGTAAGCCGGCAGCAATATTTAATATGTCTATTGGTAACCAAAAGTTAAGTTTTGAACCTGAATTTAAAGCCTCTTTAGAAGGGAAGCCATGGTCTTTGGTTTTGTGGTGGCGTTATAAATTTTTGAATGATGATAAATTTAAATTTAATATTGGAGCTCACCCTGCTATTTCTTTCAAGACAGTTACAGCTGATGTTGGTGGTGTTCAAAGAGATATTATAAAGGGGAATAGATATCTTGCAGGTGAATTATCTTTTAGCTATTTCTTATCAAAAAACACTAGTATTGGTTCTTATTATTTATATTCACATGGGATTGAATATGGTACAACAAGAAACACACATTTTCTAACACTAAACAGTAGTTTTTCTAACATTAATTTGTCTGATGAATTCGCACTACGATTTTCTCCTCAGATTTACTACTTAAAAATGGATACCAAAGACGGAGTTTTCTTTTCTTCTACATTGACTTTAACCAAAAAAAAATCACCGATTTCAGTTTCTGCCTTGGTTAATAAAATTATTAAGACTGATATCAATACTAAAAACTTTGTTTGGAACGCAACGATAGCCTATTCCTTTAATAATAAATTCGTTAAAAAATAAATTTAGTATCTTTATAAGATGGATAAGGTTGAAACAATAGAAGCGTTTTACAAGAAAAAATTCGATTGGATGCCGGAAAATTTTAAAAATGAAATTGGGCATTTCAATGTTTTTAATCTAGAACCTTTTTTTGGTGAAAAACCACAACCAGTTCCGTATAAAAGACGTGATTTTTTTAAAATCATGTTGGTGAAAGGCAATAGCAATGTTCACTTTGCAGACAAGATCGTGGAAATTAAAAGCCAAGCATTGTCTTTTTCTAATCCAAAGATTCCTTATAAATGGGAGCATCTTGATAATACGAGAGCGGGTTCTTTTTGCATCTTTAATCAACATTTCTTTCATCAATACGGAAATCTAGATCAATATTCGGTTTTTCAACCTAAGGGCAATCCTATTTTTGAGTTGACGGATGAACAAGTAGAAAAAGTCGAAGCGATTTATAAGCGTATGTTTGACGAAATCAATTCAGAGTATATTTATAAATACGATGTGTTGCGAAATCTTGTTTTTGAATTGCTGCATTTTGCCATGAAAATGGAGCCAACTGCAACTATTGAAAACCAACAATTGAATGCTTCCCAAAGAATCACAACCCTGTTTCTGGAAATTTTAGAGCGTCAATTCCCTATTGATGATGCACATCAAAGAATATCGCTTCGGACAGCTTCAGATTTTGCAAACCAGTTAAATGTACATGTCAATCATTTGAATAGGGCCGTAAAAGAAATTGCTCGAAAAACCACCTCGCAAATTATTGCAGAACGAGTTTTGCAAGAATCAAAAGTTTTATTGAAGCACAGCAATTGGACCGTTTCAGAAATTGCCTATTCCTTAGGGTTTAGTGAAGTGACCTATTTTAATAATTTCTTCAAAAAGCATTTGTTGCTAAGTCCTTTAAAATATAGAAAACTCTAATTCTATAAAATAAAATGCCCCAAAAAGCAGATGCTATTTGGGGCATTTCTAAAAAATTCAATTCGTATTACAATTGATAAATTACCGATTCGTAAGGTCTTAATTCACCGTTTTTTGAAGCTTTAGTATAGTTGTTAATTAATACTTTAGATTTTTTGATGTTTATGCCTGTTTTTGCAGTTGCATTTTTAGAAGAAAAATTAAGTAAAACTAATACTTTTTTTCCTTCTAATTCTCTAGTGTAAGCATATACATTTGGATTTTCTTTATCTAAAAGCGTGTATTTTCCATATATTAATACTGGATTTGTCTTACGAAGCTTGGTCATTTTTCGGAAGTAATTCAATACTGAATTTGGATCTTTTTCCTGTGCTTCAGCATTTATGGCTGTGTGGTTGTCGTTTACTTTTAACCAAGGTTCAGTAGTGCTAAAACCACCGTTTTTAGAACTGTTCCATTGAAAAGGAGTTCTTCCGTTATCACGTGCTCCTCCAGTTTTTTGATCTTCAATAAATTGTTTTAAATCACCACCAGCAATTTTTATTTTTTCGTATTCGGCAATAGTTTCAATATCGCGGTAGTCTTCAATTTTGTTAAATTTAGCATTTACCATCCCAATTTCATCTCCATTATAATAATAAGGAGTTCCTTTCATAGAAAGCAAGAATGTTGTCAACATTTTAGAAGAAACTGCTCTAAATTCAGGAGCATCATTCCCCCAGCGAGAAGTCATTCTTGGTTGATCGTGATTCCCTAAATAGATTGTTCCCCAACCTTTTTTGTTGTATACTGCATCCCAATCAGAATAGATTTTTTTGAAATCAACTAAGCTCCAATTTGGACTCATTTTCTTGAAATAACCAGGAATGTATCCTAAGTTGGTTCCTTCAAAATGATACCCCATATTTAGTTCTTTACGATCTTCATCTACAAAGTTTAAAGCTGTTGAGGTCAACATTCCAGCTCCTTCGGCTAAGGACATTACATCATATTTGCTCAATACTTCACGGTTCATTTCTTGAAGGTAATCGTGCAAATGTGGACCACTAGCCATATATACATCCCAGCGTCCGTGGTAGTTTTTATCCAATTCTTCTTGAGTAATTACGGGGAAATTAGTGTCTTTAGAGATAAATGGAATTACATCCATTCTAAACCCGTCAATTCCTTTTTTGAACCACCAATTCATCATACTGTAAATTTCCTGACGTAATTTTGGATTCTCCCAATTCAAATCAGGTTGCTTATAGCTGAAATAATGTAAATAATAAGAATCAGTTTGTTTGTCATATCTCCAACCGCTTCCGTCAGCTTCAAAAGCACCTGGTCTGAATGCTGGTTTTCCTTTTTCTGCTGGCCACCAATGGTAATAGTCTCTATATGGATTATCCCGTGATTTACGACTTTCTTGAAACCATTTATGCTCATCACTACTGTGATTAACCACTAAATCCATCACTAATTTTAAACCTCTTTCGTGCATTCCTTTTAGTAATGCATCAAAATCTTCCATGGTTCCAAACTCTTTCATGATGGTTTGATAATCCGAGATATCATATCCATTATCTGCATTTGGAGAACCATAAATTGGATTTAACCATACTACATCCACGCCTAAACTTTTGATGTAATCTAGTTTTTGAATGATTCCTTTTAAATCTCCAACACCATCTCCGTCAGTATCTTTGAAACTTCTAGGATAGATTTGGTAAACTACTGCTTCTTTCCACCATTTACGGTCTGTTGTTCCTTTTTTTTCTTGAGCTGCCGATTGATTTACGGATACTATGACAAGACACAAAAGTAAAATTGTAGTTAACTTGGAAAATACTACTTTCATTATTTTTTAATTTTATGGGTTAAATATTTAAGTGCAATCAAAATTGATTTGTCAAATAATTTTTAGGATTGTTTTTTCTAAAAATTCTCAGATAGTAAAATTAGAGGGTTTAGCTCTTAAAGATTTTCATTGTAAAAAAAAAGTAGACTAATATTTTTTTAAATAATTAAAAATCAATTAATTATATTTAATTTGTGTTTAAAAAATGTAGTAGATTTATAACCCAAAAATTAATTTAAAATAGTTATCAGCAAGAAAAATGAAGTAAAAAAAGCTTGGTTTTTTATTTTTAGCTTTTAATATAAGCTTCAGTAATAAAACAGTTTTTTAAGATAGATAAAAATTAATTTTTTTTCATTCATTGTGTTATACAGACACATTATTTTATATATTTGAAATCGTTTTCGTTAAATTGAAGAAAATCAGATGTTTTCAAATGAAAGTATTAAACGTTTTTCAAACGGATTCAATTAAGTTAAGCTATTTCTAATACCAATTAATAAAACCAAAATATGAAAAAAACAGTAGTATTAAATGCGTTAATTTTAATGCTTGGTGCGCAGACTTACGCACAAAAAAAGTGGGTAGAAACTCCAAAAGGATCTTATAATCTTGTTCAAAACAATGGTGGACAAACCTTAGGATATTCACCAAAATCAGGAGTGAAAATCATTCAAGTTGATGGTTTAGCCTTTAAAGATTTAAATAAGAATGGAGCATTAGACACCTATGAAGACTGGAGAAAACCAGTGGCAGAACGTGCTAAAGATTTAGCTGCAAAAATGACCGTAGAACAAATTGCTGGATTGATGTTGTATAGCCGTCACCAAGCTGTACCAGCTTCTGAGGCTGGAATGTTTGCTGGAACGTATAATGGAAAACCTTTTTCTCAAAGCGGAGTTAAAGCATCGGATTTGTCTGATCAACAAATTGCTTTTTTGACCAATGATAATTTACGTCACGTGTTAATGACTTCTGTTCAAAGCCCAGTTATTGCGGCAGAATGGAATAATAATATACAAGCATTAGTTGAAGGTATTGGAGTTGGAATTCCTGCAAATAACAGTTCTGATCCACGAAATGGTGCTAATAAAGATTCTGAATATAATGCAGGATCAGGTGGTTCTATATCGCAATGGCCAGAGGAATTAGGATTAGCGGCTACTTTTGACCCAACTATTACGGAACAATTTGGATCAATCGCTGGTAAGGAATACCGTGCTTTGGGAATCGCGACGGCATTATCGCCACAAATTGATTTGGCTACAGAGCCAAGATGGAATCGTTTTGTAGGTACTTTTGGAGAAGATCCAAAACTAGCAACTGATATGGCAAGAGCTTATGTAGACGGATTTCAGACTTCTCCAAAAGCTATTGATGTTTATGATGGATGGGGGAACTTGAGCGTTAATGCAATGGTAAAACACTGGCCAAGTGGAGGTCCTGAAGAAGGAGGTCGTGATGCGCATTTTGCTTACGGAAAATTTGCTGTTTATCCAGGAAATAATTTTGAAACTCATTTAAAAACATTTACAGAAGGTGCTTTTAAATTGAATGGTAAAACTAAAAAAGCATCAGCTGTGATGCCTTATTATACGATTTCTTATAATCAAGATACTAAAAACGGAGAAAATGTTGGGAATGGATTTAGTAAATACATTGTTACTGATTTATTGAGAAATAAATATGGTTATGATGGAGTAGTTTGTACGGATTGGTTGATTACAGCTAATGAAGGACCAACTCCAGATGTGTTTTCTGGTAAATCTTGGGGAGTTGAAAAGTTGACTGTTGCTGAAAGACATTACAAAGTTTTGATGGCGGGAGTAGATCAATTTGGAGGTAATAATGATATTAATCCTGTCCTTGAAGCTTACCAAATGGGAGTAAAAGAACATGGGGATATTTTTATGCGCAAGCGTTTTGAGCAATCAGCTGTTCGTTTACTTTTGAATATTTTTAGAGTTGGATTATTTGAAAATTCATATTTAGATTCTGCTGAAACAAAAGCAATTGTAGGTAAACCTGAGTTCATGAAAGCGGGTTATGAAGCACAATTAAAATCGGTTGTGTTGATTAAAAATCAAAATAAAACATTGCCAATACAAAAAGGAAAGACCGTTTATATACCAAAAAGAGTTACTCCTGCAGGAATCAACTTTTTTGGGCAACCTTCTCCTGAAAAAATTGAGTATCCAGTTAATTTAGAATTAATTAAAAAACATTATACGGTAACGGATGACCCTAATAAAGCTGATTTTGCAATTGTATTTATTAAAAGCCCAATAAGTGGAGGATATAGTAGAGCAGACAGAGAAGCTGGAGGAAATGGATATGTGCCAATTAGTTTGCAATTAAAAGAGTATACAGCAGTTGATGCACGAGCGCAAAGTATAGCAGCTGGAGATCCTGTGGTAGACCCAACAATTACAAACAGATCGTATTTGAATAAAACATCTAAATCAAATTCATACCCAGATTTAAATACGATTCTTGAAACTAAAAAAGCAATGAATGGTAAACCGGTTATTGTGTCAGTGAATATTTCAAATCCAATGGTTTTTGGAGAGTTCGAAAAAGATGTTGATGCAATAGTAGGTGAATTTGGAGTTCAAGTAGAAGCAATGATGGATATTATATCTGGTAAAACAGAACCTTCAGGATTGTTGCCTTTACAAATGCCTTTAAATATGTCTACTGTTGAAAAACAAATGGAAGACGTTCCTCATGATATGATTCCATATAAAGATGCTAATGGAAATGTATATGATTTTGGTTTTGGATTAAACTGGAAAGGTGTAATTAAAGATGCTAGAACTGAAAAATATAGTGTTAAAAAACAGTAAGAATAATAAATTATTAAAAAAGACCATCAGCAATGATGGTCTTTTTTTTTGGTTTAAAACGATTTGTTTGCTAGAATTGCTACTAATCAATAAAATTATCTTTCTGAAATCACCGTTGTTATCTGTGATTTCAGAAAGATATTAAAGAAACTATTCTGGTTTTACATATAATTGCCTAATAATTTCTGATATAAGACCTGTCCAACCCGTTTGGTGATTGGCACCTAAACCTTTTCCAGTATCACCATCAAAGTATTCAAAAAACAAGTGGTTTTTGTTGAAAATTGGATCTTTTTGAAATTTTTCATATTCACCATACATCGGAATTTTTTTGTTAGCATCAGGAATGAAAAGTGACAATAATCGTTTAGAAACGCCCTCGGCAGCTTGTTTTATACTCATCATTTCCCCTGAATTAGTTGGGAATTCAACTTCGTATTCATTGCCATAATAACTAGAGAATTTCTCCAAAGAATCTAAAATCAAATAGTTCATTGGAAACCAAATAGGACCTCTCCAGTTCGAATTTCCACCAAACATATCACCTGTTGCTTCGGCTGGGGTATAATCAACCTGAACAGTTCCGCCTTCGTAATTAAATTTATAAGGATGGTCTTTATGGTATTTAGATAGAGAACGAATTCCAAAATCAGATAAAAATTCTGTTTCATCAAACATGCGTTTCATGATCATTTTCATTCGGTGTCCTCTAAGAATTGCAAGTAAACGACTTTCGCCTTTACCAGGATTATCCCAACTAGAGATTAAGCTAGCAAGGTCTGGACGATTATTTAAAACCCATTCTACACGACGCTTGAAATCGGGTAATTTCTCTAATAATTCAGGAGTTAAAATTTCAACCGCAAATAAAGGGATTAAACCTACCATAGAACGAACTTTTAGAAGTTCAGCATCACCATTTTCTTTATGAAGCATATCATAATAAAACTGATCATCTTCGTCCCAAAGATTTAGTTTGTCACCACCAATTGCCTGCATGGCTCCAGCAATGTGCAAGAAGTGTTCAAAGAACTTAGAAGCCATATCCTGATAAACAGGATTTTCAAGAGCAATTTCGCAAGCAATACGCAACATGTTTAAGCTATACATAGCCATCCATCCTGTTCCATCAGCTTGTTCTAAATGTCCTCCAGTAGGCAAAGATGCAGAGCGATCAAATACACCAATGTTGTCCATTCCAAGGAACCCACCTCCAAAAATATTATTTCCGCCTTCGTCTTTTAGATTTACCCACCAAGTAAAATTCAATAGCAGTTTATGGAAGATACGTTCTAGGAAAACAACATCTCCTTTTCCGCCATTCATTTCTTTATCAATTTCGTATACTTTCCAAGTTGCCCATGCGTGAACTGGCGGATTTACATCCGAAAATGACCATTCATAAGCAGGGATTTGACCATTTGGATGCATGTAGTATTCCCTTAGAATTACTGACAATTGTCTTTTTGCAAAATCAGGGTCTAAACGAGCTAGTGGTAAGGTATGAAAAGCTAAATCCCATGCTGCAAACCAGGGGTATTCCCATTTGTCAGGCATGGATAGAATATTAGCAGTATATAAGTGTTTCCAGGTACTATTTCTTCCGTTTTTTCTGTTTTCATCAGGTTTTGGCATGGATGGATCTCCTTTTATCCATTCAAATACATTGTAATAATACCATTGTTTTGTCCAAAGCATACCAGCATATGCTTGACGTTGAACAGATTTTAATTTTTCGTCTTCAATGCCTTTTTGAAGGGTCTCATAAAATTCATCTGCTTCAATGCCGCGTTTTTTGAAAATTTCGTCAAAATCAACAAAGGCATCGGTAGGCGTTGTATTGGTAAAACGTAGGCGAAACACCTTTTTTCCATTTGCAGGAATTACTGCGCTGTATTTTACCGATGCTTTTGTGCCAATGTGGTTTGGATTTACAGCATCTTTACGTTTGTTTA
This sequence comes from Flavobacterium sp. 123, assembly GCF_003634825.1. Taxonomy (NCBI): domain Bacteria; kingdom Pseudomonadati; phylum Bacteroidota; class Flavobacteriia; order Flavobacteriales; family Flavobacteriaceae; genus Flavobacterium; species Flavobacterium sp. 123. The sequence continues at coordinate 1,389,333 of NZ_RBXD01000001.1, forward strand.
CGATGTAATCGTTAATACCATCTTTTGTATATTGTGTAAGATTTGGAGAATCATATAATCGCTCAAAATTGGTTTCATTATCGCAGAACAAAAACTCATCTGCATGTTCAGCATATAGTTTATAACGTCCTACCAATCGATGATTTACTTCAATCATGGAGTTTCCAATTCCAGTTAGTATAGGTTTATGTTTGTAATTGTCATATCCCCAACACCAAGTATTTCTAAACCAAATAGTCGGTAAAACAGTTATTGGAGCGGCAAGTTTTGATCTGTTTTCAACAGTAACTTTAATTAAAAGGTCTTGTTCATCAGCTTTGGCATATTCGATAGAAATATCAAAATAAGCATCTTTATCAAAAATTCCAGTATCTAATAATTCATATTCTGGCTCAAGTCTAGAACGTTTTTTACTTTCCTCTACCAGTTTTGCATAAGGAAAAGCACCCTGAGGATACTTGTAAAGCATTTTTTGGTAGGAATGAGTAGGAGTTGAATCTTGGTAAAAATAGATTTCTTTTACATCTTCACCATGATTAGATTCGCTTCCTGTTAAACCAAAAAAACGTTCTTTTAAGATGTGATCTTTGTGGTTCCAAAAAGCAAAACCAAAACAAATATGTTGTTTGTTATCAGAGATACCACCAATTCCTTCTTCACCCCAACGATACGCTTTTGAACGAGCCATATCGTGAGTAATATTATTCCAGGCATCTCCGCTTTGAGAATAATCTTCTCTAACAGTTCCCCATTGTCTTTCTGTTAAATAAGGACCCCATTTTTTCCAACCTTTATTATCCTTCCTTAATTTTAGTCTTGATCTCTCTGCATTGTTTTCTGACATACCCCTATTTTCAATATTAATTCTAAATCGCAATTTATATAAATATGAAACAATATCAGCTAATTATTCTTTAAAAATCCAATGATATAATTGAAAATTATTTATTTTTTCCCTTTTTCATTTTCATTATATGAATTGAGCAATTTCTAAAATATGATTTTTTTTCGACTTTATTTTGAACGTTAAGTTTGGTTTAAAGCAATAAATCGAACAAGATAATAAGTGTTTTTTGTTCAAAATAGATTAGGTTTGAAATGTAAATAATTAATTTAGTGTTTGTTGTTTGAAATGATATGTAATGGCAACATGAAACAGTAAAAAAGGATTTTCATAGTGCTTAATGCAAATTAAGAATCCGTATTTACATCTAGAGAATACACAAATATTGAATGTGAAAAACAGGGTTTTATTTGCTAATTTGACATCAAAAAAATAGAAATATGGGCAATGTATTGTTAGGAATTGACATAGGAGGGACTAATATAAAGATTGGGAGAGTAGAAAACAGCGAAATTGTAGCGCAAACTTTTATAGGAGTCAATGCAAATGAAACGGAACAAGAAATTCTTTCTGCTCTTTTTGAAGCAATTGACAAAGTCATAACCTCAAATGTTAAAGCTATAGGAATTGGCGTTCCTGCAGTAGTAAATCCAATATCAGGGATTGTTTATGATGTGCAAAATCTACCAGCTTGGAAAGAAGTTGCCTTGAAAGAAATAGTAGAAAAGCGCTATAAGATTCCAGTTTATATAAACAATGACGCCAATTGTTTTGCCTTGGGAGAAAAAATATTCGGGAAAGGTAAAGACTTTAAAAATTTTATAGGGCTTTCCATAGGGACTGGTATTGGTATGGGAATCATAATAAATAACAGTCTTTATAACGGTGTTCTTTGCGGTGCTGGCGAAGTAGGAATGATTCCTTACAAAGAGGGAATTATGGAAGATTATTCGAGCGGTTTTTTCTTTACGAATACCTATAAATTAAGCGCAATGGAATTGAGTTTAAAAGCTGCTGAAGGCGATAAGAAAGCTTTAGAATGTTTTGCTGAATTTGGTTCGCATTTAGGGGAATGTATCAAGGCAATTTTATACATGTTTGCACCCGAAGCTATTATTTTAGGAGGCTCAATAAGTAAGTCGTATCCCTTTTTTAAAGAGGCATTAGAAACCTCCTTGCGGTCATTTGCCTACCAAAAGCAAATCCAAAATTTAAAAATTGAAACGTCAAATCGAGATAATATTGCAATACTTGGAGCGGCTTCACTCTGCCTTCAAGATACGCTGTCTTCTTTATAATTTATGTTTAGAAAGTTGAATTTTATAAGTGATTCTCCTTGCTTAAATGCTCCAGCATATCTTTAGTCATTGATTCTAAATCAAATTTATGTTTCCAGTTCCAGTCTTTTCTGGCTTCGGAATCATCAATGCTAGAAGGCCAGCTATCGGCTATTTTTTGACGAAAATCAGGATTGTAAGTAATAGTAAAATCAGGAATGTGTTTCTTGATTTCGGCAGCAATTTCCGTTGGTGTAAAACTCATTGCGGCAAGATTATAGGAAGAATGAATTTTTATTTGTTCGGTTGGAGCCTGCATAATATGAATTGTTGCCGCTATAGCATCTTCCATATACATCATTGGCATTTTGGTTTCTGAAGATAAAAAGCATTCATACGTTTTGTCCGTAAGTGCTTTGTGAAAAATATCTACAGCATAATCCGTAGTTCCGCCACCGGGTGGAGTTGACCAGCTTATTAAACCTGGATACCGAATGCTTCGTACATCTACTCCAAAAACATTGTGGTAGTATTCGCACCATCTTTCGCCGGCTTGTTTGCTGATTCCATAAACCGTTGATGGTTCCATTATGGTGTATTGTGGCGTATTTTCTTTTGGAGTTGTAGGGCCAAAAACGGCAATACTAGAAGGCCAGAATATTTTTTTTATTTTTTTGGCTTTAGCCAAATTCAAAACGTGAAACAACGAATTCATATTTAAATCCCAAGCAAAAGCAGGATTTTTTTCGGCTGTCGCAGATAGTAAAGCAGCCATTAAATAGACTTCGTCAATCTGGTGTATTTCGACCAAATGTTCAATTTGATTAAAGTCTAAAGCATTTACCACTTCAAAAGGGCCAGAGTTTACCACATCATTATTTAACTTTCGAATATCCGAAGCAATTACATTTTCTGTTCCGTATAGTTTTCGAAGTTGGTGTGTGAGTTCTGTTCCAATTTGCCCGCAAGCGCCTATAATCAATACTTTAGTACTCATGTCGTCTGTTTTATAGAACAAAGATAACGTTTTCGTTAAATATCACAATTTAAGAAAAAAAGTTATAAATATCACAAAACAGCAATTGAAATGATGAAAAAAGTCTTAATTTATATTTTTTAAAACATAAAAACAGCCACCAAAATAGTAGATTGTTAATCTGTAGTCGTAATTCGTTATTGTAAATTTACTTTGTAACTTTGTACTTTAATGAAAATTCAAATGGCAAATAAAATAACGGTCTTCTTTTTTATGATATTCATTTTGTTTTCGTGTCAAAACGATAACCAAAAGCGTATTGCTGAAAACAAAAAAGAGATCAAGAAAAGAGAACTCATTTTTTCGAATATTGATAAAGGGTGGGTTTTTTATGATGCTCCTATCAATACAACTTCCGAAGCCAGTGTGTCGAGTTGGAATGAACTGCGTTTGTTTTTAGCTGAATTATCTCAAAAACCCAAAAAAACTATTGGGGCTTTTCAAAAAAAATCAACTGAAATCTCTAAAAAAGCAATGGTTTTAAGAGAAAGTGTTCCTTATCAGTTCAGTAAACCTCAAATTAAAAGCCGAATTTCAACTCTAATTACTAAAGTTCGATTGTTGGATTTATTCATTCATTTAGATAATATTCCAGATAAAAAAGTAGTGTTGCTAATTTCACAAATCAATATAGAATTGGTCTCTTTGCAACGACAAATGGATAAGATTGTGGAAAAAAGCAAAATCCCTGTTGAAATGGGTGAGTCTGAAATGTTGAAAATGCTGGATACAACGAGAGCCATTCCAAGTACGCCAATCCCGAACAAATCTTTTGACCCAAACACCCCTCGCGTTGAGTAAAATAGCCTTATACAACACCTACGATAATTCGCCAAAAACAGCGCAAATCGTAGCCCGTTTGCAAGAAAACAATTCAGTAAAAATGCATCTTGATGGATTGTTAGCTTCGTCGCTTTCGTTTGTAATTCGGTCTGTATTTAAGAAAGCAGAGCTTCCATTTTTGATTGTTTTAAACAACAAGGAAGAAGCTGCCTATTACTTGAATGATTTGGAACAAATGATTGGTGATCAAGATGTTTTGTTTTATCCAGGCTCTTTCCGTCGTCCTTATCAAATAGAAGAAACTGATAATGCGAATGTTTTGCTTCGTGCAGAAGTTTTAAACCGAATTAATTCGCGCAAAAAGCCAGCGGTTATTGTTACCTATCCAGAAGCATTATTTGAAAAAGTGGTAACCCGAAAGGAATTGGATAAAAACACGCTGAAGGTTGCTGTGGAGGACAAAATTTCTATTGATTTTATCAATGAAGTATTATTCGAATATGAATTCAAAAGAGTTGATTTCATTACAGAACCTGGAGAATTTTCGGTTCGTGGAGGAATCGTAGATGTATTTTCGTTTTCGAATGACAATCCATACCGAATCGAGTTTTTTGGTAACGAAGTCGAAAGCATTCGAAGCTTTGATGTAGCGACTCAATTGTCTTTGGAAAAACAAAAGAAAATAACAATAATCCCAAATGTAGAGAACAAAGTTTTTCAAGAAAATCGAGAAAGTTTCTTGGATTATATTTCGGAGAAAACGGTAATTTTTATTCAAAATACAGAAGATTTTTTATCACAATTAGACAAACAATTTGGCAAAGCCGAAGAAGCTTTCGAGAAATTATCGAAAGAAATAAAACGTTCTACGCCAGAACAATTGTTCTTGAATCAAACAGAATTTATAAAGCGCGCGCTGGATTTTTCGATTGTAGAATTGGGTTCAAAAGCCGTTTTTAGAACGACCAAAAAGTTTGAATACCACATTCAGCCGCAACCTTCGTTCAACAAACAATTTGATTTGTTATTGAATAATCTGAATGAAAATCATTTTAACGGATACAAGAATTATTTGTTTTGTTCCAATGAAGCACAAGCCAAACGATTTCACGATATATTCGAAACCTTGGACGAAGCAAATTCTGAAAATATTCGCAAGCAATATCATACCGTTGTTTTGCCTTTGTACCAAGGATTTATTGATGAGGAAAACCAAATAACCTGTTACACTGACCATCAAATTTTTGAACGCTACCATAAATTCAGCATTAAAAACGGCTATTCGAAAAAGCAGAATATTACATTAAAAGAACTGACAACATTATCTGTTGGGGATTATGTGACGCATATCGATCACGGAATTGGGAAGTTTGGAGGTTTACAAAAAATACAAGTTGAAGGCAAAACGCAGGAAGCCATAAAGCTTGTTTATGCCGATAATGATATTGTGTATGTGAGTATTCATTCGCTGCATAAAATTTCAAAATACAACGGAAAAGACGGAACACCACCTAAAATTTATAAATTAGGTTCAAATGCCTGGAAGATTCTTAAACAAAAAACCAAGGCACGCGTCAAACATATTGCATTCAATTTGATTCAATTGTATGCTAAAAGAAGGCTCGAAAAAGGATTCCAGTTTGCGCCTGACAGTTATTTGCAAAACGAACTAGAGAGTTCTTTTATTTATGAAGATACGCCAGACCAAACTAAGTCAACAGCAGAAGTAAAAGCCGATATGGAAAGTGATCGCCCAATGGATCGTTTGGTTTGTGGTGATGTAGGTTTTGGGAAAACGGAGGTGGCTATTCGAGCTGCTTTCAAAGCGGTTGATAATAGCAAACAAGTTGCGGTTTTGGTGCCAACTACAATTTTGGCGTACCAACATTACCGTACTTTTTCGGAACGATTGAAAGATATGCCAGTTTCTGTTGGCTATTTGAACCGATTCAGAACAGCCAAACAAAAAGCGGAAACGTTGAAATTATTAGCCGAGGGAAAACTCGATATCGTCATTGGAACGCATCAATTGGTCAACAAAAATGTGGTTTTCAAAGACCTTGGATTGTTGATTGTAGACGAGGAACAAAAATTTGGTGTCAACGTAAAAGACAAACTCAAAACCATCGCTGCCAATGTTGATACATTGACATTAACGGCAACGCCAATTCCGAGAACTTTGCAGTTTTCGTTAATGGCAGCGCGAGATTTATCCGTAATTACAACGCCTCCGCCTAATAGATACCCTATTGAAACAAATGTAGTAGGGTTTAGTGAAGAGTTGATTCGGGATTCAATTTCGTATGAAATTCAGCGTAACGGGCAGGTTTTCTTTATCAATAACCGAATAGAAAATATCAAAGAAATAGCAGGAATGATTCAGCGTTTGGTTCCAAATGCCAGAGTAGGAATAGGGCACGGGCAAATGGAAGGCGCCAAACTTGAAGAATTGATGTTGGCATTTATGAACGGAGAGTTTGATGTTTTGGTTGCTACAACTATTATTGAAAGCGGATTAGATGTTCCAAATGCGAATACTATTTTTATCAATAATGCGAATAATTTTGGCTTGTCTGATTTGCATCAAATGCGTGGACGAGTAGGGCGTAGTAACAAAAAAGCGTTTTGTTATTTTATTTGTCCACCGTATTCAGCAATGACGGATGACGCCAGAAAACGAATACAAGCTTTGGAACAATTTTCAGAACTTGGAAGCGGATTTAATATTGCAATGAAAGATTTAGAGATTCGTGGAGCTGGAGATTTATTGGGTGGAGAACAAAGTGGTTTTATCAATGAAATCGGATTTGACACCTATCAAAAAATCATGAATGAAGCCATTGAAGAGCTTAAAGAAAATGAATTTAAGGAATTATATCCTGAGGAAAATAATTTGGAAACCAAAGAATATGTGAAAGATTTACAAATCGACACAGATTTTGAATTGTTATTTTCTGACGAATATATCAACAATGTTTCGGAGCGATTAAGTTTGTACAATGAATTAGGCGCTTTGAAAAACGAAGAAGAATTGATCCTTTTCCAAAATAAATTAATTGACCGTTTTGGGCCTTTGCCACCAAGAGCCAATGCTTTGATGAACAGTATTCGAATCAAATGGATTGCTACCCGAATAGGAATCGAGAAACTAGTGATGAAACAAGGCAAGATGATTGGATATTTTGTGTCAGATCAACAATCGGATTATTACCAATCCAATCGTTTTCATCAAGTGTTGCTGTTTGTACAAAAACACAGTTCTATTTGTAAAATGAAAGAAAAACAAACGCCGGCAGGTTTACGACTTTTGCTAACTTTTGACAATGTAAAAAATACCAGAACCGCTTTGGAACTGATGGAATTGTTGGGAGGAGTTGAAAAATAATTTTACTATTTAGTATTTTTTGAAAAGTTGCAATTTCTAAACGATTCAAATTCTCGATTGATAGTTATAATTGGTTAATTTTACTTCTGCATTAATTAAAAAACAAACATTTAAGATGGAAATACATAAAAATAAAATAGCATTAGTAACTGGTGGCAGTCGAGGATTAGGAAAAGATATGGCCTTAAATCTTGCCAAAAAAGGACTTGATGTAATAGTAACTTACAACAATAAAAACGAAGAAGCTGAAGCTGTTGTAGCTGAAATTCAAAAATTAGGACAGAAAGCAGTAGCCATTCAACTGAATGTTTCTGAAGTGAGCAGTTTTGATTTGTTTTTTCAAAAGGTTTCAACGGCATTGAAAAGCACTTTTGATGCTGAAAATTTTGACTTTTTAGTTAATAATGCAGGCGTTGGTGTTCACGAAAGTTTTTTGACAACTACCGAATCCCAATTGGATGACATGGTCAATATTCATTTTAAAGGTGCTTTTTTTCTAACTCAAAAAGCATTACAAATAATGAATGACGGTGGTGGAATCGTAAATATTTCTTCTGGATTAACTCGATTTTCATTTCCGGGTTATGCTGCTTATGCGAGTATGAAAGGCGCAATGGAAACCTTGACTAAATACCAAGCTAAAGAATTGGGTGCAAGAAAAATTAGAGTGAATATTGTAGCTCCAGGAGCAATTGAAACCGATTTTGGTGGAGGTGCGGTGCGTGACAATGAGCAATTGAATCAATTTATCGCTTCGGTAACAGCATTAGGACGAGTAGGCTTGCCAGAAGATATTGGAAGTGTGATTGCTTTTTTATGTACTGAAGATGCTAAATGGGTGAATGCGCAACGTATAGAGGTTTCAGGAGGGATGAATCTATAATTTATTATAATATATTAATAAAAAAGCTTCCAATCTTCAAAAGTCTGGAAGCTTTACCTTATTTGTAAATAGGAATCGTTAGTTTTTCAAATCTTTAATTACTTTGAAAGCCACATCCACTTCATTTTCACTTACTAAAATAGTAAACTCATTTGAAGTTGAAATTACCTCATTTATGATAATTCCTTCCCAAGCCAAACGTTGGAAAATGAAATAGTAAATTCCAGGAACCACAATGTTTTCTTTAGGTAACTTTACAGTAATTGAAGCTAGATTTTCTAATTTTTGAATTAGTTTTTCATTAGCAAAATGCTTGTCAACTAAATGATTAACACTGTTGCTTACTACAATATTAGTTTCATTTACGCCTCTTGATGAGGTGTAAAAAATATCAGAAAAAGTATTGATGTCCGTAATTAATTCCGCTTGTTTGTTTAAAACCGTATCTGAAGCTGCAAAAGTGTAATCCGTCAATTCAGAACGAACAGTAATCTCACCAATGTTTTTAATTACTTTGTTGATTTTGTGATTGAGTTTAAAATCCAATTCTTCAGTTAGTCTTTTAAGTGACATCACTACAGCCCCTTGTTTAACTTCTTTGCCAAATTCACTTTCTAATTCGGTCATTATATTTCTAGATAATGAAGTTAAATTGATGATACCCAGGGACAAGGCATTCAATAAAAAAGGTTTTGTTTTAATGTAATTTTCTACAATTGAAGAAACAGTTTTCATAGTTGTAAGAGTTTAGTTTTTTGGGTAAATAGTTGTGTTTGGTAAACAGTTGTGTTAAAAACCGTGGCAAATATAATTAAAAAAACAATTTGTTACAAATATAACAATAAATTTTTTTGTTAAAAATGAAAAAATGCATCTATAAGGTGCTCAATAACAAAGGTTTTGTCGTTTTTATGGATGGCAATGATGTCAAAACGGACATTAAGGTCTAGATTTCTTTTATTTACAAAGGCATCAACGGCTTTTACAAGAAGTTGAATTTTTTTTGGATTCACAAAATCTTGCGGTAATCCAAATTCTAATGAAGATCTAGTTTTAACTTCTACAACAGCCAGAGTATCTTCTTTTTGTGCAAGTATATCAATCTCTGCTTTTTGGAAAGTCCAATTGGTTTCTAAAATGGTATAGCCTTTATCTTGAAGGAATTTCACAGCCTTTTGTTCTCCTAATTTTCCAAGTTCATTGTGTTCGGCCATAAGATTTTGTTTTTATCAACTTTTAGTCAAATACAACAGAACTAGAGGTTTTATCCACATCAATTTTGACTGTATTTCCTAAAATTAATGCTCTATTGTCTTGAATGTGACCAGCTGGAAAATTGTAAATAACCGGAATATCATATTTTTTAGTAACGTCGTCTATGATTTCAACTGCATTTTTCCCCCAAGGAATGTCGTTGTCTTTCATTTTTGTCATAGAACCCACAATAATTCCTTTGACGGCATCAAGACAACCGTTGCGTTTTAAATTCATCATCATACGATCAATATGATAGAGATATTCATCTAAATCTTCAATGAATAAAATTTTATCTGTACAATTAATTGCGGATTGAGATCCCAAAACACTGTATAAAATGGATAAATTTCCTCCTACCAATTCACCAGTAGCTTTCCCGGGTCTATTCATTTGGTTTCCAGAAATTGTATAGAATAAAGGTTCGCCAAAAATAGAAATGCGTAAGGATTCTATAGCTTCAGCAGATGCTTTAGGAATACTGATTGGCATAATTGCATGAATCGATTTAAAACCCATAGTGTTCAAATGGTTGTGTAAAACCGTTACATCACTAAATCCTATTATCCATTTTGGGTTTTGTTTGAATGTACTAAAATCAAGTAAATCAATCATTCGAACAGTGCCATAACCACCACGAACACACCAAATAGCTTTTACGTTAGGATTGTCCATTTGCTCTTGAAAATCAGAAGCACGTTGTTCGTCAGTTCCCGCCAGTTGATTGTCATCTAGACCAATACTTTTTCCAATGATAACTTCGAGTCCCCAACTGTGTAATAAGTCAATAGCTGGTTTTAGGTTGTCATCTATGTTTTTTCGGGCAGTTGCCACAATAGCAATAGTATCTCCTTTTTGTAAAGTAGGCGGTGTAATCATTACGGTATTTGCTTGCATATTGAAGGATTGTAAAATAAAAATAAGAAATAGGATTTTATAGGAAACTAAATGGCGCATTATAAAAGTGATTTAGAGATCATTTCAGTTTCTTTTTTTGGAATTGAAAAACAAATATAATCAAATTGTAAATATTTTGAAGCCGCTTGTTATAAATGTAGTATTTTTATTATATAAATAATTTAAATTTATGAGAATAATTTCGCTTTTGACAATCTTGTTTCTAATGCCAAAATTAAATGCACAACAAAAGAACTATAGAATACATACGGTAGCATTTTACAATTTCGAGAATTTTTTTGATACTATAAATGATCCCAATACGAATGATGATGAATGGACTCCAAAAGGAGCACAGCACTGGACTTCTTCAAAATACCAAATCAAACTTCAAAATTTGTCACGCGTTTTATCAGAAATAGGTTCTGCTGAAAATATAGAATCACCAACTTTTATTGGCGGTTGTGAAATCGAAAACAGAAATGTTTTGGAGAATTTAATCAAACAGCCTAAAATGGTACGGGCTGATTATGGAATTATACATTTTGATTCGCCTGACAAACGCGGAATTGATGTGGCTTTATTGTATAGAAAAAAGCATTTTAAGCCCACTAGCTATGTAAACGTTCCATTATATGTTTATAAAAAAGAAACCAAAATCAAAGAGAATTCAAAAGTTGAATCAGACGAAAAAACAGATGATATTTTACAAACGAGTACTAAAAATCATCGTGTTTATACACGCGATCAGCTTTTAGTAACGGGTTTTTTAGATGGTGAAGAAATAAATATTATTGTCAATCATTGGCCTTCACGATCAGGAGGAGAAAAAAAATCCAGCCCATTTAGAGAAGCTGCGGGTGCTTTAAACTTAAAGATAATTGACTCTTTGCAACATATAAATCCTAATGCAAAAGTTATTACTATGGGGGATTTGAATGATGGGCCTTATAACAAAAGCGTAAAGTTTGCATTAGGTGCAAAATCATCAAAAGCGGATGTGAAGCCTTTTGGAATTTATAATCCGTTTGATGAAATGGCAAAAAAAGGGCAAGGAAGTATTGCACATCGAGATGCTTGGGATATTTTTGACCAAATAATGGTTTCAGAAACCTTACTCAAAAATGATTTTTCTTCTTTCCGGTATTGGAAAGCTGGAATCTATAACAAATCCTTTTTAATACAAACCAGCGGGCAATATAAGGGGTATCCGCTGCGGCATTCTGCAACCGAAGTTGGCTTTAGTGATCATTTTCCCGTTTATATTTATTTGATTAAAGAAAAAACTAAGAATGAATAGCATCTTTCCTTAAAGAATTGTTCTATAATTAAAGTAAATTTGGAGTGTTTCTGTTTTAGAAAACAATTATATCCATTTGTAAAATATAGGATACAATGTTTAGTATTTCACGCTAAAACAATATATTTGTAAAATAATATAACAATTTTTAATAAAAAAGTTAGAATGGTAACAATTGCAAATCAATTTGGGATGAAAGAAGCTTTAGAACAATTAGGTGTAAAAGCTATAAATGAAGGGACTTCAACTGGAATAAATAATTTTTCATCAGGAGAAATTCTAGAAAGTTATTCGCCAGTTGATGGAAAATTAATTGCATCAGTAAAAGTTTCAAGTGCGGCTGATTATGAAAAAGTTATGCAAACTGCAACCGAAGCTTTCAAAACATTTAGACTAATGCCGGCACCACAACGTGGAGAAATTGTGCGTCAGTTTGGAGATAAATTACGTAAAAATAAAGAAGTTTTAGGTAAATTAGTTTCTTATGAAATGGGTAAATCATTGCAAGAAGGCTATGGTGAAGTTCAGGAAATGATTGATATCTGTGATTTTGCGGTTGGTCTTTCCAGACAATTACATGGATTAACTATGCATTCAGAACGTCCAGGACACCGCATGTACGAACAATACCATTCAATGGGAGTTGTCGGAATTATTTCGGCATTTAATTTTCCTGTGGCAGTTTGGTCTTGGAACACCGCTTTAGCTTGGATATGTGGCGATGTTTGCGTTTGGAAGCCGTCCGAAAAAACACCACTTTGCGGGATTGCTTGTCAAAATATAATTGCCCAAGTTATTAAGGAAAACAATCTTCCAGAAGGGATTTCTTGTTTGATTAATGGAGATTACAAAATAGGCGAATTAATGACTGCTGATAGACGTATTCCTTTGGTTTCAGCAACTGGTTCTACCCGAATGGGGAAAATTGTAGCACAAGCTGTTGCGGGTCGTTTGGGTAAATCATTATTAGAATTAGGGGGAAACAATGCGATAATTGTAACGCCAGATGCTGATATTAAGATGACTGTAATTGGGGCTGTTTTTGGCGCAGTAGGAACTGCTGGACAGCGCTGCACCTCAACACGTCGTTTAATTATTCATGAAAGTATTTATGATAAAGTTAAAGATGCTGTGGTAGCTGCATACAAACAATTGCGAATAGGAAATCCATTAGACGAAAACAATCATGTTGGTCCGCTAATAGACACTCATGCGGTTGAAATGTATGCGCACGCATTAACAAAAGTAGTTGCCGAAGGAGGAAAAATCCTGGTGGAAGGCGGCGTACTTTCTGGTGAAGGATATGAAAGTGGTTGCTATGTAAAACCAGCAATTGCTGAAGCAAAAAACTCTTTCGAAATTGTACAACATGAAACTTTTGCACCTGTTTTATATTTAATAAAATATTCTGGCGAAGTCACAAATGCAATCGAACTTCAAAACGGAGTTGCTCAAGGATTATCTTCTGCAATTATGACTAATAATTTGCGTGAAGCGGAATTGTTTTTATCGGTTACGGGTTCAGATTGTGGAATTGCCAATGTAAATATTGGAACATCTGGAGCGGAAATTGGAGGAGCTTTTGGAGGAGAAAAAGAAACTGGCGGTGGACGGGAATCAGGTTCTGATGCTTGGAAAATATACATGCGTCGTCAAACCAATACTATAAATTATACGACTAGCTTGCCATTGGCACAAGGAATAAAATTTGATTTGTAATTCAAGAAATAATTCTAAATAAAAAAGAGTATTGTTCAAGTACTTTTATAAGTTAAATGAAGCACCAATATTGAACACAAACTGGTTGTTTAAATGATCAAAACCAGTAATGTTATTATCGTATTTTGCTATTGGCACACCAGCTTCGGTAAAGATGCCAAAACCTTCTGTGAAGAAATAACGAAAGCCAAGATGCGCTCCGAAATTTCGCAATCCTAAATCAAGTCCTGGATAAATATCCATTTTTTCATCTAGTTTAAATACATTGCCTAAATTAGCATTGAACCTTACTTTTGCATCGAATCGATCACCAAATTCTGGTTTGTTGTTTAAAGCATCGGAATTAACAGTTAATAAATAAGAAGCTACAAATCCATATGACATGTTTTCGCCAAGGCCAAAATCCGATGAAAGACGAATTCCAGATCCTCCATTTTGAATGTTTGCTCCAACATCAAATTTGACATCTCCTTTTCCTTTAAAAGCTACTTGGGCATGTGTTAAACTGAAGGCGAATAATAGCGATAGTGTAATAATTTTTTTCATAATCTTGGGGGTTAAAATTTATCCCGCAAAACTAATAAAATTATACGCTAATTCCTACCTTTTTCATTTGGATATAAAAAATCTAAAGGTTCACTTTGCCAAAATTCTTTCGTGTCAACATCCATAATTGTAAGCGGTCCTTTAAAGGCAGCTCCAGTATCTACATTCCAAACATTAGCCATAACAACAGGCTTGGTTTCACCAATTCTAGTAACGGGAGTATGACCTATATATACTTCATCATATAAGGTAAGTCTTTTGGGATACATTGGATGATTTCGTTTCATGGTTTTGTCCAATGCTAAAGCGGTTTCCCATAATGTTCGGTCCCAATAGAAAAGTTTTGGAAAATATTCAAAATCGATGCCGTTCATATTGGTAAAACCAGCATGAATAAACAAACGGTTTTTATCGTCTAAATAATGGTCTTTAAGTGATTGAAGAAATTCAATATGTCTTTGTTTTATTTCTAAACTAACCGTTTCATATGCTAAAACAGTTGCTTCACCTCCATGTTTGTACCATAAAACATTATCCTTGTTGTCGTTAAGCCAATGAAGTAATAATTCATCGTGATTTCCTCTGATAAAGTGACAATTATTTGTAGAATTCAATGCTATTAAATAATCGATAACCTGAGGAGATTGACTCCAGCCATCTACATAATCGCCTAGAAAAATTAAGATATCTTCTGTAGTGACTTTTGCGCGTTCCATAATTTGGTGTATGGCTCTTAATCCTCCATGTATGTCGCCTATGACGAATGTTCTCATTTGGTTAGTATCAATTTGTTTTCACACAAAAATAAGTGAAAAGTAGTTCTGTTTTTATATTTTTTTGAAGTTCTGATTGTTAAGTGTGTTTCATAAATAATATCCCGAAGGATTAGACTATTTGCTAGATGTGATTATTTCTTTTTTATGAATCAAGCTCAATTAATTTTATCAGAAAAATCATGGTTTTTGGTGATTGTTTCCTGTGTTTTTTTAGAATAATTTTATACAAACTTTAAAGCAATTTATCATGAGTGCAGTTTTGACATTGTTGTTTTTACTAATTGATTGGATATGTAATTTGCTGAATGCAATTTTATTTGGTTAACATGATTATTGTACATCATACTTCATTTTTCTCAAAATCCGTAACGCTTCTTTAAACGAAAGATATACTTGTGTAAAAGGTTTCAAAAGGAGTTTGGCATCAATCAGTTTTTGTTTAGCATCTTCAAAACCGTTTAAGTAACAAATCATAAAAGTAGAAGGTAG
Source organism: Flavobacterium sp. 123 (assembly GCF_003634825.1). Lineage (NCBI taxonomy): Bacteria > Pseudomonadati > Bacteroidota > Flavobacteriia > Flavobacteriales > Flavobacteriaceae > Flavobacterium > Flavobacterium sp. 123. The sequence continues at coordinate 1,404,522 of NZ_RBXD01000001.1, forward strand.
ATTTTCTAAATCTTTATACTCTCGGTCAGATAGCACAATTCCTTTTTGAAGTTTGCTGAGTAAAATTATATTTGAATTGTAAATGTGAAACAGTAATTTTTTATTGAATTCAGGTGGTTGAAACAGTATTTGCCTTTCAATTTTATAATAACCATTATCATGAAAATGAATGGTTTGCTGTTCCAGAGGATAATAGCTGGTTTTGTCATTTAATCCTAAAGGGACGTATTCAATTATGGTAAAAGTGTCTTCATCATACGTAATTTCTACCACGTCTTGTGCGGAATAAAAAAGCTTAATTTGTTCATTTATCAACTCAATATCGACTCTTGATAAATAGGTTTTGTCACGAGATTTTTTAGAAATTCCTGCCCAACATATTACAAACAATTCCTTGAAGACTTTATATTTAGGCTCCATGTTTTTATGCCTAAAATTCAAAAAATCAATTACGTTATCAAGGGTATATTGAATGCTGTTGCGCGAATTATTTTCAATACCAATAACCGTTTCAGTGTTTTGATAATTTTTTTCAATTTCTCCTTCAACTGGCATGGTATTGCTGCCTCGCCTTATAAAAATGCTGTTTGCTGGAATAGTGTGAATTCCTTTTTTGAAGAAAGAAGTTTTGCTTTTTGGTTTAATCGTAACAAGCCCTATTACTTTGTCCTTTGGTAAATTTGGGAAAGGGACATTTTCGTATTGGATTTTAGGCGGATTTTCAAGAAATGCGTTTACTAAATTTTGAATGCGACTATCGTCAAAAAAATCATCCCCTACAATTTCATTATCATAATCTTCAACACCCACAACTATGTAGGAATTATTGGTGGGATTAGAGTTTGATAAGGCACAAATGTGTTTTAAAAATTTAGCTTTTCCTTCCCTTGAATGCAAGTTCAACTGACGCTTTTTGTCATAAAAACTACTCTCGTCATTGTGCGCGAGAAGGTTTTTTATAAGAAGGCGTTTGTTAATCATTAGATTGGTTTCAAGGTTTTATGAATAACTAGCTTTTAACACGATTTACAATTGTAGCAGAGGCTTGCGCTGTTGGGTACACAATTAAATCGGCAATGTTTACATGATAAGCTCTTGACACTACAAAATGAATAATATCAGCAATATCTTCTGCTTGTAAAGCATCTAGACCACTGTAAACTGTTGAGGCTCTTTCTGAATCACCTTTGAAACGCACTTCACTAAATTCAGTTTCAACCATTCCTGGATGAATTGCACCAACTCTTATTCCGTAAGGATTTAAGTCCATTCGCATGCTATTGTTTAGTGCATCAACGGCATGTTTTGAAGCACAATATACATTGCCGTTTGGATATACTTCTTTGCCAGCGATGGAACCAATATTAATAATATGTCCAGATTTTTGTTCAATCATTTTAGGGATTATGGCTTTCGATACGTATAAAAGTCCTTTTACATTGATATCAATCATGGCATCCCAATCGTCTAAATCTCCATTTTGGATGGAATCTAAACCATGGGCATTCCCCGCATTATTAATTAAAATGTCAATTTTTGAAAAAGCTTCGGGTAAAGAATTGATAGTTTCAAAGACGGCTTTTTTGTCTCGAACATCAAATACTAAGGTGTGAACTTCGGTGCATTCCGAAAGCTCTTTTTTAAGTTGAAGTAATCGTTCTTCTCGTCTTCCGCAAATGATAATTTTATAACCGTTTTTAGCTAATAGGATTGCAGTTGCTTTGCCAATTCCGCTAGTTGCGCCAGTAATTAGGGCTGTTTTATTCATGATTTATTTCTCTGAGATTTTCTTTTTTGAACATTTTTTCAAATAAAATTTAACATACTGAAAGTGTCGTTTGGTATAAAAATTGCAAATTATTACAAAGGGATAATAAGATTTGTTTTTTTGTTAATTGATATGTTAAATTACTTTTTAAAGGCACTAAGCAAGTCTTATTTTTCGTTATGAAATTACTAATTTAAAAAATAACAAGGTATGAAAAAAGTAAAATTTTATTTAGCAGCGTTTTTTGTAATAGCATTCTTAGGTTTGTTTTTTGCAAGTTGCAGTGATAATGGAGATGGATCTCAAACGTCGAGAATTTCTGTTAGAATGACTGATGCGCCTGGTGATTATGATGAGGTAAACGTGGATGTGTTAGATGTAATGATTAAAAGTAATTCTAATGCGGATGATCAAGGCTGGATAAGTATAGGAAATGTTACACCTGGAATATATAATTTACTTGATTTAACAGGCGGTGTAAATGTAATGTTAGCGGATAATAATGTGCCTTCTGGTGATTTAGGACAAATCAGATTAGTTTTAGGGGATAGAAATACCGTAGTTAAAGATGGGGTTACCTATCCTTTGAATACACCTAGTGCACAACAATCTGGATTGAAATTACAAGTTAATCAAACACTTTTAGAAGGTGCTACTTATGAATTTTTGTTAGATTTTGATGTTGAACATTCTGTTGTGGTTCAGGCTGGTGGTTCAGGAATTTATAATTTGCATCCAGTAATTAGAGTAACAACAAATGCTACTTCAGGAGTTATTAAAGGTGAGATAAGTCCAAATTTAGTTGGGTTTCAAGTTTTAGCGTCTGTTCAAGTTGGAACAACTACAGTTTCAGCCTATGCAAATGAACAAGGTTTGTTCCAATTAAATGGAGTTCCTGCAGGAACATATACGGTTACTTTAACACCAGATGTAGCTTCGGGTAAAACTGTAAAAACAGTTGACGGAGTTGTAGTAGTCAATGGAGTTATAACTGATATGGGTAACATTGCTTTATAGAGAAAATTATAATTGCATAAAAAAACAGCTAGTAATAGCTGTTTTTTTATGCAATTTATTTAATAATTAAGGAACATCATTCCCCATACTTTCGGTCCAAATGGCAAACCAATCTTCTTTGTCTAATTTTAATTCGGTTGCTTTCATCAAAGATTGGATTCGGGCAACATTTACAGTTCCTGCAATAGGAATTATTTTTGCTGGATGTTGCAAAATCCAAGAAAGTAAAAGTGTATCAGAACCCAATTCATATTTTGAAACCAAAGTCGCCAATAGCTTTTTCAAACGTCTTGTTTGCTGATTGTCTTCTCTAAAAACACTTCCCAAAGGATTCCATGACATTGGACGTATGTTGTGAACCTGCATATAATCTAGACTTCCATCAAGCATCGGCTCATAATTTGTAGCCGAAAAAGAAATTTGATTATAACTTACTTCTGTTTTCTGGCTAATCAATGCTGTTTGAGAAGCCGTGAAATTAGAAAGTCCAAAATCAATAATTTTCCCTTCTGATTTTAGTTTCAGCACTGCTTCTGCAATTTCATCCGCCTGCATTAATGGGCTTGGTCTGTGTAATAAGAGAACATCTAAATAATCCGTCTGTAAGTTTTTTAATGAATTTTCAACAGACCAAATGATGTACTCTTTTGAATAATCATAATGTTTGATTTTGTTACTTCTATTTTCCGTTACCATTTGGATGCCGCACTTAGAAATTAACTGCATTTTATTTCTGTCAATTTTGCTTCCGGTTAGCGCTTTTCCAAAATCAGATTCAGTTGTATAGGAACCGTAAATATCAGCATGGTCAAATGTTGTGATTTTGTTTTCCAAACAAAGATGAATCATGTTTATTATTTCTTTAGTACTGAGATTTTTATCCCAAATACCCCAATTCATAGCCCCAGCAATAATAGGAGATAAAGTTGTTTTACTCATGGTTTTTATATTTTATTCAAATTGGTATTTTGTCTATTTCAAAGTCTATTTTTCAAAGTTCTTAAAAATAGGTAAATTCTATCATAATTCGTCCTTAAAATTAGGGATTTCCCCGAAGTTTTAACCATTTTTTAACATCTTTCTTCTAAAAAAAAATTCAATTTGCACTACCAAAAGCAAGGCATTAAATACTTAGGTTTTAAAAATATTAATATGGAAGAAAATACAACGACTTTAGACATTAGAGCGATTAATGAAAAAATAGAGAGAGAAAGTGCTTTTATAGACCTTCTTACAATGGAAATGAACAAAGTTATTGTGGGTCAAAAACACATGGTAGAGCGTTTGTTAATTGGGCTTTTGGGACAAGGGCATATTTTATTAGAAGGTGTTCCTGGATTAGCTAAAACATTAGCAATTAATACGTTGTCACAAGCAGTTCATGGTTCTTTTAGTAGAATTCAGTTTACTCCAGATTTATTGCCTGCGGATGTAGTTGGTACGATGATTTACAATATTAAACAGAACGAATTTTCGATTAAGAAAGGGCCTATTTTTGCCAATTTCGTTCTTGCAGATGAGATCAATCGTGCGCCTGCAAAAGTTCAATCAGCATTGTTAGAAGCCATGCAGGAAAAACAAGTAACTATTGGCGATACTACATTTAAATTAGACAGACCTTTTTTAGTTTTAGCAACTCAAAACCCAATCGAGCAAGAAGGAACCTACCAACTTCCTGAAGCACAAGTTGACCGTTTTATGTTGAAAACCGTTATTGATTATCCAAAAATGGATGAAGAGCGATTGGTTATTCGTCAAAACCTAAAAGGAAGTTATGATAAAGTAAACCAAGTAGTTTCGGTAGACCAAATTTTGCGTGCGCAAGAAGCGGTTCGTGAAGTTTACATGGATGAAAAAATAGAGAAATATATTCTTGATATTATTTTTGCAACCCGTTTTCCAGAGAAATATAAATTAGCGGATTTGAAACCATTAATTAGTTTTGGAGCATCGCCACGTGGAAGTATTAATTTAGCTAATGCGGCTAAATGCTATGCTTTTATTAAACGTCGTGGTTATGTAATTCCTGAGGATGTACGTGCTGTTGTTCATGATGTTTTACGTCATAGAATTGGAGTGACTTATGAAGCGGAAGCAGAAAACATCACTTCGGTAGACATTATAAATAAAATCGTAAACGAGATTGAAGTACCGTAAAAGTGAATAGTAAAAAGTGAATAGTAATTAGCCTTTTTTGGGTTGCTACTCACCACTCACTTCTCACTAATTACTATAAAAATGGATACAAAAGAGCTTTTAAAAAAGGTACGAAAAATAGAAATCAAAACCCGAAGATTGAGTGATCATATCTTTTCGGGAGAATATCACACTTCGTTTAAAGGACGTGGGATGACATTCAGTGAAGTGCGTCAGTACCAATATGGAGATGATATTCGTGCGATTGATTGGAATGTGACGGCTCGTTACAACGAAGCACATGTTAAGGTTTTTGAAGAAGAACGTGAATTGACCATGATGTTGATGGTTGATATTTCTGGTTCAGAAAGTTTTGGTTCAAAAAACCAATTCAAAAAAGATATTGTTACAGAAATTGCTGCTACCATGGCTTTTTCTGCTACGCAAAATAATGATAAAATAGGATTGATTTTATTTTCTGATGAGATTGAACTTTATATTCCCCCAAAAAAAGGAAGATCTCATGTATTGCGCATCATTCGAGAACTTATAGAATTTGAACCTAAGAGCCATAAAACAGATCTTGCACAAGCTTTAAAATTTTTGTCTGGAACCCAGAAAAAGAAAGCTATTGTTTTTGTTATTTCGGATTTCATGTCGCAAGATTATGAGCAAACCCTAAAAATTGCTTCTAAAAAGCATGATATCACAGGCATTCGAGTGTATGATATTCGGGAAGAAAAAATGCCAAATTTAGGAATGGTCTCTATGCTTGACGCGGAGTCTGGTGAAATTCAATTGGTTGATACGAGTTCAAAATCTGTCCGAATGAATTATGAGAAATACTATCATGATAAAGTGAATTATTTCAAAGAAACGTTCAGTAAATCAGGTTCGGGAGTCGTAAACACAAGAGTTGACGAAAGTTATGTGACAAAATTATTAGGCTATTTTAAATCTAGATAAGACAAACCTGCCCGGTTTAAATAATAATTAAATGAAAATTAAATTTTACCTACTAGTTCTGCTATTTTCTTCAGCTGTTTTTGCACAACAAAAACAAGTAGTGACAAGTATTGATACGATTAAAAATAAAATTGGTGCCGAGTTCAAATTAACATTGAAAACTACGGTTGATACTTCGGCTAAGGTAGTTTTTCCGAAACTTAAAAACATAGGAGCGCTTGAAGTAATTAGGTCTTATCCAATTGATACTGTCAAGAAAAATGATCGCTATGAGCTAATCAAAAAATATGGATTAACCCAATTTGATTCTGGTAGATACACTATTCCAAGCATCAAAATTTTAATTAATAAGAAACCTTTTTTATCAGATTCTCTTTTGGTTGATGTGGCCAATGTAAAAGTGGATACGCTACAGCAAAAAATGTATGATATTAAGGATATAGTTCCTGTAGAAAACACCACTGGGAATTGGTGGAAATACCTTTTGGCATTAGTAATAATCTTAGGCATTGTTGCCTTAGTTTATATATACATTAAGAAGCATCAAAAGAAGAAAATTGAGGAAGAAATTTTCAAAACGCCTATAGAAAAAGCAACGAGTTTGCTTAATAACTTAGAAAAAAAGGAGCTTTGGCAAAAAGGAGAAATCAAAGCATATTATAGTGAATTGACAGATATTGCGAGAAATTATATTGAAGAAGCTATTGAAATCCCAGCAATGGAAAGTACTACTTCGGAACTTATTTTAGGACTTCGCGCAGCTTCGGTCAAAAAGAAAATGACACTTTCGCAAGAAACAATTGAAAATCTAGAACGTGTTTTAAAACAAGCCGATTTAGTGAAATTTGCTAAGTCAAAACCATTAGATTTTGAAATTACCGAGGATAGAAATAAAATTCAAAAGGCAATTCTGACTTTGGATAAATCCATCCCTGTAGAAGTTCCTGTAGAAGAAGATGTTTTATTAAACGAAGTACAAAGACAAAATCAAATCCGAATTCAATTAAAGAAACAAAGACAAAAACGCATTGTTATAGCACTGTCTTTATTTTTGTTTTTATTGGTTGCAACCACGACATTTTTTATAATTACGAAGGGTTTTGATTATTTAAAAGATAACATTATCGGTCATCCTACAAAAGAATTATTAGAAGGAGAATGGGTAAAAAGTGAATATGGAAACCCAGGTATTTTAATTGAAACACCGAAAGTGCTTAAACGAATGGATGCTCAAAAAACATTGCCTAAACAAACTATGGCTTTGATTAAAGAAATGCAACTTTTTCAATATGGTAGCATGGTAGACAATTTTTATATTGTTGTTTCGACTAACAAATTTAAAAACCCAGTAGAATTAGATTTATCTAAAGCTCTAGAAGGAAGTTTGAAATTGATTGAATCTCAAGGAGGACAAAACATCATTGTAAAACAAGAAGATTTTCAAACAGAAGGTGGAGTTGAAGGAATTAAAGGGTATGGAACAATGGATATTTTAGATCCAATAAGCAAATCAAGCCAAAAAGCATATTATGAGATTTTATATTTCAAGCAAGAGCAAGGCTTACAGCAAATAATGATTTTGCATGCAGAAGGAGATAAATATGGAAACGAAATAGCAGATCGAATTTTGAATTCGGTTGAATTAAAACAAGCAGGTAAATAATGGAAAAAATAACGTTTTTAAATCCAGAATTTTTTTGGTTGTTTCTTTTGATTCCAGTCGTTGTGGTCTGGTTATTTTTAAAAAGGAATCACCAATCCGCGACCTTAAAAATTAGTTCTGTTGAAGGATTCAAAGGTTCAAATACCTTGTTAGTAAGACTAAAACCTTTCCTGGGAGTGCTTCGATTATTGGCGTTAAGCTCCCTTATTGTGGCTATGGCAAGACCTAGAACAGTTGATATCAGTAACAAAACAAAAACCACCAAAGGAATTGATATTGTAATGGCAATTGATGTTTCTGGAAGTATGTTAGCCAAGGATTTGAAACCCAATAGAATGGAAGCGCTTAAAAGAGTTGCGGCTGATTTTGTTGACCAAAGACCAAATGACAGAATAGGACTTGTCGTATATGCATCCGAAGCTTATACAAAAACACCGGTTACAAGTGATAAAGCAATCATATCAGAAGCTATAAAAAGCATAAAATATGACAATGTTTTGCAAGATGGAACCGGAATAGGAATGGGATTAGCTACGGCGGTTAACCGTTTGAAAGATAGTAAAGCAAAAAGCAAAGTGATTATTTTATTAACCGATGGTGTAAATAATGCTGGTTTTATTGAGCCTGAAACGGCTTCAGATATTGCTAAACAATACGGAATTAAAGTCTATACAATCGGAATTGGAACGAACGGAATGGCTATGTTTCCTTATGCAGTTGCGCCAAACGGACAATTTTTGTTTCAGATGATGAAGGTTGAAATTGATGAACAATTGATGAAAAGTATCGCTAGAAAAACAGACGGGAAATATTTCCGCGCAACTAGTAATGATAAATTAGCTGAAATCTATGCGGCAATAAATAAACTAGAAACTACAGAAATTCAAGAATTGAAGTTCTATGATTATGACGAAAAATTCAGGCCTTTTGTTTGGTTTGCAGGTTTTTTGGTGTTATTAGAAATTGGATTGCGAAATACAGTTTACAAAAGCTTTATATAAAAACATTGCTATTGGCTATTGGCTAATGGCTTATTACTTTTTTAGAGAATGGAATTAGACGAAAAAAAATATTTATACCTGCTGTTTATACTACCCATTGTAGTGTTGTTTTTTCTATACAATTTATATTGGAAAAGAAAAAAACAACGTGAATTTGGAGATTTAGATTTGGTTAAAAAACTAAGCCCAGAAAGCTCTTTTTTTAAACCAATTTTGAAATTAGGAGTATTGCTTTTGGCATTGACAGGATTGATTTTAGGATTAGTAAATCCAAAAATTGGAACTAAAATGGAAACTGTAAAACGAGAAGGAATTGATATCGTTTTTGCCATTGACGTTTCTAAAAGTATGCTTGCCGAAGATGTCGCGCCAAATCGTTTAGAGAAGAGCAAACAAATTGTTTCTCAAATCATAAATCAATTAGGAAGTGACAGAATAGGAATTGTTGCTTATGCTGGAAATTCCTTTCCGGTTTTGCCTATTACAACGGATTATAGCGTTGCTAAAATGTTTTTGCAAAGTATGAATACGGATATGGTTTCGTCAGTGGGAACATCATTAGACGAAGCAATCAAGCTTTCAGCAACGTATTTTGACGATAAAAAAACGAGTAAGTTATTGATTATGATTTCTGATGGAGAAGATCATTCAGAAGGTGCAGAAGCCGCCGCTGAAGAAGCTAATAAGTTAGGAATTAAAATTATCACTATTGGAGTTGGAACTGAAAAAGGAGGAATGATTCCGTTGAAACAGAATGGAGTTGTTCAAGGTTTCAAAAGAGATAGTAATAATGAAATTGTTATTACGAAACGGAATCAAGAGAGTCTGATCGCAATTGCAAAAGCTACAAAAGGGGGATATGTAAAAGGTACAAATACTAAAGATGTTGTTGAGTATGTAAAAAATGCATTGAATAATATTGAGAAAACAGAATTTGAAGCAACGCAAATGGCCGATTTTCAATCCCAATTTCAATGGTTTTTAGGCATTGCTTTTATATTATTAGTGTTAGATGTTTTCCTTTTGGAAAGAAAAACAAAATGGGTTCGAAAGTTGAATTTATTTAACGATAAAGAATAGTTATTTCCTGGAGGATTGAAATCTTCTGGGGATATAAATTAAAAAATTATAATGAAAAAATTATTTCTATATGTTTTATTAGCCGTTTCTTTAGCCATTTCGGCTCAAGAAAAAGATGCTTCATTGCCAAAAGCTAATGAGGATTTTAGCTCAAAAAACTATGCCGATGCCGAAGCTAATTATAGAATTTCACAGTCAAAGTTTCCAAACAGAACGGTAGCTCCTTATAATCTAGGTAACGCTATTTACAGACAAAATCAATTTTCAGAGTCAAAGTTCGCTTACGCAAAAGCATTGAAAAATATAAAATCAAGATCTCAAAAACATAAAGCCTTGCATAATTTGGGAAATGTTTTTATGAACGAGAAAGATTATACACAAGCTGTAGAAGCTTATAAAGATGCTTTGCGTAATGATCCAACAGATGAAGAAACAAGGTATAATTATGCTTTGGCTAAAAAAATGCTAAAAGAAAATCCGCCTAAAGACGATAAAAATAAAGATAAAAACAAGGATAAGAATAAAGATAAAAAGGACGACAAGAAAGACGGCGATAAAGACAAGAATAAAGATAAAGGCGACAAAGACAAAGATAAAAACGACGATAAAGGAGATAAAGATAAGTCGGATAAAAATGGTAAGAACGATGATAAATCAAATCAAGATGGGAAGCCAAAACCAAATCCTGGAGGAATTTCTCAAGATCGATTACAAAATTTATTAGACGCCGTAAACAATGAAGAAAAGAAAGTGCAGAATAAAGTAAATGCACAAAAAATGAAAGGGAAACCAGCCAGAACAGAGAAAGACTGGTAATAGAATTTGAAATTTATACAAGATAATTTCAAATGGTAAAACAATAAAAAACAGATTAAAACAGGTAATGAAAAGATATTTAATCCTATTACTATTAAGTTTTCAGGGACTTTGGGCTCAAGTACAATTTGAGGCGAAAGTAAGCAAAACTACGCTTGGACTAAACGAGAGATTGCGTATTGATTTTGTTATGAATGTTGATGGAGATAATTTTGTACAGCCTTCTTTTGAAGGGTTCAGAATTATTGCAGGACCAAGTCAGCAAGTGAGTCAATCATGGATAAATGGGAAAAGTTCTTTTGAAAAAATTTATTCTTATTTTTTGTTGCCAAACCAAAAAGGAACTTTGGTTATTAGATCGGCAGCAATTGAATTTAATGGACAAATTTATAAAACAGCACCAATAAAAATCAATGTTACTGCGGCAATTCAGCAGCCATATGACCCGAACGATCCTAATGCGCCTCAAATATCTGCGGATGATAATATTTATCTGGTTGCTGATATTTCAAAGACGAATCCATACATCAACGAACCGATAACGGTAGTTTATAAATTGTATTTTAGTTACAACATTGGAATTACAAATTGGAGAGAGCTCAATAAACCAAAATACAATGATTTTTGGAGTCAGAACATAGATATTAAGCAATTAGTTGCGGAAGAAGGAATGTTTAGGGGGCAAAAATACCGTTATGTAGTATTAAGAAAAACGGTTTTATATCCTCAAAAATCAGGTAAATTATCTATTGAACCTTTGGCGTTAGATATTGATGTTCAATTGCCAACAAACCGAAGAGATGTTTTTGGTAGGGTTGTAGTAACTGAAGGAAACAAAAGAGTCTCGGCAGGAACTAAAACAATAGCAGTTAAAGCACTTCCAGAGGCTGGGAAACCAGCAGATTTTTCGGGTGCAGTAGGGAATTTTGATTTCAAAGTAACTCCGACTAAAACTAATTTGAAAAACGGTGAAAGTTTAGATCTAGTTGTTAGTGTGACGGGAAAAGGGAATATGAAATTGTTTAATTTGCCAAAACCAGTAGTTCCAAATGCCTTGGAAATGTATGATCCGGTGCATAATGAACAAGTTAATACTGGATTGTCTGGAATGACTGGAAAAATATCGGATAGTTATACGATTATCCCACAATACAAAGGGAAATATCCAGTTAAACCGATGCAGTTTTCGTATTTTGATTTGGGTTCAGGAACATACAAAACAATTAGTTCTCCTGAAATAATGATCAATGTACTTGATGGACCTTCGGCAGCTGACACCACAAATGTTGTGGCAAGTGGAGCTAAAAATAAAATTTTGCCAACAGAACAATTCAAATATATAAAGTTGAAAAGTACGCTTTTGGCAATGCAAAAAGACGATTTTTTAGGTTCTAATTTGTTTTATGGATTACTGCTTTTTCCATTCTTAATGCTGCCTTTAATCGTGGTGTTCAAAAAGAAAAAAGAATCTTTTGATAGCGATGTTACTGGAAACAGAATTAGAATGAACAATAAATTGGCTAAAAAATATTTGTCAGAAGCCAAAAAACAAATCAACAACAAAGAACCGTTTTATGTGGCTTTAGAAAAAGCAATGCATAACTTCTTGAAGGCTAAATTACATATTGAAACCTCAGAAATGAGTAAAGATAATATTCAAGAACTCTTGTTGTCTAGAAACGCAAATCCAGCAGCAGTAAATGATTTTATTGCATTAACTGAAAACTGTGAATTTGCCAGATACGCACCAGCATCAAGCACCTCTATTCAGCAGGATTTTGACAAAGCGGTATTGATTATCTCTGAATTAGAGAAACAGATATAAATTATAAAATTGACACACGCTAAGCGAATGAGCAAAGCAATTGATCATTAAAACAAAATGAAAAACATAGTTTATTTAGTAGTATTAATCACTCAGGTATTCTTTGCTCAAACGGGCTTTGAAGAAGGGAATAAATGGTATCAAAAAGGAGATTATAAGCAAGCAATTCAATCGTATGAAAGCGTTTTGAAAACCAATAAACATTCGGCTGAATTGTATTTCAATTTAGGAAATTGCTATTATAAACTTAATAAAGTAGCGCCATCCATTTATAATTACGAAAAAGCTTTAGTGCTTGAACCAAACGATAAAGAGACAATAAACAACTTGAAGTTTGCTCAAAAATTAACTATTGATGAGGTTAAAGAAGTCCAAAAAGTAGGTTTTGCAAAACTCCTTAGAGATTTCACCGCTATATACCATTACAATACTTGGGCGTGGATTGCGGTTGTGTTATCTATGGTATTTTTGTTGTTTTTTATAGGATATTATTTTTCGCATTTAGCACTCTTAAAAAGAATTTTTTTCTTCGGAATGTTTGTTTTAATCTCGTTGATTTCAATAAGTATTTCGTCAGCTGTTTTTGAAAAAAGCCATTATGAAAACGAAAGACCAGCCATTGTTTTTGCTGAAATGGCAGAAGTAAAAGCAGAACCTCAAAAGGCAGCTTCGGCTATTTTTATCCTTCACGAAGGAACTAAAGTTTATGTGCAACAATCGTTAACAAAATGGAAAAAAATTCAATTGACAGATGGAACGGACGGTTGGATTGAAAGCAATACTATTAAAGAAGTTAAATAATTTATTTTTTCTTTATGTTATCGTACCATTTTTCTATCGAAGGAAAAAGAAAACCAGCTGTTTTTTGGATAGGATTATAAAATATCGATTTATCTAGTGTTTCTTTTTTAGCTAAAAAATGGTTGTAATTTATTTTTCCAAAAACATTAAAAACAATACCTAAAACCAAAACGGTTTTTAGCATTCGGAAAAAACCACCGCCAAGTTTATTTGGCAATCCTAGATAAGCAAAATCAGCTATTTTGGTTAGAAATTTTCCTAAAAATGAAATACCAACAACTACAACTACAAAAGTTAGTATAAAAGCAATTACTTGGATAGTATAAGGATTCCAATGTAAAAATCCAGATAAAATGCCTTTCATAAAAGACGAAAATTTCACGGCAAAATAAATTCCTGCTAATAGTGAAACTAAGGAAGCTAATTCAACAAAAAGTCCGTTTCTGATTCCTTTATAAATAGCGTATCCTAATAATCCTCCTAAAACAATATCCAAAAAACTCATACTAATTAATTTAAAAATAAAAGTGCAAATATAAAAGAATTGTTCGGTATCAATTGCCAATTTTCAAGTTCTTATCTTTGCTAAAATTATTTCGGTTTTAAATCGCAATCAAAAAAATAAATATGTCTAGAGACACACAACTAAAAGAACGCTGGGAACAGCTTGTAAATATACTTTCCAATCAATTTTCGCAAGGAGAAGATTTAGATTTAGATGCCATCATTTATTTAATTGGCGTTCAGGAATTAGGAAAAGTGCATCGCGAATATAAAAAAGACGAAAAATTGAACTTAATGCACATCGCCATTTGTAGATTGCTTGAGCCATACGGATTCTATGAATTCGAATTTTTTGACGAAGAAGGCTGGCCACATTATAAAGTAAAAGAGGAATTACCGCCTTTAAAGGCAGGAGAACAATCGGTTTTGATGAAAGAAGCCATCGTGAATTATTTCCTGGAAAGAGAACTTATAGATTAGGATTTAAAAAGCGGTTCTTTCTCTAAACAAAATAATCTCACAATAGAGCACGGAAACTTTAAACTTTAAACCCTAAACTTGAAACAAATTTTGTAATTTTGCACTCTCAATTATTGGATGAAAATGATAGATAAGATAAAAGAATATATTGGCGAAGCACAAAGTTTCACTACTCAAAACGCTACAGAACTAGAAGCATTTAGAATTAAATTTCTAGGTAGCAAAGGACTTTTAAAAGAGCTTTTTGCTGAATTTAAAAATGTTCCAAACGAGCAAAAAAAAGAATTTGGTCAAGTAATCAATTTGCTTAAAACTTCAGCTGAAGATAAAGTAAAATCAATACAAGAAGCTTTAGAAAGTAAAGAAGAAAGTAAAGGATTTTATGGTGATTTGACACGGTCTTCAGAGCCAATAACCATAGGTTCGCGTCATCCAATTTCATTGGTTAAAAACCAAATTATAGATATCTTTTCAAACATTGGTTTCAATGTTTCTGAAGGTCCAGAAATTGAGGACGATTGGCATAATTTCACTGCATTAAACCTGCCAGAATACCATCCGGCACGTGATATGCAAGATACTTTTTTTATTCAGACAAATCCTGATATTTTATTGCGTACACACACCTCATCCGTGCAAGTGCGTTATATGGAAAACAACAAACCGCCCATCAGAACCATTTCTCCAGGACGTGTTTTCCGTAATGAAGCCGTTTCATCTCGCTCACATTGTATCTTTCATCAAGTGGAAGGATTGTATGTTGACAAAGATGTTTCTTTTGCTGATTTGAAACAAACACTATTGTATTTTACGAAAGAAATGTTCGGGAAATCAAAAATCCGTTTGCGTCCCTCTTATTTTCCATTTACAGAACCAAGTGCCGAAATTGACATTTATTGGGGATTGAAAACCGAAACCGATTACCGTATTACCAAAGGAACGGGTTGGTTAGAAATAGGTGGATGCGGAATGGTAGATCCTAATGTATTGAAAAACTGCGGTATCAACCCAGAAGAATTCAATGGTTTCGCGTTCGGAATGGGAGTAGAACGTATCGCAATGTTGCTATATCAAATTGGAGATATTCGTATGTTTTACGAAAATGATGTTCGTTTCTTAGAGCAATTCAAATCAATAATATAGTCAAAAGTTATAAAGTCTTAAAGTCGAAAGAAATACCTGTTTTAGATTTTCGCTCGACTTTAAGACTTTAAGATTTTTGATATTACGACTAACTTATGAAAAAAGATATTGTCATCCCCGAAGTAAAAAACGTATTCCTTGCAGCCGTTCAGGAATGGAGCGATGATTTCATGGAAAAAGTTTGGTACGCTTATCTAGTAAACGACAGTGATTTTAAGCTAGATGGAGTAATGGTGGTTTCAAAAGCTTTTGGAACAATTGATGGCGAAATGAAAAAAACATCTCTTTTGCGTCATGCTTTTGTTGAAGTTCCCGCTGTTTCAGTAGTGAAAATCGAAATGATTGAAAAAAGTGTTTTGGCATTAAATAATGAATTCATGGTCACTTTCTTCATCGGAGATACGTTGTACGACAAGAAATTCATTTTTAAGGCAGATTCCATCAACGAAAATAATGTTGAAGAAGTACCTATTTTATTTGTAGACGGGGTTATTGTAACGTAATCTATTTAGTATTTTCTTTTTTATTTTTGGACTTCCAGGTGAAATACCCCAAAACAAAAATTCCTATAGCAATATAAGCTAGCGCACGAAAATAAAACTCGGGTTTTGATATTTGTTCCGCAAAGGGCACTTGTTTTATATCAAACAAAATCATAAAAACGGTCATAAATACACCCCAAGTTCCACCGTTTTTAATTTGGTATTTCCATCTTTCGCTCATACTGTTTTTTTAACTATTTAGAATCTAATCCAGCTGATCGGTTAGTTTTTTGAAAACAGTTTTAGCATTTTTCCCTTCGTATAGAATGCTGTAAACAGCATCAATAATAGGTGTTTTAGCACCATAATCTTGATTTAATTTATAAGCGCTTTTGGTTGCATAATAGCCTTCAGCTACCATACTCATTTCCATCATGGCTGATTTTACGGTATACCCTTTACCAATCATGTTGCCAAACATTCTGTTTCTTGAAAACACGGAATATCCTGTTACTAATAAATCGCCTAAATAAGCCGAATCATTGATATTACGTTTCATTTTATGGACTTTTCGGATGAATTTTTTCATCTCCCGAATACCATTACTCATAAGCACAGCCTGAAAGTTATCGCCATAACCTAGTCCGTGAGCCATTCCAGCTGCAATTGCATAAATATTTTTTAGCATTGCTGCGTATTCAGTACCAATAATATCATCCGTAATTTTCGTTTTGATATAATTACTTGATAATTGTTTTGCTACAACAGCCGCTTTTTCAGGATCTCCACAAGCAATTGTTAGGTAGGATAAGCGTTCTAAAGCAACTTCTTCAGCATGGCAAGGACCAGTAATCACACCAATATTGTCGTATGGAATATCATATTTAAAATGAAAATGTTCCCCAACAATTAAACTCGTTTCTGGGACAATTCCTTTGATTGCTGAAAATATAATTTTGTCTTTTAAGGGAACAGTTAATTTTTCTAATTCGGCATCCAAAAAAGCAGAAGGAATAGCAAAGATGACATAATCTGCACAAGCTATTGCTTCGTTTATATCATTAGTGAGTCTGAGTTTATTAGTGTCAAATTCTACTGAGCTAAGATAATTTGGATTGTGTTTGTAATTTTTAATATGTTCAACAGCAGCTTCATTACGCATATACCATGATATCTCAGGAAGATTTACACATAACATTTTTGCTATAGCTGTAGCCCAACTTCCGCCACCAATTACTGCAAATTTTAAATTTTCGGCCATTTTATTATTAAATTTAATCAAAAGTACTTAAAAATTCAGTAATAATGCAAATAAAATTAATTGTGGAAAAGCCTTTATTCACGAGGGTTTACAATTGAGATTGGGGTAAAACAGCGAACTATTTTCATTTTTTCATTTTTCTATACAATAAAAGCTTTGGTTTAACGTTATAACCTATTATAAATTAAGTTTTTAAGAAAAAATGCAGGTTGAATTAGTTAGTTTTGTTTTAGTATTTTGAAAAGGCGTTCCTAAATTATTTTATAAGAACGCCTTTTTTTATTTATTCAGTTGAAATTTACTAATAGCTTTTTTCGACAATTGATTTTACTTTATCTAAGGTTATATTTTGTTTTTCACCCAAAGCTTTCCAGCCTCTTTCCTCAAATCTTTTTACTATAAAATCAGCTGTTTTTGCAAAGTCTTCTGTGCATTTAGACAATTCCGTTATCATTCCCATTGTATGATAAAATTCAAGGGTTTTGTTGATTGCTTCATTAGCTATTTCATCCTCAGTTCCAGCCAAATTAAAAATGCGTTTTCCGTATTGTGCTAATTTTGCTTTTTTGGTTTCAAACATGACTTTGTATAGGTTTGGACCAATGATTGCCAAAGTTCGTGCATGATCAATTTCATACAAAGCAGTTAATTCATGCCCAATCATGTGCGTTGCCCAATCCGAAGGAACTCCTTTTTGGATTAACCCATTTAAAGCCATTGTACAACTCCACATAAAATTTGAAGCCAAGGTATAATCAGTAGGATTTTCAACCACTTGAGGACCTACTTGAATCAAGGTTTGTAAAATACTTTCGGCAATACGATCTTGAAGATAACCATCATGTGGATAGGTTAAATATTGCTCAAGAACATGAACATAAGCATCAATAACACCATTTTGCAGTTGTCTTTTAGGCAAAGAAGTGATGACGGTGGGGTCGCAAATAGAGAATTTTGGAAACATAGCTGAACCACCAAAATCTAGTTTCTCCTGAGTTGCTTCAATGGTAATTACTGCACCTGAATTCATTTCGCTTCCTGTTGCAGGCAAAGTCAAAACGGTTCCAAAAGGAATTACTTTAGCGCCTTCTTTAAAAAGGATTCTTTTTTTGAGTATGTCTACTGGATTTTCTTCAAAAGGTACTGCTGCCGAGATAAATTTCACTCCGTCAATAACGCTTCCGCCACCAACAGCAAGTATGAAATCGATTTTTTGTTCGCGAATAATTTCCACCGCTTTCATTAAAGTTTCAAAGTGTGGATTCGCTTCAATTCCTCCAAATTCGATTATTTCAAAACCTTCTAAACTTTTGCGAACTTGCTCATGAACGCCATTTTTAAAAATACTTCCGCCTCCATAAGCCAGAAGGATTTTTGCATTAGCTGGAACAAGTGTGGCTAATTTTTCTATTTGTCCTTTTCCAAAAACTAATTTTGTAGGATTGTATAATTCAAAGTTAAGCATGATGTGATTTTTTAGCAAAGTTATGCATTCACATCTTGGTGCATCGATAAACCAATGTTAATAATTCTAAAAAAATTACTTTTTGTAAAAATTATTATGATCGATAAATTCCCAAACTTTAAGAGGAAGTAAAGGTTGTACGTTCTTTCCTTTTTTGATGTTTGACCGAATAAAAGTAGAAGATATTTCGACTACAGGAGCATCAATCATATGAATTTTTGGATGGTCTTTAAACAATATATTTTCTGTTTCTGCTGAAATTGTTTCGTCTGTTTTGCCTTTGGCTTCGAGCCTTGGATATACATAAATTTCATGATGTGCCAGAATTGCTTCGTAGTTTTTCCATTTGTGAAGCGACCTCAAATTATCTTCGCCCATAATCAAAGAAAAATCATAATCAGGAAATTTTTCCTGAAGATGAACTAAGGTATTTACAGTATAATTAGGCTGCGATAATTTGAATTCAATATCCGAAGGTCTTATTTTAGGGAAATCTTCAGTAGCGAGATGAACCATTTGCAAACGGTGGTAATCATCGAGCAAAGTGCTTTTTTTCTTCAAAGGATTGTGCGGAGTAACAACCATCCAGACTTGGTCTAAACCGGCATATTCTGCCATATGATTGGCAATGATGAGATGGCCAATATGTATGGGGTTGAATGTTCCGAAATAAAGACCTATTTTCATAGATTAAATTTAACGATTTAAAAATTAAATTATTTAAAGATTACATAAATGGAAGAATCTTTCATTTTTTAATCTTTTACAAAATTCTTTACTAATTGATAGGCTTCTTCAAGAGCAATTTCTAAATCGTAGTTTTTGATAATTACATCAAATTGAGGCGCCGTTGCTAGTTCTACAGAAGCTTTGGCAATACGCATATTGATTTTATCTTCACTTTCGGTAGAGCGTTCTTTCAGTCTTCTTTTTAATTCGTCAACACTTGGTGGTTTCACAAAAACAGCCAAAGTTTCTTCTGGGAATTTATGTTTAATTCTAAGTCCACCAGCAACATCAATATCAAAAATCACATTTTTACCCTTGGCCCAAATGCGTTCTACTTCACTTTTTAAAGTCCCATAGAAATTATCGCGATACACTTCTTCCCATTCTACGAAATCTTCGTTTTTGATATGACTTTTAAAGTCGGAAAGCGACATGAAATAATAATCTTTTCCGTTTACTTCTTCACCACGAGCTTCACGCGTAGCTGCCGAAATTGAAAACTCTAAATTCAAGTCTTCTTTTCCTAATAAATGTCTAACTATGGTTGTTTTTCCTGAACCTGATGGTGCCGAAAAAACTATTAATTTTCCTTTTTTACTCATTTTGTTTTTTATTCAGAGCCTACAATCTACAATACATTAAGGACTTGTTCCTTGATTTTTTCCAATTCGTCTTTCATTTGAACGACTAATTTTTGCATCTGTGCATGATTCGATTTAGAACCCATTGTGTTGATTTCACGTCCCATTTCTTGAGTAATGAAACCTAATTTTCTTCCGTTAGCTTCGTTTCCTTTTATAGTTTCTAGAAAATAATCCAAGTGATTCGTCAAGCGAACTTTCTCTTCCGTAATATCTAATTTTTCTAGATAATAAATCAATTCTTGTTCAAAACGGTTCTCGTCAACATTTACTTTAAGTTCAGCTATAGCAGTTTGTAAACGATCTTTAATAGCTTGAACACGCTCTGGATCAAGTTCTAAAGCTTCGGTCATGTATTGACGAATATTGCTAATTCTCAATTGAAATTCTTTCTCAAGAGATTCTCCTTCGTCTTTACGAAAGTTCAAGATGTTTTGAACCGCTTCTTCTATAACGGTTTGAATTTGAATCCAGTCATTTTCATCAATTTCATCACGTTCAATTTTCATAGTATCCGGCATACGAATAGCCATTTTCATTAGTTCCGTTTCATCAGCATCAGCATAAACATTTCTCAATTGTTCCATATATCCTTTTACAATTGGCACATTTACTTTAGTTGAAGTTTGCTCAGCAGTACTTTCGATAAAAATAGAAAAATCTACTTTCCCTCTTTCTAATTTTAAAGCAATTTGGTTGCGAAGACCTAATTCCATTTCGCGGTACAGAGAAGGCATTCTTACATTCAAATCCAGCCCTTTGCTATTTAGGGATTTTACTTCTACTGTTATTTTTTTGGTTGGTAATTGCAAAGTCGCTTTTCCAAAACCAGTCATTGATTGTATCATATAATTTTCTAAAAGTGTCCAAAGATAAGAAAAAAGTTTTCAGTGCTCTTTTTTCAGAATTCAGTTGTAAACGGTGCGATTAATTTTTTTTCATGGTTACTAAATACACACCGATAAATATTAATGCTGCCGAACCAATTTTGACTAAACTCAACTCGTCTTTTCCTAAGCTTATTGCAAAAACGGTTGCAAACAAAGGCTGTAAGTAAATAAAAACAGCCACTGTGGTTGGTTTTAATTCTTTCATCGAAAGCAAATTTAGTAAGTAAGTCAAGAAAGTTGAGATAACCACTACAAAGGCTATTTTACAGCAAATCGCTATTGGAACTAAAGTCCAATTCACGGCATCAAATTGGCTCCAGCCAAATGGCAAAACCATAATGAAACCAAATAAATAAATCCATTTTACAAAGGTAAATGCATTGTATTTATCCATTAATTTTTTCACTATAATAAGGTAAAAACCATAGGAAATAGCATTGACCAAAACCAAAAAATTCCCTAATCCTGCATTAGTTGCGCTTCCGATTGATTTTCCGTAAAGAATAAGGAAAGCGGTTCCGATTAGACCTAAAATTAGCCCAAAAACCATTCTTTTGCGCATGCGTTCTTTTATAATTAATGCAGAAAGAACGAGTACAATCATAGGTGTTGAAACCATAATTACCGCTGCACTTATTGGCGAAGTTAAGCTCAATCCTTTAAAAAAAGTAAGCATATTAAAAGCCACTCCAAAGAAAGCTGCAGCAATTATTCTAGGGAAATCTTGAACTGCAATTTTTTCAGTAAAAGTCTTATGACTTAATTTCATAAAAAGCCAAACCACCCAAAACAAAAGCATTGATCC
This sequence comes from Flavobacterium sp. 123, assembly GCF_003634825.1. Taxonomy (NCBI): domain Bacteria; kingdom Pseudomonadati; phylum Bacteroidota; class Flavobacteriia; order Flavobacteriales; family Flavobacteriaceae; genus Flavobacterium; species Flavobacterium sp. 123. Next base: position 1,425,995 of record NZ_RBXD01000001.1, read on the forward strand.
GCCTGCACGCAAGAGTATAAAGCCATAAGCGTCAATGTATTTTGGCATTACGTCTTTGGCAATAGTAAAAGTAATTCCGTAAATTATGGAGACAAAAGTAGCAGCAATTAATGCGAGATTTCTTTTAGACATTGCCCAAAGCAAGCATTACTTGATGCATATTTTGTTGGCTGTTGCCAATATAAATTTTGTCGTTTATGATAAAAACCGGACGACTTAAGAAGGTATAATGTTCTAAAATGTATTTTTTGAAATCGTCTTCCGTTAGGGATTTATTTTTCAAATCCATTGATTTATACAACTGTGCTTTTTTGCTAAACAGTGCTTCGTAACTACCTGAAAGATCTCGCATTTGCTCTAATTCAGAAACGGTAATAGGATCTTGTTTGATATCGTGAAAAACCAGATTGTGATTTTTTGGTAATGATTTTATAATTTTTCGGCAAGTATCGCAGGAAGCGAGATAGTATATTTTGTTCATAATAAATAGCAATTTCTTTGTACAAAGAAAATCCATTTGATGCTTAAAATGATTATTTTTATCAAAAAAATAAAAATAACAGATGAATCAAACATTCGATATCACTAGAACGAGCAGAAAAATGATAGCTCCTTTTTTAGAAAACTATACTTTAGAACAACTTAATGCTATTCCAGATGGTTTTAGCAATAATTTGATTTGGAATATTGCGCATATTGTCGTGACACAACAATTGTTAGTATATAAATTATCTGGTTTGCCTACTAAGGTTTCGGATGAAATGATTGAAAAATTCAGAAAGGGAACTAAGCCAGAACATATTGTTACGCAGGCTGAAGTTGACGAAATTAAGTCTTTGTTGTTTGCAACTATCGATCAAACGGAAGTAGATTTTGAAAATAAAATCTTCAAAAATTTTGACGAATACCCAACTTCTACGGGCTTTGTTTTAAAAAGCGCCAAAGATGCGATGATTTTCAATAATTTTCACGAAGGACTTCATTTAGGAATTTTGATGAGTATTCGTAAGTTTGTTTAGGAGAATTTCATGTTTTTTCCTTTTAAAAAGACCTGTTTTATGTTTGAAACAGGTCTTTTTATTTTATAGCTAAGAATTCATTTACTACGGTGTACGGGAAAAATAATTCTTTTGGACCATCAGCATAAGAGGCTGCTTCGTATTGATTGTAGTGCAAAAGCAATCCTTTGTCAGTGTAAAAAATGTTTTGTGGCAATTCAAATTTATCTTCTTCAAATTGAAATCCAGTTGCATTAATTGATCCCTTTTCTGGAATGTTATATTTGGCTCTGAATTTTTTCTCGGCGAAAGCCTTAAATGCATTTTTGTTTTTGAAAAGCTTGTCATTGGAAATATTTTTTCCAGTATCGGGATCGAAAAGTAAAGATTGCAAACCTTCATAACCGTGTGCGCCACCCGTAAAGGTATAATGATCAATTCGTATGTTCAAAACACTATCGGATTGATAAATTACATCTCCGTTGATTTCGCCTTCCCAGCCAAAAGTATCATTTGGGAACTCTTTTTGTATGTTTTCATAGCTTTGAATAAATGAAGCTAATAATTCATTGTAATTCGTTGAGCGAAATGGTTTTTTGTCTAAATAGATGATTTCTTTTAAAACAATAAACACTTTTTTATTAATGCTGTCGGCTACAATGGGAACATCTTTTGCAAAAGGAATTTTCACCTTAATTTCAGGACAGTTTTCAGTACAAGGCAAAGTAGTTTTCTTTGTAAAGGAGCGTTTTTCGAAAGCCAATTCAGAGGAGCAACCTATAAGTAGAAAGACTAATCCGGATAAAATAATAATCTGTTTCATCGCTATGAAAATGTTAATTATGTACAAAGGTATTAACTTGTGTCTTGCTTTTATCAATAAAACGATTATTGTAAGTAATAAATGTAGCCAAGATTAAACCAAACCAGCCAGTCATTTGCTTTGTTTTCTTTATAGATTTCAGGATTTGGATTAAGTCCATCAACCCAATTGGAGAAAAAATATTGAAAACGTAAATCAATCATTGCATCTTGTAACGGGCTTAGTTTATAACGTGTTCCAATACTTGAAACAATTGACCAAACGCTACCACTTTCAGTAGAATATCCATGCGGACGACCATCAGAAGGAACTAAATATTTAGGGAAGGTGGTTTCGGGAGTTCCTAAAGGTCCAAGTGTTGACGAAGCTTTAGTATTGTAGTAGCTAAATTGACCGCCAAGACTTATAAAAGGCCCCCAACTTTCAATAGTTGCTGTAAAGTCACGAATGCTTAAAGGGAAAAACTCTAATTGCATTCCAACATTCGTTAAGGAGGTATGTCCTCTCATAGTTCTCAATTGCTCTACTCCTAAAGAACCATTGTTTTTATTAACCCATTTTCCAAAATGCTGCAAATCAGTTTGATTGTATGAAAGTTCGCTTCTTAATTTAAAGTGATCGTTAAAATAAGTCCCTGGATTGTAGCAGTCACAATCTGCTTTGTATGAAAAATTAAAATAATGAATAAGCCCAATTCCTTCTCCTGTATTACCCGCATTTGTTATTAAATCACTGCGCTGTCCGTAATCAGATTGAAAAGCAACTGGCCCAACTATAACTCCTACTTCATGAGATAAACCAAATTGTGCATTTATTTTATTTGGTAAACCAATTAAAATAAAAAAAATAAGGGGTATATGTTTGAGCATTTGGAGGTTAAATTTTCTAAGATTGACAAATATATAAAAAGAACAATCATTTATAGAACGAAAGGTATAAATAAAATATAAGTAGCTAAATACCCCTTTGTTTAATAAAACTATAACGATTTCGTAAAAAAAAATATAATAAATGCAATGTTATCTAAAATAGATTAATAATAAGATAAATCTTCCGATAAAATGAAAAAAAACACCTCAATATTTTTATAACATGTATCTTTGTATTTGTTAAAGAAAACGTTTTCTTAATTAATTTATTACTGTCTATGTTACTAAAAATAAATGATTTTATGGCTCAAGTTGAAGCCAAAAATCCAAATGAACCTGAATTTATTCAAGCAGTTAGGGAATTTGCAGAGACTGTGATTCCGTTTATTGCAACGAAGAAAAAGTATGATGGAAAAAATTTACTTCTAAGAATAGCTGAACCGGAACGTTCGATTATATTTCGTGTTCCATGGGTAGATGATAATGGAGAAATTAGAGTTAATAGAGGATTTAGAATTCAAATGAATTCGGCAATTGGTCCATATAAAGGAGGAATCCGTTTTCATCACACGGTTAATTTATCCGTTTTGAAGTTTTTAGCTTTTGAACAAGTATTCAAAAATAGTTTAACAACTTTGCCAATGGGTGGAGGTAAAGGAGGTTCAGATTTTGATCCTGAAGGAAAATCGGATTCTGAAGTAATGCGATTCTGTCAATCTTTCATGACGGAATTATGCAGACATATTGGACCTCAATTAGACGTTCCTGCTGGAGATATTGGTGTTGGTGCTAGAGAAATAGGATATTTATTTGGTCAATACAAAAGAATCAGAAATGAATTTACAGGAGTTTTAACTGGAAAAGGGTTGGCTTATGGAGGTTCATTGATTAGACCAGAAGCTACAGGTTATGGCGTTGTTTATTTTACAGAGCAAATGCTACAAACTATTGGTCAAGATATTAAAGGAAAAACAGTTTCTATTTCTGGATTTGGTAATGTTGCCTGGGGAGTTGCTTTAAAAGTAAATGATTTAGGTGGAAAAATAGTAACTATTTCTGGACCAGATGGATATATTTACGATGAAGAAGGAATTTCTGGTGATAAAATCGAATTCATGCTAGAAATGAGAGCTAGAGGGGACAATAGAGCCGAAGCTTATTTAGAGAAATATCCTAAAGCTGTTTTCCACAAAGGAAGAAGCGTATGGGAAGTAAAAGTAGATATTGCAATTCCTTGTGCAACTCAAAACGAACTTAATGAGGAAGACGCGAAACACCTTATTGATAATGGTGTTATTTGTGTGACTGAAGCAGCTAATATGCCATGTACATTAGAAGCAATTAAATTGTTCTTAAAAGCAAAAGTTCTTTTTGCTCCTGGAAAAGCAGCAAACGCTGGAGGTGTTGCAGCATCAGGATTAGAAATGACACAAAATTCTATTCGTTTAAATTGGACAAGTGAAGAAGTAGATTCAAGATTAAAAGACATTATGGTAGGAATACACAATCAGTGTAAAAAATATGGTGCTGATGACGATGGATATGTGAACTACGTAAAAGGAGCTAATATTGCAGGATTTGTAAAAGTGGCTGACGCTATGCTTGCTCAAGGAGTGGTATAGTTTTTTTTAAAATAAATTCGAAAATGCCTTCGCTGAAGTTTCAGTTAGAAGGCATTTTTTTTGTGTAACAAAATTCTAATACTTTCGTTTGCGTTATATTTGTAAACCAATATTTCTACAAATAATGAAAAAGAGTCTTTTCTGTTTTCTACTGTTACTTTTTATCCAAATGGGTTTTGCCCAAAGTAATTTGTTGTGGAAAGGATATTTCTCTTATAATGAAATTAAAGATTTGACAGAATCACCAACTACCGTTTTTGCTGCCTCTGAAAACGCTCTTTTTTCTAAAAACACAACTACAAATTTAATTAAAACGACGAATACTATTGATGGACTTTCGGGTCAGACTATTTCTTCTTTGTATTACAGTTCCTCCGTTAATAAAACCATAGTTGGATATGAAAATGGCTTACTTATAGTAATCAACGAAGCGGATGGAAGCATGCTTAAAGTAGTTGATATCATCAATAAAGAGCTTCCGCCAAATCTAAAAAAGATAAATTATTTCATGGAATTCGAAGGGATAATTTATGTTTCTTGTGATTTTGGAATAGTGCAGTTCAATCTGAATACTATGCAATTTGGAGACACGTATTTTATTGGAGATAATGGCGCTGAAATACGAATAAATCAAACGGCTATTTTTGATGGATTTATTTATGCAGCAACAACTAACGGAATTAGAAGAGGTCGAATAACCAATCAAAATTTAATTGATTTTAATCAATGGGAAACAATCGCTATTGGAAGTTGGTCAAATATTGAGGTTTTTTCAGAACAACTTCTTGCGGTTAATACTTCTGGATTTATATTTAAGTACAATGCCAATTCAAATTCTTTTGTTGGATTGATGGGACTTTCTCAAGAAGTTTTGGATATGAGAGTAAAAGAAAATAATTTGATTGTAACTACTTCAAATGCTGTTTTTGTTTACAATAGTCAAATGGCACTAGTGCGTAAAATAAATAGCAGCGGAGTAACGGAGAGCACTCTTTTTTTTACTTGTGCAACGCAAATTGGAGATGTTCTTTTTATTGGAACAAAAGAAAATGGTTTGTTTTCAACAACAATTTCGTCAACAACACCTTTTGAAAAAACAACCCCAATAGGGCCTTTAAGAAATAATGTTTTCTCAATTCAAGCCTCTTCATCAGCGCTTTGGGCTGTATTTGGAGGGTATTCGGGTGATTATAATCCGTATACGTATTCAGGCAATGTAGGGCCTACATTTTATGGAATAAGCAAATATGCTGCTTCGGGCTGGTTGAATATTCCTTATGAACAAGTTTTAGGTGCAAGATCAATTTCTCGAATTACGGTCAATCCTAATAATGAAAATGAAATATATGCAAGTTCCTTTTTTTCAGGATTGTTAAAAATACAAAATGATGTTCCAACTGTTTTGTACAATCAAGACAATAGCGGACTAGAATCAATATCATTTCTTGGTCCAAATTACAAAGATGTTCGTATAAATGGAGCTGTTTTTGACAAATCTGGAAATCTTTGGATGAATAATAGCCTTGTTCAAAATGGGCTAAAAGAATTGAAATCAAATGGGCAATGGCAAAGTTATTCTTTGGATGGTGTTTTAGATAAAAGTATAAATACCAGTATGGGAAGGATGATTATTGATAAAAATAATACCAAATGGTGGTGTACGAACACGGATGGAATTATTGCTTTTAACGAAAATGGAAACGTTTTCAAAAAGATAACTTCAGGATCTAATTCAGGGAATTTGCCTTTTACAGACGCAAGAGCGTTAGCAATTGATAATAGAAATCAACTTTGGATTGGAACCACAAAAGGCTTGCGAATTTTATCTGATGTGAATGATTTTCAAACAGAAGATCAATTGACTACCGCGCCCATTATTATTCTAGAAGATAATTTGGCGCAGGAACTATTATACGAACAATTTATTACGGATATTGTTGTTGATGGAGCGAATAATAAATGGATTGGAACTGCTGATTCTGGATTGTTTTTAGTTTCGCCAAACGGGCAAGAAACCAAGTATCATTTTACGGTAAATAATTCGCCTTTGCCAAGTAATATTATAAATGATATTGATATAAATAGTGCTACTGGAGAGGTTTTTATTGCTACCACCAAAGGGATGATTTCTTTCAAAGGAACAGCCACAATTGCCAGTGAAGACTTGAGTAATGTTTATGTTTATCCCAATCCGGTTCGGCCTGAATTTGAAGGGACGGTAAAAATTGCAGGCTTATTAAACAAAGCCAATATTAAAATCACCGATATCGAGGGGAATTTGGTTTATGAAACCACTTCTGAAGGAGGAACAATTGAATGGGACACTACAGCTTTTGGCAAATATAAAGTTGCTTCTGGGGTGTATATGATTTTTATTTCGGCACAAGACGGAGTGGAAACCAAAGTAAAAAAAGTAATGATAATCAGATAATTTAGAGGAATGAATTTTTCAATCTTTAAATTTTTCAATCTTTAAATTAAAATTGTGCTCGTAAAAACTAAAGCTATCGTAATATCTTCGTTGAAATTTCAAGAAAAAAGCTTGATTGTAAAATGCTTTACACAATCGCATGGTTTGAAATCTTACTTTGTTCGCGATGCGTTTTCTTCGAGAAAATCAAATCAAAAAATCGCGTATTTTCAGCCCTTGAGTATTCTTGAAATCGAAGCGATTCACAAAAACAAAGGCACTTTGGAGAGTTTTAAAGAAATCAAAATAGCCGAACCTTTTCATTCCATTCACACGGATATTGTAAAGAGTACAATTGTGATGTTTATTTCTGAAATTTTGCATCATTCGATTCATGAAGAAGAAAAAAATGAGTCACTTTTTACGTTTATTGAAACAGCGATGCATTGGCTGGATAATCATGACGAAATCACTAATTTTCATTTAATTCTACTTTTAGAAATTACAAAATATTTAGGGTTTTACCCCGATATTTCGGATATGGATATGCCTTTCTTCGAAATGACGGAAGGGATTTTTACTCCATTTCATGCGATTAGTTCACTCACCGAACATGAAACCAATTTGTTCAGGAAACTGATTGATTTGAAATTTGAAAACGATCAAAAAACCTTTCATGTGATAGAAAGGCAAATTCTTTTAAAGGTATTAATTGATTATTACAGTTTTCATCTGGATGGATTCAAAAAACCAAAATCTTTAGACGTTTTAAAGGAAGTTTTCGCTTAAGATTCCAAAAAGTTAATTTTTATGTATTAATTGCGTAAAAAAATTACTCGTTTTTCTCTTTTTTCTTGCATCTTTTCTCTCATTTACTCAAAAATCCTTACTTTCGCACCTCGATTAAGAAAAGGATAAAATGAGTACAAAATTTACTGAATACAAAGGACTTGACTTACCAGCTACGGCATCAGAAGTTCTTGATTTTTGGAAGAAAGAAAACATATTTGAGAAAAGTGTAACCACTCGCGAAGGCAATCAGCCTTTCGTGTTTTTTGAAGGTCCGCCTTCGGCAAATGGATTGCCAGGAATACACCACGTAATGGCGCGCGCTATTAAAGATATTTTTTGTAGATATAAAACACAAAAAGGGTTCCAAGTGAAGCGTAAAGCGGGCTGGGATACTCACGGATTGCCTGTTGAGCTAGGTACCGAAAAAGAATTAGGAATTACTAAAGAAGATATTGGGAAAAGCATTTCCATTGAAGAGTATAACGAAGCCTGTAAAAAAACAGTGATGCGTTACACGGATGTGTGGAATGATTTAACTGAAAAAATGGGCTATTGGGTTGATATGGAAGATCCATATGTTACCTATAAACCTAAATATATGGAAACGGTTTGGTGGCTTTTGAAACAAATCTATAATAAAGATTTGATGTACAAAGGATATACTATTCAGCCTTATTCTCCAAAAGCAGGAACAGGTTTAAGTTCTCACGAAGTAAACCAACCAGGAAGTTATCGTGATGTAACGGATACAACCGTTGTGGCTCAATTCCTTACCCCGACCCTCTCCAAAGGAGAGGGAGACGAGACTGAAAATACAATAATAAAAGCATTCGAACTCAACTCCCTCTCCTTTGGAGAGGGTCGGGGTGAGGACTTTTATTTCTTAGCTTGGACGACAACACCTTGGACTTTGCCAAGTAATACAGCTTTGACCGTTGGGCCAAAAATTGATTATGTTTTGGTTAAAACGTTCAATCAATACACTTTCCTTCCGTCAAACGTGATTTTGGCGAAAAACTTAGTTGGAAAACAATTCGCAAAAGGATTTTTCCCAAGCTCAGAAGCTGCAGATTTTGAAAATTTCAAAGCAGGAGACAAGAAAATTCCATACCAAATCCTAGCAGAATGCAAAGGAGCGGATTTAGTTGGGATTCGTTACGAACAATTATTACCGTTTGCTTTACCATACCAAAATCAAGAGAATGCATTCAGAGTAATTTCTGGAGATTTTGTTACTACAGAAGATGGAACAGGAATTGTACATACTGCTCCAACTTTTGGTGCAGATGATGCAAAAGTAGCTAAAGAAGCTACTCCTGAAGTACCGCCAATGTTAGTTTTAGATGAAAATGGCACGCCAGTTCCGTTAGTAGATTTACAAGGAAAATTCACTTCGCACATGGGTGAATATGCTGGTAAATATGTCAAAAATGAATATTATAACGAAGGCGAAGCGCCAGAACGTTCTATAGATGTGGAACTTGCCATTCGATTAAAAGAAGAAAATAAAGCTTTCAAAGTAGAGAAATACGTGCACAGTTATCCGCATTGTTGGAGAACAGACAAGCCTATTTTATACTATCCGCTAGATTCTTGGTTTATAAAAATCACAGAAGTTAGAGATAGAATGTTTGATTTGAACGAATCAATTAACTGGAAGCCAAAAGCAACTGGTGAAGGTCGTTTTGGGAATTGGTTGAAAAATGCCAACGACTGGAATTTATCTCGTTCAAGATATTGGGGAATTCCATTACCAATTTGGAGAACTGAAGACAAACAAGAAGAAATTCTGATAGGTTCAGTTGAAGAATTATACAACGAAATTGAAAAATCTATAGCGGCAGGATTTCAAACTACGAATCCTTTTAAAGGGTTTGAAATTGGAAACATGGATGAAAGCAATTATGATTTAATTGATTTACATAAAAATGTTGTCGATGAAATTACTTTAGTTTCTGCTTCAGGTAAGCCAATGAAACGCGAGGCTGATTTGATTGACGTTTGGTTTGACTCTGGTTCAATGCCTTATGCACAATGGCATTATCCTTTTGAAAACAAAGATAAAATTGACGGAAACAAAGATTTTCCAGCTGATTTTATTGCCGAAGGAGTCGATCAAACCCGTGGTTGGTTTTATACTTTACATGCTATTGGAACTTTAGTTTTTGATAAGATTGCCTACAAAAATGTGGTTTCTAACGGATTAGTTTTGGACAAAAACGGACAAAAAATGTCCAAACGTTTAGGTAATGCGGCAGATCCATTTGAAACATTGGCAGAATATGGACCGGATGCTACGCGTTGGTACATGATTTCAAATGCAAATCCTTGGGATAATTTAAAATTTGATTTAGAAGGAATCGCTGAGGTCCGCAGAAAATTCTTTGGAACTTTATACAATACGTATTCGTTCTTTAGTTTATATGCTAATATTGATGGTTTCAAATACGATGAGGCAGAAATTCCTTTGAGTGAAAGACCAGAAATCGACCAATGGATTATTTCAGAATTGAATACTTTGATAAAAGATGTTGATAGCTACTATGCCGATTATGAGCCTACAAAAGCAGCTCGTGCTATTTCAGATTTTGTACAAGAAAATTTAAGTAATTGGTACGTTCGTTTGTGTCGTCGTCGTTTCTGGAAGGGTGATTATGCACAAGATAAAATTGCTGCTTATCAAACATTATATACGTGTTTATTAAGCATAAGTAAATTGAGTGCTCCTATTGCTCCATTTTTTATGGATAAACTTTACAGAGACTTAACACAGGCAACACAGACTGAGAAATTTGATAGTGTACATTTGGCCGAGTTTCCAAAATACGTTGAAAACTTTGTTGATAAATCTTTGGAGAGTAAAATGCAGAAAGCGCAAACTATTTCATCACTAGTTTTATCACTGCGTAAAAAGGAAATGATTAAGGTACGTCAACCCTTGCAAAAGGTAATGATTCCAGTACTTGACGAGAATCAAAGGGCAGAAATCGAAGCGGTTTCTGACTTGATAAAAGCGGAGGTAAATGTTAAGGAAATAGTACTTTTGGATGATGCTTCAGGTGTTTTAGTGAAACAGATAAAACCAAATTTCAAAGCACTTGGACCTCGTTTCGGAAAAGATATGGGTCTGATTTCCAAAGAGATACAATCTTTATCTAAAGATCAGATTAATAAGTTAGATAAGGAAGGTAGCTTAGTCATTGTTATTGCTGGAAATGATGTAACTTTAACATTAGAAGATGTTGAAATAACATCACAAGATATTGAAGGATGGTTAGTGGCAAATTCTAACGGAATTACGGTAGCTCTTGATATTACTATCAGTCCTGAATTGAAGCAAGAAGGAATTGCAAGAGAGTTAGTAAATAGAATTCAGAATATCCGTAAGGACTCAGGATTTGAAGTTACAGATAAAATAAAGGTGTATTTACAAAATAATGCTATATTGCAAGAAGCTGTAAATGCAAATGAAGATTATATTAAATCAGAAACACTTACAGAAATATTAGTTTTTGAAGAGAATATAGCAGATAGTTTAGAAATAGAATTTGACGAAATAAAAACAAGAATAGCAATCACTAAATAATTTAGTTATGGTAGATGAAATGACAAGATACTCTGATGCAGATTTAGCAGAGTTCAAAGAGATAATCCTTAAAAAAATTCAAAAAGCACAAGCAGATTTAGATTTAATCAAAAGTGCTTATATGAATGATTTGAATAATGGGACGGACGACACTTCACCTACTTTTAAAGCTTTTGAAGAAGGAAGCGAAACGATGTCGAAAGAAGCTAATTCACAATTAGCAATCCGTCAAGAGAAATTCATTCGTGATTTGAAGAATGCACTTTTCCGTGTTGAGAATAAAACCTACGGAATTTGCAAAGTAACAGGTAAATTAATCGGCAAAGAAAGATTAAAAATCGTTCCTCATGCTACAATGAGTATTGAAGCTAAAAATTTACAACGATAATCAACTTTGTTATCTAATAATTAACGCTCCGTTGGGAGCGTTTTTTTTGATTTAATTGCTATTTTTGCCCATTAAATTTTATAAAATGTCATTACGAAAAGCGTATCTCCTTATTTTTATTATATTAATTGTTGATCAAGCATCCAAAATCTATATAAAAACAAATTTTATTTTAGGTGAAGAAGTTGAGGTCTTCAAATGGTTTAAGATTCTTTTTATTGAAAATGAAGGAATGGCTTGGGGGACAAAAATCCCTGGAGTTTATGGAAAATTATTTCTTACTCTTTTTAGATTAGCGGCAGTTTCTGGTATTGGATATTGGTTGTGGGATTCTGTTGAAAGAAAACACAGTTCGAACTACTTAATTGTATCTATTGCATTAATTTTTGCAGGAGCTTTTGGTAATATAATTGACTCTGTTTTCTACGGAGTTATCTTCGATGATAGCCACCAACAATTAGCCACATTATTTGCTGAAAAGCCTTATGGAACATGGTTTCATGGTCAGGTGGTCGATTTGTTTTATTTCCCTTTTGTTAAAGACTATCCTATGCCTGATTGGGTTCCTTTTATAGGAGGAAGACCTTTTACCTTTTTTAATGCTATTTTTAACGTAGCGGACATGTCTATTTCGACAGGAGTTGGGATATTAATTTTCTTCAATAAAAAGGCGTTTCACAAACATTAATTCAATCAAATTATAACCTATAAAAAAGACCTATTTCAGTTTTGAATAGGTCTTTTTTATTTTGTGCTGTAATGGATTGAATAAAAAGTTATTGATTGTAAAAACTTTTTACTTTCGAAGCAATTTGATTTATTGTCATCTTATCCGAAGTTTCAACTGCTTTTAATTTTCCAGGAGCAATTAAATTACCGTCTTGAATTATTCGCTCTAATCTTGTTTTGGTTTCTCCAGGTCCAAAAAAATACAATTCATCAGATTTTTTTACATAGTCAAGAACTTTTTTTATAAAAAAATCAAGTTCCTCTTTTTCTCTTGCATCAAATTTACTTTCGCTGTTACTATGATGACTACCAGAAAAAGTTCCTTTATTTCCTTCCTTATTGTGATATACGCTGTTTTCTACTTCAGAATCTATTTCGGAAATTTTTTCTTTACCACCGTCAAGGGAAACAATTATTGCTTTTGAGGTGTCTATCCAAATGCCAGTTTGTTTTTTCATGTCTTTATTTTTTAAAAGTTAAAGTGAAATATTTTCAAACATTTTATGATATGGGGAGGATTGTAACTTATTTAATTGTAGTCTAGTAGGAGCATTCCCAGTTGACTTACTAAAACGTGTTCTGATTTATTTTTTCCTGAAAAAGAGGTTGCAATTGCGTTTGCTGTTTTTAGTATTAAGTCATTTACTTCTTTTGTAAATAAGCTTTTGTGTTCATTTCTGAAGCTTTTAAAATCAGAAAATACAAGTTCAGAATTCCATTTATTTGCTTCGAGCCAATCAAAAACAATTTCGATTTGGTAGGCTGTATCGTCTCCAAATTCATTAAAAGTATTTTCTAATAGTAGCCATTCGTTTTTGACAATTTCTTTAAGTTGCTCAATTTCTACTTTTTGAACAATTTTATCTACGGCTGCAATGCAATAAAATACTCTTCCTAAATGTTCGTAGAAACGAATCATTGTTTGGTGTGAAGGTTTCATTTTTTTAAACTTTAGCTAAAAAGATAACACATAAATTTACAACAAAATAATCAATCTTGTTTCTGAATTCCTGTTTTTTCTTTGAAGAATTCTAAATTTAATGAAATGTAATTATTTGGTTTTCAGTTTTAAAGAAATAAAAAAGAGGATGTCACATTAGCGGCATCCTCTTTTTTTTAACTGTTCTTAAAAATTATTTTTTCGAATATTCTTTTTCTAAAAATAAGTAACGAGCATCATTTTCTGCTTTTTTTGATTTTGATACTAAATCAATAATCATGACTTCGGGTTTTTCTTCCTCTTTTGCCATTTGCCAAACAGGAAGTTTTTCGCCATTAGGATTTCCTGTTTTAATGAAGTTAGCAAAGTAGTTCATCATTGTTTCCGAAACGCTATAATCAGCTTCTGTCCAAGCATAGTCTTTATTTCCTTCTAAATTACCCATAGCATATTCTATTTCGGCAGAGTGAACAGCTCCTTTTGGAATTGGAGTTTTCGGGGTATTTGAATTTTTTTTGATAACGCCTCCTGCAAGTCCTGCTTCTAAACTTTTGTCTCGCATTTCTGGTCTAGGATGTGCGTAATAGTACCGATATACAGGCTGAGTGCTGTTTTTTCGATGCAAATCAAACCACTTCCAAGTGCTATAAGCAATAAATCGGTCTCCTGCTAAATCAGTTGCAGATTGCTCTGTTACTTCAGGGGTTCCTACCGGATATAATTTAAGCACTTCGTCTGCTTTATTGCCATATAATTCCTTTACTTTTTGAATATAGATCTCGTTAGTTATGTCTTTTCCGGCGGTCAAAGCACGGTAAGTCATTTCTTCGGAATTCCATCCTAATAATAAAGGCACCATTGCTTGCTGTTTCGCTTCAAAAGTTTCAGGTAATGTTTTTGTTAAAAAATAGCCGTCAATTGTAGTTTTGAAAACTCCTAAACTTGTTCCTAGAGATTTTTGATACAATTCTAAAGTTGACATGGAACGAAGGTCTTTTAAAGATGGAGCTCCAATTTTTTGAGCAAATTCAAGACCTGTTTTTTCGGCTTGAGCCAAAGGAACTGGTGCTAAAGTAGGAAAAATGGAACCTCCGCTTTCGCCAATAGCTCCTGTAATAAGTCCTTTTGATAATGGAGAAGCCATTTGGGCACTTACAGCTATTGAACCTGCAGATTCACCTGCTATAGTTACGCGTTTTGGGTCGCCGCCAAATTTTGAAATATTAGCTTGTACCCATTTCAAAGCAGCGTTTTGATCTAATAGACCATAATTACCAGAGGCATGATTAGGGGATTCTTTTGTTAATTCTGGATGAGAGAAAAATCCCCAAATCCCAAGACGGTAGTTGACGGTTAAGGTTACAATGCCTTTTTTTGCCATATTTTCGCCATCATAACGGCTTTCTGAACCATCACCAGCTGCAAAACCTCCACCATAGAAATAAATTAAAACAGGAAGTTTTTCATCAGCAGATTTAGCTGGAGACCAAACGTTTAAATACAAACAATCTTCACTCATGCCGTCACTTCTGAACCCCATATCACCAAAAACATTAGATTGAATTGCTCTTGGTCCAAATTTTTTGGTTTGTTTTACGCCATTCCAATTCGTAACGGGTTGTGGAGCTTTCCATCGTAAATCACCCACAGGAGGTTGTGCAAAAGGAATGCCTTTAAAACTTTGAATGTTTGTTTTTATGTCGAATTCACCTTCGACAATTCCACTTGAAATGGTTATTTGAACGGGAAATGCATTTTGATTTTCGGCATGTTGCGCTTTCGAAAAGAAAGGAATTATCAGTAGTAGAATTTGAAGACTTAATCTTTTTAGATTCATAATATATTGGTTATTAGTTAATGGTTATTCAAACAATTCTCTTGCAACATCTTCAATTTTTGCTACTAATCTGATTTTGATTCCTGTATTTTTTAAAGATATTTTATTGTATTTCGAAACAAAAATAGTCGAGAAGCCTAGTTTTTCGGCTTCTTGAATGCGTTGATCTACTCGATTTACGGGACGAATTTCGCCAGAAAGCCCAACTTCGCCAGCAAAACAAAAATCTTTATTTACAGGAATATCTTCATTCGAGGATAAAATTGCAGCAACAACGGCTAAATCAATCGCAGGATCATCTACGGAAATTCCTCCAGTTATGTTAAGGAAAACATCTTTGGCGCCAAGCCTAAAACCAGCACGTTTTTCTAAAACTGCCAGAATCATATTCAGTCTTTTAGCATTGTAACCCGTTGTGCTTCGTTGCGGTGTTCCGTAAACGGCAGTACTTACGAGCGATTGGATTTCAAGCATTAAAGGACGCATTCCTTCCAGTGTGGAAGCAATAGCTGTTCCTGATAATTCTTCGTCTTTGTGTGAAATCAGTATTTCGGAAGGGTTTGAAACTTCGCGCAATCCATTACCCAGCATTTCGTAAATTCCAATTTCGGCTGTAGAGCCAAAGCGGTTTTTTAGCGAACGCAAAATACGATAAACATGATTTCTGTCGCCTTCAAATTGTAAAACCGTATCCACCATGTGTTCCAAAATTTTTGGTCCAGCAATGGTTCCATCTTTAGTAATGTGACCAATAAGAATTACTGGAATATTGGTTTCTTTAGCAAATTTTATCAGTTCAGCGGTCGTTTCTCGTATTTGAGAAATGCTTCCAGGAGTCGATTCAATGTAATCGGTATGAAGCGTTTGGATAGAGTCAATAATGACTATTTCGGGTTCAATAGCTTCAATTTGTTTGAAAATATTTTGAGTTTTGGTTTCGGTAAGAATATAACAATTGTCTCCACTAGGCGTGATTCTTTCGGCACGCATTTTTATCTGCTTTTGACTTTCTTCACCCGAAACGTATAAGGTTTTATACGGAAGCTTTAATGAAATTTGGAGCAAGAGAGTGCTTTTTCCTATGCCAGGTTCTCCGCCTAGTAGGATAAGCGATCCTGGAACTATTCCGCCACCAAGTACGCGATTGAGTTCGGCATCAGTAGTGTCAAGCCTGATTTCCTGAGTAGAATCAATTTCATTTATTTTCAAAGGTTTTGGGGCCTTAGAAACTATTGTTGATTCACTTTTCCAAGAAGGTTTTTCTTGTTTTTGAATAATTTCTTCGGCAATGGTGTTCCATTCTTTACACGAATTACATTGTCCTTGCCATTTGGCATATTGTGCCCCGCAATTCTGGCAGAAGAAAGAAGTTTTTATTTTTGACATTATTTTTAACTTAATTGAAATCCAAATTTAAGTTAAAGTAGGTTCAAAAAAAAGGATTGTCGTTTTTATAGTTAGTGAGAATATGTTAGTTGTGAAATATAAGTTACTTCTTATAATTTTAAAAACAGGTGTTTTTCTTACATTTGATATTGTAAAACTAATTTTGTTCAAAACAACTTACGACTGTTAAAAAAAATTCTATTATGAATATTATTATAGCTTTCAAAAATATTTAATGTCAATGATTAAAAAGCGTAGTGTTTTAAATACGAAAGTACTTTCAATTGGTTTTGGGTTAATTATAGTGCTAATAATTTCATTCTCCTTTATTGAAAATTCTAAGCAAAAAGAAATTACTAAAACTTTTCTGTACTATAGTTTTCCTGTTTTTAAATCAAATGCCACTTATTTTTTAATAAGCGATAGTATTGCTTTGATTCGTTATAAAAATTATTTATTGTATGAGTTTAAAGATTTGCAAAATTTTGAAAACGATACTGCAACTGTAAAAGAAGAGGTGAGATACAGGTATTTTTTATTCAAAAAAAATGAAAAACATGGGTTTTATTATGATTTTTTAAATGCAAAAATAAGTAAAGAAGTTAGTACAGATTCAATATTAAGTAACAGAGCTTTTTGTGGTCAATCACTTTTTACTTCATCAAAAATGAAGTTATTATCTTCTAAAAAAAGCAAATATTCTTTCAGTTTAATTGAAAAATATAAGTGCAAGACAAAAATTGATGTTACTTATCCAGACACAATGATAGTTTACTACACAAACAAAATGAAAGGCTTAGAGTTGACTTTGTCAAAAGAACTAGACTTTATAAAAAAAATGAAAGTTGTAAAGATAAGAGCGATTTATAATTCTCAATTTATAAATGGGAATCCAAATAAATTCCCTAATTACGAGTACAAATTTGAGTTAAAAGAAGATAAAGTTTCAAATCTTGAAAAATACAGACTTTTTGTTGAGAAGGAAATTAAAGCAAAATACTAATAATTTAGTTTTAATTATTTTATCAATTTAAACGATGCGGCCAACAAACGAATTTGTAATTAAAATCAAAACAAATGAAAAAAACAATATTAGTCATTGTTCTATTTGTAACAATCTGTTTAGGATGTTATTACAAATCGGTTCAAAGAAATAAAAAATTAATTTTTGATTTTGCTTATGAAATGGTTAACGTTTCAATTCCTATTAATAACGTTGTTTCAAAACATATAGAATGTGATAAAATAGGAAAAGCAATTTCTGTAATTCTTATTTCTAATTTTAGAAAAGAATATAATAAAAATCCTAAAAAAATTTATGTTTATACTTATTGTGAAGGGTTGTTAAATGGTACTGGTAAAGAAATTGAAAGTCCAAATAAATCTCAAATCTATTTTGTAGAATTTAATGATAGCTTAATTATACCAGTATTGTTAAACAATGAAGCTAAAATTGTCGCTTTTTCTTATGGGTTAAAAAAAGGAAAAGAAAATTATTTATTGAGGATTGATGGAATTAAAGAGTATTAAAAGCAAGAGGCTGAATAACTTAGCCTCTTGCATTTTTTTTAAGTCAAAGAATTATCATTCTCGTTTGGAAAAATAATCCAAGGTTTAAATGTTTTTGCTTCTTCAAAATCTAAAGTAGCATAAGAAATAATGATGATAATATCGTCTTTTTGGACTTTTCGAGCGGCAGGACCATTTAGGGTTATAGTTCCAGAATTTTTTTCGCCTTTGATGGCATAGGTTTCAAAACGTTCTCCATTATTGATGTTTACAATGGATACTTTTTCGCCTTCAATAATATTGGAAGCGTCTAGTAATGTTTCGTCAATAGTAATACTTCCGATGTAATTAAGATCGGCTCCTGTTACTTTTACTCTGTGAATTTTTGATTTTACGACTTGGATTTGCATGCTACAAAAGTAAATTAATTTAGTGAAATGGTATCAATCAAACGGATGTTATTGATAAATACAGCTATAAAAGCACGGTATTTCTTGTTTTTATTTTTCTTAAAACAAGGCAGTAGCGTTGCTTCGTCAGCGATTACAAAATATTCTAAAGAGAAAGAAGGGTTTTTTTCAAATGATTTTCGAACCCATTCCGTTACCCATTGCGCACTATTTGTTTTGAATTTTTCTTTTGCCGCCGTTAACGTTTGGTAAATTATAGCTGCTTCTGAACGTTCTTGAATTGATAAGCGCTCGTTTCGGGAACTCATAGCAAGATTATTTGCTTCTCTAAAAATGGGACAACCAATAATAGTTACGTTTAGGTTGTTTTTCGAAACCATTTTCTTGACAATTTGTAATTGCTGAAAATCTTTTTCGCCAAAATAAGCGTTTGTTGGTTCAATAATTTCAAAAAGACGTTTGACAATGGTGCCAACTCCGTTAAAATGTCCAGGTCTGAATTTGCCTTCCATTTGGTTTTCTAATCCGTCAAAGTCAAAAGATTGAGAAACAGTTTGGCCTTCATAAATGTCTTCAACTGTTGGGGCATACAAGATGATTTCTGGATTTAAAGCAGTCATTTTCTTGATGTCTTCTTCTATCGTTCGAGGATATTTTGCAAGGTCTTCAGGATTGTTAAATTGAGTAGGATTTACAAAAATACTTACTACTGTATAGTCATTTTCTTGCAATGATTTTTTCATCAAAGCGAGATGTCCTTGATGAAGAGCGCCCATAGTCGGAACAAACCCAATGGTAGAATCTCCAATTTTAATAGATTTCAAAAAGGTGATCAAAGGAGCTTTTCCGTAGAAAATGTGCATGGTGGTATTATTAAAATTAAATGCAAACATAATATTTTAGTTAATAACTGCATAAAATTTTGTAATTTTGCATGGTTTTTATTGCCAATAAATTAAGTAAATTACAATATGAAAGATAAGAGGATATTATATGTATCATCTGAAGTGGTTCCTTATCTCGCTGAAAATGAGGTTTCTTTAATGTCTTACGACGTGCCGAAAATGATAAATGATCAGGGAGGACAGATAAGAATTTTCATGCCCAGATATGGAAATATTAACGAGAGAAGACACCAATTACATGAAGTAATTAGACTTTCAGGGATGAATTTGGTAGTGAATGATTTAGATATGCCATTGATTATCAAGGTAGCTTCTATTCCTAAGGAAAGAATTCAGGTTTATTTTATTGACAATGATGAGTATTTTAAGCGTAAAGCTACATTTGCAGATGAAGAAGGCGTAATGTATCCTGACAATGATGAGCGTGCTATTTTCTTTGCAAAAGGAGTTGTAGAAACCGTTAAAAAATTAAATTGGGTTCCAGATATTATCCATGTTCATGGATGGATGGCTGCGATGTTGCCAATTTATATGAAACATTTCTATAAAAATGAGGCTTTATTTTCAGAAACAAAAATAGTTACATCAGTTTATAGTCAATCTTTTGAAGGAACATTAGATGTCGAAATGATTAATAAAGTTAAATTTGATGATGTTCCCTATGATGCTATTTCAGATTTAGAGAACCCAGATTATGAGAATATAATTAAAGCAACCGTTAAACATTCTGATGCCGTAATTATAGCTTCAGATAATCTGTCGCCAAGTTTAACAAAATTTATAGAATCTTCAGGAAAACCTTTTTTACCTTTCACACCGAAAGATAAATTCGCTGAGGCGTATACTAATTTCTACAAAACCGAAGTTCTATAAATTAAACTTTTATAATAAACATGTACAATTCTTCTTTTTTTAAGAAAATGCTATTACTAGCAGGAGTTATTTTTTTATACTCTTGTGATAAAGAATACAATGCAATTGGAGGCGATTTAATAGGTGATAACCATTTTGATCTTTTAGAATATACTTCAAATGTGATTGCTTACAACCAAAAAATTGGCCCCGTTCAATCTAATAATTTAGCGGTTAATGCACTTGGTACATATGACAATCCAGCTTTTGGTAAAACTACTGCAAATTTTGCAACACAAGTTACTTTAGCAACTGTTGATCCAACCATTGGTGAAGAGGCGGTTATTGACAGTGTATATTTAACTGTTCCCTATTTCAGTACTTTAAAAACTACAAATACAGATGGTAGCCATGTTTATGAACTTGACTCTATTTATGGTGAAAGTAAAGCTAAAATAAAATTGAGTGTTTATGAATCTGGATATTTTATGAGAGATTTGGACCCAATTGGAGGGTTTCAAGAAAGCCAAAGGTATTATACAGATCAAAATGCTGATTTTGATAATCTTAAAATTGGAAATCGTTTAAATGATTTAGCAAGTACTGCTAAAGAACAGAATGACGGATTCTTTTTTGATCCAAAAGAAATCGTTGAAACAACAACAGATGCTGCGGGTAAAGTAACAACAACAAGATCTGTTCCTGCAATGCGTTTAAAATTGAGTACTGCTTTTTTTACAAATAAAATTATAAATGCGTCATCTAGTAAATTAGTTACAAATGATGTTTTTAAAGAATATTTTAGAGGGTTGTATTTTAAAGTAGAAGATGCTGATGGAAGCACCGGAAGTATGGCGATGCTTAATTTTAAATCAGGAAAAATAACTATAAAATACAAAGCTAAAACGGCTATAACAACTGATGCTGAAGATGTAAAAGAACAGAAGTCTCTAGTTATTAATTTGTCGGGTAATACGGTAAACTTGTTGCAACAAAGTAATACGAATGTGGATTATGCAAATGCTACAAATCCGGCAAATATTAATACTACAGTTGGTGACGAAAAATTATACTTAAAAGGAGGAGAAGGCTCTATGTCAGTGATAGAACTTTTTAGCACGCCTGGTGAGTTAGAAACAATGCGAAGTAATAACTGGTTAATTAATGAAGCTAATCTTGTTTTTCATATTGATGATACAAAAATGGCGGGTAGTTATGAGCCAAATCGAATTTATTTATACGATTTGAATAATGACCGTCCAGTAGTTGATTATTATAATGATGCAACAACAAGCACGGATTCTAAAAAAGCAAAATCAGTATTCGACGGTATTATTAATAAAGAAGCTGTAACTAACGGTAGAGGTAAAACGTATAAAATTAGAATCACTAATCAGATTCGAAATCTGATTAAAAATGCAGATTCAACAAATGTTAAGTTAGGTCTTGTGGTAACAGAAGATATTGCAACAAACGTTTGGGATAAATTAAAAACAGCAAATGCTTATAGTTCTTATTTGCCAAAAGCATCAGTAATGAATCCATTAGGAACCATACTTTATGGTGGTAATGCGACTATTCCTGAAGATAAAAGGCTAAAACTTGAAATTTATTACACAAAACCTAATTAACCTAAATTTATGTGTGGAATAGTTGGATATATCGGTTATAGAGAAGCATATCCCATTGTTATTAAAGGTCTAAAAAGACTTGAATACAGAGGGTATGATAGTGCAGGCGTCATGTTATATGATGGAGAAAATCTTAAGCTTTGTAAAACTAAGGGTAAGGTTTCTGACCTTGAATTAAAAGCGGTTAAGGAAATTACGATGAATGGAACTATAGGAATTGGGCATACCCGTTGGGCTACCCATGGAGTTCCAAATGACGTAAACTCTCATCCGCATCTTTCTAATTCAGGAGATTTAGCTATAATCCACAACGGAATTATTGAAAATTATGCTCCATTAAAAGAAGAGCTTATTAAAAGAGGATATGTTTTCCATTCTGATACGGATTCTGAGGTTTTAGTAAATCTTATAGAAGAAATACAGATTAAAGAAAATTTAAAATTAGGTAAGGCTGTTCAAATAGCCTTAAATCAAGTTGTAGGTGCTTATGCGATTGCGGTTTTTGATAAAAAAACCCCAAACGAAATTGTAGCTGCCCGATTAGGAAGTCCATTAGCAATTGGTGTTGGTGAAGGGGAATATTTTATAGCATCTGATGCTTCGCCATTTATCGAATACACTTCAAATGCTATCTATCTTGAAGATGGAGAAATGGCAAATATTAGGTTGCATAAACCTATGAAAATAAGAAAAATTAAGGATGACTCTCAAGTTGACCCTTACATTCAAGAGCTCCAAATGAACTTGGAACAAATTGAAAAAGGAGGATACGATCATTTCATGTTGAAAGAGATTTATGAGCAACCTAATGTAATTAAAGATACCTATAGAGGAAGACTTCATGCTAATGAAGGTCTAATTCAAATGGCAGGTGTTGAAGATAATATTGAAAAATTTCTTCATGCTGACAGAATAATAATTGTAGCTTGTGGTACTTCATGGCATGCAGGTTTAGTAGCGGAATATATTTTTGAAGAATTTGCTAGAATCCCTGTTGAAGTTGAATATGCTTCGGAGTTCAGATATAGAAATCCAATTATAAACAGTAAAGATGTTGTAATCGCTATTTCACAATCAGGTGAAACTGCTGATACTATGGCTGCCATTAAGCTTGCAAAAGAACATGGTGCTTTTGTATTTGGTGTATGTAATGTGGTTGGGTCTTCTATTTCAAGAGAGTCACATGCTGGAGCTTATACTCATGCTGGACCAGAAATAGGGGTTGCTTCAACAAAAGCTTTTACAACTCAAATTACGGTTTTGACTATGATTGCTTTGCGTTTAGCTAAAGCAAAAGGAAGTTTGTCTAATTCGGACTTTCATATGTATTTACAGGAGCTTGAAATAATTCCTGAAAAAGTAAAAGAAGCTTTAGAGACTAATGATAGAGCTAAAGAAATTGCTGCTACTTTCAAAGATGCACCAAATTGTTTGTATCTAGGAAGAGGATATAATTTTCCAGTAGCATTAGAAGGAGCGCTTAAATTAAAAGAAATATCATATATACATGCTGAAGGATATCCTGCTGCTGAGATGAAACATGGTCCAATAGCATTAATTGATGATCAAATGCCTGTAGTGGTTATAGCGCCAAAACAAGGTCATTATGACAAAATTGTAAGTAATATTCAAGAAATAAAATCCAGAAGTGGAAGAATTATTGCTGTGGTTACTAAAGGAGATACTCAAGTTAGAGATCTAGCTGATTATGTTATTGAAATACCAGAAACATCAGATGCTTTGTCACCATTAATAACAACAATTCCGTTGCAGTTATTATCATACCATATTGCTGTGATGAGAGGTTGTAATGTTGATCAACCAAGAAACTTAGCAAAATCAGTTACAGTTGAATAAATAATTGTTTCTAATTATATAAATTAAAAAAGCGAGATTTAGGTCTCGCTTTTTTTGTTATAAAAATTTTATAAAAACGGTATTTTGTTGTGATTAATTCAAATTTTTAAAGTATTTAGTATGTGCGCATACTATTTTTTTGTAGATGTAACGAATTTATTGTCAAAAGTTTAAAAAATAAAAATATTGATTAATTAGAAATAGCGTAATTATGTTATTAATTATTAAATTATTTGATATTTTTTTTGCTAATAGCAAATAAATATTTGTACTTTGGTCGCATTAACCAACAAAATTTAACCCCAATGAGAGTATATTTACTTTTTTTGTCATTATTTTTTTGCAGCATCTCTTTTGCTCAGAATTCAGTTTCAGGTTCAGTTACGGACAACAACAACCAACCTATTCCGGGAGCCAATATCAAAATTATAGGAGATAACTTCGGCACGATTACGGAAAATGATGGAAAATTTGTTTTAAATTCATCAAAAAAACTCCCTTATGTGATTGAAGTTTCGGCTTTAGGGTATGGATCAAAGAAAGTTACTGTTTCGTCTTACAATCAGAAAGTTACTGTTAAGTTAGCTGATCAGGAGACAAAATTAAATGAAATTGTTGTGTCCGCTTCAAGAACACCAGAGCGTGTTTTAGAATCGCCAGTTACAATTGAAAGAATGAATATTGCTGATATTAAAAAGACAGCGTCCCCAACTTTTTATGATGGTTTAGAAAACTTGAAAGAAGTTCAAATGAACACAAGTAGTTTGTCTTTCAAATCGATAAATACTCGTGGTTTTGCGACTGTAGCAAACACACGTTTTATGCAATTAGTTGATGGAATGGACAATTCTTCTCCATTGTTGAATTTTGTGTTAGGAAATATGATTGGTATTTCTGAAATCGATGTTCAAAGCGTTGAGTTGCTTCCTGGAGCATCTTCTGCTTTATATGGTGCAAATGCTTTTAATGGTATTCTATTTATGAATAGTAAAAGCCCATTCACAAGTCAAGGAATTACTGCTTACGCAAAATATGGACAAACAAGTCAACAAGCTGCAGGTTCTAATGATTTTGTAGATTATGGAATAAGAATGGCACATGCTTTTAGTCCAAAATTAGCAGCGAAAGCTAATTTTACATATATGCGAGGTACTGATTGGTACGCAACTAATTATGATGATAAGACGCATGTAGGTAGAGATAGAAACCATGTAAATTATGATGGGATAAATGTTTATGGTGATGAGGTGTCAACTAATATTAAAGGTGTGGGTCAGTCATTAGCAGCATTAGGGTTAATACCTTCTTCTGCTGTGAATTTATTGCCTGATTATAATGTAAGTAGAACGGGTTATAAAGAAATTGATTTAACAGATAATAAAGCGAGTAATACTAAAATTGATTTTTCCCTTCATTACAGGCCTTTTGGAGATGAAAAATTAGAAGTGATTTGGCAAAGTAAATTTGGTTTTGGTAACGCAGTATATCAAGGAGCAAATAGATATTACCTGAACAACTTTTTTATGCAACAACATAAATTGGAATTTAAAGGGAAAAACTTTTTTGTTAGAGGATATACAACTACTGAAGACGGGGGAGAATCTTACGATATGCTTTTTACAGGAATAAATGTAAATAGAAAATGGAAAGATGATAAAACTTGGTTTGGTCAATATGCTGGTGCTTATATTCAATCAACATTAGCAGGTATGACCCCTGAAAATGCACATATTATAGCAAGAAACACGGCTGATACAGGTAGATTAATTCCAGGAACTCCAGGATTTAAAGCTGCTTTTGATCAAGTAATTGCTGATCCAAGTGTACTTTCTGGATCTAAGTTGGTTGATAATTCTAGAATATATCATTCAGACGCAAATTATAATTTTAAAGACCTTATAAAATTTGCAGAGATTCAAGTTGGAGGATCATACAGATTATATGAATTGAATTCACACGGTAGAATCTATACCGATGCTAATGGACCTATAAATTATAATGAATACGGTGCGTATACACAGTTAACTAAGAGATTTTTAGAGGATAGATTGAAATTTACTGGATCTGTTCGTTATGATAAATCAAAGAATTTTGATGGTAATTTTTCTCCAAGAGTATCTTTGGTGTATTCAGGTGGTGAAACTAAAAAACACAATTTCAGAGCATCTTTTCAAACAGGATTTAGAAACCCATCAACACAAGATCAATATATAGGATTTAATGTAGGAAGCGCCATATTGCTTGGTTCTGCTCCAGATAACTTAGCAAGATATACAGAAACATTGCCTGTTTCTACAGCGATTGGACAAGCTTTTGCAGGTGGAACTTCGGTTGTTATGACAGGATTAAATGCGTATAATAATTCGTATACTGCATCATCAGTGGGTGCGTTTAGTGCGCTTGCTGCTAGTGACCCAATTGCGGGTTCGGCTTTGTTAAGAAAAACTACAGTGGATTATGTTAAACCAGAACAAGTAAAAGCGTTTGAGCTTGGATACCGTTCTTTTATAAATGACGTTTCTGTTGATGTTAATGGATATTATAATGTATATAATGATTTCATTGGAAATTTAAATGTTATAGCTCCTTTATATGGAACTGCGCAAAATTCTCCTAATCCTCTTGGAGGACCTTCAGATGCAGGTGCTCAATCTTTACACGCTCTTCAAAATGGAAATTATAGAGTGTACCAATTGTATACCAATACAGATGTTGAAATTAAATCATTTGGTTTTGGAGTTGGTCTTTCTAAAAAAATATTTGGAGATTTTGAATTCGGAGTTAATTACAACTATGCAGAATTTAAATTTGATCAAGCTAAAGATCCAAGTTTTGAAGCAGGATTTAATACTCCAAAACATAGAGCTAAAGCATCATTTGGAAATGAAAAATTATTTAAAAATTTCGGATTTAATGTTAGCGGAAGATGGAATAGCGAATATTTATGGCAATCTTCAATGGTTGACGGTATGATTGATTCTGCAACAGTAATTGATGCTCAAATCAATTATAATATGCCAAAACTTAAATCAACTTTGAAAATAGGCGCTTCAAACATTGGAGGTAAAGAATATTCTCAAGTATTAGGTGCAGGTTTAATTGGACAACAATATTTTGCTTCATGGACTATTAATCCGTAATTGAAAAAACAAAACAAAAAGTTTTTGCTTTCTAGTTCTTCTTTATTATAAGAAGACAATTGAGAGAAATAATTTAAAAAATAAAGTATTATGATAAAAAATTTCAAATGGCTACTACTAGTTTCTTTAAGTTTTGTAGCGTGTAATAGTAGCGATGATAGTTCTGTAATTGAGGAGCCTGCATCATCAGGTTCAGCTAATTTAGCAAAATATGTTGCTTTAGGAGATTCGTTTGCAGCTGGATATAGTGACGGAGCTCTTTTCAAAAAAGGACAAGAAGGTTCTTATGTAAATATTCTTGCGCAACAGTTTGTTGAAGCAGGAGGAGGGACTTTCAAAACGCCATATACTTCAGATAATCTAGGAGGTCTTTTGTTAGGAGGTAATGTAATTGCTGGAACTCGTTTATATTTTAATGGGACAGCTCCTGTTCCAGTTAGCGGAATTCCAACTACTGAGGCGTCAACAATTTTAACAGGGCCGTTTAATAATTTAGGAGTTCCTGGTGCTAAAAGTTATCATTTAGTTGCTCCTGGATACGGGAATGTCGCTGGTGTTGCGATTGGAGCCGCAAATCCATATTTTGCTCGATTTGCTTCAGCGCCAAACACAACTGTTTTGGCAGACGCTTTAACACAACAACCTACTTTCTTTTCTTTGTGGATAGGCGGGAATGATGTTTTAGGATATGCAACTTCAGGAGGAATAGGGGTTAACCAAACTGGAAATTTCAATCCAGCTACTTATGGGGCTAATGATATTACTGATCCTGATGTTTTTGCAAGTGTTTACTCTGGTCTAGTGACAAATTTAACATCAAATGGTGCTAAAGGAGTAGTTGCGAATTTACCATATGTAAGTACTTTGCCATATTTCACTACTGTTCCTTACAATCCGCTATCGGTAAAAGTACTTGGTAGTGGAAATGAATTAGTGGGTCAAGGAACCATAGCTGCTTTAAATACACAACTATACGGTCCTTTACATAATGCTTTAGCTTATTTAGGTCAAGGAAGTAGAATCGCTCTTTTATCGCCTACTGCAGCAAATCCAATGTTAATTAAAGACGAATCCTTAACTAATCTTTCTTCTTCTTTGACTCAAGTGTTGATTGGAGGCGGACTTGATGCGCCTACAGCAGGGTTATTAGGAGCTGTTTTTGGGCAAGTTAGACAAACAACAGCTACTGATTTAGTTTTATTGCCTACTCAATCTGTTATAGGAACTGCTCCTACAGATGTAACTTCAGGTTTAGGATTTGCACCACCTTATCCTTTAAATAAATTTGGAATTACTTTCCCATTACAAGATAAGCACGTTTTAATTCCTACTGAAATTGCCGAAGTTAAAACAGCTACAGACGCTTATAATGTGACTATCAAAGCTCTTGCTGATGCTAAAGGTTTGGCTTTTGTAGATACTAAAGCAATAATGACTCAATTGTCTACTACAGGAGTAGTAAGTAACAGCTTTACCTTAACAACTACTTATGTAACTGGAGGGGCTTTTTCTCTTGATGGTGTGCATCCAAGCCCAAGAGGATATGGATTAATTGCAAATGCATTTATTACAGCTATTAATACAAAATACACAGCAACTTTAAAAAAGGTAGACCTAGGTCTTTATCCAATTTTATATCCTGCTTCGTTACAATAGAAAAGTATATTTACCCAAAAAAAACCACCCATTTTAGTATGCGGTGGTTTTTTTATTTTGGGCAAATAATGTCATCTTAATCTGTTTCAATCCCGTTTATAAACAATCCAACAAATTCATGCAATTTTTTATAAAAAAAATTATTGATTTTATATTTTAAAAATTATCTTTGCACTCTGAAAAAAGCATTTAATCGAGATGTTTCGGTTGGTTGCATTTCATAAACCTAAATAGCTATTTAATAAATACATAAGTAATGTCTAAAGTAATAGGAAAAGTTGCCCAAATCATTGGCCCAGTAGTTGACGTTGTTTTCAACGGTAAAGATGTTGAACTTCCAAAAATTTATGATTCATTAGAAATCACAAGAAAAGACGGAACTTTATTAGTTCTAGAAGTACAATCTCACATTGGTGAAAATACCGTTCGTACCATTTCGATGGACTCAACAGATGGTTTGAGTAGAGGTTATGAAGTAGTTGGAACAGGTGCTCCAATCCAAATGCCAATCGGTGCAGATGTTTACGGTCGTTTATTCAACGTAATTGGAGATGCAATTGATGGTTTAGGAAACTTGCCAAAAGCAGGAGAAAATGGAATGTCTATTCACAGACCAGCTCCAAAATTTGAAGATTTATCAACTTCTTCTGAAGTTTTATTTACAGGTATTAAAGTAATCGATTTGATTGAGCCTTACGCAAAAGGAGGAAAAATTGGATTGTTTGGTGGTGCAGGTGTTGGTAAAACAGTATTGATTCAAGAGTTGATTAACAATATTGCAAAAGGTCACGGTGGACTTTCAGTATTCGCAGGAGTAGGAGAAAGAACACGTGAAGGAAATGACTTGCTTCGTGAGATGTTAGAGTCTGGAATTATAAAATATGGTGAGGAATTCATGCACTCTATGGAAAATGGAGGATGGGATTTGTCTAAAGTAGATATGCCAGGAATGAGAGAGTCTAAAGCTACTTTCGTTTTCGGTCAAATGAATGAGCCTCCAGGAGCTCGTGCTCGTGTGGCACTTTCTGGATTATCTATTGCGGAATATTTCCGTGATGGTGCTGGTTCTGATCAAGGAAAAGATGTATTGTTCTTCGTTGATAATATCTTCCGTTTTACACAAGCAGGTTCTGAGGTATCGGCACTTTTAGGTCGTATGCCATCTGCGGTAGGTTACCAACCAACATTGGCAACTGAGATGGGAGCGATGCAAGAGCGTATTACTTCTACAAACAAAGGATCTATCACATCTGTACAAGCGGTTTATGTTCCTGCGGATGACTTAACTGACCCGGCTCCAGCTACAACATTTGCTCACTTAGATGCTACAACAGTATTGTCTCGTAAAATTGCTGAGCTTGGAATTTATCCAGCGGTTGATCCATTAGATTCAACTTCTAGAATTTTGACTCCTCATATTTTAGGTGATGAGCACTACGATTGTGCACAAAGAGTGAAAGAAATTCTACAAAAATACAAACAATTACAAGATATCATCGCGATTCTTGGTATGGAGGAATTATCAGAAGATGATAAATTAGCTGTATCTAGAGCACGTCGTGTTCAACGTTTCTTATCACAACCTTTCCACGTTGCTGAGCAATTTACAGGATTAAAAGGGGTTTTAGTTGATATTAAAGATACTATCAAAGGATTTAATATGATCATTGATGGTGAATTAGATCACTTACCAGAAGCTGCATTCAACCTTAAAGGAACAATTGAAGATGCTATCGAAGCTGGAGAAAAAATGTTGGCGGAAGCTTAAAAAATAGTTTAAGGTTTAAAGTTTAAGGTTCACTCATAACTTTAAACTTTAAACTTCAAACCTTAACTACAAAAATATGTTATTAGAAATAGTATCACCAGAAGCAAAATTATTTTCAGGAGAAATAACTTCAATATCACTTCCAGGTGTTGATGGTGAATTTCAGATTTTAAATAATCACGCGCCAATTGTTTCATTATTAAAAAAAGGAACTGTAAAAATTGCAGCACCTAGTTTTGATATTTCAAAAGAAACAGTTAACAAGTTTACAAGAGTTAACGATCAGCTATATACTTTATCAGTTGATTCAGGAACAATTGAAATGAAAGACAATAAAGTAATTCTTTTAGCTGACTAAATAGAATTTCTCTAATAAATAAAAAGCCTAACAATATTTGTTAGGCTTTTTTTATGTGTTTATGCTATTTGTTTTTCATTTAGTTTCGTATAAAACTCTTTGTTATATTTTCCTGCAATTATTAGGGCTCCAGCAATTAATACCAGATTTTTGATGATATATTGTCCAACTAAAGTAGGACAAAAAGGAAAGCCTTCAAAACAAACTGTTTTTAAAATAAAGACAGGAAAAAAAGTCGCTGCCATATGTAGTAATAACAGCATAATAGTAATGGGAATAAATCGTTTTATAAGTAAACCTAGTCCTATTATTATTTCACATCCACCCAGAATAGGGATAAATAAAGCTGGATTGAACCAATAGACTGTTTCCTCCACAAGTTCTCCTGCTGGACTCATTCCGAATATCTTCAGAGCTCCAAACCAGATGTAAACAATGGCTAATGCAATTCGCATTATAGTTATACTGTGTTTTTCTATCTTCTCACTGAATTTAAAATAGAAGGTGTTGAATGTGCGTGTCATAATATTTAGGTTTTGGTTTTTACTTGTGTTTATAAGGTATGTTTTAAATAAAATTTGATTAAAAACCTAACAGGTTTCCAGTCCCTGTTAGGTTGTAATTGATAATAATTATTCATTATTTAAAACAAACCACTGAAATAAATTATTTTAATATACTATCAATTGTAATAGATATGATTATTCTGCTCCATCAATAGTTGCTCTTGTTACAGCAAATCCACCAACAGTTTCTCCTAATATAAGTCCCTTTTCACAATCACTTCTATAGTGTATCGCACCAAACATTCTAGAATCTGAGGCCTGTCTTGCCATCAATTGATAGCTCTGTGCTTTGGCAGGAATGATATGTGATAAAACGATACAGGCAGCACCGCTAAATGTTGAGTGGCCTGACACATAGGAAGGAAAATTAGGAAGCCCCGTTGTCGTTTTTATTGAAGAATCCATTTGGCTTGGTCTTGGATTAAAGTAAAAATACTTCGCATCCCAACAGCTTATCGCTGCATCCATCATAGCTACATTTAGTAAAGCCATATTTCTAGCCCATCGTACTTCACTGTAATTTTGTTCAACAAATGATTCTGCTGCAATGGCATTCCAGTGCCCTGGAGGAGTATAGGTTCCCACTCCGTCTGCCCAGAAGGTCACAATTTTTTGACGCTCTTTAGTTACATTTTCACTGTAATTTTTTATTTCAGCTAATTCCTTTGCAAACTGCTCTGATTTTGTTGAAGGTGGTGGAACGGGACGACTTGCTACAACCATTTCTGGAGTCATCAAAAATGATTTTACTTTTCCAAATAAAGGAAGCATAGGAGGTCTTACCGGTAATTCTAGTGATTTCCATGGCGTTTCTCCTGTCAAAGCAGTTAGTGTTTCTAATTGTGCCCAAATTTCTGGTGTTCCAATTGCTGCTCCAGTACCATCTCCAGCAGCACGAGCAATGAATTTTCCAGCAATTTTTCTTCCTAAAATAATTCCAGCTTCCACATCACTTCGCACATTTGCGCCACTGATGATTCGATACAGTTTTTCTTCATCTGCTTTTTCATCGATATAAGCGATTTCTGTTGGGAATAGTAATTTTAATAATTCAACAGTAACGCCTGATAAAACGCCGTCTTCTGATGGATAAGAAGGAAGAGTGCTTTTTGGAATTAAAACTTGTACATTTGAATCTACTGTAAATGGAGCAGCTCTATTGTAAAGTTTTTTGTAATGCCAAGTTGCTACTAATGCATCATATTGAGCAGCACTTACATAAGCGTACGCTCTAGCTGCATATGGAGGATTTGAAAAAGGAAATTGTGGATTAGCAAAAGGATTTGCAGATGAAGGAGCGGGATAAGTTCCATCTTCATTTTGATAAGGAGGACGGTTGTGTCTTGCTACTAAGGTTCTCATAATTTCATTCCAACGTAGAACACCACCAGCACTCCAGTATTTTATGATTCTCTTTTGATCCTCAGTTATATTGGTTTGATAGCTTTTAATTTCATTAATTTCTCTAGTAAAAGCTGAACTGTTAGTTGCTATAGGTGTGTCTAAAGCGAACTCATCTGGTGCTGTCAACAAGAAAGTTTTCCATGTTCCAGCTAGCTCATCGACATTAGTTGGGTTTAAGGCATGGAATTCCTCATTTCTTTCTGTAATGTCGTCACTACAAGAAAAAGTGAAACAAAGAAATAAGATTAGGAGAGTTGTATATGCAGTTTGTTGTATTTTATTTTTCATCTTGTTTTTTCTCTTTTTTAAAATTAATCACATAAAAGATACCTCCGTAATAGGTATTTGATTTTCCAACGTTTTTTCCTTCAACAACATAGTTGAAACCGCCAACAAGAGATAATTCAGGCATTTTTTTGAAGGTGTATTTTGAGTTAACTCCGTATTTCAAAGCATTCATAGTATTGCTTGGAAATGGCATATTATTTTTCGTTATATCAAATCCTCCTGATTGTGTAACCCAATTGTCTATTACGAATTCAGCAATTAATCTATTTGAACGATAACCAGCTCTAAAATTAACCGAAATAGCATCTGGCATATCTACTTTGTTAGTGTAATGAATCTCATCTGTTAGATACGCATTTCTGTCAATAGTAATATTGGCTCTTTTTATATAAGCACCTGAAAAAGTTGTAAAAAAGTGCCCTCTTTGATAATCCCCCATTAATCTCAATGAGGTTGTTTTGCTCTGTAAACCGAGACTTAAAGGCAAATAATCAGCACTGTAATTAGAAGTTGGCACAGAATAACTTCCTAATGCGTATAAAGAATACGTTGATTGTCCAATGGTTTTTTCCAATGGCATATATTTTATAGTTAAAGAAAGATCTTGAATTCCTTTTTGACCTTTCATAGTGCCTGCAGAAGCATTAGTTTCAACATAAGGAATGCTAAATAGAACATTTAATTTGTCTGAAACTCCGTAGTTCCCCATAATACCTACAGATTTTGTGGAAACAGTTCCTAGGTTTAGATTTTCTCTTTTAAAATCGCCTTCCCAGTATTCCTTCCAGCTACTGTATTGATAAACGGCTCCAAAACAAAAATTGTTTTTACTCATCATGATTGCGTCAATATCGGTTTGAGCACTCATGAATAAAGGAATTAGTAAGAGGCAACTGATGTAAATTTTTTTCATTTTAATAAAAGGGTTGTAATTAATAGTTGTTTATAATTGGTTTTTTGGAGTTTAATGAGGCATTTCTACAGTCAATTTTTTAGCCAAGTTAAAGCGGTATGAATATCCTACGTTAATTGAATAATCCGCAAAAGCAGCATCGCCTTGTACATGTACATATTTGCTAGGATCAGTAATTACTGAATTTTGTAGATTTTGATCTGCAATATCAGCAGCACTTTGAATACGGTTTTTAACAACATTATATGGAATAAATAAGCTAAAACCGTGTTTACCTATGCGATATGATAAACCATATTCAACAGCAATAACATATCCTGGACGGCGATAAGCAACTTGACCACCAAATGCATCATAAGCAGGAATTCCTTCAAATCGACCCGCTAATGAAACAGTGAAAGATTCTTTTTTATCAACGGCAGCCATAAATCCAGCACGTCCAAAATATTGATCTGGAGCGGCGTAAATATTATATCCTGTTAATCCTGCTTTTGGTACTGATTTGAATGTGCCGTTTGATTCGGTTGGGTTAAATAAATAATATCCGTTAGCAAAACCGTATAGACGACCAGTCAATTGTCTAAAGGCTTGTAACTCTACTGAAAATCCTACTCCGCCATCACCAGGTTGGATAGCTTGGTCCATCACCACACTTTTAACGGTTCCATCAGTTTGTGGCGCATTATCTCTTTCATCATGACTACCCGTATTTAATTTTACGCCAAGACCAACCATAAGATTTCCTTTGGTTGCTGTTTTTGGATCAAAAACCCAATAGTTCGCACTCAATCTTACGTCAGCTATTCCGTTAGCATAGACGCTATATCGGTAGGTGTTTTTTACCGGTGAAGTTTGTTTTAGTACTTGAGAACGCTCATTATTTACATAAGGCAATGTAGCGTTTAACTGAATGCGATCCGTTAGTCCATAAGAGATGTTTAAATCTACCGCATGTGAATATATGTTAACAGCATTTCCTCTTTCTTTGCCATTTTCGTCAAATCCTCCTCCAGTTGTTTGGCGTTGTAATTGTTCTTCAGTACCTACAAAATGTCTCCAAGAATGGAAATAACGATAATTTGCTCCAACTTGAAATTCGCCTTCATTTAAAGCGTATGAATTAGAAGAGTTCATGTTTTGTCCTCCCATTTGGCGAACAGCTACACAACCTTGAGCGTTGATTTTTTCTGTAAAAAGAGTTGTTGAAATAAATAGTATAAAAGTAATTGCACTATATAAAAAAGATAGTTGTTTCATAACTTGGTTTGGTTTTATAAAAGGGTAATACATCTTTCCTTGGGGGAAAAAGGCAGCCGTTTGAAAAAATCATAATTATCATAATATGATCTAATCGTAATGAGTTGTTCTTATTGGAATTACCAAAAGAACAGTCAATAGTTAATAATTGGAATTTGATAATCGGGGTTAAATTATTCGGAATAGGTAAAGAATAATTTACGCTGTAGCTTTAAAAACTTCAAATAAGATTGATTTTAGGACCCATTTAACCCTTTTAAAACAGTTTTCAATAATGAATAAATGAATTCAAAAACAGAAAATTCTAAAAAGTTAAATTAACCACGTTCGTTATGTCCTAAGACAACGAATCCAAAGTTTAAATCAACAGAAAATAGAATTAAATGAAATCTGGCGGAGAATACGATAAAGAATGGTATCCCGCATGTATTGCCTCTTTTGTAGTTGTATTAAAGGCAATGGTTTCGTATACTTTTTTTGGTGAAAAGCATACATTATTAGCCTCGTGGGCTACATAATCTTTGATAAAAGATTTTAATAATTTTTTTACAGGGCTATCTTTTGAAGAGCTATTGTTGAATAATTGGTTGTCAACAATATCATTTAAACTTTTGCCAATTTCATTTTGATGTGAATTGGGAAGATAGTATAAACTTAATACGTTGTTTTGAATTCTTTTCTTAAAAACGTGATAGGTTTTGTTGTTGATAGAAACATTTTCATTTACATATTGAAAATCCGTATCTTCAATAAAAGAGTATAATGAGGCATTCAGATGAATGACCTTGAATTTAGAATTGTCATTTTTTTCCATAGACGCTACCCACGATTGCTCTTCTTGTTGAGCAAACATCAGGTAATATCCAAGCACATTGTAAAACAATGTAACTAATAGAAATAAAGATGCAATTCTTTTCATAAGGCCAAAAATAGAAAACTAAAATAGAAAACAAAATTTTTTTAAGTTTTTTTTAGTCTTTTTTTAACAATGTGTAATTAAATCTTAAAATCGGTAACGTTTTCGGAAATTTAATGTTAATTTAAAAAACAATACGATGTGTGAATAGCCTTACTTTCATAATTTTTTTAAGTGATGAAAGCTAAAATTACAGAAACCAAAAAAGATGCTTATTTTTGTAACGTATGAAAAAATTCCCGAAAAACCTTTCTGATAAACTAGAGTTAAGAATCGCAAATAACGCCTTGCGGCAATTGCCTTTGAGTATTGATTTAGTGGATTTTGCTTCTAATGATTATCTTGGATTGTCAAACTCTGACTTCGTTTTTGATACTACACATCAGTTTTTATTGGATAGAAACATAAAAAAAAATGGGGCTACTGGCTCCCGATTACTTTCTGGAAATCATAAATTATATACAGAAACAGAAGATTTTATTGCAAAATTCCATCAGTCAGAAACTGCTTTAATCTTCAATTCGGGCTATGATGCGAATGTAGGTTTCTTTAGTTCCGTTCCTCAGAAAGGAGATTTGATTTTGTATGATGAATTGTGCCACGCTTCCATTCGTGACGGAATCAAATTATCTAACGCGAAAGCATATAAATTTCAACACAACGATTTTGAAGATTTAGAACATTTAATTTTGAGAAATCAAGATACAATTATTTATATCGTTACAGAATCAGTCTTTTCAATGGATGGAGATACGCCAAACCTAGAAGAATTAGTACGGGTTTCAGACCAATACAATTGTTATTTGGTTATTGACGAAGCACATGCATTGGGAGTTTTTGGTTCTCCCGAAACTTCGGGAGGAGAAGGATTAGTCCAAATGTTAGGTTTGCAAGATCATGTTTTTGCCCGCATTATGACTTTTGGAAAAGGATTAGGATGTCATGGGGCAGCAGTTTTAGGCTCTCCGGAATTGAAAGCCTATTTAGTTAATTTTGCCCGAAGTTTTATTTATACAACAGGACTTTCTCCACATTCGGTTGCAACAATTTTAGTTGCGTATCAATTTTTAAATGGAAATCCAGAGGCTATTCAAGCATTAAAAAACAACATTTCTCATTTCAATAAAATGAAAAATAGTCTTAGCTTGAAACCAATTTTTGTCCGAAGTAAATCTGCTATTCAATCCGCTATAATTCCGGGGAATGAACATGTCAAATCAATTGCCAATCAGTTTCAAGAAAAAGGATTTGATGTCAAAGCTATTTTATCTCCAACTGTTCCCGAAGGACAGGAACGTTTGCGGTTTTGTTTGCATAGTTTTAATTCGCCCGAAGAAATTTCAGAAGTCTTGACTTTGTTAAGTAACTTTGTATTTTAAAACAGAATAATGAAACTATTCATAACAGGAATTTCAACAGATGTAGGCAAAACAATTGCTTCTGCTATTATTACGGAATCATTAGAGGCAGATTATTGGAAACCCATTCAAGCAGGGGATTTAGAGCATTCTGACAGTCATAAAATCAAATCATTTTTGTCAAATAGTAAATCAGTAATTCACCCAAATAGTTATGCACTTCAAACGCCAGCAAGTCCACATCTTGCAGCAGAAATAGATAAAATCACGATTGATTTGAATAAAATTGTTGCGCCTAAAACTCAGAATCATCTGGTTATTGAAGGTGCGGGTGGTGTTTTTGTTCCTTTAAACGATAAAGACTGCGTTATAGATTTGATTCAACCTGATTATAAAGTTATAGTTGTTTCTAGGCATTATTTAGGGAGCATAAATCATACTTTGCTAACTATTGAAGCCTTGCGAAATCGGAAAATAAATATTGCTGGAATTATTTTTTCTGGAGAAGAAAATAAAGCTACCGAAACAATAATTCTGAGTAAAACAGGTTTAAAATCCATAGGTAGAATAGAACAAGAACCCTATTTTGACCAAAATGTAATTCGGGAATACGCTGATTTGTTTCGACAGAAATTATTAGATCTATAAATAAAGAAACGAGAATAAAGAAACAAGATTTGATTTAAATTTTTCTTGCTTCTTGTTTTTTGCTTCTTTTTATCTTTACAAAATGAACTTAACAGAAAGAGACCGTCAACACCTTTGGCATCCCTATACGCAACACAAAACTGCAGCACTTCCTATTGCAATTAAAAAAGGGAAAGGAGCTTTGCTTTGGGATGAAAATGACAAGGAATTTATAGATGCGATCGCTTCGTGGTGGGTGAATCCTTATGGACATTCTAACACGGTTATAGCAGATGCAATTTATAAGCAACTAACAACTTTAGAACATGTTCTTTTTGGTGGTTTTACACATGAACCAGCTATTTTGGTTGCCGAAAAACTGATTGAAATTCTACCCAAAAATCAACAAAAAATATTTTTTTCAGATAATGGTTCTACTGCGGTTGAAGTAGCTATAAAAGTCGCATTACAATATTTTTTCAATAAAGGAGAAAAAAGGACTACTATTATTGCTTTCGAAAATGCTTTTCACGGGGACACCTTTGCAGCTATGGCAGCAAGCGGAATTTCATTTTACACGCAAGCTTTTCAAGGAATGTTCATTGATGTGGTTAGGATTCCAGTTCCTGTAAAAGGGCAGGAAAAAGAAAGTTTTGAGGCTTTAAAAAAAGCAATAAAAAGCAATAATGTTGCAGGTTTTATTTTTGAACCTTTAGTACAAGGAGCGGCTGGAATGGTGATGTTTGAACCTGAATCATTAGAGGAATTAATCCGAATTTGTAAAGAAAATAATGTGCTAACTATTGCCGATGAGGTAATGACTGGTTTTGGAAAAACAGGAAAGACGTTTGCGATGGATTATTTGGTTGAAAAACCAGATATGATGTGTTTGTCAAAAGCGTTGACTGGAGGGACAATCCCAATGGCAATTACTACTTTTACTTCGGATATATTCGATGCTTTTTATAATGATGATATTAATAAAGCTTTGTTTCATGGGCATACTTTTACAGCAAATCCAACAGGTTGTGCAGCTGCTTTAGCGAGTTTGGAGCTTTTGCAAACAGATGAAATGCAAGCGAATATTATTCGGGTAAATCAAAGGCATTTGGATTTTCAAGAACGAATTAAACAACATCCCAAAGTAACTACAACCCGTGTGTTGGGTGTGATTTTTGCTTTGGAAATAAAAACAGAAAGTTCGGCTAGTTATTATGGCAGCTTGAGAAACAAATTGTATGATTTTTTTATTGAAAACGGAGTAATTCTAAGGCCTGTGGGTAATATTGTTTATATTTTACCACCTTACATTATCACTGATGAACAATTACAAAGAATATATCAAGTAGTAGAAAATGCACTGGAAATAGTTTAAATTTTATAACAACATGATGTAATTTTCGTTTATAATTTTTTCAATGACTTACGAACTTTGAAAAAAACTTTGCGACCTTTGCAATTAAATAGTACTACTTTGCCACAGACAATATCCATTACTGCAATTGCTTCAATTTCGCCTTTAGGGAATGAAATTGAAACGATTTGGGAAAATTATAATACTGACAAAACCTGTTTTGAGGAACGGTTTTTAGATCAAAAAAACACTTTGGTTGCTTCTTTGGATTCAGATTCAAAACAAATAGTTGATGCTTTGCAGCAATCAGATATCAAATATAAATTTCTGGATAAGTCGGTTTTATATGCCATGGCAGCTTCTCGAAAAGCAATACAAAATGCGGGTTGGACTTCAAATGATGTTTTCGGAATTAATATAGGATCTTCCCGTGGAGCTACTGATTTGTTTGAAAAACATTACAAAGATTATTTAGAAACAGGGAAAGCGCAAACTTTGGCTTCGCCTACAACCACTTTAGGGAATATTTCTTCTTGGGTGGCTCATGATTTACAAAGTTGTGGTCCTGAAATCTCTCATTCTATAACTTGTTCTACGGCTTTGCATTCGTTGTTAAATGGAGTGGCTTGGCTTCGAGCGGGAATGGCTGATAAATTTTTGGTTGGCGGTAGCGAAGCTCCTTTAACTGATTTTACAATTGCCCAAATGCGAGCGCTGAAAATTTATTCGAACAGTCAAGAAACCTATCCAAATCGAGCTTTAGATTTTGAAAAAAAACAAAACACAATGATTCTTGGTGAAGGAGCTTCGGTTTGTTGTTTGGAAATTGGCAAAAAAGAAAATGCGTTGGCTTACATAGAAGGAATTGGTTATGCAACGGAAATTTTAGAGCATAATATTTCTATTTCGGCAGAAGCAACTTGCTTTCAAAAATCGATGAAAATGGCTTTGCAAAATACCGATATAACAGAAGTTGACGCTATTGTTATGCATGCTCCCGGAACCATAAAAGGGGATATTACAGAGTATAAAGCTATTGAGAAAGTTTTTGGCGAAAGCCTTCCTTTATTAACAACTAATAAATGGAAAATTGGTCACACTTTTGGCGCTTCTGGAATTTTGAGTTTAGAATTGGCAGTTTTGATGATGCATCACAATACTTTTATAGAAGTTCCTTTTGCTAGAGCACAAAAACAAACAAAACCGATCAAAAAAGTATTGGTTAATGCAGTCGGTTTTGGTGGTAATGCAGTGAGCGTTTTAGTCTCTTTATAGTGAATTTAGAACTGTTCTAGTTCTTTGATTTTTTCATAAACTAGATTGCTTTCAAAGCCTTTTCGCAGTAAAAAATCAGAACATTTTTTTCGTTTTTTTTGAATGTTAGATTCTCTAATAGAATCCCAATTTCTTTGAGCTAATGTGTCAAATGTTGTTGCATATTCTTCAGGGGTAATTTCTGCAAGCCCTAAGTTGATATTGTATTGTGAGATATTACGAAATTTTAATTCGTTGATAATCCTAATTTTTCCCCAAAACTTTATTCGGTGTTTTCCACGGGCAAAACTGCAAGCAAAACGTGTTTCATTGAGAAAATTATGTTCGATAAGATGAACGATTATTTCGTCAATTTCGTTTGAATTCAGTTTCAAGGATTTCAATTTTGAAATTACCTCGTCATGGCAACGTTCCTGATAAGCACAATAATGTTCTATTTTTTGGAGCGCTTCTTTTAAAGTTGGAATAGTTGGCATTTGTTGTTTTTTGAAAATGGATTTAAAGGACTTAATTCCTGATTAAGGACAATTTGTTATTTATAAGGAAAGGAGTATTTTGTAGTAAATGTTTTCTTTATTCAGAAGTTGAAATTTTTAGTAAAAAATACATTTTCAAGGGGCTTAAAATAGTTCTGTGTCCGATAAAAATGCATATGAACGATTTTATTGTGTTATTAAAGTTACTTTTTTAAAATTTGATCTAAATATAGGATTTTTCTTTTATTAGAAAAAAATTTTAGATTCTATTTCAAATCTTTTAAATACTTTTTATGAAAATATTTT
This sequence comes from Flavobacterium sp. 123, assembly GCF_003634825.1. NCBI lineage: Bacteria > Pseudomonadati > Bacteroidota > Flavobacteriia > Flavobacteriales > Flavobacteriaceae > Flavobacterium > Flavobacterium sp. 123. The sequence continues at coordinate 1,467,201 of NZ_RBXD01000001.1, forward strand.
TACCCAAATCTACTATTTTCGCAGTTCTATTTTTGTTGTTTGCACAAGCAGTTGCTTATTCTCAAACACTTGGAGATTATAGGTCAAATTCAACAAATGGAAATTGGACTACTTTATCAAGCTGGCAATATTATAATGGGACTTCGTGGGTTACCCCATCCGGGACGTCACCGCAGGGTTATCCGGGACAATTTACAGGAACGAGTTCAGTTCTAATTAAGTTTGGAGATGTTATAACTGTAGGAACAGCTGATTTAACAACAATGCAGATGGGTGCCTTAACAATTAGTGGTACCTTAATTTTAGATGGAGGATCAGGTGGAGGAACTTTCGTGTTAAATACACCTAGACTTATAATCACTGAAGGTCTTAGTCCGTTAGCTCATATTGTTTTTACAAATAAAGTTACTTTAGTTTTACCAGCTAATGTGTCAATTCAGGCTGGAGCAGGTGCGTTACCTACACCAGGTAATGGTTTGTGTAATAACAATATAGAAATTCAGATTGGAGGGAAAGTTTTAGCCTATTGTACTGGTACAGGGAGTCCTGCTGCTGAATATACTTTTACGGATATAATAAATAATGGAGGATATAACATTGTAAAAGCTTCGGTATTATTAACCTCTGACTGTAAATCAAGTTCTTTTACCCTAACAGGAAGTGCAACTCCTACCACAGGAGCTACTTATAACTGGTATTCTGTTCCTAGCGGAGGAGCGCCAATTGCCACAGGTTCTACTTATACATCTTCAATAACTGCAACAACAACATTTTATGTTGAGGCATCATATGCATCACCCACATCATATATAACACCTAGAACTTCGGTAGTTGTAACGATTAGCCCTACTTTGAGTCCTACTTGGAGCGGCTCAGCATGGTCAAATGGAATTCCAGCAATAAATAAAGCCGTATTAATAAATGGAGATTATAATGCAGCTACTTCTGGAAATTTTGAAGCTTGTAGCTTGACTATTAATAATGGCGCAACACTTACTATTCCTGACACCAAATTTGTGACAATACAAAATGATTTAACAGTAAATTCTGGAGGTATTTTAGACATTGCTAATCAAGGTTCACTTGTCATGATAAATGATTCGGGTGTTGTAACTAATAATGGAACAATCAAAGTAAATAAGACAACTACTGCTTATGAAAAATTTGATTATACGTATTGGTCAAGCCCTTTTCAAAGTATATCTATTCCAGCAATATTTTCGGGATGGAGAACAGATTATGCTTTTGATTTTCACCCTGAAAATTTTATTGATTCAAATGCGGATGGGTTTGATGACGATCAAAATGATTGGGCTAACATCAGTTCTATGAGTAATCCTGGTAAAGGTTTTATTGTGCGTATGCCAGATGCTGGACCTTTTACCGGGACTTCAGTGGTTTTTACGGGAAATGCACTTAATAATGGAGTGGTTTCGCCTTCAATTCTATTGACTACAGATTCGGATAATGCTAATGATTGGAATTTAGTTGGGAATCCGTATCCATCAGCTATTTCAGCAGATAGTTTTATTACTCAAAATAGTGCTTCAATTTCAGGAACACTTTATTTTTGGACACATAAACAAGATATTTCTATCAGTAATCCAGGACCTGGAATGTATAACTACACACAGGACGACTATGCTATGTATAATTTAAGCGGAGGAGTGGGTACAGGCACAGGAAATATAGAAGGAGGAGTTGCACAAGTAGATACTAAACCATTAGGCTATATAGCTTCTGGGCAAGGTTTTTTTGTTGAGGCAAATGTTGCTGGAAATTTGAAATTTAATAATTCAATGCGTTCAGGTGCAACAATTACAAATGCTAATACACAGTTTTATAAAGTAGCAACTAGTAAAGAGAAATCAACAGTAAAAAATCGTCTTTGGTTGAATATGGAAAATACCGATGGTATGTTTAGCCAACAATTAGTGGGTTATTTTGCTGCTGCTACGAATGCTTATGATTCTGGATATGATGGTTTAGTATCTGATGCTGGAAATTACATTAGTTTTTACTCTTTTATAAATGAAGACATCTACAAAATTCAAGGCAGAGCTGCTTTTAATAAAGAAGATCAAGTTCGTTTGGGTTATTTTAGTTCTGTGTCAGGGACTTTTAATATAAATATAGATTCTAAAGAAGGGGTTTTTAATACAGATGAAACGCCTGTTTATCTTGAAGATAAGTTGTTACATATTATTCATGATTTAAAGAAAGGGGCCTATAGTTTTTCTACTCAAATGGGTAGTTTTGATGATCGTTTTGTTTTGCGTTATACGAATAAGGAAAATGAAATTTCAGATAAATCTGAAAATGAAATTACGGTCTATAAAGATAAAAATGAATTAGTTATTGATTCTAAACTTCAAAATATTTCTAGAGTTACCGTTTTTGATTTGTATGGAAAAAAGCTGTTTGATAAAGAATTGTCAAACAGTAAAGAATTGCATATTTCAAATGGGATATTAAAAAACCAAGTATTAGTGTTAAATATAAAATTAGCTAATGGTCAATTGGTTTCCAAAAAAGTCATATAGAGCTGAATTGGAATAGTTTTAAAACCCACCTTGGAAACAAGGTGGGTTTTTCATTTATAAGGCATTTAAAAATCACTAATTATTGGTATTGTAAGAATAATCTTTATTTTATATTTTTATAATCGATGGGTAGATAGCCTAGCTATGTCGATAATGTAAAAATATTGATTATGAAATTACTTTTCTACTTGAACTTGAGGATTACCTTCTTTCTCTTGTTGTTTCTTTTTTATATGCCTTTTAGCTATTCACAGCAAGGAAAAATTGACACTACATTTAATACCTATGATGATGGTCTTCTTGGAGATGGTTTTGATAATACGGTGCGGACACTTTGTTTACAGCCCGATGGGAAATTAATTGTTGGTGGAGATTATCTAAATTTTAACGGAGCGCTTACTACTTATTTGAGCAGATTGTATCCTGATGGATCAAAAGACACAACATTTGATTTAGGCTCAGGATTTAATGGTAAAGTATATGCTTCTATAATTCAACCCGACGGGAAAATACTATTGGGAGGTTCCTTTACTACTTATAACGGATCGAATGCAAGTAGGCTCATTCGGTTGAACGCTGATGGTTCTATTGATGCCTCATTTAACACAGCTATTGGAGTTAATACAGGTATAGTTTATGATTTAGCTTTACAAGCAGATGGAAATATTATTGTAGTAGGCAGTTTTTCAAAATACAATGGTGTAAATGCAAATAAAATAGCTAGAATTTTACCCAATGGCAATTTAGATGCCACTTTTATAACTGGGTTGGGTGCTAGTGCTACTATAGAAGAAGTTCAAATCCAATTGGATGGAAAGCTAATTTTAGCGGGTTCATTTGACTCGTTTAATGGGACTTTAAACACTTCCAAAATAGTTCGATTAGATACTACGGGTAATGTAGATACTACTTTTATATCTGGAACTGGATTTGACGCAACTAGTACTGCACTTGAATTGCAATCTGATGGAAAAATTTTAGTTGGTGGTACTTTTACAACATACAATGGTACTTCCGCAAACCGAATCGTACGCTTAAATACTGATGGTTCTGTTGATGCTGGTTTTGTTTCTGGCTCTGGGTTTAATAATGGTGGCGTTACGGTTATAAAAACAAATGCGCTTGGAGAAATTATGGTTGGAGGATCTTTTACGGGTACCTACAACGGAATTGATGTAAACCGATTAGTATTATTGAATCCAAACGGGATTTTAAGTCCAAATTTTGATATTGGGACAGGACCAGCAACCGCAACAATTTATGATTTGGCTCTAGATATAGATGGATCCTGGTATATTGGCGGTTCGTTTTCTGTTTTTGATTCTCAAAATCAAGGCAGATTGGCTAAAATTGATGCCTCTGGTGTTCTGGACGTAGGCTATTTAACTGCAGGTGTTGGTTTCGATAATTCAGTTTTAAAAGTACTTTCATTATCCGATACTAAAACAATGGCTTTTGGAAGTTTTATAAAGTTTAATGGAGCGAGTTCATTAAGAATTGCAAGATTATTAGTTGACGGAACATTAGATGCGACATTCAATACATTAGGTTCTGGGGCAGATGGAATAATTAGAAATGCAATTATTCAGTCAGATAATAAAATGGTCTTGGTAGGAAGTTTTAAGAATTATAACGGAGTTTCGGCAAATAGAATAATAAGAATTTTGGAAGATGGTTCCATTGATCCGAGTTTTATTGTTGGAACAGGGGCCAATAATCAGATTTATGCAATAGCATTACAGCCAGATGGCAAAATAATAATTGGAGGAAATTTTACAAATTATAACGGTACTCTGGTTAATAGAATCACACGGTTGTTGCCTGATGGAACGATTGATGCAAGTTTTAATGTCGGATTAGGAGCTGATGCAATTGTAGAAACCGTTTTGTTGCAGTCAGATGGTAAAATTGTAGTTGGTGGCAGGTTTGTGACTTTCAATGGAAATTCTTATAATCATTTGGTTCGTTTGAACACAGATGGCTCTATTGATGCTGGTTTTTCTATAGGAACTGGATTTGATAAATATGTTTATACAATAGCAAAACAAGCAGATGATAAATTGATTCTTGGTGGAACATTTTCAAATTATAATGGGGTTTCAGCAAAAAGAATAGTCAGATTAAATACGGATGGAAGTTTAGATGTTTCATTTGCAATAGGAACTGGATTTAGCAACGGAGAACTTAGAACAATTCTAATTCAGCCCGATGGTCGAATTTTGGCTGGAGGTACTTTTTCGGGAACGTATAATGGGACAATCGTAAAACGGATGCTCAGATTGCTTCCGACGGGAGGTTATGATAATAGTTTTTTAGTAAATTTAAACGGCACATTATTTTCGAGTTGCTTTACGCCGAGTTACGATGTTATAATTGGAGGAAATTTTAATTCGGTTTCGGGAATAACAAAACATCGTGTGGCTAGGATAAAATTATGTACTAATAGTTCTAGTCTTAATGGAACTTTGTGGACTAATGGCCCTCCTTCTGGCGGAAAAGAATTGATTTTTCACGATGATTATGTCATTCCAAATTCGGTTAATGTCTGTAGTTGTTCTATTGATGCTGGTAAAAAAGTAGTGGTTTCAAATGGCAAAACTTTAGGGCTGACATTTAATTATATAGGCTTAGGAACTTTAATTTTAGAAGATGGTGCTAGTTTGTATCAATCTGATGATGAAAGTATTAATACTGGAATTGTTGAGGTGAAAAGAAAATCAACTCCAATCTTTAAGTTCGATTATACGTATTGGTCATCTCCAGTGATAAATCAAAAACTATTTGATGTGTCTCCAAATACATTGTCAGACAAGTTTTTTTCTTTTGATACTGCTATTGAGGATTGGATTACCGAATCTCCTTCGAATAATATGATTAACGGAAAAGGCTATATTATTAGAGGGCCTCAAGATTACTCCACAACTATTGCTGCTTTATACGAAGCTGTTTTTAAGGGTGTTCCAAATAATGGGATTGTCTCGATTCCGATTGGTGCAACAGATACTTCGAATTTAATAGGGAATCCGTATCCTTCTGCTATAGATGCAGATTTGTTCTTAAATAAAAATGCAGGAATTATAGACGGAACCATTTATTTTTGGACGCATAACACGCCAATTACTAATAATATTTATACCTCAAATGACTATGCAATGTATAATCTTTTGGGAGGGGTTGGTACAAGTGCAGCTATAAATTCGGGAGTGAATAATAGTAAACCAAATGGTAAAATCGCTTCAGGCCAATCTTTTTTTGTTACGAGTATTAATGGTGGCGGAACGGCTACTTTTAATGATAGTATGCGTGTTGTAGAGCAAAATGCGTTTTTCTATAAATCAAATTCGAATGAGAAAATAAAATATTCTAATGGAATAGAAAAGCATCGAATATGGTTGAATTTGTCCAATACTCAAGGAGCTTTCAAGCAAATATTAGTTGGTTACGCAACTGCTGCGACGAATCAAATTGATCGTTCGTTTGATGGAGAGACTTTTGATGGGAATGAGTTTTTAGATTTTTATAGTATCAATCAAGGAGTTAATTTAGCCATTCAAGGAAGAGCTTTGCCTTTTGAAGAAAATGATGAAATTCCTATAGGATATACTACAGAAGTTGAAGGGACTTTTAATATAAATATCGATGAAATTGACGGGCTATTAGCCAATCAGTCGGTTTATATAGAGGACAAAACAACAAATCTAATTTATGATTTGAAAAAAGGAGGATATTCCTTTTATACCCCAAAAGGAGTTTTTAATGACCGTTTTGTTTTGCGATATACAAATAAGAATTTAAGTACGAATGATTTTAATCCAAATGGAAATCTAGTTCTAATTTCTTGTAAAAATCAACAAATAAAAATCAGTTCTCTTAGCCAAATAATTGAAAAGGTGTCAATTTATGATTTATTAGGAAGGAAAATATATCAAAAAAAGCATATAGATACTACTGAAACAACAATTTATGATTTGGATTTAAGTCCGCAGGTTTTAATTATAGAAATGCAATTACAGAGCGGTAAAAGTATTGCTGAAAAAATTCTATTTCAGTAAAATTGAGGCATAAAAAAACCATCTTTTTACAGATGGTTTTATATATAAAATTAAAATGAGTTTATTTTCCTTTAACAGAAGCCTCGAGATTTCTTTCAATAGCGTGCCCTGGTCTTGACCATTTTGGTTTTTCGCCCAAAGCTTCAAATTTAGAATCAGCAGCTTCAACAGTTTGAGGTTGCACTACTTTAGTGAAAGGTTTTTGAGGAATTAAACCTAGCATTTCAAACATTTTCATGTCTTCGTTTACATCTGGATTTGGAGTTGTCAATAATTTGCTACCTGCAAAAATAGAATTAGCTCCTGCAAAAAAGCACATGGCTTGACCTTCACGACTCATGTCCATTCTTCCAGCTGAAAGACGGACTTGAGTTTCAGGCATAATAATTCTAGTAGTAGCAACCATTCGAATCATTTCCCAAATTTCTACTGGTTTTTGTTCTTCTAGTGGTGTTCCTTCAACGGCTACCAAAGCATTAATCGGAACGGATTCTGGTTGTGGGTTTAAAGTGGAAAGGGCTACAAGCATACCAGCTCTATCTTCAACACTTTCTCCCATTCCTATAATTCCACCACTACAAACAGTAACATTTGTTTTACGAACATTTTCGATAGTTTGTAAACGATCTTCAAATCCACGAGTAGATATAACTTCTTTATAATATTCCTCAGACGTGTCTAAATTATGATTGTATGCGTATAAACCAGCTTCGGCTAAACGTTGCGCTTGATTTTCAGTAATCATTCCAAGAGTACAGCACACTTCCATGTCCATTTTGTTTATGGTACGAACCATTTCAAGAACTTGGTCAAATTCAGGACCGTCTTTAACATTTCGCCATGCAGCTCCCATGCAAACTCGAGAAGAACCCCCAGATTTTGCATTCAAAGCTTGTGCTTTTACTTGACTTACGGACATTAAGTCATTTCCTTCAATATCCGTGTTGTAACGAGCGGCTTGTGGGCAATATCCACAATCCTCTGAGCAACCACCTGTTTTTATAGACAACAATGTTGAAACTTGAACTACGTTAGGATCATGATTCTCTCTATGGATAGTAGCTGCTTCATAAAGCAAGTCCATCATAGGTTTGTTATATATTGCAATGATTTCTTCTTTAGTCCAATTGTGTTTTGTGATACTCATCGATACGATTTTTAATGCCCCAAAAGTAATCAAATTGTTTCAAACAAGCAATGTACAGCCTTCTAAAATGGATTTAGAAAAGAATTTAAAATGGGATTAATTTTTAATCTGCTACATATTTGTTGTTTGTGTATAACATAAGAAGCAGGGTTACAATTACCGAAGAGGCAATTCCTTCAAACAATAGGGAAATGCAATAGGTATTAACGGTAGGATTTCCTCCAAAAAGGAATGTTTTAGATAGCGATTGAATATACGTATCTCCACCTCGCATATAACTGTAGAACAAAAGTCCAATAATACTCAAGAAAACTCCAACTAGTGAAGTGACGAAGGCAGAAATAGCATTAGAAACAAAGTTTTTCTTTCCTTCGTTAAGGTTCATTTTAATAGTTTGGTTCACACCATAAAAAACAAAAACCACGTTTAATAAACGTAAGGCTGTTATGTTTCCCAATCCTAAAAGAATCATCAGTAAAAAATAAAGACCAATTCCTAAAAAGATGATGAATCCGTTGCGAAATTCTTTTGGTAGTTTCATGAGATTAGATTTAAAAGTTAAAAATAATACTTCACTGATAAACAATGGAATAGAAACTAAAATTACAAAAAAATAGTAACACTTTTCGAATTTAGTAAAAGATTTTTATTTCCTTAAAAAGTTGTCAAGAAAGGATTTTGCTTCATTCCGGTCTATTTCTAGTTGGTTTTTTAAGAATGATACGGATTCAAATTTTTGTTCCGAACGAATTCGGTGTAAAACAGAAACAGTTATGTTTTGATGGTATAAATCTTGGTCAAAATCGAAAAAATTAATTTCAATTGAATGGTTTTCACCATCAACAGTAGGGTTGAATCCTATGTTCATCATCCCAAAAACGCGTTCGCCATCTATAATACTATAAACAATATAAACACCATTTTGAGGAATCAGCTTGTAATTTTCTTCTATTTTGAGATTAGCCGTTGGAAAGCCAATAGTTCTGCCAAGTTGTTTTCCTTTGACAATAGTACCAGATAAAAAATAATGATATCCTAAGTATTTATTGGCCAAAGCAATATCGCCTTGTTCTAAAGCATTTCTAATTTTTGTAGAGCTAACAGAAATAGCATTGATTTCCTGAGCTGATATTTCTTCAACTTCAAAGCCATATTGTTTTCCAAAATCTATTAAATCATCAATATTTGCGGTGCGATTTTTGCCAAATCGATGGTCGTGACCAATGATTATTTTATGGATATTGAATTTATTTACAAGAACTGTTTTTACAAATTCCTCAGCCGTCAATTGAGAAAAACTTTCGTCGAAAGGATGTATAACTAGATTTTCAATGCCTGATTGTTCTAATAAATCTATTTTTTCAGAAATGGTATTCAATAGTTTTATATCAGAATGTTCCTGAAGAACCATTCTTGGATGCGGAAAAAAAGTAAGTACTAAGCTTTCGTATTTTCCGTTTTCGGTCCCGACGCTTCGGGATTGAGTGATTTTTTCCAGAATTTTTTTATGACCAATATGTACGCCGTCAAAAGTGCCTAGCGTAAGAATTGTCTTTTTTGAGCAAATAAAATCCGTAATAGAATGAAAAATTTTCAAAGCAAATGTTTTATAATACTGCAAATTTATACTATCTATTTCAAATCTAAAGTAATGATGAATTGATTTTCGGTAGATTTCAGCGTATCCTTTAAAAAATGAACAAAAAAACAACTAAAAGTTAGATTGAATTCTATTTAACATTGTAAAATAGCATGCTTTGATACTTAATTGAATTAAATGGTTTAATTTTGAGTATCAAATTATTTCCAAATCATGAATAGAATATTATTTTTTGCGCTACTTGTATTTTCATTTTCGACGGTTAATGCTCAAAATGCATCGCTATGGAAAAGAATTAATCAAGGCGGAATATCACTTTCGGATCGGGTGAATGCTAAACCAGATTTAGCAGGGCAATTAGTATTTGAATTGGATGAAATGGCGATGAGTCAATCTTTACAGTTAGCTAATGGGAAAACAGCAAAAGAGAGTCAAGTTCAAATTGCAATTCCAAACGCTAAAGGTATTCTTGAAACATTTTTGGTTTGGGAATCATCGAATTTTGCCCCTGAATTACAAACAAAATTTCCTGAAATTAGAGCTTACGCTGGAACTGGAATAACAGATCGTAATGCAACCATACATTTTAGTTTTTCGCCAAAAGGAATTCAAACTATGATTTTGAGAGGAGATAGTGAGTCTGAATTTATAGAGCGTTATGCTAAAAGCAAGTCGGTTTATGTGCTTTTTAATTCTAAATCCAGAAAAAAAGGGAATCTTTCTTTCGCTTGTAAAACGGAAGATGTTGCTCTTAATAAACAATTGTATAAAAAAACAAGTAAAATAATTTCCAATACAGCTGTTTTTAAAACAGTGCGATTGGCTTTGTCATGTACAGGAGAGTATACTGCTTTTCATGGAGGCACTGTGAATGGTGCATTGACAGCGATGAATGCAACGATGACAAGGGTAAATGGAATTTTTAATAAGGATTTAGCAATTCATTTGAATCTTGTTGCTACTAATGCAGATATAATTTTTACAGATGCTGCTACTGATCCATATTCAGATGAAGCTGTGGGATTAGCTACTGTTACAGGTTGTACTGGTGATTGTCCAGGAACTTGGAATAAAGAAGTGCAGAGTACGATAACAACTGTAATAGGAGAAGCGAATTATGATATAGGGCATTTATTTGCGGCTACTGGCGGAGGTGGTGATGCTGGTTGTATAGGTTGTATTTGTGATGCATTAACAGCTACAAATTCAACACCATCCTATCAACTTGGAAAAGGGAGTGCTTATACTTCGCCTTCAGATGGTATTTCCGAAGGAGATACTTTTGATATTGATTTTGTTGCTCATGAAATGGGGCATCAATTGGGTGCAAATCACACCTATTCCTACGATATTGAAGGAACAGGAGTAAGCGTTGAGCCAGGAAGTGGATCTTCTATTATGGGGTATGCTGGAATAACAGATTATAATGTTCAAAGTAATTCAGACGATTATTTTACCTATGTAAGCATTAAGCAAATACAAGATAATCTTGCAACAAAAAGTATTCTTGCTAGTACATCATTAACAGGACAAACGCCAACAGTTAATGCTGGTTTAGATTATACCATTCCAAAAGGGACGGCATTTGTTTTAACAGGAACTGGATCTGATCCTAATGGAAATACTCTTACGTATTGTTGGGAGCAAAATGATACTGCGCTAACAGAATCTGGTGCAAATAGTATTGCTTTTCCAACAAAAGTTGACGGACCACTTTTTCGGTCATTGAAGCCAACGAGTTCTCCTGTTCGGTACATGCCAGCTCTAAATAGTGTTTTGATCAATAAATTATCTACAACTTGGGAATCTGTTTCTGATGTAGCACGAACACTTCATTTTACTCTGACCGCCAGAGACAATGCTGCTCAGGGTTTTGCACAAACGAATACCGATACTAAGATTGTAACAGTGAGTGGTACAATAGGTCCGTTTGCAGTAACTTCTCAAAATGTGGCAGATTCTAGTTGGCCTTTAGGAAGTAGTCAAACTATTACTTGGAGTGTTAATGGTACGAATACCTTGCCAGGTTCTAGCAATGTGAATATCAAATTATCCACGGATGGAGGGTTAACTTTCCCAACATCTTTAGCTACTAATACTCCCAATGATGGCAGTGAAACAATTACGGCTCCAGGTGTAGCAAAAGAAAATTGTAGAATTTTAATTGAACCAACAGCTAATATATATTATGCTATAAATAGTGAGCCTTTTGCCATAGGATATGCTGTTACATCAACTTGTAACACGTACAATTTTGCAGCTCCATTTGCTATAGTTGATTCTCAGTCATACACCGCAAAAACAATTACAGTACCGGCTTCTGCGGGAGTAATTTCGGATGTGAATGTAGCAGTAGATTTTACACATACTTATTTGTCTGATGTACAAATTGAGGTAATTAACCCACAAGGTACAACGGTAAAATTATTCGAAAGAAGTTGCAACCAATCTGGTAGTTTAATATTGAATTATGATGATTTAGGAGTTGCGTTAGCTTGTGGAGCGACTACTGCGCAAACGGTATCTCCATTTGAGCCTTTGAATGTATTTAACGGCCTTAATCCTCAAGGGAATTGGCAATTTAGAGTTAGAGATGCTTATGTTAGCGATACAGGAACTTTGAATTCAGCAGCTATAACTATTTGTACTAAATCATACACTACGCTGGCAGCGCCGAGTTTCGATATCGGTAATTTTGTTGTGTATCCAAATCCAAATAAAGGTAATTTTAACATCCAATTTACGAGTACGGCTATGTCTGGAGTGAAAGTATTGGTGCATGATTTATTAGGCAGAAAAATCTACGAAAACAAATTTTCGAATGGAGTAAATTTCAATGAAAATATTCAGTTGAAAAATGTGCGAACAGGGATTTATCTTCTTACAGTTATTGATGGCGATAGAAAAGAAGTTAAAAAACTAGTTATTGAATAGGCTTGTATAAAATAAAAATTATAGTATTAAAAAAGGGAAGCAATTGCGCTTCCCTTTTTATTTTCCATTGTAGGATGTCATGGTGTTCTCTAATCCAGCTGTTCCAAAGGATTTGATGATTTCGGAAGCTAATTCTAGTCGTTCAGGAAGTGCTGTTTTTTCTGTGTCATCCCAATCGCCTAAAACATAGTCTATTTGTTTTCCTTTTTTGAATTCGTCGCTGATTCCAAATCTAAAACGAGTGTATTGTTGTGTGTTCAGAATCAAATTAATGTTTTTGAGTCCGTTATGTCCTCCGTCGCTTCCTTTAGGCTTGATGCGGATGGTTCCAAAAGAAAGATTTAAATCGTCAGTAATAACCATAATGTTTTCAAGCGGAATCTTTGCTGCCGTCATCCAGTATTGAACTGCTTTACCGCTGAGGTTCATGTAGGTATTTGGTTTTAAAAGCAAAAAGGTTCTTCCTTTAAACTTGTATTCAGCGAGAGATCCTAGCTTTACGGTTTCGAAAGTAAGGCCTTCTTTTTTGGCTAAAAAATCTAAAATTTTAAAACCTATATTGTGTCGTGTATTTACGTATTCGGCGCCAATGTTGCCTAGTCCAACAATTAAAAATTTAGTACTCACGCTTTTCATATTGTTTTTTTGGTGTTCGTGAACTTCCGGTTTTATATAATCTGTTTTGTCTGCTGTTTTTGTAGATAGAAACCGTTTTGTTATCCATTTTATCATGTTGCAAAAATAAACTAATAGCAATTATTAGAGCGAAACCGTTTCGTTTTTTTTGAAATTTTTAAACCATAAAAGAAATTTAAGTTCATTTAAGACTGGAAAAGTTGGAATTGCAGGATGGTTTTGGAAAATCGTTATGAAAAACTAAAATCATTCTAGTTAGCCCTGATGGTAGTGGCATCCTTTTATGCTGATCCCGACATTTCGGGATGGCATGAAAGATAGAACGGACAGCGGGAGGAGTGTTGTTATGAAAACAAATAGTGTGCTTCTAAAAAAGTATAAAGCAAAAAAAAGCACCAGTTGTGTAACTGATGCTTTCTTGAATGATTGAAAAAAATTATTTTTTCTTTCCTTTTGCAGGAGCTTTTGCTGCTTTTGCTGCTTCTTGAGCTGCTTTCATAGCTGCACGAGAAATTCTTACTTGACAAACAACAGTGTTGTCTGGGTGCATTAATTTGTATTTGTCAGAAACAAGTTTCGTAACGTACAATTTGTTACCCATTTCAAGTGGAGTAATGTCAGCTTCAACAAAATCAGGAAGATTTGCTGGTAAAGCTTTTACTTTTAATTTACGAGTGTTCAAACGTAAAACACCACCTGCAAGAACACCTTTAGATGTTCCAACGATTTGTACAGGAACTTCCATAGTGATTTCTTTGTCATCAAATAATTGAAAGAAGTCAATATGTAAAATCTTGTCAGATACAGGGTGAACCTGGATATCTTGTAAAATGGCATTGAATGATTTTCCGTTTCCAAGATCAATCACAACTGTGTGTGCGTTTGGAGTGTAAACCAAGTTTTTGAAAGCCATAACTTCTGCTGAGAAATGAACTGCCTGATTTCCTCCGTATAATACGCAAGGAACCAATCCAGCATTACGTAAGGCTTTAGTTGCTACTTTACCCACGCTTTCTCTTTCTGATCCTTTAATTGTAATCGATTTCATTGTAAAAAAATATAGTTATTAATAATATTACTTGTTTGGCCTTTAGCTTTTGGCTCTCGGCATGATTTTATAACTTTAAGACTTGAGTCTTACATTATAAATTTTCCACTAATGGAATTGTTGTGGTGCACCATGTGCATAACTTCAGCAAAAAGAGGCGCACAACTCAACACTCTTATTTTGTTCGATTTTTTCTTCAACGGAATAGAATCTGTAACTATCAATTCTAATAATTGAGATTTTTCTATTTTTTCGTAAGCTTCACCTGATAAGATGGCGTGAGTACAAATTGCTCTTACGCTCAAAGCTCCTTTTTCCATCATTAAATCAGCTGCTTTTGCTAATGTTCCTCCAGTATCGATCATGTCGTCTACTAAAATTACATTTCTGCCTTTTACTTCACCAATCAATTCCATGGTGTCAATGACATTAGCTGCTTTTCTTTGTTTGTAACAGATAACTACATCTGATTCCAAAAATTTAGAATATGCATACGCTCTTTTTGAACCTCCCATGTCTGGAGAAGCAATGGTTAAATTGTCCAAACCTAAACTTTCTACATAAGGTAAAAAGATGGTAGATGCAAAAAGATGATCTACTGGTTTTTCGAAGAAACCTTGTATTTGATCTGCGTGAAGATCCATAGTCATGACTCTGGTTGCTCCAGCAGCATCTAATAAATTAGCTACTAATTTAGCTCCTATTGGAACTCTTGGTTTGTCTTTTCTATCTTGTCTTGCCCAACCAAAATAAGGAATTACTGCAGTGATGTGTCTTGCTGAAGCACGTTTTGCTGCATCAATCATCAATAATAATTCCATTAAATTATCTGCTGTCGGGAAGGTTGAACAAACAATAAAAACACGTAATCCTCTAATAGACTCTTCGTAAGAAGGTTGAAATTCACCATCACTATATTTAGAAGTGGTGATTTTTCCTAATGGGATTCCGTACGCTTCTGCGATCTGTTCGGCTAGATATACACTTTGTGAACACGCAAAAATTTTAGCTTCTGGTTCTAGGTGTGACATTTAATTTGTTGTTTTTATTCCGTTACGCTTTATGTAATTCGTCTTTGTTGTTTTTTTAAAGTCGAAAATTGTATACGCCTCGGGTGTAGTTAGTTAGTTGTGTGCTGTTTTAACGAGGTGCAAATTTATAAAATTTATTCAACTCTGAAAGGAAAAATTTAAGTATTTTTAGTGGGACATTTAATATTATTTTTTACATTTGCACCGTGTTAAAGGAATCGATGGTTGATTTATAAACAATCTCCTCTTTTATTGCGTTGAAATAACTGCTGTTATTTCATGTCTGCTAAGCCCGGATGGCGGAATTGGTAGACGCGCTGGTCTCAAACACCTGTGGGAAACCGTGCCGGTTCGACTCCGGCTCCGGGTACAAAAACCTCTTCGAAAGAAGGGGTTTTTTTGTTTATACTATTTTTAATTTCATTTTTCGTTCATTACTAAACTTTTGAAGCTGCTCAATACGCCGATTTGTATATAATTTATAAATAATTTCGACCTAACTCCACTACATTTTTAGATTATTCTAATTTAAAAACATGTATATTTGTTTAATGTTTTGATTTGAAAATTAAACAAAATAAATAACGCTACATTTTTTATAATTGACTAATAAAGCTATAAATATTGTTTGGTTCAAAAGAGATTTGCGATTAACGGATCACGAAGCTTTATTTGCTGCTCAGCAACAAGATATTCCTATTCTGTTGTTGTATTGTTTTGAGCCTTCAATAATGGCTTATGCAGACTCAGATGATAGGCACTGGCGATTTGTGTATGAATCTTTGCAGGAGCTACAAAAAAGTCTGAATAAAGTTTCCGTTACATTACATATTTTTCATCAAGAAGTAGATTTTTTGTTTGAGGAATTATCAAAAAAATACTCCATTCAAAACGTTTATTCTCATCAAGAAATAGGTAATGCGCTAACATTTGGTAGGGATTTAAAAATTAAAAAAAGTTTCATAGAAAAAAAAATTACTTGGAATGAATTTCAAACGAATGGCATAGTAAGGAAACTCAAAAGCCGAGATAAATGGGATGAGTTGTGGAACCAAACCATGAACAGTGTTCCAAAATCATTCGACCCCCAACAAGGAATTTTCGCGGAATTAAACGCCCCATTTTTTACATCTTTAAAAGGAAAAGATTTGCCAGAAGCAATCACAACAAGGAATAAAAATTTCCAACAAGGTGGTGAATATTGGGCATGGCGCTACTTAGATAGTTTTATAAAGGAACGCTATGTGAATTATAGTAAACATATTTCAAAACCTAATTTAAGCAGAAAAGGATGCAGCCGTTTATCTCCTTATTTAACCTATGGAAATATCAGCATGCGAATGGTTTTTCAATATACAATGCAACATTATGCAAATGCATCAAATAAAAAAGCACTGTCTAATTTTATTTCGAGATTGCATTGGCATTGCCACTTTATTCAAAAATTTGAAAGTGAATGCCGAATGGAATTTGAAAATGTGAATCGAGCATTTGATGTGCTTTCAAAACCAAAAAACGAGTTTTATATTCAAGCATGGCAGGAAGGAAAAACAGGTGTTCCAATTGTAGATGCCTGTATGCGATGTTTAGTAGAAACTGGTTATATCAACTTTAGAATGCGTGCCATGATTGTTTCTTTTTTTGTTTTTAACCTCTGGCAAGATTGGCGAGAATTGCATTTTTTAGCACGACAGTTTTTAGATTACGAACCCGGTATTCATTATCCACAATTGCAAATGCAAGCGGGTGTTACAGGAATAAATACAATCAGAATTTATAATCCAATTAAAAATTCTGAAGATCATGATGCGGAAGGGATTTTTATAAAAAAATGGCTGCCAGAACTAACAAATATTCCTGCTCATTTGATTCATGAACCTTGGAAATTAAGTTGGATGGAGCAACAGTTATATGCCTGTGAAATTGGGAAAGATTACCCATTTCCGATAGTAGATATTGAAGAAACTAGAAAATACGCAAGCACAATTATTTGGGGTTTCAGAAAAAAAGATACAGTGAAACAAGAAGGTAAGAGGATTCTAAAAGCACATGTTAACCCTAAAAGAAAAGCAGTAAAATAGCATGCGAGCAGTAAAAAAACAAGATTTACCAACTAAAATTTGTACGGTTTGCCAACGCCCTTTTTCGTGGAGAAAAAAATGGGAAAAAGTTTGGGAAGAAGTTAAATATTGTAGTGATCGGTGTAGAAAAGAGAAAAAATGAAAAAAAATAAGAGTAAAACACTGCGACTCATTCTTGGTGATCAACTAAATTATAATCATTCATGGTTTGAAACCGTTGATGATTCGATTACGTATGTCATGATGGAAATACGGACGGAGACCGATTATGCAACGCATCATATTCAAAAAATAGTTGGTTTTTTTGCTGCAATGCGTCAATTTCAAAATTGGCTACAGCTTAAAAAACATCGTGTCATTTATCTAAAATTAACGGATACTACTAATTTACAATCTTTTGAAAAAAATATAGAAATAATCATCAATTCTGAAAACTTTGAACGTTTTGAATATCAATTACCAGATGAGTATCGGGTTGATATGATATTGAAAAATTTCTCCGCGCGTTTACTTATTTCTAACACTGTTGTTGATACAGAACATTTTTTTAGCACTCGAAATGAGTTAGCTGATTTTTTTGAAGGGAAGAAATCATTTTTGATGGAAAGTTTTTATCGTGCAATGCGAAAAAAACACCACATATTAATGGAAGGGGATAGCCCAATAACAGGGCAATGGAATTATGATGATGACAACAGAAAAAAACTTCCCAAAAATCATAAACCTACACCACCTTTGGTTTTTAATTCAGATGTAACGGATATAGCTAACGAAATTGCTCAAACCAATATAAAAACAATTGGTACAATTGATGCAGAAAATTTTATTTGGCCCATAAATAGAGAACAATCGTTGGAACTGGTCTCGTTTTTTGTAGCAGAATGTTTGCCATTATTTGGTTCCTATCAAGACGCTATGGCTCCACAGGAATGGTCAATCTATCATTCAAGAGTGTCCTTTTCTTTAAACACAAAAATGATTTCTCCTTTGGAAGTTATTAGTATGGCAATAGAAGCTTGGCAAAAAAAACCGGATGTAATTCAATACAACCAATTAGAAGGTTTTGTACGTCAAATTATAGGATGGAGAGAATACATGCGAGGTATTTATTGGCTAAAAATGCCAGAATACAGTAGCTTGAATTATTTTAATCATCAGGAAAAATTACCAGACTGGTTTTGGACTGGCAAAACTAAGATGCATTGTTTGAAGGATACAATCAATCAATCTTTAACATTTGCTTATGCGCACCATATTCAACGCTTAATGATTACAGGAAACTTTGCTCTATTGGCAGGAATTCATCCTGACGAAGTGGATGC
The DNA here is from genome assembly GCF_003634825.1 of Flavobacterium sp. 123. Classification (NCBI taxonomy): domain Bacteria; kingdom Pseudomonadati; phylum Bacteroidota; class Flavobacteriia; order Flavobacteriales; family Flavobacteriaceae; genus Flavobacterium; species Flavobacterium sp. 123. The sequence goes on from NZ_RBXD01000001.1 coordinate 1,485,595, forward strand.
TTGGTATTTAGGAATTTATATCGATGCACTAGATTGGGTAGAAGTGACGAATACTAGAGGAATGAGCCAGTTTGCAGACGGTGGAATCGTGGGTACGAAACCATATGTAAGTTCTGCTGCTTATATTGATAAAATGAGTCATTATTGTGGCAGTTGTTTTTATAATAAAGCAAAAAAAGTGGGTGATAAAGCCTGTCCATTTAATAGTTTATATTGGAATTTTTATGACAAACAGGAAGACAAATTAGCTAAAAATCCACGAATCGGAATGATGTATTCCGTTTGGCGCAAAATGAAACCAGAGGATAAAGAAGCGCTTTTACAACAAGCCGATTATTATTTAAAACATATTAATGAATTATGAAAACAGCTATTGTTTGGTTCAAAACCGATTTGCGTATAACGGATAATGAAACTTTGGTTCAAGCCATTTTTAAAAATGATCAAGTAATTCCGGTTTATTGTTTTGACGAATCTCATTATAGAACCACAAGTAATGGATTCCAAAAGACGGGAGCATTTAGAGCCCAATTTATAATAGAATCATTAATTGATTTAGACAATAGTTTAAGAGAATTAGGTTCAAGCTTACTTGTTGTAAAAGGCAAACCCGAAATAGAACTACCTAAAATTGTAAAACAATACAATGCTAAAAGCGTATATGCAAAAAGAGAAGTTGCTTATGAAGAAAAGCAAACAGAAGCCTTGGTGAAAACCGAACTTTGGAAGCTTCAATGTGAATTGTTAACCTTCAGTACAAGCACGTTGTTTCATGCCGAAGATTTGCCTTTTTCTATAAAAGATATTCCTGATGTTTTTACCAATTTTAGAAAAAAGACCGAAAAAGAGGCAACGGTTAGAAAAGTATTTGAGAAACCAACTGCTATTATTTCGCCTGAAATTATGGATTCAAAAATTCCAACTTTATCCCAATTAGGTTTGAATACCATAGCGATTGACGATAGAGCAGCAATTTTGTTTAAAGGTGGAGAACGAGAAGCTATAAATCGACTGAATCATTATTTTTTTGATTCTCATGCAATTGCTACTTATAAAGAAACAAGGAACGGAATGGTAGGGGCTGATTATTCTTCAAAACTATCTGCTTGGTTAGCCTTGGGATGCATTTCACCCAAGTATATTTATCAAGAGCTCAAAAAATACGAAACGCTTCACACCGCAAATGAATCAACATATTGGTTAGTGTTCGAATTATTGTGGCGGGATTATTTTCGATTTATGATGAAAAAATACCAAACAAAATTTTTTCAAAAAAAAGGAATTCAACAGAAAGATATCGGTATGAATGCCAATAAAACACAACTTGAAAATTGGATAAATGGTACTACCGGAATTGATTTTGTTGATGCCAATATGATAGAACTTAAATTAACTGGATTTATGAGTAATCGAGGTCGTCAAAACGTTGCGAGCTATTTGTGCAACGATTTAAATCTGGATTGGCGTTTAGGAGCAAGTTATTTTGAACAGCAGTTAATTGACTATGATGTGTGTAGTAATTGGGGCAATTGGGCTTATTTGGCTGGAGTTGGAAATGATCCTAGGGGAAATCGCTATTTCAATATTGAAAAACAGGCAAATGATTATGACAAAAATAAAGCATTCCGAAATTTATGGCTGACCTATTAGTAGGGATTCATGCTTTTTTTATTTAATAAAATCCATTTTTTATCACTGTTTAGTTTAAAGGAGGCAATACATTCTTTATTCCATTCATGTGGTGCAATTAAGGATAAAAACTCAATTCCATCATCACCTAGATACATGTGATATATTTCTCCAATTACAGGTTCAAATGAAAATTTAGCATTGTAAACAATCTCGTTCCATTTGTATTCTTCCATTAATTTTTGGTATTCAGATTTAAGTTCATTGAACTTATTTTCGAATTCTTTATTGATGTTATGAATTCCTCTTACTTTCCATGCTGTTACATCATCCGCTTTTATTACAGGCGCACCTATATTAGTCGCATAAGGCAATAAATTTGAGTTGTAGCCATCTTCTTCTGAATAAACCACATTGTCTGGTTTTTGCTTTTCCATGTGTAGGTGTTGGTAGGTAAGTTGTGTTTTCTATTTGAATAGAAAATGTATTAATTAAAGCTCAAATTTACAATAATATTATTTTATATCATAAGTGCTCCATAAAAGCTAATTAAATAATTCGAATTTGGTACCAATTAATTTGAAGTTATATTCCAAAGGGATTTTGTTTGTAGTTTTTTGTATCAAAGTATCCTAATTTAGCTCGCCGGAATTATTTTTTTTTATATTTGTTTTTAACAGGAATCTTGCGTTTATGAATAGAATTTCTGCAAGAAACATTCACATATAAAGTAACTTTTTTTAAAAAAATGGAAAAAACAAGGAATTACGGATTGGATATTTTGAGAGTATTAGCCTGCTATTTTGTTATTCAAATACACACTGGAGAATTTTATTATATAGGTGCGGATGGTACGGTGTTGCCTGGTGATTCTCCTTTTTGGGTAGGAATTCTGAACTCTTTATTGCGAACTTCTGTTCCTTTGTTTGTTATGACTTCTGGTTTTTTTCTTTTGCCAATAAAAGAAGATTTAAATGTGTTTTTTAAGAAACGATTCACACGAGTTGTCATTCCATTTGTCGTTTGGTGTGCTTTATATGCTATTTATTGGGCTCTATTGGGAAAAACTACTTGGACACAGGCGTTCCAGAACATAGTGCATATTCCTGTTAACTTTGGAACTGAGATAGGGCATCTTTGGTATGTTTATATGCTTATCGGACTTTATTTGTTTGTTCCATTAATTTCACCTTGGGTTGCAACTGCTTCGCGCAAAAGTATGGAATTGTATCTGGCACTATTTGCATTTGCCATGTGTGTTCCTTTTATACATCAAGTTTTTCCTGAAATTTTAGGTGAATGTTGGTGGAATAGAACTCCTATGCTTTACTATTTTTCTGGCTTATTGGGCTATATGATTTTAGCGGCTTACATACGAAAGTATATGTTGGAAAATAAAACTTGGCATTTTCTTCTTGGAATAGCATTAATCCTTGTTGGCTATGCTATTACTGCAGGAGTATTTATTTATAGATTGGATTCAAAATATATTTGGGATTTAGAATTGAGTTGGGGGTTTGATACTATCAATGTTGCTATGATGACTTTTGGTGTGTTTTTATTATTGAAAAATGTATCTTTCAATAATCCTTCTTCTGCTATGGTTAAGATTTTGGTAGATATTTCTCAAAAAAGCTATGGAATTTATTTATTGCATATCATGGTGTTAAATTTTTTCCACGACCAACTTGACACTAAGATTGATTTTGTCGTAATCAAGATTCCTGTAATTGCAATTTGCTCATTCATTACATCTTATGTAATTATAAAATTATTGTCTTATTTGCCAAAGAGTAAATATATAGTGGGATAAAATTTTTACTACTATTATAAAACAAAAAAACATTCCTTGATTTGAGGAATGTTTTTTTGTTTTCGATTAAAAAGTATTTATTTTTCAGCAATTGACTTTATATCGTCCACACTAATCGGTTTTGATATATAATCAAATATTTCAAAGGTTTTTGATTTTGTTTTGTCTTCTGGTGCGATAGAAGAACTTACAATATAAATAGCAATTTTTTTATTGATTTTAGAATTTACACCTTTCATTTCTTCCATAAATTCCCATCCGTCCATAACTGGCATATTTACATCCAATAGAATAATATCAGGAAGTAATTCCTCGTCATTTAGTACGTTATTCAATGCATTTATTGCTTCTTGTCCATTTTTGAAAGAAGCTTTATCTGAAAACATTTCAGATTTTTTGATTAATTTATCGATTATTATTTGGTAAATGGCATCATCATCTACAATCCATATTTTCTTTTTTTTCATTTTAAATAAATTTTAAATGTTGTGCCTTCATTAAGTTGGCTTTCCACATTAATTTCACCGCCCATCGCCTCAACTTGATTTCTGGTTATAAAAAGGCCTATTCCTCTTGAATCTGGATTGTTGTTGAATGTTTTGTAAAGTCCAAAAATTTTATCTTTATTTTTTTTCAAGTCAATTCCGATTCCATTGTCAGAAACCTCTAGAACCTCTGTGTTATTTTCATTAGACCAATTTATTGTTATCATTGGTTTTCTTTCAGGATGTCTGTATCGAATGGCATTTGAAATTAAATTATAAAGAATACTCTCTAGATATGCTGGATTATAATTTATAGTTAAATCATCTGGAATGTTTTTTATAATCGTTGTTTCGCTTAGTAATATTTGTTCGGAGACAACATTTTTAGCGTTGTCTATATATTTGTTTAGGTTTAATGGTTTTGTAACCAGAGTTATATTTGTATTTATATTAATTACTTCATTTAGATGGTCCATTGTTTCGCTAAGTGATGTAGTAACTGTTTTTAATAGTTGCATCATTTCGTCTTGTTCCTCTTCTGTATCGGCGAACTCTAACAAAGATACGATAGACTCAATGTTACTGGTGTGAGATCTTAAATTATGTGAAATAATATACGAAAAATTTAACAATCTTTTGTTTTGTTCCGTTACTAATTTGAAGGAATTATTTAAGTCTTCCTCTGCTATTTTCATATTAGTAATATCAATCATTATACCGCGTAAACCAACTCCTTTGTTGTTTCCAAAAACAAAGTTAATAATATCTCTTATCCAAATTATTTTTCCGCTTATAGAAATCATTCTGTATTCAAGAATTCGATTTTCTTGTTTGATATCCGCAGCATGACTAGTGGCTAAAACCCAATTTTTATCTTCAGGATGTAAATGATCTTCCCAAAAATAGGGGATTGTTTTCCATTCTTCGGCGCTATATCCTAAAATAGATTCTACTTTTTCACTAACAAAAGTAACTTGATTGCTATCCAAGCTATATTCCCAAACGATTCCATCGATGGTATTAATTATAGCTTCTATTTTTTCTTGTGAGTCGAGAATAATTTTTTCGGTAGCTTTTCGCTCTGTAATATCTTCGGTTGAAAGTATGATTCTTTCTAAAGATTCTTCATAGCCTTGAATTACATTCCATCTTAAATTGATGTCACGGTATTCACCATCCATCGTTTTAATTCTAGAATCAATATTAAAGGTTTTATCACCTTGAGAAATGGCAACTAATTGTTTTTTTACATCGTCGAAAGCTGAAATATCAATTAAATTAGGTAGGTTTTTTATTAACGATTTTTTACTTTTTGCTTTGTGAAGTTTTAGACATTCACAATTAACATCAATGATTTTAAGAGATGAAATACATTTAAATACTTCTTCAGGATTTTCATTCAGGTATGAATAAACCATTTCAGGATCTTGATTCATCAAATTTAATTCCTCAAGATACTTTTTAATTCCAGAAAAGTCTTCTTCCCATAATGGTAATGTTGAATTTTCAAAAAGTGTTTTGAATCGCGTTTCACTTTTTTCAATTAAAGCTAGTGCTTCTTTCTTTAAAGTGATGTCTTTTATAAAAATTATATTTGATGTAGGTTTCTGATTTTTTTTCCAAAGAGGAGAAATGCTTATGTTAACCCAAATCGTTTTGCCAGATTTTGTAATAAATCTTTTTTCAGCTGTGTGCTCCTTAATTTTTCCAGAATTAAGATTTTTTAGTTGTTTTAGAATTCCTTCTTTGTCATCAGGATGAGTTGAAAACGTAATATTTTTGTTTAGTAATTCTTCTTTGCTATAACCAATCATTTCACAATATTTGTCATTGACATTAATGTGGTTTCCGTTAATAGCATCAACAATAATAAATCCTACAGTGGCTTGTTCAAAAATAGCCTGAAACTGCATTTCGTTTTTTAATAAAGTGTCTAATTGATTGTTAACCAAAAGCTGAAGCTCTTCTGGTTTTTTTAACAGCTTAGTGGTTAAGATAGCAAATAAAATAGATGAAATTGTGCCAACAAATAAGCTTAAAAAAGTTAGTGGGTAAATTCCATACGGTTCTTTTGAGATCAAATAAAGTTTCCATTCGCTATTAGGCATGGAGTAAGTAACATAATGATCTTTTGACAGGTTTATTTTATAAGGTTTAAAAAAAATGTCACTGTTAGTAACGGGATTTTTTCTTGAAAACTGAAAAAGGTATTTGTCAGTATCAATAGCATCGATTTTAGCTACTTTTAATAAGGACTCGAATTTAACAATTAAAGAAGTAAAACCCCAAAATTCTCTTTTTTTGTATACAGGTAATCGTATAATAATTCCAACACCTCCTTGTTTTAGGTTAAATGGTCCGTCGAAATGAATTTTACTGTTTTTGTTAGTCTTAAAATCTTGCCCTTTCAAAGAAGCTGATTTTAAAAGGTTTAAATTCAATGCTTTTTCATTCCCTTTTAAAGGATAAATATATTTAATAATTCCATTAGGAGCTAATTGAACGGTATTGATGAGTGGATAGTTGTCTAAAATCTCTTTACTTGTAGTTTCAAAATCTTCAGGAATGCCTTTGTCGTTAATTGTAAGTGCAAGTTCAAAGGATGACAAGTACGTTTCGCGAAGTGATTTTTCGATATTCTGATGAATGTCTTTTAAAATTACGTTCATCTTGTTTTCTTCATTCTCGCGCAAGATATTTTGTCGTATCTCACTAACATAGACAGTTGCTATAAAAAGCAATACAAATACTACAAAACCGGCTATTTTGGGTTTAATGATAAACCAATCGACAAATTTTGCCCATTTTTTTTTCATGCGTCATTAGTTGTTTATATGGTAGGCTTGGGACCAAAGACAAAAATAAATTTTATTAGAATCAAAACATTATAAATACGGTTAAATCAAAATTTTTGATTGCTTGCTTAAAATTAGCAGTCATTAGTGGTATAAAATTCGTTTTTATTAAGAATTGTTTAATAAAGTTATGAGAAAACTTAATTTTTAACGAAAGTATTAAATGAGTTTAATTTTTTTGTATGTTTGTAAGTGTAAATTAAACACTTAATTATGAAAAAAATAGTTTCAATAGCTTTGTTATGGCTTTCATTAACTTCATTTGCAGGCAATAAGCCAAGTTATTTTTTTGTTAATTCAGACAAAACTATAAAAGTTGAATTCAATTTAAACGCTAAAAAAAGCCCTTCATATTCGGTTTTTTTTAAAGGAAAATCAGTGATTAATGCATCGAATTTAGGGATTCTAAGAGAAGATGGAGATTTCTATACTAACTTAAAAATAGTAGGAGTTTCTAAGGCCAAATCAATAAAAAGCGCCTATTCAATGGTACAAGGAAAACGAAAAAACATTGAATATAAAGCCAATCAATATACTGTTAATCTAAAAAATAATCAGGGGAAATTAATGAATATCATTTTCCAATTGTCAGCTGATGGGGTGGCTTTAAGATATTATTTTCCAGAAACTTCGAAAGAAATCAAAAAAATAACGGAAGAAAAGACCATGTATAATTTTGATATTTCCACAAAGGCGTGGTTGCAACCCATGTCCAAAGCTAAAACAGGATGGAAAGAAACAAATCCTTCTTACGAGGAACATTACGCAATGGGCGTTCCCGTAAACACAAAACCGGATATAGGGGAAGGTTGGGTTTATCCAGCTTTATTTCAAGCCAATAAAACTTGGGTTCTCATTTCAGAAGTTGGTTTACCAGTGAATTATTGCGGAAGTAGATTAGTTTATAATGATGCCTCAAAAGCAATGCAGGTTACTTTTCCTCAAAAAGAAGAAATTTTTCCTAACGGTGCTTTGAAACCAGAATCCGTTTTGCCTTGGTATACACCTTGGCGAATTATTACCGTTGGATCTCTTAAAACAATCACCGAAAGCACATTAGGTACGGATTTAGCTGAACCATCAACGCTTACAGACACTTCTTTTATAAAAAGCGGAATTGCTTCTTGGAGTTGGGTCTTGCTGAAAGACGAATCTGTAAACTACGAAACTACACATCGATTTATTGATTATGCGGCGGCAATGAATTGGCCTTATTGCTTAATTGATGCCGATTGGGATACTAGAATTGGCTATGATAAAATGAAAGAATTAGCGGCTTACGCCAAAACTAAAAACGTAAAATTGTTAGTTTGGTACAATTCATCAGGATCTTGGAACAGCACGGAATACCATCCTAAAAGCAAATTAATCACCCACGCAGATCGCGTTCGAGAATTTTCAATGTTGAATGAAATTGGGATTTCGGGAGTCAAAGTAGATTTTTTTGGTGGCGACGGACAATCCATGATTGCCTATTATCATGATATGCTAAAAGATGCAGGCGCTTTCAAATTATTGATTAATTTACACGGTGCTACTTTGCCCAGAGGTTGGCAACGCACGTATCCAAATTTATTGACTACCGAAGCCGTAAAAGGATATGAATACATCACTTTCTTTCAGGATATTGCTGATTTAGCACCTACACATTGTGCCATACTACCTTTTGCACGTAATGTTTTTGACCCAATGGATTTTACACCTATGGTGCTGGATTCTATTCCAAATATCACTCGAAAAACAACACCCGCTTTTGAATTAGCTTTGCCCGTTTTATTCTTATCTGGAATTCAACACATGGCCGAAATCCCAGAAGGAATGGCCAAAATGCCAGCTTATGTAGTTGATTATTTAAAAGATATTCCAACTAATTGGGACGATTCAAAATTCATTGAAGGATATCCAGGAAAGTATGTTGTTATGGCTAGAAAAAAAGATAATATCTGGCATATCGTTGGAATCAATGGCGAAAATACCGCTAAAACTATCGAGATTGATTTGTCCTTTGTAACAAATACAGTTGGTTTCAGCATCACGGAGAACGATAAAGGATTCCAACAACTTCCCGTGTCAAAAACCAATAAACTTACAGTAACCCTAAAACCACATGGAGGATTTGTGGTAAAAATTTAGTTTTTTTAGGAGCTATTTCCTGCTTTACACTTCAATCTTTTTGCAATCCTGTCTGGGTAAAAAACCAGTCAGGATTACAAAAAAGGATTTCCGTTGCAATCAGGGCTAGGTAATCCTGCATTTCGAGGACCTTATTATTTTCTACAGTAGATTTCAATTGCTAAAAGGCTTCATGAATAAAACATCTTTTTGATAATTTGTAGTATAAATATTATTTATACATTTGATTAAAATAGATATTGACGTTTGTCAGACAAAGCGACCCAAATTAGGGATGATAAGTCGGATGGCGTCAGACATATAAACGAGTTATAGGCAATGCTAACGATAACCATTCAATACAATTTTTATATTAAACTAATATGAAAATCAACTTTATTCAGAACTTATATCTTTGGTTATTATTAATAATCTTACCAGTAACTGTATTTTCTCAATCGACTGAATTTACCATTCAAGATGTAAATTTTGAAAGTCAAGGCATTACTCTTGCAGGCTCAATTTTAAAGCCCAAAAATCCATTTGCAGCAGTTGTAATTGTTCACGGTTCTGACCCAGTAAAAAGAGAAATGGAGTTTGCAAAACGTCTTGCAAAAGAAGGTATTGCAGTATTGACATATGATAAACGTGGAGTTGGAGAATCTGGTGGTGTATATGTTGGACCATCTGTCGGTACAAATAATATTGATGCTACTAATCTTCATTTATTATCTAGCGACGCAAATGCAGCGGTAAATACTTTTCGAACTTATTTAAAAGATAAAAAAACACCTATTGGATTAGTTGGCTTCAGTCAAGCAGGATGGATAATTCCAATTACTGCAAGCAAAAATCCACAAATAGAATTTATGGTTTTATTTAGTTGCCCTACAATTACAACTCTAGAACAACTCCGATTTCAGTTTTATACTAATGGGAACAATAATTTTTGGGAAAATCATACAGATGCAGATGCTCGTGAACATACTAAAAATGACCTAGACAAGTATCAATTCGTGGCGACTGACCCAAAAATTTATCTGAATACTCTTTCAATTCCTGGACTTTGGCTTTTTGGAGAAAAAGATATACAAATTCCCGTAAAATTGTGCATAGAGCAATTAAACACATTTAAAGTTCAAGGCAAACCTTTTGAATATACTTTATTTTCAACATTAGGACACAATACTTCTTCTAGCGATATTACAGTACCTTTTGATATTTCAATTCAATGGATAAAACAGAAAGCTTTAAACATTAAGAAGTCTAAAAAGTCAAAATAAACCCGATCGCTCGGATATGCAATAAATTTTTCGCTAACGGATAGCGCAGAATTGCATTCTGTGCCCATAAACGAGAGTAGGAGAAATAAGAAAAAATTATATACGACTAAACGATTTAGCTTTAATGTATCTTTTAAAAAAAAATGTCAACAAAATACAAAGCTACAACAACAGACGAAGCCTATTTTATAACCATAACAAGAGTAGGTTGGATAGATATTTTTACACGACTGAACCAAAAATATGTTATTACCAATGCTTTAAAACATTGCCAAGAAAAAAAAGTTTAGAACTATATGCCTATTGTTTAATGTCGAGTCATTTACATATTTTATGTAAAGGCACAGAAGGTTTTATTTTGTCGGATTTTATGCGTGATTTCAAGAAATTCACGTCTAAACAAATTGTAAAAACCATACAAGACGAACCCGAGGGTCGAAGAGAATGGATGTTGGAGTATTTTCGAAAATCTTGTGAACATCTCAAGAAAGAACAATATAAAGTTTGGCAAGGCGGTTATCATGCTGAAATTGTTCAAAGTAATTGGTTTATCAAACAAAAAATAAATTACATTCATAACAATCCTGTAAAGGACAAAATTGTAACATTGCCTGAGGATTATTATTTTAGTTCAGCAAGCAATTATGCAGGATTAGATTATGAGTTAGAAGTAATTTTGTTAGATTTGTTTTAATTGCCAATTGGAATGAGCACAGAATGCAATTCTGCGTCATCTGCTTGTGAGGAGAATTTATATATCCGAGCAATGGGGCAATAGGCTTTCCCGAAGTATTGGGAGGAAAGTTGGTTTTGTATTCAAATCCGCCATTGTCAAAAAACGATGTGGGTAACCATTTAGCAACAGTAATAGAATTAAGCAACAATAACAATTAAACTTTTATGAAAAAAAGTTCAATATTATTTCTTCAGACGGTCCTTGTGCTTGTTGGTATTGTGGTACTAATCATAATGATTCGGTTGCCCTTGACTGAGGGGAGAGCCACAAACTTAGATCTGTTCCGTATTTACTCTGATCCGTTGATCTTGTATGCTTATGCTGCGTCTATTCCGTTTTTTATTGCGTTGTATAAGGCATTCAAATTACTCGAGTATATTGGGCAAAATGAAGCGTTCACTCTAAACGCAGTGAGTACTTTAAGAAGTATAAAAAATTGTGCAATCGCACTTAGTATTTTAATTATGTTGGCAGGAATATACATAAGGATATTTCATAATAAAGAGGACGATCCTGCGGGCTTTATTGCCCTTTGTATTGCAATGACTTTTGTTTCTTTTGTCGTTGCTACTGCCGTTTCAGTGTTTGAAAAAATCTTGCAAAATGGTCTGGACATAAAATCAGAAATCGAACAACTGCAGTCAAAGAAATAATTGGATTGTAAGACAATTTGAATACTACCGCTTCATTCTAAAATAATAAACCCCAGAAGCTTGCTTCCAGGGTTACTAACTAATTCCATATTTAAACCAAACCATTTAACTCATTTATGGGGTAGAAAATTGATCTACAAGTAATAGTTAGTATATCTTTTATTTTACGGAGAATTTAAACGTTGTTTTTGTTTTGTAATTCTCATCAGGATTTAAAACCGTAGTTGGAAAATCTTTTTGATTAGGAGAATCTGGATAATGCTGTGTTTCTAAACAAAAACCAGTTCTACGAGCATACGTTCCACCGTTTCTCATTGGTAAAGTACCATCTAAGAAATTACCAGAATAAAATTGTATTCCCGGTTGGTCAGTATAAACTTCCAATAGTCTTCCGCTTGTTGCTTCATAAGCTGAGGCTGCAAAACGCTCTCCTTTGCCTTGATTGTTAAGTACCCAGCAATGGTCGTAACCCAATCCGTTTTTCAATTGTTCGTCTTTAGCTTCGATGGCTGCCCCAATAGCTTTCGGTTTTCTAAAGTCAAAAGGCGTATTTGTTACATCCGTTAATTTACCTGTTGGAATTAATGTTGCAGCAACAGGAACTAATTTGTCCGCATCAATCGTGATTTCGTGATCTAAAATAGGTTTAGAAAAATCAGATGACAGGTTGAAATACGAGTGCTGTGTTAAGTTTACCACCGTTTTCTTATCTGTAGTTGCTTCATAAAGTACGTCTAATGAATTGTCATTATGCAACGTATAAGTTACAAAAACAGTCAAGTTTCCAGGATATCCTTCCTCCATATCTTTACTTACGTATTTCAATTTTAGAGAAGCACTGTCTCCACCTTTTGCTTCTTCAGCAGTCCAAACTACTCTATGAAAACCTTCTGGTCCTCCGTGTAATGCATTAGGTTCGTTGTTTATGGCTAATGAATATTCTTTTCCGTCCAAAGTAAATTTACCTTTTGCAATTCGGTTACCATATCTTCCGATAAGGGCTCCAAAATAAGGATTCGCTTTCATGTATTGGTCCAAAGAATTGAATCCAATTACCACTTCTTCAGATTTACCAGCTTTATTTGGCACTTTCAAAGAAGAAATAATTCCACCATAGGTAATGATGTTTACTTCCATTCCTTTTTGATTGGTCAGTTTGTAGCTGTCCACTTTTTCTCCTTTTTCGGTAGTTCCGTAAGCAGATTTTGCTATAGTTACGACTTCAGCAGTTGTAGCTTCTTTTGAAGTCTCTTCTGATTTTTTATCGCTTTTACATTGTACATTCATACTGGCTAAACTTAGTATGGAAATTCCATAGATGCAACGTTTTAATACATTCATAATTACTTGTTTTTTAGTTATTATAGACCGTGCTGAAACAAATGGTAATACGCCTCGTTAGCATTAATTTTATCTTTAAAATCTCTTACGGTTGTTTTCTCATCGATAACAAGCAATTCTATACCTGCAATATCGGCAAAATCTTCCATATATTCTGTAGTGATTACTTGACTGTAGACCGTATGATGCGCTCCGCCTGCTAATATCCAAGTAGTTGCAGCAATATCTAGGTTTGGTTTACAATCCCAAAGTACACGAGCAACAGGAAGTTTAGGTAAATCAGCCATAGGTTTTACAGCTTCCACTTCGTTTACAATTAAACGGAAACGGTTACCCATGTCAATCAATGATGCATTAATAGCATTTCCAGCAGCCACATTAAATACCAAACGAACAGGGTCTTCTTTCCCTCCAATTCCTAACGGATGCACCTCACAAGATGGTTTTGCATCAGCAATAGAAGAACAAATTTCTAGCATGTGAGAACCTAAAACGTATGATTTTTGAGGCGTGAAATGATAGGTGTAATCTTCCATAAAAGAAGTTCCTCCTTGGTTTTCAAGACCTACATTCATTACTTTCATGGCACGAAGTAAAGCAGCTGTTTTCCAGTCTCCTTCACCACCAAAACCGTATCCATCCGCCATAAGACGTTGAACGGCAATCCCTGGAAGTTGTTTTAAAGAACCTAAATTCTCAAAAGTATCGGTGAAAGCACCAAAACCGCCTTCTTCAAGGAAAGCTCTTAATCCCAATTCAATTCGGGCAGCTTCTACTAAAGAATCTCTTTGTGCTCCTCCTTTTTGAAGTGCTGGAGCCAAGGTATAAGAAGCTTCATATACTTCAACTAATTTATTCGTATCCGCATCAGAAACTTTTTCAATTTTTTTAGTTATATCCGAAGAGTCGAAACCATTTACCGAAAAACCAAAACGGATTTGGGCCTCGACTTTATCTCCTTCGGTTACAGCAACTTCACGCATGTTGTCTCCAAATCTAGCTACTTTTAAGTTTTGGAACTCATCCCAACCTAAAACTACTCTGGACCAAATGCCTAATTTTTTTTGAACACGTTCGTCTTCCCAATGTCCTACAACTACTTTACGTTTTTTACGCATTCTAGACATAATGAAACCAAACTCTCTGTCTCCATGAGCAGATTGATTTAGGTTCATGAAATCCATATCAATAGAACCCCATGGAATTTCAGCATTGAATTGTGTATGCAAGTGGCACAATGGTTTTTTCAAGATACTTAAACCACCAATCCACATTTTAGCAGGTGAGAAAGTATGCATCCATGCTATAATACCAATACAGTTCTTGTTTGAATTGGCTTCTAAGCATACATTTGTAATTTGCGTAGGTGATTTCACCACATCTTTGTAAACTAATTTTACAGGAATATGTGAAGAAGCACCTAAACCTTTAGCAATTTGTTGGGAGTGTTCGGCTACTTTTCTTAATGTTTCTTCACCGTATAGTTCTTGGCTTCCTACTACAAACCAAACTTCTTTTTGAGATATATCTATCATTGTATTTTGTTTAATATTTTCTTTTTTTTGACTTTTAGCTACTGGTTTGAGGTTGCAACAAACAAGCTGAAGCTTCAAACCTGAAACAAATTTTTTTACTGTCCGTAATACGAATCTTTTCCGTGTTTGCGCTCGTAATGTTTTTTGATTAAAGAATCTTTTAATCGTGGTGCATTTGGGTTGATTTGCAAAGTCAAGTAGGCCATTTCTGCCACTACTTCCAGAACTTTACTATTATAAACTGCTTTGGCAGCGTTTTTTCCCCAAGCAAAAGGGCCGTGATTACCAATCAAAACCATTTCTACTTCTTCGTACGAAAGATTTTTTTCTTTGAAACAATCCAAAATTTGAATTCCAGTATTGTGTTCGTAATTGCCTTCTATCAGTGCGTCAGCCATAGGTGCTGCACAAGGAATATCAGCCGTTAAATGGTCAGCATGAGTAGTTCCAAAAATTGGAATATCTCTTTGTGATTGTGCCCAAGCTACAGAATAAGTTGCGTGTGTGTGTGCTACACCACCTATGTTTGGCCAGTTCTTGTATAAATAAGCATGCGTTTTTGTATCTGATGAAGGACGCATACTGCCTTCGATGATATTATTATCAAAATCAACAATAACAATATCTTCAGGTTTTAATTCTTCGTAAGCAACGCCACTAGGTTTAATGGCAAAAACGCCATTTTTTCTATCTACGGCACTTACGTTCCCGAAAGTATAGACTACTAAATTCAATGCATTTAACTGCATATTCGCTTCGTAGCATTCTTGTTTTAAATCTTTATACATAGAGTTCATCTTGTAGGTTTTTAATAGATGGATCTGCAAAAGCGCTTAATTGATCATAAGCTAAAAGCAATTTATGATACGCAGCAACTTTGTCTAATTGAGGGAAATATTCGCTTTCAAAATCACTTCCCATTTTTTGGCTGGCTTCAATTACGTTTGGATATATTCCTGCGGCTACAGCAGCATATATGGCGGCTCCCAATGCAGGTGCTTGATCCGATGCAGCTACTTTGATTGGTTTATTCAAAACGTTAGCTAAAGTTTGCATGATAAATGGTGATTTTCTAGCAACTCCTCCAATTCCGATTACAGAGTTAATTTTTACACCTTCTTCTTCAAAACGATCTACTATTTTTTTAGAACCAAAACAGATAGCGTTTACCAAAGATTTGAATAGATGTGGCGCTTTTGTTCCTAAAGATAAATTAGAAATAGCGCTTTTTATTTCCTGATTTGCATCTGGAGTTCTTCTTCCGTTGATCCAGTCTAATGCGATTGGCACACTTTCGGAAAGAGGAATTTTTTCCGCTTCAGCAGTTAATTTTATAATTAGATTATCGCTCAATTCTGCTTTTAATTGTACTTTTTGAGCATCAGTCAAAAGGGTAGAAGTAGCTACTAAATTTTCTGTTGGCCAAAGCAGTAATTCTTTGTACCAAGCCAATAAATCTCCAAATGCCGATTGCCCTGCTTCAAGACCAATATATCCTGGAATTACAGAACCGTCTACTTGTCCACAGATACCACGAACGGTTTTGTTTCCAACTGCTTCGTGCGAACCTACTAAAATATCACAAGTTGAGGTTCCCATTACACGAACCAAAGTGTTTTCTTCAATTTTTGCACCTACAGCACCAGAATGTGCGTCAAATGTTCCAACAGCAATTACGGTATCCGTTGTAAGACCTAATCGAGTTGCCCAAGCAGCACTTAAATTTCCGGCTACAACATCTGAAGTATAGGTTTCATCGTATAATCTGCCACGAAGCGCTGCAAGATAAGGATGTAATTTGCCCAAAAATTCTGAATCAGGTAAACCATTCCAGTCTTCATGCCACATCGCTTTATGTCCTGCCGCACATCGGCTTCTTTTGAATGTTTTTAAATCTTTATTGTCAATCAATAAATACGTCATTAAATCACAATGTTCCATCCAAGTATACGCTGCGTTTTTTACCGCCTCATCTTGACGAGCAATGTGTAGAATTTTTGCCCAAAACCATTCTGATGAATAAATTCCACCAACATATTTAGTGAAATTTTCACCACCCCAATTAGCAGCTAATTCATTGATTTCATTCGCTTCATTGATAGAAGTGTGATCTTTCCATAAAACCATCATGGCATTTGGATTATTTTCAAAACCTTTTGTTAAAGCTAATGGTGTTCCGTCTTCAGTCACAGGTACTGGCGAAGAACCGGTTGTGTCAATACAAATGCTTCGTATTAGAGAAGGTTCTACAGCGCCATTTTGAACAACATATTTTATAGTAGATTCTAATCCTTCAATATGATCTAAAGGGTGTTGACGAAATTGATTTATCGATGCATTGCAAAACTCTTTATTTGCCCATCTTTTATAATGACAAACGTTTGATGCTAGTTCTTGCCCATTCTCTGTATCTATTAATACTGCGCGAACAGAATCTGTTCCGTAGTCTAATCCTATAACATAATTTTTCATCACTAAAATTCTTTTTATATAATTACAAATATACTATATTTATTTTATAAGTGTATAAAAAACACTTAATTTAATTCAGTGCTATTATTTTTATTAAAAGCGTAACAAAACCGCTTTTTAAGAGTAAAATAAAAAATAAATGTTTGTAATACATTTATTCCGTTGCGATTATTTCATCTTTAACTTCAAAACACTAACAGAATAGGCAGGAAGACTCGTTTGAGCTTTGTCTCCTTTTAGTTTAAATTCACGTTCTGAAGGGCTAATTTTCTTAGGATTAGCAAATGAATTTTCGTCTTCAAGGTTCGCGCTAGTAAGTGTTGTCAAAGTTCCTTTAGAGGCTAATTTGCTTGCTTTAAAATCAATACTTACGTCTTTAGCTGTTGCGGATGTGTTTACCAGTTTTACAATAACTTCTTTGGTGTTTGCATCTTTTACCGCTGATGCAAATAAATTATTTTGTCCTGTTACTGGTTTCCCATCTTTAGTTATGCTTATCAAATCTGTTCCTCTATTTGTTGAAAACAATTTTTGGACATAATAATTAGCAGAACCATATGCTTCTAAATTGTTGAACCAAAGTAAATCTGGTGTCCATTGCCAAGCTTCTTCATGAGCCATTAACGGTGCATAAGAAGTTAAATTAACTACTTCAGCATTTCGTTCTAAACCGGTCATAAAAGCAGCCTCAGAGAAAGCACATTCCCAGTTGTTTTTGTTATCTGGACTTGCTATAGCTACACTTTGCGCAGCATATTCACCAGCAAAAACTTTAGGTCCTTTTCTGTCGTATTTATCATAACGAGTGGCATTTTCTCTAAACCATTGTGGGCTTTTGTAGTAATGTTCGTCTACAATTTCAGCATTTAATTTTTTCAGTTCTTGCATACCATATTCAAAATAATCTCCTTCAGGAAATGGGCCAGCTCCTGAAACAATAGTCATTTTTGGATATTTTGATTTTATAGCTTTTTCAAACACTTTATATCTTGCGATATAATCTGGTCCCCATTGCTCATTTCCAACACCTATAAACTTCAAGTTGAATGGTTTTGGATGTCCCATATCTGAACGAACTCTTCCCCAAGGTGTGTCAACGCTACCATTTGCAAACTCAATTAAATCCAAAGCATCTTGCACGTAAGGATCTAATTCTTCCATTGGAACTAATTCTCCTGTATTAAATTGACATGCCATACCACAACTCAAAATAGGTAAGGGCTGAGCTCCTAAATCTTCTGAAAGTTGGAAATATTCAAAGAATCCCAATCCAAACGTTTGGAAATAATCTGGTGCTAGTTTGTGAGCAAATTCGGTGTTCCAACGGTTGATTAAGGTTTCTCTTTTTTCTACATCACCTACAGTTTTTTTCCATTGGTAACGCTGTGCCAATGTTCGTCCCTCTACAATACAACCACCAGGGAATCTCAAAAATCCAGGTTTCATATCATATAATAATTGCACGATATCTTTACGCATTCCGTTTTTTCTGTTTTTCCAAGTATCTTCTGGGAATAACGAAATCATGTCTAAATCAATAGTTCCTTTTCCTTCGAAGGTGATTTTTAACTGTGCTTTTGCCTCAGTTTGAGTAGCCGTAAATTGCGCAGAATACCCTTTCCAATCGTTTGATGTTGGAACAATGCTGGTTTCGCCTAATACGTTTTTATTTTTATCAATAAATTGAATGATGATTTTTTTGATTTCACCATTGTGATTTGCTGCTTTTAACGAAAGATTATATTTAGCATCTTTCTTAATTCCCATGCCTCTAAAACCTTCATTAATCATCGAAAATCCTTTAGCATCATTGATTAAAACCCTACAAAAACTTGGATTGGTTTTGTTTTCCAAAGCTTTGATAGTTGTAGCAATACCTGATGTTGTATTGAACGAATGGGTATCACTATTTGGCTGTTCCCAACCCATAAGTGGTGCTTCAAATTCAAACGAACGGTTTTTGATCATCTCAGCATACAATCCTCCATCGGCAGCAAAGTTGATGTCTTCAAAAAAGGCACCGTACATCGTTGGTTGAATTTTAGTTACCGTATTGGCAGTATTTACTTCTAGATTTGTTTTTTGTGCATTAGCATATAAACCATTCAGTAAAAATCCACAAAGGGTGATTTTGGTGATTAAATTTTGTCTCATTTTTATATTTGTTTAAGGTTTAAAAGTTTAAAGTTGTTGGTTTTAAACTTTAATGATTTGTTTTTTTATTCTTTATAATTAATCCAAACTTTCATCTTTCCAACGCCTCTATTAGACCAAGAATAATACGGAATAGCTTTTAAGTTTTCGGTTTGAATGGTATTTACACCTTCTAAAAGGGAATCTTCTTTTTTTACTTTGAAAGTGTCTTTTGCTCCAATGGTTATTGCATCGAAATTAGTAGCATTGTCCGCTTCTTCAATCGCATATACGATTGGGCCATATTCTAAAGCCACTTTTCCAATGTTGCCTTCAACTTTAGTATTTGTAACTACTTCTTTCACTTCCATTGGAAAATCAAGAACAATTTTTTCTCCTTTTTTCCACTTTTTGGTAATAGTAATGTATCCTTTATCTTCTGTATAATCGATACGTTTCCCGTTTACAGTAACTATAGTTTTTGCAGTTGAGGTGTTTTTATAACGGTATAAATCTCCGGGTAAAACCTGATTTCTTGCCCAGCTTGGAATACGCAATTTTATAGTAAAAGGAACTTCATTTTTAGGAGTAACAGTAATCAAAACTTTGCCATCCCAAGGATAATTGGTTTGTTGTGAAATTTCCAAATTGTTTTTATCCAATGCTACTTTCGCTGTATTCGAAGCGTATAAATTCACATAAAGCACGTCTTTGGAAGTTGAATAAATCAATCCTGGAATTGAAGGAATAAACCGAATCAAATTAGTTGGGCAACAAGAACAATCGAACCAAGATTGGCGCGTACATTCGCCCCGATTGAATTTGTAAACTCCATCTGATTCTAATGCATTTGGATAAAAGAATTTTTTCCCGTCTAATGACAATCCCGATATTAATCCGTTGTATAAAGAACGTTCAATCACATCAAAATAATCCGAATTCCCAGAAATATTATGCAATCTATGGTTCCAATATACATTACCAATAGCAGCGCAAGTCTCATTATAAGCAGTAAGATTTGGTAATTCATAATTTTCACCAAAAGCTTCGCCATCATGTTTAGCTCCGATACCACCCGTGATATACATTTTTTTGTTGACCATGTTGTTCCACAAATTATTCACTGCATCACCGTAAGCTTTGTTGTTTTCGATAGCCGCAATATCCGTCATTCCAGCATACATATACACCGCTCTTACCGCATGACCCACCGCTTCTTTTTGCTGAATAACAGGAATGTCATCTTGTGAATAAGCACCGTATAATTTGTGATTTTTTGGATTTCCTCGGTTGTCCAGAAAGTATTTAGCCAAATTCAAATAGGCTTTGTTATTGGTGATTTGGTACAATTTCACCAAGCCAGTTTCTACTATTTGATGACCAGGAACACCGTGAACTTGGTCTGCACCATCGCCGAAAGTTTTAACTAATAAATCAGCGTTTTTTATGGCAATATCTAAGAAATTTTTCTTTCCAGTGGCTTGATAATGTACTACTGCGGCTTCTATCATGTGACCTGAGTTGTACAATTCATGACTTATTTGCAAGGATTCCCAACGTTTTCCTTCAATCACGGGAACCCATGGGGCTGGTGGTTTAGCAGGATTTATGGTTCTCCAAGTCGTTAAATAGCCATCCTTTTCTTGGCCAATTTTCACAATGCTTATTAATGAATCCAGTAAAGTTTCAAGTTTTGGATTGGGTTCACTAATTAAAGTATTTGATGCGCCCTCAATAATTTTATAGACATCGGTATCGTCAAAAGGCATTTGCCCTTTAACGCTGCCTTGCATTTTGCCACCAGCAATTAAGAAGTTGTCCATGCGACCTTCCTCTTCACATTTTTGAATGGCATATTCGACGGTCTTTTCTTGTACTTTTTTTATTATTGGTAACCAAAAAGCATCTGTCAACTTTACATTCTGAATGTTTACAGGAGTAATGGTATAACCAGATTTTTTTGGAGCAGTTGATTTTTTTGTACGTTGTTGACTATGTCCGCAAACGGTCATTACTAGTAAAACGGCTGCTATTGTTTTTTTTATAAAGGTCATTTTGCCTATTATTAATCGGTTCTTAATTCATTGGTTTTACAATAGGCCATAAGTCGGCATCCCATTGTAGTTCTTTGATTTCTAATTTTGGTCTTCCATTATTCTTGATTTCGTAAGCATGAAAAACGATATAATCTTTGCCATCAAAAGTATAAGTGCTGTTGTGACCTGCGCCATACCAGTTTTTATCTCCTTGAATCAATAAAGTTCCGCCGCCTTCATTCAGCGATTTTCCATCTTTATCCAAGTAAGGCCCAGTTATATTTTTTGATCTTCCAATAACAACTTTATAGGTGCTGTTTTCTCCTCGGCAACACAAATCCCAGGAAAGAAATAAGTAATAATAGCCGTTTTTTCTAAATACAAATGGAGCTTCTAATTCCGCATCGCCCGGATCTGTATCTTGTAATTCGAAAGTTCTTTTGCGTTTAGCTATTGTATGCCATTCTTCAGGTTGAGCAATGGATTTTAAATCTGGGTTTAGTTTCACCATTTTCAAACCATTCCAAAAAGAGCCAAATGCTAACCAAGGAACATTATTTTCGTCGAATGTTAAATTTGGATCTATCGCATTCCACATATCACGGTTAGGAATGGATTGGATTACAATACCGTGATCTACCCATTTGTAAGCAGGGTCTTTTGGATTTAAAGTAGTATTAGTAGCCAAAGCAATCGCCGAAGTATTTTTTGCGAAAGCAGAAACAGAATAATACAAATAATAGGTGTTGTTGTGAAAGGAAACATCAGGTGCCCAAATATGATTTTTGAAATCAGGAACTATCGAGTCAACCCAAGTAGGTTTTTCTTTAAAAATAGCGGGTTCTGGATTCCAGTTTTTCAAGTCTTTCGAACTAAAAGCGCTAATGCCTTGTCCTGTGCAGTACAAATAGTACGTATCATTTTGTTTAATCATGACAGGATCATGAACGGTAATATCTTGTGCCCATGACGAATTTGTCATTACCAGAAGGATTATAAGAAATAGGGGCTGAATTTTTCTATGTAATTTCATGTTGTTTATTTTTGAACCATGTGAGAGATTTAAGAAAATTTAATTTTTTACTCTCTTTTATATTTTGAATAGGTTTAACTTATATGTTTTAATTATGTTTCCATTTTTTGAACCATGTGAGAGATTTAAGAAAATTTAATTTTTCACTCTTTTTTATATTTTGAATAGGTTTAACTTATATGCCTTATATGTTTTGTTTTTTTGAACCATGTGAGAGATTTAAGAAAATTTAATTTTTCACTCTTTTTTATTTTTGAATAGGTTTAACTTATATGCCTTATATGTTTTAATTTTTTGAACCATGTGAGAGATTTAAGAAAATTTAATTTTTCACTCTTTTTTATATTTAGAATAGGTTTAACTTATATGCCTTATATGTTTTGATTTTTTGAACCATATAAGAGATTTAAGAAAATTTAATTTTTCACTATCTTTTATATTTTGAATAGGTTTAACTTATATGCCTTATATGTTTTGATTTTTTGAACCATGTGAGAAAATATCAGGTTAAAAAAAATGTTTAATTGTTTATTTTTGAATGCCTTCTGAAGTCATAATAACTCGTTTCATAGTTCCATCTTCATTGTAATACAATCGGTCCACACAAACGGATCTTCTAAAACTACCACCATTGGGTTGTGTAGCACCATTGTGATAAATAAAATAATCTTTGCCTTTGAATTCAATAATAGCTTGATGATTTGTGTTTGAGTTACCAGCAAGTTCATTTAAAATTCCTTTGTATTCCCATGGTCCATTGATTGATTTGCTCATAGCGTAAGCAATTTTTTCAGGAAATTGATAGGCGTATGACAAATAATACCAATTATTATGTTTGTGAATCCAAGGTGCTTCGGTAAAATTGGGCAAAGAAATGGTTTGTATTGGTCCATCAAGTTCAATCATGTTTGCTTTTAATTTAGCATAATGGCAAACAGAATTTCCCCAGAAAAGATAGGCTTGTCCGTCATCATCAATCATGACTGTTGGGTCAATATCATCCCAGTCAATTTTGGTTTGGGTAGTCATATCATTAGTGATAAGTGCTTTTCCCAAGGCATCTTTAAAAGGACCCGTTGGACTGTCTGAAACACCAACACCAATAGCTTTTCCATTGATGGCCCCGTGTGAAACGGTTACATACCAATAAAATTTTCCGTTACGTTCAATAACCTGAGAAGCCCAAGCATCAGAAGTTGCCCATGCAAAATCGGTTACTTTTAACGGCACAGGATGTTCCTCCCAATGGACCATATCCGATGAGGAATATACCAACCATTCATTCATTTTATAAAAGTTGAAATCATTTGGTGCTTCATCATGACCTGCATAGAGATATACTTTGTCTTTGTAAACTAAAGCCGCTGGATCTCCAGTATATTTATCTTTTATGATAGGGTTGTTGAACGGTGTTGAATTGCCGCTTTTTTCTTCATTGGCGGAAGCCGTAACGGTATTTGTTTTTACGGCTTTGCAAGAAGACATCAAGACAACGGAAAAGAGAATTAAAAAAATATTTTTCATTTGGTTTTTCTTAATTAAATATCAAAAAGGATGAATTAATTTATTTTTTTGCCCCAAACCGGAAGTCCAGCTGGAGTAAGTCCAGAATAGGTAATGGTAACTTTGCGAGTAGCACTTTCCCAGTCCCAAGCATCACTTACTTTGCATTTATTTCCATTTACGGTTAACGTTTTGCTCGTGCTGTCATACGACCAAGTTCCCGTAATTCCTCCGCTAACTTTCTTGTCGGCAGTCAGGTATATTGTAACTGATTTTTGAATAACTGCATATTGATAATTCATGGTAATTTGTTCCCATGTTCCAATAAATGAAGCTTCACTAATTGTAGTTTCTGGTACGCCTCCATATCTTTCAGGATCTACAACTGGCCAACCATCTTCTGTCCATTTTATAGCGCGAACATGTCCCATCATAATAGCATTAGAAACTGCAATTCCTGGTACATCCTTAGGCAAACGCGCCTGAGAGGAATAATACCATTGTTTAGTATCTGGATTTTGGAAAACGGCACAATGTGAAATACCAACCCAGCCTGTATGACCGTTAAAAGCATAAGGATGTGTTAGCATTGGCCAACAATCGGCTCCATTAGTAACATTGGCACCATTGATTCCTAAATAAGGACCCGTAATGTTTTTCGAACGCGCCACACGAGTATTGTAGGGAACATCAAGTCCATCATACGCCATAAATAGATAGTAATATTGCGTATCAGGGTTGTAGATAATCTCTGGTCCTTCGGAAGCTTGCCAACGACTTGTAGCATTACGAGTGGCAATGCGGGTTCCATAATCACTAAGTGTTTCTAATTTATCAGGTTTTCCAGTAGCGGGGTTTAATTTTAATGCTGCTATTCCGGAATGCCAAGAACCATATATTAAATATTGCTCCCCCTCAGGAGTGCTAATGAAGCTAGGGTCAATAGCATTAAATTTGAAATAAGCATCCTCCCAATTTCTTGTACCTGTAAAAGAATATGGTTTTAATCCGTCAGGTTCTGAGCAAACTACCATTCCTTTGTCTGTCCATGTATTAGAGGCTAAATCATCTGTTTCTGCCAAACCGATAAAGGCTCTTTCTCCCCAAGTGTTATCAAAAGTACTTCCGATTATAGGGTTGTCAACCACAATACAGTAATACATTCTGTATATATTTCCAACTTTTCTAATACAAGGAGCCCAAAATCCATAATTAGGATTTTCTATAGGAGGCAATGCGGGTACCATGCGTGCTCTTTTATTGTTTAAAGAATCTTTTACCCAAGCAGGTGCAGTTGTCATAGCCGATCCCATGAATTCCCAATTAACAAGATCTTTTGAACGTCTGTAAAAAAAGTGCCCATGTCCATCCGTTGCATTTCCATAAGAAGCATCCGTTTGGTACATGTAATAATACTCACCACATTTTTCAACAGAAGGGTCGTGTACGTTTGCCAAATTCCATTGTGAATTACTATTCCAAGAAGCTATTGACGAATAATTGTCAGGATAGGTTGGCCCTGGAAAAGTAGGTGTTGGAGTTGGAGTAGGCGTTGGAGTAGGTGTTGGAGTAGGTGAAGGATCAGGTTCTCCACCACTAGAACAACTACTAACAGACACAACTACTAACAGAATTGTTAGAAATAAAACTAATTTTGAAAGGAATCTTGGGTTTCTCATTTTGAGTTTTTTATTATTTAGCTTCTAAAACTACAACAGAAAATGCAGGGATTGTGATCTCTAATTTCCCTTTTTTTATTTCAAAACCTTTGTAAACTGCAGGTTTGATTTTTGATGGATTGTCAAATGAATTGTGATCTTGTAGTTTTTGAGATGTTAAGATAGTAGCTGTAACATTTTTAACACCAAGTTCTTTTATGTCAATTTCGATCTTATTTTCTTTTTTAGAGTCAATGTTTACTAAGGAAACATGAACTAATCCACTTTTATCTTTTGATGCCGAAGCAGATAAAGCAGGTAATGTTTTTCCGTTATAGGTATATAAAGGAGAATTAATTGTCAAAGGCAATAATTGAGCGTCTTGATGTACGCTGTACATTTGCATAATGTGATAAGTAGGCGTTAAAATCATTTTTGCTTTGTCAGTAAGAATAACAGCTTGCAAAACATTAACACATTGTGCTAGATTCGCCATACGTAGCCTATTAGCATGATTATTAAAAATATTAAGAGTTGCACCAGCTAAAACGGCATCTCTCATAGTATTTTGTTGGTATAAAAATCCAGGATTAGTTCCTTTTTCTACATCGTACCAACCTCCCCATTCATCAACAACTAAAGCAATTTTTTGTTCAGGATCATATTTGTCCATAATCGCAGCGTGATTGGTTATAAGCTCATCCATTTTCAGCGCTTCTTTCATTGTAGCAAAATATTGATCTTCGGTAAAATCTACACCATCTCCTTTTTTGTTCCATTCTATTACTGAGTAATGGTGCATAGCAACACCACCAAGCATATTTCCAGGAATGTTTTTCATTAATGTTTCGGTCCAATTATAGTCTGCGTCACTTGCTCCAGAAGCAATACGCATTAATCCACCTGTGTTTTCCCAATCAGACATGAATGTGGCATACTTTCTATATTCACCAGCATAATATTCTGGTTTCATATTACCACCGCAACCCCAAGCTTCATTGCCGATTCCCCAGATTTTTACTTTCCAAGGCTCCGCTTTTCCGTTTTTTTTACGTAGGTCGCTCATTGGGCTTTTACCTCCAAAGTTGGCGTATTGTACCCAGTCAGCAAGTTCTTGTACAGTACCACTACCTACATTTCCAGAAAGGTATGGTTCTGCTCCAAGTAATTCACATAGGTTTAAGAAATCATGGGTTCCAAAACTATTGTCTTCAGTAGTTCCTCCCCACCATTGATTTACTATTGTTGGTCTATTTTCTTTTGGACCAATACCATCTTTCCAGTGATAGGTGTCTGCAAAACAACCACCTGGCCATCTTAAATTTGGAATTTTTAATTTTTTAAGCGCGTCAACAATGTCGTTACGCACGCCATTTGTATTAGGTATTTTTGAAGTGTCTCCAACAAAAAAACCACCATAAATAGACCTTCCTAAGTGTTCAGCAAAATGTCCGTAGATATTTTTATTAATAATAGGGGCGTTTGCAGTATTCTTTATAGAAAGTACTGTTGTTTCTTTTTGTGCAACAATAGTTTGATTACAAAAAGTAAAAATAAATAAGATTAATAGTGCTTTTTTCATGGTGTCTTTAAGTTATAATATCACGTGGTAAGCTTATAATAAACTTACCACATGATATTAAAAAATTTAACTAAATCAGGTAAAAAATATATTAATAACCTGGATTTTGAACTGTTCCAGGGTTATTGTCCATTTCTAATTGTGGGATTGGGAAAAATTCACGTCCAGCTGCATAAGAGTTAAACTCCACATCTCTAGTTTTTAACCAAGCCAATTTTGTTGGGTTTTCTAACCATCCCCATCTGCGAATATCATCAAAACGATGTCCTTCAAGAGGGAATTCTAAGAATCTTTCATGACCTATTTGCTCTCTCATGCCTTCTTGAGTTAAGCCTGGTTTTGCTGTAGCTAAGTTAGGCAAACCTACGCGATCTCTAACCATTTGGATATAAGTATAAGCACCTGGTGTATCACCTGTTTCGTTTAAACATTCAGCATACATTAACAAGATATCAGAATATCTTAATAAACGCTCGTTTATACCAGAACGCCAGTCAAACTCATTCGCATAGTTACCATCAGAGTTTTCATATTTTCTACAAAATAAATCATTTAAATCTCCTGGGTTAGCAGCATAGAATGAAGCGAAATTTTGTCCGTAAAGTTGCATTCCTCCAGGTTTATTGTAGAACATAGTAGCATCTAAACGAGGATCTACGTCACCAGTTGTTGTTAACTCATCATGAAATTCATTAAATAAAGTCCATGTTGGTTGAACGTCTGTCCATCCAAAAGCTCTTGGCGCATAAGTAATTGCTCTTGCTGAAGTTTTCCCCCAACCAGAAGCCGGAGCACCACCCCAACCTAAGTCAACACCGCCAGCACTTCTACTGAATTGAACTTCAAATAGAGACTCTGAATTGTTTTCATTTGTATCCGTAAAATTATCACGGTAATTAGACACTAAAGAGTAAACGCCTAAATCAATAACTTGTTTGAATGCTACTTTTGCATTTGCAAAATCTTTAGTAAATAAGTACGCTTTACCTAAATATCCTAAAGCGGCTCCTTTTGTAGCTCTTCCTTTTTGGTTTGCATCTAAACCTGTAATATTTGTATAAGAAGCAGGAAGTAATTCGGCTGCTGCTTTAAAATCAGCAATAACTTGAGCCCAACCTTCTTCTTGAGTTTTTTGTGGATTATATACAGTGATTTCTGTAGGTAATGGCACATTTTTGAACATGTTTACTGCATGGAATAAATACAAACCTCTTAAGAAATAAGCTTGTCCTAAGATTCTGTTTTTAAGTCCAGCATCTTCCATTTCTATGTTAGGAACATTTGTTAAAACTTGATTAGCACGGTAAATACCTTGGTAATATGTTTCAAAAGCCCAACCATAAATAGCCGCATTAGAAACATTTGAGTTAAAACGTCCCACATTGTACATGGCATCCCAAGGGCTGTTACTTCTAGTGTCGTCTCCTTTTAAGTCTAATAATAATGGAGTACTTCTCATGTACGTACCATCAGTAAGTAAACTTCCATATGCTGCATTCACACCTTCGATGGCGTCTTGATCTGTTTTCCAGAATGAATCCACTGCGTCTTGATTAGGATCAACTTGAACTAAATCTTCATTATTAACACAACTCGTAAGTACAACAGAGAGTGAGAAGAAAACAGTTAGATAATTAAATATTTTATATTTCATTTTGATTCGTTTTTAATTGGTTAACTAATTTTAGAAATTCACTTCAAGTCCTAAAGAGAAAGTTCTAGGATTTGGGAATGAACCACCGTCATATCCTCTAGAGAATAATCCGTCATTGCTGTTAAAATCAGGATCGTAACCTTTGTATTTGCTGATTATTAAAAGGTTTTGACCATTTACATATACTCTCGCTTTTTGAATAAAACTTTTTTCTGAAACTGGGATTTCATATCCAATTTCCATTGTTTGAAGTTTTATGTAATCACCACTTTCAACAAATCTATTAGAATCTCTTCCGTTTGCATTAGGATCACCAATGATAGGGCGAGGAACATTTGTATCAGTATTTGTAGGTGTCCAGTAATCAAGCATATCTGTACTGTGGTTTCCATATTGTCCACCCATTAAGTTACGGTACATTGCATTGAATACTTTGTTTCCGCCACTTCCTTGCCAAAACATAGAGAAATTCCAGTTTTTGTATGAACTATTGAAGTTTAAACCGTAGCTATATTTAGGTATTGTAACTCCTTGATACGTTCTGTCAAGATCACTAATTTTACCATCACCGTTGATGTCTTTGAATCTGATATCTCCAATTCCAGCGTTTGTTTGTGTAGGAGCTGCAGCAATTTCTCCAGCATTTTGGAAAATACCATCTGTTTCGTAAGCGTAAATTTCACCTATTGATCTTCCAACTTCTGTTTTTGAAGCTGCACCATAGATTGGGTTTCCGTCAAGTCCAATTTGCAATACTTTGTTTTTCAATGTTCCAACGTTTGCAGAAATACTATACTTGAATGCATTTTTGTTATTGTTATAAGTAGCTGCTAACTCTAAACCATTATTTCTAACAGCACCAGCATTAGTAGTTACACTAGCAGGGAAAGCACCTGTTGAAAATGGAAGTGGAACTCCAATTAAAAGGTCTGTAGATTTTTTTACATAATACTCTGCAGATAATTGCAAGTCATTATTAAACAATCCTACCTCAAGAGCTACGTTGCTTGTTTGAGTTTCTTCCCAGTGTACATTTGGATCTAAAGCACTAACCACAGTTGTTCCTGGAGCAAGAGCATTATTGAAATCATAACCAGCGAAACTATTAATTGTAGTTGCAAAAAAGTAAGTTGGTATAGTGTTATTTCCTAATATTCCATAACCACCTCTAAGCTTAACATTGCTTACCCATTCTGGTAAGTGAATGAATTTTTCATTGCTAATTTTCCAAGCACCTGAAAAGGAATAAAAATTACCCTTATTAAATTTTTGGCTAAAAAGAGACGTTTTATCTTGTCTAAAGTTAGCAGTAAACAAGTAACGATCATCATAAGCGTAATTAATTCTGCTCAAATAAGATGCACCAGTAATTGTGTTTTCATATTCTCCAGCACTCTTAGCATCAGCATATTCTAAGTGGCTGATTTCTCCTGGTAGGTAACCAACACCTCTAGACCAGTGGTTGTAATTATCACTTCTTTCTTGTACCCAACCAGCTAAAGCATCAATTTTATGTTTATCAATATTTAATGAGTAAGTCAATAAGTTATTAAGGAAAGTTCTTGATTGACTTCCAGTAGATACGTCTAATGAAGCTTCGTCATTAGTAGTAATATAGTACCATCCTAAATCACTTGGCGGTACAAATTTTCTGTTTTGCCAATCTAAACGGTCATAACTTGCGTCTAATTTGTATTTTAAACCTGGTACAATTTCATATTCACCCCAGATATCACCAATAAAACGATTTCTTTTTCCGTTGTTAGTTATTAAGTTGTTATATCCAATAACGTTCATTGAAATAGCTCTTTGCGTTAAGTTAGTTGTTCCTCCGTATCCACCTAATCTGTTCGCATCGTATACAGGCATTGTAGGAATTGCACCTAATAAATCACTTATCGGTGATTCACCCGCATTATATTCATTAAAGTTCTCTTTGTCAGATTGAGTAAATCCTATTTTAGAACCATATTTAAAGTTTCCTTTTTTACCTGTTAAATTTAAGGTAGTAGAAAGTCTTTCATAATTTTGAGGCGAATTAATATAGCCACTGTTTTTGAAATAATCAATATTCATGTTGTAGCCTAAATTTTCAGCTCCACCACTAAATGTTAACGAATGGTTTTGTATTACACCAGTTTCGAAAGCAGCATTTTGCCAATTCGTATCTACATTATTGATAAAAAGCGGATTAGAAGCATCATTACCAGGAGCTATAGTTAATCCAGCATTTGCTTCAGCTGCACTTGTAATATTTTGGTATCCAACTCTATCGGTAAGAGACCATTTTTTAGCTACATTTTGAACTCCAAAAAGCGATTTGTATTTGATATCAAATTTACCAGCTTTTCCTTTTTTAGTAGTAATAATGATTACACCATTTGCACCACGAACTCCATAAATAGCTGCAGAAGAGGCATCTTTTAATACTTGCATAGACTCGATTTCACCAGTAGCAAAATCATAAGGGCTGTCCACAATCATTCCGTCAATTACAAATAAAGGATTGTTGTTACTGAATGAGTTGATACCTCTAATTTTGATATTAACAAATCCACCAGGCTCTCCAGATGATTGTACTGTTACACCAGGAACTTGTCCTTGTAACATTTTTGCAGCATCATAAGTTACGGTCTTTTTAGCATTGTCCATATTTACAACACTTATCGAACCAGTAAGGTCTGATTTCTTTTGCGTACCATATCCCACAACAACAACTTCGTCAAGCGCAGTTAAGTCGTCTTTTAATGAAATATTGATTTTAGTTTGGTTTCCAACTTGAACTTCTTGATTAGCTGAACCAACATACGAAAAAACAAGTACGTCTCCAGAAGAAGCTTTTATTGAATAATCACCATCTAAACCAGTTACAGTTACATTATTTGTTCCTTTTACTAAAACATTTACACCAGGTAAAGGCATTGCATCTTTAGCTGAAGTAACAATACCTGTAATAGTCTTGTTATTTTGGGCAAATACACTGTAAGAGGAAATTAGCATAACTACTAATGCTAGTAGCCATTCTTTTTTTGGCAATAAAAAATTGCAATAAAGAAATAATCGGTGGTTTGTTTTCATTCTCTTTTTATTTAGGTTAATTATAAGTGTGTGTTTTACATTTGTAAATTTAATTAAAAAAAATCCACAAAAACAAATTAATATCTTAAAAAAAGGAGCTTAAAAAAATACATCTTACAAATTAAGTGTGAATTTAACATTTAAAAATTGTGCTTTTTTTAAAAAACACGGCTGTTTTGTCTTTTTTTTGGTTAAAAAGAATGTATTTGAATAAAAAAACAGTTATTTCCATAAAAACAATGAATTCTAATTTTTTTATTTTTTTTTAAATTTATGGTTAAAATTCCACTCAAATTAGGCTAAAAATCACCTTTTGATTTTTTATTTTGTAGTAAAAAAGAGATAATTTATGTTAATTTCAAACGTTTTCGAATGTTAAAAACGCTTAAAAAGGGTTTTGATTTAAAATAATCATCTTTGTTTTGGAATTTCTATCAAATTTAGATTCCAATTCGGTATTACTGATAATTTAAATATATTGATGTCTTTTTTATGAAATGAATAGGCTAAATATTCTTTTTAATTAAGCCCTCAAAAGGCTGGGTAAGATTGAATTTGTAGTTTGCAAGTTTACTAAGTGTAAAAACTACATTAATTAATTATGTATTTTTTGTGAAAGTTGCTATATTTACCCTGAAAAAATAAGATAGGATGTTAAATAATTATAGTTCGGCAGATAAAGTTTTATTGGCTGTAGATTGTATCATTTTTGGTTTTGATAATGAAGGATTAAAAATTCTTTTGATTAAAAGGGATTTTGAACCTGAAAAAGGGAAGTGGTCTTTGATAGGAGGATTTCTTAAAAAAGAAGAGGTATTAGATACTGCCGCAATTAGGATTTTGAATCGATACACCGGTCTTCAAGATATTTATATGGAACAATTATATACGTATAGTGAAATAGATCGTGATCCAGTTGAAAGAACAATTTCGGTTGCTTATTACGCATTAATTAATATTGAAAATCATAATGCGGAATTAATTAAAAATTATCACGCACAATGGTTTAGTGTTCCAGATGCACCAAAATTAATTTTTGACCACAACAGCATGTTGGATCATGCCATCAGAAGATTGCGTTATAGAACTTCTATTAAACCTGTTGGTTTTGAACTTTTGCCTGAAAAATTTACAATGCGTCAATTACTAGAATTGTATGAAGCTATATTGAGTAAAGAATTAGACAAACGAAATTTTATAAGTAAAATAAATTCTCTAGATATTTTAATAAAACTAGACGAAAAAGACATGTTGTCCTCTAGAAAAGGGTCTTATCTGTATACGTTTGACAAAGAAAAATACGATGCAAAATTGTTGAATGATTTTGTTTTGAACTTATAGTTAAGAACTAGAGTTATAACTAATAAAAAAGGAAGCTTCTTAAAATGAGGCTTCCTTTTTTTTACAAACTAACTAAACTAACTTTAATGAAAAACTATTCTTCACTCTTTGATTGACTACAATTTCAATGATTTTCAGAATAGTTTATAATATATTGACTGCTGAAAAATGGCAACAGCAGTCTTAAAATGTTTATTCTAGCTATTTCCTTTGTTGTAATCCGCTAAGAAAGTAGCCAGACCACTATCCGTAAGTGGGTGTTTCATCAAACCTTCAATTGCGCTTAATGGTCCAGTAATTACATCAGCTCCAATTTTTGCACAATTCAAAATATGCATGACGTGACGAACTGAAGCAGCCAGAATTTGTGTTTCAAAACCATAGTTGTCGTAAATCAATCGAATCTCTTCAATTAAAGCCATTCCGTCTGTAGAAATATCATCTAATCTTCCGATGAAAGGGGATACATAAGTAGCTCCAGCTTTTGCAGCTAGTAATGCTTGACCAGCTGAAAATACCAATGTGCAATTCGTTCTGATTCCTTTATCCGAAAAATATTTTATAGCTTTTATTCCTTCTTTGATCATTGGGATTTTCACTACAATTTGTGGATGTAAAGCAGCAAGTTTTTCACCTTCGGCAATCATTCCTGCTAAATCTGTAGAAATAACTTCGGCACTTACATCACCATCTACTAATTCACATATTTTCACATAATGAGCAATAATATTATCAGCTCCTGTAATTCCTTCTTTTGCCATTAGCGATGGATTTGTAGTAACTCCATCAAGAATTCCTAAATCATTTGCTTCTTTTATATCTTTTAAATTTGCAGTATCTATAAAAAATTTCATCTTTTTATTATTTATATTAGGGGTTAATTTATTTACTTTCTTGTATGTATTTTAGGATTTCCTGACAAACATTTTCGCTGGTAAATCCAAATTTTTGGTCTAAAACACTAGCTGGAGCGGAATATCCAAAATGTTCTAATCCAATTATTTTTCCGCTGTCGCCAATTAATCCTTCTAGATTTACCGGAAGTCCTGCAGTTAGTCCAAAAACTAATTTTCCTTTAGGAATAATACTTTCTTGATATGCTGCAGATTGCTG
This sequence comes from Flavobacterium sp. 123, assembly GCF_003634825.1. Lineage (NCBI taxonomy): Bacteria > Pseudomonadati > Bacteroidota > Flavobacteriia > Flavobacteriales > Flavobacteriaceae > Flavobacterium > Flavobacterium sp. 123. The sequence continues at coordinate 1,519,640 of NZ_RBXD01000001.1, forward strand.
TTTGAATAGGCCTTCAGAAATAATTGAAGCAACGTTGATGTTTAGATTTTTTTCTTTTTCTAAAACAATAGCAGCGTCCAAAAGGGTTGAAACTTCAGATCCGTTAGCTATTAAAGTAATGTCTGGATTGTGGGTTGATTTTACTAAATAACCTCCTTTTTTAGCTTCAGTTGCCTCTTGGTATCTGGAGTTTTCAGCAGGTATATCTTTAATGTTTTGTCTCGAAAGAATCAAAGCAGTTGGTGTATTAGTGTTTTTTAAAGCCATGTCCCAAGCCACTGAAGTTTCTATAGCATCAGCTGGTCGTAAGGCTAATAAACTTTGGTGTCCAGAATGGTTTTTTATTTTTTCTAACAAACGCATTTGTGCTTCTTGTTCAATAGGTTGGTGGGTTGGTCCATCTTCACCTACTCGGAATGAATCGTGTGTTAAGACATATTTTACGGGTAATTCTTGAATAGCAGCTAATCGAATGGCAGGTTTCATATAATCTGAAAACACAAAGAAAGTAGCTACAACAGCTACAACACCTCCGTGAAGGGCAATTCCGTTAGCGATTGAAGTCATTGTAAGTTCAGCAACACCAGCTTGTAAAAAAGCTCCATCGAAATTATTTTTTTGTAAAACAGATGATTTTTTAAGGAATCCATCCGTTTTATCACTGTTTGATAAATCCGCAGATGATACAATCATGTTTTCTACATGTTCTGCTAAGTAAGCTAATACGGCTGATGAAGCATCTCTGGTAGCTGCATTTGATTTTTGAACAACGTTACTTAAATCTAATTCGGGTAATTTTCCAGATAAAAACAGCTCCATTTTTTGGTTTAATTCTGGATTTTCTTTTTTCCAAGTCGCTATATGATGCTTTTTGTAAGCGGCATCTTCGGCTTTTTTGGCTAAGACTTTTGAATAATGTGTTTCAACTTCTTCATAAATTCCAAAAGGATTTTCAGGATTTGCACCTAAATTGATTAAGGTTTTTGCATAATCTGCTTTGGTATCACCTATAGGTTTTCCGTGTAGCTCACATTCGCCTTCATACATATCGCCATTTGCGGTAACACATCCTTTTCCCATAATTGTTTTTCCAATTATTAGGGTTGGTTTTTCTGCTTCTTGATTAGCTTCATTCAATGCTTTTCTGATTTGTTCATGGTCATGTCCATTAATTGTGATGACTTTCCATCCCCAAGCTTCATATTTCATAGCAGTATCTTCTGAGGTAACTTCATCCGTCATCGATGAAAGCTGTACATCATTCGAATCATAGAACATGATAAAATTGTTTAAGCCTAAATGCCCTGCAATTCTCCCTGCACCCTGCGAAATTTCTTCTTGAACACCACCGTCAGTGATGAAACCATATATTTTATGTGTAAAAACCCCTTTGAATCGAGCGTCTAGAAACTTTGCAGCAATAGCGGCACCTACACCCATAGCGTGTCCTTGACCTAGAGGACCAGATGTGTTTTCTATTCCTCTAAGAACATCTACTTCTGGATGGCCTGGAGTTACAGATCCCCATTGTCTAAAACTTTGTAAATCTTCTTTTTTATAATTCCCTAATAAATAATATTGGGAATACATTAAAGCAGATAAGTGTCCAGCATCCATAAAGAAGCGGTCTCTAAAAGGCCAATCCATTTGTGTTGGATCAAAATTTAAATATTCTGTATATAAAATGTGCAAGAAATCAGCACCTCCCATAGCGCCACCTGGATGCCCTGAATTTGCTTTTTCGACCATTGATATGGCTAAAGCTCTAATGTTGTCAGCAGCTAAATTGTCAATTTTTTTATTCATGTTTATATTGTAAAAATTAAATATGCTTTGTTATTCTATTACAAATCCCTGTTATTTTTGATATACTAAACGTTTATACGGTCAACGTTGAGTTATTCTATTTCAGTATGGAGTTGTTGACTAATGTATTGTATCTGAGTAATAATCTGTACAAAATAATAATAAGTGTAAAAAATACATTTACAAATGTAAACAAATTTTTTTTACAAAAACAAATAAATTTTTTTTCTTGCTTTTTTGAGATGAAAGAAGAGTTAGGGTAATTAATTAAAAACTAAAACCTTTTTTTACAAAGAGTTTCGAATTATTAAGGCACTTTTATTTTCTATTTGTTCTTTTTTTCCTTTCAGAATCATTTGTGCTAAAATTTTACCCATAGCTTCAAAATCTGTTGAAATTGTTGTGATTCCGTTTTCAACAATCTTTTTTAATGGAGTTTCGTTATAGGAAACAATACCATAATCATCACCTAGTTTTAGCTCTTGTAACTTTGCTTTTTCAATTACTTGAACTAAATCACGATCACTCGGAATAACATATACTTCTCCTTTTTTTATTTCTTTATTTTTAAACTCGGTAATAATTTCATAATCGAAAGCAAAGTCTTTGCAAAAATTCTCGAATCCAATTTTCATTCCTAAAGGTTCTCTAAATCCCGGAAAAATCATAATTAGTTTTTCGTATTTAGTTAATCTTGATTTTCCTTTTACTAAACCATTATAAATGTCTTTTAAGTGATTTTGAAATACCGCGGGATAGGATTTTAGTTCAGGATTAGTCTGGTCTAATATATAAACTTCATTTACTGGTAGGGTTTCTATAATTGCTGCGGCTCCAACTAAATTAGTAGGCATAATAATATATTTTGTATAGTTGCCATTACTGTCGTTGATTAGTTTTTGGAAAACTTGTAGGTTAAAATGATGAAAGAAAATATCTACTTGAACATCTTTTCCAATGTTTTCTAAAAAGGAATTATAAAGGTCTTCTTTGAAAATATTTAATTCTTCAAAAAGTAAAAAAATGCGTTGTTTTATGCGGACTTCAGTACTTTTTATATAGTAGCCTTTGCCAAGAATAGCATAGATTATTCCTCTTTTTTTCAATTCTTCGTAGGCCTGTAAGACCGTATCGCGCGACAAAGAAAACTCGAGACATACTTTGTTTATTGATGGGAGTCTTTCGTCTTTTTTTAAGTTGCCTTCCTCAATAGTTTTCTCAATAGAATAAATAATTTGTTTGTATTTCGGAATCCCCTGATTTTTCTGAACATTTATAACTTTCATGATTCGACTTTTTGCAAATATATAAAAACTGGTAGGTACTGGTATGTAAATTATGATAAATATTTTAATTTTGAATTTCATATTTGATAAAAAAATAATGAAAATAAAAGATATATCTCATTTAAAGCCCGCTTGTATAATGGAATTGTTTGGTTTGACGCCAGATAATGACACTGTCGATTCTATTGAATTGACTAATAAAAAAGGGATGAAATTAAAAGTTATCACTTATGGGGCTACCATTACATCATTAAAAATGCCCTTGAAAAGAGGCGGTTTTGTGGATGTGGTTTTAGGATTTGATGATTTAGAATCTTATATCAATTCATTTGATTTAGAAAGTCCTCCTTATTTTGGAGCGACTATTGGACGATATGCAGGTAGGATTAACAAGGGTGTTTTTAGTTTGAATGGAAACCTAATTCATTTAAATAAGAATAACAATACTAATTCTCTGCATGGAGGAAATATTGGCTTTAGCCAAAGGATATGGAAAGTTAAAAAAGTGACGGAAGGTAAAAATCCATCAGTAACTTTGACTTATCTAAGTCCAAATAATGAAGAGAATTATCCAGGAGATTTATCTGTTAATTTAACCTATACGGTATCTGAAGAAAATGAATTAATTGTTGAATATACTGCTACAACTAATCAAGATACAATCATAAATTTAACGCATCACAGTTATTTTAATCTGGATGGTCATGATTCTGATATTTTAGAACAGGAATTAATTGTAAATTCACAAAAAATGTTAGAGACTACGAATCAGAATAGTCCAACAGGGAGATTTTTGGAATTAGAAAATAATCCTTTCGATTTTAATGAATCCCAAAAGTGTCCTCCAGAAATAGATAACACTTTTGTTCTAGAAAAACAAAATGAAGAGTTTGCTGCATCGCTTTTTAATAAGAAAAACAATTTAAGAATGTCGGTATTTACAAATCAACCGGCCGTTCATATCTATGTTGGAGGCAATTGTTTCAATACTATAAAAGGGAAAGAAAATGCTGATTATAATTCGCTGAGCGGGATTTGTTTTGAAACTCAAAATTTTCCAGACGCACCAAATCATGAACATTTTCCGAGTTCGATATTGAGAAAAGAAGAAATATATTATCATAAAACTATTTATAAATTTCAATCCTTTTAAGATGAAAAAAATTAAAAGCACGCTGTTTTTTAGTATGATAATTTCATTAGTCTTTAGTTCCTGTACTTCACAAACTATTGACAGACCAGGGCAGCCAATTAATAATTTTGCTAAAGGTGCTGATGTGGGTTGGTTGCCACAAATGGAAGCAACTGGATATAAATTTTATGATACTGATGGTAAACAAAAAGATTGTTTGCAATTGCTAAAAGACCGAGGAATGAATACCATTCGGTTGCGGGTTTGGGTTAATCCTTCGAATGATAAAGCGAGCGGACATTGTAGTCCTGCCGAAACTGTAACTATGGCGGTTCGTGCCAAAAAAATGGGAATGCGCATCATGATTGATTTTCATTATAGTGATTCGTGGGCTGATCCTGGCAAACAAATCAAACCAAAAGCATGGGAAAATCACAGTTTTTCACAGTTGTTGACAGATGTTTACAATCATACTTTTGATGTTTTGACTGCCTTAAAATCAGCAGGAGTTACACCAGAATGGGTACAAGTTGGCAATGAAATTCCGGGCGGAATGATGTGGCCAGAAGGAAGCACCAAAAACTGGAATCAATTGGCACAGTTATTAAACAAAGGACACGATGCTGTTAAAGCGGTTGATGCTACAATAAAAGTTATTGTTCATCTTGATGAAGGGAATAATGGAGAGAAATTCAGATTGTTTTTTGATAATGCTAAAGCAAATAATGTGAAGTATGATGTGATTGGATTGTCGTATTACCCTTTCTGGATTAAGAAAGATTATAAAGAAACCATTGCAGATTTAGCAAATAATCTAAATGACCTGACAACTCGATATGACAAAGAAGTGATGGTTGTTGAAGTGGGTGGTATTGATACTTTGGAACAAAACACATATGACATGTTAACTGCTGTTATAAAAGCGGTAAAAGCAGTGCCAAATAATAAAGGATTGGGTGTGATTTACTGGGAGCCCCAAGGAGCCAAATCGTGGAGTAACTATGAATTAAGCGCATGGAAATCTGATGGGAAACCATCTATGGCACTAGATGCGTTCAAAGAATAGTTAAGATTAATTAAACCTGAAGATAGCCGTTAATTCTATAAGTGATAGCATTTTGTCGAAAAAATTGTTGCGACATATAAGTGATATAAGGTTTTAATTTGAATAAAATCAAGTAAAACTAACAGTTCATTTAAGCACTTTCACATAGCTTGCAAAGAACGTTTTTAACTTATATTTCTAATTTGGCAAATTAGTATACTTTTGCTTGTATGACTTATATGGTTAAAATTAAATGCATAGATATTAAATAATTTATACCGTTTAAAATGAAGAAATTGACACGTATTTTGGTTTTATTTTTAGCATTTACACAAATCGCTTTGTCTCAAACACGAGTCGTTAAAGTGTTAGATTCCAATTGGAAATTTCAAAAAGGCGACTTTGAACAAGCGTATAAAGTAAATTTTAATGATTCAAAATGGGAATCCGTAACTGTTCCGCATGATTGGGCAATTTACGGGCCTTTTGATAAAAATGTAGACATACAAAATGTTGCTATTGTCCAAAACGGAGAAAAAATAGCTACCGAAAAAACAGGTCGAACAGGCGCTTTACCCCATGTTGGAACAGCCTGGTATCGCAATACGTTTACCTTACCCAAAGATTCAAAAGGGAAAAAAATAATGCTACTTTTTGAAGGTGCCATGAGTGAGCCTCAAGTGTATTTAAACGGAAAAAAAGTTGGAGAATGGGCGTACGGTTATAGTTATTTTTATTTTGATGTTTCCCAATTTACACAAGAAGGAACTAATACATTGGCAGTAAAACTAACCAATAAAGAATTTGCTTCACGTTGGTATCCAGGTGCCGGTTTGTATCGAAAAGTAAGTGTTATTGTAAAAAATAACGAAAGTATTGACCAATGGGGACAGTTTGTAACGACACCTTTTATCAGTCAAGAACTGGCTAAGATTAACATTAAGACCAATGCTTCTGGAAAAAATAGTCGTTTAGTTACCACTATTTTTGATGCCGAAGGTCACAAACTAAGTTCAGAGGAGTCGACGGAAAAATTCGGAAAGGAGTTCGATCAAAATTTAAAAGTAGAAAAGCCAAAAATATGGAGTCCCGAAACCCCTTATTTGTATAAAGCAGTTTCCCAATTGTATGTTGGAAATGAACTGAAAGACGAAACTTCAACCCGTTTTGGAATTCGAGAAATAAAATACGAGCCTAATAAAGGTTTTAGCCTAAATGGAAAGATAACCAAATTTAAAGGAGTTTGTCTGCATCACGATTTGGGTCCGCTTGGAGTTGCCGTAAATAAAGCCGCATTACGCAGACAAATGAAGATATTAAAAGATATGGGTTGTAATGCGATTCGCAGTTCGCACAATATGCCTTCTTTTGAGCAGCTTGAATTGGCGGATGAAATGGGATTCATGTTTCTAGCAGAGAGTTTTGATGAATGGGCAAAGCCAAAAGTTGAAAATGGGTATCATCGTTTTTTTGAGGAATATGCTGAAAAAGACATTGTGAATTTAGTGCAAGCAACCAGAAATCATCCTTCTATCGTAATGTGGAGTGCTGGAAATGAAGTGCCGGATCAATGGGGAGAAGCTGGTGTAAAACGAGCTAAATGGTTGCAAGAACTATTTCACAGAGAAGATCCAACACGTCCGGTAACTGTAGGTATGGATCAAGTAAAAGCGACTATGGAATCTGGTTTTGGAGCTTTGCTTGATGTTCCAGGATTGAATTATAGGGTACATTTATATGATGAAGCATTCTTGAAATTTCCGCAAGGGTTTATTTTAGGTTCAGAAACCGCTTCGACGGTTAGCTCCAGAGGAATTTATAAATTTCCTGTGGTTCAGGAAAAAGACAAGCAGTATCCTGATTTTCAGTCTTCCTCATATGATTTAGAAGCCTGCAGTTGGTCGAATGTACCTGATGAAGATTTTGTGCTTCAAGATGATAAACCTTGGGTAATTGGCGAGTTTGTTTGGACTGGTTTTGATTATTTAGGTGAACCTACGCCTTATGATGAAAGCTGGCCGTCTCGCAGTTCTTATTTTGGAATTAACGATTTAGCGGGTTTGCCTAAAGACCGTTATTATTTATACCGAAGCCGTTGGAATACAAAGGAATCAACCCTTCATATCTTGCCACATTGGAACTGGGAAGGTCGTGAAGGAGAAACAACTCCTGTTTTTGTTTATACAAACTATAATAGTGCTGAACTTTTTATCAATGGCAAAAGCATGGGAGTGCAGACAAAAAATAAAAGCACACCCCAGAATCGTTACCGTTTGATGTGGATGAATGTAAAATATGAGCCAGGAACGGTAAAAGTGGTGGCTTTTGATGACAATGGTAAAGCTGTTGCTGAAGAAGAAGTGCATACAGCGGGCAAGCCTTATCAAATTGTTTTAGATGCGGATAGAAAAACAATCACTGCCAATGGCGAGGATATTTCTTTCGTAACCGTATCTGTAGTGGATAAAAATGGAATTATTTGTCCTACGGCTACTAATCAGTTAAAATTTAAGGTTTCTGGAGCGGGCACTTACAGAGCCGCCTGCAATGGTGATGCTACTTCACTCGAAATGTTTCATAAAGATACCATGAAACTTTTTAGCGGAAAATTAGTGGTGCTTGTAAAATCGACAACAACTGCTGGTGATATACAACTTGAAGTTAATGGTGCTGGGCTTAAGAGTGGTAAATTAGCCTTGGTATCTACAAAATAAATAAATAACCGAAGCTGGAATTGCGACCATTATTCTTAAAACAAAAATTAAAAATACCAATACAACTAAACGCTACAACTGAAAGTTTCAAAAAAAGTAGTGTATTAATTCTAAAACAATGAACAATATTCTAATTAAAAAAACGACCGCTTTCTTTGAAGAGAACTTTGGATCGGAACCCAAAAAAATAGTGCTGTCTCCGGGAAGAATTAACATTATTGGAGAGCATGTTGATTACAATGATGGTTATGTTTTGCCAGCTGCAATTGACAAAATTATCTGTTTTGCTTTCGAAAAAAATTATACCAATACCTCAAAAATCATTGCTATAGATTTAGATGATTCTTTTGAAGTTGATTTGACAACGGATATGGAATTGACGGATAATGTATGGACTAATTACATTCGTGGAGTTATTAATCAATTGAAAATCAAAGGTTTTGAATTTGATGGGTTCAATTGTGTTTTCAGTAGCAATATTCCTGTAGGTTCTGGTTTGTCTTCTTCGGCGGCATTAGAATGTGGGTTTTTGTTTGGAATCAATGAACTTTTTGAACTGAAAATAAAACCAGTTGATATCGCCTTAATGGGTCAAAGTGCCGAACATTGGGTAGGGATTAATTGCGGAATTATGGATCAGTTTTCGAGCGTCATGGGACAAGAAAATAAAGTCATAAAAATTGATTGCAGAACCTTAGAATATGAATATCATGAGGCTAATTTTAGTGATTATTCTTTAGTTTTATTTGATTCGAATGTAAAACATTCCTTAATGACATCGGCTTATAATGAAAGAAGGCAGCAATGTGAAGAAGGGATTGCGATTATAAAAAGTAATTTCCCTGAGATAGCTAGTTTTAGAGATTGTAACGAACAACATGTTTTAAAATTACAAGATGTAATGAGTGCCAATGTTTTCAAAAGGTGTCTTTTTGTTGTAAAAGAAATTAAGCGAGTACGTCTAGCTTGTGATGCTTTGGACAAAGGTGATTTTGAAACCTTGGGTAAATTAATGTTCGAAACACATCAAGGATTATCGGTTGATTATGAAGTAAGTTGCGCCGAATTAGACATGATTGTAGACACGCTTAAAAAGGAAGATGCCGTGGTAGGTTCCCGATTAATGGGTGGCGGTTTTGGTGGATGCACCATCAATTTAATTAAAAAAGGGCATGAAGAGCGAATTAAACAACAGCTTTCTGCACTTTACTTAGAGACTTTTGGAATAGAATTAAAAATTTATGATGTTAAAATCGGAAACGGTACATCACTTTATATCGCGAAATAATGAAAAATTTTGATATCAACGAAGATCCGCACAGACGTTATAATCCGTTAATCAACGAATGGGTTTTGGTTTCTCCACACCGTTCGAAACGTCCTTGGCAAGGGCAAAATGAAGCAATAACTTCGGATGCATTGCCAGAATATGACCCAACTTGTTATTTGTGTCCGGGAAATGTTCGAGCGAATGGAATGGTCAATCCCAACTATGAAAGTTCTTTTGTTTTTGAAAATGATTTTGCTGCTTTGAAGCAAGAAGAAATTGCTTTTGAAGAAAATAAAAAGGATACTTTTTTTAAAGCCAAACCAGAAAGAGGAATTTCTAAAGTAGTTTGCTTTTCGCCAAAACATAATTTGACCTTGCCAGAAATGCCAGCTGATGCGATTGAAAATATCATTCATACTTGGCAAAAAGAATACACTGATTTAGGAAATGTAGATTACATTAATCACGTTCAGATTTTTGAAAATAAAGGAAGTGTGATGGGTTGTAGTAATCCACATCCACACGGTCAAATTTGGGCACAATCTTCTTTGCCAACCGAAGTGGAGAAAACGCAAAGTAATCTGAAAGCCTATTTTGATACGCACAATAAAACGCTTTTGGAAGATTATTTAAAAGAAGAATTAAAACTGGATGAACGTATCGTTATTGAGAACGATCATTTTGTGGTATTGGTTCCTTTTTGGGCAATTTGGCCTTATGAAACGATGATTGTCAGTAAACGAAATGTGAGTAAAATAACCGATTTTACTCAAACGGAAGTCTCAGATTTTGCTGTTATTTTAAAACAATTGACAACTAAATATGACAATCTTTTTGAAACATCTTTCCCATATTCATCAGGGATTCATCAGTCGCCTACAGACGGAGAATTGCATCCAGAATGGCATTTTCACATGCATTTCTATCCGCCTTTATTGCGTTCTGCAACCGTTAAAAAATTTATGGTGGGTTACGAAATGATGGGCGAATCACAAAGAGATATTACGCCAGAGAAAAGTGCTGAAATTTTGAGGGCGCAATCAAATGTTCATTATAAAAATAAAGTTATTAAATCTTAGATTAATTATTTATGAAAGAAAAACTAAAATTCTGTTTTAATAAAAAGGGTGTTTTTACATTGCTTTTTATGTTTAGTGTAATCAGTTTATGGGCACAAAAAGTTACAATACCCATTGCAACTAATAGCAATATGATGTTGTTACAAACTGATAGTAATAATCGTTTGATGACAGTCTATTTTGGAAAACCTCTGGCGAATGTCAATGAATATTCATCAGCTTCAGATGCTTATAATTTCAAGGATGAGAATGCCGGAATCTATAATGGTGTTTATACGCCTGCTGGAACTTGGAATCTTTCGGAGCCAGCTATTCAAGTAAAGCATGCTGACGGGAATCCATCTTTGGAACTTAAATATGTAAGTCATAAAACAGAAAAAATTGATGCTAATTCATCTCTTACAAGTATTATTTTAAAAGATCCTGTTTACCCATTTGAGGTAACTTTGTTTTATAAAATTTGGGCAAAGGAGAATGTAATTGAACAATGGTCGGAGATAAAACACAATGAAAAAAAGGCAGTTCTGCTTCAGAAATTTGCGTCGGCTAATTTATATTTTACCAATAAAGATTTTTACTTGACTAGTTTTCAAGGGCAGTATTTAAAGGAAATGCAGCCAATTGAATCAAAACTTTTACAAGGAATTAGAACAGTAGATTCTAAACTAGGAACAAGAGCGATGTTGCTTCAAAATCCTAATTTTATTTTATCTTTTGGGAAGCCTGCTTCAGACACTGAAGGTACAGTTATGTTGGGACAATTGGCTTGGAGCAGTAATTTTAAATTAGATTTTGAGGTTGATTCGTATAAGAATCTTCGTCTTATTGCAGGGGTTAACCCATATGCTTCTGAATATCTTTTGCCTGCGAACCAAGTTTTTAAAACACCGTCTTTTATATATGCTTTGTCTAATAATGGTACTGGTGAGGCAAGTAGAAATCTTCATGATTGGGCAAGAAAATATAGAGTTTTGGATGGCGAAGGGGAACGTCTTACGTTGTTAAACAATTGGGAAGCTACCTATTTTGATTTTGATGAAAATAAAATTTCGGAATTATTTAAAGGCGCTAAAGACATTGGTGTAGATATGTTTTTGTTGGATGATGGATGGTTTGCAAATAAATATCCTAGAAACGATGACAAAGCAGGTCTTGGAGACTGGAAAGAAAATGCAAAGAAGTTGCCTAATGGATTAGGTTATTTAGTAAAAGAAGCCAAAAAAGAAGGGGTTAAGTTTGGGATTTGGATTGAGCCTGAAATGGTAAATCCTAAAAGTGAGTTGTATGAAAAACATTTGGACTGGGTAATCCGTCAGCCAGAAAGACCAGAAGTGTATTATAGAAACCAATTAGTGCTTGATTTGTCAAATCCAGAAGTACAGGATTTTGTATTTGGAATAGTAGACAACCTTTTTGTAAAAAACCCGGAATTGGCATTTATAAAATGGGATTGTAATGCGGTTATTTACAATGCGTATTCAGCCTATCTGAACAAAAAAGGCATTCCGCAATCGAATTTATACGTTGATTATATAAGAGGTTTGTATAAAGTACTACAAAGAATTCGTGCTAAATATCCTAAAGTTCCTATGATGTTATGCTCAGGTGGAGGCGGACGTGGAGATTATGAGATGTTAAAATACTTTACTGAATTCTGGCCGAGTGATGATACAGAACCTATTGAAAGAATATTTATGCAATGGGATTATTCTTATTTCTTCCCTTCCATTACAACGGATAACCATGTGACTGACTGGGGAAAACAGCCTTTGAAATTTAGAGTTGATGTAGCGAGTATGGGTAAATTAGGGTTTGATATTGTGGTTAGTCATTTAAGCGATAAGGATAAGTTATTTTGCAAAGAAGCAATAAAAAATTATAGTTCATTCAAAGATATTGTTTGGCATGGCGATTTGTATCGTTTAGTGAATCCACATGAAAATGATATTTCGGCATTAATGTATGTTGATAAAGACAAAAGTAAGGCCGTTGTTTTTAATTATTTGGTTAACAATCGATTTATGTTGACAGCAACTCCACTTCCAGTTGTTTTGAAAGGATTAGATCCAAACAAAAAATATGCAGTAAAAGAATTAAATATATATCCGGGAACCAAATCGACAATGCCTTCTGAAAATGTTTTTTCAGGTGATTTTCTAATGAAAGTAGGAATTAATCCGAATGTGAATTTACAGAGAACTAGTGTAGTACTTGAAATAACAGAGGTCAAATAAAGTTTCAAAGCACATTGTAAAATTTTAAAATATGAAAATAGTTGTTACTGGAGGTTTAGGCTTCATAGGTTCACATACGGTTGTCGAGTTGCAAAATGAAAATTTGGAAGTAGTTGTTATTGATAATTTGTCTAATTCCTCCATCGAGGTTTTAGATGGTATCGAACGAATAACGGGGAAGAAACCTATTTTTGAAAATTTTGATTTAAGAGATAAAAAAGCGACTCAGGATTTTTTCAAAAGACATTCTGATGTAGCCGGTGTTATTCATTTTGCAGCCTCAAAAGCAGTTGGCGAAAGCGTGAAAGATCCGTTGTTGTATTATGAAAATAATGTGGCATCACTGGTATATATTTTACAGGAATTGCAAAAAAAACCTCAAGCTCAAATTATTTTCAGTTCTTCTTGTACCGTTTACGGTCAAGCCGAAGTAATGCCAATTGCCGAGACAACTCCTATTCAAGTAGCGATGTCTCCTTATGGGAATACCAAGCAAATTGGCGAAGAAATTATTGCTGATGTGACCAAAATGAGTAACATCAATGCTATTTTGTTGCGTTATTTTAATCCAATTGGCGCACATCCTTCAGCTGAAATAGGCGAATTGCCTATTGGTGTTCCACAAAATTTAGTTCCTTTTATTACGCAAACAGGAATTGGCCTGCGAAATGAATTGCTAGTTTATGGGAATGATTATCCAACAATTGACGGAACCTGCGTTCGAGATTATATTCATGTAGTTGATTTAGCAAAAGCACATGTTTTAGCCTTACAAAGACTATTGAATAAGAAGAATTTGGAAAAATTAGAAGTCTTTAATCTTGGAACAGGGAAGGGTAGTTCCGTATTGGAAGTAATTCAAGCATTCGAAAAAGTTAGTGGAACAAAGCTACCTTACAGAATTGTTGCCAGACGCGAAGGAGATGTTACGTCTACTTACGCTAATACAGATAAAGCGAATGCAATTCTTGGTTGGAAAACACAATCTACTCTTGAAGAAGCTATGGCGAGTGCTTGGAAATGGGAACAGAAGGTGAGACAGCGCTAATAATTTGATTTTAAAAGTCAAAAAACAAGGTAATTAATTTACATAAATAAATAAAAAACAACTGTAAATCAATAACTTATGTTTTGTATTTGTGAAATATAACTTATTTAACAATAATAAATGTAAAAAATACATTTGTAAATGATGAAAATAAATATTTTTATTTTACTTTTGACTTTCGTAAATTCATAAAAATATAATAAAATTAAAACACATATCACATTTTATAACTGATTCTATAATGAAATTATAAAGTTTCATCTAGATGTTTTGAAGTTTAATTTGTGTGAGAAAAATAAAAGCATACAATAATCGCATTCATTTATATTAATTTCTAAAAACCAAATTACTCATGAGCCAGAACCTTGCTTTTGCGGATTACGCAGTATTTATTATTTATTTTATCGTGGTATCTACTTATGGATATACCATATATCGCAAGCGCGAAAAAAACGAACACGATGCAAAAGCTTATTTTCTTGCAGAAGGAACGCTTACTTGGTGGGCTATTGGAGCTTCATTAATTGCTTCTAATATTTCTGCAGAGCAATTTATCGGAATGAGTGGGGAAGGATTCTTTTTAGGAGTTGCTGTTGCGGCTTATGAGTGGATTGCTGCTATTGCTTTGATTATTGTGGCTGTTTGGTTTATTCCAGTTTACTTGAAAAACAAAATTTACACCATGCCTCAGTTTTTGAAAACGAGGTATAATGAGTCAACAGCTTTGATTATGGCTGTTTTCTGGTTGTTTTTATATGTTTTTGTGAACTTAACTTCTATTTTATATTTGGGAGCGGTTGCGATTAATGGATTAGCGGGAGGAGAATACCTTCATGTTATTATGATTGGTTTAGCACTTTTTGCTTTATTGATTTCTTTAGGAGGGATGAAAGTGGTTGCGTATACTGACGTTATTCAAGTTGCAGTATTAATCATAGGCGGATTAGTTACGTCTTATATTGCTTTAACTACCGTTGGACAATATTTTGGTGTAGGCGAAAATGCTATTGCAGGTTTCAAAGTGTTAATGGAAAAAGCTCCAGAGCATTTCAAAATGATTATCCCAGAACCAACTGCGGCTTCCTCTCAAAATGACATTAACAAATACCTTACTTTTCCAGGTTTAATGTCTTATTTAGCGGGAATTTGGATTATCAACCTTAACTATTGGGGTTGTAACCAATATATTACGCAAAGAGCTTTGGGTGCTGATTTACAAACTGCTCGTACCGGTATTTTATTTGCAGGAATGCTAAAATTATTAATGCCAGTTATTGTTATGTTGCCTGGTATTGCAGCTTATGTTTTATACGAAAATGGACATTTACCACAATTAGTTGGAGGTAAAGATGGGGCGTATTCAGCTATGTTAACATTCCTTCCTACAGGATTAAAAGGGTTGTCAGTAGCGGCTTTAACTGCTGCAATAGTTGCTTCTTTGGCAGGTAAAGTAAATAGTATTTCTACTATATACACATTGGACGTACACAAAAAATATATTCAAAAAAATGCTACTGATAGAGGTCAAGTAAACATAGGAAGAATAGCTGTTTTTGCAGCCATGCTTCTTGCGGTTTTATTTACTTGGAATGACTTACTTGGAATTGGTGGTGTTGGTGGATTTACGTACATTCAAAAATATACTGGATTTATTAGTCCTGGAGTTTTTGCTATGTTTTTCCTTGGAATGTTTTGGAAAAGAACAACTGGTACAGCTGCAATTGTAGGGGTAATATCTGGATTTTTATTGTCAGTTTTATTCAATGAATTTGCACCAGCATTATTTGGAAATGAAACCTTGTTATATACGGCTTTCGCCAATGGTAAAGGTGGTTTCGAAATTCCATTCCATATTTGTATGGGATTATCATTCTTATTCACAATGATTCTTATGATTGCCATAAGTTTCGCAGGACCAAAAGTGAATCCTAAAGCATTCGAATTAGATACTGAAATGTTTAAATTAAAACCTCAAACAACAGTATTAATTGTTATAACATTATTAATTATTTTTGCTTTGTACGTTAAGTTCTGGTAAAAAATAAGTGTCTTACTTTATTAAAAAGTGTGAAGCTAAATTCGTTTAGTTTCACACTTTTTTTATGACATAAGTTACAATTCCCCAAATGATAAGTTGGTTTTCTTCCGTTACTTTTATGGGGGAATAAGTGGCGTTTTCTGGCATGAGGTACAAGCAGTCTTTTTCGACTTGAATTCGTTTTACCGTAAATTCTCCGTCGATAAAACAAATTGCGATTTTATTATTTTGAGGTTCTAAACTTCGGTCAACTACTAATACATCTTGGTCGCTGATGCCTGCGTCAACCATTGAATTTCCTTTCACTTTAATATAAAAAGTTGCCAAGGAATTTTTAGTCAAAGCTTTATTTAAATCAATGCTGTTTTCCATAAAGTCAGCAGCAGGCGAAGGAAAACCCGCCGAAACGCCTTCCTTAATCAACGGAATCTGAATTTCACTTTCAAAATCAGGACGATAGAATGTGAGTATTTGTTCTTTTTTTATTGGCATCGGATTTCTAAAATCTCATTAAAGTTAGTAGTATATTTTGGAGACAAATGGTTTTGGTTCATGTTCCAAGTTAGGTTCAAATTTTGGGAAGCCAATTTTATTTTTTTATCACCAATTTTGTTGTTCAGCTTATCCATTACTTTCATAATAGCCAAATGTTTTGGGTTTTCTTCTTCAAACAATTGTAATTGTTTCTTGTTTTCATGAATCAATTCGGTGACAATAACGCCAGCTTTTTTGAACTTTACAGTTTCATTTTCAGGAAGTAATTTCCGTAGCATTTCTATTGCTTTGTTGGAAATTGTCAAAGTCGAATTTGTAGCATACGGCAAAGTCATTGCCATGTTGAAATAATATTTTGGTGCTTTAACGGAATGCCTGTCAATTACTAACATCACAATTATGGTGTGACAGCAAGTATTTTGCTTTCTCAATTTTTCTGCGCAAACAGCGGCAAAAGTTGCTACACGTTCTCTGAGTAAATCATATTCAGCAATTTGTTTTGGAAAGCTTCTTGTAATAGCAATACTTTTCTTTTGTTCCGTAATAGGTTCTAAATCTAAAACTGATTTTCCTTCCAATTCATATTTTAAACGTAGACCAATCACACCCATTTCTTTCCTAATCCAAGCTTCGTGTTGCGGTTGTATAAACTCAAAAGCTGTGTTTATGTTTCTTAGTTTTGCTTTTTTTGTTGTGCGGTAGCCAATGCCCCAAACATCTTCAATTTTAGTCCATTTCAAGGCTTTGATGCGTTTTTCTTCGCTGTCAATTATATAAACACCTTTTGTTCTAGCATGAAATTTTTTCGCGATTTTATTGGCGACTTTTGATAATGCTTTTGTTTCGGCAAAGCCAATGCAAACCGGAATCCCAACCCATTTTTGTACACGGGTTTTCATTTCGAGCCCGTAATCTTGATAATCTGGTATATTCTGTCCGTCAAAATTCAAGAAGGCTTCATCAATACTATAAATTTCTAAATTGGGAGTAAATTGGTTTAAAATGGCCATTACACGATTGCTTAAATCACCATACAAGGCATAGTTGGAGGAGAAAATTTGAATATTTTTCTCTCTTATTAATTCTTTAATCTGAAAAAGTGGCGCTCCCATAGGAACTCCAACTGCTTTAGCTTCGTCACTTCTTGAAATCACACAACCATCATTATTTGATAATATTGCAATAGGCTTTCCTGCGAGTTGAGGTTGAAAAACCCTTTCGCAAGAAGCATAAAAATTGTTACAATCGACTAAAGCATACATAGCGCAAAATTACTCAATATGCTTTTATGGAAGGAAGTAACAAAAGTTAATTTTAGCGATTGTTGATAAGTAAAATAGATTGGAATTTCAAGAAATGAAAATTAATTTTGCAGCTATAATATTGAATCTAGAAAAATAGGGTTCATCTATTACTTCAATACAGAACGCAATTCTTGACGGTATTGCGATGCACTTTTACCCGTAAACTCCTTAAATGATTTATTGAAATAGCTAAAATTATTGAAACCACTTTCATAGCAGATTTCTGTAATGCTTATGGGTTTTTCGGCTAATAATTTGGAGGCATGAACCAATCGGTAATCATTGACAAATTTGGTAAATGTTTTATGGGTTATCTTTTTGAAATAACGACAAAATGAAGGAACAGTCATGCTGACTAATACTGCTACTTCTTCAAGTGTTATGACTTCTTGAAAATGATCTTTCACATAGTTGAAAACAGTATTAATTCGGTCGTTATCTTGCATTTGAAGTTCCATTGAGAATCCCTCGGCATTGAGTACTTTGAATTCTTCCGATAATTCTAGTTCGTTCAAAATGGATAACATGCTCAATAGTTTTCCAAATTGTGATTGCCCTTCCATGGCTTCTATTTTGAGACCGATGGTTTTTTTGGTTGTGCCACCAAAAGCAATTCCTGCTTTGGCTTGGTCAAATAGATTCCGAATGTTTTTCATTTCTGAAATTTCAAAAAAATCATTCCCAAGAAAGTCTGGTTTCATTTGGATAACCGTTTCGTTTTTGTTTCCCGTTTGCTCATTGGTAAAACCACAATGTGGCAAATTACTTCCTATTAATATAAGATCTCCGTCATTATAATAAGAAACATGGCTACCAACTTGGCGTTTGCCCGAACCACCATTTATATAAACCAATTCGATTTCAGGATGGTAATGCCAAAGGTGTGCTTTGCTGTTCGCGTTCTCTACATATTTAGAAAAGGAGAATGAACTTCCAAAGGATGGGGCGATAATTTCTAATGTAGGCTGTATTGTTTTCATAACCTAATATGTTTAGAATTAGGATAAAAGTACTAACAATAGATGTAATATTGTCGTATTTTAACCTAAAACGTTTTCGTAAAAGGTAATATAGCACATAAATTGGAAAATACTGTGTTAGTCATCAATTGGCTCTTAGCATAACTTTGTCTCAGATAAAAATCATTATTAATCTTAAAACAACGATTATGAAAAAGTTTTTAAAATTTAGTTTAGTATTTGCTTTAGTGTTAACTGCTATTGGAGCACATGCTAGTGATGTTGATTTTTCACTTAATGTGAAAAAAGGAAAAGGAAAGACTGTAAGTTTTGCTTTGAATCAAGTTAAGAAAATTGATTTATCCATTTATGATGCAAATGACAAACTAATCCATACTGAGAGTGTTAATTCAAAAGGGAATATTAACAGAACGTATGATTTAGAGGCATTGCCAAATGGAACTTATTTCTTAGAAGCAGAAACAACAATGAAAATTGCTAGATACACCATTACGGTTGTTGATGAAACAGCTTCATTGTCAACAGAAGTTCTTACAGAGGTTTTCAAGCCAGTGTTTGTAAACAAAGATGGTAAAGTGGGTTTAAACATTTTAAACTTAGACAAATCACCAGTTGGTATTAAAATTTTTGATGCAGATGCTAATGAAGTGTACAGCACTACTTTATTAGACACACAAAATGTGAGCAAGTTTTTTGATATCACAACTTTTCCTAGTGAAAACTATACTTTCGAAATGTCATATGACAACAAAGTATTCTTTAAAACGATAGCTGTTAAATAGTTATTAAATAAAATGTAGTAATTAAAACAGCTCTTTTGAGCTGTTTTTTTTTTGTTTTATATATTTCCAATTATTTTGTCCATTACCCAGTTCGTATGTGCACCCGTTATTCCAGTTGAAGGATGTGTGGTATTGCCTAAAAGATGTTCTCTTATTAGTTGTGCATGATACAATTGAATGTTTTCAGGATGTTCAATATTTAGAATTTTTTGTTCCATATCGTTAGTGAGAATTAATGGATCATTTTCAAAAACAGAGAAGGTGATTTTACCCTTGCTACCATAGATTTCTACTTTGTCTTCTCGCATTGAACTACCAAAATTCCAGCTTCCTGTACCCGTAATTCCGGATTCATGCAGCCAGGAAGCAGATACAGCATCTTTAGCTGAATATAAGCCTTGTTGATTGGTGCTTATGCCATTTACGTCTTTTATATTTCCTAAAAGATATATAAATAAGTCTAATCCATGACTGGCTAAATCATCAAAGTATCCGCCAGTTGCTATTGTTGCGTCTGTTCGCCAATTATGATCTCCAGATAAATCTTGATTGGATGTTGGTTTACTCAGATGCCATCTAATATGTCGTACTTCACCAATTTGATTCGTGTCAATCCAAGTTTTTACTTGTTGAAATCGAGGGAGAGAGCGTCTGTAATAGGCTACGAACAGAGGAATGTTTTTCTGTTCAAATGCTTCTGTTATCGCAAGACAATCTTGGTAATTTGGCGCCAAAGGTTTTTCAATGCAACATGGTTTTCCTGACGCAGCTACTTTAAGCCCATAATATTTATGAGTGTCTGGCGGTGTTGCTATGTAGATTGCATCAATTTCGGGATCGTTAATTAGATCATCGGCATTTGAGTAATGTTTAGCTATTCCATGTCTTTTAGCATAGTCAGCTGCTTTCGAGGCATCTCTTCGCATTACAGCTTCAATAGTAAAGCCTTCTGTTTTTTGATAAGCAGGGCCACTTTTTACTTCTGTAACATTCCCACATCCTATGATTCCCCAACGAATTACTTTTGTGCTTTTATTCATAGTTGTTTTTTATTTTATGCACAACCATCAATGCCGCAACTGTTTTCTTGGGTAGTATTGACCATCGTTACTTTTGAATCAAAATTACCTTCTTGCCATACTCTTTCTAATGTTTGCAAAAATGTTGTTGCTGGTTGAGCGCCTGAAATGGCATATTTATTATCAAAAACAAAAAAAGGAACACCTTGCACACCTATGAATTGAGCTTGTTCAATGTCTTGTTGTACTTCCTTTGTGTATTCATTAGACTCTAGAACTTGTTTTATTTCCTCGGAATCTATACCAACTTCCTTACCTAATTTACTTAAAGTATCTAAATCATTCACATTCTTACCATCTGTTAAATAAGCTTTAAATAGAAGCTCTTCTAATTCGTTAGCCAAATTATACTTTTTAGCTAAGTGCAATAAACGATGGGCATGAAAAGAGTTGGCTAAAATGGCTTTTTCAAAGTGAAAATCCAATCCCGCATTTTTAGCATTCTGAGTCATGTTGTCAATCATTGTTTGTGCCCAATCTCTGTCTTTTCGATACTTTTCAGCCAAATGATCAATGATGTTATCGTCAGGAGCGGCTATGAAATTTGCATCTAATTGGAAACTTTTCCATTCTATAGTAACCGAATCTTTGTGCCTGAAATTCTGTAGCGCTTCTTCGATTCTTCGTTTACCAATATAGCAAAAAGGACACATGATATCCGACCAGATTTGTATGTTTAATGTATGATTCATTTTGATGATAATTACTTATGAAACTCTTTTTTTTGGACTATAAAATTAGTCAATTCATTTAGTATGTTTATTTATAAACTATAAAAACCATCAAAATTGCTCTTGATGGTTTTTTGTATATTTTATTAAATGTAATTTTATCCTAATATATCCAATACCAATGAAGGAAATAAACCGATGATAATGTTTAACGCAATTGCAACAACAGCAACTGCATAAATCATGAAAGGTCTTCCTGTTCTTTCTTCATTAGGTTCTTTAGTGTACATAGCTAAAATCAATTTGAAGTAGTATCCTACGCTTATAATTGAGTTGATCACAGCTACAATAACTAAAGCGATAAAGCCATCTTGAATAGTCTGACTGAACAAAACTAATTTAGCGAAGAAGCCTGCGAAAATAGGAATTCCAGCCATAGAAAGTAAGGATGCAGTAAGGATAGCAGCTAACAAAGGATTGGTTTTTCCAAGTCCATGGAAATTAGTAATATCTTCGTTGTCTCTATTTTTACAAACGTATAATAGTACGCTAAAAGCTGCTATTCCAGCTAATGAATAAGCAGAAGTATAATATAATAAACTTCCAGCTGAAGTAGCTAAACTCAATAAAGTCATTAACATAAATCCAGCATGTGAAATTCCTGAGAAAGCCAACATACGTTTTACATTCGTTTGTCTTAACGCCATAATATTTCCAACGGTCATTGAAGCCATTGCTATTATTACAACAACAATCTTATATGCTTCTGAAATATCTGCATTCATAACAGATAATAATTTGTATAAAGTTGCGATA
Source organism: Flavobacterium sp. 123 (assembly GCF_003634825.1). NCBI lineage: Bacteria > Pseudomonadati > Bacteroidota > Flavobacteriia > Flavobacteriales > Flavobacteriaceae > Flavobacterium > Flavobacterium sp. 123. The sequence continues at coordinate 1,541,419 of NZ_RBXD01000001.1, forward strand.
GCCACCACTTTTGCCAAAGTACTCATTAATGCAGTTGTCAAGGCAGGAGAACCTTCATAAACATCAGGTGCCCAAAAATGAAATGGAACTGCTGCAATTTTGAAAAACATTCCAATAGTAAGCAATGCAATACCTATTGGAAACCAAACTGGAAGTTCAGCAGATTGTGATAATTCGCTGATTTCTGTTACATCAAAGCTTCCCATTGCTCCGTATATTAAGCAAATTCCAAATAGTATGATTCCTGAAGCAAAAGATCCCATCAAGAAATATTTCATCCCAGCTTCGTTGCTTTTTAAATTCAAACGATCGCTTGCTGCTAATATGTATAAAGAAATTGATAAAACTTCGATTCCTAAAAAGAACATCGCTAAGTTCCCGAAAGAAACCATTGCTACTGCTCCTGCTAATAAAAATACTTTTATGGCAATGAAATCTGAGATTTTGTTTTGATGATTTTCATAAAAATTATGACCTAAACCAACTAAGAATATTGTAAGAACAATAAATAAAGAAGAGAAAGCAGTCGAAAATTTACTTACCACAATCATGTTATTGTGGTAACTTTCAGTCGAATTAAATTCAGATGCTGTTAATCCAAGAACTGCTAGTAATCCGATAATCGTTACCGGTACAATTGCTTTTCTTAAATTAAGAATTTCAAATAAAAGGCATAAAACACCTAATCCTATTATAGCTATTAATGTATTCATTTTTTATTTGACTTAGTTAATTCTGTTTATTTGTGTTAAGATTTCTTGAAGACTTGGAGTGATCAAATCAACAATTGGTTTTGGATACAATCCAAAAAAGAATAAAACGGCAATGATAAGTACCAAAGTGATTCCTTCATTAGCGGTCACATCTGCAAATGGTTTTGAATTTGTTTCGCCTAACATGGCATATTGAAACATTTTCAACATATAATATGCACCTAAAATAATTGTTGTTCCACCTAAAATGGCAAACCACACATTGATTTGCGAAAGGCTATACAATACGGTGAATTCTCCAACAAAGTTAAAAGTAGATGGTAAAGCAACTGATGCTAATACCAATATTAAAAACATAGAAGTGAATTTAGGAGATTGTGAGCGGATACCACCCATTTCAGCAATAACTCTAGTTTCGTATCTTCTAAAGATAATTTCAGCGATAAAGAATAAACCTACTACTACAAAACCGTGAGCAATCATTTGCAATACTGCACCACTTAAACCGTCTAATGTCAAAGTATAGGTTCCAGCTGCAATTAATCCAACGTGAGCTAAAGAGGAATAAGCCAATAATTTTTTCAAATCTTTTTGTCTCAAAGCTACAATTGAACCATAGATAACACCAGCAACTCCAATAGCAATGAAAATATACATATATTCTTTAGCAGCTAATGGCGCTAATGGCAATTGCCAACGAATAACACTGTATAATCCCATTTTAAGCATGATTCCTGATAAAAGCATTGTTCCAACTGTTGGTGCTTTTTGGTATACTTTTGCTTGCCATGTATGGAAAGGAATTAATGGAATTTTGATAGCATAGGCCAAAAAGAAAGCTAAGAATATCCATAGTTGTTCATTAGCTGTTAGGTTTACTTTATATAAATCTTCTAGAAGGAAACTTCCAGCTTTTTGATACAAATAAACAAAAGCTACTAACATGAATAGTGATCCAGCCAATGTGTAGATAAAGAATTTTACTACTGCTTTTTTACGATCTTCTGTATCTCCGTTACCCCAAATTAATGCGATAAAGTAAATAGGAATCAACGATAATTCCCAGAATATGTAATATAAAAGTCCGTCAGAAGCTAAGAATGTTCCAACCATTGCAAAAGACATAAACAAAATTAGTGCATAAAAAGCTTTTGCATTTTTATAGTCATTTCCAAAAGATGAAAATATAATAATTGGAGTCAAAGCTGTTGTCAATAAAAGCATTGCTAGAGATAATCCGTCCGCTTTTAATGCAAAAGAAACATTTGGTTTCGTAATCCATTGGTTGATAAAACTAATGTTTTCGCCTAAATTATAGTGGTTCAATAGTACAATAGAACATCCTAAAGCGGCTAGACCAAAGAACAAAGCTACTTTTGAAGCAAACTTGTCACCTACAAGGAAAGTTGTAAAGGCACCGACCAAAAGTATAATTAATATAAGAGATACATTCATAGTATAAAATTATTGAGCTAAAAATAAATAGGAAATTATGGCACAAAGCCCTAAAACAAATGCAAAAAGGTATAATCCAACACTTCCGTTTTGTATTTTTTTACCTTGAAAACTGATTTCGTTTGTTACTTTTCCTAATCCGAAAACTAGTGACGATAAGGTTGTTTCCACTTCATCTCTGAAGAAACGAGAAAGACCTTTTATAGATTTAACGAACAAATAGTTATAGATTTCATCTACATAATATTTATTGTATAGCACTTTTGCAAATCCAGTAATTTCTGCATCTTCATTTGGTAAGGCATTTTGCTTGATGTATTTAGCATAAGCAACTCCAATTCCAATTAAACCTCCTATTACCGCAACACCCATTAAGAGGTACTCAGTCGCCCCTAAATGATGTGCTTCGTTAGCTAGTTTAGGTAAAATAGGAATCAAATATTCATTCAACCAACTGTGTCCTGGTAAGCTAATCAAACCTCCAACGGTAGCAAGTATAGCCAAAACAATTAATGGAAAAGTAATCAAAGCTGGACTTTCGTGTAAATGGTGTTTTTGCTCTTCTGTACCTCTGAATTCTTGAAAGAATGTCAAAAACAATAGTCTGAACATATAGAAAGCTGTCATAATAGAAGCAACAGAAGCAATAACCCAAAGAGGAATATTATGTTCAAAAGCTACTAATAAGATTTCATCTTTAGAGAAAAATCCAGAAAATACAGGAACTCCAGATATTGCTAATGATGAAATTAACATTGTAATAAATGTGATAGGCATTGCTTTTTTCAATCCGCCCATTTTACGCATATCTTGTTCGCCGTGTAATGCATGGATTACTGAACCAGAACCTAAGAACAAACAAGCTTTGAAAAATGCATGTGTGATTACGTGGAAAACAGCTACTTCATAAGCGCCTAATCCCAAGGCTAAAAACATTAATCCTAATTGAGATACTGTAGAATAAGCCAATACTTTTTTGATATCGTTTTGAACTAATCCAATAGTTGCAGCAACTAAAGCAGTTATAGCTCCAACTATTGCAATTATATTTTGAACATCTGGTGTTAAATCAAACAAAAAGTTCAAACGTGTAATCATAAAAATACCAGCAGTAACCATTGTAGCAGCGTGAATCAATGCCGAAACCGGAGTAGGTCCAGCCATCGCATCAGGAAGCCAAGTGTATAATGGTATTTGTGCTGATTTACCACAAGCACCTATAAATAAAGCAAATGCAGCAGCAGACAACCAGTAGGTATCAAGATTTGTAGTGCTAGCAATTGTAGTTTTTAAGGTAGCATAATCTAAAGTTGAAAACAGATGGCCAAGAATAAATATTCCGATTAACAATCCTAAATCTCCAATACGGTTCATGATGAATGCTTTTTTAGCAGCATCATTAAACTCTTGGTTTTTATGCCAAAAACCGATTAGTAAGTAGGAGCAAAGACCAACGCCTTCCCAACCGATAAACATTACTAATAAGTTACTACCAACAACTAAGGTAATCATGAAGAATACAAACAGATTTAAATACGCAAAGAACTTATGCATATTTTCATCATCGTGCATGTAACTAATAGAGTATAAGTGAATCAATGATCCGATTCCTGTTACAAAAAGCAACCATAAAATAGAAAGTTGATCTAATAGGAAACCAAAATCTAATTTGAAATTACTAATTTGAATCCAGTCAAATAAAGAAATTTGAATTCCTTCTGGATGAGATGAAATTCCGGTAAAGAAAGTAACTGTTGCAATAAAAGAAACCACAACACTAAGTGTTCCGATAATTCCAGAAACTGTTTTTCCTAAGTTTTTTCCAAAGAAAACATTGATTAAAAATCCTAAAAAAGGAGCAAGAACTAAAACTAAAGCTATATTGGTATTCATTTCCATTTATCCTTTTAAGTTTTTTAATGTGTCAATACTAATTGAACCTGAATTTCTGAATATTGATACTAAAATTGCTAGTCCAACAGCAACTTCGGCAGCGGCAACAGCCATCGAGAAAAATACGAAAACCTGTCCTTGCGCATCTTGATGATAAGTTGAAAAAGCCACAAACAATAAGTTCACCGCATTCAACATAATCTCAATTGACATGAAAACGATAATGGCATTTCGTCTGTATAATACTCCAAAGATTCCAATACAAAAAAGTATTACACTCAGGAATATATAATTTTCTATACCAATTTGATTTAAAATATTATCCATATTATTTCTGCAATTTTTCTTTTTTAGACAATAGAACAGTACCAATCATTGCAACCAAAAGCAAGATAGAAGCAAATTCAAAAGGAACCATATATTCGTTCAACAAGATTCTTCCTAATACTTTTATGGATTGGTAATCCTCTCCAGTAGCAATATATTCACCAACAATAGGTTTAGAATTGATGAAAATAGCAATCAAAACTAAACAAACTAAACAAAATGAAACTATAGCGCCTAATCGTGTAATTCTAGGTTTATGTACTTCATTTTCTTTATTCAAGTTCATTAACATGATAGTAAATAAGAACAAAATCATAATTGCTCCTGAATATACGATTACGTGAACAATAGCTAGAAACTGTGCGTTCAATAATAAATAATGACCCGCAATTGAAAAGAAACAAATCACTAAATAAATAGCACTATGAATTGGGTTTCGACTAAAAACGGTCAAGAATGCTGTTGATAATGTTATTGCGGATAATACGCAAAATAGTATAAGTAATATTGACATTAGTTAGCGTTTTTAAGTTGAGCATTTTTTATTGCCATTTCTAAAGGCATGACCAATTTATCTTTTCCAAAAATAAAATCTTCTCTATTTGAACTTGAAGGAACTAATACTTTTGAAGTCGTTAAATAAATAGCATCTTTAGGACAAGCTTCTTCACACAGTCCGCAAAAAATACAACGCAACATATTGATTTCATATATCTCAGCGTATTTTTCTTCTCTGTACAAGTGCTTTTCGTCAGCTCTACGTTCAGCAGCTTTCATCGTGATAGCCTCAGCTGGACAAGATAAAGCGCATAATCCACAAGCAGTACAATTTTCGCGTCCTTGCTCGTCGCGTTTTAACATGTGCTGACCACGGTAAATTGGGCTCATAGCACGAACTTGTTCAGGGTATTGAATAGTCGCTTTCTTCTTGAAAAAGTGCTTAATCGTAATGAACAAACCTTTAACAATTGCTATAAGATACATTCTTTCCAAAAAAGTCATCTCTTTATTAGAGACCACTTTTTTTCTTCCCGATAAGGATATTGTTTCTATTGACATTTCTTATTTTTTATTAGTAGCTAATCCTGCTATTCGCTATATCTTTTATTTTTATACATCGCTTTGACAAGCTCAGTATCAAAAATAAAAGGATGCCGCTGCTATCAGGGCTAGGGCTTTTCCTTTTTAATTAGAATCCTAAATAAGCAGCGATATCGCTTCTTAAAATTACAATTCCTGTAATCATGATATTGATGATAGAAAGTGGAATTAATATTCTCCAACCCAAATGCATCAATTGATCGTATCTAAATCTTGGAATCGTCCATCTAATCCACATGTAGAAAAAGATGAATCCACAAATTTTTGCAAATAAAACAATAATTCCAATGATATTTCCAATATTCACCCCAACGTTTTCAACAACCCAACTCATTCCAGGATAATTATATCCTCCAAAGAACAAAATAGATAAAATTGTAGAAGAAATGAACATATTTGCATATTCAGCAAACAAATAAAATCCCATTTTCATAGAAGAATATTCCGTGTGATATCCTCCAATTAATTCACTTTCGCATTCTGCTAAATCAAATGGTGTTCTGTTAGTTTCAGCAAAAGCACAAATTAAAAATATTAAAAACGATAACGGCTGATAAAATACATTCCAGTTCATTCCAGCTTGTTGTGCTGAAATCTCTCTTAAACTCAAAGTTCCTGTCATCATCAACAAAGCAATCATTGATAATCCCATTGCAACTTCATAAGAGACCATTTGTGATGCCGCACGAACAGCTCCCATCAAAGAGAACTTGTTGTTAGATGCCCATCCTCCAATCATGATTCCGTAAACACCAACAGATACAACTCCGAAGAAATATAATAATCCAATATTTAAATCAGTAGCTTGAAGTAAAACGTCTCTGCCAAAAATATGTAATTTGTCTCCCCAAGGAATAACGGCACTTGTCATTAAAGCAGTACTCATCGCTATTGCAGGTCCAACAAAAAACAAAAATCTATTAGGAGTATTTGGCTCAAACTCTTCTTTCGAAAATAATTTTAAACCATCTGCAAGCGGTTGTAATAATCCACCAAAACCAGCACGATTAGGACCAACACGATCTTGCAAAAAAGCAGCTACTTTACGTTCTGCCCATGTTGAATACATAGCCATAATCATTGTAACGGCAAATACTACAACTATAACAACGCTTTTTTCTATAATAAAGGTACTATCCATTTTTTAACAAATTTGGTCGTTAGGATTCAATGGAATTTCAGCCATACTAATTTTTTTACGATCTTCCTCTCTACCCAAAAGAATGTTTTTCTCCGTTTCAATAACCACTTTTTCTAATTTATGGTTATATTTGTTTTGATTGATAACAGAATCTTTTTCAAAAGCTCTTGGTCCTTCAATAGTCCAATCGTTAGCATCTTTATGATCAAAACGACATCCGTTACAGATGAATTCTTCTACTTCATGGTACTCATCTTTACGACCAGTTACACGTTGTATTTCGTCACCAAACATCCAAACCGTAGTTTTTCCTGAACATGTAGGGCAATCTCTGTGAGCATTGTAAGGTTTGCTGAACCAAACTCTTGATTTGAATCGGAATGTTTTGTCAGTCAAAGCACCTACAGGACATACGTCAATCATATTTCCTGAAAATTCATTGTCAATTGCTTTAGAAATACAAGTTGAAATGTTAGCGTGATCTCCACGATCCATTACTCCATGTACTCTATTATCTGTCAATTGATCTGCTACTTGAACACATCTTTGACATAATATGCAACGATTCATATGTAGTTGAATATTTGGACCAATATTTTCTGGTTCAAATGTTCTTTTTTCTTCAATATAGCGGCTTTGAGATTTTCCGTGCTCAAAGCTCAAGTTTTGTAAATCACATTCTCCCGCTTGATCGCAAACTGGGCAATCCAAAGGGTGATTGATTAATAAAAATTCTGTTACTGACTTTCTGGCTTCGGTTACTCTTTCAGAAGATTTGCTATTTACTTCCATTCCGTCCATACAGCCTGTCACACAAGAAGCCATTAATTTTGGCATTGGTCTTGGATCAGCCTCACTTCCTTTAGAAACTTCTACTAAACAACAACGGCATTTACCACCGCTACCTTTTAGCTTAGAATAATAGCACATTGCTGGCGGAACTACATCACCACCTATCATACGTGCTGCTTGCAGGATGGTTGTTCCTGGTTCTACTTCTATTGACTGACCGTCTATTGTTACTTTCATTTTTTTAGGTCTTATTGTCTAAAATCAGAATTTTAAATTCTAAATTTTTAAATTTTAACTATACTGTTTGTTTTGCTAATAAATGCTTTACTTTTTCAAAAGGCTCATCCACAAAATGGTCTCTGTGTTTTATTTTTTCAGGGAAACGGATGTGGTATTCAAACTCCTCTCTAAAGTGACGAATTGCTGCGGCAACAGGCCAAGAAGCAGCATCTCCTAGAGGACAAATTGTATTTCCTTCAATTTTACTTTGAATGCTTAATAACAATTCAATATCTTCTTCACGACCGTGACCATTTTCGATTCGGTGTAATACTTTTTCTAACCAACCTGTACCTTCACGACATGGAGTACATTGTCCACAACTTTCGTGGTGATAAAAACGAGAAAAATTCCAAGTATTTCTAACAATACAGGCAGTATCATTATATACAATGAATCCACCAGAACCTAACATCGAACCAGTTGCAAAACCTCCGTCGCTTAAAGATTCATACGTCATCAATCGATCTTCTCCAGCAGCTGTTTTATAGATTAAATTAGCAGGTAGAACAGGTACTGAACTTCCTCCAGGTACAAATGCTTTCAAAGGTCTATCAGAACTCATTCCTCCTAAATATTCATCAGAATTCATGAATTCGTATACGCTTAATCCCAATTCGATTTCATAAACACCAGGGTTTTTGATATGCCCTGAAGCAGAGATTAATTTGGTTCCAGTCGAGCGTCCAACCCCAATTTTAGCATAATCAGCACCAGAATTGTTTACAATCCATGGCACAGCAGCTATAGTTTCAACATTATTTACAACCGTTGGATTAGCCCAAAGACCAGAAACCGCAGGGAATGGTGGTTTGATGCGTGGATTTCCACGTTTTCCTTCCAATGATTCAATTAATGCAGTTTCTTCACCACAAATGTAAGCTCCGGCTCCACAATGAACATGAAGTTCTAAGTCGAAACCTGAACCTAATATATTTTTACCTAAAAATCCTGCAGCTTTAGCTTCGGCAATGGCTCTTTCTAATATTTTGTAAACCCACATGTATTCTCCACGAATGTAGATATACGAGCGGTTTGCGCCTAATGCATAACTAGATGTAATCATTCCTTCAATCAATAAATGAGGAATGAATTCCATCAAATAACGATCTTTGAATGTTCCCGGCTCAGATTCGTCTGCATTACAAACTAAATGTCTTGGTTTTCCTGATTTTTTATCAATAAAACTCCATTTCATTCCGGCAGGAAAACCAGCACCACCACGTCCACGTAATCCTGAAGTTTTTACTTCTTCAACAACTTCGTCTGGAGTTAATGTTTTTAATGCTTTTTCTACAGAAGCATAACCGCCATTAGCGCGATACACTTCGTAGGTTTTGATACCTGGGATATTTATTTTATCTAATAATATTTTTTGTGACATATTATTTATCGTGTAATATTATTTTATTGTTTTTGCAATCGTCGATTAACTGATCGATTTTCTCTACGTTTAAATGTTCTTTGTAAAAATCGCCCAATTGCATCATTGGAGCATAACCACAAGCGCCTAAACATTCTACACCAACTACGGTAAAGTTTCCATCTTCGGTTGTTTCGCCTAAATTTACACCTAGTTTCTCACAAGTATAGTCCATCAGGTTTTCTGCTCCGTTCAAACAGCAAGGAGAAGTTTGACAGAACTCAAACATGTATTTCCCAACAGGTTTTTGATTGAACATAGTGTAGAAAGAAACTACTTCATATACTTCAATTGGCTTAATAAGTAAAATTTCGGCTACTTTGTTCATTAATTCGATGCTTAACCAGTTGTCGTGAGCATCTTGAACTTCATGTAAAACAGGTAATAAAGCCGATTTTCTTTTATCTTCAGGATAATGACTGATTAATTCATTGATGCGAGTCATCAATGCTTCGGTCATATTTATTTCTTGTTTGTGATAGGTACGTTCCATTTTTTATTATTTTAAATTTTGAATTCTAAATTTTAAATGTTCTTGTTGGTCATTTGGAATTTAAAATTCATCATTTATAATTTTTTTAAGCGTCTAATTCTCCGGCAATAACATTTAAACTTGACAAAATAACAATTGCATCCGAAAGTAAAGCTCCTTTAATCATTTCTGGATATGCTTGGTAATAAATAAAACAAGGTCTTCGGAAATGCAATCTATAAGGAGTACGACTTCCATCGGTTACCAAATAAAATCCTAACTCTCCATTTCCACCTTCAACAGCATGATATACTTCAGCAACTGGAACAGGGATTTCACCCATTACAATTTTGAAATGATAAATCAATGATTCCATGTCGTGGTATACATCTTCTTTTGGAGGAAGATAATATTCAGGTACTTCTGCATGATATTCATTTCCTTCCGGCATTTTAGCCAAGGCTTGTTTGATTATACTGATACTTTCCCAAACTTCTGCATTACGAACACAGAAACGATCGTATGTATCTCCTGATTTTCCAACAGGAACAATGAAGTCGAAATCTTCATAAGAACTGTAAGGTTGTGCTACACGAACATCGTAATCAACACCCGCAGCACGAAGATTTGGCCCTGTGAATCCATAAGCCATAGCTTGTTCAGCTGAAATAGCACCTACGTTAACGGTTCTGTCAATGAAAATTCTGTTTCTTTCAAAAAGGTTTTCAAATTCTTTCCATGCAACTGGAAATTCTTCCAAAAACACATCTAATTTGCGGAAAGCTTCTGGGGACCAGTCTCTTTCGAAACCGCCAATTCTTCCCATATTTGTTGTCAAACGAGCTCCACAAATCTCTTCGTAAATTTCGTATACTTTTTCTCTGAATTGGAACACATATAAAAATCCTGTATAGGCTCCAGTATCAACTCCAAGGATTGAATTACAAATCAAGTGATCCGTTATTCTAGCCAATTCCATTACGATAACTCTCAAATATTGAGCTCTTTTTGGAACTTCAACACCTAATAGTTTTTCTAAAGTCATCCACCATCCCATATTGTTGATAGGAGAGGAGCAATAGTTCATTCGGTCTGTAAGAGGAGTAATTTGGTAGAAAGGACGATTCTCAGCAATTTTTTCGAAAGCTCTATGAATATAACCAATTGTTGGTTCTGCTTCAAGAATTTTTTCTCCATCCATCAATAAGATATTTTGAAAAATACCATGTGTAGCTGGATGCGTAGGACCTAAATTCAGAATAGAAAGCTCGCTTCCATCTTCATTGTGTCGCTCTTTAATTATTTTAGCATATCGATGCTCTGGTGGTAATAATAGTTCTGACATTTATTGAATGTGAAAAATTATATATTGTGTTTTTAGCAATTTGAAGGTGTTCTTCCAAAGAAACGGTCGTCTTTATCCGTTCTTCCACTATCTTCCATCGGAAATTCTTTTCGCATTGGAAAAGAAACCATTTCATCCATATTCAAAATTCGTTTTAACTGTGGATGTCCTATGAAATTGATTCCGAAGAAATCATAGGTTTCTCTTTCCATCCAGTTTGAACTTAAGAAAATATTAGATATCGTTTTTATTTCTGGTTTTTCACCATTAATAAAGGCTTTTATTTTGATTCGTTTGTTTTCATACCAATTATGCATGTGGTAAACTACTGCAAATTGTCTTTCTTGCTCATTATCTGGATAGTGAATTCCGCACAGGTCAGTTAGAAAGTTAAAACGTAGTGTAGGATCATTTTTCAAGAAAAGAATAATAGCTGTAATTTTATCAGCATCTACTTCAAATGAAAATATATCAGCATCTTGATTGAATTGAAAAACAGCTGAACCAAATGTTTCAACTAGTTTATCTTGAATTTCGATTGTTTCTAAAGCCATCTTGTTATTTGATATTATAAGAAGCCAATAATTCTTGATATTCCGGAGAGCTTCTTCTTCTAACCGATTCGTTTTTAACGATTTCTTGTAATTTCATAACTCCATCAACAATTTGTTCTGGTCTTGGAGGACAACCTGGAACATAAACATCCACAGGGATTACTTTGTCAATTCCTTGCAAAACGGAGTAGGTGTCAAAAATTCCACCTGATGATGCACAAGCACCAACAGCAATAACCCAACGAGGTTCTGACATTTGCTCATATACTTGACGTAAAATTGGAGCCATTTTTTTAGAAATAGTTCCCATTACCATCAACATATCTGCTTGACGTGGAGAAAAACTAACACGCTCAGATCCAAATCTGGCTAAGTCATAATGTGACGCCATTGTTGCCATAAATTCAATTCCACAACATGAAGTAGCAAAAGGCAAAGGCCAAAGTGAATTAGCACGAGCCAAACCTACTACATCATTCAGTTTTGTTGCGAAGAAACCTTCGCCAACAACACCTTCTGGAGGGGCAACCATATTTATATTTGAATTACTCATTTTTTATTATTTTGAATTATAAATCTTGAACTTTAAAAATTAAAATTCACCATTTAAATAATTTTTATTCCCACTCTAAAGCTTTCTTTTTGATGATGTAAAAGAATCCTACTAAAAGTAAAAGCATGAAAATTACCATTTTCACCATTCCTTCCATTCCTAATTCTTTGAAATTTATAGCCCAAGGGTATAAAAAGATAACCTCGACATCAAATAAGACAAAAAGAATAGCTACAAGAAAGTATTTTACTGAAAAAGGAATACGTGCGTTTCCAACAGATTCTATCCCACATTCGAAATTTTTATCTTTACTTTCTGAGGTTCTTTTTGGGCCTAATTTCCCTGAAACAAAGATTGTTCCTGCAACAAATCCTACTGCTAGAATTAACTGCATTAAAATTGGAATATAATTTAATTGATCAGATTGCATAATGTAATGTTGTTTTGCGTAAAAATAAGCAACAAAGATAGCTTTCAAGTAATTAAAACACAAGTTTAATATTGAATTTAGTTTACTTAAAATTAGAAATTAACATTTATTTTTATTAATTATAAATAATTTTATTTTCGGGAAGCTTTATTTCAATAAAGACCAAAAAAAAACGTTTCGAAATAAATCGAAACGTTTTAAACATTCGTAGCTTAAAAATATTTTTTTAAACTTAGATAACTGCTACTTTCGCAGCAACTTTCCCTTTTCTTCCTTCTTCTTCTTCATAGCTAACTCTGTCACCTTCACGCAATTCTTCTGCGTTGATTCCTGATGCATGAACAAAAATGTCTTTTCCTGTTTCTTCGTCTGTAATGAATCCGTAACCTTTAGATTCATTGAAAAATTTAACTGTACCTGTACGCATTGTAATAGTAATAATAATTTATAATGAGGCAAATGTAATATTTAATATAATACGAAAGACGTTCTTCTATTTTTATTTTGTAAAAATATTGATATTCAACGTTTTCCAGCAATTAAAATCGGTAAACTACTTTAAATCTAATTTAATGTGTAGTTCATTTAGTTGTGAATCATCAATTATTGATGGCGCGTCTATCATTACATCTCGACCAGAATTATTTTTTGGGAAGGCAATAAAATCACGGATTGTTTCTTGTCCTCCTAAAATAGCAACTAATCTGTCTAGTCCAAAAGCAAGTCCTCCGTGTGGCGGTGCTCCGAACTGAAAAGCATCCATAAGGAATCCAAATTGTGCTTTGGCTTCTTCTTCGGTAAAACCTAAATATTTGAACATTAATTGTTGTGTTGTTTTATCGTGAATACGAATAGAACCTCCACCTATTTCATTTCCGTTCAAAACCATATCATAAGCATTTGCACGAACTTTACCTGGATTTGTAGCTAATAATTCCATGTCTTCTGGTTTTGGTGATGTAAATGGATGGTGCATTGCGTGCCATCTTCCAGATTCTTCATCCAATTCTAATAATGGGAAATCTACTACCCAAAGCGGAGCAAATTCAGCAGGATTTCTTAACCCTAATCGAGTAGCAACTTCCATACGCAAAGCGCTTAATTGCCCACGAGTTTTATCGGCAGGACCAGAAAGTACAAAAATCATATCGCCAGCTTTAGCTCCAGTATTGGCAGCCCATTTTTTCAAATCTTCTTGGTCGTAAAATTTATCTACGGATGATTTATAAGTTCCGTCATCATTGCATTTTACATAAACCATTCCGCTAGCGCCAACTTGAGGGCGTTTTACCCAGTCAATCAAAGCATCAATTTCTTTACGAGTGTAGTTTCCTGCTCCAGGAACAGCAATTCCTACCACTAATTCGGCTGCATTAAATACAGGGAATTCTTTGTGTTGTGCAACTTCGTTTAATTCGCCAAATTCCATTCCGAAACGAATGTCTGGTTTGTCATTTCCGTATGTTTTCATAGCATATTCGTAGGTAATTCTTGGGAATTTATCTACTTCAACACCTTTTATTTCTTTTAGTAAGTGTCTGGTCAATCCTTCAAAAACATTTAAAATATCTTCTTGTTCTACAAAGGCCATTTCACAATCAATCTGTGTGAATTCTGGTTGTCTGTCAGCACGTAAATCTTCGTCACGGAAACATTTTACAATTTGGAAATATTTATCCATTCCACCCACCATCAATAATTGTTTGAAGGTTTGTGGAGATTGTGGCAATGCATAAAATTGACCTTCATTCATTCTGGAAGGAACAACAAAATCTCTTGCGCCTTCAGGAGTTGATTTAATTAAATAAGGAGTTTCAACTTCACAAAAATCTAAGTCCGAAAGGTATTTTCGTACTTCCATGGCTACTTTATGACGGAAAAGCAAACTGTTTTTTACAGGATTTCTTCTGATGTCAAGGTAACGGTATTTCATACGTATGTCTTCTCCGCCATCAGTTTCGTCTTCTATTGTGAAAGGAGGGGTTAATGCCGCATTCAAAATAGTCATTTCTGTAACTAAAATTTCGATTTCACCTGTTGCGATGTTTTTGTTTTTGGCTTCACGCTCAATAACGGTTCCTTTAACTTGTATTACAAATTCACGACCTAAGGTTTTAGCTAGTTCAAAAACATTTTTTTTGGTACGACTTTCGTCAAAAATCAATTGTGTAATTCCATAACGGTCACGCAAATCGACCCAATTCATAAAACCTTTATCGCGTGATTTTTGAACCCAACCCGCTAGTGTAACTTCAGTATTAATATGTGAGGCGTTTAATTCGCCACAGTTATGACTTCTATACATAATCTAAAATTTTAGATTGCAAATTTAATACTAATTATGAATAATGAATTATAAAACACCAAGATAAAAAAAACCTGCAAAATTTTCTTTGCAGGTTTTTTTATTCTAAAATATAAAGAGTAATTATTCAGAAATAGACTCTAATTTTTTAGCGTTTCTTCTGTCGCGCAACCAGTATTTGGTTCTCTTAACTAGATAGAACATTACTGGAACCATTACTAAAGTCAGAACGGTTGCGTAAGTTAAACCAAAGATAATAGTCCAAGCTAATGGTCCCCAGAACATTACATTATCTCCTCCAAGGAAGATATGTGGATTAAAGTCCGTAATCAATGAGAAGAAGTCAAAGTTCAATCCAATTGCTAATGGAATTAATCCTAAAACCGCTGTTAGAGCTGTCAGTAATACGGGACGTAAACGGGATTTACCAGATTCGATAATTACTTCTTTTATTTCTTCAAGAGATAAATCATCATGACTTTCTAGGTGTTTGTCAGCAACTTTCTTGTCTAATAAAAGGACAAAGAAGTCCATCAATACAATTCCGTTTTTCACTACAATTCCCGCAAGAGATATAATTCCCATCATGGTCATTAAGATTACGAAATCCATTCCAGCGATTACATATCCGTAGAAAACACCACTAAAACTCAAAATTACCGTGAATAAAATTACCATCGTTTTTGAAACCGAATTAAACTGTAAAACTATAATAATTGTGATTCCAGCAATGGCTAAAAACAAAGCATACAACAAGAAACTTTGATTTTTACCTTGTTCTTCTTGAACACCTGAGAAAGAGTAACTAATGTCTTTTGGTAATTGATAGCTTTTTAAATCCGATTGAATTTGTTTAGTTATTTCATCCCCATTATATCCAGTTAATACATTCGAATAAATAGTCATTATTCGTTTGTGATTCTTTCTTTTAATTTGGTTGTAAGTTGTTGTTTTTTCTGTTTTAGATATTGCCGAAACAGGAATTTGAACAATTTGACCATTATTTTGATTTCTGAAAGTCAACGATTGATTGAAAAGAATGTTTTCATTTTTTCGTTGGTCATCCTGCATACGCATCACAATATTATAATCATCATCTCCTTCTTTATAAGTAGAGATTTCCTGACCATAAACAGAACGACGTAAAGTGAAACCTAATTGTCCTGTTGAAACGCCCATACTTCCTGCGTTAACACGGTCAACACTTACTTCTAACTCTGGACTTTGTTTGTTAACATCAATGCTTAATTTTTCAATTCCAGGAATGTTTTTTGAATCAATGAATTTAATCATATCATCAGCTTGTGTAAGCATTTTATCGTAATCAGTTCCAGTTAATTGAATACTAATTGGGTAACCTGCTGGAGGACCATTAGCATCTTTTTCAACTGTAACGGTAGCTCCCGCAATTCCAGTTACTTTTCCTCGAATTTCTTCTAAAATAGCAGCAGTATTTATACCTTGTCTGAATTTGAATTCAGAGAAATTAACAGTTACTTTTCCTTTATATGGCGTTTCAGAAGCAGAACCCGCATCTACATTTGGATTTCCTGCGCCAACACCTACTTGAGAAACAATAGATTCTGCTAAGAAATTTTCATTTGTTTTAGGATCTACATATTTCTGCAAAATAGAGATAACTTGTTTCTCTACAAATAAGGTAGCTTTATTTGTTTTTTCAATTGAGGTACCTTGTGGATATTCAATATAAGCAATAGCTTGATTTGGAATATTGTCAGGGAAAAACAATACTTTTCTCGGGAAAATTCCCAATAAAATAAAAGAGAAAAATAACATTCCGATAATTCCTGCTAAAGCCAACCATGCTTTTCTACCCGTAAGTATTTTTGCCAAAAAGTTCTTGTACTTCTCTTCCATTCTTGGAAAAAAGTCATGTTGAAAATCTTGAGTCCATTGGTATAATTTAATTTTATACAACCACATTAATACCAAGGAAATTATTGCTAAATGCCCAATTGCTTTTGCAAATTTTATTTCATAAATATTTCCAATAAGAACAAAAACTACAGCTACAATTGTAAAAATAATAGAGTATAATTTAGCTGATTTTTTAGAAACATTTTTGTCGTCAATAGCCATATAACCACCCGTCATTGCTGCATTTACAATCATAGCAACAAATAAAGAAGCAGATAAGGTAAACGTCAATGTGATTGGGAAATATTTCATGAATTTACCCATTGTTCCTGGCCATAATAAGAATGGTAAAAATGCCATCAAAGTGGTTGCCGTTGATGAGATTACAGGCCAAGCGATTTCGCCAATACCAACTTTGGAAGCGGTAACTCTGTCCATTCCTTTTTTCATGTTGGCAAATACGTTGTCGACTACCACGATACCATCATCAACTAACATTCCTAATCCCATTACTAATCCAAAAAGGACCATCGTATTTAATGTCAATCCAAAGGCAGAAAGAATACTAAATGCCATTAACATAGAAAGCGGAATTGCAGCTCCTACAAATAACGAGTTACGTAAACCCATTGTAAACATTAATACAATCATTACCAGTACAATACCAAAGATAATGTGGTTTGATAATTCACTTACTTGGTGTTCAACTCTTGAGGATTGATCGTTAGAAAGTGTTAGTTTTAAGTTAGAAGGCAAATAAGATTTTTTAGCGTTTTCTAATTTTTCTTTTACTTGCTCAATGGCAGAAATCATATTTTGATTAGAACGTTTTTTCACGTTTAGCATCACAACTTCATTTCCTTTTTCACGAGCGTAAGTTGTTTTTTCTTTCTCCTTAAACGAAATTTTAGCAATGTCTTTTAAGTAAACTGCTCCACCAAAAGATTTTACAATGATGTTCTCTAATTCTTTCGGGTCTTTAATTTCACCGATGATTCTAATGTTGTTTCTAGAACCTTGAGATACTAGATTCCCTCCAGAAAGGGTCATATTTTCATTTTTGACAGCCATTTGGATCTCATCAAAAGTCACTTGTGCTGCTGTCATTTTGAAGATGTCAACTGCAATTTCAACTTCTTTATCATCTACTCCAAGAATGTCAACTTTCTTAACTTCTGCAATTTCTTCAATATCATCTTGAAGTAATTCGCCATACTTTTTTAGCTGTTGCGTAGTGTAATTTCCTTGTAAGTTGATATTCAAAATTGGCACTTCTTCTGAAATGTTTAATTCGAATACGTTTGGTTCTACCTTACTTCCGTTGTCCATACTTGGCCAATCTGTATCGGCTTTAGCATTGTCAACTTTATCTTTAATTCTTGTTTTAGCTTCTTCGATAGAAACATCATCTGAAAACTCAGCGATAATCATTCCATAATCTTGAAATGAACTTGAAGTCACTTTATCAACTCCACTGATGTTTTTGATTTCTTTTTCTAAAGGTTTGATGACTAATTTTTCTACGTCTTCGGCTGAATTTCCTGGGAAAACAGATGAAATGTAAACTTTGTTTTCGATGATTTCTGGAAAATCTTCACGAGGCATTGTTACATAAGCGATAACACCTGTAATAACAATTAATAAGGTCAAGATGTAAACGGTAACTCGGTTATCAACAGCCCAGCTGGATATTCCGAATTCTTTATTTTGGTGACTCATATATTTTATTTTATTGAGGTTGTGTCCTAATTAGAAATTTAATTTCATTCCGTCTGAAATAGTGTTTACACCTTCCGTAACTACGATATCATTTGCAGATAATCCGCTTAAAATTTCAGTTGCGTTATTAGAAGATTGTCCTACAGTAACAATAACTTTTTTAGCCACTCCTGTAGTAGCAGTTGCGTTTGTAACGATGTAAACAAAGTTGTTTTTCTCGCCATCTTCTTGAACTACATTTGTAGGAACTACAACAGCGTTTTTAGAAGTATAATCTACAATTTTAAGTTTTGCTACTTGGTTAGGTCTCAACAAGTTTTCTTTGTTAGGTACTGAAACTTCAATGCTGAACGTTCTGTTGTTTGGATTGATGTTATTAGCTACTTGTCTAATTCTACCCGTGTAGGTTTTGTTTAATGAAGTTAAATACACATCAACATTTGTTCCTGTATTTAGTTTTCCAATGTAGGTTTCTGGTACTGATGTTGAAACATACATATTGTTTAGATTTACAATTCGCATTAATCCTTGACCAGGCCCAACTACTTGTCCTCTTTCGATTAACGTTTCGTCAATTACACCTGAAAAAGGAGCTATTATTTTAGTTTTTGCCAATTGAGCATTAATTTGAGAAACCGCTTTTTGTTGGCTAACCATATTGGTTTGTGCTTGAAGGTATTGAATTTCTGAACCAATTTTTTGATCCCACAAACGTTTTTGTCTTTCAAATGTAGTTTTTGCTAATGCTAATTGTGATTGAACTTGTGCTAATTGTTGGCTCAAACCACCATCATCAATTGTTCCTAATACTTGACCTTTGCTAACTCTTTGTCCAGCAGTTACATTCAATGAAGTTAGTATTCCTGAGAATTGAGGATAAATAATAAGATTCTCTTTTGTTTGTACATTTCCTTGAACTTCAAGATAGTGACTAAAAACAGTGTCTTTTACAGTAACTACAGAAACCAAAGCTTCTTCTACTTTAGCTGTTTCTAAAGTTGCTAAAGCCGCATCAATCTGTGTTATTTGAGCTTGTAATTCCGCTCTTTTTGCTTTGATTGAAGTTAGATTTTTTGAAGCTAATAAAGTGTCAATATTAGTATTAGTTTCTTTATCTGAACATGAGATTAAGAAAACAGATAGTGCGGTGAATAATAGTAATTTTTTGGTCATATTTATAGTATTGATTTTTTGGAATTTTTGCGTTGATTTCATAAGTATATCTTTTATGTGGCTCATTATATTTTGTTTATTACTTTTTCTAAACTGGCTTTTTTATTGATAATTTCAACCATCGTTTGTAAGTATTTTTGTTGTGCGGCATACAATTGACGTTGCGCATCATTGAAATCAAAACTAGAAGATAATCCTTCTGTAAATTTTATTTGCTGTTTTTTCTCAATGCGTTCAGCTAGGCTCAAATTAGTTTTTGCTGTTTCGTATTCTTCAATGCTGAATTCATATTCGCTTTTTGCATTGGCATACTGCAATTTCAATCTTTGTTCCGTTTCTGTTAATTGTGTTTTTGCTTTGTCTAAAGCTATTTTAGCTTGTTGTGCTCTAGCTGTTCTTGCTAAACTGCTGAATATTGGAACATTTAAGCTTATTCCAAGATTTGAATAGTTAAGCCATTTTTGGTTTTGAGTAAAAAATTGGAATTGATTCCCGAAGGCATTGTATCCAAAGTTTACATTAGCTGATAGTGTAGGTAGCGCTTTGCTTTTTTCTAATTTCAGTTCTAATTCTTTTTGTTGTTGAAAGTTTTGAGCCATTTGGTAATTTATGTTGTTTCCAACATTAAAGCCAGTTTGTGAAAAAGCCATGTCTAAATTACTAATAGTCAAATTGTCTAGCTTATCTGTTAGTTTTAAATCAGCGTCAATGTCAATTCCTAAAGCTATTTTTAGCATTTTATAGGAAACATCTAACAGTCTTTTGTTGTAATTTATATTGCTATTAATTGAAGTAAGAGTGATTTGAAGTTGTTCAACATTTTCTTCTTCTATTAATCCATTTTTAAATGTTTCTTTAGTGTCAAATAATGTTTTTTCTAAAGTAGCTTTGTTTTTCTCCAGAATAATAATTCCTTCTTCTGCTAACAAAACATTCCCATATGCATTGATAACCATTTCTTTAGTGTCAATGTCTGTTTTTATTTTTGCGTTTTCGTAATATTTCAAATACGTTTTTGAAGCTTGTAAAGCAACAATATAAGAACCATCAAATAACAATTGACTCAAGGTTGCTCTAGCAGTCATATTATGTCTAGTTCCAAAAGCTACTTCCATAAATTCTCCTTTATTTCCGCCAAAAAATTCAGCAGGAATTAAGGATTTTTGCAATTCAATATTGTTTTGATAATCTAGACTACTGTTTATCTGTGGCAACCCCATTGCAGTAGTTTCCCATTTTTTCTTTTTAGCAGACTCTATGTCGCGACCCGCATTGATAGCGCTGTAATTGTTGATTAAAGCATGTGTTATAGCTTGCTCTAAACTAAAAGAATAGCTTTTTGTTGCTGGATTCTCGGTATTAGTATTGTTCGATTCTTGAGACTTTGCTGTAATTGCAAAAGTTAATAAGGTGATTAAAATTATTTTTTTCATTGATTGATGTTTAGGTATTAAAATGTTGTAATTGTTTTTCAAGTTCTATGACGCCTTTAGGAGTGGCCATTGCTCTGGTATGATATTCTAATGCTTCTAATTCGAGTTTTTTTGCTTCTTTTTCGGAGCTTGTATTTCCGTTTATGCTAAAAATAAGAGTGTAGTAGAACGAAACATAGGTTTCTATATTTAGTTCCTTACGGTATAATTCCTGCTGGATGCCTTTCTCAATGTTTTGTTTAAAGACCATATTGCATTCATTTACTTCTCTTGACATTACCGTATTGTAAATTTCTGGGTAATGTTTTTTTAACTGATAAACTGGAGAGGTGTCTCCTGCTTTGAACATCTCTTTGAACATTTTTCTGATTTCAAAGTTTTCCTCAATGGCATTATGGTTTCGGGCTACAATAGTATCAATACTTTGATGCACAGCTTTATGTACTTCGGCAGTACTTTCTTCTATCAGTACTTCTTTATTGCAAAAATATTTGTAAATCGTTTTTTTTGAAATACACATTTCGCAAGCGATGTCATCCATGGTGACACTCTTAAAGCCTAACTTTAAAAAAAGATCGGTCGCTTTTGCTATAATTTTACTTCTCATTTTGTTTATTCTTATTCTGTTTAAGACAGATTTCTGCTTAAATCGTTTGCAAATATAGAAAGGAAACTTTTAATACCAAAAAAGTTTCCAATGTTTTTTTGATAATTTAATAGTAAGCTAATAAAAACTTGAAATCAGTAAGGATTTGGAAACCTATAATTCATATTTGAATTGTATATTTGGGCTTTTTTGCACCAAAGTCCAAAAGAGACGAACGTGTCAAGTAAACTTGAATATAATTTTATGCATTCAATACAACAATACCAGGAATTTATTGCTACTTATTTACAAGCGCAACACAGAGACAAAGAGCCTAAGAATTTATACGACCCAATTCATTATATATTAGGACTAGGAGGGAAACGAATGCGTCCTGTTTTAACTTTAATGAGTGCGGAGATTTTTGATACGGATTATCAAAAGGCATTGCCTGCTGCATTAGCGGTTGAAGTTTTTCATAATTTTTCGTTAGTTCACGATGATATTATGGACGATGCTCCTTTGCGAAGAGGAAATCCAACGGTTCATGAAAAGTGGAATATCAATACTGGAATTTTGTCTGGTGATGCTATGTTAATTTTGGCTTACCAATATTTTGAACAATACCAACCTAAAATATTCAGAAAGCTAGCCAAGTTGTTTAGTAAAACTGCTTTAGAGGTTTGTGAAGGACAACAATGGGATGTGGATTTTGAAACCCGAAATGATGTTACGATTCCCGAATACCTTAAAATGATTGAATATAAAACAGCTGTTTTAGTTGCTGCTGCCATGAAAATGGGCGCTATTATTGCTGAAACTTCAAAGATAAATGCAAGTTTAATTTATGAGTTTGGATTAAATTTAGGATTGGCATTTCAGTTGCAAGATGATTATTTAGATGCTTTTGGAAATCCAGAAACTTTTGGAAAACAAGTAGGAGGAGATATTATTGAAAACAAAAAAACCTATCTTTATCTTAAAGCGGTCGAATTTGCAGTTGGCGCTGAGAAAGATAAGTTGGTACATTTATTTTCAAATCAGCCAGAAGATAGTACAGAGAAAATTAATCTAGTGAAAGAACTATTTAATGCAACTGGAGCTTCAAAGGCAACGCAACAAGCTATTCAAGAATATACTTTTAAGGCATTTGAAACATTAGAAGAAATGAATATTGATGCCGATAAAAAAGCGATGTTACGTGCTTTTGGTGAAAACCTAATGGGTAGAAAAGTATAAAATAATCACCATAAAATTTTAACAATCAATAGCAATATTGAAAAATGGACTTGGTATTGACATTGAAATTTAACAATATGTTTATAGCCCCACAAAATACGGACTTACTTCTTACTGAGGCTACAGGTGAAAACTTGTATTTAAAATTGATTGAACAAATCAATAAAGATTTTAATTTAGCCAATGAAGGAATAGATTTTCCTATCAGTATTTCTCCTGAAGAATTGAAAATTCAGCTTCATGAAAAAATATACCGACTCATTCAATATAAGTTTGCTGAATACCTCAATTTGCTCTATATTATTGATGTTTCTGAGGATGAGATAAAAAAATTAGATGGTTCGGATTTAGTTGTATTAGCAGAACAAGTAGTGTATTTGCTTCTTAAAAGAGAATGGCAAAAAGTCTGGTTCCGAAATAAATTCCGTTAATAATTTTGACTTTGTAAAGGGTTGTGTGAATTAAAAATAAACTCTTACAAAAGGCATAAAAGCACTTCCGTAAACGTTGTTTTGGTTGTTCAAAACATTGTAGCGCGCTCCAATAGTTGCGTTACCAGATCGATAACCTGCGCCTAAAAATAATGCGGTGTTCCAATAATCCAGCGAATTACTATTTGAACCCATTAGGTTTACATTAACTCTTAATTCTTCAAGTTCAACTGAAAGTTGTATTTCTGGTAGTGGATTAATTAATCCGATAAGACTACCTCCATATAAATTTGAAGCATAAGAATCTTTTTGCTTCAAATATTTGTATTGAGCTCCAATTCCGAGTGCAACATACTCGTTGAAATTATAAATTGCACTTGGTGCCACAGTTATATCCGTGTATCCGGAGCCAAAACCTAATCCTAATCCGCCTCCAAATTGTATTTTATCTCTAAAATTATTGGAAGACTTTGATTGAAATGTATTTTGTTGAGCTAATGCTACAGTTGAGAAAAATAGCGCTGCAAAAATCAAAAAAGAACTTGAAATGGATAAAAAACGATTTTTTCTCATCATAATGTGGTTTATTTAACAAATATTTACGTAAAAGTACGTAAAAAATTGATTTATATATATTCGTTTATTGTACTTTTGTCAATCTATTAAATAAAAAGCACATTAATTAATATTATGGATAGGTTTTCATTTTTAAACGCAGCACATACAGAATTTTTTGCACAATTATACGATCAATATTTAGAAAATCCAGATAGCGTAGAGCCAAGTTGGAGAAGTTTTTTCCAAGGTTTCGATTTTGGGATGTCAACTTATAATGACGAAAACCCTGTAACTTACATTGCAAATGTAGCCTCTGGAAATGTAGAAGGCCCAGTTGTATCTGAAAAACTCCAAAAAGAGTTTAATGTTTTGAAGTTAATCGATGGATATAGATCTCGTGGGCATTTGTTTACCAAAACAAATCCTGTTAGAGAAAGAAGAACATCGTCTCCAACATTAGATATCACTAATTTCGGACTTTCAGCAGCAGATTTAAATACTGTTTTTGATGCTGCAAAGGTGATTAAAATTGAACCTTGTTCGCTTCAAAAAATCATTGGTCATCTTGAAAATATTTATTGTCAGCATATTGGAGTTGAGTATATGTACATACGAAATCCAGAAGTGGTGGAATGGATTCAAGATAAAATTGGGGTAAATGATAATCAGCCTAATTTTTCGACTGACGAAAAGAAAGCAATTCTTAATAAATTAAACCAAGCGGTTTCTTTCGAAAACTTTTTGCATACTAAATATGTAGGGCAAAAACGTTTCTCACTTGAAGGAGGAGAATCTATCATTCCAGCACTTGATGCTTTAATTGAAAAAGCTGCCGAAAAAGGAGTAGAACAGTTTGTAATGGGAATGGCTCACCGTGGTCGTTTGAATGTTTTGGCAAACATTTTCGGAAAATCTACTCAAGATATTTTTAGCGAATTTGACGGTAAAGATTATGATCAAGAATATTTTGATGGAGATGTTAAGTACCATTTAGGACTTACAGCTGATAAAAAAACAAGTACAGGAAAAAGCATCAATATTAATTTAGCTCCAAACCCTTCGCACTTAGAAACTGTAGGTGCAGTAATTGAAGGAATTACAAGAGCAAAACAAGAAAAATATTTTCCAGATGATTTCTCAAAAGTGTTGCCTATAGCCGTTCACGGTGATGCTGCAATTGCTGGACAAGGAATTCTATACGAAATTGTTCAAATGGCACAATTAGATGGATATAAAACTGGAGGAACAATCCATATTGTAATTAACAACCAAGTAGGTTTTACAACGAATTATTTAGACGCTCGTTCTTCTAAATATTGTACGGACGTTGCTAAAGTAACATTATCACCGGTATTGCACGTTAATGCAGATGATGCAGAAGCGGTTGTTCATGCCATGTCATTTGCATTAGATTATAGAATGAAATTTGGTTCAGACGTATTTATAGATTTATTAGGATATAGAAAATATGGTCATAACGAAGGTGATGAACCTCGTTTTACTCAACCAGTATTGTATAAAATCATTGCTAAACATCAAAATCCAAGAGATATTTACGCAGCTAAATTATTAGAGCAGGGTGTAATTGACAGTAATTTTGTAAAAGATTTAGAATCAACATACAAACAAGATTTAGATGATAATCTTCAGGCATCTCGTAAAAAAGACCTTACCATAATTACTCCTTTCATGAGAAATGAGTGGAAAGGATTTGAGCAAGTGACTGATACACAAATGTTGGAAAGCGTAAATACTTCTTATCCAAAAGAAGGACTTATTTCGATTGCAAACGTAATTTGTAACCTTCCAACGGATAAAAAGTTCATTAGTAAAATTCAAAAACTAATCAACGACAGAAAAACTATGGTTTTTGAAACCAACAAGCTAGACTGGGCTATGGCAGAGCATTTAGCATATGGTTCCTTGTTGAAAGAAGGTTATGATGTTCGTATTTCTGGACAAGATGTTGAGCGTGGGACATTCTCACACCGTCATGCTGTTGTAAAAGTAGAAGACTCTGAGGAAGAAGTAACATTGTTAAATAACCTTGAAGATGCAAAAGGGAAATTCCATATTTATAATTCACTTTTGTCAGAATATGGAGTTTTAGGTTTTGATTATGGGTATGCTTTAGCAAGTCCAAAAACATTGACTATCTGGGAAGCACAATTTGGAGATTTCAGTAATGGAGCTCAAATTATGATTGACCAATATATTTCTTGTGGAGAAGACAAATGGAACAATCAAAATGGAATTGTTTTATTATTGCCACACGGTTACGAAGGACAAGGAGCTGAACACTCTTCAGCTAGAATGGAACGTTACCTACAACTTTGTGCTAGACATAATATGTATGTAGCTGATTGTACAACGCCAGCTAACTTTTTTCACTTGTTGAGAAGACAAATGAAAACGACTTTCCGTAAACCACTTGTGGTATTTACACCAAAAAGTTTGTTGCGTGATCCAAGAGTTCTTTCTCCTATTGAAGATTTTGCAAATGGAAGTTTCCAAGAAACATTTGATGATGAAACCGTAAATAAAGAAGAAGTTAAAACATTAGTTTTCTGTACTGGTAAATTCTATTATGACATCACTGCGGAAAGAGAAAATAACGGACGCAAAGATGTAGCTGTAGTAAGAATAGAACAATTGTTCCCTCTACCAGTGGAACAACTAAAAGCTATCATAGCTAAATATCCAAACGCAGATGATTATGTTTGGGCACAAGAAGAACCTAAAAACATGGGTGCTTATAGTTATATGTTGATGAATTTTGATTTAGTAAAATGGAGATTGGCTTCGCTTAAAGCATATGCAGCACCAGCTTCAGGAAGTTATACTAGAGCAAAACGTCGTCAGGCTGATGCCGTTCGAATGGTATTTGATAAAAATTTATTTAGATAAAAATTGTTTCAGGTTTGAAGCTGTATAGTTTGAACCAAATTAAAATTTAAAATTCATAATTTAAAATAATAGAACATGATTTTAGAAATGAAAGTCCCATCACCAGGGGAATCTATAAAAGAAGTTGAAATTGCAACATGGTTAGTAAAAGATGGTGACTATGTAGAAAAAGACCAGGCCATAGCTGAGGTTGATTCAGATAAAGCAACATTAGAATTGCCAGCAGAAGCTAGCGGAATTATTACCTTAAAAGCAGAAGAAGGTGATGCAGTTGCCGTTGGAGCAGTAGTTTGTCATATTGATACAGCTGCAGCAAAACCAGCTGGTTCAGCTCCGGCTCCTGCAGCAGTAGTTGCTAATCCCGAAGCTTCGGGACCAAAGGCTGAAGTAAAAGCAGAAGCTCCTGCAGCAGCACCAGTTGCAGCAGCGACATATGCTTCAGGAACACCTTCGCCAGCAGCGAGAAAAATATTAGAGGAAAAAAATATTGCTCCGGCTTCTATAACAGGAACAGGAAAAGATGGAAGAATCACTAAAGATGATGCTGTAAATGCAGTACCATCTATGGGAACTCCAACTGGAGGTTCTCGTGGTACTGAAAGAACAAAATTATCAATGTTGCGTCGTAAAGTTGCAGAAAGATTAGTTGCTGCTAAAAATGATACGGCCATGTTAACTACTTTCAATGAAGTAAACATGACACCAATCAATACGTTGCGTAACGAATACAAAGACGCCTTCAAAGCGAAACACGGTGGAATAGGGTTGGGTTATATGTCTTTCTTTACAAAAGCGGTAACAAGAGCTCTACAATTATATCCAGATGTGAACTCTATGATGGACGGAGATTATAAAATAGGATATGATTTCTGTGATATTTCAATTGCAGTTTCTGGACCAAAAGGATTAATGGTTCCTGTAGTTCGTAATGCTGAAAATTTGACTTTCCGTGGTATTGAAGCGGATATTAAACGTTTAGCGATTAAAGCTCGTGACGGACAAATTACAGTTGATGATATGACTGGAGGAACATTTACTATTACTAACGGTGGTGTTTTTGGAAGTATGTTATCTACGCCAATTATCAATCCTCCACAATCAGGAATTTTAGGAATGCACAATATTATTGAGCGTCCTATTGCTGTAAATGGTAAAGTTGAAATTCACCCAATGATGTACGTAGCGCTTTCTTATGACCACAGAATTATCGATGGTCGTGAGTCGGTAGGATTCTTAGTTGCTGTAAAAGAAGCATTAGAAAATCCAGTAGCATTATTGTGTGATAACAATCCTAAAAAAGCATTTGAATTGTAATTCAATAAACACATAAATAGCAAATCCGTTTAGAGAGTTTTCTAAACGGATTTTTTGTTTATTTGTCTTTCTAATCAATACTATTTATGGCGTCAAATAAAAAACAAGCTGCTATCGGCTTTATCTTCATCACTATGTTAATTGATATAATAGGTTGGGGTATTATTATTCCAGTTATCCCAAAATTGATTAAAGAGTTAATTCATGGAGATGTTAGTGAGGCGGCAAAATATGGCGGCTGGTTAACATTTGCGTATGCGATAACCCAATTTATATTTGCGCCTTTAATAGGTAATTTGAGTGATAAATTTGGGCGTAGACCCATAATTCTAATTTCGCTTTTTGCATTTTCGCTAGATTATATTTTGTTAGCACTTGCCCCAACCATTACATGGTTATTTATTGGAAGAATAATTGCAGGATTAACAGGAGCAAGTATCTCAACTGCTTCGGCCTATATAGCTGATGTGAGTACGCCAGAGAATAGAGCCAAAAACTTCGGAATGATTGGTGTGGCTTTTGGGCTAGGATTTATAATTGGGCCCATTATAGGAGGTGGATTAGGACATTACGGGTCTAGACTTCCGTTTTACGCAGCTGCCGTTTTGTGCTTGCTGAATTTCCTTTACGGTTATTTTATTTTGCCTGAATCATTATCAAAAGAAAATAGAAGACCCATTAATTTAAAAAGAGCCAACCCAATTGGTGTTTTTTTAAATTTAAAGAAATACCCTTCTCTTTACGGATTGTTAATTGCGTTGTTTTTGATTTACGTTGCGGCTCATGCGGTTGAAAGTAACTGGAGTTATTTTACGATGTACAAATTTAGTTGGGACGAAAAAATGGTTGGAATTTCGTTGGGTGTAGTAGGGGTTTTGGTGAGTCTTGTTCAAGGAGGTTTGATACGATGGACTAGTCGAAAACTAGGGAATGAAATAAGTATTTATGTTGGAATGGCTTTGTATACCCTTGCCATGTTTTTGTTTGCTTTTGTTTCAGAAAGCTGGATGATGTTTCTCTTTTTGATTCCGTATTGTCTTGCTGGAATCGCAGGTCCTGCATTGCGAGCTATAATTTCAAATCATGTTTTGCCGTCAGAACAAGGCGAAATTCAAGGCACAATTGCGAGTTTAATGAGTGCTGCAACTATTATTGGACCGCCAGTAATGTCAAGTCTTTTTTATTATTTTACGCATAAAGAATCGCCATTTGAATTTGCGGGAATGCCATTTATTCTCGGAGGTTTTTTAATGATGATTAGTGGTATTGTTGCTTATTTTTCTTTGAAAAAGTATGGTACTTCAAATACAGACAATGATTAAAGTAATCCATAATTTTTTTCCCTTTCATTAAGGATATGGGTTACAATAAGTTTGTGTAGGGTTAATGTATATATTTCAATTACAGTTTCTGGATCAAAGGGGTTAATGGTTCCTTTAGTTCGTAATACTGAGAATTTTACTTTCCGTATCTACTAATTTTTTTTACGGTATTCTTTGTTTTTTAGTTTCAAAAAAACACAAAATATATTTTTATTGCTAATTATTTGCAAAAAAATAATTCAACACTACAACATCACCACAACATCCCTGATAAAACGATTTAATATTTTTAAAATATTTATTGAAATAGTTTATTCTAATCCCTAATATAGCCTTAGTTTCAAGGAGGTGGTTCTTAAATATCTCAAATGTATAGTTTTAACATAGTTCCTATTTTATCTTCAAAAATAATTCAATTCTATATTTGAGAATAATTAAATAACTAATATTATGAGAAAAATTACTTTAACTTTTTTCCTTTTTTTATTTGAAATAGGTTTTTCACAAAGTGCCCCTATTACATTTGAATCTGGAGAACCTGGTTCAACATGGACGTTTACGACATTTGAGAATGGTGGTGGATTAGGATATGAAAAAGTAGCGAATCCTGATGCATCTGGAATCAACACCTCTGCAACAGTAGCTAAATTTACAGCACTTACTACTGCTGCAGGAGCAGCACCCTGGGCAGGATGTGAAACCAAGCATGGTTCTGATATTGGAACTTTTACGTTGTCTACTAGTAATAGTACGATTAAAATCATGGTATGGAAATCGGTTATCAGTGATGTTGGGATAAAATTTGCCATTGCAAATGGTGGTGCTCAGCCAGAGATTAAAGTAGCAAATACAAAAATCAACCAATGGGAAGAATTGACTTTTGATTTTTCAGGAAAAATTGGATTGTTTGAGACAATTAATATTGACCAAATAATATTTTTTCCAGATTTTCAGGCAAGGACTACAGAGAATGTTTGTTATTTTGACAATGTAACTTTCTCTGCAAAAACAGGAACATCAGGTGGAACAACAACAAGTACATCCCCTACTTTACCAATGGATTTTGAATCATCAACAATTGCTTATTCATTTGTCGATTTTGATGGAGGTTTAGCAACTAAAATTGCGAACCCACATAACACTGGGATCAATACTAGTGCAACTGTAGCACAAATGGTAAAAGGCGCAGGACAACCTTGGGCAGGAAGCAAAATAGTACTGGCATCACCAGTAGATTTCACTACTAATAAATTATTCAAAATAAAAGTTTGGTCACCAGTAGCTGGTAAAAAACTATTATTAAAATTTGAAGGAGCAGGAGCAGCATTCGAAAAAGAATCAACAGGAGTTACCGCTGCAAATGCATGGGAAGAATTGAGTTTTGATTTCACCGGAGTAGCAGGAGTAAACAACTTGAATGACAATATGGTTTTCATATTTGATTTAGGAACAGTAGGAGACGGAAGTTCTAATTCAACGTATTTATTTGATGACGTATCTCAAACTACTGTTTCAGGCGGAACAGGAAGTACATTAACACAAATGAGTTTGCCAACCACTTTTGATGACGCTACGGTTGATTACGGACTAATTGGATTTGGAGGAGCGGAAGCATCGACAGTAGTAGTTGACCCAACGTTGTCCACAAACAAAGTAGTTAAGGTAATCAAATCAGCTACAGCGGAACTTTGGGCAGGAACTACCGTTTCGGCCGCAGCAGGATTAGGATTTAGTAGTGCGATACCATTTAGTGCAACCGCTACAAAAATGAATGTTAGAGTATGGTCGCCAACTGCTGGAATTCCAGTTCGATTAAAAGTAGAGGATCACAATGACAATACACATACAGTAGAAACAGAAGCTACAGTAACTACGGCTTCGGGATGGCAAACTTTAGAATTCAATTTTGCTAATCAAGCAGCAGGAACTGCGGCATTGAATTTAGCCTTTGTATATGATAAAGCTTCTATATTCTTCAACTTTGGAACAACCGGAGCAGTAGCTGGAGAAAAAACGTACTACTTTGATGATGTTGCTTTTGGAGCAGCGGCGCCAACAACAAGTACATCCCCTACTTTACCAATGGATTTTGAATCATCAACAATTGCTTACTCATTTGTCGATTTTGATGGAGGTTTAGCAACTAAAATTGTGAACCCCCATAACACTGGGATTAATACTAGTGCAACTGCAGCACAAATGGTAAAGGGCGCAGGACAACCTTGGGCAGGAAGCAAAATAGTACTGGCATCACCAGTAGATTTCACTACTAATAAATTATTCAAAATAAAAGTTTGGTCACCAGTAGCTGGTAAAAAACTATTATTAAAATTTGAAGGAGCAGGAGCAGCATTCGAAAAAGAATCAACAGGAGTTACCGCTGCAAATGCATGGGAAGAATTGAGTTTTGATTTCACTGGAGTAGCAGGAGTAAACAACTTGAATGACAATATGGTTTTCATATTTGATTTAGGAACAGTAGGAGACGGAAGTTCTAATTCAACGTATTTATTTGATGACGTATCTCAAACTACTGTTTCAGGCGGAACAGGAAGTACATTAACACAAATGAGTTTGCCAACCACTTTTGATGACGCTACGGTTGATTACGGACTAATTGGATTTGGAGGAGCGGAAGCATCGACAGTAGTAGTTGACCCAACGTTGTCCACAAACAAAGTAGTTAAGGTAATCAAATCAGCTGCAGCGGAACTTTGGGCAGGAACTACCGTTTCGGCCGCAGCAGGATTAGGATTTAGTAGTGCGATACCATTTAGTGCAACCGCTACAAAAATGAATGTTAGAGTATGGTCACCAACTGCTGGAATTCCAGTTCGATTAAAAGTAGAGGATCACAATGACAATACACATACAGTAGAAACAGAAGCTACAGTAACTACGGCTTCGGGATGGCAAACTTTAGAATTCAATTTTGCTAATCAAGCAGCAGGAACTGCGGCATTGAATTTAGCCTTTGTATATGATAAAGCGTCCATCTTCTTCAACTTCGGAACAACTGGAGCAGTAGCTGGAGAAAAAACGTACTACTTTGATGATGTTGCTTTTGGAGCTACAACACCAGTTGTAACTGCTCCAATCACAGCTGCACCAACACCTCCAGCAAGAAATGTTGCTGATGTAAAATCAGTTTTCAGTGGTGCATATGCAGATATTGCTGGTACAAGTTGGAATGAAAACTGGGGGCAGTCTACTGTTTCGGAAGAAGTTTCGATTGTTGGCGATGCTACAAAAAAATTATCAAATCTTAATTACCAAGGCGTTGTTCCAACAACAGGAATTGATGCAACAGGAATGACGCAATTGCATTTGGATATTTGGACACCAGATTGTACTGCTTTTGATGTTTATTTGATTAATCCAGGACCAGTAGAACAAAAAGTTACATTGACACCTACCTTATCAGGTTGGAATAGTTTTGACATCAACTTGTCGGATTATACAACTATAGCATTGAATAATGTATTCCAATTCAAGTTTGTATCACCAAATGAAAACAGTACAGTTTATCTTGATAACATGTATTTCTATAAAGCAGCCACAACACCAGTTGTAACTGCTCCAATCACAGCTGCACCAACACCTCCAGCAAGAAATGTTGCTGATGTAAAATCAGTTTTCAGTGGTGCATATGCAGATATTGCTGGTACAAGTTGGAATGAAAACTGGGGACAGTCTACTGTTTCGGAAGAAGTTTCGATTGTTGGCGATGCTACCAAAAAATTGTCAAATCTTAATTACCAAGGTGTTGTTCCAACAACAGGAATTGATGCAACAGGAATGACGCAATTGCATTTGGATATTTGGACACCAGATTGTACTGCTTTTGACGTTTATTTGATTAATCCAGGACCAGTTGAACAAAAAGTTACATTGACGCCTACATTGTCAGGCTGGAATAGTTTTGACATCAACTTATCAGATTATACAACTATAGCATTGAATAATGTATTCCAATTCAAGTTTGTATCACCAAATGAAAACAGTACAGTTTATCTTGATAACATGTATTTCTATAAAGAAGCAGGAGTAGAACCGATAACGGGGATTCCAACGAATTTGAACTATGGAGGTAATTTGCGATTCGAAATAAATAAAGATGTATTTTCAGTAACACCAACAGTCACGGCTGATCCTTTCCCAACGTTTAGCATCACTCCAGAATTGCCTAAAGGAATGAGCTTTGATACAGTTTCGGGTTCAATTGTTGGAAAACCAACAGAAGAGAATGCGCCAGTTAGTTACACGGTGACGGCAACTAATTCTGTAGGGTCACAACAGTTGACTTTTACAATTGAAATTTTCAATGATGATCATGATTTTGATGGTATAAATGATGATATTGATAACTGCTCAGAATTCTACAATCCAAACCAAGAAGATTTAAATAATGATGGAGTAGGAGATATTTGTATTGAAGAAGAGCAAGTTAAAGTTGCACAAGGATTCTCTCCAAACGGCGATGGTAAAAATGATGTATGGATTATTAAAAATGTAGAAAATCATCCAAACACTCAAGTGACCGTTTTTAATAAAACAGGAGCGGAAGTATTTTCATCAAGAGACTACAAAAACCTTTGGGACGGATCTTATAAAAACACCGGAAAAATTGTTGCTGCAGGGTCTTATTTTTATCAAGTAGATTTAGGCGGGGATGGTTCGGTTGATTTGCAAGGTTGGATTTATATCGCTAATTAATTTTTAAAATATCATATCATGAAAAATATATTCTATCTGCTGACGGCAGTAATACTTCTGTTTAGTAGTTCACTTTTAGCACAACAGGCCAATAACTTTGCTTTCTATAAAAATCAAATGAATGTTATCAATCCCGCTTATGCTGGGATTGATAATAAAACTCTAATTACAGGATCAATACGATCACAATGGACAGGAGTTAAAGAAGCGCCAAGAACACAAGCCGTTTCTTTTGGAACGTCTATTGGTAAAAATTTAGGTTTTGGAATTTCTGTAATGAATGAAGAAACGTTTATTGAAAAACTAACCTCAGTTGGAATTGATTTATCTTATTTAGTAAAACTGAGTGAAGCAACTGATTTGTATTTAGGAATCAAAGCTGGAGGAAATTCTTTTAATGTTAATTCATCAGGATTAGAATTGTATTCTGTTGATGTAGATCCAGCATTTGCTTCAATCAATAGTTTTAGTCCTAATGTGGGTGTTGGAGCGGTTTTGAAAGGTGAAAAATATTTCCTGTCTCTTTCTGTTCCCAAATTAATTTCATTTAAAGATGTTAAAAACAGCGATGGTTACGCTATGGTTAGTACTAATAGATCGCAGCTTTATGCAAGTGGAGGCTATGATT
Source organism: Flavobacterium sp. 123 (assembly GCF_003634825.1). Lineage (NCBI taxonomy): Bacteria > Pseudomonadati > Bacteroidota > Flavobacteriia > Flavobacteriales > Flavobacteriaceae > Flavobacterium > Flavobacterium sp. 123. The sequence continues at coordinate 1,576,106 of NZ_RBXD01000001.1, forward strand.
TTAACTTAAATCCTTCAGGGACATTAATTTTGAAACCTTCTTTTATGGCAAGATATACTTCGGCTGCGCCTATTTCTGTTGATTTGAGTACGATGTTAATGATAAATAATAATTTTGAAGTAGGCGGTATGTATAGAACGGATCAAGCTGTTGCAGCAATGGCAAGCATTACTTTAAGTAAAAAACTTGTAGTAGGATTTGCCTATGAAGTTAGTTCAAGAGCTGAATTAGCAACTGCTAAAAGCACGAATGAAATAGTAGTTCAATTTAAATTTTAATTTTTGTAGTAAATAATAATTTGAGTTTTGTTTCTGAAGCCGTTTAAATTTATTTTGAACGGCTTCTTTTTTATTTCAATAAATATAAATAGCGGTTGTAGTAATCCACAATAGCTTTGCCTTTTGTCAAAATATCGGCGCCAATAATACCGTGAACGGGTTTTGATTTGTGCTCAATTAATGCTTCATTAACATGAGTTAAATCAAAAATCACAATATCAAAATTGTTGTTTTTCCAAGTGCCCAATTGAAGTTCGTTTTTTGTTGCTATTTGAGTCAACATTCCCGTTGCTCCAGCTCCAGAAGCTTTTGTTTTTGAATTTTTTGCTTCCAATAAAAACAAAGCAATACTTTCAAAACCAACACAACTGCTCGAAGCACCTGTGTCCAGAATAAAATTTCCTTTTACACCATTTATTTTTGCTTTTATAAGCAAATGCTGTGTTTTAGTAATTTTAAATTTAATTTTTTTGTAATTCTCTTTTTGGAGAATATGCTGAAGGTCTTTCATTTATTCGATAGCAATTTTAACAAATATACATGGAGTTTTTTAGTTTGTAAATAACTTCAGCAATCTTTACGGAACTATTTTTACAACTAGTTTTATTCCTGTAAATTTGTGCTCTTAAATTATACTCTTGAAAACAAAAACAATACTTACAGATACCCATACTCATTTATATTCAGAGGAATTTGATCAGGATAGAAACGAAATGATACAGCGTGCTATTGATGCTGGAGTTTCACGTTTTTTTATTCCTGCTATCGATTCAACTTGCACAGAATCCATGTATGATTTAGAAAAAAAACATCCTGAAAATGTGTTCCTAATGATGGGTTTGCACCCTAATTATGTAAAAGATAATTATGAAGAGGAATTGGAGCATGTAGCAAATGAATTGGCTAAAAGAAAATTCTATGCGGTAGGAGAAATCGGGATTGATTTATATTGGGACAAAACCCATTTGCCCCAACAACAAATTGCATTTAGACAACAAATTCAACTCGCTAAGCAATACAAATTGCCCATTGTGATTCATTGTCGAGAAGCTTTTGATGAGATATTTGAGATTTTAGAAGAAGAAAAATCAGAAGATTTGTTTGGAATTTTTCATTGTTTCTCAGGAACCTATGAACAAGCTTTACAAGCAATATCGTATAATATGAAATTAGGAATTGGCGGAGTTGTTACTTTCAAAAATGGTAAAATCGACCAATTTCTTAATCAAATAGATTTGAAACATATTGTTTTAGAAACGGATTCCCCTTACTTAGCACCAATCCCTTTTAGAGGCAAAAGAAATGAAAGTAGTTACTTGATAAATGTTGCGGCAAAGTTAGCTCAGATTTATAATCTTTCAGAGGAAGAAATTGCTTCAATAACAACTGAAAATTCTAAAGTTATATTCGGGATTTAAACTAGAATTTACGATAAATTAATTTTTTTTTTGTTCTTTTGTTACCAATAAAATTGAAAATCAAAATGCAGAAATTTGACGCTATTCGACCATTTTACGATACTGAAGTAAACGAAGCACTTCAAAATGTTATCCATCATCCAATGATGAAAGCATTAATGAATTTTACTTTTCCAGAATTAGAAGATGATGTTTGGAAAGAACAACTAAAGAAAACGCATTCTATTAGAGATTTTCAATGTAATTTTATTTATCAATCTGTTCAAAAGATACTCGAAAAAAGTTCAGAAGGATTGACTACTTCAGGTTTCGAAAACCTAGAAAAAAACACTTCTTATTTGTTTATTTCTAACCATAGAGATATTCTTTTAGATACAACTTTATTGAATGCTTCCTTGTTTGAGCATGGTTTTGTAATGACCGCTTCGGCTATTGGAGATAATTTAGTTAAAAAAGCATTTTTGAGCACCTTAGCTAAATTGAATAGAAATTTCTTGGTTTTGAGAGGATTAACGCCAAGAGAGATGTTGCAAAGTTCTAAATTATTGTCAGAATATATCGGACAGTTATTGTTGCACGAAAATCGTTCGGTTTGGATTGCTCAACGCGAAGGAAGAACTAAAGACGGAAATGACGAGACAAATCCAGGGGTGTTAAAAATGATTGGAATGGGATCTGACGAAGCTAATTTGATGGATTATTTCAAGAAAATCAAAATTGTTCCCGTTTCTATTTCTTATGAATATGATCCTACTGATGTTTTGAAAATGCCTCAGTTAATGGCTGAAGCAAATAATGAAATTTACATCAAGGAAAAAAATGAAGACTTCATGACTATCCTTAGTGGCGTTATGGGACAAAAGAAAAGAATCCATATTCATGTTGACAAAGTTTTAGATGCTGAAATTGATACAATTGTTGCTGAAAATGATAATTCTAACAAACAGGTTCAGGCTTTAGCACAAGTTATTGATGATGCAATATTGAGCAATTACAAGCTTTGGCCAACAAATTATATTGCATACGATATTGTAAATAAAACAAACACCTACTCGCATTTATATACTGAAAACGAAAAATCACTTTTTGAACGCCGACTTGAAATGCGAATAGATCATGACAATCCAGTTGCTTTGGAAGGATTTTTGGCGATGTATGCAAATCCAGTTGTCAATAAATTAAAATATACTCATGCCCTCTAAATCCAAAATTCTTTTGATTTATACCGGTGGTACCATTGGTATGAAAAAAGATTTTCAAACAGGTGCGCTTAAGGCATTCAATTTTAGTAAACTGCTTCAAAGAGTCCCAGAATTGAAATTGTTAGATTGTGAAATTGAAACAATTTCTTTTGATAATCCCATAGATTCCTCCAATATGGATCCTGAAAACTGGGTTCAAATTGCAACTATTATTGAAGATAATTATGAATCATTTGATGGATTTGTAGTTCTTCATGGCTCAGATACAATGTCATATTCTGCTTCTGCTTTGAGTTTTATGCTTGAAAACGTATCGAAACCAGTTATTTTTACTGGCTCACAATTGCCTATTGGTGATTTACGCACCGATGCAAAAGAGAATTTAATTACCGCTATTCAAATTGCTTCTTTACGTGAAAACGGAAAACCAGTTATCAGTGAGGTTTGCCTTTATTTTGAATATAAATTATACAGAGGAAATAGAACAACCAAAATAAATGCAGAGCATTTTAATGCTTTTGGTTCGCCCAATTATCCGTTTTTGATTGAATCCGGAGTCCATTTAAAAGTGAATTTAGAGTTGCGATTACCTCTTATAAGCAACATGAATTTGAAAGTTCACAAGAATTTTGATACCAATGTGGTTATTGTAAAAATGTTTCCTGGGATAAGCGAAACGGTTTTATCAGCGATTATCGCCATTCCAAATCTTAAAGGAATTGTTTTAGAAACCTATGGTGCTGGAAATGCACCAACAGAAGATTGGTTTTTAGATCTTTTGAGTGAAGCTGTGAAGAAAGGGTTGTATATTGTCAACGTAACGCAATGCTCAGGCGGAAGCGTACATATGGGGCAATATGAAACAAGCACAGGTTTGAAAAAAATTGGTGTAATTTCTGGAAAAGATATTACTACAGAAGCGGCAATCACAAAACTAATGTATTTATTAGCACAGAATATTGATCCAGCCGAGTTTAAAACTATCTTTGAAACTTCCTTACGAGGGGAAATAGTATAATAATTAGATTTTACTTTCTTAGCTCGGTTTTTTTTAAGTTATTTGCAGACCAAAATAGAAAACTAGAGAGGTGGCCGAGTGGCTGAAGGCGCACGCTTGGAAAGCGTGTTTATGGCAACATAACGTGGGTTCGAATCCCATCCTCTCTGCTAAAACTTATTCAAAACCCATAAAGCATTTGTTTTTATGGGTTTTTTATTTAATTTTTGAAAAAATCTTGAATGCTAGAGGTAATATACCTAATTTCATCAGGAATTAGTTCACTATGAAGCGGCAGTCGCAATAATCTTTGAGAAATATCTTCGGTATTGTTTGATCCAAAATACCTTCCTGTTTTTAGTCCCATATTTGTTTTATGTAAAGGGATGTAATGAAATAATGCTTCTATATTTTTTTTATTCAAATAAATAATTAATTCTTCTCTTTCCTTTTTTGAGTTTAAAATGATGTAAAATTCATGAATGTTTGTAGAGACTAAAATTTCAGGTATAAGCCTTAATTTATTCGATTCTTCTAATTGTTTTAACTCAGCATAATATAAAGAAGATAAATTAATTCTAAGTTTTAGAATGTCTTCGGACTGGCATAACTGTTCATTTAAAAAAGCTGCATTCAATTCGTTCATTTGATATTTAGACCCAATGTCTACCCATTCATAATAAGGTATTTCTCCTTTTTGGAACGCATTTCGATTAGTTCCTATATGATAAATAGTGTACGCTCTTTCTTCGAAATTTTTATTGTTGACTATTAAAAGCCCCCCTTGGATTGCAGTAATATGTTTGGTGACATCAAAACTAATTACGCCAAAATCTCCGATACTGCCTAAAGGTTCTTCCATGTGATAGCTACCAAAACCAACAGCAGCATCTTCAATTAAAATTAAATTATATTTTTCACAAATATTTTTTAAAGCAGTCATATTGCAAGAATGACCAGCATAATGCATAGCAATAATTGCTCTCGTTTTTGGAGTTATTGCTTGTTCAATTAGAGTTTCATCAATATTTAGTGTATTAGGATTGATATCAATAAAAACAGGAACTCCTCCTTTACTTACAAAAGCATTTGCAGTTGAAACAAATGTAAATGAAGGCATTATGATTTCATCACCAGATTGAATATTAATTAACGAAGCAATCATTTCTAAGGCACCTGTTGCAGAGTGTGTTAAGAATAATTCTGATTTTGGATAAATATTTTTAAGTTTGTCTAAGCAAAGAGTTGAAAAATGTTTTTTTCTAATTAATTCATAATCTGAAAATAGTAGTTCTAAATTTTTTGTATAATTGCATGACTTTCGGGTATTATTAAATAAAATTTTTTTCATTGACTCATCTTATACATATAATTAACCCCGTAAAAGTAGATAAAAATTCTGATTTGTATTATGCTCAACCTATTACTTTTGAGAGCATTTTAGTAGCCAAAAACTTTTCTAAGCATAAAGAAAAAATAACTTTATGTACGACACAATTTGAAGAAGATAGAAGTTTTATTCCAGAAGGATTTATACAACTTTCAAATTTAAATCAATCTGTTTTAGATGTCAATTTAGATTTAAAAACACGAAAATTACCTCTTATTAAAGATATTCTAAATAAAATTAAAGAAATTGACCCTTGCGATTATTGTATTTATACCAATGTAGATATTGCATTAATGCCTCATTTTTATGACACTGTTTTTCAGTATTTGGAGAAAGGTCATGATGCTATTGTAATAAACCGTAGGCGTTTGTCAAATAAGTATACTAAAGTTGAAGATTTACCATTAATGTATGCTGACCTTGGTAAATCACATCCGGGATTTGATTGTTTTGTGTTTAAAAGATCACTTTTGGATGCTTTTATTTTAGAATCTATTTGTGTTGGAATTTCTTTTTTAGAAGTAACTTTAGTTCATAATCTTTTTTCTTTTGCAAAAAAACCACTTTATATTCCAGATGCACATCTTACTTTTCATATTGGTATGGATGTATTAGTTCCTAGAAAAAATAATTTTTACAAACATAATAGGTCTGTTTTTTTTAAAACAATTTATCCTAAATTAAAACCTTACTTTCTGCTCAAAACTTTTCCATATGGAACTTTAACTTTTCCAAATCGGATGATTAAATGGATGTTAAATCCAAGCTTGTTCACAATGAATTATTTAAGTCTTGAAAAAAAGAATATACTTCAGGTTATAAAAGCATATTTAGATGAGATAAGATGGCGTATTTTACAACGCTAAATTAGTATAGTAGTTGAATCAACTTAGGTTTAATATCAAAAAAAGTAGTGTTCATTATTTTCCAAATAGTAAATTCTGAATTAAAAGGGTTGTCTTCTGTAAAACCAAGAAGTTGATTGTATTTTATAGCATTACTATTACTATTTTTTACTTTGGCGTAAATAATTTCAAGTTCCAAAGTAGTAAAAGCATGATTTAATAATAGTAGCGAAGCACCTAAAGTAATTCCAGTCCCATTAAAGTCATTGTTTCCTATGAAAATTCCAGCTTCGGCAGATTTTGTAGTATTATTTATTTGGTTGAGATGAATCATTCCAATTTGATCATTCCCTTTTTTTATGATATAATATGCTGAATTTGAATTCTGAATTTTTTTAAACCAATCTAACTGTTCTTCTCTAGAAATTATCTTTTGGTAATCCATAAACTGATTGACTTGAGTTTGATTTCTCCAAATTCGAACAGTTTCAATGCTTTCGATGTTCAACGGTTCTAGGGTTATTCCATAATCTTTTAATTCCATTATTCCAGAATGATTACTTGGTCTAATTTGTTTTGTGAGATCCATATTTTACGAATGTATTCGCCTATGATTCCTAATGAAAGCAAAATCATTCCTGTTGAAAAAAACAGAGCTACAATTAATGATGAATAACCTAAAGGTACGTTATTTGCAATTTTATTGTATGTAAAATAAAACCCAAACATAAAGAAAACAATAGCCATTACCAGACCAAAACGAGTAATAAATCGTAATGGAATTGCCGTGTGAAAAAGTATAATTTTCAAAGCAAATTTAACGAGTTTCCAGGTGCTATAATTAGACTGACCTTCTTTACGGCTAAAATGATTTACAAGACAAGAACTTTGGTTTTTTGCAATTTTTGTTAAGTATTCATCAATAAAGATAATACTCGTTACACTGGTGTTTTTGAATGTTTTTGTGACTTTTGATTTCATCAACCGAAATGAAGTAACCATATTATAATTCAATCCTGCTAAACGTAAAATTCTTTTTAGCAAACTACTCCCGAAATTACGAAAAGCAGCATGTTCTTTCTTTTGATATACACCATATACTAAATCTATATCTTCATGTATGAGCATTTTTAATAAATTCTCAAGTTCAAATGGGTCATGTTGTAAATCATCGTCAATAGTCGCTACATAAGGAGCTGAAGACTTGCTTAACCCAACAGCAGTTGCTGTGTGTTGTCCGTAGTTTTTGGCTAATTGTATGAGCTTATATTCGAATGCTTTTGGCTCCGAAATAATTTTTTTAATTGAATTATCGTTACTACAATCATCTACAAAAATGACTTGAAATTTATAAGTAGTTTCATTTGCCCATGAATTCAATCGTTCAATCAACGAACTGACGTTTAACGATGAATTATAAACAGGGATAACAATATCTAAGTCTATCATAAAATAAGTATTGTATTATATTTCCTCAGGAACTGAGCAAAATTTTGGTTCAAAAGGAATTAATGCTGATGCCAATGAAAAACCAACACCAAATCCAGATAACAATATCCAGCCAGAATTTGTAATTGTCTTGTTCCAAATCGAACCTAATGTTAGTGGGATACTAGCAGATGCTGTATTGCCAAATTCATACAGACTACTTGGTACTTTTTCTATGTTTAGTTTTAATTTTCTACTTATGGCGTCATTGATTACTTTATTGGCCTGATGGAACACATATAAATCAGGAAATTCAACATCTTTTTCAGCAAATTTTAATAACTCTAAAATATTATTAGGAACTAGTTTTAAGGAGTAATTAAAGACATCAATACCATTAAGTCGCATGTATTGATTTTGATCTTCCATTTTTTCAGTAAAAATAGCTTTTTGGCCACTACCTTCTGTTTGAAGATTGAAATAACCCGATATAGCCGTTTTGTCATCCATCATTTCTATTCCAATTACAGATACTGCATCCGAGAATATTGGTTTTACAGATCGATCTTCAGCATCAATTAATTGTGAAGAAATATCTCCACAACATAAAATGGCTCTAGCATTTTTCTTTTCTAATGAGGAAATTAAAGTGTTTACAGTATGAAGTCCGTAAACAAATCCTGAGCAACCTGAATTGATGTCATAGCTTAATGTGTTTAAAGGAAAAGCCATATCTCCATGAAGTTGACAAGCGATGGAAGGGATTGCAATCTGAGGTGTTTGTGTGACGCATATTAAAACATCTATGGAACTAGTATCCCAATTTAATTGTTCGAGTAATCGTTCAATCCCTTTTTTGTATAGTTCTTTTACGTTTTGTTTGTAGTTTGCTTTTCTTCGAAAGCGGATTCCGGTATGTAAAAGTATAGCTTCTCTATCTGTTTCTGATAATAAATCTAATTGTAAATTATCTTCAGTATTTTTTGGCACAATTGAAACTATGCCAACAATTTTTGAGCCTCTTGTTTTAGATAATGCCATTTGATCTTGAAATAACTATTTGGTAAATATCATCTAATGTTTTTGCAGAAGCTAAATCAGTGGACGAAATCAAAACATCAATTTCTTCATTGATTCTAGAAATATAAAGTAAAGCAGTCAAAGAACTCCATGTCGAAATATCTCTAAAGTTAGTTTCAAACGAGATTGATTCTTCGGGAACCATTAATTCTATTGCGGTAAAATTTATAAAATCTTTTCTTTTACTTAATGATGAATTCATTGTGGCGTTATTTTTTAATTAAAGGTATTGAATTAATTTAAATCTATTTTTTTCTGAATCCAATCGTAAGTGGTTTTCATGCCTACTTCTAGATTATTTGTGGGTTGCCAATGCAATAATTTTTCTATCATTCTATTGTCTGAGCTACGACTTCTGACTCCTTGAAATCCTTCTATGTTTTTTATGTGTAGCTTTTTGCCTGAAATACCGATAACCATTTTTGCTAAATCGTTTATTGAAATCATTTCTTCAGAACCAATGTTTATTGGGTATTCAACAGGACTTTTTATTAGTTTAAGTAGTGCATCAATACAGTCATCAATATATAGAAAAGATCGTGTTTGCATACCGTCGCCCCATATTTCTATAGTTTCACCTTCTTTAGCTTTTATTACTTTCCTGCAAATAGCTGCTGGTGCTTTTTCTTTTCCTCCTTCAAAAATACCTTCTGGGCCAAAAATATTATGAAAACGCGCTATTCTGATGGAGATATTATAATTTCTTTTGAAAGAAGTGTATAATCTTTCAGCATAAAGTTTTTCCCAACCATATTCACTATCAGGATTTGCAGGGTAAGCGCTTGATTCTTCACAATTTGTATTTTCTGAATCGGTCTGGTTATGTTCGGGATAAATACAGGCAGACGATGCGTAAAATAGAACTCCTTTAAATTCTTTTTTGACAACGGCATTCAAAATATTTAGATTTATCATACTCGAATTATACATTAAATCAGCATCATTTTTTCCTGAAAAAACATATCCTGCACCTCCCATATCTGCGGCTAGTTGAAAAATATAATCATACGTTTTATTGAAAATTAAATCGACTTCTGTCGAATTACGAAGATCATTAATAAAATATTCATCCGCAATATGTTCAGAGAAATCAGGATATTTTAAATCGACTCCAGTGATATGACAATTCATAGGTTTAAGTCTTTTAATTAGATTTGTCCCTATAAAACCACCTGCGCCAAGAACAAGTACTTTTGTTTTTTTATTAAATAAAAGATCCATTAGTATAAAATCAAATTTAAAGATTCATTAATTTACCTTTGCAAAGGTATGCAAGAGCCTATCAGTTTTTAGTATTAGTAGGCTATAATTTTCTGCCAAACAATTTATTTAATAGGCTCGTATTTTTTTTAAAAGTTTTCATGAAATTTTCTTCCGAAACAGTATACTCCTCACTAAAATCGATTTGTTCAAGAATATTAATTTCTGGTTTAATGCCTGCATATATTTTTTTTATTTCATTCTGATAGAAATTTTTATCTGCAATAACTACATCTATTTTATCCCCATTTTTCAGGTAATGGATAGGGGTAGCCTCTTTAGAAATTACACTAACTGTTGCTACTGGTCTAAGTGTACTTGTATAATTAGGTTTTGAACCATGGAATACATTGTGAGCAAAAACAACAGCTGTGCCTTTTTTGACAGGAACAGAAATTAATTGTTTCTTCACAGTTTTAAAATCGAGGAACAACGGTCTTATATTTGATGAGCGTATGGATTTAAACCAATTATTGCTTTTAGGTATTATCTGTAAGCATCCATTTGATTCGTTCACATCAAGAAGTGGACACCAAACACAACAGGATAAATATTTTTCTTCATCAATTACATTCCAATCTTGATGGAGTGATGATTCACTTTTTTCACCTGTTCCTTTTACGATAAAAACGCCACCGTCTGGAATAAAATTAGCAAAATGTTGCTCTAATGAAGGTTGGAAAATGCCTTTTAAAAAATGATCAATCTTTTCATTCAATTCAAGATCTCGGTCTTTTATATTAGTATAAATTTCTTCAAGATTTTCAATATTCAATGAATTATATAGTGATGTCAATTTTTCAATATCTTCATCAGATAGAAAGTTAGGGATAATTATGAATCCATTTTTTCTAAATAATTCTTCTGTTTTTTTAGATTTAAATAACATAATTTTTAATTTAATTTTTTTCAAACAGCATACAAAATTTCCAAGTTAAAAAATACAGGTAATTACTGACGGTATTTTTATTAAAAATTTTTCTTTTAAATAAGTAGTTTGGAAAGTGTTTTTTTAATGAATCAACATAGTTAATATAGCTTTTATGCCAATAATTTTCAGGTTTTGAAAATTCAATTAAGCTTAGTTCTGCAAAATGAATGAAAATTAAATTAATATTGTTTTTAGCTAATTCATGAGGGTAATTTGTATAATTCCATCCAGCAAGATTACAACCTCTATGTTTAATAATTTCAACATCATCAAAAAGAACAGGAACTAAATCTAAATACTTTTGATCGTCAAACAAACCTCTCCAATATGTTTTTTTTATGTTATATAAACAACAATTTGCCCACCAATTTAGGAATGGAATAGCCTTTGAATTAACGCCAATAAAACCAGCATTATATAAACCAACACGAAAGTTAGCTTCTAGCCAATTTTGATTTTTTTGTGGACTCGCTTCATAAAAATGAGGAGTTAATAAGACGGCTTTTTTTTCTAGTTTTTCAAATAAAAAGGAAAAATCATTAAAAAAGAAAATATCATTATCAACATAAATTACTTTTGAATATTTTCTTAACAGAAAAGTCAAAAAAACAGGTTTCAATGCCCATCTTAATTTGTCTTTATTCTTATATTTTGATATTATTTTTTTTCCAATTTCATCTGTCAAATTTTTCAACGAAAAAAAGTGGATGTTTTGTGGGATTTCAGTAGTATTGTCCGGACTTCCGTCAATCAGTAAAACATGTAACACCCCGCCAAATGGCGCAATACTGTCTGCTAAAGCGTATGTTTTATATAAGTGAGAAACGGTTGATGTGGTACAAAAGTTTGACATTTAATTGGTTTTAGAGAAATTGAATTTAGGATAACACATCGCTAATTTCTTGTAGAAACTTTTCAATATAACCCATATGATATACAATGGGTTTACCATAAATAATAACATGGGTATTAAAATGGAAACAATTGCAATATCCATTACAATGTAAATTCCCAAATGCATTAAAATAAGGAGCAGACCATAGACCAAAGCACTTTTTTTATTTTTGATGGAGAGTAGTGCAAATAGTTCTAAAAAAAGGGAGGTGCCTAATAAAAAGCTAACAATTAAAGGATGATTTTCTATAAAAGCTACCATATTTTCTGCTTTGCTTACCCATTTTGTGTCACCATCAGTTACATACACGGTATAAAATGATTTTAAAATTTGTAGTGTAATTCTTTTGCCATCATGTATCCAAAAAATACCAGAATGAAATAATTTTGATAAAGCCGAAAGCGTATAGCCAGCAGCAATTACTTGAACCGAAAATTGAATTCTATTTTTTTTAATATTGGACTTACTATCATAATGATATAATAAATAGGCCAAAAATTGAGCGAAAAACACAAAAGTAAAAAGGCTATTCCTGTTTAGAATACCATTAGATTCTTCAATTGTAAATAATAGTGTGCTGATTATAAAAATAACCAAACAAGTATATATTTGTTTTATTTCCAATATGTAAAATAGGGAGGCTATAATTATCACTAGGATTAAAGCATATTTTGTATAACCATCTAAAAATAATTCGCAAGGGATTAGTTTACAAATTCCTTGAGGCATAGGAATTGTTTGATAGGAATTAAGTACCATTGAAGCAAGAATAATCCATAGGGTGATGAAAATTATTTTTATAAAGTTCCACTCTAAATTTGTATACTTATTGGTGTAAATTTTATTCAAAATTTCTCTCATAAATTATTTTATTTTGTTGTTTTATGGTGTCATTTTGATAAAAAAAGTAGATTCTATGTAAAGCAATATTTGAATATTTTGCCGATTTATTATTCAATGCTATTAAATCCATCATTTCTTTGCCAATCGTTTGCAATTCTTTGTCGGATTCCATTCCGTTTCCATATAATATTTTTTTTGAGCTACAAACAGAGTAGTATGTATGTCCCATCTTTCCACCAGTAGTTTGAAATTGTTCAGCAGGGATAAGCTTGTCATTTTCATCCGCTAAATAAAAAGCATACGACCAGTTAGGAAAAGAACTATACATCGGGAAGCAAGAAAAAGGATGCGTTTCTCCAATTATAAGTGAAAAAAACATATAAAATAAAGCTATCGCAATGAATTTATATTTAATAATGAATGTTAAAAAGTGGCTCTTCATAATGTTTATAATTTCGTTTCAATCCATTGCCAAACACTCCAGTCTTTTTTACCCCAATTATGATATACATGAATGAAATTTGGATTGTAAGAATTTTTAAAACCGTCATCGCTGATTAAATTATCAGTTGCTTTTAAGGCTAATCCACTGTTGTGATAATCTGCTAGAAAATTCCATTTTTTTGATAAAGTGGGCTGGTTTTGTAATCCAAATTCCCAGACAGTTGCTATCAAAGTTCCTTGATCTCTAGTTTTCCAATTGGGTAGAGTAAAAATATGTACTGTTTTTTGATGCCATGATTCCAAAAAATCAGCACTTGAATCATTAAATAAAAAAACACCACCGTTCCAATGTTGCCAGTTTTTATCTTTAATAATAATCCCAAAAGTATTTCTAATTTCGTCAATTAAGTGTTCACATTGATCTTCCCACAAGTTTACTCCATTGGTATTAATCCATTTATGGTTCCACCATTTGTATTTAAATCCAGTTTCTTTTTCAATTTGTTTTATAGGGAAATCATATTTAATAATTTCATTATTTTGGTTAAACCAAGTCTTCGATTTTCTATTGTAGTAAAATTCATCATTTAATTTAAAAATAGGATACGAAAGAAAATATTGAATACCAGTTTTGATTTTTTTTAAGTAGGAATTCTGCAATTCGTTGAACATAAAATCTAATTTCCGAGATTGTTCTACTAGTTTTATATCTGATATTAGAATGTTTTTGTCGAATTTTTTTTGCACTGAGGAGAAAGTTTCTCTATCCGTTTTCCATTCGTTGGAGCAACTGCAGTTTACCGCATAAGCACTAAATTTTTTTATTTTACAATGATCTGGTGCAAATGAGATTGGTGATATATATTGGTTAAATATAGCATCACAATCAGTATTGATAGCAACAACATCAGTATCAAGATAACAGTAATTATTTCCTTTAGGTAAGAATTTAGGCAAGCCAGTTTTTAAATAAATACTAGCTTGATGGTGATTATAGTTTTTAGGAGTTTCAATATTGATTATGGAATCATGTTCAATAGCGATTTCATTTCTTGCCTCATCAGTAACAATATAAATAGGACATTTAGAATATTTTTTCAAATAGGCTAATGAAAAATGAAGAGTGGCAATATGTTCTTCTGCGCCACACACTACAAATACAAATATATTATTGTTCATATTGTTCTTTTTTAAACCAATCAGTCATTTCTTTTACTCCCTCTTCAATAGCACATTGAGGTTTAAAATTGATGTAATTTTCTAATTTTAAAGTATTGCTATGGGTAAATTCCAATTCGTTTTTGGGCAAAGGGGCTGATTTATAAAATAGTTCTTTGTCAAGTGCCTTAGCAATTAAATCAGCATATTTTTTAACTGAAATTGGACTTCCATATCCAATGTTGAATATTTGATGGGTGCCTGTTTTTTCTTCTTGGATTTTTTCTATTAGTAATTCAATTGATTTTACAATATCACTTACATGAGTAAAATCTCTAAATATATTGCCTTCGTTGTATAATGTAATCGATTTTTCTGATTGTATCGTTTTCATGAATTTATAAGCGGCCATATCTGGTCTAGTCCAAGAACCATAAACAGTAAAAAACCGAAGACCAATAGCTGTGATTCCAAATTGTTTACAGTAGTTTTCAATCATAATTTCCCCCATTTTTTTTGTTGTTCCATAAAATGAAAGTTGATTTTTAGTTGCTGATTCTTCATCCATTTCTGCTTGATTTGGATTGTAAACAGAGGAGCTGCTAGCATAAATTAAATACTTAACTCCATTTTTTTTGCATTGTTCGAGTACATTAAAAGTGCCGTTAATATTTGTATCGATGTATTTTTTTGGATTATTTAAAGAACCTGAAATACCAGTTTCGGCAGCAAGATGAATAACTACCTCAGGTTTTATTTTTAATTTTTTCAAAAAGGAATTTTTTATATCTCCTTGTTCGATATTGATTAGCTTGGAGCTGCGGATTGTTGCAGCATAATTATTTTTATCTAATAAATCGATAGCTGTTATCTGATGCTTTTTTTCTAAGTGTTTTTGCAAATGATAGCCTATAAAACCTGCTCCTCCTGTTATAAATATTGATGCCATTGTATTTATTTATTTATATTCCCCATTTTTGAAACCATTTTTCCATGATTAAAATTTTCCAAAGTTTCCAGTTGTATTCTTCTTTAAACAAATCATCTATATAGGACTGGTTTATAATTTTATATTCAACTAATTTGCTGTTTTTTAGTTCGGATTTATAATATTTTAAATCCATATAATACGCGTCAGGACCTACGAAACCTTGTTTTTTTCGTTCCAGAATTTCGTTAGGAAGGTCCTTTTTTATGTTTTCATATAGTAAATATTTACTTTTTTCTTTTTTATAGTATTGATTTTCTTCTAAAGAAAAAACAGTTTCAAACAGCTCGTGATCTAAAAAAGGAACTCTTACTTCGAGTGAATTTGCCATGCTGGCACGGTCAATTTTTGTTAAAACTAATTCACCCATAAAACATTTTATATCTAAATATTGTATTGATTTTAATGGGCTTAATTTTGAATTAAAGTTTTTTCTGTAAAACCAATGTACATCTTCAGGTATGAATGAATGTAAATTAGGATGTAACATTTTTTGTAATTCCTTCTTGTCAAACCATCCCATTGCCATCGCTTTAGCATAGAAAGAAACGGTGTCAACAGGTTTTAATTTGATTTTTATTTTAGATAAAAGATGCTTGGGGTTATTCAATTTATAAAAATCATGTTGCCACGTGTATCCACCAAAAATTTCATCGGCACCTTCACCACTTAATACTGCCTTTACACTTTTTCGAGCTAATTGGCTCACCATAAATGTTGGGACAATTGATATGTCAGCAATGGGTTCATCGTAAACATCAGCCATTTTATTAACTAAGTCTAGGCTTGAATTATCAGCTATTACGGCTTCATTACTTATGTTTAAATGTTTGGCAACAATTGACGCAAATTGATGTTCACTCTTTTCCCATTTGCTAAAACCTATTGAAAAAGTTTTAGGATTGTAATTGCTTTTTTTGAGATAAGATACAATTGCGCTACTGTCATAACCACCACTCAAAAAAGACCCAATGGGCAAGTCAGCGCGGATGTGTTGCTTTATTGAGTTAATAAGGATAGAATTAATTTTAGGAATTAAATTTTCCTCTTTTGCAACTGTGTTTTTTGACGAAAGTTTCCAATATTCATGTAATTTTTCGTCTAATGTAAGCGTGTTTATTTCTAAATAATTTGCTGGAGGTAGTTTTTTTATGTCTTTCCAAATGGTTTTAGGGGATGGAATGTATCGATAAACAAAATAGTCCGCAAAGGCGCTAAAATCGATTTCTTTTTTTGGGATTTCGGATGCGATAATAGCTTTTAGTTCCGAACCAAAAACAAGATTTTCAGCGTTTTTAAAATAATATAATGGTTTGATTCCAAAACGATCTCTTACTAAAAACAATTTATTTTGTCTTTCATCCAATAAGGAAAAAGCAAACATTCCTTTTAATTTATTAATAAAATTAATTCCCCAGGTTTGATATGCAGCAATAAGAACCTCAGTGTCAGTCTGGGTTTTAAATTGATAATTTTCTTTTAATTCTTCTTTTAATTCTAAAAAATTATATATTTCACCATTGAAACTAATCCAGATATTCTGTTCGACATTGCATAAAGGTTGTTTTCCTAAAGGACTTAAGTCTAAAAATGATAATCTTGTGTGGCCTAATGCAACAGTATTATCTTTAGAATAAAAAACGCCAAAATCATCAGGACCACGATGCTCAAGTGTAATTAACATTTGACCAAATAGTTTTTGATTAACAGCTGTTTTTGTACTAATATGTCCTAGGATTCCACACATATATCAATTAATTATTTTAGTATCTAGACTCAATGTAATATTTATAAAAATCTTTTTCGCTTATTAAATTACCATCGATTCTTCCGTTTATATTGACGGCAAAAATATTTTTATTATTTAAAATCGTTGTGATTTTTTTTGTTTTTTCTAAAGGTGGCTCATAGTTTTTAGGTTTGAAGGGCGACAAATATTGGTCATTTTCTATTAAATATTTGTCAAGCATGTTAGCAAGGCTAATCTTTCCATATACGTTTTTTAGTCTAGTATATAATTTTCTAGATATCAACATTCTACTTGAACCAAACATTCTTTTTGTTCGAATAGGTTGCAATGATTTATATTGTTTTTTTACTATCAAATCGTAGTCTAATACGGTTTTACTTAATGTATCAACCGCCACAAAAGGATCGTATGGGTCAATAATATAGTCTTTGCCGCCAATTATAATTATTGGAAAAGTATGCACTCCTTCAACGGAAGCTTGTTTTGTTTTTAGTTTTAATAATTTTTCGATTAAACGATTATAAAATGTCGTTCTTTCTCCGCAAAAAACAGCATATTGATTTTTATTACCTAAATTAAAACAAGTCTTAATAGCTATTTTGTCCCAATTTTTTATTGATGAAGCGTCTTTAGCCATCCCTAGTTTAGAACCCAAAAATTGAAAGCTAAAAGCAGCATATACATAATCGGCAATAATTAGAGATTTTATATAGTCTTTAGTTTCTCTATTTGATTGAATTGTATCAACTTTTATTAATTCTGATTGTAACAAAGAAATGGATTCTTCAAAAGTATTACATATATTATATTTAAGCGTATCTCTTTGTGAAAGAGTTTTTTTTAATATAGAAATTTCAAAATTAGGTTCTTTTTCATTGTTATTTAAAATGCTTTTATGGACTATTTGTAAATCAATTGTTTGTGAATTAATTTTATGAATTTTTAAATATAAAATGGCCGAAATAAATAAAATGATACTACTAAAAATCAAACTTTTCTTCATCTTAATGCTTTTTTAAAAGTTCAGATTTTTTCTCAGACAATGGTTTTTCTTTTAAATTTCTACCCAATAAAATGAAAAAGTAGTATAAAAAATAATTGATTGTTAACGGGATAATTGTAACCAAAATATAATTAATAAAACTTCTTGTTTTTTGTAAAAAATAAGGATGCAATAGTAAAATAATACCAATAAAATTTTTTGCATCTATTAACATGTATAAAAATAAAATAGAAGAAAGAAGGATATAATTATTCATTAAAACATCTTTCGATACGTTTTTATTTTTTACAAAAAAAACAGTATAACTAATTGTTAAACAGATAAAAAGAGCTAGAAATAATAATGAGTTGAAAGTGGTTTGAAAAAAGAACAGTAAAGCACATAATCCCAGAGCGGAAAAAAGATTCAATTTATTAATTTGACTTTTTATTGTTTCTTGATTTTTTACAGCAAAAGTTTTTGTGTTAGATTGAATGTCTTTTTCTAGATCTTCGAATTGATGAATTGCGATGTCTCTTAGTCCTAGTAAAAAAAGAAATAGTATAAAAATAGAACACAATGAAAGCGGAATAACAATATATTCTTGGAGTGCATACAATAAAATAATCCCAGGTATTACATGAGCATATATAGCATCAGTAATTAGTCCCAAAATCCCTTTTTCTTTCAGTCGTATAAAGGGTAAGGAATATCCAAGCAATAATAAAAACTGAAAAACTAAAACTAAACTCGCTTGTTTTGAAATAGTAAATAGGAGATAAAACCCAATGAGGCCAAAAAATAAAATTATGAATAGCACCACATACTTATTAAGTATTGTAGTGATATTAAATTTGTTCGAAAGTTCATCTGCTTTTACATCAAACAAATCATTCAAGAAATAGCCGCTAATTCCCACTAATAGATAAGTGGGTAAAAGTTTTAGAGCAATTGTATGAATAATAGTTGCGTTTAGATTTGCTGCTAAACTAAATAGCAACAAAAAGTTAGCATACAAAAGTAAATTGTAGGCGCAAAACGAATACAATCGTTTGTGTATTTTAAGCAAGTTATTCATCCGTCCAGTCTTCAGTGGCTTCAAGAAACCAACTTGCAGTTAAACAATAAGAACCCGCGCAATAATTTCTGTCTTTTGAAGTAAAGTAGGGGTAGTTTTCAAAAAGAGTTAGATTCGTTTTACAATTTTTTATAATCAGTGCCTTAATTTCATTTTTTAAAGAATCATTCGTTTTGAAATAT
The DNA here is from genome assembly GCF_003634825.1 of Flavobacterium sp. 123. Classification (NCBI taxonomy): domain Bacteria; kingdom Pseudomonadati; phylum Bacteroidota; class Flavobacteriia; order Flavobacteriales; family Flavobacteriaceae; genus Flavobacterium; species Flavobacterium sp. 123. The sequence goes on from NZ_RBXD01000001.1 coordinate 1,595,255, forward strand.
TTTAAGCATAAATAAGAAAGTATTAACTCAGCAAAACAATACGTGTCTTTTTCCTTTTGTATGAGTTTTTCAATAGTATTTGAAACCTTATTGAAAGTTGTAATTCCCTCTTTATACGCTCTAGCAAAGTGGTATGCTATAACAATTTTATGTTCGTAAAAGTGATGTTTGTCCTTATCATTTTCCCAAACTGTAATACAATATTCAATGGCTTTTTTTGTGTTTTTATTCTCGCCCAGATACAGTAAAGCATTTACCGCTACACCAACCTCAGTATCCGTTTGATGTAACATTCCAGATTTTATTGTATTTGCAACTGCCTTTTTTTCGAAAAGTAATTTTAGGCATAAGTATGGATTAACTATAAACAAATTCCAACTTGGGAGAATCCAAGTCAATAGTCTACCATCATTTTTTATATTTTTTAATAGTGTTTTTTTATTGTTTAGTTTATGTCCTTGTTTTTCTAAAATAAAGGAACATAACGCTGTGTCATCAATATCTGGGGGAACTTTATTGAGTGAATTTTCTAATTTCCAAAATCTAAAAACATCCCCTTTTTCTGCTGAATTTAATAAAAAAAGAGTTCCTTTTTTTATTAAATTCTCATTAATTACACTACTATTCATTAAGGAATAAAGTATGTTTGAGTGGATAAATGGGGAAGGGTATGTTATGTGCCAATCTTTATTGGACGTGTTTTGATTTGGGTAAAATTCAAAAGTTGGAAATTCAAAATTTTCATTCATTCCTTTTTCGAGTAATGAAATAGCGTTTTTTCTTTGCAACAATGTAGCGTATTTGCCTTCTTTTTTAGAAAAAACGGGCATTTTTTCTAGACCTCTTATGTGGCTCGAATTGCGATAAATTGATTTGAAATCTGGGGATAAACAAATTTCAGGAAAATAGTTAAACAGCTCTTCTAAAGCTATTTGTGCTTCTTGTTTTGCTAAATGTGCACCAATACAATAATGAGGTCCATATCCAAAAGAAAGTATTTTTCCTTTTTTTCGATCTAAAATAAACTCATTGGGCAAATCAAATATTTCGGGGTCGCGATTTGCTGCTCCCAAAGCTAAGCTTATGGATGAATTTTTCGGTATTGTATGATTGCCTATTGTAACTTCTTCTTTATTTGTTCTTTGGATAATTTGTGTTGGCGCTTCTAATCTAAGCGTTTCATTGATGAGGTTTGGAATTAGATAAGTGTTTTCAATTATTTGTTTGAAAAGGGATGGTGTTTTAAATAAAATTAAAAGTGCAGATGAGATTAAATTGGGAGTAGTTTCATTACCTCCCAAAAGCAATACTTTTGTTAAATTTAAAATATTATCATAAGAAAAATTGTCTTTCGAATTTTTATGAAAAATTATTTCTGAAAGTCCTTCTGAATCCTTTTTTTCTATGGCTATTTGAATCCACTCCTCAACAATAGGTTTTAATTCGTTCCATTTTTCAAGGGCGTAATTAGTGTCGAAAATTGCTTTGCTTGAAACAGCTTCGCTAGACCAATTTCTTAGTGTTTCATTTTCAGTGGTTGTTATTCCTAAAAGCCTTAAGACAACTAAAGAAGAAAATGGAAGGCAAAAATCTTTAAGAATGTCGAATTCGTCTTTTGTAACTAAAGAGTTTAAAATCTGTCTGCAAATTTGTCTGTTTTTTTGCTCTAGATCTTCTATCCGATTTGGAGAAAACAGCGCTTTATCTCCACCAATTATTTTTCGATTTTTGGTATGTTCCGGAGGATCGCAATTTAATAAAATGGGGTCAAAAGGAGAGTCTCCTTCTGAGGAATAGATTGCGCTATTGGTCAGAATATCTGTGATTTCATTGTAGCCAATAATAAGCCAAGTATTATTGGATTTTAAATAATGAACATTGCCAGTTTTTCTCAACTCCTCATATACTTTATATGGGTTTTGCGAAAATTGAATGGTTGATATATCGGTATTTATTTTTGACATTTAGCTTATATTTCGCCAGATATTCGTTTTTTTATACTTTTTAAATAGGATTCGTCCTTAAAGCCATTGTTTCTTTCGTCTAAAAAAAGCATGCAATCAGAACCTATTTTATAACGCAACTTTGATGTTTTGTCCAGAGCAGCATTATACACTTCTTGAGCAATGTAATTTGGTTCAGAAAAGGAGGGAAACCAATTGGTTTTATGCACTTTATCTAGCAAGGCTTTGTATTCAGGTTTTTCGATTGAAGCAAATTCGACATTTGAAGCGTAATCATTCTCTTTAACACCACCAGGTTCTATTAATTTTACTCGAATTTCAAAAGATTCTAATTCAAACATCAAGGATTCTGAAAATCCTTCTAATGCCCATTTAGAAGCATGGTACATTGATAACATTGGAAAAGTTACTAGCCCACAAAGAGAAGACATGTTTATAATTGAGCTGTTTTTTTGTGTCTTAAGCTTTGGCAATAGCGCTTTTATCATAAAAACGGTTCCGAAAAAATTCACTTCCATTTGTCTTCTAATTTGTTCGTCAGACGAACATTCAAAAGGGCCAGAAAGAACAAAACCGGCATTGTTTATCAATGCATCAATCTTAGATTCTGATTTGAGGATTGCATCAACTGTTTTGTGAATTGATTTTTGATTTTCGAGGTCCATTTCATGATAAACAATATTTTGCCCTTGAATCAAATCCTTATTTGATTTTGAGCGAACTGTGGCATGAATTTTCCAGTTTTCATTTGCAAATTTTAATACAAGTGCTTTTCCAATCATGGAATTTGCGCCAGTAATTATTACAACTTGTTTTAAATTATTCGCCATAAATTTTTTTTCTTCTAGTGTTGCCATTCGCTAACGCTGTTTTGAATTCTTCTTCAGAAATCAATTTATTTTGGTTTTCAATAAATCCTATAGATTTTTGAAAATCTGGTCGGTTTTTAAAGGTTAAATAGCTGTTTTTCATAAAGAAATCATCATTGATTTCAAAGACTTCAAACCCTAATTCAGGCTTTTGAGAATCATGGTAATAATATACAGGATTGGACTCTTTTGGACCAATAAGGATTTGCAACGCATAACGAGGAGCATTTGATTTATTGATGTCTGAAAAATGAATAACTCCATCTTCAAAAATCACACATTCTCCTGCTTTACAAGGAATTGGTTCTAAGTAATCTGAAACTAATACTTCTTCAAAGTTTTTAAAATAATAGGGAACATCCATGGTTGCAATATCTGGAAGGATTTTATGGCTTCCTTTTACTAACATAATTGTTCCATTATCTGTTGTTGTATCTACTAATGGACACCAAATGGTGAATGAAGTAGTTTTTTCTTCTTTGACATGAGTCCAGTTTTGATGGATTTCAAACTTTCCTGCTCCAGGTGGTTTTACATAAAAATTAGCATTCCAAACATGATAATTATTAAAAATCTCCTCTATTATTGGGTTGAAAAGTTTTTTAAATAATTTGTTTGTAGCTCTTTTGTATTCTTCATTCGTATCTAAAAAAGTACAATGGTAATTTGATACTCCAGTTCTCTGTGGAGCATAATTGTCATCTGGTTTTAAATCTAATAGTTGATTTAAAGTGGTTTGAACGATTTCTTTTGATAATAATTTTTCAATTATAAATCCATTTTCAAGATAGGCCTTGTTATGCGTTTTATTTTTAAAAATAGGTCTTTCCATTTTAGTTTAGCTTATTTTATTTAACTGCTTTTATTAAGTAATACTTCTCAATAGTTGTAGATTCGTTGAAATTCTGTATTAAATTGTCAAGCACATTACTTTCTTTGGGTAAATTAACTGTTGTTTCAGTTCTCCATCCGTTTTTGTTAGAGATTTCGGTAGCACTATAAGGAATAACATTTTCAGAAATGTCAATGTACGCAATGGAATTGAATCCTATTTTTTTAAGAATTTCTATGTATGTTGTTATGCCATATTGATTTTTTATTGGAATCCCTATGCGTTCAGATCTAATTTCAAGGTCTGATTTTTCTGTTTCGGAGTTTGGTAAACAATCCGCCAGGCATAGTATTCCATTTTTTTTTAGTGTTCTATATGCTTCTTCAAAAAATTTTTCTCTAGTGTTAAATTGAAATGCTGATTCTATTGCAATAATAGTATCAAAAATATTGTCTTTATATTTTAATGCGGTAGCATCTCCTTTTTCTAAAAAAATTTGTTCTGATAATTCGTTTTCTATGACCTTTTCTTGTGCTTTTTTAACCTGATTGTCAATTATGTTTAATCCATGAATTGTTATATTAGGTATTTTTTTGGCAAGAAAAATATCTTGATCCCCGTATCCAAAACCTACATCCAATATAATTTGGTTCTCTTTAATAGGAGCAAATAGTATTACTTGATCAATCATTTGTTCACAAGCTACTTTTGTTAGATTTGTGTTTTTCCAATAGCCTAGATTTAGATAATAGCAATTTGCATTAGAATTTGTTATTCTGGTTTCTAATTCAGAATACATATTCTTTGTTCTAATTTGATTTTCATCTTTGTTTGTATCTACCATTTTAGAGATGTCTTTTGAAAGTCCATTCACTATGAATTATTGCAGTGTTAGGTCTTTGGTCTATCATTTCAGAATTTAATTTATTACTTTTTTTTACATTAAATTGTAATGCTTTAAACTGACTTATTAAAGGATTTTTTTCATTCATTATAATGTTTAATTTTAAAATATAAGCCCCTTTTTTTATTGTATAAGGTGGTAATATAGCTGAAATTAATATATGTTCATTTTGGCAGGTTTTGTCCTCTGATTCAACATTGCTAATCAGTGTCGAAATATAGCAAATATCGTTTCCTAATAAATTTTCGATACCAAAAGCAATGTCAATTTTAAATGGTTTTATAGTTTCTATCAAACAACTAAATTCTATAGGCTTATCTTCTATTATAGAATCATTTTGATTTGTATCAACTTTAATTTCCTTTAGAATTAAATAATCATTTTTCAACAAAGGGTTTTTGTTGGTAACATGTTTATTTATAGGGAAACTGCTGTTCGACTTTAAAAGAGAATTATATAGGTAATTTTCAATTACATCAGCTTTTCCGTTATTAATAATTTTTCCATTATCAAGCAGATAAAATTTTTCGCAGTTAGATATCAAAGTATTTAAGTCATGAGAAACAAAAATGAACGTTGCTGTTTTGTTTTTCTTATTTTTAATAAACTGTTTTACTTTTAGTTGAAAATTTGTATCTCCCACATTCATTACTTCATCTAAAAGATATACATCAAAATCTAAATTGGCCATGATGCTAAAAGCCAAACGCAAGTACATTCCACTAGAATAGTTTTTTACCGGCTGATTAATGAATTTTCCAATTTCACTAAAATCTACAATCTTATCGAATTTTACTGCAATTTCTTTTTTAGTGAATCCTAATAATTGTCCATTTAAAAAAATATTTTCTTTGCCACTTAACTCAGGGTGAAAACCTGCACCAATATCAAGGATACTAGCCACTCGTCCTTTTATAGTTGCATTTCCGCAAGTAGGTTTGGTTACGCCAGCCAGAATTTTTAATAAAGTGCTTTTTCCGCTTCCATTTGTGCCAATAATACCTACAGATTCTCCTTTTTTAATTTCAAATGTTATGTCTTCAAGTGCCCAAAATTCTTTTGTGTTATTTCCATCATTATCTACTATCGGTTGATTCAGAATGTATTTTTTACCTATATTTTGAACTTTTATTGCTACATTATTTTCACACATAATCACTAAATTTATATTCTCTGTTGTTGTAATAAAACATTCCTGTCAAGGCAAGAAATAGAACAATAAAAAACGAAATAATCCAATTTATGTTAAAAGGAATTGTGTCAAAAAACATCCATCTCCACAAGTTTATCACATTAGCCATTGGGTTTAGGTCTAATAAAGGGCTGAATTTTTCGGGTAGTAAATCAGGGCTAAAAAATACGGGTGTAAGCCAAATGCCAAAATACATAATAAATGGAAGGATATGCAATAGGTCTCTTCTTCTATAAGCAAATGAAGCAATCCAAAAAACCAAAGTTAAGCCACATAATGCATTAAAAAAAAGAACAAAAGGGATAAATATTATTTTCCATGATATTGTAAGTTTAAAAAAAAGAATCAAAGGAATTAATAGTAACAAATTTAGTCCTAGTTCCACTAGAGCTATAATTATTTTAGATAACGGAAGTATAGTTTTAGGAAAATATATCTTCTTTATTATATGTGATGATTCGTGAATGCTAATAATTCCTGCTTGAACTATGTACGAAAAAAAATTCCATCCTAAAAGCCCACTTAATAAATAAACAGTGTAAGGAAGATTATTTGTTTTCCAATTTAAAAGGTATCCGAATAAAAAAGAAAATATAAGTAGCGTAGTTAAAGGATGAATAATACTCCATGTAATACCTATAAAAGTTTGAGCGTATTTAACTTTCAAATCTCTTTTTGCAAAAACCCAAATCAGGCTTTTGTATTCCCATATTTTTTTTAAATAATTCGAAATACTGTCAGGGCTTGCGTTTATTTCTATAGTTATTTCTTTTTTTTTAGATTTCATCAAATGCTATTTATAAGTATAGATTTTTGCTATTTTTTTAAAGAAAAAACGGTTTTTTTAATTGCTTAAAAGTTACTAATAATTACAAATTTAGAATTTAAAACCCCATACTTTTTACTAATAATTACAAATTTAGAGTTTTAATTCTGATACTTTTGTAATTTTTATAATTCTTTTTTATACTTTAAATTATGACCTTTTTTTTTAACTCAATAGTATTTTTTGTGTTAATTTAAAATATTGCGAGTAGGTTTGTTTCAAAAATATCAATTTCTTCATTGAAACTTCAATTTAAAAATGAGTTGCTTTAGGAGAACAGGTTAAATTATTTGAATAATTGAATACAAAACTTTACTTACTTAAGGCATCAATACGAAATCAATTTTTTTTGAAGGATTATACTTTAATATTATCCCTTCTTACATTAATTGTTTTTTCTAATTCAATCCTTAACGGTTATAATTATGATGATGTTTTAGTCACTCAAAACCAACCGTTGACCGCTGATGGAAGCCTTTCTTCTATTGTCAAAATCTTTGAAGGTTCCTATTATAAGGATGCTACTGGGCATTCTTTTGGTTATAGACCTATGGTTTTGCTTTCATTTGCAATAGAGCATAGTTTGTTTTCAGAGAGTCCACTAGTGAGTCACACCATCAATGTTTTATTGTATTTAGTCTCTGTATTACTGCTTTTTAATTTGTTGTGTAATTTTTTCGGAGAAAATAAAATTCTTATTGCTTTTTTAGCTTCCCTTTTATTTATTGTTCATCCAGTTCATAGTGAGGTTGTGGCAAGTATAAAAAATAGAGACGAAATATTAGCATTTTTCTTTGCGATGCTTTCAGGACTTATGATTTTTAAATATTTGAAAAAAGAGAGTTGGTATTTTCTTTTGTTATCATTTCTCTTTTTTGCTGCAGGTATGTTGTCTAAAAAAAGTATTTATCCTTTAGTTGTTATTTATCCGTTTGCAATTCTTTTGTTAAAAACAATTAGTAGAAAAAACCTTTTATTAGTTGTCTTGTCTTTAGTTATTCCTGGCGCTCTTATAGGTTCGGATTTTGAGATTTCAAAATTAATGTTATTGATAGCTCTTCCTGTTTTAGCAGTTGCTCTATTTTATTTATTTTATTCAAGTCAAGAGTTTAAGTCTAATGGAAATCAAAATCAATTTTGGGTCAAGGAATCATTGCTATTTATTATCTCTTGGTTTTTTGTGGGATTAGCACTTTATAAAAATAATTTTGGTTTTGTGTTCTTGGCAATTTTACCTTTATTTATTTCGAAATTAGAAGTTAAGAAAAGTATTTTTCAGCTAATGCTTCAGTTGTTAGTAATAGGTTTTGTTTTAAAAATTAATAATTGTTTTTTAATTACTCTTTTTACAGGAGCTGCTTATACTTTTTATTCTATTTCAAATAAAAAAATAGATTTTTTAAATAGTACAATTTTGCTAGTTTCAATTATTGGTCTGTTCTATTTAGGGATGTCTTTTAAAAAAATGTTTTTAATAGTTTATGTACTGCTGTTTTTTTATGTTTCTTTCAGAAGCACAAAGCTTAGTTTATTATTCTCAGCAACTAATTTTATAGTTAGTTTGTTTTATTTTCAAATAGGTATATTTCAAATATCATTATTGGTATTTTCATTAATTATTCATTTTAATTATTTAAAAAAGTATTTTCTCTCTTACTGGAGAACGGGAATTCTTTTATCTGTTTTTTCTTCTTTGATTTTTATAGGTTTTGAATTGAATTATCAAAGTAGCATTATAAAATCACTGACAAAATCTTCAGGAGGTGATGTTGAAAATATTCAGGAATATCTCAAAAAACTACCTTCTAAATCGGAAATTTCTGAAGGTAGAAGATTAGAATATATGGAAAACACCTTGGTAGCTCCTCATTCAATAAATGAAAAAATAGCTACAGGAATAGTTGTTTTAGGTGATTATGCAAGATTGATGGTTTTTCCTAATGAACTGTCTTTCTATTATGGGTATTCTAAAATTAAGACTTCAAATTTCAATGATTACAGAGTTTGGTCTTATCTGTTAATTTATATTTTGCTATTCTTCTTAGCTATTTATCAGATTAACAAAAGGCCAATTATAAGTTTTGGAATTGGATGGTATTTTTTATCAATATTATTATTTAGTAATTGGGTAGAATTAGTTGCCGGAATGGTAGGCGAAAGGCTTGCTTTTACGGCATCTGCTGGTTTTTGTGTTTTCATTGCTGCTATTGTTTATGAATTAAAACCGAGTTTAGATTTGTTTAAACCCAAAAAAATAGAGTTTGCAGTTTTGGCTGTTTTGCTTTTATTTTCTGTTAAAACTTTCTCCAGAAATAGTCAATGGGAAAGTCCTATTAAATTAATGAGTCATGATATTGTGCATCTTGAGAATTCTGCACAAGCCAATAATATGTTGGCTTTAAGTTTAATGAGCGAATCGCTTACTAATACTACGCTTTCAAATGAAGCACGAATGGAGTATCAAAAGAAAGCTATTAATTATTTTTCTAAAGCAATTGTGATTTACCCTTATTTTTTCAATTATCATTTTGATTTAGGACGTTCCTATGTGATGCAAAAAGATTTTGTGAATGCCAAAAAAGCATTTTTTGAGGCGTATAAATTACAACCTGAAAATTTACTTTCCTTAGATGAATTGACTAAAAGAAGTTTTGATTTGAAGGACAAAGAGGAGACCGTTAAATATGGTAATCTTTATTTGAAAATCAATCCATATAATGAAAGTATTCATGAATTAGTAGCTTATATCTGTCTTTTGAATAAAGATTTTATCAGTACTAAAAAATATGCAGAAAGAGGTTTGTCCTATTTTCCCGCTAATGAAAATTTTAAACACATGATTATAGATTCTTCCCATTAAATAAGTAAGATTCAATAAAATAAACACATTAAAACAAAAATAAATAGAATCATTTTGATTTTAAAACAATTAGAATTATGAATTTAAAAAATTACCCAAATCAAAAAATTAAACTGAATTTTTTATTGAGTTTTTTACTGTTTTTGATTCTCAGTGCAACTACTTATTCACAGTGTTCAGTGGGGACTAATGGAGTAACATTGGCTTCTCCTACGTCATGTTCCACATACAATTATAACATTGGTCCGGGTGAATATGAGTATCTAAACTTAGAAGGAGGAGTTACTTATCAATTTGGCTTGAGTTCAGCCGCTTTATCATATTGGGCTCCAAACCAAATTTTTTGGGGTAATGGTATCTGTATAGATGGTGGTGCTAACGGAAACCAAGTTACGTATACTGCCCCATCAACAAGACAATATAATATAGGTACCAATAGACTTACCTCTAGTGGTTACTATTTTAATGGTGTATCTGCAACATTGTCTTATGCACCTGTTACTCCAGCTTATCCGTCTGCTATTTCTGGGCTTAATAATGCATGTAAAGGATCTTCTATAACTTATTCAATACCATCCGCTTTATATGCTAAAGATTATGTTTGGGAATATTCTATTAATGGTGGAGCAAGTTATATTAATCTAACAACTACGGGAACAACATCAGTTACATTTTCGTGGCCAACAGGTTCTACTGGAACTTTACAAGGGGTAGTTCGAGTAAAATCCCAGAATGGACCTTGCTCTAGTGGATGGAGAACGTATAGTGTTAATGTATTAGATCAGCCAACATCGCCAACCACCGCTGTTAAACTTAATAATGTTTCTCAAGTTTGTATTGACACACCTGTTGGAATTTCAAGCGTTTCTGGAGGAATTAATCAAGGTTGTACTGTTGAATACAGGTTTTCTATAGATGGAGGTTCAACATGGTCTAATGCTTCAACGACTCCGCCAACGGGTATTAGTTCGTCAATAAAAGGAGTTAACAGAATTCAAATTCAAGCCAGAAGAATGAATTGTATTTCTTCTTGTGATACTTCCTCATGGAATACAGTAGCCACTTGGGATGTAGATGTGACTCCACCTACAGTTTTTACAAAAAATATTACAGTAGATCTTAGCGGAATTACAGGAACTTATACATTAGATCCATTATTAGTAAATAATAATAGTACTGATAACTGTACTATAGCCAGTTACTCAGTAAGTCCAAATACTTTTAATTGTAGTAATACAGGGACAAATACTGTTATCTTAACAGTTACTGATAACGCTGGAAACTTCTCTACACGTTCAGCTGTAGTAACCGTTAGAGATGTTACTCCTCCTATTGTCTTGACACAGGATAAGACAATACAATTAGATGCAACAGGTCATGTTTCAATTACGCCAGGTGATATCGATCTTAATTCTTCAGATATCTGTGGAATAGAAAGTATTTCATTAAAAAAATTAGGGGATTCAGATGCTTCTTACTCTACGACAGGACTTACTTTTGACTGTACTGAGGAAGGTGAAAATACGGTGGTTTTGAGAGTAATTGATATAAAAGGAAATGTTGCTACTAGACAAGCAAAAGTAATTGTTCAAGATCAAATTGCACCGGTTATCAAAGTGAAAGATATCACTTTGCAATTAAACGAAAAAGGAACAGTAAGTTTAACTCCAGATATGATTGATGATGGAACTTCGGACAACTGTATTTATACTTTGTTTACAATTCCAAGTTCATTTACATGTAATGATGTTGGACCTAATACGGTATTAGTTATTGCTACTGATACAGGAAATAATGTTCAATTTTCATCAATTGTAGCTACTATTCAAGATACTATTAAACCTACAATTACTGCTCCAGCAGATATAACTGTTAATGCAGATGCTACTTGTAGTGCAACAGGACTTAATTTAGGTTCAGCAATTACTGCTGATAATTGTTCAGTTGCAACTGTAGTAAATGATGCTCCTGCTGTATTTCATTCAGGGATTAATACGATCACTTGGACAGTAACGGATGTTAATGGGAATATTCAAACGGCAGTACAAAAAGTTACCGTTGTCGATGTTACAATACCTACTATTACGGCGCCATCATTGTATAAAGTAAACGCGGATTCTGACAAATGTGGAATTTTAGTGTCTAATAGTACTTTTGGAATCCAATATGGTGATAATTGTTCAGGTGCAATTTTAAAAGGAAAATATAAAAATGGTACGCAAGTTCTGTCTACAGACGTATTGCCTTTAGGCTATACTAGTATTACTTGGACAGTTACAGATGGAGCGGGAAATAGGGCCTCTACTGAGCAAACTGTAAATGTGGTTGATGGAACATCTCCAACAATAGCAAATCCTGCTGATGTGAATAGGAATGTAAGTGCGTCAGCTTGTAGTTTTAATGAATTGACTTTGACAGCTCCGCTTAATTCTGATAATTGTGCAGTAACTAGCATAACTAATAATCATCCTTCTACGACCTATCCAATAGGAACAACAGTTGTTGTTTGGACAGCAATTGATGCGGCTGGAAATGTGACAAAAGTAAATCAAAATGTAATTATACATGATGTTACTCCGCCTACTATTACATGTGTTTCTGGTTCTCCAATAACAAAAAGTAATACCATAGGAATTTGTGGATATGTAGTTAATGGTTCAGAGTTTGATCCAACATCTACAGATAATTGTTTAAACCCAACGCTAACACATAACTTTACTTCAACTAGTAATTCTAATAGTTTAGCAGGTGCTACTTTTCCAATTGGCACAACTACTGTTACGTGGACAGCTACTGATGCTTCAGGAAATATATCAACTTGTAATACTGTGGTAACGGTTGTGGATACCGAAGCTCCAGTAATGCAAAATTGTCCTAGCGATATAACTGTTGGTTCATATAGTGGTTGTACTTTGGTTCCAAATTGGTCAGCGCCAACTGCAATCGATAATTGTGGTTCTTCGGTTACAATTGTTCAAACACAAGGACCATCTCCATTAGAGACTAATGCTCCAGGAACTTATACTGTTGAATATAAAGCGACTGATAGTAGTTTAAATTCTAGCTATTGTAATTTTACTGTTACTGTAGTGGGTTCTTCAACACCAATATTAGTAGCACCATATAATGTAACTTCAAAAAACACAGATACTGATGCTTGTACATGGACTGCTCCAATAGGAAGTTTGAAACCAATTCAGGCCATTGGAAATTGTCCATTAGCGGTTACATGGGATGTATTGAATCCTGATAATTCTCATTCTACAGGGACAAATGATGTAAGTTCTCATGCATTTGCCAAAGGAACAAGTACGGTAAGCTATACATTAACGGCTTCTGGCAGTGACCCAATAACTAAAACATTTACAGTTACTGTTGTAGACAATCAAAAACCAACACTAATAGCACCATCTAATGTTGCTATTAATTTAACATCAACTTGTGTAGCATCAGAAGTAAATCTAGGTACTCCAACACTTACTGATAATTGTTTAGGGGCTACTTATACAAATAATGCACCTGCTACTTATCCTTTGGGAGTTACTACTGTAACTTGGACTGCAACGGATGCATCAGGAAATACAAGTTTAGCAACACAAACAGTAACAGTTACTGATAATCAAGCGCCAGTTATTACATTTGGTCCAGGTCATTCTATCACTAAAAATACTAGTGCAGGGGAATGTAATTATACCGCTGTGGGAACTGAATTTAATCCAACGGTAACTGATAATTGTACTATAGCAACTTTTACACATAATTATGTAAGTGCTGCAAGTACTACAACTTTAGCAGGAGCAATATTCCCTAAAGGGGTGACGACAATTACTTGGACTGCAACTGACGTTAATGGGAATTCAGCTACTTATCCTATTACTATTACTGTAAATGATACTGAGGCACCAATTTTTACTAATTGTATTACAAATCAAATGTTGACAATTGGAAAATCAATTAGTACTTGTGCTGGATCGACAAGTTGGCCAATACCTCAAGCAACAGATAATTGTTCTACACCAATTATTACTTTGGTGTCAACACCAATACCTCAACAAAATTCTGGTAATGAATATGTTCCTGGAATTTATGAAATTAAATATAGAGCATCAGATAGTTCATCTAATACTAGTTTTTGTAGTTTCTATGTAAAAGTTATAGATTCAACAAACCCTATTATTGTTTGTCCTCAAAATACGATTCACGAAGCTGATGAAAACGCATGTACTTGGGCTTCTCCAGTGGGTAGTTTAACACCAATTCAAGCGGTAGGAAATTGTCCAAAAGTTAGTTGGAGTCTTGTGAATCCAGATGGAACAAATGTTTCTGGAACTTTAGATGTAAGTCAGTATGTATTTATGAAAGGAGTGACGCAAGTTACTTACACGATAATTGATGCAAATGATAATACGGACACTTGTACATTTAATGTGACCGTAACAGATACAGTGAAACCAACTTTAGTAGCGCCAGCTGATTTGAATTTGAATGTAACTTCAAGCTGTACTTTATCAAATGTTAATTTAGGTACTCCAGTAGTAACTGATAATTGCGCTGGAACTATAGTAATTAATGATGCGCCACTTGTATTTCCTGTAGGGATTACTACTATTATTTGGACTGCAACTGACGCAAGCGGTAATGTGAGTAAAGCTACTCAAATAGTTACTGTTACTGACGCTGTTCTTCCTACAATTACGTATTCAGGTTCTTCAACAATAACAAAAAATAATACATCAGGTACTTGCGGATATGTAGTGAAAGGTCTAGAATTTGACCCAGCTGCTTCTGATAACTGTACTGTAGTAAGTTTAACACATGATTTTTCGTCTTGGAATAATCCTAATACACTAGATGGTGCCACTTTTCCAATAGGTACTACACAAGTAATTTGGACAGCTGTTGATGCTAATGGAAATACAAAAAACTATGGACAAAGTATAACAGTTAGGGATATTGAAAAACCGATGTTTGTAAATTGCTTTGCCAACCAAACCATAACTGTAGGACCAAATTGTTCTGGAGGTGTTGCTTGGCCTGTTCCTGTTGTACAAGATAATTGTAGTGTGACGATTACACAAACAGGACCAACTAATGGATCTAATTTAACAATCGGTCAATCGTATCCTATTCAGTATACTGCAACTGATCTTTCTGGTAACACGGCTACATGTGCATTTACAATTGTAGTTGTTGATAGTACAACACCAATAATTAATTGTCCAGGAAATATAGTCGTTCATTCAGATTCGAATTCATGTAATTGGATTTCGCCAGCTGGAAGTTTAACTCCTATAGTTTCAGGAAAATGCCCTATAACAGTAGATTACACTGTTACCAATCCAGGCGGAGCAATAGTTACAGGTTCAAATGATATTAGTGGTTATACATTTTTACCTGGTTTGAGTTCTGTAACTTATAAGGTAACCGATGCAGATGGACTTACTAAAGATTGTTCTTTTACAGTTAAAGTGATTGATGTAATCAAGCCTTCAATAACTGCTCCAGCGGATATACAAGTGGATTTAAATTCTTCTACTTGTAACGAAACTAATATTGTTTTAGGAACTCCGGTAACAAGCGATAATTGCGCAGTTTATACAGTTACAAATAATGCACCTGCTGTTTTTGCATTAGGTAAAACAATAGTTACATGGACAGTAATTGATACTTCAGGAAATAAAGCTACGGCTATTCAAAATATAACAATAACGGATGTTTCAGCCCCAGTAATCAGTTGTCCTTTTAATAGTACAATTATTAAAAACGTTACAACTGGTGAATGCGGATATATAGTACCTGATACTAGTTTAGATGCAACAGTAACTGAAAATTGTTCATTAATTAGTTTAACTCATAATTATTCTCAATGGACAAATAATACTAGTTTAAAAGGAGCTACTTTCCCAATAGGCACAACGAATGTTATTTGGACAGCTGTTGATACTGCTGGAAATACATCTACTTGTGTAAGAGATATTGTAGTTCAAGATAAAGAATCACCTGTTTTTGTTAATTGCCCAGCAAATTATACATTCAACATAGGTTCTGATCCAAATTGCTCCGATGGAACAAGTTGGCCAATTCCTGTTGCTCAAGATAATTGTAGTGTAACAGTTACTCAAACTCAAGGACCAACAAACGGTACTAGTTTATCCGTAGGAACTTATACAATTGCTTATCTAGCAACCGATCTTTCAGGTAATACTGCTACATGCGGATTTTCGATTAAAGTTACTAATTCGCCAACTCCAATAATGAATTGCTCTAGTAATCTAGTTGTAAATTCAGATAAAAATGTATGTACATGGAAATCACCAGTGGGTAGTTTGACACCAATAGGTTTTGGACGTTGTCCTAAATTAGTTACTTGGTCAATTACAAATCCTGACGAAAGTGTGCTGAATGGTATAAACGATGCTAGTGGAACTGTTTTTCAATCAGGGCTTAGTACAATTCATTATTCTGTTAAAGATGTAAATGGAGCTGTTGCTTCTTGTAGTTTTACCATTAATGTGGTTAATAAAACAAAACCAACAATCACAGCACCATCAGATTTAAATTTAGAGCTTCTGAGTGGATGTAGTATAGAAGATGTTGATTTAGGAAACCCAGCTTATACTGAAAAATGTGCTACGGTAGTTGTTACTAATGATGCTCCAACTAATTTCCCTCAAGGTAAAACGGTTGTAACATGGACAGCAACTGATTCTAACGGAAATAGAAATGCAGTTACTCAATTAGTAACCGTTAAGGATTATATAAAACCAATAATAAACAGTCACAACATTACAGTAAATACAAATAATTATTGTGTTGCCACTGGAGTTAACCTTGATGTGACAGCCACAGATAATTGTACTGTTGCTTCAATAGTAAATAATGCTCCAGATTCATTTCCAATAGGAGAAACAACTGTTAATTGGGTAGTTACAGATACTAGTGGTAATATAGCTACTGCATCACAAATTGTCACAGTTGTAGATGTAACACCTCCAACAATTGTTGCACCAGCTGCCTTTACGGTAAATGCTTCTGATTGTTTTGCAAGTAATTTTGATTTAGGAATACCTACAGTTTTAGACAACTGTTCTATAGCAACAATTACAAACAACGCGCCTGCTCATTTCCCATTAGGAAATACAACGGTAACTTGGGTAGTAACAGATGCTAGTGGAAATATTTCAAGTGCTACTCAAGTAATAACGGTAGTAGATGCTACTTTACCAATAATTACAGCACCTCAAGACGTTTCGGTTCAAGCTAATAGTGCTTGTTATGCTTTCAATGTTAATTTAGGAATTCCAGTATCTTCTGATAATTGTTCATTAACTAGTGTTACAAATGATGCGCCTAATGTATTTCCATTAGGAAGAACTATAGTAACTTGGAAAGCAACAGATACAAGTGGTAATATAAAAACAGCTACTCAATTAATTACTGTGGTAGATGTTACTTTACCTGCTATTGTTGCACCGTCTGCAATAACAATCTCCGCTACTTCAAATTGTGGTGTTGAGAATCTTGATTTAGGAACACCGGTTGTTACAGATAATTGTAGTGTTGCTAGTGTAACAAATAATGCTCCAATAATTTTCCCATTGGGTACTACTACAGTTGTTTGGACAGTAGTTGATGGAAGCGCTAATGTTAAAACAGCCACACAGTTAGTAAAAGTAATTGATACTACTGCACCAGTAATAACTGCACCGACAGATATTATCATGTCTACTAATACTAATTGTACAGCGACAAATGTTGAATTAGGATTGCCTCAAATAGCTGATAATTGTAGTATTGCTACGATAACAAATGATGCTCCATCTATTTATAATTTGGGAGTAACAACAGTAACTTGGACTGTAAAAGATGTGAGCGGAAATGTTGCGATTGCAACTCAAAAAATAACTGTAAAAGATACGGAATTACCAACAATTACTAATCTTTCAAATATAGTTGTAAACGCAAACAATAGTTGTGCAGCTTTCAATGTTAATTTAGGTTCTCCTGTAATAGCAGATAATTGTTCTGTTGCATCAGTAACAAATACTGCTCCTGCAGTTTACCCTTTAGGAATAACAATTGTTACATGGACAGTTACTGATACTAGCGGAAATGTAACAACAGTTGATCAACAAGTTAAGGTAGTTGATTCTACTTTACCAACAATAGTTCCTCCTGCCGCAATTACTCTAGTTTTATCGACTAATTGTAGTGTATCAGGTCCTATACTAGGATTGCCAGTTGTTTCAGATAACTGCTCTGTTCTTAGTGTAACAAATGATGCTCCGGCTTCATTCCCATTAGGTAATACGACTGTTACTTGGACTGTAATGGACGGTAGTGGTAATATAGCTACGGCAACTCAATTAGTCAAAGTGGTGGATGCTACTTTGCCTACAATTATTGCTCCATCTAATGTGTCAATTACCTTAGATAATGTAGCTTCAATTGCAACAGGAGTTGAGTTAGGTAGCCCAATTACGGCTGATAACTGCTCAGTAGTATCAGTAACTAATAATGCGCCAGAAACATACCCTGTTGGTACTACATTAGTTACCTGGACAGTAACAGATAGAAGTGGTAATAGAGCTACAGCTATTCAAACGGTTACTGTATCAGATTTTACAGGACCTACAATAGTTACGATTCCTGCAAACCTAATTATTAATGCAAATAATTCTTGTAATGTATTTAATGTTAATCTAGGTTCGTTAGTTACAAATGATAATGTTTCCGTTGTTTCGGTTACAAACAATGCACCTTCTATATATCCTATTGGAACAACTACAGTAATTTGGACTGTAAAAGATGATAAAGGAAATGTAAGTAATGCTGTTCAATTAGTAACCGTATTAGATAATTTAGTACCTAGTATTGTTGCACCAACTGCTATTACAGTATCAGCATCTGCTTCTTGCGGTGTTACTGGATTAGATTTAGGAACACCAATAGCATTTGACAATTGTACTACTATTTTAGTTACTAATAATGCACCTAATACATTTCCTCTTGGAACTACATTAGTTACATGGACTGTGACGGATGCAAGTGGTAATAAAGCAACAGCAATTCAAAGGGTTAATGTAGTTGATCAAATTGCACCAACTATTATTGCGCCATCTAACATTATAGTTTCGGCTTATTCAAATTGTACAGCAACAGGAATTGTACTTGGAACTCCAGTAGTAGGAGACAATTGTACGATAGCTTCTGTAACTAATGATGCTCCTTCTGTATATCCTATAGGTTCAACAATAATAACATGGACAGTAACGGATGCAAGTGGTAACAAAGCTACAACTACGCAAAAAGTTACCGTAAATGATACAATTTTACCTAAAATTAGTGTTCCTAATAACGTGGTAGTAAATGCAGGTAATAATTGTGTTGCCTATAATGTAAATTTAGGTACTCCAAATGTTTCGGATAACTGTTCAATTATTTCAGTTACTAATGATGCTCTTTCAGTATATACTTTAGGAACTACAACAGTAACTTGGAAAGTAGTAGATGGAAGTGGAAATGTTGTTACTTCAACTCAATTAGTAACAGTTGTTGATACTACAAATCCAACTATTATAGCTCCTAGATCAATTACTGTTTCTTCAACAGAAAGTTGTGGTGTTTCAGATTTAGATTTAGGTTCACCAATCACATCTGATAACTGTACAGTTGACAGTGTAATTAATAATGCTCCAGCTATTTTCCCATTAGGGAATACAATTGTTACTTGGACAGTTACGGATGTAAACGGTAATAAAGCTACAGCAAATCAATTAATTAAAGTGGTTGATACTACTTTGCCAACAATTGTAGCGCCAACTAATATTACGATTACAATTGATTCAGGTAATTATGCAACTGGAATTATGTTAGGAGATCCTGTAACAGCTGATAATTGTAGTGTATTTTCAGTTACAAACAATGCTCCAATTAATTATCCTATTGGAACAACATCTGTGCTTTGGATCGTAACTGATGCTAGTGGAAATAAATCAATGGCTATACAAACGGTTACGGTTATTGATGGTTCAAATCCTACAATTACTTCACCTAATGGCTTAACGGTTCATACAAATAATGGATGTTATGCTGTCAATGTTAATTTAGGAATACCAGATGCGATTGATAACGATTCGGTTTCTATGGTTACTAATAATGCGCCAACATCATTCCCATTAGGGACTACAACTGTAACTTGGACAGCAAAAGATAGTACTGGAAATACTGTAAGCACTACACAATTAGTAACGGTTATAGACCAAGAGGTACCTTCTATTTATCCACCAGCTGCTATTGTGGTGAATTCAGATAATAATAGTTGTACTGCCACACATGTGGTTTTAGAACAACCAGTAACTTTTGATAACTGTTCAGTACAATCAATTACTAATGATGCACCTCTGGCTTATAAACTAGGTAATAATATTGTAACATGGACTGTTACGGATGGTAGCGGAAATAGTAATACTACAACTCAAAATGTAAAAGTAATTGATGTTACTAAACCAGTAGTAATTACTAAAAATGTGATGATTGCTTTAGATGTAAACGGTACGGTCTCAATTACTGCTGACCAAATAAACAAAGGGTCTTATGACAACTGTGCCATTAAATCTATTAAAGTGTATCCATCCACATTTACTTGTGCCAATCTTGGACCAAATAAAGTAACGTTAACAGTTGAGGATACTAATGGAAACAGCAACGCAGCAGAAGCTATCATTACAGTAGTAGACTATATAGTTCCTAATGTACGCACTAAAAACATTACAGTTGTATTGGATCAATTTGGTCAAGCAAGTATTACACCAGAAATGATTGATAATGGTTCTACTGATAATTGTGCCATTAAAAAAATGGATTTAGATAGTGTCAATTTTGGATGCGGTGATGAAGGAGAGAATGTCGTTGTATTGAAGGTAACTGATTTTGAAGGAAATACAGCCATTGCTTCAGCTACAGTAACAGTAGTTAATAATTATCCAGATTCTAATAATGACGGAATTAAAGACAACTGTGATAATGATGATGATAAAGACAGTGTTGCAGACAGTATTGACAATTGTCCTACACAGTTTAACCCAGATCAGGCGGATAATGATAAAGACGGATTAGGAGATGTATGTGATGAGGATGATGATAACGACGGTATTTTAGATGTATTTGACAATTGCCAGTTTATATCAAACCCACTTCAAGAGGATAGAGATAAGAACGGTATAGGTGATGTATGTGATTCTGGAGATGTAAATATTTCTGAGGCCTTTACTCCTAACGGAGATGGAGTACACGACACCTGGGTTATTTACAATATTGAAAATTACACTAAATCAATAGTTCGAGTATTTAATGCATGGGGAGCAGATGTTTTTTATGCTGTTAATTATAAAAACAATTGGGATGGTTCTTATAAAAATAATAGCGAATCACTGCCTGATGGCTCTTATTACTATCAAATTGATTTAGATGGCAATGGAACAGTAGATAAAGAAGGTTGGATTTATATCACTAGATTTTAGATAATAATAATTTTATAAATGAAAAAAGTCAAAAATATTTTAATGTGTATTGCACTGCTATTAACTAGCAGTGTGATTCTTGCTCAGCAAGAAAGTATTATAACATTATATAAAGATCAGATGAATCTTGTCAATCCCGCTTATGCAGGCGTAGATGGGATGACTGATCTAGCTATTGGATACAGAAAACAGTGGTTAAGCGTAAAAGATGCACCCACTGTTCAAACAGCAATGTTAGGCGCTAGTATGGGAAAAAACTTGGGTATAGGTCTTTCAATAGTTAACAGTAAAATTAATATTGAAAACCAAACCTTTGTAGGGGTTGATTTCTCTTACAAACTGATCATGAATACAGAAACAGATCTTTACTTAGGAATCAAAGCTGGAGGAAATTTTTATGATGTTAATACTTCTGGTCTGGAATTGTATGACGGAATTTCCGATTTAGCTCTGAATTCCAGAAAAACATTCAATCCTAATTTTGGTGTAGGAGCCTTGTTAAAAATGACAAATGCTTATGTTTCCTTGTCAATTCCTAGACTTTTGAATACACAGAGAACTAGACTGAATGATGGTAAGGTAGCAGTAGCGACTGATACGCCTCATTTTTACTTAAGCGCAGGATATGATTATGATTTAGGAAATCTTTCAATGATGGTGTTGAAACCCTCATTCATGTTGCGTGAAGTAAGTGGTGCTCCTATTTCTATTGATGCCAATTTAAATATGAGTTTTATGGATGCATTTGAGATAGGTGCTATGTACAGATTCAATAATGCAGCGGGTGCTAATGCTAAAATAAATATATCTAAAAACTTATTGTTTGGGTATGCTTATGAAATTAATACCAGTAAAGAGGTAACATCTTCGCTAACCACTCACGAGTTTTTATTAAAATATAGATTTTAAGTAAAACCTATAATATAAATTAAAGCATAAATAAGTAAAATAACCCAAATAGGAATCGAGATTATTTTACAAGTTTTAAATAAATAAACCTTAGTTTTATCATGAAAGTATTTTCTAAAACACTATTATCTTTTTTAAGTTACTCTAGACTGTTAGTACTGTTTCTTTTTATAAGCAGTTTTAACGGTTATAGTCAGAATATAATTTCAATTCCTTTTTCCAATGGTTTTGTTGGAAATAATGTTGCTAATAATAAAGCCACAACAAGTTATTATCTCACAACTTTGGGTTGGTCAAATGTTCAGTTTGTCCAAAATTCTCCATCAGGAGTTTTTGTTGCACAAGGGAATGATATTATAGGTACGGTTTTAATAACAGACTCTTCAGGAACAGAAGTAGCAATTCAAGGAATTGTGAAATGGAGAGCGCCGAGTGGTAGTACCATTACCACTCCAGTATTTCAGCCAACAACTGGGACTAATGTTAGTTTAAGTACTACTAATTTAGGTCCTTATACTATTACGGATACAAAATATATTGGGTTAACTTATAATGGAGCTACTTTATCTATTTCGCCAGAGCCTGGTGACGTAACAGGTAATGCAGCAACTACAGGTATTTTAGACAGTTTTAATACTTATTTAGGTACTTTATCTAAAATATCTATCAGTGATGTTTCTGTTTCTGAAGGTGCTGGAACAGCTACTGTTACGGTATCTTTATCTGCGGCAAGTGCAAATGCAATTACAGTAAATTATGCTACTTCTGATGTTAGTGCAACTGCAGGATTTGATTATACGGCTAAAACAGGGGCATTGACTTTTGCTCCAGGTGAAACTTCAAAAACAATATCGGTTTCCATTATAGATGATGTTGATAAAGAAAATTTAGAGACATTTAATGTGGTGTTAACGGATGCTACTAATGCTGCAGTTATTGATGGAACAGGAATTGTTAGTATAGCAGATAATGATGGTTCAATATTTGTTTCAGGAGTAATACATTCATTTTCATCTTGCTCAGGTTCAGCTTCAGATACGCAAAGTTTTACGGTTTCAGGAACTAGTTTAACGGGAGATTTAATTATAGCAGCTCCTACAGGTTATGAAATTTCATTGACTTCGGGTTCTGGTTTTACAGATTCATTAAGTTTACCTCCATCAGATGGAATAGTTTCTAGTACAATTATTTATGTCAGATTAAAATCTGATGCTATAAACGGTTCTTCAGGTGATATTACTATTAATTCAATAGGTAAAATACAGAGAACTATTACATTATCATCAGCTGTAGTTTATCCAGTTTCTGTGGCTGGAAGTATTTCTGGAGCAACTCCAGTATGTTCTGGGACAAATAGTACGGTATTAACAGTATCGGGTTATACTGGAACAATTCAATGGCAGTCTTCAACAGATAATAGTACTTTCACAAACATTTCGGGAGAGACTTCATCAACTTATACTGCTACTAATTTAACTACTACTACTTATTATAGAGCAGTAGTGACAAGTGGTCTTTGTACTTCAGCTACTACTAGTGCTGTAGTTGTGACTGTTAATCCAATACCAGTTATTGCCAATAAAACCGCAACAATTTGTTCAGGATCTACTTTTACAGTTACTCCTGCCAATGAAACAGATGTTGTGCCAGCAGGGACTCTTTATACTTGGACCTATACAGACAATGTAAATGTAACTGGGGAGGCTAATAATGATGGTTCAGGATTTATTGGAGAATCAAATACAAACGATCCAGGATGGAATTACGGATTTGGAGATTCTTATATGATGGGAGATGGAGGCTGGATGAATAATCCGCAAGATGTGGGGCAATCCTTTACAGCAACTCAAAGCGCAACATTAACGGCTATAACTGTAAAATTTCCTTATATTGATTATAGTGGTAATGCTACACTTACGGTATATTCTGGAGCTGGTAATACAGGAAGTGTTTTGTCTACTCAAACCATTTCAGTTGATACAGCGGGTGAAATTACCTATACACTTGCTACACCTGTAAATACGATTAGTGGTCAAGTATATACTTTCGTATTATATTCTTATCCTGAAATGGGTGCAAGACTTACTATTTCACAAGATTTGTATAGTGGAGGAACATCTTATGTCTATCAGGGTCTTACAGGAGGTGCAGGAGGTTATGACTTATATTTTAAAACGCATTATGGTACAAGTCCATCCTCAACAATTTCGGGGACATTAACTAATATATCTAACACAGATCAAAATGTTGTTTATTCAGTAACCCCAGTTTCTTCTCAAGGTTGCTCAGGTACGCCATTTAATGTTACAGTTACCGTAAACCCAACATCAGTTGCTGGAACCATTACAGGTGCAGCAGCGGTTTGTTCTGGAACAAATAGTACTGTATTAACTTTATCTGGAAAAACAGGAAATGTAGTTAAGTGGCAATCGTCAGCAACTTCGGATTTTTCGGGAACTGTAACTGATATCAATTCTACAAGTACAACTTATACTGCGACTAATTTAGCTGCTACTACTTATTATAGAGCAGTGGTTCAAAGTGGTAGTTGTGCTTCAGCTACTACTAGTGCTGTAGTTGTGACTGTTAATCCAATACCAGTTATTGCCAATAAAACCGCAACAATTTGTTCAGGATCTACTTTTACAGTTACTCCTGCCAATGAAACAGATATAGTTCCAGCAGGAACACTTTATACTTGGACCTATACAGACAATGTAAATGTAACAGGTGAACAAAATAATATTGGGGAATCAACAACTAGAGATCCATTTGGTTCCTATATTTTTGGTGATTTGTCTGGTATGGATGGTGGTATAAGGGATGTAGGTCAATCTTTTACAGCTACACAAACAAGTAATTTAGATCAAATAATAGTATATTTTGATAGAATTTTATCTCCAGGAAGTGCAACATTAAAAGTATATTCGGGAGCAGGTATTTCAGGAAGTCTATTATCAACCCAAGCAGTTACAATCAATACTATAGGTGAAAATACTTTTACTTTGGCAACACCAATTAGCACAATTAGTGGTCAGGTATATACTTTTGTTTTTAACACTACAGTGGGGATGGAAGCAGGTATTAATGTAAGCTCAAATGCCTATAGCGGAGGTAAAGTTTATCTCTATGATTCAGGTGTTGAAAGTAACGAACCTACGGATTTATATTTTAAGACCCATTATACATCATCGGCAATTTCTGGAACATTAACAAATACTTCAACTACAAATCAAAATGTTGTTTATTCGGTAACACCTGTTTCTAATGGTTGCTCAGGTACTCCATTTAATGTAACGGTTACCGTAAACCCAACAACAGTTGCGGGAACAATTACAGGAGCTGCAACGGTATGTTCTGGAATCAATAGTACATTGTTGACTTTAGGAGGAAACACTGGATCTGTAGTTAAATGGCAATCATCAGAAACATCAGATTTTTCAGGAACTGTAACAGATATCAATTCTACAAGTACAACTTATACCGCGACTAATTTAGCTGCTACTACTTATTATAGAGCAGTGGTAACAAGTGGTAGTTGTGCTTCAGCTACTACTGATGCTGTAACCGTAACGGTTAATCCTTTGCCAGTTGCTACGATTTATGGGGTTAATACTATTTGCGAAGGCAATACAATTGTATTAAGTGCTACAGCAAGCAGTTCAGATATTAACTATACCGCTGTTAAAAGTCCTGAAGAAATTACTTCAAATTCTTCTTCGGGTTGGCAATCATTTACAAGTGGCGTGACTGGAAATTTAACTAAAGTAAGTTTTGGTTTTAAGAATACTTCTAATACTTCTTCATTTATAGCCAAATTAAATATTTATTCAGGTGAAGGTACTACAGGTACAAAATTGGTTTCACAATATGTAACGATTAATCAGCCTACAACTGGTTTTGTTTCTCAGGATTTTATATTAAATAGTCCAGTTGCCTTAACTGCAAATGCAGTATATACAGCGGAATTAGTAGCATCAGCTACTACTAATAAAATCAGTTTTTTAAATACTGATGCTTCAGGAAATCCTTCAGGAGGAACATCAAATGTAAATAGTAGTACAGATTATTATTTTACCAATGAAGTGATTCCGTCACCTTCAAATTTGAGTTTCCAATGGCAGGTTAATACAGGTACTGGATTTACGAATGTTGTTACAAATGGCACAAATCAATTCATTTCACCTGCAATAGCTGGTGATTATAAAGTTACAATTACTGATACTACAACTGGTTGTTCTAACACCAGTGCTGCAAAAACAGTTACTGTAGATCCGAAACCAATTGCTAATGCTGGTGCTGATGTACAAATATGTGGAACTAATGCAGCTTCATACCAACTTGTTAATGCAAGTACTACAAACACATCAACCATTTATTGGTTTTCTAATGGTACGGGTACTTTTAGTAGTCAATCTATTGCTCAACCTACTTATACTCCTTCAGCTGCTGATATTATAGCAGGTTCAGTAAATTTAACAATGGTGGTAAGTGGTTCTGGAACTTGTGCATCCGAAGTAGGTTTCGATCAAATGAAACTTAGTTTTGCATTGGCACCAAAAGCAAATGCCGGACTTGATGCTACGGTTTGTTCAAATGGTAGTTTTAACACAGCTGCGACTGCAACAAATGGTACGGTACTTTGGACGACTTCAGGAAATGGAAGTTTTAATAATGCAACATTAGAAAATCCAATTTACACACCTGGTTCAAATGATATCACAGCAGGTACAGTTACTTTAACCATGACCGTTACTGGTTCAGTGGCAGGTTGTACTTCTGAGGCTTCTTCTGATACCGTTGTATTGACTGTAACGCCAACAGCCACTGCTTACGCAGGCCCTTCTGAAGTCGCTGTTTGTACAGGCTTATCCTATACTGCAAGCAATGCAGTAGCAACGAATAAAACATCAATTTTGTGGACAACTTCAGGAAATGGAAGTTTTAATGATGCTACACAAGAAAAACCTATTTATACTCCTTCATCTGACGATATAGCAGCTGGTTCTGTAGTATTAACAATGACTGTAACTGGAAATGCATCATGTAACGCAGTTGCTGAAATTAGATTATTATTCTCTCCTGTTCCTACTGCAAATGCAGGAACTAACGACGGAATATGTTCAGATGCTACTTTTACAACAGTTGGAACCGCTAGCGGTGGTACGATTAAATGGACTACTTCAGGAGAAGGGTCATTCGATGATGATACCGCTTTAAATGCAGTTTATACACCTGCTTCAACGGATACTGTTGTTACCTTAACAATGACTGTTACTGGTACAAATGAATGTGAAACATTAGCACCAATTGTTGATACAATGGTATTAACAGTTTCACCTGCACCTACTGCAGATGCAGGACCTACAACAGCAAGTATGTGTTCAAACAGTACGTATCAAACGCAAGGAGCAGCTACTAATGGAGCTATCACTTGGTCTACTTCAGGTACAGGTACATTTAGCGATAGTACTATAGCAAATCCTATTTATACACCAAGTGAAGCAGATAAATTAGCCGAAAATGTTACATTAACAATTAAAGTTGTTGGTAATTCAGGAAGTTGTGTAGGAAATATTAAAACGGATTCAATCGAATTAACAATTTCGCCAAATCCAACTGTAAATGCAGGACCTGCTACAGCGATAATATGTGGAGGAACTACTTATCAAACACAAGGAACTGCTACAAATGGTGCTATAAAATGGACAACATCAGGTTCAGGAACCTTTAATAATGATACTATTGCTACACCTATATATACACCAGGCGTAACGGAAACTTCAGGCACAGTTACACTTACTATGACTGTTACTGGTCTTAATGGATGTGCTCTTGATGTACCAACAGATACGGTTGTTTTATCTATTTTTACTACCACTGCAGTAGTTACGTCTAGTAATGTAAGTTGTAATGATGGAGCGGATGGTTTTGCTTCAGTTGTTGCTTCAGGTGGTACAACACCTTATACGTATGTTTGGTATAAAGGAACTACTAGATTAAGCCAAACAGGAAATGAACTTCCAAATTTACTAGCTGGAGATTACAGTTGTGTCGTTACAGATGTGAATGGATGTTCAGTAACTAAATTATTTACAATAACACAGCCAACTGCTTTAGCGGTTACATCATCTCAAACTAATATAACTACAAATAATGGTACTGATGGAAGTGCAAAAGTCGTAGTTACTGGAGGAACAGCGCCATATACATATTCTTGGTCACCTTCTGGAGGAACAACAGATACAGCTACTGATTTGTCCGCAGGGAATTATACTTGTACTATAGTAGATGCAAAAGGTTGTTCCATTTTACAGGAATTTAGCATAACAGAACCAAGTGCTTTCTCTGCTACTACTACTTCTACTAATATTACTTGTAATGGCACTTTAAATGGTACAGCCACAGTTACAGCTACAGGTGGTAGATTACCATATACTTATTTATGGTCTAATAATGCTACAACATCCTCTATTACAGGATTAGCCCCTAATACTTATACTTGTACGATTACTGAAAATAATGGTGCTGGGATTTCAATAACCAAATCTTTCAACATAACTCAGCCATCAGTATTGGTAGCAAGTACTTTGCAAACTAATGTTGGAATCAACGGGCAAAACACAGGTTCAGCTACAGTTAATGTTTCTGGAGGTACTGCACCATACACTTATTCTTGGGATAATTCAGCTAGTATATCTGCAACTGCTTCTAATTTAGCTGCTGGTAATTATGTATGTACTATAACAGATGCAAATGGGTGTGTTTTAACTAAAGACTTTACAATAACACAACCTGCTATTTTTGCAGTTAACTCTGGTTCAACAATTGCAACAAATATATTATGTTTTGGTTCTGCTACCGGAACAGCTACAGTTGTAGTGACAGGGGGAGTTGCGCCATACGTGTATTCATGGTCTCCAAATGTGTCAACAGGAGCATCCGCTTCTAATTTAGTTGCTGGGACTTATGTATGTACAATTACGGATGCTAATGGAGCAACTGTGACTAAAAACTTTACAATTACACAACCATCATCTACTTTAAGCGCTACTGCAGTTTCTTCTGCAATTTCTTGTTATGGAGGAACTATTACAGCCAGTGTTACCGCGTCTGGAGGAGTTGGGCCTTATACTTATTTATGGTCACCATCAGGAGGAAATTCAAGTGCCGCTACTTTAAGTGCAGGATCTTATATTTGTACTATTACAGATGCGAATGGTTGTATCGTCACTAAAAACTTTACAATTACGCAACCTACATCCGCATTAAGTGCGACCACTAACCAAACAAATATTGCTGTTTATGGAGCTTCAACGGGATCAGCTACTGTTACTGTTTTAGGCGGTACAGCTCCATATAGCTATGCTTGGTCACAAGGCGGTACAGCTGCAACAGTTTCAAACTTAATTGCTGGGGATTATACTTGTGTTATAACAGATGCTAAGGGTTGTTCAGTGACTAAAAATTTTGCAATCACTCAAGCTACTTCAATGATAGCCTCGGTGGCAAATACTAATGTGAGTTGCTACGGAGGAAATGACGGATCAGCAATAGTATCTAATGTATCTGGTGGATCTTCAAATTATACTTATTTATGGTCTCCTTCAGGAGGCAATACACCAGTGGCATCAGGATTGAGTGCTGGTACTTATACTTGTTACATTACGGATTCTAATGGTGCTTTTATAACTAAAACGGTTACTATAACTCAACCGAATGCAGCTCTTTCTGCAACAATAGCTAAAGTTGATCCTACAGTTAATGGAGCTTCGACTGGTTCAGCTTCGGTATCTGTTTCAGGAGGAACGCCTGAATATACTTACTCATGGTCTAATGGCGCGTCAACTCCTGTTGCGACAGGTTTAGAAGCCGGTACATATACTTGTACAATTACGGATGCAAAAGGGTGTTCTATAAATAAATCAATTGTACTTTATCAACCTACAGCTTTAGTTGTAAATACTGCTAAAACAGATGTAAGTTGTAATGGTGGGGCAAATGGTACTGCTGGAGTTTCGGCTTCTGGAGGAGTATTACCATATACTTATGTTTGGTCACCTTCTGTAGGTTTAGGTGCTACTTTAAGCGGTTTGTCTTCAGGAACTTATAGTTGTACTGTTACAGATGCTAATGGAGCTAGTGTTCAAAAAACAATCAATATATTAGAACCAGCAGCGTTATCTACTTCAGTTTCACAATTGAATGTTGGTTGTAACGGCCTAGCTTCGGGATCAGCAACTGTTACTGTAACAGGAGGAGTTTCTCCATATACATATTCTTGGTATCCATCTGGAGGAATTACAGCAACAGCTTCAAATTTAGTAGCTGGAAATTATTCCTGTGTTGTAACTGATAGTAATGGATGTACAGTGACTCGAAACATTACAATTTCTCAAGCTCCAATATTAAGTGCAACTACATCAAAAGTAGATGTAAAATGTAATGCAGATAATACCGGTTCTGCTACAGTTTCTGTAACAGGAGGAAATCCATCATATTCTTATTTATGGTCCAATGGAGAAACAACCCCAACGGCAAGTAATTTAGCTGCAGGAAGTTATTCTTGTACTATCACAGATGCTAACGGATGTAGTTTAGTTAAAAATTTTACAATTAATCAGCCATCTGTTTTAAGCGCTACGGTGTCTCAAACTAATGTGATCTGTTTCGGACAAGCAACAGGTTCGGCTTCGGTTACTGTTTCAGGAGGAGTTTCGCCATACACGTATTCTTGGTCTCCATCTGGTGGAAACTTTGCTTCAGCAAATAACCTAGTTGCAGGAACTTATACATGTACTATAACAGATACTAATGATTGTATTTTAGTTAAAACTTTTACAATCAGCGAATCAGAACAGATACCAACTCCAATATCGAATGCAGGACCTAGTACAGCTAGTATTTGTGCAGGCTTGACCTATCAAACTGATGGTACAGCAAGTGGAGGTGTTATTTTATGGACATCAAGTGGCTCAGGTACTTTTGATAGTCCTGCAAGCGCCAATGCTATTTATACACCAAGTGCTGCTGACAAAGCTACAGGAACGGTTGTGTTGACGATGACAGTTACTCCTCCTGGGAATTGTAACATTCCTACAGCTTCTGATAGTGTAGTATTAACGATTTATCCAGTTTCTGCTGGGGGAATTGTTGCAGGAACTTCAACGGTATGTACTGGAACTAATAGTACAACTTTGAAATTATCAGAATATACAGGAAGTATTCAATGGCAATCTTCAACTAATAACAGTACGTTTGAAGATATTCCATCGGCAAATGCGGCTACTTATACAGTGTCAAATTTGACTACTACAACTTATTATAGAGCAGTATTGACTAGCGGAGTTTGCTCTTCTTCGGAATCTTCAGTAGCTACTATTACGGTTAGCCCTTCTTCGGTAGCTGGTGTTATTTCTGGAGGGACTTCAGTATGTTCAGGAACAAACAGCACAACATTGTCATTGGCAGGGAATTTGGGAGCTATTCAATGGCAATCTTCTACTGATAATGTTACGTTTAATGATATTGTTGGAGCTACTTCGACTACTTATTCAGCAACAAATTTAACTACAACTAAATATTATAGAGTTGCAGTAAGAAATAGTGTTTGCTCAGTTGCATATTCCACTTCAGCAATAATTGCTGTGAATCCTATTCCAGTTGCTGATGCAGGGCCTGCTACTACAATTATATGTGGAGGTTCTCCATTTACAGCTTCTGCAAATGCACAAAATGGTACTGTCATCTGGTCTATTGTTTCAGGAACAGGAACTTTTGCTAATGCAACAATCGCAAATGCAATATATACACCAAGTATTGCGGATATTGCAAATGGAAGTGTAACACTAAGAATGACTGTTACAGGGTCGTCATTAGGATGTGGGGAAAATTCAGCTTCTGACACCATAGTGATAAATATTAACGCTCCAGCTGCTCCAACTGCAAATGCTACACAAAATATTTGTTATGCGGGTAGTCCTAAAGTGAGTAATTTAAAAACAACTATGGGATTAGGAGTTAAATGGTATTTAAATTCGATAGGCGGTTCTGCATTAGATCCTAATACTAATTTAGTATCTGGAACTACTTATTATGGAACACAAACTGTTTCAGGATGCGAAAGTATTGCAAGAACAGCAGTTTATGTGAATCTTACATGTGCATTAACCGCTGTAACAGATAATTTTACTCCAATAAATGGATACACTGGAGGAATAACTCCTTCGGTATTGAATAATGATTTGTTAAACGGAGCCCAAGTTGTTCCTTCTGAAATTATACTTTCAGGGGTTACAATACCGTCAGGATTTGTCTTGAATGCTAATGGAACAGTCACGGTGCTTCCAGGAACAGCTTCAGGTGTTTATAATTTGACTTATAAAATATGTGAAGTTGCAAATCCGTCTAACTGTAGTCAAGTTGTAACGAATATAGTTGTTTCTACAACAACTATTATCGCTCAAAGTGATGCCTTCGGTCCTTTAAATGGAGTGAAAGGAGAGACAACATTATCTGTATTGAATAATGATTACTTAAATAGTGTTATAGTATCACCTTTAGAGATTAACCTTTCTGCTGTAATTACACCTTCGGGATTAACCTTAAATGCAAATGGAACAATTACTATTGCTCCAGGAACACCTTCAGGAATATATGAACTTAAGTATAAAATAGCTGAAAAATTAAACCCTACTAATACGAGTCAAACTATTGCAGCGATTACTGTTGGAGCTTGTTTAGATTTTCCAATTAATGATTGCGATGGAGATGGTGTTACAAATGGACAGGAGTTAATTGATGCTACTGACCCAAGCGATGCATGTTCTCTTAAATTTGCTTCTCAAACAGTTGAGACTCTTACGGCTTGGAATGATGCTGATTGTGATGGAGATGGAGTGACTAATGCACAAGAAGTAATCGATGGAACAGATCCTACTGATA
This sequence comes from Flavobacterium sp. 123, assembly GCF_003634825.1. Taxonomy (NCBI): domain Bacteria; kingdom Pseudomonadati; phylum Bacteroidota; class Flavobacteriia; order Flavobacteriales; family Flavobacteriaceae; genus Flavobacterium; species Flavobacterium sp. 123. The sequence continues at coordinate 1,628,077 of NZ_RBXD01000001.1, forward strand.
TGTGTGCTTTCATATTTTCTAACAGTACAGTGTCAACATTAGCGGTTTGGAATAATTCAGATTGCGATGGTGATGGAGTTAAAAATGGTCAAGAAGTTATTGACGCTACTGATCCAAATGATTTATGCTCATTAAATCCAGTAC